>NZ_JBLXAH010000007.1:0-238901 GCF_048266065.1 Arthrobacter sp.
GTCCGCTTCGATACCCAATGGATATTCTGATGAAACGCTGGCCGGCATCAAACGACTACCGACCCACGCACCTAGGCTGGCGTCCATGACCATCGACCAGGCCCTGCTCTCCTTCGCCGTCGTCGCCGCCCTGCTGACGATCATCCCGGGGCTCGACACCGTGCTGGTGTTGCGCTCCTCCATCAGCCAAGGCCGCCTGCACGGGTATGCGACTGCCTTGGGCATCAACGCGGGAGCCATGGCCTGGGGCATCGCCGCCGCGGTCGGTGCCTCCGCACTGCTGGCCGCGTCAGAGACCGCGTTCACCGTGCTCAAGCTCGCCGGGGCCCTCTACATGGCCTGGCTGGGTGCCACCATGCTGTGGCGTTCCTTCAGCAGCAAGCCCGCCACCGTGGTCGCCGGCCAGCAGGTTTCCGCAGGTCGCGGCGGCTTGCTGCTCTCGTGGGCCAAGGGTGCCGGAACCAACCTGCTCAACCCCAAGGTCGGGGTCTTCTACATTGCGATGATCCCCCAATTCATCCCCGACGGCACCTCCACGCTGCTCATGGGCGTCGCGCTCGCCGGCGTGCACAATCTGCTGGGACTGGCCTGGTTCTCCGTGATCATCAACGGCACCCACCTGGTCCGCGGCACGTTCCAACGCCCCGGATTCATCCGCTGGACCGACCGCGTGACCGGCACGGCCCTCATCGGATTCGGCGCCTCGCTGGCGCTCAAGAGCCGCTAAAGGCACGTAGCTCTACCGTCCGGCGGAATGGACGATGCCTCAGTAGCCAGCGCCTCCGATGGCCATGCCCGGCAACCCATGGGAGCTGCTCCTGCCCCACCCTCTCGGATTCGGTGCAGGAATTCCGCCTCATGACGCACTGGCAGCTTCGCCGGGACAGGAGATCCGTTGACACGATCCGACGCCGGCACAAGACTTGACCCATCCGCGGACCAGCCGACGATCCGCCGGAACCGATACCCGAGCACACGGAGAACCGCATGCTGCAAGGCCCTGCCTACGACGTCGTGAAGCAGTACCACCAGGCCTGGACGAGCGGGGACATCGAGACCGCCATGGCGTACGTGGCCGACGATGTGGTGTGCCGGGCACCGGGAGCCGACCTCCACGGGATCGAGGCCTACCGGGAATTCATTGGCGGATTCGCGCCCCGGCTCACCGGCATCGGAGACATCGCCGAATTCGCCGACGCGGCGCACGTTGCCTTGTTCTACTACCCGCAGACCGCGGCCACCAGCACGACTCCGGCCGCGGAGTACTTCACGGTCAAGAACGGGAAGATCGCCGAGAGCGTCTTGATTTTCGACCGGCTCTCCTACGGACCGCCCCCACAGGACTGAGGCGGTGCGCGCGATCTCCCCGGAGCAGGCCGACCTCATCGAACGACTCCGCACTCTTCTTTCCGGCGAACCCGCCGTGCGGGAGGTTTCGATGTTCGGTGGCCGGGCGTTCATGGTGAATGACCGGATGGTCGTCAGTGCGCAGAAGCATGGTGGTCTGCTGGTGCACGCCGATGCCGAGCGGTACGGGGAACTTCTGGGACGCTCCGGGGCACGTCCGGCGACCATGGGGACAGGACGAACCATGGGGCCCGGGTGGATCGAGGTCTCCGCGGGTTGGGCCGCGGACGACGAGATGTTGGGCTGGTGGATCGGGGTGGCCATGGAGCACAACAGAGCCATCGGTGGCCCCGAACGTGGCGGTGCCGAAACGTTATGAACCCCGTTCCGCGGGAACCGCGCCAGCTGTCATAGGATGCTCACAGGTGGTCGCCGCGAGGGACCGCGCGTCGTGCATTTTGGGGGAGCCAAGGCTCCGAGGGGGAAGGGGCCGCCATGCGCAGGTCACCGGTTGTCGTCGCCCTGCTGGCCGTGCTCTCGGCGAGTCTGGTCCTGGCGCTGGGCACCGGCCCCGCCGTCGCCATCGCCCCCACCGTTCTGCCGATCGGCAGCTCGGTCCCGGCACGCGCACCCGCCCTTTCGCTGGCCTCGGCCTCACCGCGGCACCAGATCACCAAGTACTTCACCGTCCACGGCACCCTGCAGGCCGGGGACCGCGTGGTGCTCCAACGCAGGTCGGCGAAGAAATGGGCCACCGTCTCCACCCGCACGCTGGCCCGCCCGGCCACCAGCACCCGGGCCGGCTACCGGTTCCAGCGCGAGGGCGCGGCCAGCTTCCGCGCCGTCCTCCTCCGCCAGGGCAAGCGGGTCGCCACCACGGCCACCCGGGCCTCCACCTACCGCCGGGTGGCCACCGAAGCCTGGACCAACGCCGATGACAACCGCATCTTCACCCGCATCGGCGGCCGGATTGCCGCCGGCGAGCGCACGTCGGATACCGTCGTCGTCTTCGGGCAGTTCAGCCGCCGCACCGTCTCCCTGCAGGTGCTGCGCGGCAGGAAATGGACCACCATCGCCCGCCGCACCACCAGTTCCCCCGGCTACGGCCTTGCGAAGTTCACCACCCCTTCGACCACCGCCACGGTGACCCGCAAGTACCGCTACCAGGTCTCCGGGACGACGGCGGAACGCCCGGTCACCTCGCGCGTCACCACGGTGCGCCACATGAACCCGCGCGACTACCGCGGTGCGGTGCGCACGGCCTACACCTACATGAAGTCCTACTGCCCGCGCCAGGTCATCACCCTCTCGCCCGACCCGCGCGAGGACACCAGCTTCTCCACCTACCCCGACCTGCAGATCGAGCTCGCCCGCACGTTGCGCCCGGGCAAGACCATGCAATACATCGCCCTGCACGAATGCGCGCACATCCGCACGTTCAAGGTCTACGGGGACTCGATCGATGCCGGGGAGAAGAAGCTGGACAAGATCTACGGCAAGGGCAACGGGGTGGAGATGCTCGCCGACTGCATGTCCTACCGGATGGGTGCCGACGTGGGCTACGGCGGCGCCTACACCACCCGGTGCACGGGTGCCCGGGGCATCGCGGCCCAGCGGGTGCTGGCGGGCAAAAAGGCGTAACCGGAGTCCGCGGGACTCAGGCCCGGTCGGAAAGCCGGGTGGCGATCAGGGTGCCCACGGTGAACGCCAACGTCGAGGCCAGGACCAGCAGCAGGGGTGCGGTCCACCCGCCGGTGAGCGTGTTCAGCCAGCCGGCCACCGGGGGAGCCGCGGTGGCCGCCAGGTAGCCCCCTCCCTGGATACGGGCCGAGGCGAACGCCGCCTCACCATCGGTGCGGGAAATCCGCGGGATGACGGAGAAGATCGCGGTGAAGCCGCCGCCCTGGGCGACGCCGCCGATGATGGACCACAGCACAAACGCCTGCGGTGCGGCCAACAGGCCCACCGGCAGGATGATCCAGAACCCGGACAGGATGGCCCCGGCGACCCAGAGCCGGGACCGCGCGGCCACCAACGGCACCCCGAATGCCCCGATGATGGCCGCCACCTGGAACAGGGACGCCGAGGCACCGGAGGCCGCCGGGGCCAACCCGCGGGTCTCGGTCAGCATCAGCGGCAGCCAGGCGGTGGTGGCGTAGTAGGCGGCGGACTGGCCGCAAAAGGCCAGGACCAGCAGTGCGACGATCCGCCGGGTGTGGGCCTTTTGGGCCGCGGTCCGCTCGGGGGCATGTGGCGCGGACGCGGCCGGGGACGCCGGGGAGGCCGCCGCCGCGGCGGGTGGGGCGACCGCGGCGGGTGCGCTCCGGCGTCGTACCAGCCAATAGCCCAACCCGATCGCGGTGATGATCGACCACGCGGCGATCGCCCACCGCCAGCCGGCGAACCCGGACAGCGGGGCGGTGCCCAGCAGCACGGCCATGGAGCCGACGTTCATGGTCGCCGAGTAGGCGCCGGTGACCGCGGAGACCTTGTTCCACGGCACGTCGCGGCGGATGAGCACGGGGACCGCGATGTTGCCCAGCGTCATGGCGGCACCTATCAGTGCCGTGCCGGCCAGCACCACCACGGCGGGGCCGGCGGAGCGGGTCAGCGTGCCGGCCAGCACCCCGGCCAGGCAGAGGGCGACGGTGGTCTCGGGGCCGTATTTGCGGATGGTGCGGGTGGCCAGCGGGGTGGCGATGGCGAAGAGCAGCACCGGCAGCCCGGTCAGCAGGCCGGCGCCGGCGGCGGAGAGTCCGGTGCCCTCGCGGATCTGCGCGATCACCGCGGTGGGGGCGATGATCGGCGCTCGCAGGCTCAACGCCACCATGACGATCCCGGCGATCACCCACGGCAGCGCCGAACGCCCGGTGGTCCGCATCATGCCCGGGCTCCCGCCGCCGCGGTGGGGTGGAAGCGGTCGCGGGTGGCGAACAGGGCCCCGGCGGCCAGCAGCGAGCAGCCCAGCAGCACCAGTCCGAGCGGGAGGGCGCTGTGTCCGCCGCCCAGGCCGCCGAGCGGGGAGACGATGGCGCCCAGGGTGAACTGCGCACCGCCCAGCCAGGCCGAACCGCTGCCGGAAACGTGCCTGACCTCAGCCAGCGCCAGCGAGGTGGTGTTGCCCATGACGAACCCGATGGAACAGGTGGTCGCAAAGACCAGCGCCACCAGCGTCCACCCGGGTGCCCCGGAGACCGCGCAGAGCGTGAAGGCGGCGCCGGTGCAGATCAGTACGCTGACCGCTGCGGTGACCGTGCGGCGCAACGGGATGTGCGTGGCGATGCGGGCGGAGATGAGCCCGCACGCCATCATCCCCAGGGCGTTGGCCCCGAAGAGCAGCGCGAACACGGTGGGGGTGAACCCCAGGACCCCCTGGTAGATGAACGGGGAGGCCGAAATGTAGCCCATGAGCATCCCGAAGGAGGCGCCGAAGAGCACGATGTAGCCCACGAACCGCCGGTGCCCGATGGCCTCGCCCAACCCGCCGAACAGGTGCCCGGTGCGCCGGCGCTCCACGGGAAGCGACTCGCGGACCTGCCACAGGGCGCCGAGCAGCATGAGTGCCGCCATGAGGGTGATCGTCCACAGGATCGCCCGCCAGCCGCCGGCGGTGAAGACCAGGCTGCCGACGTTGGGCGCCAGGGCCGGGGCCACCCCGGAAATGGTCATCATGATGGAAAACAGCCGCGCCGCCTGCCCGCCCACTGCACGGTCGGAAACCACGGCGCGGGCCAGTACGACGCCGGCTGCCGCACTGAGTCCCTGCAGAAACCTGGCGCCGATCAGCAGTTCGATGGTCGGCGCCAGTGCGACCGCCACGGAGGAGAGGACGAAGACCGATGAGCCGATCAGCAGTGGTCGGATCCTCCCGTACCGGTCCGAGAGCGGGCCGAAGAACAACTGGCCGGCGCCCATGCCCAGCAGGAACCCGGTCAGGGTCAGCTGGATGGTTGAGGCGCCGACGTCGAACTCGCGGGCCATCGCCGGGAAGGCCGGCAGGTACAGGTCGGTCGCGACGGGCCCGGCCATCGTCAGCAGGCCCAGGGCGATCAGCAGCAGCGGTGGAAACGGGGTGGGTTGGCCCTGAGCTGGGGTCGTTCGGCTCACGGGCATGGTGTCGATGCTATCGCCGCGGTGGTTCTTGTGCCCGCTGAGGCGCACCGTGTGACGTTTCGAGGCCTGGTGGCTGCCGATGCTAGGCGACGGAGTTGGTCAGGCGGTGCCCGGAGAAGTAGCGGGAATGCGTCTTCATGATCGTTTCCACGGAATTGCTGTTCAACGAAACGATTTCCCACTCGCCGTCCGTGCGTTCGCGTTCCCGCCGTAGCCGTTCGGCCAGGGCCCGCTGGGGGCCGTCCTTGCCTTCGAACGCGGTGACGAGACGGTCCCGGGTGCTGCGGTTGTACTCAATGAGGTAGCCGGACATCAAGTGTTCCCTTCCCGCCGAGGCATGGATTCGAATGCTGATCGAAGCGTACTGCAGAGTTGCATGAGTGGGCGTTCACGCTTCTGCACGGACTCCCGTGCCCTCGCCACTTCCAGCACACTGGCATTTTCCAGGTCACTTTCGGGCGGTCTGGGGCCCACGTGTTATGCGAGCTCACGGTCACGCTGATCCAGTATGTTGCGTTCGTTTTCGATGTCAGCAATGCTGCCCGAAAGCTCCTGGAGCTGCGCGACCAGTTCCCTCTGCCGGGGATCGGATGGGACGTTGGCGTATCTGATTTCCCGTCCCAGCGTATCGGCCGCGGATTCGTACATATTCGCCCACATGCCCTGGAGGTGGGTACGTACTTGAACCTCAACCCTGGACGGCAATTTCAACCAGATATGCACAGCTCGGTACCCACTATGGGGCGTTGATCGAATGTCATGGATGGCACTAGCTGGTTCTTGGCTGAACAAGCCTGCGATAGCAAGGGCAACGCCGTCCTGTTCATCAAGCGACATTTCGGCTTCGAAGCGGACACCTGCAATGTCCTGGACATTTTGCAGGGGAGTGTTTCGATCCCGGTGCAATTTTTGTCGGAGCGTATCGATGGTCTTGGGACGCGAGGTGATTTCCGGGATTCGACCATGAAGCAGTGGCTCCCAGTCCAGTGAGTCCAGCGCATATTGTGCATCGAGGGCGAGCCCATTGAAATAGGTCACCACCTCGTCATAGGTGGGATCGTGTGCAGCCGCATCATGTCCGTCGCGGATCGCATGCCCCAAGGAGCGTAGTTGTCTGTTGGTCCACGGAGCCCTGTCCATGCTCGTATCGTACGTGGCCCAGCAGGAGCTTCGAGGTGCCGTGGATGAAACCATGGGCGGTGGGTCCGCGTGCGACCGGATGTACCGTGGGGCATCAGCATGCAAACGTGGAGGGGCTGGTCATGGCAGGACCCGACGTCTTCTTCATCCCCGGCACCCTCATGCCGCCGTCGTGCTTCGATGGCGTGGCCGTGCCGACGGGGGCGTCCGGCGCGACGGTGGACTGGATGGCCGAGGTCCGCCCCTGTGGCATGGACGCCGTGGTCCGGCACGTCCTCGGGCGTGCAGCGGAGCGCGGCCCTGCGGTGCTGGTCGGGCACTCGACCGGAGGCGCCATTGCGGCGCTGGCGGCACTGCGCCGACCCGACCTCGTCGCCGGGCTGGTGCTCATCAACTCGGGACCCAACATGGTGGGCCATGGTGCCGTGGCGGGGATGCTCGAGCGGCTGACCGGGCCCACGGATGATGCCATGTGGGAGGAATTTGCGCGCGCGAACGTTCCGGGCGGCAGTCCGGGGGAGTGGATCGACGCGATGGTCGACTACGGCCGGCGCATCGGTGGGGCGCAGGCCGCCGCCATCCTCGCCGACCAGGCCGCCATCGACCTGCTGGACACGCCACCGCGCACCGGGCTGCCGGTGGAGGTGCTCCATGGTGCGCTCGATGCCAAGCGCACCATCGGAGACGCCAAGGCCTGGGCGCACGTCTTTCCCGACGCCCACCTTGAGGTGCTCGCCGACTGCGGGCACACGCCGCCGCTGGAGCGCCCGCAGGCCGTCGCCTCAGCGCTCGGGCGATTGGCCCGGCGGATCCGCACGGCCCGCGCCTGAGCGTCCCGGGCCACTTTCCCCTGGGTGCGTGGTGTGTCTGCGCGCGATCTTGCTGGGGTCTTGCCAACTATCTATGTTCATAGTTAGTCTGTGGTTCACGCCACACCCACTATCAACATAGATAGTCGTCCGGATGCGCTCGCCGTCCCGGGGGACTCATGAAGGGACCACGCCATGACCGCCGTCGCCGCACCGCGCACCGCTCCCGGGGGAACACCCGCCGAATCCGCCGGCTCGACCACCGCCAAGGTCTTCAACCACCCGCTCAACTCCTGGTACGTCGCGGCCTGGGACCACGAGGTCACGCGCAAGCCCATGGCCCGGCGCATCGCCAACCAGCCGCTGGCGCTCTTCCGCACCGAGGACGGACGCGCCGCCGCGCTCGCCGACGCCTGCTGGCACCGGTTGGCCCCCCTGTCGATGGGCAAGACCATCGGTGCCGACGGCATCCAGTGCCCGTACCACGGCATCGTCTACAACTCAGCGGGCCGCTGCATCTCCATGCCCGCGCAGGAGACCATCAACCCCAGCGCCACCGTCCCGTCCTACCCGGTCATCGAGCGCTACCGCTACGTCTGGGTCTGGTTGGGCGATCCGACCCAGGCCGACCCGGAGCTGGTGCCCGACATGTCGCAGATGGACTCCGAGGAGTGGGCCGGCGACGGCGAAACCATCCATGCAGCCTGCAACTACCAGCTCATCCTCGACAACTTGATGGACCTCACCCACGAGGAGTTCGTCCACGCCTCCTCGATCGGCCAGGAGGAGCTCAGCGATTCCGAATTCGAGACCACCCACGACGGCAACAAGGTCACCGTCTCACGCTGGATGTTCGACATCGACGCCCCGCCCTTCTGGCTGAAGAACATGCGGGACAAGTTCCCCGGCTTCACCGGCAAGGTCGACCGCTGGCAGATCATCCACTTCGAGGCACCCGGGACCATCCGGATCGACGTCGGCGTGGCCAAGGCCGGCACCGGAGCCCACGAGGGGGACCGCAGCCAGGGCGTCAACGGCTACGTCATGAACACCATCACCCCGGAAACCGATCGGACCTCGCACTACTTCTGGGCGTTCATGCGCAACTACCGGCTGGACAGCCAGCTGATCACCACCCAGCTGCGCGACGGCGTCCACGGAGTCTTCGGTGAGGACGAGACCATGCTCAAGGCCCAGCAGGAGGCCATCGACGCCAACCCGGACCACCAGTTCTACAGCCTGAACATCGACGCCGGGGGCATGTGGGTCCGCAGGATCCTGGAAAAGATGCTCGACGCCGAAGGCCGCCCTGCGGCCATCGCGCACCAGTAGGACGGGGAACACCATGGCAGTGAACAGCACGGCTGTGTGGCAGGACGCCGTCGTCATCGAAGCCCACGACGTCGCCGAGGGCATCCGCCGCATCGTCATCGAACCCGAGCTCCCGGTCAACGCCGAACCCGGCTCCCATCTGGACCTCACAGTGCCGATCCAGGGGGAACCGGCGACCCGCTCGTACTCCATCGTCGAGTCCCTCGACGGCGGACGACGCCTGGCCATCAGCGTCTTCCGCGCCCCGGCGTCGCGCGGCGGCTCGATCCACCTGCACACCCTGCAGGCGGGTACTGCGTTGCGCATCACCCAGCCGCTGCAGAACTTCCCGCTGCGGGTCGGGGCGCCGCGCTATGTCCTGCTCGCCGGGGGGATCGGGATCACGGCGATCGCCCACATGGCCCGGGTGCTGAAGTCCATCAAGGCCGACTACCGCCTGGTCTACGCCGGACGCCGCCGGGACGCGATGGCCTACCTGTCCGATCTCGAAGCCGAACACGGCGACCGGATATCCGTCCACGTCGACGCCGAGGGGACGGCCTTGAAGGTACCGGAGCTCATCGCCTCGCTGGATGCTGGCACCGAACTGTACATGTGCGGGCCCATCCGTCTCATGGACGCCGTCCGCCGCGGCTGGAACGATGCGGGATTCGACGCCCCCAACCTGCGCTACGAGACCTTCGGCAACTCCGGCTGGTACGACCCGGAAGAGTTCACCGTGCGGATTCCCCGCCTCGGCGTCGAAGCAACGGTCGGAGCCGGAAGCTCCATGCTCGAGGCACTCGAGGAGGCCGGCGTGGAGATGATGTTCGACTGCCGCAAGGGCGAGTGCGGCCTATGCCAGGTCAAGATCCTGGACCTGGACGGCACAGTGGACCACCGCGACGTCTTCTACAGCCAACGGCAACAGGATGCCTCCTCGCAGATGTGCGTCTGCGTCTCCCGGGTCGCCCGGCCCGCGGGCGCCGAAACCGCAGCGGACGCCGGGGCGGATCCGCAGTGCGCCCGCCACCGGCCCGCGGTGGTGAGCATCGACGTCGGGTAGTGCGGTCGCCCGCCCGGTAGCATCGGTCAGGTGATCCCTGCCATCCAGCTTGCCGAAGGGCTTGTCCTGCGTCCGACCGCGACGCAGGACGCCCCGGCGCTGGCCGCCGCCCACCGGCGCAATCGCTCCCATCTGCAACCCTGGGAGCCACTGCGTGACGAATCGTTCTACACCGAGGTCGGCCAACGGGCACTGCTGCGCCAACAGGTGCGTGACCGGGAGGAGGGGCGGTCGCTGCCGTTGGCCTTGTTCGACGCGGAGGTGGTGATCGGGCAGGTCACGCTGTCGGGGATCACCCATGGGGCGTTCGAAAGCGCCGCGGTGGGCTACTGGATCGACGGGCGGTACCAGGGCCGGGGCATCATGACCAGCGCGCTGCGCGCCGTGATCGAGGTGGCCCGCGCCGTACTGGGCCTGCACCGGATCGAGGCCCAGACGCTGCCGGAAAACCTCGGATCCCAACGCGTCCTGGGCAAGCTCGGCTTCGAGCGGATCGGATGCGCCCCGCGCTATATCCGCATCGCCGGCCAGTGGCGGGACCATGAGATGTTCCAGCTCATCCTGCACGACTGACGTCCTGCACGACTGGCATCCTGCACGACTGGCGCGCGCCCGGCGGGCCTCAGGAGTCGAGGGCCGCGAGGACTGCGTCGGCGACGGCACGCATGCCCGTCGCATTGGGGTGGAACGAGGAGGCCAGCGCGGCCGGCCGCGGAACCAGGGAGTTCACCCACGGATCCGCAGCCCCCACACCGTGGGCGGCGCTGAGTTCCGACGCCAGCACCAGCTCGGCACCCGTGGATGACGCGGCAGTCTGGAAGGCGCATGCCACGTCCGCGCCGATGGCCCTGATCCGCTCCACGGTGGTTCGATCGAAGGGGACATCCCGTTCCGGTTCGGTGTCCCGGCCCAGCAGGGTCAGGTAGTCCACCAGGACCACCCGCGCTTGCGGCGCCCGGTGCCGGGCCGCCTCGACGATCCGGGCCAGCCCGTCGGCGGCCCGTCGCACGTCGGCGTCGGTGGGGTCGGGGACCCGGGGTGCGGGAAACCTGCGGGCGAGCGGGCCGATCCAGCGCTTGCCGCGCCACGATCCGGCGAGTGCACATTTGAGCAGCGAACCCACGTAGTGCAGGTCGTTGCCGCCGGCGGTGACGGTGATGAGGTCGGCGTCGGAGGGCAACAGGGTCACCTGCGGCGGGAAGGAACGCAGGCCCACCCGTTGCGCACGTTCCAGGATGGTGGCCGTCGTGGCCCCGGAAACGCTCAGGTCGGTGAGACGTGTCCCGAGGTCCCGCGCCAGCAGGTGCGCGTAGTTGTTGCCCGATCGCCGGGCCGCGGCGTCGACGACGGGGTCGATCCCGGGGCCCGCGGCGAAGGAACTGCCCAGCGCCGCCACGTGCTGGTAGCCGGTCACCGGGACACCCGGCCCTGCAGGTACCCGCCGAACGTCTGGCGTCCGAAGGGCTTCCCGGGCACCAGGTTGGCACCGGCGTCGAGCCCCTTGAAGGCCCGCAGGAACGGCAGGCGGATCCGGACCGACGGGCGGTGTCCGCCACCCGCGGCCCGCCACTGCCGGTACATTTCACCGACGTCGAGCCGCTCGGGACCGCCGATGTCATCGACCCGTCCCCGGGGATCGCCGGCGGCCAGGTCGGCCAGGCGTTGTGCCACCTCGGGGACCGCGATGCTCTGGAACCTGGCCGCCGGGGCGAACACCACCGGCAGGCGGCGCTGGGCGGAGAAGAGCTGGTCGAGAAGCGTATGGAATTGCGTGGCACGCTGGATGGTCACCGGCACCCCGGAGGCCGTGGCGATTTTCTCGATGTCCAGCCGCTGGTTGTAGTAGGGCATCGGGATGTCCTCGAGGCCGACGATCGAAATCAGCACCAGATGCCCCACCCCGGCGCGTTGGGCGGCCGCTGTGAGGTTGCGGACCAGGCGCAGGTCCTTCTGCCCGCCGGTCTGGGCGCAGTGCACGATCGTGTCGACCCCGCGCAACGCCTCGTCCACCCCCTGTCCGGTGAACAGATCGGCGGCGCGCAGTCCCCGGCGTCCGGAACTGGAGGTGCCGGCGGCCTCTTTGCCGGCGGCCCGTAGTGCGGCGAGCGTCGGGGCGCCGAGCTGCCCGGCGGCCCCGGTGACGAGGATGGTCATCATGGTCCTTTCGATGTCCCTGCCACCAGTCTGCCGCTGACGGCACGGTGTGCGGTAGGTGCCGGCGGGCCGATGGAGAAGACTGGGACCATGAACATCACCAAATCGGTCGTCCTCTTCGCCCTCGCGGCCGTCGCCGAGATCGGTGGTGCCTGGCTGATCTGGCAGACGGTGCGCGAAGACAAGGCCTGGTGGCTGGCCGGACTGGGTGTCATGGCGCTGGGTGCCTACGGGTTCGTCGCCACCCTGCAACCCGAGGCCAGCTTCGGGCGCATCCTGGCGGCCTACGGCGGGGTGTTCGTCGCCGGGTCGCTGGCCTGGGGGATGGCCGTCGACGGCTTCCGGCCCGACCGCTGGGACGTGGCCGGGGCGATGATCTGCCTGGCCGGCGTCGCGGTCATCATGTTCATGCCGCGCAACACCGCCTGACGGCCATCACCGCCGCCGGCCGGCCCCATCGCCCGTTGGCTCAGGTGTACCAGGACGGCTCGGGCAGCCGGCCGATGAGCTCGTACTCGCCGACCTCCCGGCGCTTGTGCGCCACCGGATCGTGCAGCGAATGCGTGCGGATGTTCCGCCAGTACAGGTCCAGGCCCACCGTGTTGGAGGTGGCGCGCGCCCCGGTGAGTTCGAAGATGCGGTTGGTCGTCTCCAGTGCCACGTCGTTGGCGACCTGCTTGGCGGCGGCGATCCGCACCGCCACCCGGCCGCGCGCCCCGGCGTCCACGTCCTCGCGCGGGGCGTGCAGCAGGGCGGAAAGCTCGGCATCCACCGCCTCCGCCAGCGCCTGCCCGGCCCACAGGCGCGAACGCAGTTCCCCGTACGCGGCCAGGATGTAGGGGTCCTCGGTGGCCGATTCCTTCGGGTCAGTCGTGTAGGGCCAGGCGCGTGTGCGCTCCCGCGTGTAGGCCCCGGCGGTGGCCAGCGCCCCCTCGGCGATGCCCAGGTAGATGGCGGTGAAGATCTGCTGGATCAGCGGCACGTTCAACGTGTTGTAGACCAGCGGCTGGAACTCCTTGTCCACGAACCCCGCTGCCTCGGCCCAGCCGATCTGGACGTCGGTGATCTCCACGCCCCCGGATTCGGAGAGCCGCTGGCCCAGGTTGTCCCAGTCCCCGGCGAATACGATGCCCTCCTGCGCCGTCGGCACGATCGCGAACACGTGCTCCCCGGTCGGCAGGGCCCCTTCCAGGACCACCAGGTCGGCCACGCGTGCCCCGGTGCTGAAGGACTTGCGGCCGTTGAACAGCAGCGTCTCGCCCCGGTCCTCGATGGCCAGGTCGTTGTCGCGCGGGTTCACCGCCCCGCCGAAGAACAGGTTCGCCGTGGCGTAGAGCTCCTCGACGGCGGCGATCTGCGCCTCGGTCCCGACCAGGCGCACGGCCCAGGCCCAGAGCAGGTGGTAGCCCAGCAGCTGCCCGATCGATGCGTCCCCGGCGGACACCGCGCGGATGGCGCGCAACGCCGTCGTCCACGGCTGCCCGCCACCACCGTGTTCCGCCGGCGCCACCAGCAGGGTGAGGCCCGAGTCCTTGAGCAGCTGGACCTCGGCCTCCGGCTTGGCCCCGGCCCGGTCGCGCTCGAGCGCATCGAGCGCCAGGATCGCGGCCACCTCCTCGGCGCGGGCAATCCAGGCGGCGGCGGTGCCCGGGGTCGGTTGGCCCCTCCAGGGCGAGGTGGCCAGGGCCTCGGTGAGCGTGGTGGTCATGGGTGGTCCCTTCGTCGGGGCGGCTGGCGCCCGGTCGTCTGCGGTGCATCCCACGGTAGGAAGTGCGGCCGCCGCGCAACAGCAGATGACCGACAGTGGCGTCCCGCGTCGGAAGATGTCGGGACATGGTCGGGATATGACAGTGAAAAGCCACCGAACGACGGCGGTGCACGCCGATTCCGGGCCAGGGTCTCGTCATCTGCTGTCACCAACCGTCATCCGCCGTCACGGGGCCCCGGCACCCGGCCATCAGGACTAGTTTCGGCAGCAGAAGCCACCACCCAACGCCAGGAGCAACCATGACCCAGCAGATTGCCGAACCCCTCACCGCTTCCTACCCGGAGCTGGCCGCCCGCTTCCGTCCCCTCTTCGTGCGCATCGCAGCGGGTGCCTCGCAGCGGGAGAAGGACCACGAACTGCCCGCCGCGGAGATCCGCGAACTGGCCGACGCCGGGTTCGGCGCGGTGCGCGTGCCCGTGGCCGATGGCGGCCTGGGGGCCACCCTTCCCCAGCTGTTCGCCCTGCTGACCGAGCTGGCCGCCGCCGACTCGAACCTCGCCCAGGCCCTGCGCGCCCACTTCGCCTTCGTCGAGGACCGCCTCCTCGCCGAGCCCGGACCGGGCCGGGATGTCTGGCTGGATCGCTTCGTGCGCGGGGAACTGGTCGGCAATTCGTGGACCGAAACCGGTGCCGTCCAGGTCGGGCAGGTGCAGACCAAGGTCGTCCCCGCCCCGGACCTGGGGCCGGGCAAGTTCCGGGTGAACGGGACCAAGTTCTACTCCACCGGCAGCATCTTCGCCGACTGGATCGACGTCTACGCCGAACGCACCGACACCTCCACCCGCATCATCGCCGCGGTCGACGCCCACCAGCCAGGGGTCACGCACGGGGACGACTGGGATGGCTTCGGCCAGCAGACCACCGGCTCCGGGACCTCCACCTTCAGCGACGCCGTCGTGCCCCAGGAGAACTTGATCGACTTCGACACCCGGTTCAAGTACCAGACGGCCTTCTACCAGGCGGTGCTGCTCACCGTGCAGGCCGGCAGCATCCGGGCGGCCCAGCGCGAGTTCTCCGACGAGGTCCGCGCCCGCACCCGCACCTTCAGCCACGCGGCGGCACCGATCTGGCGTGAGGACCCGCAGATCCTTCAAGTCATCGGCGAACTGGCAGCCGCCGGATTTGCCGGCGAGGCCATCGTGAGGAAGGTCGCCGCCGCCTTGCAGGACGCCCACGATGCCGCGCTGCAGCTGCGGGCCGGGGAGATCACGCTGGAGCAGGAGGAACAGGTGAACGACGCCGCCGAACTCGCCTCGGCGGAAGCCCAGGTGGCGCTGACCCCGTTGTCGGTCAACGCGATTTCGCACGCCTTCGATGCCCTGGCCGCCTCGGCGACGTCCACGACGAAGAACCTGGACCGGCACTGGCGCAACGCACGCACCGCATCGAACCACAACCCGTACGTCTTCAAGGCCCGCCTGGTGGGGGACCTGTCGGTGAACGGGACCGCGTTGCCGCGCGTCTGGGCGATCGGTGCGTCCACCGCCGCGAAGTAGCACCGGCAGGCGTCGCCACATTAGGTAACGTATGTGCGACACAACCAAGTAAAGCTAGGCTAAGTAGTGCTTGGTTATTGGTGATGATGCCGGTGGCCGAAGACCTGTCGCAGTGGTCTTCGGCCATCGGTCCGAGTGGCGAAAGGACCCCCGCGTGGAAGCGATCCTGTTCCCGACCATCCACAATGACGAGCTGGACACCGGAGTGGCCAGTCATTGGCTCGTCGGCGGATCCTTCTATCCCACGGTCCACAACCGGCAGGATACCTACGCGCTGCCGGCCTTCGAACTCGAGGGCTCCTGGGTCTATCCCAGCCACTACAACCGGTACATGGGCCCGGAGCTGCCGGCCCTGGCACTGCGGGGCAACCTGCTCATTGCCGCCCATGACCACTACCCGCTCTACGGGATGCCGATGTTCACGGTGCTCTGCCTCTGCCCCGAACACCTGCCGCAGGACCTCGGGCTCACCCTGCCCGAGGGGTGGCCGCCGGCCGGATAGCCCTCAGGCCAGGTGCTTGCCCGTCGACTCCGGCTCGTGCGGCGCCGGCGCATCCGCCGGCCCATCCGCCGACCTGGCTACGGCGGTGGCCGCGGTGGCCGTCGTGGCATCCGGGGCCACGTCCTTCGCGTGCTTGCCCGCATCCGGGGTGGCCGCGTCGGCCTCCGTGGAACCCGCCACGTGGACGACCTCCTGGTTGCGGAAGTGGCCGGCGAGGGTGAAGACCACGCCGAGTAGCGCCCAGCCCGCCAGGACCAGCCAGAAGAAGGTGGAGTTGGCTGCGGGGAAGTAGGAGATGTCTTTGAGCAGGCTGGTCGAGGCACCAGGGACGAACCACTGGCCGATGACACCGGAAGGGCCGGGCAGGAACTGCGACGGGACGTTGGCACCGGAGATCGGATTCGCGACCAGCATGGTCAGCAGGGCACCGACCGGGATGCCCGGTGTGCCGATCAGGGCATTGAGCCCCACGATCAGCGAGCTGGTCCCCAGCAGCGCCAGCCCCGCGGCCAGGACGTTGAGCAGCGCGTTGCCCTGCAGGACGCCGTACATTCCCTGCATGAACACGGTGATGACCACTCCACCCAGCAGGGCGTAGACCAGCAGGGTGGTGAGGCGGCGCCGGTTGCCGACGACCACCAGGGAGACCAGGATGCCGCCGAGCATCCCGCCCATCGCCAGCGGGAAGGAGGCCAGGGCGAGGCCCGCACCGTTGGCGTCGGCCTCGACCAGTGGCACGATGTCGGTGAACTCCACCTGCGGCGCGGCCTGGTGGGCCGCCCCCGCGGCCTTCGAGAGCTGGCCCTGGAGCTGCTGGCTGACGCCCTTCAGGATCTGGGTGATGGCCGCCCCGTTGGCGCCGCCGTCGAGGACCTCGGGCTGCGCGCCTAGGATGATGGCGCCGTAGGCGTCGCGGGACTGGATGCTCTTCACGGCCTCGTCGCGGCTGGCCACCGTGGTGACCTCGAAGACCCCGTCGGCGTTCTCCCCTAGTGCCTTCGTGACTTGTTGGACCTGGGCGTCGGGGCCGGTGATGGCCACCGGAATGTCCTTGGGCGAGGCGTTCAGGCCCGGCCAGGTGAAGGCCAGCAGGATGATCCCCACGATGGCGGCGGCGGCGAAGGCGAGCACGAAGACGCGTGGCCACCTGGTGTGGGGCGTCTGGACGCTGGTGTCGGACATGAGGGGACCTCGCTAGTAAAAGGAATGAACGTTCTCTATAGTGGGGTTCAGGCGCACAGCTGTCAAGAACGATCATTCTTTTTCGAGGGGAACATGCCGAAGGTCACCGAGGAACACCGCAAGGCACGGCGCTTGGAAATCAGCCAGGCCGCGTTGCGGTGCTTCGCCCGCAAGGGATTCCAGGCGACCTCCATGGCGGAGATCATCGCCGAGTCCGGATTGTCCGCGGGGGCCATCTACGGCAACTTCAAGAACAAGGAGGAGCTGATCGGCGAGGCGGTGCGCGAGGTCACCGCGTTCCACGCAGGTCGCGTGGCCGCCCCGCGCGAGGACGGAACCCTGCCGCCTCCGCGCGAAGTCGTCGAACGCTTCGTCGGGGTCCTCGGAGAACACTTCACCGATTTCGGCCTGCTCGTCCAGATCTGGGCCGAGGTGGTCACCGACTCCTCGTTCCAGCACACCGCCTCGACCGTGGCCGCCGGCCTGCGCGGCGTCTTCGAGGGATACGCCGACACCTGGTTGCGCCGACCCGGTGCCCGGGTGGAGGGCGACATCGGGGTCCTCGCCCGGCGCTACGGGGCCGTCATGCTCGGCGTCTGCCAGGGGTTCATCGTGCAGTCTGCCCTCTTCCGCGATTTCGACGCCGAGAACTACCTGTTGGGCCTGGAGATCCTCCAGTTGCCCTAGGCCCGGCGTCTGGGGCGGGCCGCGCTATGCTGGATCCGTGAATACCGGTTCGGCCCCAGGCCACTCACGGATAGGCCATCCGGTAGCGCCTTGAACCGGCGCGGCCCCACGCCCGCGGCGCCCCGCGCACGCCCCCGGCGGACCCACCTCCCAGCGCGTTGACCATTCATCGACGACGGGACCACCATGACAGCCACGTTCAACCACACCATCATCGCCGCGCTCGACAGCGCCACCTCGGCCCGCTTCCACCTCGAGCTGCTGGAGGCCACGGAGGTCGCCTCCTGGGGGCCCTTCACCAACATCATGCTCGACGGCGGCGTGATGCTGCAGTTCGCCGAACCCCCGGTGCAGATCCAGAGCCAGCATTACGCCTTCCTGGTCGATGACCAGCACTTCGACCGTGCCCTGGCACGGCTGCGCGAACAGGGCATCGACTACTGGGCGGATCCGCAGCTGCGCCGCGTGGGGGAAACCAACACCGAACACGGCGGGCGCGGGTTCTACGTCAAGGACCCCGCCGGCCACGGGATCGAACTGATCACCCGCCCCTACCTCTGACGCACGCCACGGCAGGGCGGGTTAGCGCATGATCTCGATTCGTTATGCCCGGTCCCTAGCAATGCCCGGTGTTCGTCCATAGTCTGGCCCCATGACACGGGACACTCGCACTGCGGGCCCTGACGGACCGGCCTCCGACGCCCTGCTGAAGCTGGGGCGGTTCTTCACCAAGTGGGACGAGACCGAGGACGGCCGGGCCGTGTTCCGGGAGGGCGGCCGGGCCGGTGACTCCTTCTACCGCGACCGCTGGAGCCACGACAAGGTCGTCCGCTCCACCCACGGGGTGAACTGCACCGGATCGTGCTCGTGGAAGATCTACGTCAAGGACGGGATCATCACCTGGGAGTCCCAGCAGACCGACTACCCCTCGGTGGGACCCGATAGCCCCGAATACGAACCGCGCGGCTGCCCGCGCGGCGCCGCGTTCTCCTGGTACACCTACTCGCCGACGCGGGTGCGCTACCCCTACGTCCGTGGCGTCCTGCTGGACCTCTACCGGGAGGCCAAGCAGCGGCTGGGGGACCCGGTGCTGGCGTTCGCCGAGGTCGCCGCCGACCCGGAGAAGCGCAAGGCCTACCAGCAGGCCCGCGGCAAGGGCGGCCTGGTGCGCACCAGCTGGGCCGAGGCCATCCAGATCGCCGCCGCCGCCCACGTGAACACCATCAAGACCTACGGTCCGGACCGCTGCGCCGGCTTCTCCCCGATCCCTGCCATGTCGATGGTCAGCCATGCCGTCGGCAACCGGTTCATGCAGCTCATCGGCGGGGTCATGACCAGCTTCTACGACTGGTACGCCGACCTGCCGGTGGCCAGCCCCCAGGTCTTCGGCGACCAGACCGATGTCCCCGAATCCGGCGACTGGTGGGACTCGACCTACCTGATGATGTGGGGCTCCAACGTCCCCGTCACCCGCACCCCCGACGCCCACTGGATGACCGAGGTCAGGTACAAGGGCACCAAGATCGTCTCCGTCAGCCCCGACTACGCCGACAACACCAAGTTCGCCGACGAATGGCTGCCCGCCCAGGCCGGCACCGACGCCGCCCTGGCCATGGGCATGGGACACGTGCTGCTCAAGGAGTTCTTCGTGGACCGGCAGGTCCCCTTCTTCCAGGACTACGTCAGGCAGTACACCGACCTGCCGTTCCTCGTCGCCCTCACCGAGCACCCCGACGGGCAGGGCCTGGTGCCCGGGAAGTTCCTCACCGCCGCCGACCTGGACGCCGCCGATGCCTCCACCGCCGCTTCCGCCGATGCCTCGGGGCCGGTGTGGCAGGGCGCCGCCGGGAACTCGCCGTTCGCCGGCCGGCATGCCGCCCCGGACGCCGGGACGGGGGAGGGGGCCGCCGGGACGCGGGCCGACGCCGACTTCAAGACGGTGCTCTGGGATGCCGCCACCGGCGCCCCTGCAGTGCCCAACGGGTCCCTGGGCTTCCGCTACAACGCCCAGGACGAGGGCAAATGGAACCTGGACCTCGGTGACATCGACCCGGCGCTGAGCCTGTACGGCACCGCGGGGAGCACGACGGCGGAAATCCGCCTGCCGCTCTTCGATGACCCGGCCGGGGCGGGGACCGTGATCCACCGCGGCGTCCCGGTCCGCACGGTCGCCGGACGCCAGGTCACCACCGTCTTTGACCTGATGCTCGCCCAGTACGGGGTCGCCCGCGACGGGTTGCCCGGCCGGTGGGCCTCCGGCTACGACGACGCCGACACCGCCTACACGCCGGCCTGGCAGGAGGAGATCACCTCGGTGCCCGCCGAGGCCTGCGCCCGCATCGCCCGCGAGTTCGCCGCCAACGCCGAGGAATCCGGTGGCCGCTCGATGATCATCATGGGTGCGGGCATCTGCCAGTGGTTCCACGGTGATGCCACCTACCGGGCGATCCTGTCCCTGCTGCTGCTCACGGGGTCGATGGGCCGCAACGGCGGGGGCTGGGCGCACTACGTCGGCCAGGAGAAGTGCCGGCCCATCACCGGGTGGATCTCGCTGGCCAACGCGCTGGACTGGTCCCGGCCGCCGCGCACCATGATCGGCACCGGCTACTGGTACATGCACACCGACCAGTGGCGCCAGGACGGGTATTCGGCCGACGCACTGAAGTCACCGCTCTCCGAGGGGTCCCTCGATGGCCTGCATACCGCCGATGCGCTCGCGAAGTCCGCGGCCCTGGGCTGGATGCCGTTCTACCCGCAGTTCTCGGTGAACCCGATGGAGGTGGCCGACGCTGCAGCGGCGGCGGTGGACGCGGGCACCGCGGAGGATCCGGCGGCGTATGTGGCCTCCGAGCTGAAGGAGGGCCGGCTGCAGCAGGCGATCGAGGACGTTGACGCGCCAGCCAACTGGCCGCGCACCCTCATCCTGTGGCGCTCGAACCTCTTCGGGTCCTCGGCCAAGGGCAACGAGTACTTCCTGCGCAACCTGCTGGGCACCCACCACAACGTCATGGGCGCCGACAACGACGCCCCCGAGCAGCGCCCGGTGGACGTGGCCTGGCACGAGGAGGCGCCGGAGGGGAAGCTTGACCTGCTGGTCTCCGCCGACTTCCGCATGACCAGCACCACCCTGCTCTCCGACGTCGTCTTCCCGGCGGCGACCTGGTACGAGAAGCACGACCTCTCCTCCACGGACATGCACCCGTTCGTGCACGCCTTCACCCCGGCGATCGACCCGCCCTGGCAGGCCAAGACCGACTTCGAGCTGTTCACCCTGCTGGCCCGTGAACTGTCCCGGCAGGCCAGGACCCACCTCGGGGTGCGCCGGGACCTGGTGGCGCACCCGATGCAGCACGACACCCCCGGCCAGCTGGCCCAGCCCGGCGGGCACGCCGAGGACTGGCGCGGCACCGGCATCCCCGCGGTGCCGGGGCGGAACATGCCGCACTTCACCGTCGTCGAACGCGACTACACCGCCATCGCCGACCAGCTGCTCAGTGTGGGCCCGCTGGCGGATTCGAAGGGCTTCACCGTCAAGAACGTCACCTACCGGGTCCGCGGGGAGGTCGAGCGCCTGGGGCGGCTGCACGGGGTGATGTCGCACGGGCCCGCCGGCGGGCGTCCGGCCATCGACACCGATGCGCGGATGGCCGAGGCCATCCTGGCGTTCTCCGGCACCACCAACGGAGCCCTGGCCGTGCAGGGGTTCCAGGACCTGGAAAAGCGGGTCGGCAGGAAGCTGGCCGACCTGGCCGAGGGTTCCGAGGAGAAGCGGATCACCTTCGAGATGACCCAGGCCGGCCCGCAACCGGTGATCACCTCCCCGGAATGGTCCGGTTCGGAGACCGGGGGCCGGCGCTACGCCCCGTTCACCGTGAACATCGAACGGCTCAAGCCCTTCCACACGCTGACCGGGCGGATGCACTTCTACCTGGACCACGACTGGATGCGCGACGTCGGCGAGCAGCTGCCCAACTACCGGCCCCCGCTGGACATGCACCGGCTCTTCGGCGAACCGAAACTGGGCACCACCGGTGAACTGGAGATCACGGTGCGCTACCTGACCCCGCACTCCAAGTGGTCGATCCACTCCGAATACCAGGACAACCTGCTGATGCTCTCGCTCTCGCGCGGCGGCCCGACCGTCTGGATGTCCCCGGCGGACGCGGCGGCGATCAAGGTGGCGGACAACGACTGGGTCGAGGCAGTGAACACCAACGGCGTGCTCGTCGCCCGGGCGATCGTCAGCCACCGGATGCCCGACGGCGTCGCCTACGTCTACCACGCGCAGGAACGCACCATCGATGTCCCGAAGTCCGAGGCCACCGGTCGGCGCGGCGGCATCCACAATTCGGTCACCCGCCTGCTCGTCAAGCCCACCCACCTGATCGGCGGCTACGGCCAGCTCTCCTACGCGTTCAACTACTTCGGTCCCACGGGCAACCAGCGGGACATGGTGTCCACGATCCGCCGTCGTTCCCAGGAGGTGAGGTACTGATGCGTGTCATGGCCCAGATGGGCATGGTGATGAACCTGGACAAGTGCATTGGCTGCCATACGTGTTCGGTGACCTGCAAGCAGGCCTGGACCAACCGGGCGGGCATGGAATACGTCTGGTTCAACAACGTCGAGACCCGCCCCGGGCAGGGGTATCCGCGCCGGTACGAGGACCAGGAGCGGTGGAAGGGCGGCTGGACGCTGAACAAGTCGGGCCGGCTCAAGCTCAAGGCCGGCGGCAAGGCGGCCAAGCTGCTGGGCCTGTTCGCCAGCCCGGTGCAGCCGGAGCTGAAGGACTACTACGAACCGTGGACCTACGACTACAAGATGCTCGTGGAGGCCCCGCTGGGCGATGACTTCCCGGTGGCCCGGCCCAAGTCGCTGATCACCGGGGAGGACACGAAGATCACCTGGAGCGCCAACTGGGACGACAACCTGGGAGGGACCTCCGAGCTGGGGCACCTGGACCCGATCGTGGAGAAGGTCAGGCGCGAATCCAACGAGAAGATCAAGTTCGACTACGAACAGACCTTCATGTTCTACCTGCCGCGGATCTGCGAGCACTGCCTGAACCCCTCCTGCATGGCCTCCTGCCCCTCCGGGGCGATCTACAAGCGGGTCGAGGACGGGATCGTGCTGGTGGACCAGGACCGCTGCCGCGGCTGGCGCCAATGCGTGACCGGCTGCCCCTACAAGAAGATCTACTTCAACCACAAGACCGGCAAGGCCGAGAAATGCACGTTCTGCTACCCGCGCATCGAGGTCGGCCAGCCGACCGTGTGCTCGGAGACCTGCGTGGGGAGGCTGCGCTACCTGGGGTTGTTCCTGTACGACGCCGATGCCGTCACCGGTGCCGCCTCCACGGAGGACGTGCAGGACCTCTATGAGGCCCAGATGGATGTCATCCTGGACCCGGAGGACCCGCAGGTGCAGGCCGAGGCCCGCCGGCAGGGCATTGCCGAGGACTGGCTGGAGGCCGCCCGCCGCTCGCCGGTGTACAAGCTGGCCAAGGTGTACAAGGTGGCGCTGCCGCTGCACCCGGAATACCGCACCATGCCGATGGTCTGGTACGTCCCGCCACTGTCCCCGGTCACCGACCTGCTCAAGGAACAGGGCCACGACGCCGAGGACGCCGGCAACCTGTTCGGGGCGATCGACGCGCTGCGCATCCCGGTGGAGTACCTCGCCGAGCTGTTCACCGCAGGTGACACCACCCGGATCGACACGGTGCTCAAGAAGCTGGCCGCCATGCGCTCCTACATGCGCGGGATCTCGATGGGCAACGACCCGGACGATTCCATCCCCGGGAAGGTCGGCATGTCGGGGGAGTCGCTCTACGAGATGTACCGGTTGATGGCGATCGCCAAGTACGAGGAGCGCTACGTCATCCCCAAGGCCCACGTCGAACAGGCCCACGACCTGGAGGAGATGGGCTGCTCGCTGGACTTCGAGGACGGGCCCGGGATGTACGAGGACTCCCCGTTCGGCGAGGCCAGCGGCACCCCGACCCCGGTGGCCATCGAGAACTTCTACGCACTGCAGGCGCGGCAGACCTCCGAGGAACCGCCCGGGGCGGCGAGCCTGCGCGGGCGGGTGAACCTGCTGAACTGGGACGGCACCGGCCGCCCGTCGGGCCTGTTCCCGGATCCGCACCACCCGGACAAGACCACACCCGCGCAGGAACAGGCGAAGCGGGAGGCCCTCGAATGAGCCACCCGGTCCCCGCCTCCGGCCCGGCGCCGGGGGCCAGTGCCGTCATCTACCAGGTCGCCTCGCATCTGCTGTCCTACCCCGATGCGGCGCTGCTGGAACGGCTGCCGTTGTTGCGCCGGGCGCTCGAGGAGTGCCCCCGTGGGACCGGGGGCGTGCGCGGATGGAGGGGCCGCCGTCGTGCCCCGGCACCGGATCCCGCGGCGCTCTCCGGCATGGGGACCCTGCTGGATCACCTGGGATCCACCGGGCTGCGCGAGCTCGAGCGGGCCTACGTGGAGACGTTCGACCTGAGCCGCAAGCATGCGCTGTACCTCTCCTACTGGACGGACGGGGACACGCGGCGGCGCGGGGAGGTGCTGGGGCGGTTCAAGCGGGCCTTCCGGGACAGCGGGCTGATGGTCACCCCGGGCGGCGAGCTGCCCGACTACCTGCCGATCGTGCTCGAGTTCGCCGCGCTCGCGGATCCGGTGCGCGGACGCGAACTGCTGACCGAGTTCCGGCCCAGCCTGGAGATGCTGCGCCTGGCGCTTCAGGAGCACGGCTCACCCTATGCGCCCGTGGTCGCCGCGGTGTGCTCGACCTTGCCGGGCGCCTCGCCGGCCGACCGGCAGGCAGTGATGGCGATGGCCGGGGTCGGGCCGCCGGTCGAGGCCGTGGGGCTCGAACCATACGACGCCAGGCTGTTGCCGGTGAGAGGGGTATGAGATGGCACCGGATGTGGGAGTGCTCGACGTGGTGTTGTGGGGTGTGCTGCCGTACCTGATGGCCGTCATCCTGGTCGGCGGGCTGGTGTGGAGGTACCGCTACGACCAGTTCGGCTGGACCACCCGCTCCAGCCAGCTCTACGAATCGCGGCTGCTGCGCATCGCCTCGCCGCTGTTCCACTTCGGGATCCTCGCCGTGCTGGCCGGGCACCTGTTCGGACTGGTCATCCCCATGTCCTGGACCGAGGCGGTGGGCATGAGCCAGGAGTTCTACCACTTCAACGCGCTGTTCGTCGGCGGCGTTGCCGGCATCGGCACGCTGGGCGGGATCATCCTGCTGGTGATCCGCCGGCGCACCACCGGGCCGGTGTTCATGGCGACGACCAGGAACGACAAGATGATGTACATCGTGCTGGTCGCAGCGATCATCTTCGGGCTCTGGACCACGTTGGCCAGCGTGTTCCTGGGCGGGCACGGGCACAACTACCGCGAGAGCGTCTCCCCGTGGTTCCGGTCGCTGTACATCCTGCAGCCCGACATCTCCTCGATGGCCGCCGCCCCGTTCTCCTTCCACCTGCACACGCTGGTGGGCATGGTGCTGTTCGTCATCTGGCCCTTCACCCGGCTGGTCCACGCCTTCACCGCGCCGCTGCACTACATCTTCCGCCCCTACATCGTCTACCGCTCCCGCGACCGCCAGCTCGGCAGCAGGCCGGCGCGCCGGGGCTGGTCGCCGGTGGGGTCCGCGGACCGGGAACGTGACCGGCGATGACTTCCCCGCAGCCGGCGATCGATCCCCGTCGGGCTGCCTATAACCTGGTCCTGGCCACGATCGCCTCCGCCGTGGGATTCTGGGGCTGGATGGTCATCTCGCCGTTGGGGGCACGCTACAGCCACGACATGGAGCTCGGTGCAGGTGCCGTCTCCGTGCTGGTGGCCATGCCCATCCTGGTCGGCTCCCTGGGCCGGATCGTCGTGGGCGCGCTGACCGACAGGTTCGGCGGACGGATCATGTTCACCGTGGTGCTGGGGGCCACCGTCATCCCAGTGGTGCTGGTCGCCGTCGCCGGCGGCGTGGGATCGTTCGCGATGCTGCTGGTCGTGGCCTTCTTCCTGGGCATCGCGGGGACGGTCTTCGCCGTCGGCATCCCGTTCGTCTCGGCCTGGTACTCCGCTTCCCGGCGGGGCTTCGCGACGGGTGTCTTCGGGATGGGCATGGGAGGGACGGCGATCGCCGCGTTCCTGACCCCGCGGCTGGTCCGTTCCCTCGGCTACCTGCCGACCCACCTGCTGCTGGCCGGCCTCCTGGCCGTCACGGCCGGCGTCGTCTGGTTCACCTTGCGTGAGTCCCCGGCCCGGCAGACGCCGACGGCTCCGGTGGCCCCCAAGCTGCTGCGGGCCGCCCGGCTGCCGGTGACCTGGCAGCTGTGCTTCCTCTACGCCGTCGTCTTCGGCGGATTCGTCAGCTTCTGCGCCTACCTGCCGACGTACCTGCTGGACATCTACGGCATGGATCCCACCGCAGCGGGGACGCGGACCGCCGGCTTCGCCCTGGCCGCGGTGGTCGCCCGGCCCGTGGGCGGCACGCTGGCGGACCGCATCGGTTCCAAGCCCGTCGTCGCGGTGTCGCTGCTGGCCGTGACGGTCCTGGCGCTGGTGGTGATGCAGCAGCCGCGCACCGAGGTCGCCACCGGCGCGACGTTCCTGCTCATGGCCGCCGCCCTGGGACTGGGCGCCGGCGGCGTCTTCGCCTGGGTCGGCAGCGCGGCGCCGGCGGACAACGTCGGATCGGTTTCCGGCATCGTCAGTGCCGCGGGAGGCCTGGGCGGATTCTTCCCCCCGATGGTCATGGGGTCGACCTACGATCCGGTGACCAACAGCTATGGGATCGGGCTGCTCCTGCTGGCCATCACGGCGGCCGTCGCCCTGGCGGTCACGCTGCTGCTGCGCGGCCGGGCCGCCACCGTCCGGCCAGCCGCCCCGGTGCGCCCGCGCGCCGAGCGGGATTGACCCGGCGCACCGCAGCACACGTGGAACCGGGTTCCTTGACCTGAACCCCAGTCCCATTACACAATGTTGTGACCCAGCACACGTCAACCCGAGGAGCGGCGATGTTTGCCACCCTGTCCGTCGCAGCCATCCTGGCGGAGTCCGCCCACCGCTTTGCCGACCGCCCCGCCGTGACGCTGGGAGGGGAAACGGTCAGCTACGCCACGTTGTGGGACCAGACCCGTGCCTATGCCGGCGCCCTGCGCGACGCCGGCGTGGGGAACGGCTCGCGCGTGGCAGTGCTGATCCCGAACGTCACCGATTTTGCCCGCACCTATTACGCGGTGCTGGCCCTGGGCGGAACGGTCGTCCCGATCCACGCGCTGCTCAAGCGCCACGAGATCGAATACATCCTGCGCGACGCCGAGGCAGGCCTGCTGGTCTGCGCCGCCGGATTGCTGGAGCAGGGGGCGCTGGCCGCCGAGGCCGCCGGGGTCGACGTGATGACGGTGCTGGCCCCCGAGGGGACGGAGCATGCACGGCTCGAGGACCGTGCCGCCGCCGCGGAACCGATCGACACCTACCGGCCGATGCGGCCCGATGACATCGCCACGATCCTCTACACATCGGGGACCACCGGCAAGCCCAAGGGGGCGCTGGGCTGCCACTTCGCCCTGCTCGAGCAGGTCAACGTCCTGCTGACCAGCACCTTTGATTTCCGCGAAGGCGACAGGATCTTCGGCGGCCTGCCGCTGTTCCACACCTTCGGCCAGACCGTGGTGCTCAACGCGGGACTGCGCGCCGGCGCCGAGATCATGCTGCTGCCCAAGTTCACCCCGGCCGGGGCCCTGGACATGGTGCTCGACGACGGCATCAACATCTTCTGCGGGGTCCCCACCATGTACCTCGGGCTGCTCCAGGCCTTCCGCGACCGCCAGGAGAAGCCCAGCGCGCTGCGCTACGCGGTCTCCGGTGGGGCGTCCCTGCCGCTGGCTGCGCTGGAGGCGTTCGAGGAGAACTTCGGCTCGACCATCTACGAGGGGTACGGCCTCACCGAGACCTCCCCGGTGGCCACCTTCAACCACGTCGGGCGCCCCACGGTGCCGGGATCGATCGGTACTCCGGTGTGGGGAGTGGACGTCGAGATTGCCCGCCCCGAGGTCACCGACGCCATCGAATTGCTGCCGCGCGGGGAACTGGGCGAGCTGGTGGTCCGCGGCCACAACCTCTTCGCCGGATACCTGAACCGTCCCGAGGCCACGGCCGAGGCCATGGTCGACGGCTGGTTCCGCACCGGGGACCTGGGCACCAAGGACGAGGACGGGTACCTGCGGATCATGGACCGCAAGAAGGACATGATCCTGCGCAACGGCTACAACGTGTACCCCCGCGAGGTCGAGGAGTACCTCATGAAGCATGCGGAGATCTCCAATGTCGCCGTCTTCGGGGTGGAGGACGACGCCCACGGCCAGGAGATCGTGGCCGCGGTGACCCTCGTCCCCGATAGCCAGCTCACGCCCGAGGCCATCCGCGACTACGCGTCCGAGGGGCTGGCCGCCTACAAGTACCCCCGGGTGGTGCAGATCGTCAGCGAGTTCCCGGTCGGACCCAGCGGGAAGATCCTCAAACGCGAACTGGTGACGCAGTACCAGGCGGGCTGAGGGCAGCCATCGCCCCGGCGGCCACGGATGCCGCCCGCCCGGGTCAGAGCCGGCGTTGGGTGGCGACGGGGAAGCCCCGTCGGGCCAGGCCCACCTGCTCCGGGTCGATGTCCACGACGAGCAGTTCCGGGCCGATGCCGAGGCTGCCCACCACCGAACCGAAGGGGTCCACGACCGTGCTGTGCCCCACCGACACCGGTGCTGACTGGCAGGCCCCGATGGCAAAACTGCAGGTCTCGATGGCGCGGGCGGCGGTCAGCACCTCCCACTGGCGGGTCTTGCCCGGTCCGGGGACCCAGGATGCGCAGATGAGCAGGACGTCGGTTCCGGCATCGGCCAGTGCGCGGGAGTGCTCGGGGAAGCGCAGGTCGTAGCAGGTCTGCAGGCCGAAGCGCACGCCGTCGAGTTCGAAGACGGCAGGGCCGCGGACCGGCCCCGGCTGGATGTGATCCGATTCCGCATGCCCCTGGGCGTCGAAGAGGTGGATCTTGCGGTAGGAGGTCCGGAGCTCGCCGGTATCGCTGAACGCGGCCAGGGTGTTGAAGGCCCGGCCGGGCTGCGTGCCCGTCTCGATGACCCCGGCGACCAGAGCCACCGAGTGGGCGGCGGCGATCCGCCCCAGCTCGGTGCACACCGGCCCGTCCAGGGCCTCGGCTGCCTCGACGAAGGAGGCGTCGACCGCCTTCTTCTCATACGTCGCATACTCCGGGAGGACCAGCAGCCGGGCGCCGTCGCTCGAGGCGCGCGCGGCGAGGGCGTCGATGGCGCGCAGGTTGGCGCCGACGTCGTTCCCCGAGTCCATTTGGCCGACGGCAAGGCGCATCCTGGGTTCCCTTCTGGTCTCCAGCGGTGGTGTGGTCATCTAGCCTGCCATGTCCTCGGACGCCATCTCCGGTGGTGCCGTGCGGAAGCCGTGGGTGATCAGGCCCAGCACCACGACGCCGACGGCCAGCCAGATCAGCCCCAGGGTCAGTGCGTGGACGTCGAGCTGGGAGAGCAGGAAGGCGCAGATGACGGCGCCGATGGCGGGGACCACGACCCAGCTGAGGACGTTCAGGTGGTGCCCGGCCCGCCTGGCCCGCACGTAGTGGAACACGACGGAGACGTTGACCAGGGTGAAGGCGGTGAAGGCGCCGAAGTTGATGAACGACGTCGAGGTGGCCACATCCATGAAGATCGCGATCAGCCCCACGGCGCCGGCGATGAAGAGGTTCACCACGGGGGTGTGGAAGCGGGCGTTGAGCCGGCCGAAGACGGCCTTCGGCAGGACCGAGTCGCGGCCCATGGCGTAGAGCAGGCGGGAGGCGCTGGCCTGGGCGGCGAGCCCGGAGGCGAATTGGGCGACGACCAGTCCCGCCAGGAACACCGCACCGAAGAAGGTCCCGCCGATCTGCAGGGCGATGGAGCTGGCCGCGGAGGAGGAGTCCTCGAAGACGCCGCCGGGGTGGACCAGTTGGGTGGTGTAGGAGACGAGGACGAAGATCCCGCCGCCGATCAGGGCGATGAGCATGATGGCGCGCGGCATGTTCTTGCGCGGTTCGATCGTCTCCTCCGTCAGCGTGGTGACGGCGTCGAATCCCAGGAACGAATAGGCGGCGATGGCCGCCCCTGCGGTGATGGTGCCGAAGCTGGACGTCGGGTTGGAGAACGGCCCGGCGCTGAACAGTCCGCCCGCACCGGAGCCGGACACCACGTGGGAGATCGACAGGGCGACGAAGAAGACGATGACCAGCAGCTGGAAGGCCATCAGCACGTAGTTGGCCTTGTCGGCGACTTTGATCCCCAGGACGTTCAGCACGGTGGTGATGGCGATGAACCCGATGATCCACACGGCCATGGGGATGCCGGGGAACTGGGCGCTGAGGTACGAGCCGCCGATCAGCCAGATGACCATGGGCAGGAAGAGGTAGTCCAGCAGGATCGCCCAGCCCACCAGGAACCCGGCGTGCGGGTCGATGGAGCGGCGCACATACGTATAGGCCGAACCGGCGACGGGGTGGGTGATGGCCATCCGCCCGTAGCTGTGCGCGGTGAAGAGCATGGCGATCATCGCCACGAGGTAGGCCGAGGAGGAGGCGCCCCCGGTTGCCTCGGCGATCACCCCGAAGATGCCCAGCACGATCAGCGGGGTGAGGTAGGCCAGCCCGAACAACACCAGCGATGGGAGTTTGAGGGTGCGGGTGAGGGCCGGTGCGTTGCTCATGCGTTGCTCCTGGGGGTTCGGTGCGTCGGGGTCCAGCTGGCCGGGTCGATGCGCCCGTCGTAGACCGGAAGGTGGATGGGCGCCTCTCCGGGGGCGAACTGCGACCACATGCGGTTCACCCCTGCCGTGCCGTTGGTGCGCACGCGGTCGATGGCGGTGAGGTCCAGTTCGGTGAAGAGCAGTTCGGGGGCGGCACCCGCCGCCTCGGCGAGCACCTCGCCCTCGGGGCCCACGATGATGCTCCGGCCCTTGCCGACCGGCCCGGCGCAGTTCACCGAGACCATGAAGACCTGGTTCACGATGGCGTTGGCCCGGGCCAGCACCAGCTCCTGGGCGCGGTCGGCGGTGGTGGTCTTCACGACGTTGAGGATGACCTCCGCCCCCATCCACGCCAGCTGCCGGGTGGTTTCGGGGTACCAGGCGTCGTAGCAGATGTTCAGGCCCACTGTGGTGTCCTCCACGTCCGCGGTGTTGAATTCCGTCCCGGGGTCGTAGGGCTCGTGGGGGCGCCACGGGAAGATCTTGCGGTAGGTCCCGGCGAGCTCGCCGTCGGGGGCGATGACCAGTTCGGTGTTGAAGAGCTCACCGGCCGGTCCGCGCTCGCAGACGCTGCCGGGAACCAGCCAGATGCCCAGGTCGCGGGCGATCTCCCGCAGGCCCTCCACGCGGGGGCCGTGCAGCGGCTCGGCGGCGGCCTGCAGTGCAGCGGTGCGCTGCAGATCGGGGGATCCGTCCCCGAACAGGTGCAGCTCGGGGAACACCACCAGCCGTGCCGTGGGGTGGGCTGCCAGGACCGTGGAGACCTCGGACGCGAAGTCCGCGAGCGGGTCCCCGATCAGGCGTGGTGGTGCCTGGACGGCGACCAGGGGAAGTGTCGAGGGCATGTGCGACTCCGAACGTTGTTGTGACCTGAAACATAATAGATCACAATGAACGAATAGAAAACACGTCCGACGACGCACCTAGAGTAGGGGGATGAGCGTGCCCGATCAAGACCCTGGCGAGGGGAAGAATGCCCCGGCGGGCGGCGCCGACGAATCGCCCATCGGCGGCCCCGTGCTGGCAGGCATCGAACGGATCACCGCCATGGATGCCGTGCGCACACGCATCGCCATGGCCATTTCGCTGGGCCTGCTGCAGCCGGGGGAGCGGCTGCCCGACCAGCACGAGGTCGCGTTGGGCCTGTCGGTCAGTGCCATCACCGCCCGCCGCGCGCTGACCAGCCTGGCCGAGGACGGCATCGTGGTGCGCCGGCGTGGTCGCCACGGCGGGACGTTCGTAGCGGACCACCCTCCGGCGCAGGCACTGCGTGCACTCGCCGTCGGGCCCGCCGACTTCGCAGCCATCCACCAGCTCGTCGACCGGCGCCTGATGTTCGAGTGCACGGTGACCCATTTCGCGGCCCTCACCGCCACCGGCTCCCAGCTGGCCGAGCTGGAGGAGCTGACCGCCACGATGGCCGCGTCCACGACCTGGGCGGAATACCACCTGGCCGATGAGCACTTCCACCGCCTGGTGGGCACCGCCTCCGGGCTGGACGGGCCCACGGAGCAGTACCACCGCACACTGGCCGAGCTCTACGCCTACTTCCTGCCCTACCCCATCACCGAACTCCACGTGGCCAATGCCGACCACGTCGAGCTGGTCGCAGCGCTGCGGGAGAAGGACGTGGTCACCGCAGTGGACATCTCCCGCCGGCACGTCCAGGTCCTGCACCAGACCATGTTCATGGGGCTGATCGAGGCGACGTAGCCCGCAGCGGCCGAAAGGCTTCGACGTGCCGACCGACCGCCGGTAGTGTCGGTCCAAACCGAACGGAAGGCTGTCCATGCGCGAACTGGTCTACTACATCGCCATATCCATTGACGGCTACATCGCCGGGCCCGCCGACGAGATCGACTTCTTTCACAGCCCGGACGAGTACATGGCGCACATGCTCGCCGCATACCCCGACACGATCCCGTCCCACATCCGCTCACAGGTGGGGCTGGCGGATGCGCCGCTGAAGACCTTCGACACGGTGGTGATGGGGCGGCGCACCTATGAGCCGGCGCTCGCCGAAGGCATCACCAATCCGTACTCCCACCTGCGGCAGATCGTGTTTTCGCGCAGCCTGCAGCAGCTGGATCCGGCGGTGGACGTGGTGGCCCAGGACCCCGTGCCGGTCGTGCGGTCGCTGAAGTCGGAGAACTCCGCGCTGGACATCTACCTGGCCGGCGGAGGGGAGCTGGCTGCCGCGCTGTTGCCGGAGATCGATCGGATCATCGTCAAGCAGTACCCCGTGGTCGCCGGTGCCGGGCGGCCGGCCTTTGCCGGCGCGTTTTCCCCGACACTCTTCGACCTCGAGGACGTCTCCAGGTTCGACGGAGGCAACGCGATCATGACCTACACCCGGCGCCCCGACCAGAAGGAGCAAGCATGAAGAACCCCAGCGCGGTCCTGCGCGGCATCGGCGAGGTCGCCATCGAGGAGAGGCCCGTCCCGGTGCCGGCTCCCCATGAGGTGCTCGTCGCCGTCCGGGCCACGGGCATCTGCGGTTCGGACGTGCACTACTACGAACACGGCCGGATCGGCGACTTCGTCCTGGACGCGCCGATGGTCATCGGCCACGAATCGGCCGGCGTCATCACCGCGGTGGGGGCCGACGTCGATGCCGGGCGCATCGGCCAGACGGTCGCGCTGGAGCCCGGGGTGCCGTGCCGGCGCTGCGAGCAGTGCCGGGCCGGGCGCTACAACCTGTGCCCCGACGTCGTCTTCTTCGCCACCCCGCCGGTGGACGGGTCGATCGCCGGGTTCGTGGCGATCGACGCCGACTTCGCGCACCGGGCACCGGACGGCATGGCCTTCGAGCAGGCAGCCATGGCCGAACCGGTTTCCGTCGGCGTCTGGGCCGCAAGGAAAGCCGGCATCACCGCGGGGGACCGGGTCCTGGTCACGGGAGCCGGGCCGATCGGGCTCTTCGCCGCGCAGGTCGCCCGCGCCCACGGGGCCTCCGAGGTCACGGTGACGGACCTCAGCCCGTACCGGCTGGACGTGGCTCGCGGCCTGGGATTCACGGCCGTTCCTGCAGGGGACACGCCGCCCGATGGCCAGACCGTGCTGTTGGAATGCTCGGGCGCGCAGCCCGCGGTCGCATCGGGCCTGCGTGCCCTGGCCCCGGCGGGACGGGCAGTCCTGGTGGGCATGGGCGCCGACGAGCTCACGCTCAGCGCCCCGCTGATCCAGGGGCGCGAGCTGTCCATCACCGGTGTGTTCCGCTACGCCAACACGTACCCGACGGCCCTGGCGCTGATCGCCTCCGGAGCGGTGGCCACCGCGCCGCTGATCACCCACCGTTTCCCGTTGGAGGAGACCGAGGCGGCGCTGACGCTGGCCCGCCGCGAACCGGAATCGCTCAAGGCAGTGGTGCTGCACGGGGGATAGGGCTCCACGCAAAACGACGCCGGCCACCACCCCTGCGAGGGGAGGCGGCCGACGTCGTGCTGTTGCTGGTGGACCTAGTTGGCCGAGGGCAGGACGAACGCCGAGTCGACGTTGATGGTGACCTTGTCGCCGACCAGGACGCCGCCGGCTTCGAGGGCTGCGTTCCAGGTGATGCCGAACTGCTTGCGGGAGATCTGCGTGGTGGCGGAGAACCCGGCGCGGGTGGCGCCGAACGGGTCAACGGCGACGCCGCCGAACTCGACCTTGAACTCGACCGGCAGGGTGGTCTCCTTGATGGTCAGGTTGCCCTTCAGGACGAATTCCTCGTGGTCGCCAGCGGTGCCGGTGGACACGAAGGTCATTTCCGGGAACTGCTCGACGTCGAAGAAGTCGGCGCTCTTGACGTGGCCGTCGCGGTTCTCGTCGTTGGAGTCGAAGGAGGCGGTCTTCACGACGGCCTCGACCTTCGAGCCCTCGAGGGATTCGCCGACCGTGAGGGTGGCATCCGAATCGGTGAACGCGCCGCGGACCTTGCTGATGCCTGCGTGGCGGACGCTGAATCCGACCTCGGTGTGGGCCTGATCGAGCTTCCAGGTGCCGGGGGTGAGCGTAACTGACATGGGGGACTCCTTTGCTTCTCCCCGGCGGAACCGGGAGGTTTGTATGCTTATGCATATAACTATGACACCCCATGCTTGAAATGTCAAGCATTATTTTTTGTGAGGGTGGCCTCAGCCGCGTCGGGGCAGCAGGCGCAGCAGCGAATCCAACCGTCGCCGCATCCGGGTCGCGGCGGTTGGCCGCCCGGTGGTGCCGTCGGCATTGCGGGGGCCCACGGTGATTCCGGCGACCTGTTCCAGGGCGGGAGTCCCGCCGTCGTCATGTTCCACGACGCCGCGGGACCAGCCCAGGCGCAGCCCCTGCGGCGTATCCTCCAGGACCGCCAAGTTGTTGTCGAACCACGGGCCACGGATCTTGACCCAGTCGATGGGCGGCGGCGCGACGCCGGCGGAACGGGCCAACAGGGAGCCGAAGAGCCGCGCCGGACCGTAGGCCATGGAGGAGACGAAAACGCGCAGTTCCGGTGGCATCGGGTTGCGCATGGGGGAGCAGACGGCCTGGATGATCCGGCTTCCCGCGTCGCGCTTGACCTCGGCGACGTAGGAGAAGTGCACGTCACCTGAGAGGAACGTGATGGTGTCCGGGGCCGGCCCGCGCTTGCCGTCCGCCGTGTCCACCACCAGTTGGGCGATGTGGCGGAAGCTGTTTTGGAAGGCGGCCCAGTGTTCCAGGTCGACGGCCTGGCGGATGGTCTCGCCGATGCGCGACCAGGTGCGGCCCCAGGCCCCTTCAGAGATGGCCTCGTCCCACGATTCGACGTGGTGCAGCCCCTTGGGCAGCAGGAACGGCAGGGAGGTGCTGATCAGCAGGTGGCGGAATCCGCCGTGGAGACGCTCGTCGACCCACGCCCGTTCGTCGGCGTCCAGCAGCGACCGGGAACCGGGCTCCAGCTGGCGGGCCGCGCGCGAATCCACCACCAGCAGGCGCACGTCGTCGACATCGCGGCAGTAGCTCCAGCGGTAGGTCGTGGGATCCCGGTCGGCGAGCTCGGCGAAGGCATCGAGGTCCTCGCTGAGGTCGAGTTCCCCGGCACCCCGGTGCCCGGCGATGCGCCGCCACAGCGGATCCGCGGCCCGTTCGGCGGGGGAGAGGTTGCCCAGGTGCTGGTGGACCCAGTAGCTGCCGAGCCCGGCGACGATGCGGCCATGCCACCAGCTGGTCTGCTCCATTTTCCGGCGCCAGGACAGGGAGGCGTTCCAGTCGTCGCGGATGTCGTGGTCATCGAAGATCATGGCCGTCGGCAGGGTGGAGAACAGCCAGCGGATCGCCGGATCCGACCAGGCGAGCCCGTAGAGGTGGGCGTACTCCTCGTAGTCGCGCAGTTCGGCACCGGGCGGTTCGTTGATGTCGCGGCGGCCGCGGATGAACTCCTGCATGGCCTCGCTGGTGATGTCGGCGTAGACCTGGTCGCCCAGCAGCAGCGCCAGGGCCGGCCACGCGGGATCCTGCGCGGTGGCCATGTGGATCGCGTAGGAGCGCAGGGCGTCCACCCCGTGTTCGCGGTTGCCGGCCGCGTCGTGGGGGACGCTGGTCCTGCAGGAGCCAAAGGCCATCCGCAGGGGCCCGCCCTCCGCATGCGTGCGGATGACCGAGGGCGGGAAATCGTCGTTCTCGGGCCAGACGCGGTGGCCGTCGACGGTGACCTGGTAGGCGAGTTCGGCCCCGGCGGGCAGTCCGTCCAGCAGCACGAGCGCGTAGTGGTGTCCGTGGACGCCGAACGTGGGTGCCGTCCAGGTTCCGGCACCGGTCTGCACGCCGACGGTGCCCGCGTGGCGGGTTTCGACCCAGATGCAGGCGCTGGACCCGTCCACATGGCGGAGCATCGGGCCGAGCGCCAGGGGCGCTGCGGTGGTGTCCTCGGGGTGCATGGATCATCCTCCTGGGTGCTCATCGGCGACGGCGTCCCGCCACTGTGCCACGCCGTGGGGGTCCACCGCACGGCCCACTGTCATCGTACGGCCCGGCGATTCCGGCGCTGAGCGACAAGGGCCCTGCAGGCAACGACAACACCTCCACCCGTGAAGTACGGCACAGTGGGTGCCAAGCGACCACGCGCCGTCATCCGGCGACGCCCCCAGCCAGAAGGAGCAGGCATGTCCACGCAACCGGCCACCGCAGCAGCCACCTACCAGGACCTCCTGGCCCGGATCGCCCCGCAGGGCGAGTCGCGGCCCATCAACGACCCGGCCACCGGGCAGGAAGTCGGCCGCGCCCCCGTGCACACCACCGCCGACCTGGACGCCGCGGTCTCCGCAGCCCGCGCCGCGCAGCCCGCGTGGGGCGCCCTCTCCCACGCCGAACGCAGCGACTACCTCAACCGGGCAGCCGACGCCGTGGAGGCCAACGCCGAACCGCTGGCCGAACTGCTCTCCCGCGAACAGGGCAAGCCGCTGAACGGGCCCAACGCCCGCTTCGAGGTCGGTGCCTGCTCCGCCTGGTTGCGTGCCACCGCGGCCTTCGAACTGGATCCCGACGTGGTGGTCGACGACGGTGATTCCCACGCAGCCATCCACTACCGCCCGCTCGGCGTGGTCGGGGCCATCGGCCCGTGGAACTGGCCGATGATGATCTCCATCTGGCAGATCGCCCCCTCGCTGCGCATGGGCAACACCATCGTGGTCAAGCCCAGCGAATACACCCCGCTGTCCGTGTTGGCCCTGGGCGCCGTGCTCAACGACGCCCTGCCGGCGGATCTGCTGCACGTGGTCTCCGGAGGCCGCGACGTCGGCGAGGCCCTCTCCTCGCACCCGGGGATCGACAAGGTCATGTTCACCGGCTCCACCGCCACCGGCAAGGCGATCATCCGCTCCTCGGCCGACACCGTGAAGCGCCTGACCCTGGAGCTCGGTGGCAACGACGCCGGCATCGTCCTGGACGACGTGGACCCGCAGGCCATCGCCGAGGACCTTTTCTGGGGAGCTTTCATCAACACCGGCCAGACGTGCGCCGCGCTCAAGCGCCTCTACGTCCCCGACGCCCTCTACGACCAGGTCTGCGACGCCCTGGTGGAGATGGCCGCGAAGATGCCCATGGGCAACGGCCTGGATGAGGCCAACGTGCTCGGCCCGCTGCAGAACCAGGCCCAGTACGACATCGTCGCGCAACTGGTCGAGGCCGCCAAGTCCTCCGGTGCCCGCGTGCTCACCGGCGGCAACCCGGACGCCGACGCCCCCGGATACTTCTACCCGACCACCCTGGTCGCCGACATCGACAACGACAACCCGCTGGTCGCCGAGGAGCAGTTCGGACCGGCCCTGCCGATCATCCGCTACACCGACCTGGAGGACGCGATCGCCATGGCCAACGGCCTGGACGTCGGCCTCGGTGCCTCCGTCTGGTCCTCCGATCCGGCCCGCGCCCGGAAGGTCGCCGCCCGTATCGAGGCCGGCACCGTGTGGATCAACAAGCACGGTGCGGTGGACCCGCGCATCCCGTTCGGTGGGGCCAAGCAGTCCGGCTACGGGCTCGAATTCGGCGTCGCCGGGCTCAAGGGCCTGGGCACCCCGCAGGTCATCGCGGAGTAGCGCCGCCATGGACACCACGGACTACGACTACCTGGTGGTCGGCGCGGGATCGGCCGGCAACGTCATCGCCCGCCGCCTGCTCGACGCCGGCCACCGCGTCGTGGTGCTCGAGGCCGGTGGGCAGGACACCAACCCCGACATCGCCAACGTCTGCACCCTCGGGGCGCTCTGGCACAGCGAGCAGGACTGGGACTACTACACTCTCCCGCAGGCCGGGGCCGCCGGTCGCAGCCTGCACCTGCCGCGCGGCAAGGTCATGGGTGGTTCGCATGCCCTCAACGCGACCATCTGGGTCCGTGGTGCCCGCGCGGACTACGACACCTGGGCCTACCTCGGTTGCCCCGGGTGGTCCTGGGAGGACGTCCTGCCGCTGTTCCGCCAGATCGAGGACTACGACGGCGGTGCCTCGGACACGCGCGGAGCCGGGGGTCTGCTCGATGTCACCACCGGATATGAGCACCACCCGATCCAGGACGCCATGCTCGCCGGCGCCGTCGAATCCGGGTTCGAACTCAACGAGGACTACAACTCGGGGGACCCCGAGGGCGTCTCGCGCATGCAGTTGAACGTGCGCGGCGGCGGCCGCTTCAACACCTGGCACGCCTACCTCCGGCCCGTCGCGGACCATCCGAACCTCACACTGCTCACCGGCGCCCACGTGCGCCGGCTGCTCCTCGAGGACGGACGCGTCACCGGCGTCGAGGTCGAGCACGACGGCGGCACCCGGGTGCTGCGGGCCACCGAGACCGTGCTGGCCGCGGGAGCCATCAACTCGCCCGAGCTGCTGCTGCGCTCGGGGATCGGTCCCGCCGACGAGCTCGCGGAGGTGGGCATCGACGTCGTCCACGACCTGCCGGGTGTGGGGAAGAACCTGCAGGACCACCTGCTCTCACCCGTCATCTTCTCCACCGGCGAACCGCTCGAGGCCCCCACGGTCGCGCCGGCGGAGGTCCACCTCTTCGCCAAGTCCCGCCCGGACCTGCCGGTGCCCGACACCCAGCCGATCTTCTTCTCCGTGCCGATGTACTCGCAGGACTACGCCGGCGGGGAGATGAGCGGCGCGGACGGGGGATTCTCGATGCTCGGCGGGCTGGTGCGCCCCCAGAGCCGCGGCGAGATCCGGCTGACGGGGCCGGACGCCGCCGACCCGATCAGCATCGACCTGCGGGCCCTCTCCGAACAGGCAGATGTTGAGGCGCTGGTCGCCTCGGTGCAACATTGCCGGGCCATCGGCCGCTCACCGGCCCTGGCCGCCTGGGGCGCCACCGAGGTGTATCCCGGCCCCGACATCGCCGATGACGACCTGGAGCAGTACGTGCGCGATGCGGTGGTGACCTACCACCACCAGGTCGGCACCTGCAGGATGGGCTCCGACGACGGGGCCGTGGTGGACCCGCGGACACTGAAGGTCCGTGGCCTGGACGGCGTGCGGATCGCCGACGCGTCCATCATGCCGCTGGTGCCCACGGGCAACACCAACGCCCCGTCGGTGATGATCGGGGAGAAGGCCGCCGGGATCCTGCTCGGTGACAGCACCCCGACGGGGGTCGTCGCCCCCTGAGGCCCTACCCGTGGTGGTACATGACGTGCTTGGTGCGGGAGAAGTCCTCCAGCGCATAGATGGACAGGTCCCGCCCGTAGCCCGATCCCTTGAAGCCACCCCAGGGGACTTCGTTCGCGATGACCAGGTGGGTGTTGACCCAGACGGTGCCGAAATCCAGCCGGCGGGGAACGGAGAGGGCGCGGGAGGCGTTCGTCGTCCACACCGATGCGGCCAGGCCGTACTGCGTTTCATTGGAACGCTCGACGGCTTCCTCATCGGTGCCGAACGTCTCGATGGAGACCACCGGGCCGAAGATCTCGGTGCTGGCCACCTCGGCGCCCGCGGGGACCCCGGTGACGATGGTCGGTTCGATGAAATAGCCGGGCCCCTCGAGCGCGTGGCCCCCGAGGGCAAAGGTGAGCCCATCGGCGCGGATGTCCTCAAGGGCTGAGAGGACCCGGCGGTAGTGGGCCCCGGAAATCATGGGGCCCATCTCGACGTCGGTCCCGGCTCCCGGTGCCCCCAGCGAGATCTGGCTGACCTCGCGGATCAGCAGGTCGGTGAATTCCGCGGCCACCGACTCGTGGACGAGCACCCGGCAGGCGGAGCCGCATTCCTGGCCGGCATTCCAGAATCCCGCCTCGCGGACACCGCGGGCGGCAGCTTCCAGATCGGCGTCGCCGAAGATCACCACGGGTGCCTTGCCGCCGAGTTCCAGGTGGACGCGCCGCGAAGTCATTCCTCAGGAATTGGTTAGGAGCTGCGCGGTGGCATTCCGGTGGTGCCCTCGGCGACGGCCGAGACGGACGTGGCGATGGACTCCAAGTCGTCGAAGACCGACTTCACCCGCGTCGAAACGGTCGTGGCGGTTCGTTCCAGGGCTGCGTGGATCTCGTCCATGTCAGTTACCCTCCTCGGACATCATGCCCAGTTCCAGATGCTGCGCGATCAGATGCTCGGTCAGTTTCCTGGAGTGGAATTCGGCAGCTGAACCTGCGGCATCGGGATCCTGGGCGCGGATGGCTTCGACGATCGCGTCGTGCTCACCAGCTGCGTGGAGGTGCCTGCCCGCCGGCTCCGTTTGGCCCCACCAAAGCGTGGTGAGTTCTGCCTCGAACTGCAGGGCGGCAGAGGTCAGGCGGCTGGACTGGGCGGCGATGCTCAGGCCCACGTGGAACCTTCCGTCCAGGCGCCTGCTGGCCGGTTCCACGGCAGATTCACGGTGCGCACGGGCCAGGTCGGCGAGATGTTCGACGTTCCGCGGGTCGGCACGGCTCGCGGCAAGACGCGCAGACATCGAGGCGATCGCCGCGCCCAGGTCGCCCAGGTCCCGGAGCGACTCGGTGCTGGTTTCCCTGAGCTTCTGCTGCAACTCCCGATCACTCAGGCCACCGTGGCCGCGGACCACGCTGCCGCCACTGCGGCCCCTGCTGGTTTCGATGAGGCCCTTGGCCCGGAGTGTGGCCAGCGACTGCCGCAGGGTGATCGGCGAGACGCCGAGCTTGGCGGCCAGGGCCGATTCGGTGGGGAGCCGGTCGCCCTCGGACAAGATGCCCATCAGGATGGTCGTCTCGATCTGGTGGGACACCTGTTCGGATCTGCCCAGGCCCTCGGGCTCGCTGCCCCGCAGCAGGAGCAGCAGGTCCAGGGCAGAGGTCGACAGCGCAGCGCTGTGCATGTTCGGACCCTCCTGACAGCTCCTGCGGGATGCCTCGCACCCCGGCGCTTCGACGTTGCCCCCAATCTTTGCATAGTGGCCCCGGTCTCCCGCCTGGGGGCCATCCCGGTCCCCGGGGCGGAGTGGCCCGGGCTTACCAGTCCCTGCCGCGCTTGGCCAACAGCTGGAGCTTGTCCAGGCGCGCCATCTGCAGTTCGCGGACCAGGCGCAGCGTCGGCTTGAGGGCGAAGCAGACGGAGCCAACCAGGAAGCACCAGGTCCCCGGGATCATCAGGGACTCGGAGAAGAACATGATGCTGCCGACGATGAAGAGGGCGGCAGCGGAGAAGTCCACCACCGTGTAGGCGATCTCGAAGCCGGCGTAGAGGCGCTGGTGTTCCTCGGACTTGTTGCGTTTATCGGACGTGAAGATCATGTGCGCTCTCCTGGTCGGTATGGGTCAACGGGTGCTGGCCATCGGCCCCGGTCGTTGTGGAGACGGGCCGCTGCCTGCAGACTGGGGGAACCAGCGAAGGGAGCGATCCAGCATGAGCACCGACGATCCGACACCACGCACCGAGGCCTTTGAACACCAGCATCCCACCGAACGCATCAGCGCCACCCATCGGCCGGTGGAACCCGCAGGACGGGCAGAGCCCGAACCGTCCTCCCGGTTCGACCCGGATCCCGACGAACGGGACCGGGCCGGCGTCCCGGTCCGCGAGGAGGCCGAACGCCGCCGCTTCGGTGGGGTGAAGATCGGGTCGGCCTTCTTCGGCTGGCTGACCGCCATGGGGATGAGCGTGCTGCTCACGGCACTGTTGGCTGCGGCCGGCGCGGGCATCGGCCTGGCCAACGGTTCCTCCGCCGAGGACCTGGTGAACCAGGCGTCGAAGGACGTGGGGGCCATCGGTGTCCCCAGTGCCATCGCGTTGGGCATCATCCTGCTGGTCGCCTACTACTGCGGCGGCTACGTCGCCGGGCGGATGGCCCGCTTCAACGGGATCCGCCAGGGCGTGGCCGTCTGGTTGTGGGCAATCGCCATCGCCCTGGTCCTGGCCGCAATCGGCGCCATCGCCGGTAGCCAGTTCAACGTCCTGGGCAGCCTGAACATCATGCCCCGGGTGCCGCTGGACGAAGGGGCGCTGACCGCGGGCGGGATCACCGCACTGGTGATCGCCCTGCTCATCCCGCTGCTGGGGGCCATCCTCGGCGGTCTGGCCGGAATGCGGTACCACCGCAGGATCGACCGGGCCCTGGCCTGAGGCGGCACTGGCCCGAGGCCGGCTACGGCAAGCCGGCGGATCCGGTGCGCCCGGACGCCAGCGGAACCGTCCACCCATAGCGCAGCGACAGCACCCGGGTGGTGAAGACCAGGGCGGCGACGACGGTTCCGGTCACCGGGTTGAGCACGTCGAAGTGCCAGAGCAGTGCGGTCAAGGCGGCGCCGCAGAGTGCGCCGATCGCATAAACGCCCCGCGGGTTGAAGACCTGGGGCACCTCGTTGGCGACGGCGTCGCGCATGACGCCGCCGCCGACAGCGGTGGTCAACCCGAGCAGTGCCGCGGAGATGGCACCCATGCCCGATTCCAGGGCGGTGACCGTTCCGGTGACGCAGAACAAGGCCAGCCCACCGGCGTCGAACAGCATCAGCGTGCGGCGCAACCTGCGCACCCCGAAGACGTGCAGGTACACGGCCAGAGTCGCCAGCACCGGCGGGATGATGTACAGCGGCTGGCTGAAGGCGTTGGGTGGGCCCTGGTCGATGACCAGGTCGCGGATGACGCCGCCACCGAGGCCGACGAGCGAGGCCAGCATGATGGAGCCGACCACGTCGAAATCGCGACGGGCCGCGAGCAGTGAACCGGAAACCGCGAAGAAGAACACCCCGAGCAGGTCCAGCAGGAGCATGAGGCTCACGGGACGCGCCGGCCATCATGGGCAAGGTCGGCTGGCGACACGGTCGGCTCCTCTGGTTCGGCAGCTGTCCGGAACGCGGGGCCCCGGGCTCCGGACCCGGCAGGGGTCGCGGCGTGTTCATCGTAACAACGGCGTGCCCCGACGCCCTGCCGGCCCGCTACCGCACCGTGCGCCGATAGGATCCGGACATGAGTTCCCTCGACTTCACGATCGCCCTGCGCTGGTCCGACCAGGACGCCAACGGACACCTGAACCATGCGCGCATCGTCACCCTCATGGAGGAGGCCCGGGTGCGGTGGACCCGCAGCGTGGGCGGATTCTCCACCCGCGTGTCCGGGGTCGTGGTCGCGTCCCTGAAGGTCGACTACGTGGCGCAGGCCGAATACGTCCCGGAGATGACGCTGCGCCTGGGCGTGGAGCGCATCGGGACCAAGTCGTTCACCCTGCGCCACACCGGCATCCAGGGCGATACCACTGTCTTTGTCGGCTCCACGGTGATCGTCCCCCTGGACGCCGAGCGGACCGGTTCCCGTGCCCTGAACGACGGCGAACGCCGGGCCCTTCAGGCAAACCTCCTGGACTGACTCAGTCCTTCAGGAAGCCCGAGAGCCGCCGGTCCAACGCCGAACTGCGTTCGTCCAACCCGGTCACCGCCACCTCGGCCCCGTGCTTGGCGTACTTGTCACGGACCGCATCCAGGGCGGCGATCGTCGAGGCGTCCCACAGCTGGGCCGCCGACAGGTCGATGACCACCCGGGAGGGGTCCTCCGCGTAGTCGAACTGCTCCACCAGGTCGTTGCTGCTGCCGAAGAACAGCGGGCCCGACACCGTGTAGCCCACGGAAGCACCGTCGTCGTGCGGTGTCCTGGTCACCACCAGCACCCGGGCGACCCGGCGGGCGAAGAGGACCATGGCCAGCAGCACGCCGACGCCGACACCAACGGCGAGGTTGCCGGTGGCGACGACGGCGATGATCGTCACGGCGAGGACCAGGGTCTCGGGCAGCGGCATGCGGCGCAGGGTGGCGGGGCTGACGGAATGCCAGTTCACCGTCTGCACGGCGACGACCATCATCACCGCGGCCAGGGCGACCATGGGGATGCGGGCCATGACGTCGCTCAGGGAGGTCATGAGCAGCAGCAGGAACAACCCGGCCACGAGCGTGGAGATGCGGGTGCGGGCCCGTCCGAGTTTCACGTTGACCACCGTCTGCCCGATCATCGCGCAACCGCCGATGCCACCCCAGCCGGCGGCCAGCATATTGGCCACGCCCAGCCCCCAGGATTCGCGGCCCTTGTTCGAGTGCGTCTCGGTCAGGTCGTCGGTGACCTTGGCCGTCAGCAGGGTCTCCAGCAACCCGACGAACGCCACCGACAGGGCAGTGGGCCAGATCAGCCGCAGGGTCTCCAGGTTGACGGGTACGCCCAGGGCGGTCAGCCCGGGCAGCGGCCCGCCGATGGTGCCCTCGTCGGCGACGTCGGGCAGCGTCCAGTTCAGGACGATGACGGCGGCGGTCGCCAGGACGATCGCCACCAGCGGTGCCGGAACGACGGTGGTGAGGCGGGGGAGCAGCAGGATGATGAGCAGCACCGCGGCGAAGACCGCGTACCCCAGCGGCGGCAGGTCCAGCACATGGGGGACCTGGGCCATGAAGATCATGATGCCCAGGCCGTTGACGAAACCGAGCATGACCGAGCGCGGGACGAAGCGCATCAGCCGGGCCAGGCCGAACACCCCGAACGCCACCTGGACCAGCCCGGCCAGGACGATGGTGGGCATCAGGTACTCGACGCCGTGCGTCTTCACCAGCGGGCCGACCACCAGCGCCACCGATCCTGCTGCAGCGGTGACCATGGCCGGTCGGCCACCCAGAAACGACATGGAAACGGCGAGGACCACCGAGGCCAGCAGGGAGACCTGCGGGTCGACCCCCGCGATGACCGAGAAGGAGATGACCTCCGGGATGAGCGCAAGGGTCGTCACGATCCCGGCGAGCACCTCGGTGCTCAGGGCACGCGGGGACCGCAGGATGCTGCGGACTGGGGTGGGGGCGGGAACGGCTGACACAAGGGACAACTTTACGGGGTGCACCCTGCAGGCTTATGCCGGGCATAACCCGTGCATAATGCGGGCAGCGAGGGTACGGTGGGGATACCAGTCGAATGGAGGTCAGTCATGACCATCGCTCCCGGCGGTCCCCGGCACCAGACACGAACCCTGGACATGGACATCGACGAGGTGGTGCGCGAGCTGATCGACGTTTTGACAGCGAATCTCGTCGCTTCAATTGCTGGCATCAAGGATCCCGGCCAGGCCCGCAAATGGGCGCGTGGAGAACTTGCCCCGCGACCCCCAGCCGAGCAACGGCTTCGGTTCGCGCTGGAGACCTTTAATCTCATCGCCGAATCCAGCTCCCCTCGCCGTGCCCAGCGGTGGTTCCTCTCCATCAACCCGCAGCTGGAATTCCAGTCGCCGATCCAGGCAATTCGCGAAAATTCCTTTCGACTCGTAGGGTCCGCCGCGCGGGCTGTGGCCGAGGATCCCTCGGACGCATGAGCAGGAAATTCGGAATGGCCGGCAACGACGATCATTGTTGGGCGGAGTTTTTGGACCCAGCCGACCCGCCACGCGACGTCGAGGAGTCGCCAATCTATGCGCATGACCCAGACGTCCGCACTGCAGTGCTTCGAACCGGGGTGCACATCCCGTGACCGTCCTGGGACCCCGGCTACCCCGACCATGCCCCCGTTGTGAAGCGGTGGTAAAGTCAAGGTAGATATGCTTCCGCCGCCCATGGGTCGCGGGCGCCCTTGATTTTCCCGGTGTGCTCCGGCGTCGACCGAAAACAGACGCCGCCGACCGGATATGAAAAAACAACACCGCACAGAGAACGGACCCCCTTGAGAAAAAAGCAGCATCAGAACCCGCCCGCCCTCGCGAAGGGAGCCATGCGGATCACCCCGCTGGGCGGCCTGGGCGAGATCGGCCGCAACATGACGGTCTTCGAGTACGGCGGCAAACTGCTCATCGTTGACTGCGGCGTCCTGTTCCCGGAGGAACAGCACCCCGGGGTCGACGTGATCCTCCCCGACTTCTCGGCGATCCGCGACCGCCTCGATGACGTCGTCGGCGTCGTGCTCACGCACGGCCACGAGGACCACATCGGCGGCATCCCGTACCTGCTGCGCGAACGCGCCGACATCCCGCTGATCTCCGCCCGGCTGACCCTGGCCTTCGTGAAGACCAAGCTGCAGGAACACCGCATCAAGCCCAAGGTCGTCCAGGTCAAGGAGGGCGAGCGCAAGAAGTTCGGCCCCTTCGACCTCGAGTTCCTGGCCGTGAACCACTCCATCCCCGACGGCCTGGCCGTCGCGATCCGCACCCCCGCCGGCCTCGTGCTGGAAACCGGTGACTTCAAGATGGACCAGTTCCCGCTGGACCGCCGCATCACCGACCTGGCCGGGTTCGCCCGCCTGGGCGAGGAGGGCGTGGACCTGTTCATGCCGGACTCCACCAACGCCGAGGTCCCGGGCTTCATGGCCGCCGAGGCCGAGCTGCTGCCGGCCATCGACAACGTCATGCGCACCTCCCCGCGCCGCGTGATCGTCTCCTCCTTCGCCTCGCACGTGCACCGCATCCAGCAGGTCATCGACTCGGCCCACAAGTACAACCGCAAGGTCGCCTTCGTCGGCCGCTCGATGGTCCGCAACATGGGCACCGCCAAGGAGCTCGGCTACCTGAAGATCCCGCGCGGCGTGCTGGTGGACTTCAAGGAGGTGGAGAAGATGGCGCCGGAGAAGGTCGTCATCATCTGCACCGGCTCCCAGGGCGAGCCGATGGCCGCCCTGGCCCGCATGGCAAACCAGGACCACGTCATCGACCTGGTCCAGGACGACACCGTGTTGCTGGCCTCCTCCCTGGTCCCGGGCAACGAGACCTCGATCTACCGCCTGATCAACGACCTGACCAAGCTCGGCGCCAACGTGGTGCACAAGGGCAACGCCAAGGTCCACGTCTCCGGACACGCCTCGGCCGGCGAACTGGTGTACTGCTACAACCTGGTCCGCCCGAAGAACGTCATGCCCGTCCACGGCGAGCACCGGCACCTGAAGGCCAACGCCGAACTGGCCATCCGCACCGGCGTGGACCCGAAGAACGCCCTGGTCCTTGAGGACGGGGTGACCGTCGACCTCAAGGACGGCGTCGCCCGCGTCTCCGGCAATGTCGCTGCCGACTACGTCTATGTCGAGAACATGGTCGCCGGCGCCGCGACCGAGGAATCCCTGCAGGACCGCATCCGCCTGGCCGAGGACGGCGCGCTGACCGTGCTGGCCATCGTCGATCCGGAGACCGGTGCCCTGGAGGAGGACCCCGAGTTCTTCCCGGTCGGCTTCACGTTGTCCGACAAGGACCTCGGCAAGGCCGTGGGCATCGTGGAGAAGACCCTCGGCGGCCTCAGGGGCGTCAAGACCGGCCCCGACGCCGAACGCGCGATCTCCCAGGCGCTGGTCCGCTGGTCCGACCGCGCCATGCGCCGCAAGCCGGTCGTCACGGTCATCACCGTCGACGCCTAGCCTCACCGCAGCACAGGAAACCGGCCCCGATCACACCGATCGGGGCCGGTTTTCTGTTGCACGACGGCCGTTGACAGCGGTCAGACCGCTTCGTAGGGTGGGCCCACTGCCAGCATCCGGACGAAGGGGACCGCCGTGGACACCTCACCCGCCACATCCAAGACCTCCGCATCGGCCGCCCTGCTCCGGGGATGCCGCACCGCCTCCACCGACCCCCGGGACCGCGCCCGTGCCAGCACCGACAGGTCGGGGTACGTTTCGCCGTCGATCCCCGACGGGGTCGTCTTCGCCGGGAGCATCGACGAGGTCGCCGACACCCTGAGGCGGGCCACCGAGCTCGGGGTCCCCGTCGTCCCGCGGGGTGCCGGCAGCGGGCTGGCCGGGGGAGCGGCGGCCCGCGCGGGGGACGTGGTGCTGGATGTCTCGCGGATGAACCGCATCCTGCACATCGACCCCGTCGAGCAGATCGCCGTCGTCGAACCCGGTGTGCTCAACGCCGAAGTCAACGAGGCAGTCGCGGCCCATGGGTTGTTCTACGCCCCGGATCCGGCCAGCACGGCCATCTGCTCCATCGGCGGGAACATCGCCACCAACGCCGGCGGCATGTGGTGCGCCAAGTACGGGGTCACCCGGGAATCGATCCTGGCACTGCGCGTGGTGCTGCCCGACGGGCGGCTGCTGGACACCGGCCGCGGCACCATCAAGGGCGTCACGGGCTACGACCTGAACGCCCTGATGATCGGCTCCGAGGGGACGTTGGGCGTCGTGGTCCAGGCGACCCTGCGGTTGCGGCCGAAGCCGATTCGCACCGCGACCCTCGTGGCCTACTTCCCGGAGGTCGCGGCGGCCGCGCAGGCGGCATCGGCCATCATCGCCGCCCGGGTGCAGCCGTCGGTGCTCGAACTCATGGACGGCAAGACGCTGGAGGCGGTGGACGCCGCCCAGGGCACCGACCATGCGGCCCGTGGGTCTGCCTTCCTCCTGGCCCAGACCGACGGCTACGGCGCCGAGCTGGAACAGGAGGCGGTCATCGAGGCCATCCGGCCCTTCGCCTCCTCGATCGAGCTGGCCGGGGACGCCGAACAGGCCGAGGCGCTGATGGCGGCCCGACGGGCGGCCATTCCGGCGATCGAGCGGCTGGGCCGGGTCTCGATCTGCGACGTCGGCGTACCCCGGAACCGCCTGGCCGAGGCCTTCTCCGGGTTGGAGGAGATCTCCCGGCGCACCGGGGTGCGGATCTTTACCGTCGCCCATGCCTCCGACGGCAACCTGCACCCCATCATCGCCGTGGACCCCGAGGCATCGATCACCGATGGTGCTGCCAAGGTGGCCCTGGCCGAGATGTTCCATCTGGCCCGGGGCCTCGGGGGCACGCTCACCGGTGAACACGGGGTCGGACTGCTCAAGCGGGACTGGCTCGAGGAGGAACTGGGGGAGACTTCGTTGGCCCTCCAGCACGCCATCCGCGACGTCTTCAACCCGAATGGGATCCTCAACCCGGGCAAGGCCATCTGATGTCCGGGGCGCACCGGAGCTACGACGCACTGCTCGCCGACGTCGAATCGGGTCTGGGCTCCGGGTCGATCAGTGTGGGGGACCAGCTGCCGGGCGAACGGGTCCTGGCCGGAAAATACGGCATCTCCCGTGCCTCGGTCCGCGAAGCCGTCCGCATCCTCGACGTCCTGGGGATCCTCGACGTCCCGGCCAACGCCGGGCCGCGCTCCGGTCCCGTCGTCATCTCGAACCCTTCGAGGGGGCTGGGCTCCGCTCTGCGCCTGCACGTCGCGGCCAGGGGACTCTCCGTGGCCGACATCGTTGAAACCCGGATCCTGCTGGAAACCTGGGCGGCACGTGCAGCGGGCGAACACCCGTCTCCCGGAGATCTGGCGGAGGCCCGCACCCTGCTGGAGGCCATGGATGCGCCTGACCTCTCCCCGCGGGAATTCCACGGGCTCGACGCCCGGTTCCACGTGGCGTTGAGCCGGCTGGGCGGCAACGTGGTCATCGAAACGCTGATGGAGGCCCTGGGCGGATCGATCAGCGGCTACATCGGCGACGCCCTGGCCGCCCTGGACGATCCCCGGGCGGCGATGGACGAGCTCAGGTCGCAGCATCATGCCATCTTCGACGCGGTCAACGGCCGCCGGCAGGACACCGCAGCCGGGCTGCTGCGCGACCACATCCACTGGCTCGATGACCAGACCCGAGGGGACGTCCCGGAAACCAGGGGCCCCGGCACCCGGTAGGTCCCGATTCCAGGGTAGCGATGCTAGAGTTTGCATCGAAGATATGTTCTAGTGCAGGGGGTCTGGTGTTCGGTCAGGATCCGGTCCACGTCCCCCCGCCCGGCACGGGTCCTGACGGCGTCTCGGGCGGGTCGACAGTGGAGCGCCAAGCCAGCGGCTTCCCGTCCCCGGCCCGCGACTACTTCCACGGCGGCATCGACCTGAACCGCCACCTCATCCGCGACCGCACCTCGACCTTCATCATGCGCGTGTCGGGTAATTCGATGGCGGCCTCCGGCATCTGCGACGGCGACGAGGTGATCGTCGACCGTTCGCTGGAACCCCGGGATGGCAAGGTGGTCATCGCCGTGCACGACGGCGAACTGCTCATTCGCCGCCTCACGGCGGATGCCGCCGGGGTCAGCCTGCGCACCGACGAGCCGGGCTCCCTGTCCCTGGTCGTCGCGCAGCTGGAGGACCTGGTGATCTGGGGCGTCGTGACGCGGTGCCTGCATCGTGTCTGAAGCGGGGATGGGCGGGCACCGCCTCGCGCTGGTGGACGTGAACAACTTCTATGTCTCGTGCGAGCGAGCCTTCGACCCGCGCCTGGAAGGGCGCCCCGTCGTCGTGCTCTCGAACAACGACGGCTGTGTGGTGGCCCGTTCGGAGGAAGCCAAACGAGCGGGGATCAAGACCGGGACCCCGTGGTTCCAGGTGCAGGGCAGTGCCGAGGCGCTGGGGTTGGTGGCCCGCTCGAGCAACTACGAGCTCTACGGGGACATGTCCGCCCGGGTCATGGAGGTGATCGGCCGGTTCGGGGCGTGGCAGGAGGTGTACTCCATCGATGAGTCGTTCATCGGGCTGCCCGGCGACGAGGCGATGCTGCGCGCGACGGCGGGGAGGATCCGGGAGGCCGTCTGGCGCCATGTCGGCGTTCCCGTGTGCGTCGGCGTGGCACCGACGAAGACGCTGGCGAAATTCGCGAACCACGTGGCCAAGCGCAACCCGTCCCTGGGTGGCGTGTGCTCGCTGGGCAGCGTGCCCGAGGAGGAGATCCGCCGCATCCAGTCGCGCGTTCCGGTCACCGGGCTCTGGGGCGTGGGCGGGCGGACCGGGACCCGGCTCAATGCGCTGGGCATCGACACGATCGCGGACCTGCGGGACGCCGATCCGCTGATGATCCGCAAGAAGTTCTCGGTGGTGCTCCAGCGCACCGTGCTCGAACTCAACGGCACGCCCTGCATCCCCGAGGTCGAGGAGCGGGCGGACAAGGCGCAGATCATGTTCTCGCGCAGCTTCTCCACCCCGGTGACCACCGGGGCCGACATGGACCAGGTGATGGCGCTGTATGCCCAACGCGGTGCCGCCCGGATGGCCGCCGAGGGACTGCGCGCCTCGGTGCTGACCGTGTCGGCGGGGGTCAGCCGGTTTGCCGGTACGCCGTCGGGGGCCGGGGCGGAGGCACCCGCGCCGTCGAACCCCGTGGTGTCGGTCCGGCTGCCCGCGCCGACCCAGGACCCGATCGTGTTGACCCGTGCCGCCGTGGCGGCCATGCGCGAACGCATGGTGTCCGGGACCCGGTATGTCCGCGCCGGGGTGATGTTCTCCGGGCTCGAACCGGCCACCGGGCAGGCGACCTTCGACGCGTTCGCCGGCGAGGGGGAGGAGCGCGACATGGGGACGTTGCTGGGCGACGTCCGTGCCCGGTTCGGCGAGGCGGCCATCGGATTGGGCCATGCCGGGCTGGCCGAGCCCGCGGGGTGGAGCATGAAGCGGGAGTTCGCCTCCCCGCGGTACACCACCGAATGGGCCGACCTGCCGGTCGTCTCCGCCTGAGCCGGCGGCGCAACATCGCGCCGCGGGACGCCACACTGCGTCATCGACGTGCCCCGCCGGCGCCCACTGGGCACCATGGAAGCGGCGGGCGGTCCGGCCCGTATCCCCGAGAACCGTGGAGGACCCACCGTGAAGACCCTCGTCGTCGCCGGCAACCCCAAGCCGGAGTCCCGCACCCTGGACGCCGGCCTGCGCCTGGCCCGCTTGCTGGCCGGACCGGGGGCGGGGGAGCCCGGGGTCATCGACGTGATCACCCTCGGCCCCGGCCTGCTGGGGTGGGGCGACGAGACGGTGCGGTCCGCCGTCGCCAGCGCCGCCGGAACCGACCTGCTGGTGGTCGCCTCCCCGACCTTCAAGGCGACCTACACCGGGGTGCTGAAGCTGTTCCTGGACCAGTTCGCGACCGGCGACGGGCTGGCGGGCGTGACCGCCGTGCCGCTCATGCTCGGGGCGGCGCCCACGCACTCGCTGGCACCGGAGCTGCACCTGAAACCGGTGCTGGTGGAACTCGGTGCGACCTGCCCGGCCCCGGGGCTCTACCAAATCGACAAGACCTACGCCGACGACGGGACGGCCGAGGCGTATTCACGGCGCTGGGCGTCAGCGCTGACGGCCACGGCGACGCAGGGGCGCAACTGACCCACACACCGGCCGGCGCGGCCGGCCATGACCCGCCTCACGGTGCCGGAGGCTGTGTTGACGGCGGGATGGGTGGGGCCCGACGGTAATCTGGTGACGCCGTGCCCGTCGTTCCCGAACCGGAGGTCCCATGTCGTCAGCGCCCACCGGTGGCAGATCGCAGGCCTGGCTCTGGACCCTCGTGGCCGCCGGCTTCTTCTCGCAGACGGCGCTGAACCTGGTCCGCCCGGTCACCACCTACAAGCTGATCGACCTCGGCTCGGACGCAACGGTCATCGGCCTGGTCACCGCGGCGTACGCGATCCTGCCGGTCGTGACCGCCATGTGGCTGGGCCGGCTGACCGACCGCATCCCGGGGCTGCGCGCCATGGTCGCCATCGGAGCGGTGACCCTGGGCCTCGGCGCCGCGGGGTTGGCGCTGGCCGGCAGCATTCTCTGGGTGGCGGCGGCCAGTGCCGTGTTGGGCATGGGGCATCTGGTGTTCACCATTGCCGGTCAATCGGCCATCGCCAGGTTCTCGCCCAACGACCAGCTGGACAAGGGCTTCGGCTGGTTCACCGCCGCCTATGCCGGCGGGCAGATCGCCGGCCCGTTGGTTGCCGGGCTGCTGCTCGGGGGGACCTCCGACGCGGCGACGGGATCGCGCGCCGGGGCCATCACCTTTTCCATGTGGCTCGGAGCCGGTCTGGCGCTGATGGTCCTGCCGGTGATGTTGCCGGGCATCATCTCCAGCCGTGCCGGCACGCAGGGGGCGGCGGCCGAGGCGCTCCGCCGTCGCGCAGCCGCCCAGGGTGCGGCGGCCGATGAGGCCGACGCCGGCAAGCCGACGATGTCCGCCATCCTGCGTCGACCCGGCATCCCCTCGAACATGCTCGCCTCGTTGGCACTGCTGGCGATGCTGGACATCCTCACGGCGTTCCTGCCCCTGGTCGGCGAGGCCCACGGCGTCTCGCCGGCATGGATCGGCATCCTGCTGGCCGCCCGAGGTGCCGGCACGATCATCTCGCGCGGCTTCCTGCCCTATCTCAGCCGGCGGATACCGCGGCGCACCCTGCTGATGCTCAGCCTCTACGGGGCCGGCATCTGCCTGGCCGTGCCGGCGCTGGTCATCGACCTCCCCTGGGCGACCCTGGTGCTGCTGTTCGCCGGCGGGATCTTCCTGGGGCTGGGCCAGCCACTGACCATGTCCCTGATCTCCGAGGCCGTCCCGCGCCACTGGAGGGGCTCGGCGCTGGCGGTGCGGCTGCTGGGCAACCGGGTGGGGCAGGTCGTCATGCCGATGGCTGCCGGCGTGATTGCCGCACCCTTGGGGCCCGCGGGGGCCATCTGGTTCAGTTGTGCGGTGCTGGTGGGCAGCGGCCTGCAGAAGTCCCTCGCCCGCACCCGCTGACCAGCCGGCACCGATCCGTTAGAGCCTGACGACCATCTTGCCCGTGTTCGCCCCACGCAGCAGGTCCAGGAACGCATCCACTGCGTTCTCCAGCCCATCGACAACTGTTTCGTCGAACACGACGTCGCCGGCGGCCACCCAGGCTCCGGTCTGCTCGGCGAAGGCACCGAAGTGCTGCCAGTAGTTGCCCACCGTGAAGCCCTCCAGGCGCAGTCCCCGGGTGACCAGGTTGGCCATGTTCCGCGGTCCGGGAGTGGGCTCGGTGGTGTTGTACTGCGAGATCGCCCCGCACAGTGCCACCCGGCCGGCGTCGTTCATGGCCCCGATGGCTGCCTCGAGGTGCTCGCCGCCGACGTTGTCGAAGTATACGTCGATGCCATCCGGGGCAGCGGCGGCCAACTGGCCGGCGATGTCGCCGTCCTTGTAGTTGAACGCGGCGTCGAAACCGTACTTGGAGGTCAGCAGGTCGACCTTTTCGGTGCTGCCTGCCGATCCAATGACCCGGGCTGCACCCTTGAGGCGTGCGATCTGCCCGACCATGGTGCCCACAGCCCCGGCGGCGCCGGAAACGAAGACGGTGTCGCCCTTCTTCAGCGAGGCGATCTCCAGCAGGCCGACCCAGGCGGTCAGCCCGGTCATGCCCAGGGTGCCCAGGTAGACGGACAGCGGCAGGCCCTCCAGCTCGGTGACGGCCCGGAAATCGGCGGCAGGGCCCTGGGCGATGTCGCGCCAGCCCTGGGAGTGCAGCACGGGGGTGCCCACGGGCAGGGAATCGTCGCGGCTTTCCACGACGCGGCCCACGGCGCCACCGTTCATGACCTCGCCGATCTGGAACGGCGGGACGTAGGACTTCACGTCGTTCATCCGCCCGCGCATGTAGGGGTCCACCGACATGAACTCGTTGGCGACGCGGACCTCGCCCTCGGCCAGGGCCGGGAGCTCGACGACGGCGGTGCGGAAGTTCTCGGGCGCGGGCCACCCGGTGGGGCGGCTGGCGAGCTGGATGTGCGTGCTGGAAGTCATGGGGTTCTCCCTCGTCCGGGGTGGTGTCGCGGTCTGCGATGACACTACAATATTAGAACGATCAGTACACAATGGACTTTTGAGGCGAACCTCACCCCCGGCGCAACCGGGGGGACGGTGCCGGAAACAGGCGGCACGGCAGATGGCACGGACCAGGGCATTCGATACGGACGACGTCGTCCAGGCGGCGCGCGACGTCTTCTGGACCCTGGGGTACGACGCCGCATCCATGCCGGATCTGGAGCGGGCCACCGGGCTGGGACGCTCGAGCCTCTACAACGCCTTCGGCTCCAAACGCGGGCTCTTCGACGTTGCGGTGCAGAGCTACCTTGATGAGGTCGTCCGTCCCCGGTTGGCCGACGTGGCCGCGGCATCCTGCGGGGCGGACGGGCTCCGCGGTTATTTCGAGTCGATCGCCGAGGCTATCGCCGACGGGGGAGCCGAACGCCAGCGCGGGTGCCTGCTGCTCACGGCCTCCACCGGCCGCAGCGGCCAGGATGGCGAGGTGAGGGCTGCCGTGGAGGCCTACCGCGAGGAGGTCACCTCTGCCTTTGCCGCGGCCCTGCAACGCGACCTGGATCCGGAACGCAGCGACGGCGCCGCCCCGCAGGACTGCGCCGCCACTGGCCCGGAGGCCCGGGTTGCCGACAGGGCCCGGCTGCTGTTCGCCCTGTTGACGGCCGGCATGACGCTGGCCCGGATCAATACACGCGAGGCCGTGGCGACACTGCGCCAGGCCGCAGGGTTCACCGGTCCGTTGGCGCTCCGGTGACCTCGGCCTCCCGGGCCTGGCCGCTGTCCGCCGGTGCACTGGCGGGGGCGGGCCGCCTCCGGTAGCGGAACACTCCCAGGGCGACCACGATGACCGCCAACGCCAGTGAGAGGAACAGCGACTCACGGGTGTCCGGCAGGACCACCATGCCGATCAGCAGCGCCACGATCGCACCGATGGACAGCCACGTCAGGTACGGGAACATCCACATCCGAAGGGGCAGGTTCCGCGCTTCGGCGCCCATGCGGCGACGCAGGATCAGCTGCGAGCAGGCGATGACCAGCCAGACGAACAGGGCGATCGCCCCGGACGTGTTGACCAGGAACAGGAACACCGTGTCCGGCCACAGGAAGTTCAGGCCCACTGTAATGAACCCGACCACTGTCGAGGCCAGCACCGCCGAGATGGGGACGCCGCGACGCGAGGTCTTCTGCCAGGACGCCGGGGCGTCGCCGCGGGTGGCCAGCGAGAAGATCATGCGGCTGGCCGTATACAGCCCGGAGTTCAGGTAGGACAGGACCGAGGTCAGCACGACGATGTCCATGATCGTGCCGGCCGCCGGGACGCCGAAGCTTTCGATGACCGCCACGTACGGGCTCTTGGCCACGGAGGCCGAATCCCACGGAAGCAGGGTCACCACGATGGCCACCGAGCCGATGTAGAAGATCAGGATGCGCCAGACCACCGAGTTGACTGCCTTCTTCACGGCGTCGACGGGGTTTTCTGATTCACCGGCCGCGATGGTCGCGATCTCGGCACCGAAGAAGGAGAAGACGACGACCAGGATGCCTGCCAACACCGCGGTCCCGCCGTTGGGGAAGAACCCGCCGTGGCCGGTGAGGTTGGACATGCCCGGGGCCTGCACCCCGGGAATCAGGCCGCAGATGGCAGCGATGCCGGCGATGAGGAACAGGATGATGGCGGTGATCTTGATCGAGGCGAACCAGAACTCGAATTCGCCGTAGGATTTCACGCTCCAGACGTTGGTCAGCGTCAGCAGCACCATCAGCGCCAGTGCCCAGACCCACTGGTCGATGCCAGGCACCCAGCGGTGCATGATGGCGGCACCCGCGGTGGCCTCGATGCCCAGCACGATGATCCAGAACCACGCGTAGAGCCAGCCGATGCTGAATCCGGCCCACCGGCCCAGCGCCTTGTCGGCATAGGCGGAGAACGAACCGGTCTCCGGGTTGGCGGCCGCCATTTCGCCGAGCATGCGCATCACCAGGATGACCACGACGCCCGCCGCGGCGTAGGCCACCAGGATGCCGGGACCGGATTGCTGGATCGCCGCGCCGGAGCCGACGAATAGGCCGGCGCCGATGACGCCCACGATGGCGATCATGGACAGATGGCGCGGTTTCAAGGTCTTCTGCAGCTGTGGCGGCGTTCCCAGGGGGCCCTTTCCGTTGCGGATGTTGGTGGCCCCGGCGTGAGGTGGGCGACTTTTTCGCCCATCGAACCGGTGCGCGGTATAACGTATTCCCGCGGGCGCCGGGAGGCCAATGTGGGTTCGCACAATATTTCGCGCTAAAATCGGTGCAGCCAGACATTCAGGTGGTGCCCCGTGCCCACGCCTGCACGTCTTGGACTGCGGATCCGCCCCCGGGTATCCCGCGTGGTGGCATGTCATGGGAATGGCGCCGGACGCGGACCCGATCCAGGCGGGCTGCCGACGCATTTGACGTGGGCGGCTTGTCGGAACCATCGGGGCGGGGCTACGTTGGATAGCCAATTGTTCCGCGGGCACACCCTCGCAACCCACTGGAGGCTAGCGCATGGTCGAACCATCGACCTTGAACAACCCGGCGTTGAAGAAGACCGCGGCAGTGATGCTGGGGGCCTTCCTGATCACGACGTCCCTGTCGGGTTGCCGGATGAACTTCTCAGACCAGCACGTCCCCGAGGTGGCCGGCATCGTCGTGCGCGTGGTCGATGGGGATACCTTCGTCGTCGACGTCGACGGCAAGGAAAAGACGGTCGACCTGCTCAATGTCCTGGCGCCGGCCGACGGCGAGACCCCTGAATGCCTGGCCCCCGAGGCCACCAAAAACCTGGCCTCCGTGCTCAAGGAGGGTGACAAGGTCCGCCTCGAGTACGACGACGACCTGCCGCCCAAGCGCCGGGAGAACAGGGCCGCTGCCTTCTCCGCAGGTGTCTTCGTCAACGAGGAAGTCGCCAAGGCCGGCTTTGCCGTCGCCGAGAAAGACAGCCCGAACAACCCGTACTATGACCGCATCCTGGCGGCCCAGAACGCGGCCCGCACCGATGGCAAGGGTCTCTTTGACGGGTCGCGGAGCTGCACTGTAGCGGCCACCGTGGAGCCGGCCATCAAGCGCATGAAGGACGTCTCCAAGGCGCCGCCGGTGAGCGTGGAATCGGCCAACAGCATGGTCTCGGACCTGGAATCCATCGTTTCCGACGGGGCCAAGGCCAAGCAGACCCTGGCCAACATGCAAGTTACCGAAGGCACGGCGCAGGCCGTCGTCTACGCCTCGGAACGCGCGCCCTGGGAAAAGCAGATCGACCAGACGGTCGCAGCCGCGCAAAAGCGGCTGGTCGCCGTGAAGGGCGAGCAGAAGAAGCTGGTGGCCGAAAAGAAGGCCGAGGAGAAGCGCAAGGCCGAACTGGCCAAGGCGGCTGCCGAGCGGGAAGCCGCCGAGCGTGCCGCGGCCGCTCAACGCGCCGAAGAAGCCGCCAAGAGGCAGGAAGCGAAGGACAAGGCCGAGGCATCGAAAAAGGCCGAGGAGTCCAAGAAGGCCGAGGAATCGAAGAAGGCTGAGGAATCGAAGAAGGCTGAGGAGTCCAAGAAGGCCGAGGAATCGAAGAAGGCTGAGGAGTCCAAGAAGGGCAAGCCCGGCAAGGACGACCACAAGAAGCCATGACACCCGGCCGGGCACGGCGAAACAGGGTCCGTGCCACGGCCGGATTCCTGGTTTCCCTCGCCCTGCCGGTGCTGCTGTACTACGTCCTGCGCGCCGCGGGAGTCGGGGTCTATGCTGCACTGCTCGTGACGGGGGTGCTCTCCGCCGTCCCGTCGGCCTACCAGCTGGTCCGGGGCAGGACCGTCGGCAGGATTGCCCTGTATTTCTCGTTCATGTCCATTGGGGCGCTGCTCGTCTCGCTGGTTCCCGGTGATGAGCGCTTCCTGCTGGCCAAGGGGGCCGTGCTGACGGCAGCCACCGCCGGAGTCTTTCTCGTCAGTCTGCGATCGCGACGGCCCCTGGTTTTCTCCCTGACCCGGCCGCTGCTGGAGGGGCGCTGGAACTGGCCGTCGGACTGGGACCGGATCTTCGAGGAATCACGGCGCTTCCGCAGGATGTGGCGCGTCACGACCGTGATGTGGGCGGCCGGGCTCTTGGGGGATGCCGCGGGCCGGGTGGTCATGGCCTTCACGCTGTCCCCGGACGTGGTGCCGGCGCTGGCCACTGTGCTCTACGTGGTGACCCTCGTCGTGCTGAATGTGGGCGTGAACGTCTACTACATTGCCTGTGGTGTCTTCAATCGCCGATCGAAACTCTATGAACGGGATCCTGCATCGGGCTAAAACAGGATCAACAGCGTGCCAGCCAGGAGGAGTACGACAGGGACCCAGATCAGGCGGCTGCGCTTCATGAACGCCACACAGGCGACAATCGGTGCGATCAGGACGACGACGATCCCGCCGACGCCCACCCACCCCTGGACGGGGTCCGGCTTGGAGCACTCGATGAAACACCCCGAAAAGCCAATCGACGCGATCAGCAGCAGGAAGAATGCCGGGACTGCGGCCAGCGCGTAGCCGACGAGGAGCACCAGTGCAGCGTGCCACCACCTGCGGGGTTTTCGGGCGGGGGATGGGCCCGCAGCCGCCGCTTCGGACTCCGCGTCGGAGCTGGAGGCGCTGCGCGACGGTTCGCTCATGGGCTAAGTCTGCCAGAGCGCCTCGGAGCCAGCGAGGGCGACTAGGCTGCGGAGAAGGCAGCGATCTGTTCGCCCAGCAACACGGTTCCCAAGCCCAACATGATGATCCCGCTGCACAGGGTCACGATGCGGGCCGCCGAAGGCCGGCTGGCGAGCAGTCGCCGCGCCCCGAAGGCCACGCCCGTGTAGACCACTGCCGAGATCAGCAGGTGCGAGATCCCCAGGATGCCGGTCTGGACCGGGGCCGGGAGGCCGGCGTGGAGATCGATGAATTGCGGGATCAGCGCCAGGTACAGCAAGAGCGCCTTGGGGTTCGTCCCGCTCGTTCCCAGGCCGCGCAAGAAGGTCCCGGCATTGCCTGACGGCGGGGACGCGGACCCGTCCGTCGTCGTGTATCCCGCCGTCCGCCAGGAACGGGTGGTCGAGATGCCGAGCCACAGCAGGTACGCCGCACCGGCGAGCGTCAATCCAGCCAGGAGCTGGGGCATGGCGATGACCAGGGCGGCCAGCCCCGCGACGATCAGGATGGTGTGCAGCAGGTACCCGCCCAGTAGTCCTCCGACGGCGGGGGCGATCCTGCGTCCCCCCAATCCGGAGGAAATCGCGTAGGCCCAATCGGCGCCCGGAGTCAGGGCCAAGGCCACGGAGACGGTGGCGAATCCGAGGATGAGTTGCGGGTCCATGGCGGCTTCCTGTGGTGGATGGTTGTCTTGGGGAAAAGTTTAGGAAAATAGGACCCCAAAGTGCTTCCCTATTAGGCGGAGAATCGCCTCACCGACGATAAGATTCTTGCGTGATTGATGATATTGACAGAAGGATTTTGTTTCTGCTGCAGAAAGATGGACGGATGACGGTCACGGCGTTGGCCTCTGCCGTCGGACTGACCGTCGCTCCCTGCCACCGGCGCCTCAAGGACCTTGAGGCAGACGGCGTCATCACCGGCTACCGCGCACTGGTGGACGCGCCACGGATTGGGCTGGGATTCCAGGCCCTGGTCTTCGTGACCTTGAAGGACCGGCAGAACATGAGGGCCTTCGAAGATGAGGTCGAAGCGATCCCCGAGATCACGGAGGCGTCTCGTCTTTTCGGGGAGCCCGATTTCCTCCTGAAGGTAATGGCTGCGGACCTGCCGGGTTACCAGAAGTTCTACGACGAGGTGCTCATCGGTCTGGCTGGGGTCGAGAAGCTGACCTCGACGATCGTGATGAAGAGCCTCAAGGGGGCGGGGGAACTTCCCTTGTAGTTGCGCGTGCGGGCGTGCGGCCGGCTGGCCAGTCGTGTCGCGCAGGGCCTCCAGGGGCCGGCGCCTCCGCGCCGGACCGCATCGACCCGGTCCCGGGGATGCCTCCTGCGTCGCCGGATGGGATCTCCGACTTCGGCGGTGCCGCCTGGCCCTGCCCCAGAAGGGCGGATTCCCGGTCCAATTCCACCCCCGGTGGCCAGTGTGCAACAGCAGGGCCCAGCTGCGGCGGGTCCGCATCCAGCGCACAGCAATGCACATGCGATGAACGCTAATGTGCGTTGAAAGGTCTCGAATTGGCTGTAATACTGCGGTGAGCGATCCGGCTGTGTCGCGCGTCACATGCGCGTCGGGCCGGTGGTCATTCACACACTGTGTCTATTTGAGGAGCAAAAACATGGCGGCAACATCGCCAACTGGTCAACAGGGGCTGGGCGCAGGCCTGAAGAAGGTGGTGGTCGCTTCGATGGCGGGGACCGTCGTCGAATGGTACGAATTCTTCCTGTACGCCGCAGCCTCCACGCTGGTCTTCGGCCACTTGTTCTTCCCGAACTCCAACAGCGACCTCGACGGCATCATGAAGGCCTTCCTGACCTATGCTGTCGGCTTCATTGCCCGGCCCATCGGCGGCATCGTGTTCGGACATTTCGGTGACAAGTTCGGCCGCAAGAAGCTGCTGCAGTTCTCCATCATCCTGGTCGGGGCATCCACCTTCCTCATGGGCTGCCTGCCCGGATTCGATGCCATCGGCTACGGGGCCCCGGTGCTCTTGGTGGCCCTCCGCTTCATCCAGGGCTTTGCCGTCGGCGGGGAATGGGGCGGCGCCGTCCTCCTGGTCGCCGAGCACAGCCCGAACGACCGCCGTGGTTTCTGGGCCAGCTGGCCTCAGGCCGCAGTGCCGATGGGCAACCTGCTCGCCACCGGCGTCCTGCTGTTCCTCTCCTTCGCCCTGAGCGAGGAGGCGTTCCTCGGGTGGGGTTGGCGTGTGGGCTTCTGGCTCTCGGCAGTGATCGTGCTGATCGGCTACTACATCCGCACCAAGATCTCCGATGCCCCCATCTTCCTGGAGGAACAGAAGAAGATCGAGCGGAACAAGGACGTCGGCTACGGCATCGTCGAGGTCTTCAAGCGCTACCCGCGTGGCGTCTTCACCGCCATGGGCCTGCGTTTCGCCGAGAACATCCTCTACTACCTCGTGGTCACGTTCTCCATCACCTACCTGAAGATCATCGTGGGCATCGAGACCTCTCACATCCTCTCGATGCTCCTGCTCGCCCACGTCATCCACTTCTTCGTGGTCCCGCAAGTGGGTCGGCTGTCGGACCGGATCGGACGCAAGCCCACCTACCTTCTGGGCGCCATCACCGGTGCGACCTGGGGATTCTTTGCCTTCCCGATGATGGACACCGGAAATGACTGGATCATCCTGGCCTCGGTCACCATCGGCCTGTGCTTCCACGCGCTGATGTATGCCGGCCAGCCCGCCATTATGGCCGAGATGTTCCCGACCCGCATGCGGTATTCCGGGGTCTCCCTGGGATACCAGGTGACCTCCATCGTCGCCGGTTCCCTGGCACCGATCATCGCCACCTCCCTGGTGGAGAAGTACCAGTCCTCGGTGCCGGTGGCGATCTACCTGCTCATCGCCTGCGCCATCACCGCTGTCTCGGTGCTGGTCCTCAAGGAAACGCGCGGCATTTCGCTGCAGGCGGTCGACCAGGCCGATGCCGACGGCACCGCCGCCCTGCAGGCCACCACTGCCAAGAAGGAAGCCGAAACGCGGTAATCCGGTCGCGGATGCCTCGAACTGGACGGGGAAGATGAGAACCTTCTCATCTTCCCCTTCCTTTTCCCTCATTTTTCCTCCCCCGCCTTGAGCGACGGGATCTTCGCGGTGACGCTGCTGCTCTCGGGCAGTGTCGCCGGGATGGGGCTTGGCTGGGGGCTCTTCGGCATCCTGTCCATCATCCGCTTGCGCTCCGATGCCCTGACGCCGGAGGAAATCGCCTACTCTTCGTGTCCCTGGCCATCGGACTGGTCTTGGTGATGTTCGATTCCGCAAACCTTCTGCCGTCGCCTCCGGCGGTGCTTGCGCCCCACGAAAATGCCGGCACCTACCGGGTGGCGGGGCGGGGGCGCATCCCGCAGGAGACCTGCTCTTGAGCGCCGAGGCAACGCGGGGCATTGGCCACGCCGCCTTGCAGGAAGCCGCGGGCACCAGACGACCGATCGGATTGGACGAGGTCATGCAGGAGGCGGTGCTGCACACACGCGTCGACCAGGCCTGGTCATCGTCGCCGTCTTCCCCATCGAGGAGAATGCCGGGTCCCAGGTCACGGCTCGGTGGGCTGGCGAGAACGCGGGCCAGCCCGACGACGCCGATGCCCAGAACCACCAGGACGAGGGCGGCACCGCAGATCCGACGCCAGTTTTTGCTCAGCATCCATCCATTCTCACCCCTCAAGATGAGACGAAGATGAGAAAGTTGAGCGTGGTCAGGACCCCAGGGCCACGCGTTGTCGGCGGGTCTCGGCCAGGAACGCGCCGATCACCGCCTGCACCCCGGGGGCGCGCAGCGATTCCGGGCGGGCGAGCGCGGAGTAGTTGACGCTGCGCTCGAAGGAATCCACCAGGACCGGGGTGAAGTCCGGGTCTCCGTGGACGACGTAGGAGGGGAGCATGCCGATCCCGCCGCCGGCCCGCACTGCCTGGAGCTGGGCGAAGATGCTGGTGGCCTGGAACGCCGCAGACGGCACCGGCAGCCCGGTGGAGCGGTAGTCCAGCTCGGCGACCTGCAGCTCCGAATCCACGTAGGACACGAAGCGATGGCGGTCCAGGTCCGACAGCGACGTGGGCCTGCCCTGCTCCTGCAGGTAGCCCGGGCTAGCGAAGAGGCGCAAGGTGTATTCACAGAGCACCATGACCTCCGACCGGGAATCCTCCACCCGCCCGGCCACGACCTCCAGGTCGACACCAGAGCGGTTCCGGCTGGCCCGACGGGTCGCACTGAGCAGCTCGACCTTCAGCCGCGGGTGGTCACGCTGCAGGTCCACGATGGCCGGCCCCGCGATGTAGGCGCCGAAGGCGTCGCTGACGTGCACCCGCACGACGCCGGACACGACCTCCCCGCGGTGGCTCACCTCGGATTTCAAGGTCGCCAGGCTCGATTCGATCGACTCGGCGGCCCGGAGGGCATGCCGACCCAGATCCGTCAGCTCCCAGCCGGCCGGGGTCCGTGCCAGGGTGCGGCCTCCCAGCTGACGGTCCAGGGCGGAGATCCTCCGGGAGACCGTGGTGTGTGTGGTCTCCAGGGCCTCGGCGACCGCGGTGAAGCGCCCGAGCCGGGCCACGGTGAGCAGGACCAGCAGGTCATCAGGGTTCGGAAATCTGTTCATGGTGGTCGACGCCCGTTCTTGCTGTGCATCTGTGCACAGCACTTATGCCTATTTAGTGCTTGAATGCACCATAACAGCATGTGATGGTGGTCATAGAGCGGCGGGGAAAACCGCCGGACACCACGTTGAAGGGCGGGCCGGAAATGGCGAGCATTGGTTGGATCGGACTCGGGCACATGGGCGGCCCCATGACGGCGAACCTCGTCGCGGCGGGGCACACGGTACGGGGCTTCGACCTCAGCGAGGAGGCCCTGGCAGCCGCGGTCGGGCATGGCGTCACGGCAGCCGGCAGCATCGCGCAGGCGATCGAGGGAGCCGAGGTGGTCTTCACGATGCTTCCCAAGGGCGAGCATGCCAAGGCCGTCTATCTCGGGGAGGGGGGCATCCTCGAAACGGTCGGCACCGACGTCCTGCTCGTGGATTCCTCCACGATCGACATCGAATCGGCCCAGGCATTGCACGATGCGGCCGCCGCCCACGGCAACCGCTTCGTCGACGCCCCCGTCTCCGGCGGGATCTCCGGCGCGGAGGCCGGAACGCTGACCTTCATGGTCGGAGGCCACGACGATGCGGTCCGTGACGCCAGCGCCTACATCGAACCCATGGCCGGGAACATCATCCCCACCGGGGCAGCCACCACCGGCCAGGCAGCCAAGATCTGCAACAACCTCATGCTCTTCATCAACCTGGCCTCAACGTCCGAGGGCGCCGTCCTGGCCGATCGGCTCGGGCTGGACCGCAAGGTCTTCTGGGACATCGCCAGTGTCTCCTCCGGCGACAGCTGGGCGCTGCGCACCTGGTACCCGTTGCCGGGTGTCGTGCCCACCGCGGCGTCGAACAATGAATTCGCGCCGACCTTCACGACCGAGCTGGCCCACAAGGACATCAACCTGGCCCTGTCGGCCGCCCGGCAGACCGGCACTCCACTGGTATTGGCGGAGCAGGTCTCGTCAATGTTCGAGACACTGGTGCAGGATGGGAAGAAGGGCCTGGATTGCTCGGCCATCGTCCAACTCGTTGACGGCACCCACCAACCGGGTGCCGCAACGCCCGCAACGACCACCGGAGGCGCAGCATGAGCCAGAACCCCACCAGCGATCCCGTCGAAACCGAACGGCAAACGGCATCGCGCGCCGCGGTGAACGCGTCGGCCGGCCGATCCGTGGCCGCCGGCGGCTCCACGGGGTCCGACGTCCTGGACTGGCCGCAATGGATCGGCGGGGAGCGCACCGACGCCGCGGCGGGCCAGTGGCGTGAGGTGGCCAGCCCGGCCCTGCGCGGCTCGGTCATCGCCCGGGTCCCCGCCTCCGACACGAAGGACGTCGAACGGGCCGTCGAGGCGGCACGCCGGGCCTTCCCCGAGTGGGCCTCACGGCACTTCACCCAACGCGCCCGCCCCCTGGCGCTGATTGCCGACGACATCGAGGCGGAGGCCGAGGAGTTCGCCCGCTTGACCGCCCTCGACACGGGCAATGCCATCCGCACCCAGGCCCGGCCCGAAGTGGCCACCCTGGTTGCCTTGTTCCGCTACTTCTCCGGCGTCGCGGGGGAAGTCAAGGGAACGACGCTGCCGGCGGGCGATGACCAGCTGCAATACACGCGCCGTGAGCCGCTCGGGGTGGTTGCCGCGATCCTGCCCTGGAACTCGCCTCTGATGATTGCCGGGTTCAAGATCCCCGCGGCCCTCGCCGCCGGGAACACCGTCATCCTCAAGGCAGCCGACGACGCGCCGCTGACCATCCTGAAGCTGGCAGAGGTCTGCAACCGGCACCTGCCCGGCGGCGTCCTGAATGCACTGACCGGCCGCGGATCGGTCATCGGACAGGCACTGGCCGAGCACCCCGGGGTCGACAAGGTCTCCTTCACCGGTTCCACCGAGGTGGGACGCGGCGTCGCGGCGCAGGCCGGGGAACGCCTGGCCCACATGTCCCTGGAGCTGGGCGGCAAGAACCCCTCGATCGTCTACCCGGATGCGGTCGACGACGACCTGGTGGACCAGTTGTTGCTGGCGTCGCGCTTCGCCCGCCAGGGCCAGAGTTGCACCGCAGGCTCCCGGCTGTTCATCCACCAGGACGTCTATGACGACGTGCTCGCGCGGCTGGTGCCCCGTTTGGGGGCCATGAAGGTCGGGGACCCGTTGGAGGAGTCCAGCGACATGGGCGCGGTCATCAACGCCAAGCAGTTCGACGGCATCACCGGATACCTGGATGAGGGCCGCACGGTGGCCGGTTTGGAGACCCTGCTGGGCGGCAGCGCCCCGACCGAGGGGGAACTCACCCGCGGCTACTACCATGTGCCGACGGTCTTCGGCGGTGGACGCAACGACTTCCGGCTGGCCCGGGAGGAGATCTTCGGGCCGGTGCTGATGGCGATCCCGTTCTCCAGCACCGAGGAAGTCGTCCGCATGGCCAACGACACCCACTTCGGCCTCGCCGCCTATGTCTTCAGCCACGACCTGGACCGTGCCCTGGACACCGCGCACGCCCTGCAGGCCGGCTGGGTCCAGGTCAACCAGGGAGGCGGCCAGGTCGTCGGCCAGGCCTACGGCGGATACAAGCAGTCAGGCATCGGCCGCGAGGTCTCCCTGGAGGGAATGCTCGAGGGCTTCACCCAGACCAAGCAGATCAACGTCAAGCTCCGCCCGTCCCGCAACGGATCATGACCGCCTCCGAGGCAGGAGCCCCCGGCACCGGCCCCGGCATCACCGTGACGGTCGATGCCGGGGTCGGCACGATCCTGCTGCGCCACCGGGCCCAGCGCAATGCCCTGACGCGGATGATGTGCCGCTCCCTGGTCGAGGCGGCCGATGACCTCGATGCGCGGGCCGACGTCGAGGTCATTACCGTCCGCGGGGACGGCGGCACGTTCAGTGCCGGTGTGTCCATCGGGGAACTTCGCGATGTCATCCTGGACGACGGCGGCGACACCGATCACCTCACCGCCGCGGACCGGGCACTGGCAGGCGTTGCCAAGCCGACCATCGCCGTCGTCCAGGGCCACTGCATGGGCGGGGGGTGGCAGCTGGCCTCGGCCTGCGACTTCATCGTCGCCAGCGACGACGCCTCCTTTGGCATCACCCCGGCGAAGCTGGGCATCATCTACCCGCGTTCCGGGGTCGACCGGCTGGTCCGCCTGTTGGGTCCGGCGACGGCGAAGTACGTGCTGATGTCGGCGCGGACCTTTTCGGCGACCCGGGCCCAGGCCATGGGACTGGTGGCCGAAGTGCTGCCCGCGGACCGGTTCGAAGCCGGGGTGGGCGAACTGCTCGACGAGCTCAAGGCCCGCTCGCGCTATTCGATGCACACCACCAAGCGGCTCATTGACCAGTCCGGTGACCCGGACGTCGAGGCATCCGCACTCGCTGGTTCCTGGGATGCGGCATGGGCCGGCATGGCGGCCGGGCCGGACATCGATGAGGGGGTGGCCGCCTTCCTGGAACGCAGGAACCCGGTCTTCCCCTGGAAGCCGTGAGGAACGCCTCCCTGAGGACGTGAAGACGGGAATACGAAAGAAGGTGCCGGCGGTCATGGACCGCCGGCACCTTCTTCATGGTGCTGCTACTTCTTGGTGAAGGTCACGACCTGGGCCTTGTCGCCCGTCTGGTTGTGCAGGTGCAGGAAGAGTCCCTGTTCCTGGTTGGCCTTCTTCTTGGCCATCGCCATCTTCTTCGGGAAGGCATTGGAATAGTCCTGGACGTGTGCCGTCAGGTGCTGACCGGGCAGGTCGGCAAAGGCCGTCCCCGTTCCGGCACCCTCGAACCACAGGTCCGGGTCCACCGCGTTGTAGGCGACCCAGTCCGTGGAATCGACCGGCACCTGGGCGCCGGACTCATCCGAGTTGTACTGGCTCCAGGTGGAGACACGGTACTGGATCTGGCCGGAGGACTGCTCCGTCACGCCCAGCGACGCCAGCGAAACCGGAAGGCTCACCGTGTTCGTGTCGAACGTGTTGGAGTCCGTCTCGCCGGTCATCCCGTTGGTCGGCCAGAGATCGACCTGCTGGCCGGTCTTCAGGTTGTAGGTGGCAGCCAGATCCAGATCGAGCTCATCGACATTCGTGTTGAACGTGACGAAATCGGCCTTGTTGTCTCCGTTGGTGTCGATCTCGATGTCGATCTCCGTACCGCCGGCCAGGTGGGCCCAGTTGCCGAACGTGCTGATACCGAAGTTCAGCAGCCCGTCGGTGACCCCGTTGCTCGGGGCATCGGAAGCGGCACCGACATACTGCAGATCCATGGCGCGGGCACCGGGGATCTCATCGGCGGACTTCGGGAGCTTGGAGCTGGTGGCTCCGAGCTCGAAGGCCGAGACCAGGGACAGGACGCGCTCGTCGCCGTTGCCCAGCAGCAGGCCCTTGCCCTTGAGCTTGACGTCGGCCGTGACCGCGCCCTTCTTGGTCTTGATGTTCTTCTTGGACACCGCCATGTTGCTGGACGCCTTGGGGGCGGCCTGGACCGGCACGCGCAGGGCCGGCTGGCCCTTGGCGGTCAGTTCGATGCGACCGGTGGCGTCGGCCAGGTACTGGCGGTTCAAGCCCAGCTGCTGCTTGTCCATGGTGGGATCCATGGTCTTGGCGAACTTCTTCGGGTCGATGGTCAGGGTGACCTTGACCTTCTTGGACTTGCCCGGCTGGATGCTGACCTTGTCGGTGCTCAGCGAGTAGCTGGCACCGGGGATCGTGGTGGAGGGGATGTAGTCGAGGCGGTAGTGCTGGGTCCACTTCGACTTGTTCTGCACCGTGATCGAGCTGGTCTTCTTGACCTTCTTCTTGCCCATTTCGATGACGCCGAACGAGAGCGAGGTCAGGTCGGGTGCGTCGGTTGCGTAGGCGTAGACGGGCGTCTTGATCGCTGCATCTGCGATGACGCGTCCGGAGCCGACGCGGTTCGGCCCGTAGGTCTCGCCGTTGGCTGCCGTGACATCGGCCGTGGCCGTGTTCATCACGATGGACTTGACCTGGTAGGCCGTGTAGTCACCGGAACCGGCAACCAACGCGGCGATGCCAGCGGTCAACGGGGTGGCCATCGAGGTACCGGTCATGACGGCCGGTCCGTTGCCCGTGCCCACTCCGGCGGAACCGATGAGCGTGCCCGGTGCGGCAACGTCGGGCTTGACGATGCCGTTTGAACCGTGGACGCCGCGCGATGAACTGGAGTTCAGCGTGTCCAGGGCTCCGGATTCACCGGACGCGGTGCCGATGAGGTCCTGGTCGAGCTGCACCTTCAGGGTGCCGGCCTCGGCGGCAGGACGCAGTTTCTCGGAGTAGTCCTTGTTGAACTGGATGCCGGGAATCGTGGCGTTGCCGGCAATACCGGCGTCGAAGACGCTGCGCGGGGAGTCGAGGATGACACCGGCACCGCCGGCGGCCTCGACGTTGTTGAAGCGCTGGCCCGAACCGCAGGGGAACGCACCGTTCTCTTCCCACTGGATCCAGACCCACTTGCCCTTGAAGTCGGTTCCGGCCGGGAAGGCGTCGCAACCGAACTTGTTCGAGGCATCGGCCATGACGACCTCGCCGGTGAGTTCTTCCTCCGTGGCGGCAGCGTAGTCGAAGTTCACCGAGTACTGCCCGGAGGCCGAGCCGGCAACATCGGCCGGGGCCAGGATCTTGGCGCCGTCGAGGGTGATCTTCGAGCCGACGGTATTCGCGACGGTCAGCGATGACCGGGCGTTGCCGGGGGAGCCTCCAACGTCGGTCACGTCGCCGGCGTTGCCGGAAGCGACGACGGAGAGAATGCCCTGGTCGGCCAAGGCGTCCACGATGTCGTTCTCGGGGTCCTCCACGGGGGAGTGGTCCGAGCCCAGGGACATGTTCACGATCTGGGCGCGGTCGCTGAAGTCTCCGTCGTTGTTCGGATCCAGCACGTAGTCCAATGCCTGGCCCACGACGCTGGAGGATCCTTCACAGCCGAAGACGCGGATGCCCACGAGCTGGGCCTCCGGCGCCGAGCCGGGGCCGATCCTCATGCTCGAGACTTCCTTGGCGGAGAGCTTGGTGTAGTCGCCCGAGAAGGTCTTCCCGTCGGCGTCCACGCCGTATCCGGCGGCGGTGCCGGAGACGTGGGTTCCGTGGCCGGCCGTGGTGCAATCCAACGGGTTGGCGTCGGGTTTGGGCACCGGCTGGTACGAATCGGCATCGGGGTCGGCGTTGTAGTCGTCGCCGACCAGATCCCAACCGCCGATGAACTTGGCCGGGTCGAGCAGGCCGGAGTTGGCTGCCGGCAGGGTATCCGAGGCCTGGGCCTTCTTGTAGGCGGCCACGGTGCCGGGTCCGCCGAAGTCCGCGTGCGTGTAGTCGACACCGGTGTCGAGGACGGCAATGGTGACGTCCTTGCCGGTCTCCTCCATGGCGGTCCACGCGTCGAGTGCCTTGGTGTCGACGACCGAGACCTTGTTGGACGGTGACTTCGGTACGACGGCCGTAATCTTCACGACGTCGGGGCGCTTTGCCAGTGCCCGCAGGGCGTCCGCATCACCTCGGAGGGCCACGCCGGGCAGCGAGTTGGTGGTGGTGTAGACGACCTCGGACTTCGAGGCCTTCGCCGCAGCGGCACCCTGGGCCTTGATGTTCTTGCGAATCTGCTTGACCTTGGCCGTGTTCTTGACCGGCTTGGCCATGCCGCGGGCGACACTGGAGGGCTGGGTTGCGGCGAAGGCTCCCTCACCGCTGAACTGGACGTAGGCGGTAACCTCGCCCTTCTTGCTGACCATGGGGCCGGCGACCTTCAGATTCTGCAAGGTCTTGAGGTCCTGCTTCTTCAACGCAGAACCCCCGAAGGCCTGTGCTTGGCTTCCGGGGGTGCTGTTGATGTCCTTCGGTGCGGCGTTGGCCGGTACCGACATGGTGGCGGCCAGGACAATTCCCGAGGCCGCCGCCACGACGGCCCGGGCAAGCCGGGGCCGATGCGAGTGATTCATGATGCTCCTTGTAACCGAGTGGGCGGTTTTGGGGCACCATCGGGGCGATTACCCCGGTGCGCCCCACGCCATAGCCTAAGTGACTCCAGTCACAAGTCAAGTAGTTGCTTTACATTATTCACGACTTGTCGCATCGGCTTGTTGACAAGAATTAGAGGTCAAATCCGCGTCTCGGCACCCTTCCCGCGTAGGGGTGACGCGGTGCACACGGACGAGCGATGGATGGCTGTGAAGGCGAGCCCCCGGCGTCGAGGGGCACGGGCGGCAATGGCCCGCCGTCTGCAAAGCACGGAAGATGATGTGTCAACCCGCGACTGAAGCAGTGGACCGCTCCGGAAAATCTTTGGCTGCCTCTTCCCCGGGCGGCCCGCCGGGGCACAAAAAAGGGGAGCGGCACCGCATCGGTGCCGCTCCCGCCGGGGATGCTGCCGGGGATCAGGCGGTGACCCCGCCCTGCCAGAGCGCGTCGAACGGTGCGTGCGAGGCGACACGGTGCTCGATGCCCGTGGTGACAAAGGCCTTCGCCGTTCGCGCTGCCTCCAGTGCCGTGGCACCCTTGGCGAGTTCGGCGGTGATCGCCGCGGCCAGCGAGCAACCGGCCCCCGAGACGGCGACTTCGCCGATCTTGGGTGCTGACAGGATTTCCGTGGTGGTTCCGTCGTGGAAGACGTCGACTGCCTCGGAGCCGGCCAGCCGCACACCGCCCTTGGCGAGCACCGCGGCTCCACTGGCATCGTGGATGATGCGGGCCGCGCGCTCGAGGTCCTCGACGGTGGAGATGCTGATCCCGGAGAGGGATTCGGCCTCGAAGTGGTTCGGGGTGACGAACGTGGCCAGCGGCAGCAGCGTGGCCTTCAACGCCTGGTCGGTATCCAGGGCGTGGCCGGGCTCCTGCCCCTTGCAGATGAGCACCGGATCCAGGACGACGTTTTTCCAGTCCTGGGACCGCACGGCGGCGGCAACGGCGTCAATGGTTGCCGGGCTTCCCATCATGCCCAGTTTCACGGTGTCGAGTTGGCCGGCGTAGCAGGATTGGATGGCCTCGAGCTGGTCGGTGATGACCTGCGGGTCCACGGGGGTGAAGCGGTGGTCCCAGTTCTGCTTCGGGTCGAAGGCGACGATGCAGGTCAGCGCCGTGATCCCGAAGACGCCCAGCTGCTGGAAGGTCTTCAGGTCCGCCTGGGCACCGGCTCCACCGGTGGCCTCGGAACCGGCGATGGTCAGCGTGATGGCCGGGGAGGATTGCTGTTGCGTGGAAGTCATGACCCCATTTTAGGCCGGTCGCGTTCCACGTTGCGCACGACCCCGATGACGTCGTCGACGATGTGCCGAACCACCGGGAGGCGGGAGAGGACCGCGAGCCGGGCCATCAGGGTCGCGGCATTTGCGGCCAGGCGGCGACTGCGTTCGGTATCGGGCGAGCGGTCATAGGCCCAGAAGATGACCAGGCCACGTTGGACGAGCCACAGCAGTTCGGGCAGGTCATCGCGGATGGCTGCCGGAGGCAGGGGCAACGATGCAGCGACCGCTTGGCGCCAGAGCGCGAATTCCTTGGCCCGCGAGATGTCGAAGGCCTCGTCCTCGCCCGTTCCGGCCTGCAACAGCACGGTGCCGCAATCGTGGAACGGGGCCAAGGCGTCGAGAGCCGCATCCAGGACGACCTGGATGTTGTCCCGCAGGTTGTTGCCCGAGCGCAGGCGCGGCCGCGCGGCCTGAAGCTGTTCGTCGACGAGCCCACGCGCCAGCTCATGGACCAGGGCGTCCTTGGAGGGGAAATAGTAGTAGGCGTTGCCGATCGAGAGCCCGGATTCGGCCGCGATGGCACGCATGGTGGTGGAGCGGTAGCCGTCGCGGGCGAAGAGCTTCACGGCGGCACTTTGCAGTCGGGCCCGGGTCTGTGCCGACTTCCTCGTCCTGGGTTCCATGACTTCCTTGCAGCGGTGGTGATCCGTGCCAGTCTATCCAGTTTTGAACGTGTTCAAAACAGTATCGGGCCGACGTCGGGAAATGGCACCGGGCGGGACATCCCGGCCGGGGACGACGTCGTCGTGCTCCATGGGAGAATGGGAGACGTCAAGTGCTAATACAGCGGGCGGCGGCACTGGGGGGACCCGGGGAGCCGCGCCTGGCGAACCACTTCCAGAATGGGAACAACTTCATGCATGCCTCCTCCGGCGACCCCGTCAACACCCTGCCCGCGAAACCACGGGAACAGCGCGCCCGCCAGGCGGTCTACGCCTCCGCCGGAAGCCCGTACTTCTCGGCCGTGCTGGCCCTGATGGCCGTGGTGGTCATCCTCTCCAACATCGGCGCCACCAAGGGGGTGACGTTCGGGCCGATCATCACCGACGGCGGGTTCTTCTTGTTTCCGCTGGCCTACATCCTCGGCGATGTCGTCAGCGAGGTCTACGGATTCAAGGCCGCGCGGCGCTCGATCATCATCACGTTCCTGCTGGCCGCCTTCGCCTCCTTCTGCTTCTGGGTCATCATCGAACTGCCCGCCGCCGACTGGTACAACGGCCAGGCGGCACTGGAGCAGACGCTCGGCCCGGTCTGGCAGATCGTTGCCGCCTCACTGTGCGGGTTCCTCGTCGGACAGACGCTGAACTCCTATGTGCTGGTGCGCATGAAGGAGCGGTTCGGGGAAAAGGGCCTGGTGGGCCGGCTCATGGGATCAACGGGCGTGGGCGAATTCGCCGACACGTTGATCTTCTGCTCGATCGCGGCCTCGGTGATCGGCATTTCGACGGTTCCGGACTTCGTGAACTACGTCCTGGTGGGCTTCGTCTACAAGACGGCCGTCGAATTCCTCTTCGTGCCGATCACCACCCTGGTCATCCGCTGGTTCAAGCGCCGCGAACCCACCTACGGGGTCGCCTCCGCCTGAACCGGCGCCGGTAGGCTGGGCAGCATGAACCCGCAGGACGCCCCCTTGTTGACCGCACGCGGACTGGTGGCCGGATACGGCGACTTCGAGGTCTGCGGTCCGCTGGATCTGGTGTTCGACCGGGGCGACGCGCTGGGCATCGTGGGACTGAACGCCGCCGGCAAATCGACGCTGTTGCGCACCCTGATCGGCCGCCAGCCGCCGGTCTCCGGCCGCGCAGCCGTCCTGGGGGTCTTCACCGACGACACCTCCCACATCCACCGCCGCCTGGTCTCCGCGGTCTTCGACGAGGACGCCTTCTTCGACTCGCTGACCGTCGAGGAGCACCTGCAGCTCATCGTCTCCGGGCACGGAGTACCCGACGGGCAGGAAGCCGTCGAACGCGAACTCTCCTTCTTCGACCTCACCGCCGCCCGCGACGCCCTGCCCGGAGCGCTCTCCTCCGGGCAGCGCCGTCGACTGCTGCTCGCCGCCGGGTTGATCCGCCCGGCCGAACTGCTGGTGCTCGATGAACCCGAACAACGGCTGGACCCGCCCATGAGGGCCGAACTGGCGGTGCGCCTGCGGGCCCGGATCGACGATGGCGGTGCCGTCCTGCTGGTCACCCACGACGCCGTGCTGTTGACCACCGTGGTGGACCGGTGCCTGATCGTCGGGGATGGGCTGCGCTTCGCCAGCGCCGACGAAGGTGCCGCAGCGATCGGCGGCGCATGAGCGCTTCGCCCGCCGCGTCCGGCCGGGGTGCCGCCCTGCCGGCCTGGGCGCCCGCCGGGCCGCCCACCGCGTTTGATCCGGTAGCCACCACACGGCGGCTGCGCCGGGACCGGCGGCGCGGTGAACGCTTCGAACGCTGGGGCGATATCTACGTCGGCGTGCTCGGGGTGGCGATCCTGCTGGCCTACGTCCTGGGCCTCGTCCAGTTCCTGGCCCAGGGGCTGCGGGATTCCGGGTTGACGGGACTGGTCAGGCCGGATGTCGCCGTGGTGCCGGGTGCCGATGCCGGATCCGCGGTGTTGGCGTTCGCGCTGCTGGGTGTCGGCGGGCTCCTGACCAGCCTGGGACCGGTCGCGGTGGACCGGGCCCAGGGCCTGTGGTGGCTTTCGCTGCCGGTGGACCGCGGACCGATGTTGTCCCGCCAGCTGCGTCATCGGCTGGTGTGGGTGTTCGCCGCGGGTGTGGTGGCGTGGTTGCCGCTGGGGCTCTCCGCCGGCACCGCCGGACCGTTCGGCTATGAGGGGCCGCCGCCCGGAGGGCTCCTCGCGGGATGCCTGACGGTGGGCCTGGAGTTCGTGGTGCTGGCGCTGCTGGCGGCGGGCGCGCAGACCGCCGGGGTCCGCCGCGGATTCTCCCGGCTGCTCGGGGTGGCCGGGGTCGTGCTGGCGCTGGCCTATGCCATCGACGCCCTCTGCCGTGCGGCCGGTGCCGTGGTGTCGCCGTTGGCCGCTGCCTGGCAGGTGCTGCCGTCCGCCTGGCCATCCACGGGCAGCTGGCTGATCCCCGCGCTCCTGCTCCCGGTCGTGCTGCTCGGTTGGCTGCTGGTGCGACCGCGGTTGGGCCGGATCCCCGCCTCGGATCTGCTGGACGCCGGTGGCATCAGCGGCCAGGCGGGGAATTCGGTGGCGCTGCTCGACGTCGGTGCGTTGGCGCGTTCCTTCGCCCGGGGACCGCGGCGCAGCTCGCACCTGCGTGATGTCTGGGCGCGGCTGCTGCCCCCTCGCTTCGGGCGCTCGCCGGTGGCGGCCTTGCTGCGGGCCGAGGCACTGGTCCTGCTGCGGACCGGTACTGTGTGGGCCCGGTTGCTGGTGGGCCTGGCCCTGCTGGCCGGAACGGTCACAGCCCACGGAGGAGGCACCGCCGTCGTACTGTGTGTGGCGACGGCCCTCGCGGGGATCCTGGCCGCGCAGGCCGCCGGGGCAGCAGCCGCGGAGGCGGCTCGTGTTCCCGGGCTGGACGCCTTGCTGCCCCTGGACGCGGCGACCGCCCGGCGGGCGCACGGCGTGCTGCCGGTGCTGGTGCTGGTGCCGTGGGGCGCGGCCGCCGGGGCGATCCTGGGGTGGGCAGTGGCCGGGCCGGGCTCACCGGGGGACTGGGCCCTGCTGGTGGCCATCGGCGCCCTGTGCGGGATCGGCTTGGCCGGCGGGTCGCTGCGCCTGGCGTACCGGCCCGAGGTGGACTGGGAATCGGTGTTGCAGCGCCAGGTCCTGGGCAAGGCGGCCCAGCCCCTGATCGGACATGCGGTGCACGGCATGGAGCTGATGCTGATCGCGCTGGTGCCGCTCGGGGTGGCGCTGGTGCTGGCCCCCGTGCCGGTGGTGCTGGTGGCCGTTGCCGCCGGCGTCGGCGCGGCCGGTTGGTTCGCCGGCACGCACCGGAGCGAACCGCTTTAGAGCCCCTGCGGGTCGGGCTGCCCGGCGTAGTAGGCCGCCAGGGTCGCCGCCTTGAGCTGGGCGAACGTGCCGTCCTCGATGGCCTCGCGGGCCCGGTCCACCAGCGAGACGGTGAACCGCTCGTTGTGGATGGAGATCAGCGTGTGGCTGAGCAGTTCCTTGGCCTTGAACAGGTGGTGGATGTAGGCGCGCGTGTAGTGCGTGCAGGCGTAGCAGTCGCACCCGTCCTGCAGGGGGGTGAAGTCCGTGCGGTAGCGGGTGCCCGAGAGGTTGAAGCGTCCGTGGGGTGTGTAGAACGCCGAGTTGCGGGCGACCCGGGTGGGGGAGACGCAGTCGAAGGTGTCGGCGCCGTTCTCGATGGCGGTGAAGATGTCATCCGGTTCGGAGATCCCCAGCAGGTGGCGTGGCTTGTCCTCGGGCAGCTCCTCGGAGCACCAGCCGACGATCGTGCCCAGGTTCTCCTTCTCCAGGGCGCCGCCGATGCCGAACCCGTCGAAGGGCATGGCCCCCAGGTCGGTGCAGGCCTTGCGGCGCAGGTCCTCGTACTGGGCGCCCTGGATGACGCCGAAGAGCGCCTGGTAGGGCTTGGTGGCGCGTTCGTCGGTGAGCCGGAAATGCTCGACGATGCAGCGTTCGGCCCACCGGCGGGTGCGCTCGAGCGATTCGACCTGGTAGCCGCGTGAATTGTGCAGCGTGGTCAGCTCGTCGAAGGCGAACATGATGTCCGCCCCGATGCGGTGCTGGACGCCCATGGAGATCTCGGGGGAGAAGCGGTGCCGGTCACCGTTGATGTGCGACTTGAACCAGACGCCGTCCTCATCCACATTCGCCAGGCGCTCCTTGCCCGGGGCGACGGTGTCATCCCCGCCGTCGGCCGTGGAGACCTGCATGTCGATGACCTTCTTGAACCCCGAGCCCAGGGACATGACCTGGAACCCGCCCGAATCGGTGAACGTGGGGCCGGGCCAGTTCATGAACGCGCCGAGGCCGCCGGCGGCGTCGAGGATGTCCGAGCCGGGCTGCAGGTAGAGGTGGTAGGCGTTGGCCAGCACGGCCTGCGCGCCGAGCTCGGCGACCGATTCGGGGAGCACCGCCTTGACGGTGGCCTTGGTGCCCACGGCGATGAAGGCCGGGGTCCTGATGTCACCGTGCGGGGTGTGGATGACGCCGGTGCGGCCGAGCCCGGTGGAGCCATCCGGGTTCACCATGCGGGTCCCGACCTCAAAGGAGAACCCCTCCTGGCGGGGGTGCGCGGCGGGCACGGGGGAGTCGGTGGTCACGGCGGCGGTGGGATCGGAGGCAGGCACCCCACCATTTTGCCCCATCCGGGCAGCTGACTGTGACGAACGAACCGCGCGAAACCGCGTCTGGCGTGCCCCGCGGGCCATAGGGTGGGAGGGCAAGGTGAGGCGCCGTCGTCGTGCGTGCGCCCGCTCACACAGCATCCCGCCCAGACCACCACAGGAGGCCCCGTGGACAACCCGTTGACGCTGCGCCAGCTGTTGACGCTGGGGCCCGGCGACAAGGACCCGTGGATCGGGGTGCGCTGCGGGCTCGGGGTGTTCCTGCCGTTGGCGGTGCTGTTGGCCACCGACCGGTTGGATCTGGCGATCTTCGCGATCTTCGGGGCCTTCACGAACATCTTCGGGAGGGTTCCCGCCCACCGTGCCCGGCTGCGTGCGCAATCGCGGGCCGGCGCGCTGTTCCTGGCGGTCATGACGGCCTCCTGGACCGCCAACCATTTCCTCATCGACCACGACACGGCGGCAGGCGGGTGGATGGTGGTCCTGCTGACCACGGTGGTGGCCTGGGCGTGCTCGCTGGCGACCGGTTTCCTGCAGCTGCGGCCTGCGGGGTCGCTGTTCCACATCTTCTGTTTCGCTGCCATTGCCTCCATCCCCACGGTCCCCGGCTTCGGGGTCTCCATGCTGGCGGCAGTGGGCACGATCGTGCTGGGCATCGGCATCGGGCAGCTCGGCCAGATCGCGCCCTCCCGGCGCACCGGCTGGAGCGGGTCGTCACAGCGCCCGCTGACCCCCGCCGTGCGTACAGCCATCCGGATCGAATCGGTCGGCTACCTGCTGGCCGCCGGTCTGGCCGGCAGCGTGGCCCTGCTGGCCTCGGGGGTGCTCAGCACCGGGCACCCCTACTGGGCGATGGTCGCCGCCGTCGTCCCGCTGGTGGGGCACACCACCCGCCACCGGATCGCCCGGGGCCTGCACCGTGTGCTGGGCACGATCGCCGGGTTGGGCGTCATGGCGTTGATCATCGTCGTGAACCCGAACCCGTGGGCGATCATCCTCTTCCTCGGTTTCGCCCAGTTCGGCGCGGAGATGCTGATCACCCGCAACTACTTCTGGGCGCAGGTCTGCGTCACCCCGCTGGCGCTGGTCGGCACCGCACTGATGGCCGGCATGAGCACGCAGCTGCTCTACGACCGGATGCTGGAGACGGTCATCGGTTCGGTCATCGGCGTCGCCGTGGCCCTGGCCGGTTCGGCGCTGCGCCGCCGGATGCAGGCCGGCGACACGGCCGGCTGATCCCGCTCAGGCTCCCTGCGCCGGGTCGTCGCCCGGTGTCTGCGATTCCGGGGCGTCCGGGGAGTCCAGGGTGCGCAGGGTCGCCAGTTCGTGGTCGATCATCCGCTGCAGCTCCTCGCGGCCGAGGGTGCGCGAGCCGCCGTGGGCCAGCAGGTACAACAGGGCATCGAGGCGCTCGATCCGCCAGGACCGGATGGCCGTCGCGTCCTGGGCCGCCGTGGCCTTGTGGATCTCGCGGTCGAACAGGTTCGGCTCGTCGAGCTGGCGTTGGCGCAGCTCGGCGGTCAGCTTGGCCTTGAGCGGGTCCTCTTCGATGTGGTCGGTGACCCGCAACGACTCGGAGAACCTGCGGGCGGCGTCGTGGTCGCCGTCCGAGGCGGCGAGGTACGCGGCAATGGCCAGCGCCGACTGGATGGACTTCCACCGCCCGAAGTTCCCGTCGAAGGGCAGTTCGGTCAGGATGGCCAGGGCACGCCAGACATTGGGCCGGTCGTCGAGCTCCACGAAGAGCAGATGGGCCAGATCGCGCACGTCCTCCAGCTGCGCACCCGATTTGGGATTGAAGCCGCGGCTGAGCTTGGCGATGGGGCCGAGCACCCGCTGGTCCCACGGGTATTCGCGGGCGATGGCGATCAGTTCGGCCTCCGGGGAGCCGTCCTCCACCGGGATCACGGTCAGCTCGTCCAGCGTCGCCTCCGGCGGCGGCGCCGTCGTATGCACGCGGATGGTCGAACCGTGGGCGATCGTCACCTTCTGGCCGCTGTCGAGGGTGGCCTCGATGTAGGCAGGGGTGCCGAAGCTGTCGGGGACCGATTTCACGCTGGAGACCGGAAGGCTGGGGGTGCCGGTCCGGGTGATGAAGCGGTCGCCGCGCGCCACCTTCTCGGCGCGCACGGCACGGATGTAATCGTGCTGCACTGTCACTTCCTACTCGCACCAGCCCGCGTGGGCCAGCGCCTGTCGAAGGATGTTCGCGCGGCCGCCGGCGAACTCGTCGCGGATCGACGGGCTCAGGGCCTCGCTCGGGGTCAGCCAGGTCAGTTCGAGGGCATCCTGGCGGGGGTTGCACTCACCCCGGACCGGGACCACATAGGCCAGTGCCACGGCATGCTGGCGCTCGTCGGTCAGTCCGGTCTCCGAGGGGGAGGGGAAATACTCGGCGACGGTGAACGGCACCGGGCTCAGGGGCAGCTGCGGCATGGCCAGGGGACCGAGGTCCTTCTCCATGTGCCTCACCAGTGCGGCCCGGATGGTCTCGCGGTACATGACGCGGCCGGAGACGAACGTGCGGGTGAACTGCCCGTCGGCGTCGGCCGTGTAGAGCAGGCCGACCTCGTTGACGTACCCCAGCGGGTCCAGGCGGACCGGGATGGCCTCCACGTAGAGGATGGGCAGGCGTTGACGGGCCTCGTGGAGGTCCTCGTCGGATAGCCAGCCGGGATACGGGTCCGGGGTGCGCACGTTCATACCCTCATGTTTATCGCATCCGCACCGACACTTCACGGCCCCATTCCGCAGAGGTGCGGATTGGCCGAAATGACCTGTGCGATGCACCACGTTGGGAATATGTGGCGGGGATCCCTGCTTATAGTGGTTTGGAAGACCCGATCACTCCTTCGGCCCCTTCCTTCCCGTCGATGACCATCCGCCGCGGCCCCGCCGTCGGTCGATCTACCAGAGGACCCCCTGTGCTTTCCGAAGACCACCCCGTGAGCCCGGGAACCCCTGCCACGGCAGCCACCGCCGTCGTCCCCGATGGGCGCCTGGATCCCGCGGCCAAGATGACCATCGGCGTGCTGCTGGTCTCCGCCTTCGTCGTGATCCTCAACGAGACCATCATGAACGTGGCACTGCCGCGGTTGATGGTCGCCTTCGACGTGAGCGCCGACGCCGTGCAGTGGCTGGCGACGGCCTTCATGCTGACCATGGCAGTGGTCATCCCGGCCACCGGCTACCTGTTGCAGCGCTTCTCGATGCGCACCGTGTTCATGCTCGCGATGGGCCTGTTCTCCACGGGAACCCTGCTGGCCGGCATTGCCCCCGGTTTCGAGGTCCTGTTGGGGGCCAGGGTGATCCAGGCCAGCGGCACCGCGATCATGATGCCGTTGCTGATGACCACCGTGTTGGACCTGGTGCCGCCGTCCCGCCGCGGATCCGTGATGGGCAACGTGTCGATCGTGATCTCCGTGGCCCCGGCCATCGGCCCGACCATCTCCGGGCTGATCCTGCAGTTCCTGCCCTGGCGGTTCATGTTCCTGATCGTGCTGCCGATCGCCCTGATCGCGCTCTTTGCCGGCGCCCGCCGGCTCTCCCGGGTCGCCGAGGCCGGAACCATGCCGTTGTCCATCCCCTCGATCCTGCTGGCCATCCCTGGCTTCGGCGGGCTGGTCTACGGGCTGAGCAAGATCGGCGGCGGCCACGAGGGCGGCGGGCAGGGGCCCGACGCCGGTGCCCTGGTCGCGCTGGCCGTGGCAGTGGTTGCCCTGGCCGCCTTCACCCTGCTGCAGCTGCGCCTGCAGAAGAAGGACAAGGCGCTGCTGGACCTGCGGCCCTTCACCTACCGCGACTTCACGATCTCGCTGGTGCTGATGGTCCTGGCCATGGTCTCGCTGTTCGGCGTGATCATCCTGCTGCCGATCTACTTGCAGAACGTGCGCGGGCTCGACACCCTGGGCACCGGATTGCTGCTGCTGCCCGGAGGCCTGCTGATGGGCCTGCTGGCACCGTTCGTGGGGCGCATGTACGACAAGGTCGGGCCGCGGCCGCTGATGGTCCCCGGTGCGGTGCTGTTGGCAGCGGTGATGTTCTCCTACTCGCGGCTGGCCTCCGACACCCCCATCTGGTGGCTGCTGGTGCTGCACCTGGCCATGTCGGTCAGCTTCGCCTTCATCTTCACCCCGGCGTTCACCACGGGCCTGAACCCGCTGCCGCACCGGCTGCACTCCCACGGTGCCGCCGTGTTGAGCACCCTGCAGCAGCTTGGTGGCGCCGCCGGTACCGCCCTGCTGGTCGGCATCATGGCCTCCTCCACCGCAGCTGCGGCGTTGGCCGGCTCCACGGCCGTCGAGGCCCAGGTCCAGGGATTCCGGCACGGATTCCTCACCGCGGCCATCGTGAGCCTGTCACTGATCGTGCTCAGCCTGTTCCTGCGCCGCCGGAGCACCGAACCGGCGGCCTGACCGCCGGACGTCCGGGCCCTGGCGGGCGGGGCGCCGGTGTCCCGGTGACCGCGTCCTACCAGCCGGCACGCCAGTACTGCGGCGCCCGCGGGTTCTCATCCCGGTCCACGCCCAGGTCCCGGGCGGCCAGGGCCGCCCAGTAGGGCTCGAGCAGGGCCGCCCGTCCGATGCTGACCCCGTCGGCCTGGCCGGTGACCAGGATGTGCTCGGCCTGCGCGGGATCGGTGATCATCCCGACGGCGGTGACGAAGGCGCCGCTGCCGGCCAGCGCCTCCTTCACGGCGGTGGCCAACGCGACCTGGTAGCCCGGGCCGGTGGGCCCGTGGAAGGCGCCGATGCCGGCACTGGACAGGTCGAAGGCGCCCACGCCCAGGTCGCGGGCCTCGGCGGCGAAGCGGGCGGTGTCGGCGATCCGCCACCCGCCCTCGACCCAGTCCTCACCGGAGAAGCGGATGCCCAGCACTTTGTGTTCCGGCCAGACGGCCCGGACCGCGGTGATGACCTCGCGGGCGTACCGGGTGCGGTTTTCGTAGCTGCCGCCGTAGGCGTCGGTGCGGTGGTTGGCCAGCGGGGAGAGGAACTGGTGGATCAGGTAGCCGTGGGCCGCGTGGAGCTGGATCACATCGAACCCTGCCTCGTCGGCGCGCCGCGCCGCGTCGGCCCAGTCCCGGATCGACGCCCGGATCTGCTCCACCGTCATCTCGGCCGGGGCGTCCAACCCGTGGACATTGGTGACCGACGGGGCGAGAGTCCGCCAGCCGCCTTCCTCCGGCGGCATGGTGCCGCGGGCGCCGGAGGCCGCAGCGTCGGGCAGCCAGGGATAGGTGGAGGCCTTGGCGCCGGCGTGCGCCAACTGGATCCCGGCGGCGGCGCCCTGGGAATGGATGAAGTCCACGATCGGTGCCCACGCGTCGCGCTGGGCGTCGTTCCACAATCCGGTGTCCTGGTCGGAGATCCGCCCCTCCGGGGAGATGGCGGTCGCCTCCGTGTAGACCAGGCCGAAGCCGCCCACCGCGCGGGAGCCCAGGTGGGTCAGGTGCCAGGCGTGGGGCACCCCGTCACGGGCGGTCACCGAGTACTGGCACATCGGTGCCAGCGTCGCACGATTGCGCAGGGCCAGTCCGGGGCCGGCGGGAGCGGGCAGGGTCACGGGTTCGAAGAGTCGGGTCACGTTCAGGGGCAACGGTGCACCGCCCGGGCCTATTCCCGTCACCCGTCCGACCTACGAAGATGGGGCCCGCGGCGTCGATCGCCCCGAGCCCCATCTCGTGCTCACTCCTGCCTTGGCTGACGCAAGTGCCTAGTGTCCGGCCCCCGCCAGCTCTTGGGCAGATACCTCGGCCTTGGGGCCGTGGGGCAGGCCGACGAGGTCGGTCTTGCGGATGGCCAGGGTGGCTATCAACGAAATCAGTCCGGCGAAAAGCAGGTAAATACCGACTGAAAGTGCTGATCCAGTGCTCTGGATCAACCAGGTAGCTACGAACGGAGCCGGACCGCCACCCAAGATTGCTCCGAGGGCGTAGGCGATGGAAGCGCCCGAATACCGCACGCGGGTGGGGAACAGGCTGACGAAGAGTGCCGACTGGCCCCCGTAGGACAATCCGAGGCTTGCGGTGAGGATGATAGCGGCCAGATAGATGAAAACCAGATTGGACGTACCGACCAGCAGCATGAAGGGGACCGCCCACACCACCTGCAGGGAAAATCCGATGAGGTAAAGGCGACGGGCCCCTACCAGGTCCGTTAGGTAGCCGGAAGCTGCGATGGAGATCAGCCACACCACCGATCCGGTGATTTGCACCCCCAACATCGTGTCGCTGTGCATGCCCAGCGAATTGGTGGCGTAGGAGAGCAGGAACGAGAGGAAGATGTATCCGGCCATATTGTTGCCGAGGAATGTAGCGGCGGCGATGATGAGGGGCCTCTTGTGGTGACGGACCACATCGCCCAACGGCGTGCGGTCCTGGTGGTTCGTCTCCTTCATTTCGGCAAACGCGGGGCTTTCGTCGATCTTGGAACGGATGTAGTAGCCGACGACGACCATGAGGATGCTGATGAAGAACGGGATACGCCAGCCCCAGGCCAGGAACTGTGCTTCGGTTGTCACCGAGACCATGAGCAGGAACACGGCGGTGGCGAGGATCAGGCCAATGGGTGTGCCGATCTGCGAGGCCGACCCCCATAAACCGCGCTTCTTGGCGGGAGCGTGCTCGACGGCCATCAATGCAGCGCCAGCCCATTCGCCACCGGCACTGAATCCTTGGGCAAAGCGCAGGAGCACCAGCAGTACCGGGGCCCAAACGCCGACTTGGGCGTATGTCGGAAGTGCGCCGACCAGAAACGTCGCTCCGCCCATGATGCCCAAGGTGAGGACGAGCATCTTCTTGCGTCCCAGCTTGTCGCCGAAGTGTCCGATGAGCGCACTTCCGAGGGGGCGGGCAAGGAATGTCACGCCGATCGTGGCCATGGACGTCAACAGGGCAGTTGAGGGGTCCATCGCAGAAAAGAACTGGCTGCTGAACACCAGCGCAGCTGAGGTGGAGTAGATGAAGAAGTCATACCACTCGATGGTGGTGCCGATCGCACTGGCGGCGAAGACCTTTCGCTTCTGCGCGAAGTTGCTATCCTGCATGGCTTTCCTTTCGAAGGACCACGTTCCAAGTCCGTGACTCGATTTGTATTACAGAGATATATCTGTAGCATTCTGGTAACGCAGGTCACACTACCCGAGGAGAGTCGATGTCACAACGGGATCTAGTTCAAGCCGGTGGCGCGTTGTTCGCAGATGAGGGCCAGGACGGACTCATGCATCGGATATTTCTGCGGGGCGAGGGCTTCTCGGCGGAGGATGTCAGGAAGTCCCCGGTCATCGGCATTGCCAATAGCGCGAGTGAGTTGAATCCCTGCAATGCAGGGTTGGCCTCGCTAGCGAGCGCAGTCAAGGCGGGAATACGCGAGGAAGGCGGGTTGCCCCTGGAATTCCCGACGATTTCCATCTCGGAACCTTTTACGCGGCCCACCAGCTTGTATCTGCGCAATCTCATGTCGATGGACGTTGAGGAGATGATTTCCAGTTCACCCATAGATGGAGTTGTCCTTTTGGGGGGGTGCGACAAAACCGTCCCGGCGCAATTGATGGGTGCCATCAGCGCGGACAAACCCGCGGTGATGCTGACTGCGGGCCCCCGTCCCGTGTCGTGTTTCAAGGGCAACCACGATTTCACTGTGGACGATGTTTGGCCTCTCTGCGAGTCGCGCCGAGTTGGAGATGTTAACGACGCGGACTGGTTGTCCTTGGAAGGAAGCGTCAACACCGGGGTGGGGACCTGCAATGTCATGGGAACGGCGACAACCATGGCAGCCGTTGCGGAAATGCTGGGTTTTGCCCTACCTGGCTCGGCGCTCCCTCCCGCCAACAGTTCCGCTCGTCGGGAACTGGCCCGGGCAACCGGGCGCAGAGCGGTCCAGGCGGCTCGAGCCAAAGTCCGTCCACAACAATTGGTGACGGAGAAATCGTTGGAGAACGCTTTCCGCGTCGTCTGCGCCCTGGGCGGATCCACCAACGCCGTCATCCATATGGAGGCCATAGCTGGTCGTGCCGGTTTGCGGATCGGTGTCGAGAACTTCGAACGCTGGTCGTCCACCACTGAGTACGTCGCCAATGTCCGTCCGGGTGGGGAACACTTGCTCTCCGATCTGGAGCAAGCTGGCGGCATCCCAGCCATCGTCAACCGAATCCGGGATAGGATCCATACCTCGACGACGACGGCCAGTGGAACCAGCTGGCAAGAGATCCTGACGGCTGACGCTTATGAAGAACATCCCGCCATCGCGGCTCTTGGAGAACCATTGTCGCCGCGTGGTGCGTTGGTCATGTTGGGTGGGAACCTGGCCCCACGCGGGGCGGTTCTGAAGGCTGCAGGTACTCATAATCCGGCATTGCAACAACACAGGGGGCGCGCGGTCGTTTTTGACGGCATCGCGGACCTCAATGCCCGGATAGACGACCCTGATTTGGAGGTGGACGCCGACAGCGTGCTGGTCCTTCGCGGGATGGGCACCCTCGGTGCCCCCGGCATGCCGGAAGTCGGCCACATCCCGATTCCGGCAAAACTACATAGGGCCGGGGTTCGGGACATGGTCAGGCTTTCCGACGCCCGGATGTCAGGAACGTCCACCGGAACCGTCGTCCTGCACATTGCGCCGGAGGCTGCTGCCGGAGGACCTTTGGGCATGCTTCGCAGTGGCGATGAAATCGAACTTGACGTGGCCGCCGGGACGATTCGGCATTTTCTCACCGAGAACGAGTTGGCGTCGCGCCCGGCCTATGTGAACCGACAACGACCCGTCCGGGGTTTCGCACGGCTGCACCAACAGCATGTGCTGCAGGCCGATGAAGGTTGCGACTTTGACTTCCTTCGGCATGCCAGCCTCGAGGACGACAACGACAGGGAACCGACGCCCCTGGCCACTTCTAGTCCCGATGTGCCGGTGGCTCGGGTATGAGGATTCGAAATCGACAACAGGAAGAGACGAAATTGAGCCAACCAGCGACAAATTCAGCATTACCCGACGTCGGGTTCCTCGGCCCTGGAGCCATGGGATCCGGCATGGTCTTTCGTCTCTTGGAGGCCGGTTACCAAGTGCGCGTATGGGCCAGGAACCCCCAGAAATTGAAGCCCTTCACGGACGCCGGGGCAACCATTGGAACCACCCTGGAGGATGTAGTCGGATCTTCGGACATCGTCCTCGGATGCCTGCTGGATACTGCAGTTATCCGTGAGACCTATCTTGGTCCCGGTGGAATCGTCGAGTCGGCTCGTCCCGGCCAGCTCTTCGCGGAGCACGCGACCTTCGACCCCGACCTTGCCAGGGAAATCCTGCATGCCCTCGGCGAGCGTGGGGCAAACTTCGCCGATGCCCCCGTTTCCGGTGGTCCCCGTGGGGCACGGGAGGGAACGCTCGTCAGCATGATTGGGGCCGACGCGCCCGCAATGGAAGCCCTGACGCCGATCCTGGATAGTTACTGCAGTCGCTTGGTCCATATCGGCGGCATCGGCAGCGGGCTCAAGGTCAAACTCATCAATCAACTTCTGGTCTCCACGCATGCCCTGGCAGCGGCAGAAGCTGCTGCCTTGGTCCATGCCAGTGGAATTGATCCTGAAGTAGCCCACAACGCACTGATGGGTGGGTGGGCTGCCAGCACCATGCTGGATATGCAGTTGCCGGCAGCGTGTGCCCGAGAATTTGACGGAGGCGGCGCTTCCATCGGAGGACTCATCGAGGTCCAGCGTCTGGTTGCGGCACTTATGGCTGAAGCAGACGTCGATTCAGCCTTGCTTGACCCGACCAGGAGGGCCTTCGACACCGCAGTTGATGCGGGGCACGGCGGGCATTCACTGGCCGCACTCGTCACCAACTATGCAGCCAACAACCCCGCTGCGGGCGCAGTGATGGTGAACCCATGAGCGGTCAGCCAGCTAAACGAGTGGGCTTGGTGACGGGATCCTCCAGCGGAATTGGCGCTGCCATTGCCACCCGAATGCACGCGGACGGCTGGTCAGTTGTCCTCAACGGCTATGGGACGGCTGACGCAGGCTTGCGTCTCGCAGAGGCGCTCGACGGTTCGATCTACGTGGAGGCAGATGTCAGTTCGGCCGTGGATGCCGGCCGGCTCGTTTCGTCCGCCATTGACGAGTTCGGCCGCTTGGACGCGGTAATCAACAATGCCGGAATTGCCCGGCAGATTCCGCATGCAGACCTGGACGCAGTGGATGACGAATTTTGGGACGCAGTGATGGCGGTCAATCTCAAAGGACCGTGGAACGTCTCGCGTGCCGCACGGCCATACTTGGCGACCGTCGGCGGGCAAATTGTCAATACGGCTTCCCTGGCGGGCATTTCAGCTGCCGGCAGTTCCATACCGTATGCGGTCAGCAAAGCTGGCGTCGTCCACTTGACCAAGCTTCTTGCCAAGGCGCTTGGCCCTGCGATCCGGGTCAATGCCGTGGCACCCGGGTATATTGATACGCCGTTGACCCATGACTGGCAGAAGTTGCGGGACTCGGTTCTCGAAAATGCTCCCGCGCGCCGGCTGGGGAGGCCCGAGGACGTGGCCGAAGTTGTCTCGGGCCTTCTGACCATGGAGTATGTGACGGGAACGGTCATCCCCGTTGCCGGAGGGCTTCAACTGAGCTAAGGAGGCGCAATGCCAGGTAGCGCCCCCGACGTTGCCCATGTCGGACCGCAGAAGCCGCGCCAATCCCAAGCAGAGCGCGTCAGGGACCTGATCCGCGAACAGATCCTCCATGCGGAACTCAGGCCCGGCGAGATCGTCTTGGAACCTGAGCTGGCGTTGGCCTACGGCGTTTCAAAGACGCCCGTTCGCGAGGCGCTGCAAATGCTTGCCGTCGAATCTTTGGTCACCGTCTTGCCCCGCAAGGGTTACATGGTCAGCAGTTTGAGCTTCCATGATGTGCGCGAGGTCATGGACCTCCGACTCATTCTTGAGCCACCACTGCTGGCTGCTGCTGCCCGCAACGTCACCGAGGAGCTGGTGTTCACCTTGCAGCGGCATATGAACAACCAATTCAGCGAGAGCGCCTCTCTGGATCAGCGTCTGGTGGCTGCACGGGAATTCCATCTTTCCTGCGTCGCGGCATCCAGGAACCATCGTGCGGCTTCCGTCGTCAGGGCCCTGACCGATGAGGTGAGCCGGTTGCACTACCTCATGCCCGTCGTTGAGGGCCATGTTGCCTCGGAAATCGAGCGGGCTGCCCACCAGGCTATTTTCGAGGCAGTGGCCAGCGGCAACGCGACGGACGCCGAGTCCGAGATGCGCGCCCATCTCGTCGAATCCAATGAGGCGCTACTGCGGGGATTCTACGAGTACGGTCCCGCCTGAAGCCCTGGTGGGGCAGATCTCGGGTCTTCGACGCCCGCGCGGCCTTGAATGGCGAGGCGCCCTCCGCAACTGAAAAATGCCAGGCGTGGTCTCAGGCGTCCACGCGGTGGTAGCCGTAGAGGTCCCGCGGCGTCTCGTTGATCCAGAGGTCCTCGCCGCCGTCCGGGTGGCGCAGGCGCACGGTGCGCCCATAGGACTCGTCGATCAGCTCGGCGGCCAGCCCCGATTCCAGCAGCCGGGCCCGCAACTGCTCGATGTCGCCGTCGTACTGGAAGCTGGGCACCGCGTGTGGCGTGGTGGAGGAGTGGGTGGCCACGAGCCCGCCGTTCTTGGCGCGGAACTGGACCCATCCACCGGTGTCGCTGGCGACCTCCGGGCGGGCGCCGATGTTCCGCAGGGTCGTAGCGGAGCCCTCGGGGTCAGGTGTCATCCACAGGGCGAGCACGCGCAGGGCGGGATCCGCCGCCGGGGGTTCCGGGCGTGTCGCCTCCACGGTGGCGACCAAGGACAGCCCATCGGGTCCGGTGATGGTGGCGGTGCGTCCATGGCCTTCCTCGGTGAGGACGACGCCGGTGCCCGCTTCACGGGTGCGCCGGGTGAACTCGTCCAGGTCGCCGACCTCGAAGGCCAGCCGCATGGTGCCGGAGGGGTGTTCGGCGTCGGGCGCGTGGAGGCGGTACCGGCCGGAGGCCGCATCGAATTCCTGCCAGCCCTCGGCGTGGACGGCGCGTTGCAGGCCGACCGCCTCGAGCAGTTCGGCCCAGGCGTGGGCGTGGTCGGTGAAGATGATCGGGGTGACGCGCAGCATCAGGGCTTCTCCTTCGCGGGGGACTGGGGGTGGGTCTGCAGGTGGGCGGCCAGGACGTCGGCGACGAAGGCCGACAGCGAGGTCTCGGCGTCGATGGCAGCGTGCTTGACGTCGCGGGCCAGCCCGGCGGGCAGGTAGACGTTGAACTGGACCTTGCGGTCCGGATCGGGGGTCGTATCGGTGGACATGGTTAGAATGCTAGCAATTTAGCAATGCTCCGTCTAGACCCCGGGACCGGCTTCTGCTGGAATGGGCCCATGGCCACCCCACTGCCCGAACTGCTGCTCCCCGATGCCGCCAGCTGGCGCGACTGGCTCCGGGAGCACCATGCAACCCATGCCGGTGTCCGCCTGGTCGTGCACAAGAAGGGCGGGGCGGTGACCTCGCTGACCCGGGCGGCCGCCCTGGACGAGGCGCTGTGCTTCGGCTGGATCGACGGGCAGGCTGGAAGCCGGGATGCCGGCAGCTACCTGCTGCGCTTCACCCGGCGCCGCCGCGGCAGCGCCTGGTCGGCCATCAACGTCGGGCTGGTCGACCGGTTGGCCGCCGAGGGGCGGATGGAGGCCGCGGGGATCGCCGAGGTGGACGCCGCGCGGGCCGACGGCCGCTGGGATGCCGCCTATGCCGGAGCAGCCAGCGCGCAACTGCCTCCGGAACTGGTCGAGGCGTTCGCCGGCCACCCGGTGGCCCGGGAAGCGTACGACCGGCTCAACGGAACCAACCGCTTTGCGCTCTACTACCGGATCCACACGCTCAAGCGGGCCGAATCGAAGGTCCGCAAGGCGGCCGAATACGTCGCGATGCTCGAGGCGGGGCAGGCCCCCTACGCCCAGCAGGGGTTTGCGGAGGCGCCGAAGCGCGCCCGCACGCCGGCTGCGGGATCCTAGCGCCGGTAGCGGGCCACGAAGTTCCGCAGGACCGTCGCCGCATGGGACACATCGGCGGCGTGCGCCAGATCGGTGAGCTCGCCGGCGGCCTCGGGTGGAAAATACCCGGCGTCGCGGTACACGGCGATGCGGGTGGCCAGGCCGTCCCCATCGAGCTCCGGGTGGAACTGGGTGGCATAGAGATTGGCCCCGATGCGGAACATCTGCACCGGGCAGGTGGCCGAGGTCGCCAGCAGCACCGCGCGGCCGGGCAGCTGCGAGATCGCCTCCTTGTGCCCCACGAACGCATCGAAGGTGCGGGGCAATCCGGCGGCCAGCGGGTCGGCGGCGCCCGCGTCGGTCAGTTCGATCCGGGCGGTGCCGACGGGTTCGCCATGGGTGCGGTCCACCATCCCGCCCTGGTGCACCCCCAGGGTCCCGACGCCGTAGCAGGCACCCAGGAACGGGAAGTCGGCCTCCACGATCCGGTCCAGCAGCGCGGAAAGCTCGGACTCGACCCGCAGCTGCGTGGTGGACTTGCGCGCCGGGTCATCCGAGGAGTTGAAGGGCCCACCGCCGAGCAGGATCCCGGCATAGTCCTCCAGGTCCAGCTCCGCGGGCAGGGGGGAGGCATCCAGGGCGTGCACCACTAGATCGGCGGGGGAGAGCCGGCCCGCGGAGAGGAAGCCGCGGACCTCGTCCTCGGCCGCCGTCGGGTCATCGCGCGTGGAGATCAACAGGAAGGGGCGGGTGCCGGATGCGGAACTCATCTCCGCATCCTACGGCGCAAAGGGGGTGGAGTACGCGGCATCCACGCACTAGAGTGTCATTTGAGTTAGCAACCATTAACCGAGCGGTATGTGCCGCGTGTTGGGAGAAACCATGGAGATCGCCGGGGCCTCGGCCCTCGTCACCGGCGGCGCGTCCGGACTGGGCGCCGCCACCGCCAAGAAGCTCTACGACGCCGGGGCCCACGTGGTCCTGCTGGACCTGCCCTCCTCCGCCGGCGAGGACACCGCCGCCGCACTGGGCGAACGCGCCCGCTTCGTGGCCGCGGACGTCACCGACGAGGACCAGGTCGCCTCCGCGGTGCAGGTGGCCTCCGACCTGGCCCCGCTGCGCATCGTGGTCAATTGCGCCGGCGTCGGCACCCCCGGCAAGGTCCTGGGGCGCGAGGGCGTCCTGCCGCTGGCGGCCTTCCAGAAGGTCGTCGCCATCAACCTCATCGGCACCTTCAACGTCATCCGCCTCGCCGCCGAGGCCATCGCGGCCACGGAGCCGATCCTCAACGGGGAAACCGCCACCGAAGAACGCGGCGTCATCGTCAACACCGCCTCCGTCGCCGCCTTCGACGGGCAGATCGGCCAGCCCGCCTACGCCGCCTCCAAGGGCGGCGTCGCGGCGATGACGCTGCCGCTGGCCCGCGAATTCGCCCGCCAGCACATCCGCGTGATGACCATTGCCCCCGGCATCTTCGAGACCCCCATGCTCGCGGGCCTGCCGCAGGAGGCCCAGGATTCGCTCGGCGCCCAGGTCCCCCACCCCTCCCGGCTGGGCAAACCCGCCGAATACGCGGCCCTGGTGGAACACATCATCGCCAACCAGATGCTCAACGGCGAGACCATCCGGCTCGACGGCGCCATCCGCATGGCACCGAAGTAGGCGCGGACCATGGCTGAACAGGACGACGGCGGAACCCCCATCCGCCCGCCCCGCCCCCTGCCCGGGGCCGACTTCCTGGACATCGAATCCCAACTCGACGAGCGGGAGCGCGCCAAGCTCGCCGAGGTCAGGGCCTTCGTGGCCGAGCACATGGTCCCGTTCGCCGGCCAGTGGTGGACCGACGAGCAGTTCCCCTTCCACCTGCTGCCCCAACTCGGGGCGCTGGGCATCAGCACGCCCACCCGGCACGGCTACTCGCATCTGTTCCACGGGCTGCTCATCGCCGAACTGGCCCGGGCCGATGCGTCACTGGCCACGTTCTTCATGATCCACCACGACCTCTTCGTCGAATCCCTGCACGACTTCGGCACCCAGGGCCAGCGCGAACGCTACCTGGCCGATGCCGCGGCGCTGCGCACCACCGGGGCCTTCGCCCTGACCGAACCGGACCACGGCTCCGACGTCGCCAAGGGCATGGACACCCGGGCCCGCCGCGACGGGGACGACTGGATCATCAACGGGGCCAAACGCTGGATCGGCAACGGCACATTCTGCGAGCACATGCTGCTCTGGGCCCTGGACGAGGACACCGGAACGGTCCGCGGATTCATCCTGGACACCTCGCTGCCCGGGGTGTCCACCTCGCGGATCGAACACAAGATCTCGCTGCGCACCGTGCAGAACGCCGACGTGCTCCTGCACGATGTCAGGGTCCCCGAGGCCGACAGGTTCCCCGGCATCGAATCCTTCGCCGACACCAACCAGCTGTTGCGCTCCAGCCGGATCATGGTCGGCTGGCTGGCGGTTGGACAGCAACTGGCGGCCTTCGACGTCACCCGGGACTACGTCCGGGCGCGCGAACAGTTCGGCCGCCCGCTGGCCTCCTTCCAGCTGATCCAGCAGAAGCTGGCCACCATGCTGGGCAACGCCACCGCCTCGATGGCGCTCATGGTCCAGATCGCCCACGCCCAGGCGGGCGGCACCGAACGGATGGACCAGGCGGCACTGGCCAAGGCTTTCACCACGGAGCGGATGCGCGAATCCGTCGCCCTGGGCCGTGCGGCGCTGGGCGGCAACGGGATCGTCACCGACCACCGAATGGCCAGGATCTTCGCCGACGCGGAGGCCATCTACACCTACGAGGGCACCCAGGACGTCAACCAGCTCATCGTCGGCCGCGCCGTCACCGGCATCTCGGCCATCGCCTGAACCGCGGATCGCCACCGGGTTTTCCGCGCACGGCACCGGCGAGCATAGGCTGGGCCGGTGCCTTCCTTCCGCGTCCAGCTGAACATCCTCGCCCTGCGCCCGGGCCACCGCCCCGAGGCGGTGATGGATGCCGCCGTCGCCGCCCTGGGCACGCGCCACCATGTGGAGGCGAACCAGCTGGACATCGTCGGCGGCGTCCCGCGGATCACCCTGCGTTTCACCGTCGAGGAGGAGGAGTACGACGCCGATGCCCGGGTCGCGCGCTCGGCCGCGGCCCTGATGCGGGCCGAGGTGGAGCAGGTGGCCCGGACCCGGGACCTGGTGGTGTTGCGCCGGGCGCGCGGCCGCTGGTCCCCGGTCTAGGAACCGCTAGAATTCCGTGCGCTGGCCGCGGGCCGCCCGGCGTTCGGCATGGCCGATCTGGTAGCGCCGGTTCTCCGTGGCCAGCAGCACGATGAACGCGCAGAGACCGCAGATGATGGCCACCGGGGTGGAGAACAGCGGGCCGATCAACCGGTCGAGCATGATCCAGAACAGCCCCCAGGCGAAGCCCAGCGCCAGCACGATCCTGCCGCGCTCGGACATCGACATCGTCACGGCGGCCCAGGTGGCCCCCACGATGACCAGCAAGCCCCACCACGAGGCCGGCAGCAGCAGGCTGAAACCGGTGCGCGTGAGCGCGATGCTCAGGGTCGCCGGCAGCAGGACCAGCGCCCAGCCCATGTAGAGGGCGCCGGGACCGTCGACGAACACGCGCTCCATCGTTGAACGGGCGGTGCGCTGGTTCATGCGCCGGACGGCGTAGACCAGGACGGTGGTCAGGGCCAGGGCGATGACCACCGACAGGAACACCAGCGAGGCCCGGGCGCACAACAGCCACAGGGCACCCAGCAGGCCAGCGCCCGCCGTGAGGTAGCCGATCTCCCGCTGCCGGTAGGAGGAGCGTTGGCTGGGGTGCCATTGGTAGATCGCATAGAGCACGATCCAGATGAACAGCACCCCCCAGATCATGAAGGAATCGATGCCCGGGGCCAGCAGTGCGGTCCGGGGGCGGAACGGGGAGTCGTCGGCGGAATGCGCTGTGGCACCGCCGAACCAGCCCAGGCCCAGGAAGCCCAGCGCCAAGGAGAGCGCCGCGGCCACCGAGACGATGATCCGGCGCACCAGATCCGCCTGGGTTTCCTCCGGATCGGGGTCGCGGGAGGGCAGGTTGTAGGGCGGGACGTAGATGGGTCCCTCGTCGTCGACCCAGAACGAGCTGGTGTTGCGCAGTTCCTCCGCCGTGCGGGGAATCGGGTGGGCCGCCGCATCGACGATGGCCTCCCGCGCGCTTTCGACCAGCGACTCGAGGTCCTCGCTGGAGGTGGCGGCGCGGGCTGCGGCCTCTTCGGCTGCCTGCTGGGCGGCGGCCTTCTCGGTGGCCACGCGGGCCGCCTCGTCGGCCGCGCGCTGGCGTTCCGCGGCGGCCTCGGCCTCGGCACGTTCCGCGGCCTCGCGTTCCGCGGCGGCCTCGGCCTCGGCACGTTCCGCGGCCTCGCGTTCGGCGCGCTGTTTGGCTTTCTCCGCCCGGGCCTGCTCGCGTGCCGCCGCCCGCTTCCGGGCGTTGGCCCGCTGCGTGGCGATGGCCTGCGCCGTGGTGGTCTTGGCCTTGGTCCCCAGCTCCCGCCAATCGGGCGATTCCAGCCCGTCGAGCCAGGTGTTCAAGCGTGTCGTGGCGTTTTCGTCGTCCGCCCCACCACGGGTGCCCGGTGCCGCAAAATGCCGTGACGGCGCCGCCGGATCCTCGGGGACGCCCTCCGGGTCACGCAGTGGCTTGGGGGGAAGCTTCACGGCGGGCCGGGCCGCGGCGGAGCCGGAGCCGGAGGCCGGAGCCGGGCTGGCCGTGGTGCCGGAGATGGGCCCCTCGGAGTCGGGTCCCTCGGAGGCGGGAACGGGCGAAGACGGCTGGGAGGCACGCAGTCGCTCCAGCGCCGCGGAGGCAGCCGAAGTATCCTGGCGTGTTTCTGTCATGACGTGGAATCCCCTTTAACCGCTGATTGCCTTGGCAATGATTCCTCCCAACACCACCACGTCAAGCGTACCCAATGCCATGGGGCAGGTGAGGGACGCCGACGCACCGGGGGGCAGGCTGTGGCCGGATTGTGATCCCCACAGGGCCGTTTACCTCTGGCGAATGGAGGTAACACCGTCGACACGATCGGGTTCCGGGTCCAGGGGGCCCGGGAATTCGTCCAGGGTGCGCGCCGAGGTGAACGTTGCCGGGGCCCCGGTCAGCGGGTCGGTGAAGGAGATCGAGTGGGCGAGCAGCTGCAGCGGCCGGGTGAAGTCATCCGGGGCCTTGTCCAGCAGGACGGGGTAGAACGGGTCGTTGACGATGCCCAGGCCCAGGGCCGCCATGTGCACGCGCAGCTGGTGCGTCTTGCCCGAATGCGGGCGCAACCTGAACAGCCCGACGGCGGTGCCCGCGTGGGCCCCGGTGCTGGTCCCGGTGGCGAGCAGGTCGATCCGTGTCTCGGCGTTCGGCTCCCCGGGCTGGGTCAGGGCCAGCAGATGGCCCTTCTCCTTGGCCATGCGGTTGCGGTACTCCAGCGGGAAGTCGGCGGCGGTGGCGTGGTGCGCGCCGGTGAGCTGGCGGACGTGTTGCCCGTGGCGGCCGGGGCCCGGGAGCCGCCCGCGGTGGGGGCATCGGCGTCGTGCACTGGTGTGTCCCAGCCGGTGGGCAGTGCCGAGACGCAGCGGTATTCCTTCTCGATCCGGCGGCGTTCGAACAGTGTCTGGTAGGCGCCGCGGGTGGCGGGGTTGGTGGAGAAGAGGATGACGCCGGCGGTGGCACGGTCCAGGCGGTGCATGGGGATCAGCTCCGGCAGGCCCAGCCGGTTGCGCAGGCGCACCAGTGCCGATTCCTGCACGAAGCGTCCGCCCGGGGTGGTGGGCAGGAAGTGCGGTTTGTCCACCACCAGCAGGTTCTCGTCCTGGAACAGGATGGTTTCGGTGACCGGCAGGCGCGGTTCGTGGGGCAGGTTGCGGTAGTACCAGAGGAAGTCGTGCACGCCCAGGGGTGTGGTGGGGGTCAGCGGTTCGGCGCCGAGGCCGACGACCTCCCCGTCCCGGAACCGGCGGATGATGCCCTCGGGGTTGACATGGCCGAAGCGTTCGAGCATGTAGTCCAGGACCGTAGCCCAGGGTCCCTCCCGCGGAATGCGCAGGCGGGTCGCGTTGACGCCGTCGCGCACGGGAAGCGGGGATTGCATGGCCATCGGACCAGTTTCCCACGCCGGCGCTCAGGGACGCGGGTCCGGCTGGCAGCGCGGGCAGAAATACACGTCGCGTTCGTTCAGCTCCATGCCCCGGTCGGGGGAGTCGGCGACTGCCGGTTGGGGGCGCGGCTTGAGCTGGAGGTGGCCCGGTTCCGCGTCGTGGCGGGCACCCCGGCCGGCGAGCCCGGGCGCCACGGCCCGTCCCAACCCCGCCGCCGGCCGCGGCTGGCCCAGCGTGCGGTGTTCCACGGTTTCCCCGCAGCGCAGGCAGGCCCGTCCGGCCCGGCCGTAGACCCAATACTGGTCCCGCATCGGCGGGGTGGTGGTGACCCGGCGGGACCGGTCCTTGTTGGCGTGCAGCAGCTGGTGGGTCAAATCGATCAGGTGCCCGGCGTCCGGGACCTGCCCGGTGGGGGTGCGCGGGTGCAGGCCCAGCAGGAACATCAGCTCCGAACGGTAGATGTTCCCCAGCCCGGCGATGACGCGTTGGTCCAGCAGGGTCAGGGCGATGGGCCGCTCCGGCATGGTCTCCAGCCGGCGGCGGACCTCCTCCGGGTCCCAGGACATGCCCAGCGGATCCGGTCCCAGGTGCCCGACCGCCTCGGGCTCCTCGGAGGTGCGGATGACACGCAGGAACCCCAGGTCGAAGCCCACCGCCTGGAAATCCTCGTTCTTGAGCACGCAGCGGGCCTTGAAGGCCGGGGCACGCCACCGCTCGCCGGGCGCGTACACATCCCAGTGCCCGTCCATGGACAGGTGCGAATGGATGCTGACATCGGCCACGCGGATCAGCAGGTGCTTGCCCCGGGAAACGACCGAGGAGACCATGTGGCCGGACAGGTTCAGGGTGGCGAAGGCGGGGACGCGGAAATCGCAGGACTGCAGGGGCCGGTTGCTCAGCGCCGCATCAAGCCGGCGCGCCGCGCGATAGACACTGTCACCCTCTGGCATGTCCGGTCACATCCTCTGTCGCCTCATCGCCTGGTGGAGTGGGTCACACTATACCGGTCCCCGCCCGGCGACTCACGGGCGGAAGCGCAGGCCGTTGGGGGAGGAGTGGAATCCGGCTGCCAGCAGGGCCGTGGCCACCGGGGTGTCGGGAACGGGGTGGCCGTTGACCTTGTCCAGGGCGATGCGCTCCACCCGGGCGGTCCGCAGCACTGCCACCAGGGCACGGGCCGCGGCGTCCAGTTCCGCCGGGTCCTCGGTGAAGGCCAGCGCCGTTTTGCCCCCACGTTCCAGGTACAGTCCCAGCCGCCCGTCCAGGAGCACGACGACGGCTCCGGCCTTGCGCCCGGGACGCTGCCCGGTGGGGGAGGCCCCGGTGCCTTCGGTGGGCGGGAGCGCCGGCCACTGCAGGGCCGCGCCGTAGGGGTTCGCCGGGTCGGTCGCCGCCAGGGCCACGGCAGCCGGAACCCGCGTGCCACCGCCGGCGCCCAGCCCCGCGGCCTCCAGGTCGGTGTCCCGGGTGTGGCCGCGCAGCCGGTCGACAGTGGCCGGAACGGAGAACTGGGCGGCTCCGAGGTGTTCGATGAAGTAGCCGCGCCGGGCCCGTCCGGCCTCCTCCAGCCGGGCCAGCACCCGGTAGAGCATGCCGAACCCGCCGGGAATGTCCTCGGCCATGACCGAACCGCGGGTGAGGACCCCGTAGCGGTCCAGCAGGAACTCGGCGCTGGCATGGGCGCGGATGGTCGGGTCGGACTCCGCGGCGGGCAGCAGGGACCAGCGTCCAGCGGCGCGCGGAGGGGCGGACGCCGCTGCGGCCGTGGCCCCGGGCCCGACCGGGCGCAGGCCACCGGGCCCCAGCGCCGCATCGTGCATCCCGGGACCCCGCGGGGAACGCATCCTGCCCAACCGGGGGGAGCGGGCCCGCGGGGCGGCACCGCGCGGCTTGTGGGCGGTCTTGCCTCCGCCGAGCAGCCCGCGGACCGGGGAGAACGTGTCGTTGCCGATCCGCCCGGCCCACACCAGCTCCCACAAAGCAGCCAGCACCGACTCGTCCTGCCCGGTCACCCCCAGGCCCTCGGTCACCTGGCGGAAGAAGTAGCCCCCGCCGCCGGCGAGCACCTCCAGGATCCGTTCCTGCACACCGGTCGGCTCGAAGTCAGCAGCCGGGGTCAGCGTCAACTCGGCGTCGGCCGCAGGGTGCAGGCTGATCCACCCGTCGTTGCCGGCCAGCGACCCGGCACCGGACCAGAGGACCTCGCCGGTGGCCATGAGCTGATCGAGCATCCCGGGCTGGTAGTCCCGCACCCGCGCCGGCAGCACGAACGACTCCCAGGCGCTCGCCGGCACGGGAACCCCGGCCAACTGGTCGATGACCGTGGCCACCCCGTCGATCCCGCGCAGGTCCTCACCCACGAACTGCCATGCCGGCAGGAACCGCCCGAACGTGGCATCGTCCACCGGCTCGACCTCGGCCCGCAGCGCCGCCAGCGACCGCCGCCGGATCCGCCGCAGCACCTCGGCATCGCACCACTCGCTCGCCGCGGGGACACCGGCTGCGGATCCGCCGTCGGCGGGACGGAACTCGCCCTCCACGACCCGGGATTCGGTGGCCAGCCGTTTCAGGACACCCAGCACGACGGCGGTGCCCAGACCCAGCGCGGCCGCCGCCTCGGCGACGGTGAATGGGCCGTGGGTGCGTGCGTACCGGCCGATCAGGTCACCGAGCGGGTCGGCGACCGGTTCGATGAACGCCAGCGGGACGCCCATCGGCAGCGGCACCCCGAGCCCGTCGCGCAGCCGGGCGGCGTCCTCGATCGCAGCCAGCACCGGTTTCCCGCCCACGTTCAGCCGCAGGGCCCGGTTGCTGCGGACCAGCGTCTCGGCGAACGCCTGCGCCTCGGCCACCGCCAGCGACGCGCCCCCGGACGCTGACTCGCCGTCGTCATCGAGGCTCCCGGCCTCTGTTGCGCCATCGGGGCGCAACCGCGCGGCCAGCCCCTCCACGGCCAAGGGGCCGAGCAGCCGCAGCAGGTCGGCGGCCCCCTCGACGCCGCGCAGCCGGCGGGACGGGGCCAGGCGCTGCAATTCGGCCTCGGTCGCGGCGATGACGTCGGGGTCCAGCAGTTCACGCAGTTCGGTGCGCCCCAGCAGGTCACCCAGCAGCGAGGGGTCGATCGACAGGGCGGCGGCCCGCCGCTCGGCCAACGGCGAGTCGCCCTCATAGAGGAACTGGGCGACGTAGCCGAACAGCAGCGTCTGGGAGAACGGAGAGGGCTGGCGGGTCGTCGTCTCCACGATCCGCAGTCCGCGCCCCGCCAGGTCCGCGGCGATCCCGCGCAGGGCGGGCAGGTCGTAGACGTCCTGCAGGCATTCGCGGACCGTTTCCAGGATGACAGGGAACGAGGGGTATTTCCGGGCCACGTCCAACAACTGGGCCGAGCGTTGGCGTTGCTGCCACAACGGGGTGCGCTTGGCAGGATTCTGGCGTGGCAGCAGCAGGGCCCGGGCGGCGCATTCGCGGAACCGCGAGGCGAACAGGGCCGACCCGCCGACCTCGTTCGTCACGATCCGCTCCAGCTCGTCGGGATCGAACAGGAACAGCTCGGCCCCGGGCGGCTCGTCGTCCATCAGCGGCACGCGCAGCACGATCCCGTCGTCGGCGGCCATCGCCGAGCCGTCCATCCCGTATCGTTCGTGCAGCCGCGCCCCGACGGCCAGCGCCCACGGGGCGTGCACGGGCAACCCGAACGGGGAGTGCAGCACCACCCGCCAGTCGCCGAGCTCGTCCTGGAACCGCTCGACCACCAGCGTCGTGTCGCTGGGGATGACGCCGGTGGCCTCCTGCTGCTCGTGCAGGTAGCCGGACAGGTTGGCCGCCGCCCACCCGTCCAGGCCGATCGCCCCCAGGCGCCCCCGGGCCGTCTCCTCCGACGCCCCGGCGACCTCACGGCGGAAGCGACCCAGCGCGCGTCCGAGCTCCACGGGGCGGCCCAGGGAATCGCCCTTCCAGAACGGCAGCTTGCCGGGCTGGCCGAACGCGGGGGAGACCAGTACCCGGTCATGGGTGATGTCCTCGATCTTCCAGCTGGTCGCCCCGAGCGCGAAGACGTCCCCGACCCGGGACTCGTAGACCATCTCCTCATCGAGCTCGCCCACGCGCCGCCCGCCATTGGCCTGCTCCTCGGTGCCGATGAGGAAGACCCCGAACAGCCCGCGGTCGGGAATGGTCCCGCCGGACGTCACGGCCAGCCGCTGGGCGCCGGGACGGCCGGTAAGCGTCCCGGCATCGCGGTCCCAGACGATCCGCGGGCGCAGCTCGGCGAACTCGTCGGAGGGGTACTTGCCGGCCAGCAGGTCCAGGGTCGCGTCGAACGCGGAGCGCGGCAACGCGGCGAAGGGCGCCGACCGGCGCACCACGTCGAACCATTCCTCCACATCCACCTCGCCCAGCGCGGCGGCCGCCACGGTCTGCTGCGCCAGGATGTCCAACGGGTTCGCCGGGATGGACAGCGCCTCGATTTCCCCGGCGCGCATCCGCTCCACGGTGATGGCCGTGTTCACCAGGTCGGACCGGTGCTTGGGGAAGAACACCCCGGTGGACACCTCGCCGACCTGGTGCCCGGCCCGGCCCACGCGCTGCAAGCCGGATGCCACGGAGTGCGGGGACTCGACCTGGACCACCAGGTCCACCAGCCCCATGTCGATGCCCAGTTCCAGCGACGACGTCGCCACCACGCACCGCAGCCGACCGGACTTCAGGTCATCCTCGATCACCGCCCGCTGGTCTTTGGATACCGACCCGTGGTGGGCCCGCGCCAGCACCGGATCCGCCCCCGTCGTCGCGCCGGCCTGTGCCATGATCTGCGCCGGCGCTTGCCTCGGTGCCGGGGCCTCCACCTTGTCCTGTACGACGCCGGTGCCCCCGAAGCCGCTCCCGTCGCCTTCCACGGGGGTCGCCCAGGGATCGGTGCCCTCGAGCTGGCGGCGCCCCTCGTGGATCTCGTTGAGGTTCGCCGTCAGCCGTTCGGCCAGCCGCCGCGAATTCGCGAAGACGATCGTGGAGCGGTTCGCCTCGATGAGGTCGACGATCTTCTCCTCCACATGCGGCCAGATGCTCGCCTGGGGTTGCAGCCCGGTCGCCGGTCCCAGGTCGTGGGCCGCCGCCGCGGCCGGCAAATCGGTCATGTCCTCCACCGGGACGGTGACCGTGAGGTCCCACGTCTTCTCCGACGGCGGGGCGACGATCTCCACGGGCCGGTTCCCGCCCAGGAACCGGGCCACCTCGGCCCGCGGTTCCACGGTCGCCGACAGCCCGATGCGCTGGGCGGGCTTCTCCAGCAGGGCATCCAGGCGCTCCAGCGACACGGCCAGGTGCGCCCCGCGCTTCGTTCCCGCCACGGCATGCACCTCGTCGAGGATCACCGTGTCCACGGAGGCCAGCGTCTCCCGGGCCCGCGAGGTGAGCATGAGGAACAGCGATTCCGGCGTCGTGATCAGGATGTCCGGCGGGGTGGAGAGCAGCTTGCGCCGCTCGTTCTGCGGGGTGTCCCCGGACCGGACGCCCACGGTGATCTCCGGGGCGGGCAGCCCGATCCGCTTCGCCATCTGCGTGATGCCGATCAGCGGGGCCCGCAGGTTGCGCTCCACGTCCACGCCCAACGCCTTCAACGGCGAGATGTACAGGACCCGTGTGGGCCGTTTCGGGGTCTTGGCCTTCTTGCCGGTCCCCGTCGCGGCGGGGGCGGAGTCCAGCGGCAGCTCCGCCTGGCCGCTGGCGTGCCGGATGAAGCCGTCCAGTGCCCAGAGGAAGGCGGAGAGTGTCTTGCCGGAGCCGGTGGGCGCGACCACCAGGGCGTTGCCGCCGCTGGAGACGGCATCCCAGGCCCCCAGCTGGGCGGTCGTCGGCGCGGCAAAGGCGCCCGTGAACCACTCGCGGGTGGCGGGCGTGAACCTCTCGAGCACCTGGGCTGCGTGGGGCTGGGTTGCCATCGGTGAAAGCCTACGCCGAAGCCCCGACGCGTTGGATCGCGGCGGACCCCGCCCTAGGAGTGGTGGTACGGCCGCCCGCCGGCGATCTCCTGGGCCCGGTAGAGCTGTTCGGACAGGACCAGCCGGACCAGCTGGTGCGGGAACACCAGTTTCGACAGGCTCCAGACGAAGTCGGCCCGCTGGTGCACCGAGGCATCCACCCCGTAGGCGCCGCCGATCACCAGCACCACGGTGCGGGAGGTATCCAGCGGTTGCTGCAGCGTTCGCGCCAGGGTGGGGGAGTCGATGTTCTTGCCGCGTTCGTCCAGCAGCACCAAATGGTCCTGCGCACCCACCTTGGCGAGGATGCGCGCCGACTCCTCGGTCCGGGCGGCATCGCCTTCGCGTGACGAGTGGGGTAGCAGCTGCCAGGAGACGTCGAACGGCTTCTTCATCCGCTTCGCATACCGGTCGATCCCGTCGGCCACCCACGCCTCGTGCTTCTTCCCGATGGCCAGAACGCGTAATGACATGGCACTAGTCTGTCAGCATGGATCGGACACCACCCACCCGGCATCCCGCTGGCTTCCGCAGTGCCCTGAGGACGACGGCGGAAAAGGCGGCCTCCCGCCTTGGGCCTTACGGGGCCATGTGGATCACGCTGGTTCTCGGGGGCGTCTTCGTCGTGGTGATGACGTACCTCGCCTCGGAGGTCTACGAGGGCGTGACCGAAGACGACGGCCTGGCGGGACTGGACCATCCACTGCTGGCGTGGGTCATGTCCTGGCGTTCCGGGGCGCTGAACACGGCGATCACCTGGTTTACGCACACCGGGGGCACCATCGGCATGCCGATCATCGCCATCCTGGCCATCATCACGCTGACCTACCGGTCCCGGTCGTGGCGCCCATTCCTGCTGATTGCCTCGTCGGCCCTGGGGTCGCTGGCCATGACGATCGCGGGGAAGAACCTCTTCGGCCGGGCCCGCCCCGACCGGGCCGATGCCATTCCGCCCTATGAAACCTCCCCCTCCTTCCCCAGCGGCCATACCCTCAATGCCACAGCGATCATCGCGGTCATTGCCTACCTGTGGTTCCTGGAACTGGAAAAGCGGATGGCCCGGGCCTGGATGATCGCCGGCAGCGCGGCCTATGTGGTGCTCATCGGCCTCAGCCGCGTCTACCTCGGCCACCATTGGCTCACCGACGTCGCCGCCGCATGGATGTTGGGGTTGATGTGGGCGGCCCTGGTCGTGTTGGCACATCGTGTCTTCCACACGGTCAGGCGCGTCCGCCGGGACCGGCAGGCAGGCAACGCACCCACTGCCTAGTGGTGTACATCACGGGGTGTTCGTCCTGGTCGGTAGGATGGCACCAGGAGGCCATCGATGAAGAAGTTATCGCTTACCGCGCTGGGACGCGAGCACCTGGAGACCGCACGACGTGTCGCCAGTGGCCGCAGTGCCAGCACCGTCTTCGGCGGGCATGAGCAAGTCCTTCGGCAAACGGTGATCGCGCTGGCCGCCGGCCAGGAACTGGACGACCACGTGAACCCGGGGGAGGCCACGCTGCTGGTCTTGAAAGGACGGATCTGCCTGGTCGCGGAAAAGCAGAAATGGGAGGGGCGGGATCTGGACCTGTTGGTCGTTCCGCCGGGTATGAACTCCGTCGAGGCCATCGAGGATTCGGTCATCCTGCTGACGGTTGCCAAGCTCGACCGGTAGCGAGGACACCCCGTAGCGTTCGTCGCCGTGGCATGCGGGCCGGCGCGACGGCATGTCGGACGGGTGGGCCCAGCCCGTCAGGAGGCGGAAGCGATCTGGCGTTTCACCTCGTCCAGTTCGGCCCGGAGCAGCTCAAGTTCGGACTGGTATCTCTTGAAGTCGGCCCGTCTGCGCCGGGCGGATCGATAACTGGTGCCGACGGCCACAAGGGCCAAGGGGAACGCCACCAACAGGGCCCATCCGGCGGCAGCCAGGAAATCCAGCGCGACGGGAAGTGTCTGCTTGAAGGCCAGGAAGTCGTTGACACCGCCGACCACGCCGGTCAGCGCGGAGTCCAGGCCGCCGAGGAACTGGCCCACTACGGGAGCATCGGTCAGTGGGGGCGCCGTCAGCGGCGGTTGTCCACCCGCTGCCCAGCGGGCGTCGTGAAAATGTTCCAGGACGTAAATCCCGACCCCGGCGTTCAGAGCGGCGAAAAGCAGGACTGAACCCAGTGCGGTCCAGTGGATACGTCGGGGGCGCCAGATGCCTGCAACCACTGCGAAACTGGCAGCAAGAATCCAGGGAGCCAGCCGCAACCCGTCGGCACTGATGCTGCTTAATGGATCCAGGGGAATCGCCTCGCCAGACAGAAGGGACCGGGGCCCGTTCGGACCCCGATCTGAGCCTAGTCCCGCGGGCGGCTCAACTTTCGGCTATTGCCTTCTACCCCGTGGCCGCGAGGGCCAGAGGTGCGCGTAGCCTGTCGATGACTTGTAGATTTTGTGGGAGTACCGCGTCTTGGAGAGCACGAACTATGCCGGGTTCCCTTCGCCGAAGTTGCGGTCGGTGAGACGGATGCAAGCCCAATGGTTGGGCACGTTCGCCGATACCCTCACATCGTTCGGGAAGTGCACGGGGCCCGATACGCCTTGCTCGAAGTCTTCTTGATGCAGAAGCTGTTCGTCGATGCGTGGAACGTGGAGTAGACGTGGCTGGCCCCGTTGCAACTTGAGCCAATGGTTGTACCGGCCGCGCCAGGCGAGGCGTCGCGGCCGGTACATGGGGGAAGTACCCCGTCTCATCCACTCGAAGCGCGGATCGCCCAGAGCGTCGTCGAAGCGCCGGGTGACCTCTTGGTGCGGCGGTTGGTGGCGGGTCCTGGTCGGTGCCGGAACGGAACGATGTCGACGACGCCCGAATGTTGGTCACTTTCGACGGCGGAACAGTGGCCAACCAGCGGTGCCAGTCATCGGCCCGAGTGGAAAGCCACAGCCGGGCGTCGCTGTATTTTCGGTGGTTTCCCGCGAGACCAACTCCCGGGGCGAGAAGTAGGATTCCCCCATGGGCTACCTGTTCCACGTGATCGCACTAGTGTCCATTGCCCTCTGGGCCTGGATCTTCGAGACGCGAGCAGACCATGCAGGCATGGGATTCGGGCAATTCATGGCGATCCTGGCCGCCTTGGGGACCGTCTCCGTTGCCTCTTCTCTCGCTGCCCTACTTCGTATCCGCGTCCACAAAGCCGCCTACTGGTGGTTGACAAGCCTCGTGGTGCTGGCTGGATTGACCTTTCTCGCGGGAACTGCCATGGATTACTCGACGGGTTCCAGCGGAGCGGACATCGGCGGCCTGCTCTTCATGATCCTGGGGGCATGGGGCCTTGTCTCCATGGAGGTACTGGCCCTGCTCTGGACAGCCGGGGTCGGCATCACCCGGCTGATCCGACCGCGAAAGAACCTCGCCGTATAGCCGATTCGGCGGTTCGAGCGCGCTCCCTGACGGTTAGGTTCCCAGCTCCTCTGGCGTCCACCTCGGCCAGCTGGGGGCGCCGACGGCGGCGCCGTGCCTGTAGGCCGCGCACAGCCGGAACGGATCGGTTGCGCTGCCGTTGTCGAACACCTCGGCGACGTCGGCAAGCTGGATCGCCGAGGCGACGTGCCCCCACAGCCGCCGGTAACGGTCGCGGATCTTCTGCTCTGGCACAGCATGTCCACCGCGGCGCACCCGTTCGAGGACACGCCGGACGCTGAGCTCGACGGGAACCATGATCACGTGCAGATGCACGAGGTAGCCGGCATCCGCGGCATCGGAGACCAGCTGGATCTTGCTCGGGTGCGAGAACACGGTTTCGGAGATGAAGGACGCGCCTGCGGCCATCCGCTCGCGGCGCTGTGCCTCCGCCATCCGTGCGGCTTCGTATGCATGTTCTGACTGCGAATCCGGCCACGTTTCGGCCGCGATCACGTCCGCATTGATGAACGGAAGGTGCGTGGCTGGTGCCAGGACATCGTGTACGTATTGGGACTTCCCGGCACCGTTGGGCCCCGCGAGCAGATGAAAAAGGGGCATCAGGCGCGGGCTTGGCGCACGACGACGTTGCCGTCCTCGTCCAGCTCCGAGTAGGACTCCCCGGCAGCATCGAACCCAGCCGCGTAGTCCAGCCCTTCACGCAGGGCCATCGCGCGATTGCCCCATTCCTCACGAACGATCGCTTGTTCCTGCTCATCGATGGAATCGTAGTTTCCAGTACCGGCCAGCACCCGGGCAATGGCCCGCTGGTTCAGCTGCGGGTCCATCTCCAGCTCGCGGCCGATCCGCGCCCAGTGGGCGATCTGCTGCGGCACGGTACGCGAGGTGACTGCTACCGCCGCAGCGGCGGAATCGTACACATCCGCGGGGAGGCGGGTCGGCTGGCTGGTCCTGGACATGCTTCCATTGTAGCACCGTGCTACCTTGCGCTGTTTGCCGTTTTCGGGCTCGGATGCAATTACCCGAGCTCAGTTGCCTCACCGCTGCGGAAGGGATCGGCGGCCTGTTGGTGCCGTCGAGGTCGCCGACCTACCTGCGGGCCACAGCGGCCTTGAACAAGTGGGCGTTCTTCGAGGAGATGGGGACGATGACCTCTTGTGGGGGGCTGCCGGAGACGCTGAGCGACCCGTTGCGCCATCGGGTTGCGGTGTTCTGAGGTATCCCGTAGGTCGGCGAGAGGCCGAAAATGAAATCACATCATCCGATTCACGGCCGCTGTGTGCGGCAACGCGCTGCTCAACAGACCCCAGGTTCGGCTTCACCACCGACGATTACCCACAGTAGAGCTGATCCACTCGTGGGGTGTGCCCTGTCCGAAACGCAGAAAACCCCCGGTTTCCCGGGGGTTTTCACTGGCGGTGACGGTGGGATTTGAACCCATTACCCGTGGTCAGAGAATTCAAGTGTCTGCGAAAAATACCCTGCAAATGCGGGAATTATGCCACCCTTGCTCACAGGTGCTCACGTCCTCTCGCAACTATTCCTGCACCAAAATGCACCATGGGCAGTGGTCTACGGTCAGTAGGTTGGTGCGGCATCATGGATGCTCCAGGGTGGAGAGCTGACCGGGGAAAGACGCGGGCGTGGCGGCTTCTAGCAACCGGTTTACTAGACCATGGACTGCCGGCCATGGCTCGGTTCCCGGGTCGTGGTTGGGGGATGCGCTATCCAAGAACGTGCCGATGTTTCCCTGCACCTCGTTCTTATCCCTTGACGAGAGATTGCCTTGGTAGACGTCGATTGAAGCCTCCCGGCCTGACCATTCGACCCGCGCAAGTTCTCCATTGCCGAGACGGAGCTGCTCAAGTCCGAATTGAAACTCAATAGCGACTGCTCGTCCGTTTATGTCCAAATTCGCACCTCCGCTCGGGCCATACGTCGGATAACTGGCGCCATACGGAACATCAGGCAAAAGGAAATAGCGGTTGTTGGTTGGTCGAGGTTTGGCATCGAGTTTCTTGGCCACCGCCCGTCCGGCCGCGTCGTTATCAAGGACACCGACGACGCGGTTGGTTACGCCTGCGGCCGCGAAGCTGCGCAGAGTGCGGAGTACTTGTGCGGCTCCCATTTCGACTCCCGAGTCCTTATCGAAGAATCGGAACATGTGGCTCACGTGTGGAACGACCAGTTCAAGCGCGCGTTGCAGGAAGCGCGCATCCGTTACGCCCTCGGTCACGACGATTATCGGCCCGCCCGAACTGACGCTGATCGCTAGCTCGTCGGCCGCCAACTTGGTTATGTCTTCGACGCCGTGAAAATAGCCGGCACTGTAAAGATCGTGGAGATCGAGCCGGAGTTCCTCGTCCGCAGGTGCGTTCTCCAGTTGAAGCGCCAGGAACGTGCGCCGATCGATTCCGGATTCAAAGAGAATATCGATGTACTTTGCGCATTCACAATCCAAAAGGCCGAGACCTCTGTACCCCTTCTCGTTCTCCCACGCTGCCAGTCCCCGGTCGAGGACTTCAACACGAGGCATGCTTGCGACCACCTCGCCGCTCGTGCCCAAAACCTCAAGTATGTCGCCGGGCCCGTCACCTGCTAAAAGTTCGTGAACGGCCGATGACAATTCGCGTCGGCACTCTTCTGCAGTGAAACCCATCAGTGCAAGACGGTCTCGGATTTGCCCGGACGGTGCCCGGTACCCGAGGACCTCCTTTCCAATCGACTCCTCCACGAGGGTTTCGTCGCGGACCTGCTGCTCCTCGCCATTGACCTTGAAGGAGCCCTCGAGCCGGTCGATGGCCTCTACCCATGCTGCGTCGGCATACTTGTTCTTTTCGGTAAAGACAGTGAGCAGCGTCAACGGTTCTTCGTTCCGCCCCATTTGGATCTCTCTTGCACCGCGGTGCAACCACCATCGATCACTCATTGTCGGTGTAGTCCGTCGGCGACATCAGGTGCCCCTTTGGGCTGTATTTTCTCAAGACGTTGTCGATTGAGGGCGTCGACGACGTCGTCCAGATCGTCGGGGAAGAGAGCTGCGTATGTGTCGAGCGTGACCTTGGCCGATTTGTGCCCGAGCATCCTTTGGACAACTTTCACGTTGGCGCCAGCGCTGATCGCAAGCGATGCAGCGGTGTGTCGGAGATCGTGGGGCGTTACCCGCCGAAATGTTCTATCGTCCGCCTGGGCGCGTTTCACGGCGGCGGCGAACCAGCCAGATGCCGCGTTGCCTGGCCGTAGATAGCCGCCCTCGTCTGAGTTCCACAGGCGGTCTTCCTGGCCCTTGTCTTTGCAAGCAGCTATGACCGTGTGGGTGAGGAAGTCCGGGAAGGCCACAGTTCGCTTCTCGTGGCTCTTGACGCTCCCGAGGACAGCTTTGCCGTTCACCTCTGCCACCGCTTCCCGGATGTGGATTCGACGTGCTTCGGGGTCCACGTTTCGCACGCGCAACGCCGTGGCCTCTCCCCACCGCAGGCCGGTGTAGGCAAGGAACCGCACGAGATCAGGGTGTCGCGATGTCAGGGCCAGCGCCTCGACCTGGCCATGCGACAGGAAAACCTCGTCAGGGAGAGGCTTCCTTTTGATCGTCAGGTCTCGCGCGGGGTTCTTGGTGATTCTGTTGTCTTCAACGGCGTGGTCGAGTATGCCGGCCAAGAGGTCGCGTGCACGGGCAACGGTCGTGTGGGAACGCGCCTCGCCCAGCTCGTTCAACCAAGCCTGCACATCCCGCTTGGTGATGGCCCCGACCGAGTAGCTGCCCCACTTTGGCTTGACGTGAATGCGCCAGGCGCTTTCGACCGAATGGTAGCTCGATGCCGTGATCTTCGGCTTGTGCTGTTCGAGCCACTGGATTCCCAACTCCGAAATAGTGGCTTTCGCATCGGTCCGATTGACATAAGCACCCTTGAGTTTCGAGACCTCGACGGTTGCCAGATGGGCCTCCGCGTCACGCTTCAGCTTGAATCCACGATCGTGCCCACGAGCGCCGTCGGGCTTGGTGTACCAGACCTCGTACAGCCGGCCCTTCGTCTTCGTGCTGTACGCCTTGACTGTGCCCATGTCGCCCCCGTGGGTATGGCTTCCCGTGATCAAATGTGAGTATATGTGCCGAGGTTGTGTATATTGGATTTACGTCCTCAATTATTGAAAAGGGACCAGGACCGTCCGGTCCGACGTCGAGTGGATACGCCAAGCAACCGCTAATGGGTTCGGCTACCAGGTCCTCTTGAAAGCAAAGCTTTCGAGAGGATATTTCTATGTCGGCATCCATCGCCGTCAGCGCCCCACTGCTCGACTCGCTCGTCGCTCCTGCCACTTTGGCCGAGCGTCTCGGGACCACCGAGCGCAGCTTGAGCGAGTGGCGCATCAAGGGTCGTGGCCCCAAGTTCATTCGCGTGGGCCGCAGCGTGCGCTATCGCCCCGAGGCCGTGGACGAATGGCTGCTCAGCCAGGAGTACGCGAGCACCTCTGAGGAGGTGCGCTAATGCGCGCCACGATCACATCCATCACACACAAGCACGCTACTGAAACGCCGGCCACGGCTGACCCTACATCGGCTCTATGCCCAGCAGTCCCTATGAACAGACCTCCTACGGGCGAGGCGAGCTGGTATCACGCCAACAAATCGAGTGGGACTTACTGCCTGCTCCTTCGTGCATTAGTGGTTCGAGTAGTAGCTCTCTGACCTCAATCCCAGCGGGGAGCCAATGGGGCACAAGCCGATCTGCGGGTTCTTGTGGAACGACGTCAAGGACTGAACCATCTGGATGGTCCGAGATCACCTTGAACCGCACATCCATGGACGGTTGGGAACCGTTCACGGGTGTGTTCAAGAGAACTGAAGCTACGTGATGAGCGCCTCCGGGGACTAGTCAGGCCACCCGTGAGTATGAGCGAATCCGGTCGCGTGCTGGTTGCCCACTCGCCGTCTTCCAGGCGGACGAAAATCGGTCTCGCTGGCCTCCTCCGGAAAAACTCCTGGCTCTTGGATGAGTGGAGAGGACGAGATCCGTCTCCACTGCTATTCGGCCAGAACGCCTCCGCAAGCACGACACAACCAACTACGAAACGAAGGTAAGGATCGCACAATGAATGAGAAGTACAACAGCATGGACATGACGCCCGAGCGCTTGGAGGCAGTAGCCGATGCTGCTCCGGGTGCTTCGGCCCCGCGAACGAAACGCCGTCGGCCGAAGACGGAGAAGGAGCTTTACGCAGAGGCGGCGGAGCGTGCCAAGTCGCTTAAGGAGAAGCTTCTGGCACGGCGGGCGAAGAACCGCGATCATCTGATCGAAGACCTGTACGGCGTATTTGAGGTAGAGGCGATCGATGGAGACCTGGACGAAGCCGATCGGTTGATCGCGCTGCGCTCGATGCTCAACGCGCGCCTGGGCTATAGCTCGAAGGGGGTGCGCTGATGCAGCGGTTCGCTCTTCTGGGAACATCGATCCGAGTAGCCAGTGAGGCGCGAGAACTTCTTGACCGGGGGTGGATCGAAGGAGGGGGCGCAGCCCTCTCCTCGCAAGCAAAGGACAGGATGAGGAGCGCCAGCGACGATTCCTGCCCGCCCGGACCGTACGTTCGAGCGAAGCGAGAAACGTATACGGTCGGGTTGCTTGCCGGTCGGCTGGTACCTATGGATTTTGGGCATGGTTCCATCGCTCAGGTGCCCAGGAATCAGCGGACTTGGAGGGCCCAGTGAGCGAGGTACGAGTGAACAACGGGTGCCCGACCAGTGAGGCGTCCGTAGCGCTAGCGGAGGGCGCCTCGCTTTCCCCGGTGAGCCGCCGCGGGGACGGCGGCGAAGGTCAAGACGTGCGAAGCACGTCGATCTCTGGCCCAGGCCAGGTCGTTTCCGTGCGCATGCACCGGGGTGGCATGGCAGCCATCAACGTCGTGCAGCGGCACCTTGGTGGCAGCAAGTCCGACGTACTGCGACAGTCAGTGGTGATCGTCGCCGAGGCCCTTTCAGATGCAGCATCGATTGATGTTGCTGCCAGATCGTTGCCGAAGCTACTTGCCGTACGCGGCCCGGTCATTGTCGAAGTCGACGAGGGCGTGCTTGCTGATGTTCGCAACACACTGCGTGAGGTCGCCGAACGGTACACGCGGCAGGCGTTTCTGTTGCAGAAGATCGGGAACAACTGGAACCAGATCGCCAAGGTCGCAAACTCCGGTGCGCAGGTGGATGCGGATGCGATGCGAGGTGTTGAGCGTGCGCTCGAGCTTGTTGCCCGGGTCATGGACCGCGACGCCCAACGCGATGCGATGCTCGCCACGAAGCTGCTGGAGATGCTCTGATGCCGGTCGAATACGCGGGGACGACCGCAGTGGCTTCACGTCTGCTTCGCTACACCGTGAAGCCCAAACCCGGCCAAACCATCAAGGAGCGGGTGCTGCACATCGCTGGCCAGAATTGCCGTCCCGCGACAGCGGAGCGCGAGTTCGCCGCGACGCGGCGGAGGCATGGCACGCAGCGGGCGACGCGCAAGGCACCTGCAACGTACGCATTGCCCGAGCCGGGCGAGGTCGCCACGCACGTGCGCCGCACGTACCCGGGCGGGCGCCGATATTGGGCCGTGGCCAAACGCGGGGAGGAACCGACGCACCTCCGCCACGAAGGTTTCATCGTGCGGCAGGCTGAGGCAAGACATCTGATCACATCTTTCGGCTTCGACGAGGTCAATCCCGTGGATCCCGAACAGACGGCCAAGGCGTTTGACTACGTCGTCGCCCGACACGCTGCCCTATACCCGGGGGAGCAGGCGACTTTCGTGGGGCAGGCGGAAGGCAAAGGGGGCAATTTCCATGTCCACGTCACCAGGAATGCCACCCTGTACGGGGACATGGAAGTCGACGGCAAGCACTACAAAGCCGGCCGGAAACTTGCTGGTGATATCACGGATATCGACAAGATGCGCGAGCGGGCTGACCGGTTTCTCGCCGAGCATGGCCATGAATACGGTCTCCTTCCGCAGCGTCTGCCGTCCATGTCTGAGCGGAAAAAGGAAAGGCGCAGCCAGCGCGATCGCAGGATGGCCGCGGAGGGAACGCTCTCGAACCACGATAGGATCCGTAAGGCTTTCGAAGCTTCGATGGCCGACCCACGTGCGATGGATCTTGGGACCTGGAAGGCGATCATGGCCGAGCACGATGTCGCCGTCACCGAGCCGGGCTGGAGGCGCGGCATGCCGCCGAAGGTGCCACGGCTGAGCTACCAGTTGACTGGTGTTGCGACGCCGGTGCGGGCGAAGACGCTCGGCGAGCATTACGACCACGCCAGTGCCCTCGAACAGCTCCATGCGAACGCGCAGGGCCGTCCTCGGACTCGCCGCCCTGAATATCTGCAGGCCGGGGTTCCGCGGCCGGCTGCCCGGCCGACGGCGCAGGAGCTCGCTGACGCACAAGATGCAGTGGCTCGCATCGCCCGCGAAGAGCGATGCGTGCGCATCGAAGAGGATGAGCTGTACGACTGGGTTGCGGCACGGGGCAACGACGAGGGGATCGCGGTCGGTGACATCCTCAATCGGCTCCCGGAATCCCATGAGGCCCGGAGGCGGGTGATGCAACTGTGGAACCGGTTGGCCAAAGCACATGAGGTCCAGCTGGGCAGTCCGGCCGGCTACCAGGAAGAGCACAGATTGGAAACGCCTGACTGGCCGTCAAGCGGGGTCGAGTCGCAGCCGCAGCAGCCCGATCCTGCGGCCAGAGGACCGGTGCCCGGGGTCCTTGATTCCGACCTGATCGATCTGGTGATCCTCGACGAGGGCCTGGTCCAGTACGGCATCTACAGGGTCGACAGCACGGCAATGTACAGGGCCGGAATCGAACCAAGCAGGATTACCGACGCTAGAGCCTTCTGGGAGGCGCTCTCCGCCGAGGAACAGGGGAACCAATACCAGCTCAAACGTTCCCTACAGCTCCCACCGCAGACCAGCGGAGGCGCGCATACAGCCGAAGGCCAAAACCCGCCCCAGACGGCCCAGAGACCGGCTCGAGGCATGACGGCGGGGCCACCCATCGAGGAACGCTCTTCACAGAGCGCTGGGAGGCACGGCCAAGCTGCTGGCGCTCGCCAACCGCTGGACGGTGAAAACAAGCTGGCCCTGGCGGCGCACCTGCGAGGCACGCATCGCGGTTCCTTGCGCCGTCCGGTGTTTGATTCTGATGACGAATCATTGCACAGCGAGGAAGATCGCGAGTTCGGCGCGTAGTGGCGTGCGCAAGAGGCGAGCGACTTCCCCTATAGGGGAACCGCAGAGCGGATCACCGCGCGACAGGTTGGCACAAGCGAGCTCAGCGCGGAAGCTATCGACGCATTCGGTGACCTGCTGGCGGTGGCTCAGGCAGTCTATGCAGTTGTGCAGTTCAGGAACCCAAGTTCTCTTCCGTATGCGTGTAGGGAGCGTCGTCGTTGGGAACTGCACAACTGCACCACGCCTGGAATCCGTGGTAGGCCTCCGACTGTTCGGGTACCCCGGGAGCTGATCCCGGTCGCTTGAGCATGGCCACCATGGGGCCCCCACGTGGGCGTCCACTGTCCGAGTGCTGGGCAGCACCCGGTCGGTACGCGGCCTCCGTTGCCTCCTGAGTTGCTCTGACTGTTGTGGGCGTACATGGTCCAGTCATTGGGCCCGAGGAGGCCGAAATACGTCCACAAATCACGAGCCAGCAGTCCCGGGCCAAGGGCCGGCCGCGGTGTGGGCGGGAACGGACTACATTTCGGCCATGCACTGTCCGGACGTTTCCTCGGCATCTTGACATCGACTGGTCGCAGAGACTCGTTTACGAGCCGATTCGCCTGGCCAATCTTTAGCGCTGATTGCGGGAATCAATTGCCTGCCAAGAGTGCGGACTTCAAGAGAGATGGGGAAGGTGCAGATCCGACGAAATCCACATCATAAGCTGACACAATGCGACAGCCTCCGCCGAACGCCATCAGCCGATCCGTGAATCGATTCATGCAAAGGTCAGAAGGGGGCATACCCGACCCCACTGGGCGAGCACGTAGCTGGGACTTCTGCTTCGATTACTTCCAGTCCCATCCCGAGCCAACGCAAGACATGGAGAGCAGTTGCCTGCAGCTGGGCTACTACCTGGCGAGCTGGGGGATGCTGAGGGGCAGTTCCTACCTCTTCCGCCGCACAAACCTCCGCCACTACATGGATGCCGTGGAAGTCATTGAACGCCACAACCCGCTACTAAAGGGAGCCGACGCCGACCAATACGGCAATGCGGACACCCGCAATGCGATCATCGAAGCCTGCAGTGACCTGGGCAAGGCGCTACTGCCGGAAGGGGGCCGGTCACTGACTCTAGTCAGCAAAGTGGCCATGGGTGTTTGGGGCGTGCTGCCCTCTTTTGACACATATTTCGTCAAGACCTTCCGAGGGCTGGCTGAGTCGAAGCTTGAGCGTGGGGCGTTCCAGTCAATCGGACACGCATCACTCGTGCTGCTCGGTGAGTTTTACGACATGAACCGTGAGGAAATCTCCCGGCTTTCCGACTCCTTCCGCACCCTGGACTTCACGACCGGGGAGTTCATCGGACGGCCAATCCCTTTGGCCAAGACCATCGATATGTATGGGTTCGCCGGAAGCTACGCGGGTTAGGCCACATTCGATGATTGAGGGAACTGGTGCGGCAAATACGAGAAGAAGGAGCTGGACATGGGCGGGGAACGGCTGAGCAGGAAAGCAGGGTCTATTCTCCGGACGAGAAGCGCGGAAGAATCTGAAGAAGCCCGGGAGCTTCGGCGGATCTTGGCGATCCGTTTTGCCGAGGTGGAGGGCTGGCATCAGGACACGGTAGAAACGCCGAGCGTTCATCCACATTCGCCACTTGGCACCGCCGACTTGATGTCCGAGCCGTTCCAGGCATCCCACGCTGTGAGCTACCTGAAGCTTACTGCCGTTGATCATCTGCACGCCTTGCGGACGCTGATGAAGGAAGCCCGGGCCCAGCACATCTTCGCTCCCTATTCGCTGCTGCGAGCGAGTCTGGAAAGTGCCGCTGCTGGCTTGTGGATCCTCTTGAGACCAGATCCCCGCTCAATTGCCGTGAGGTCGTTGTCCCTTGAGTGGGCGAACCTTCGCGACTTGGGTAAGGCGCATACAACGATCCGGGCGCCGGAAGAGGACATGGCACCACGCTTAGAAGTTTTTGATGCAGTGCTGGCGAAGAACAAGCTGGGGCGTGAGGGCATCAAGGCCAACCCAGTGGGGTCGCTGAAAATCATACAAGCGGTCTGTGAAGCCTACGGTTTTGGCACGAGTCCTGTTCTGATGTGGCAAATGTGTTCAGGGGCCACTCATGGTCGCAATTGGGTCCGTGGGTTCTTGACGATGATGGAGGCCCAGGATGATGGCGTCTCGAAAATTATCAGTGGTCGGCTCACTTCAGACGAGAAGGCCATAGTCTTGGCCCTAAGTGCCGCGTCCGAATTGGTCCGCAGGCTTTTCAAGGTTCAAGGAATTCGAGCCGGCGCCGTGGGGCATTCGGGGGCAGCCTTCCAAAAGGACAAAGCTTCCCTCCGATTCCCCTCAGGTGGACTATATCTACCCAACCGACTCCGTCACTAAGTTCTTGCTCCTGGGGCTAATCACGCAAGCCGCACTTCTTCACGCAAGGGGTGGTGTGTGGCTCGGGGGGTTTCTCACCGGATGCAACCGCGTGGCGTGAAGGGTCGCCACCACGATCGACACGCCGCAACAAGCGCATATTGTTTCTTCCTCGTATACCAGGCTCAGCCGTTTGAAGGCCAAATCGGTTGGTCCGGCTGCACCCCGGGTGCCGGTAGTCTCGTTAGCAATGAACCACTCCCCACTGATTTTCAGTTTGCAGCCTGCGGGTACAAGTAGGCGGATCGAACCTAGACATCGGTTGCAATAAACAGAATCAAGACGTGAAGCAGCGCGTTCCCCAATTCAAACCCACAGAGATTAGCGAAGGAACGCCTAGTGACGTCAACCGACGAGATGCTTACTGGGACCTACGTGGTACTTGCCGATTTCGCCGAAGCCGTGCAAGTCGGTGAACTTTCCTTTGGTCTTGCCATCCTCGGCAATCTCAGCGAGCAGCAGCAGGGCGAGCTGCTCAACATGTGCATCATGCTGTTGGACCGCGCGATGGCCAATGAAATTCCGAACCTTCCACCTCAGTTGTCGACCTTGGAAGGCATCGATATCCCTCGTGTCTCGCACCCTACCGTTCGCGGGCTCAGGTCGGCAGCGCACGGCGTGGTGGTCTCTAGTTGGAACAATGAAGCGGTGGAGTTTGTCACGGACCTCGCGCGGATACGTGGGAGGAAGTACTCTGTCTGCGCTGTGGCTCTCGGAGCCGCCTCCTTGTTGCTCACATGGCGGTTGCAAGCCGACCGATCTCTGCAATCCATCTCGAATTGCATCCTGATGTCCGGAATCCTGTCAGCCAACCTAGACGATGCCCACGGTTCGGAGGCTTCCCATTCCGAGACAGAGGCCAAGTCGGCGCCAGCGTCCACCCCCGACGCTGCGGCCACCCCTGAGTTCTCGATCCCGCCGAACATGATGCAGCAGGTCAATATCAAAATGCGCAAGGCTCTGAAACTTCGCGCGGAGACCGCTGTGCTTCGGACGGCCCACCTTCCCGGAGGATACCGTTCTCAGGTCACGCTCATAGAAGGAGCTCTGGAGCAGGAGCTCACTCGCCTTGAAGCCGAGTTCAACAACGGCGAACCTTTCCCGCCGAACGGTGGCAGCTTTCGCACTGGACGACCGCTGGGCAGCTGATCGGGCAAGAGTCGGAGTAGGCCGCGCCAGGTGGCCAGCGCCATCCGTGTCCGGGGGACCAGGTGATGCATTTTCGAGCCTCTTGGCTGTATGGACGACGGGGCGCCGCAGATCGTGATCAATTCCAATGGAATGCCGGGCTATAGCCGAACACGAGCCAATCAACTCGTATTCGTCGTGGTCGATGTCAGTGATGAGACGGAGGATGAAGAAATGGCTCCCTCTCCTGACGATGAGCTTCGCTTCTTCCTGAATGCGTCGCGCTGGATCGAAGCGGATGTTGCGTCCAGGCTGTGGACGCGAGGGTGGGCTGTGACTGATTTGTTCGTCAGTGATGGCGAGACGTTGGAGTGGTTCTGGCCGCCAACGGCACCGGTCGGGTACGGCGGCCTGCCGGACTGGAGCGACGACATCATGCGGCTTCGCCCAGGGATGTTCGGGCCACGGCAGACGCCTTGGATGTGGCCGACACGGGTTACCAGGACCGAATCCGTATGGACGCTGGAGTATGGCGAGGCCACCGCCAAGAAGCCTGACACGCCACGGGAATACACCAACGATGAAGCGCTGCTCGCCGATCTGGAGCGCATTGAGTGCTGGCCGATGACTATCAGTGAGACACGGGAGATCCAGGCGGCACGGCTCCTCGAATCCACCACCGCGAACGCGACCGATGCCCACTACCGCGCGGTGTTCCGAACCGAACCGTACGCCAGCCGCGGGAACGCCATACGCGCACACCAGTTGTTCGAGGATCGAAATGATCGAGACGCAAGAAATGCCGAGCGGCCGTCAGTCCCGCGGATGCCGGGCAATCTCACCGCCCAGCAGATGCTCGTGGACGCACAGGCGTGGGCATCCGCGGTGCGCACAGCGCGGGCCGGCGGCAGCGGCTGGGGCATCAACGGACCGGAGCAAGCCTGAGACCGACACCGGTAGATGACGCGGACCGTATCACCGCTCGATTCTAAGTCCTTCTCGTCCGGCCGGACTCTGGGCGCACGTTGGAGTCCCCTTTCCGGCTTGACCGCTGGATAGGCCAGTTTCCGCCGGCACTACCCGCTTGGCCTCCAGGTAGCCCCGCAGCAGAACTTCGTTTCAAGACACGCCTAGTATCGAGATCATGACACTTATCTACTCCTCCACTTCCCTTTCGGAGATCGCGGAAAGCATCCCGAGCCGCGCCAGCGAGGCCGGTCTGGTTATCGTTCATGGCGTCGAAATTGAAAAGGAGGTAGACGTCCAGATAGACAGCGAAATAGCTGACATTCTTGGTGCTCTCCAAGTAGCGGTGTTGGTGAAGGCGCCTTTCATAAGCGTTGAAGAAAGTTCATTCTCGGTTGACATCGTGCGGCAGAGTCGTGAATATTCTGAACTACCGGCGGCAGCAGAACGCCTGCTCAAGTCCGCTGAGGAGCGGAACGGCTCTTTGATGTCTGTAACTGTGTCTTGGGTAGCCGAAGGCCTCTCCTACCAGTGGATGGCACCATCAGATTGGATCGGCCCGCTTTTGTCGGAGATTGATCGGGCAATCGAAAATGCTGTGGATGAGGCCGACGCAGAGCGTGAGAATTCCATGCAGGAATACCGCGTTGCGTCCCGAACTGCAGTTTCGGCTTTGGTGGATTCGCCGAAATTCCGTGGTTCGCCCGTAGGAAAGCGCAGTTCAGTTGCGCCGCTAGTTTTGGTCGAGGCGGGGGTGGAAGAGCCGGACGTTGTCACTATGAGCCATCGGATTTTGCCCGAAGCAAACAAGATCGTCAGGGCCAAGGCCTACGAGTACGAACAGAATTTCACCGGCCGGATCTCCGAGCTGGCGAAGGAGCTGCGAGAGTACCCGGAATGGATGCGGGAACATACAAAAGGCAAGCGGACAGCTGCAGCGATGACCTTCCTAACTGAAAAGGCCGACGGGTATCGGCTCCCCACGCAACTGGCTGAGGAGATCAGCGAAGCTGCCGGCCGCGTGTGAATGCCTTAGGTGTAGTGGCAAAACTTCTGTGGTTTGGCAGCGCCGGAATTTGGCCCCGCCTTGGGCCCTGAGCTGGTCCATGGTCCTAGGTGCGGCGCTGCAACGGGTCCGGCCAAGAACCGACATTCGAAATACGATTGCTGGTATGGGACGAAGGCAAATGCATGGCCGTGAGGTCTCGGGGGTCGAAGTCGATCAACGGGTCGAGGAAGCCGAGGCGTGCTACGACGTCGGGGCCCGCGAAGCCCGGATAGGTCCGATCCACTATTATCTCGGAAGAACGTGCCGGCCAGAATTCGATTCAGCACGCCAAAACAAGCACTGGTCATCCCTGGCAGGCGAAGCCCCGGGAAGCGCCACGAAGAAGGACGTCGCATGACCCAGTACACCGCCAAGTGGAAGCCTGAGAAGGCCGAGAAGAAGAAGGCGGCTGCAAAGACGGCGCTCTTCGTGAATGAGGACATTTGGTTCCTCGGCATCTGCAACAACTTCAAGCCATTCGCCAGTGAATTCGCCTTGACCCCATTGAGGCTTGTCGCCCTCGACGGCTCAGAAATCAAGTTCCAGGCTCGATATCAAGACATCGCATCGCTGACGACTAACGAAAAGAAGGAGACCGTGGAGATCGTCCTTCTGGACGGCAACATCACGACCCTGAAGATGGTTCCGAAACAGGACCACGGTGCAATTGGCCACTACTTTAACTACGGGCGGAGCACGCGGCCCGCTCCGGATCTGCTTGACACAGCAACCGCGGCCACGGCAGAAGAGACCGCGATGGCTAACCGTGTCGCAGCCGCCGAATCGTCGAGCTGGCCTCGCTCGACGGTCCGCGGCCCACTCTCTAAGAAGGCCAGTCTGGCCATCCAACGTCAATGTCACGGCGATGAATACCCCTGGCTCATTCTGACTTCTTCTGCGGGTGCCGGAAGTCTCGTTGCCTTTGATGATCGAATGGCCATCATTAAGACGGGGGCTTGGGCCAGTTTCATGGCGGGTTCCCTTGGAGGCGAACGGTCCGCCACCTTCAACTTCACCGACATCACCGGAATCGAATACAACTCAGGCTTTATTAATGGTGTCCTGGAAGTACTGACTCCCAGCTATAGCGGGTCGGCCAACCGCGACTTCTGGCGTGGCTCCACCCAGTCACGCAATGCGGACAGTAACGATCCCTGGACGCTCAGCAACTGCCTTCCTCTCGATAAGTCCGAATACACGGACTATCTGAAAGACATCAACGAGTTGAAGGCTCGCATTAGCAAGTCCAAGCAATTGAACGTACAGGTGATCGCCGACCCGACGCCAGTAGGCGGCGGCCTGGTCGAGCAGCTGGAAAAGCTTGCGGGTCTTCGGGATTCGGGGGTGCTCTCCGACGATGAGTTCGCTGCCGCGAAAGCGCGCCTACTCGCTCAGTGATGGATATGTCCGACTCCTGGCAGGAAATATAGGCGTGGCCCGGAATGGGCAGACTGATCAAAACCAGACGCAGATCCAGCGCTCAAATAGTACGGATAACTCTGATTATCGTGGGTAAAAAACACACCCCTTGAAGTGAGAAGGGGGTGTGTCGTGAAAACGGGCGCCTGATCGCGATTGGGCGCGGAACGGCGGGGAAGCGGGGCGCGACTCGGGGGGGCACCGCGGCGTGCAAACGGAATGGTGGCGATGACGTTGGTGTAGGGCACGGTCGGTTAGTGAAGTCGACCGTGAGAGGCGATGCGCCGTGTATGGGGCGGTCGTCCGCGAGGGCCCTTAGGACTTCTCCACTCCAACCCGTTGACTTGTGCGCCAACGTCGAGCACTATTTTTTCATCCTGATGGTCAAAGGTGATGGGGAGACATGAAAACACGATCCGCACGACTGGTTTTCGCACTGACGGCAGTGATGATGGTGGCCACCACGCAGCCCGCCTTGGCCCAAGGACCGACGGGGCAGGCACCCGCCAAAGTCCAGGAAGACGATCCCGCCTCGGTGGGTGAGGGTGAGGACCTGCTGTACGGGCTTGCGCCCCGGCAATCCGACGCGGATGGCACTCCAGGGACAGCGGAGGTGGTCTTCGACCTTCCGGACGGGTGCACCGCTGAACTATCAACGCAATCCCTCAAGTGCGATGGCCGCGCATCGGAGGTCTCCGTGGCAGCCGTCGACAAGAATGGCGAGTCCGTCGCGACGAAGATCGGCGTTGCCGAAACCGGAATCACGGTGCAGCTTGCCTCCGAAGCCACGGCTGCCGACGGGGTCGTCATCGCGCCCTTCATTGCCGCCGAATCCAACCAGGACCAGCTGGAGGATGCCACCGATTCCATGGAATCCATGTTGGTGAACGCGGCCACCAGCAGCGTCGGGATCATGGGTGCCATAGCCCGGCCATCAAAAATCACGGTCCCGAGCAACTACGTGTACAACCCCAGGACGACGGTCCGCAGGGCCCTGCACGACTACTGCACCTGGTCACCGGACTCATACGGGCAAGCCGTCAAGGGGACGGGGCGAAATTACGTGACGCTTCGCGCCGACTTCAAGGGCCCCTGCGCCCGGCATGACATGTGCATCGAAAGGATCATCTTTGACGGTGGAACCCTGACCAGTAAGCGCAGCCAGCGACGGTATTGCGACACCATCTTCAGGGCCCGCCTGGAACAGAACTGCTCCTACACGTTCTACGAATCCAGGTCATCCTCGGCCCGAGCGGCATGCTACGCCCGGGCGTCGCTGTACTATTCAGTGGTCTCCCAGAAGACCAACTCCTGGAACGGGAAGTAGGCTGACCTCATGGGCTACTTGTTCCACGTGATCGCATTGGCATCAATCGCGCTCTGGGTGTGGATGTTCGAGACGCGACCAGACAATCCAGGCATGGGATTCGGACAATTCATGCTGATCCTGGCCGTCTTGGGAACCGTCTCAGCAGTCTCTTCCCTCGCTGGATTGCTCCGTATCCGCGCCCATAGGGCCGCCTACTGGTGGTTGACAAGCCTCGTGGCACTGTCCGGGCTAACCCTCCTCGCCGGAACCGCGATGGACTATTCTGCCGGCTCCGGCGGGGCGGACATCGGGGGGATCCTCTTGATGATTCTGGGAGCATGGGGTCTTGCCTTCATGGAGACCCTTGCCCTGCTCTGGACAGCTGGCGTCGATGTCACCCGGCTCGTCCGGCCCCGAAGGAACCTCCCCGCCTAGCTGATAGGGCGATCATCGGGGTAGAGCAGACCCCCTAGCGCAGCGGGGGCATGCCGCGTTCCGGCTCAGCGAACCAGGACGTCGACGCCGAACGTACTGCAGAAGGTGATGAGTCTTGGCAGCCCGTCGAGGGGGTCGCCGAAGTCCCATCGGTAAGTGGGATCCACGAGGAATGCATCGGCCGCCCGGTCGCCGAAGAAGGCGTAGGCCCGATCCGAGTTGCACTGCCGGCTCATGTAGGCCACGCCGTCGAACCCAGCCTCGTGCGCGGCCTGCGCCCACAGGACGGTCTGGTTGTAGTGTGCGGCGGCGGTGGTGGTGACCTGGTTTGCACTGACGCCCAGGCGGCGCAGCCCGAGCCCCATGAAGGACGCAAGCCGCAGCTCGCGGCTGGTGCCCAGCCGGGACATGCACTTGTCGCGGTAGGCGGAGGGCACGAGCCGTCCGCCGGCCAGCGGCACATCGTGCAGCAGGCTCTCGGCAATGGCTGCCTGTTCCGTCTCGGCTGCATAGAGCGACGGAACGACGGGATCGCCGAAGAAGGCGAACCGCGTGGGAGCGCCCTTGCCGGGGTTGAACCCGTGCCCTTCCCGGCTTGTGGAGTGCACGCGGAAGAGCGTCTCGCCGACGGGCAGCGTCACGACGTCGGGGTCGAAGGGGTGTGGCGGGTCGGGAACAGCTGGCGTCCCCGCGGCCGTCACCAATCGACGGACCAGGCGCGTCGGGCCACGTCGATGACCAGTTCGGGTTCAGCGTCGAGGTGGTCCACGGGCCGTGACCCGTCCTCGAAGTAGGTCGTGGGCGAGCACAGCCACAACACCACGTCCTCGGGCTCCCAGCTGTTCGCCTCGGCCAGTTGCAGCAGATCCTTCACGCCTGGCTTGACGCGGCCGAGCGAGGTGTCGAACTGGAAGTCTGGGTAGAGGTACCTGTTCAGCCGGCGGAGATGGAGCAGTTCGCCCCGGGCGCGCATGTCGTTGGCCAGCGAACGTACCGAGGCTTTCCCAGACCCAGAGCCGAGCAGCTGTGCGACCTCCGTGCTGGTGAGGAGGCCGAACTCATCCTCGATGGACTTCACTGCATTCTCCGTCGCCTGGGCGGCGCGGGCCGTGGCCGGCGGGAGCGGATCCTGTATCCGGGCCATGGCCCCAGACAGCTCGTCGAGGGTGTTCTTCTCGCGTACGAGCACGATGAAGTGGTTGACCTCGGATTCGGTCAGATCGACCCCGACCTCTTGGCTCAGCACCTCGCGAACCCGCGCGTAAGCGGTGCTTGCCTCGTGCCGTGGACGCTTTGCAAGTGTCGCCATGGTGACCTCCTGTACTACGTTTCCCACAGTTTAGCACTTCGGTGGTTTCGTCGGCGTGGCTTGTGTCGGCAACGCCTGGGCCTGGGCCGCGCATTCCGGCGCGTAGGCCCAGGGGCGGCCTCAGCACGCCGGATAACCTCCGGACGCCGTGCTGGCGTTGCAACCGCACCAAGGGCGCGAAGCTGGTCTCGTAGGGGCCGGTGGATGGTTGGTCTCAGGCGTACTTCGGATCCCAATGCAGCGGGGAATCCTCACGCCACCAACGACGCAGCGGGGTGTAGTCGTCCGGGGAGTCGTGCTGGCTGACCTTGTCGACCGCGTCGCCGAGGGCTTCGCGCTCCTCGGAGGAGAGCCTGAGGATCTCGAAGCAGCCGATGTGCAGCCACAGGGTCGCCAGGGCGCTCTCCGTGGAGGTGGGTTCGTCGGGCGGGGCCGTGTCCATGTGTGCCTCCAGGGCGATCGGTTGGGGAGGGGTGGCGCGGCCGACCCGCGGTACCTGGCGGTCTCGTCCTAGAGTTCTGATTCTGGGCCAGGAACGTTCGTACCCGGGTAGCCGTACGGATCGACGAACCGCTCGTCCCTGCCCGCAGGCATCAGGGTGTCTTCGACTTCTCGATGAATTCGTGAAGGGTCAGACGGCCATCGAGGTATGAGTTGATGTCCTCGACCGTCTCACGGTCAGGCTTCATGCCCTCCAGGGCCCAGCTGGCCATGGTGTCGATGGTCAACTCGCGTTTCTGTTGGCTGTTGAGCATTTCGGCCCCCTCCCTCTCTGGTATCAATTCTAGCGGTGGATGGGGTTGACCCATGGGTGTCTCCTTGGCGGGATCGTGTCCCGGCCGCGTGGCGGAACCAGGGGTCTAGACTCCTTGGGTGCCGAAATCCGTCGAGCTCCAGCTCTCTGCCGCAGGTGTGCCCTTGCGCGTCGTCCACGAGGGCCGGGTCTGGAAGGTCGGCGCGGAGCCGATTAGATGGTTCGAACGGGTGCCGTGGTGGCGCGCCGAGATGCGTATGGCACGGGAGTCCGGGACCCGCATCGAGGTCAAGGTCTGGCGCCTGCAGGTGCGTCTCGGTGTCAGCACCACCTCTGACCTCGTGACGTGGGAGATCGTCTGCGAGCCGGGTACGGGCAGGTGCTGGCTGCGATCGGAGAACGGCGAACCGGTCTGAGGTCCTGGCCATCCCGGACTCCTATCCGAGACCGAGGGCCTCGTCGCTGCAGAAGAGATCGGCAACTTCGTAGTCGGATTCCATCCGGTGCATCACCTCGGCGGTCGCGCGGGAATGGAAGCCGGCGAGGTTGCCGGTCGCCACCTCGGACAGGATCTCCACCGGGTCGGTGATGTCGGCTTCCAGGCCGGTGCCCTCGAGGTCGCTGACCCAGGTGCGGACCGCCTCGGCCTCGAATCGGGAAGCGGTTTCGATGGAGGTGAGCACGACGACTTCCTGCGAAGTGCCCGGCGCACGGCCGGGATCCAACTGCCAAACGGTCTCCATGTGCTCCATGGACACATCCTGCACCCGAGGGTGTCATGGCACCAGGGGTCCTTGCAGAGATGGTGGCTTTCAGTCTTCGTGCCACTGCAGGCCGAACCTGGTGAATGCCTCCCGCAGCTCGGGCAGGTCCGGGTGGACCCGGTCCGGCTCGCTCGACGGATGGATGCGCGGACCCTGCTGGTCATCCCAGCGGCCGCCGAAACGGCCTTCGTCGTCGGCATGGCCCCAAGGTGTCCACGCCCAGGGGTCGGGGGCATGCCCGACGCGCCAGACGTGTTGGGTCTCCTCGGGATCCTCGATCGCCAGCCCGGGGCTGGTTTCTGGTTCGGGGGTGCTCATCCGACGTACGCGAACGACTTCGCCACGGCGATCACACCCCGGGCACCGTCCATGGGGTCGGCCTCGCGCAGGACGTGCGCCGGCGCGTCGTCATCCAGCGCCGGGTTCATTCCCTTGAACCATGATTGCACCGTCGTCGTGTCGTAGCGGTCCCGCAGCAGCGATGCGGCATGGAAGGCGTGGCGCAGCCGCTCCTGGTCGACCTCGCCGGGGGTGCTTGTCCCTTCTGCCCAGCTGGACACGGATCGCGCAGCCTTCACGCCGCCGATATAGGCGACCAGCCGCACTCCAAGCATCTCGCGCAGTTGCGAGACGAGGTCCGGGAAGGCGAGCCGGACCGAGTCCTCGTGGGCGTGCAGGCCGGGCCGTTGGCCGGATGCCATTGCGGTAGTCATGGTTCGATTCTACGATGGAATGCCGGGCAAATCCATGGTGGTAAAGCACCCAGAAACGCATTACAAAGTGCTGATGTCCTGAAACATGCGTCGGTTGGTTCCCTTCAGCCCCAGCCCGGTACGTCGCCCGGATGCGGGAAGGGCTCGTGGTGGATGGGGTCACGGGGGTCCTGGGCACGCTCGGCATGCCGGAAGGCACGCTGCAGGGTGAGTCCCGCGAAGCGGCGGCCCCGGTCGTCGACGAGGACGAACCGCCGGCCGTCGCGGCCCACGTCGTACTCGGTCGGGACGACCTCGGAATTGATGACGCTCGGCGTCGTTGGCTTATTGGTGCGCAGCATGAATGAAGGCTCCTGGTCTGGGTACTTGTAGGGCACGGAGTACCGGATGGCTGGTGTGCCGACCCGGGCCGGCGCTATTCCAGTGGGTAGCGGCAGGTTTCCCCGGGTCCGATCGAGGAGACGTGGTCCTCGTGGATCAGGGGTCGGTGCCGGACCGGCAGCATCCGTCCATGGGGGCTCCTGCAGGTGCGGCAGCGGTGCTGGCCGGGGTAGTACCTGTTGCGGCCGCTGGCACGGATTCCGCAGTCCAGGCATTCCCAGACGCCACAGGCGGGGCAGGCGGGTGCGTTTCGGGTGGCCATCACCGGCCCGCCATCGCGAAGGCCCGCAGGGGCAGGTGCAGCACCCAGCCGAGCTCCCTGGGCAGGAAGTTGGCCTTGGCCGTGTTGCAGGGATCGCAGGCACCGACCAGGTTCAGCGGGTGGTTGCTGCCCCCGCGGTCCAGGGGGTGGACATGGTCGATGGTCGTGGAGGGCGCCGTGCGGCACCACACGCACACCTCGTCCTCGGCGAGGATGGACTCCCGCAGCGCCGGGGCGACGTCGTTCCCGGCCTTCCGGGCGCCCGCGTAGGGCCAGCGCACGAGATCCAGCATCGCGGGGGTGGCAAGCCCTGATCCGGGCTCCAGGAACCTCCCTGCGGCCTCCTGGAGCGCCCTGTCGGTGCCGCGGGCCCGGTTCTTCTCGGCCTTGCGGTTGAAGGCCTCCATCCGTGCCCGGGATGCGGCCACGCGTTCAAGGTGTGCCAGGCGTGCCCGCCGGAGATCCTCCTGCGTGGGGACCACGCGGGAAGCGGCGGGGGGTCTGTTCGCCATGACGGCACCTCCTCTTTCTCATCCGCGGAACGTGGCTGCCCTACGGAATGGTAGTTGTGTTGATGAACAGCCGGGCATCCGCCTCGGTGTCGTAGAAGTCGGCGGACCCGGAAACGAGGGATCCGGTGGCTTCATCCACGACCCCGAACCCGGGGATGACCACGTCGTCCGGATGGTCCGCGAGGCAGTCCCCGGCGCTGTCATAGATGTCCCCGTAGCCCCCTTCCTTGGTCTGGTTCGCGAACAACGCGGTGATCCTGTGGCCCATGGTCGATTCCTTTGCCTGGTGGGATGGCAGGGCCCGGGCACCGGCGCGGAGGTTGATCCGTCGCTGGTGCCCAGACCCTGCAGGTTGGGGTGTTGCAGGTGCTACTTGGTGCCGGACCCCGTGCGCTTGCCCCGGCGCTTGCGGTCACCCGCTGCCATCTTGTCCGCACGCAGCGCCATCTTCAGCAGCAGCTCGCTCGGGGAGGAGATCTCGTCGAGCAACGTGATGGTGTGCCTGAACTCGAGGTTCAGCCGGGGCTCGGGCATTCCGGGAAGCGAGGCGTAGGCCGGGTCGAGGCTGCTTTCGAGCTCCGCCAGGGGCTTGACGGCCTCCAGCACGGCCTCGGAGTACCGGCACACGAATTCCTCCTCGTCCCGGGCACCCGTCGAGGCCAGGAAATACGCGCGCTGGATGGCCCTGTGGGACACCGTCGCGCGCTCGACGAAGATCTGCTTCTGGTCGTCGTCCAGGCCCGCCACGGCAGCCAGATGCGTGGCACGCACATGCTCGTGCGGTGTCACGGACTTCTGTTCCAGGGCGGCCTCGATGGCCTCGACGGTCCGGGGGCCCCGGGTTATGGCCACCGCCTTTGCGTAGTCGATGTCCAGTCCCTCGAAGTCCCTGGTCACGCCGATGACCAGCGGCAGGCCGTCCGCCAGCTTTTCCTTGATCAAGCCGACGGTGACGGCGAATCTGGACAGGGGTTGGCCGTAGCCTTGTGATCGTCCGATCTTCTGGAGCCTGTCGGCATCCGTCAGCGGGGGCAACGGCTTCGCCTTCCTGGATGGCGTCTCGGTCTTCAGGTCCTCCAGGGTGGCCCACTCGACCTCGTCCGGGTCGATGAAGGGCCGTACGTCCTCGGGGGACTTGAACACGTAGACCGGGGCGTATCCGTTGGCCCTGCGCCAATCGGTGATGATCCCCGAGGACCTGGTGTCCAGATCCTCCAGCACCAGGCAACGACCGCTCATCCCCTCGGCCAGATCCGACACACCCAGGGTGGTCTCCCGCGTGCGGCGCCCGCCCTTGGGGTACCGGATGTGCTTCAGGGCGATCTCGACCGTCTTGTCGTAGCGCTTTCCGACACGGTCGAACCAGCGGGTGCCTGTGAGCACCCGTTCGGTATCGGATGCCTCGTCCCAGGCGCGGTACAGGTTGTAGCTGCTGGTCGCCGCCTCCAGCTTGGCCAGGTAGGGGCCCGTGACGATCTCGGCCCATTCGCGCAAGGCACCATGGACCAGTTCGCGGTTGCCCTCGGTGTCCTCGATGCTCTCGCGGTTCGGGGAGATCTTGACCGAGTCCTTCGGCAGTTCCACGACCAGGTGGTGCAGGCCGTGTAGCGGCATGTCCAGTTGGCCCAGGAAGCGCGCGGGCACGCTGTGGCCGGTGGTGCCGGTGCGGACGGTGACCAGGCGGCCGATGGCCATCGTGGCGGGGAGGACCCGGACGATGTCCGTGGAGACCTGGTTGTCGGCCTGCTCGCGGTAGTTCCGCATGGATGGTTTGACGAGGCAGGTCTCGGACACCAGGGTATCGGCGTCCACCCGGTACGTTCCCCGTTCCCACCAATAGAAGACATCCCGGGCTGCATCGAGCCACTCGCCGTGCTCGCGCCAGTCACCCACCACGGGAACCCGCACGGTGACGCCGTTGGCCTCGCCGGTGTCCTCGGTGGAGACGATCTTGTAGCCGGGGTTGCCGTCGGGGAGCCGGGCGAACAGGACCTCCCGGCGGACCCCGTCCTTGATGGCGATGACGGTGTAGTGGTCGCTCACGGCGAAGGGCGACTTGGACCCGATGCCGTAGTTGGGCGTGGCCTGGCCGTCGTGGCGCTTGGTGGAGTCGGCATAGTTGCCGACCACGTCCGCGATGTCCTCCAACCCCAGGCCGAGCCCGTGATCGGTGACCGTGAGGAAGGGATCCGCGTCGCTGGGGACCTTGACCTCCACTGGGCCGGTATGGCCGGCCGCCTGGTGTGATTCCAGCGCGTTGGTGGACAGCTCGCGGATGACGGCCTCCTTGGGCCGGCTGTACTGGCGCGAGAGCGTGATCATGGCGTGGGCCATGTCGCCCTCCTTGATCCGGGAGAGAGTGAACCCCTCGGTGTCGAGGGGTCGTTCGAGCGTGTTGGTGGTCATGGCGTTCTCCAGTGGGTATCGGGCAGCAGAAAGGCCGCCGGCTCGGTGGCGGGCGGCCTCGGGGCTGTGTTCGGAAGTAGTGCGGGTGGCGACCCGCCGTGGACTACGCCCTGGTGGGGCGGTCTACAGGTCCGCCCGGGGCTTCCAGGCTGCGGCCTTCTCAAGGTCGATCGTGTACTCGGGGTTGGCGGCGCCGGCCTTGTTCAGCACCGCCCAGTGGGCGCATCCGGGATCTGCGGTGAGCTCGGGCAGGTGTTCGACCACGCCTTCGCCTTCGTAGGAGTCGTCCTCCGCGAAGTACTGGGCGTCGGCCCGGTAGCCGCCGAGCCGATTGCCGGCGGCGTCGTAGGCGATGGCGCCGGAGACGAAGTCGGCGTGGTCGCCGCCGTCGACCACCAGTCCGAGGTGGTCGGCCCCGGGGTGGTCCTTCAGCACGGCCCGGGCGATGAGTGAGGCGGTGGCCATCTCGTAGTCCTCGCGCGCCCGGGCGAGGGCCGCGCGACCGTGCTCGACCATCCCGTGCAGCCTGTCATCGGAGAGGTCCTCGGATCCCCCGGCGGCGACGGCCAGGATCCGGGCCGTTGCCAGGCCGTGCCGCAGCTCGGCATCCAGCATCCGGGTGAGCACGCCGTGTTGCCGGCCCGCCCATTCCCCAGCCTGCTCGATGACGTCCTGCCCGACGCCGACGAAGTCGTCGGCATACAGTTCGCCCAGCTCGTGGCAGCCGGGGCCGTCCTCGTCGGTCCAGACAGTCATCGTCCCGCCTTGGTCCCCGGGCACGGTCACCGTGGAGATGAGCGTGTGTTCCTCGTCGTAGTGCACGCCGATCGAGGGTTCGGGGAGCTCGACGGGCCAGCCGTCCAGGGCTGCCGGGCGGGGTGCGGTGGTCTTGTTGGTTGCTGTCATGGCTGGGTTCTCCGGGATCGGTCGTGGGGGTCATGGGGTGTTGGAACAGGGTGCAAGGCGGTGCGGCACTGGCCAGGGGAGCAGTGCCGGCGTCGACAGGTCGTGCCTAGGCGCCGCTGCGGCGCAGGCCGTAGATGGCCGCGTCGGAGCCGTCGTGGCGCCAGTGGGGTACCCGTGACGCCAGCGGCTCGGTGGCGTTCATCAGGGTGCCAGGGCGGGCACGGGTGTGGAACCAGTCCCCGGACCGGGCGGCGGCACTCATCAGCCGGCGGCTCAGCGCCTTGCGCGAGAACGCGACGTCCTGGGGGTGCCGCTCGGCCATCCAGTGCTCGTACAGGGCGTGGAGGAAGTCCATTGGGAGGAAGTTCCATGCGAAGCGCGGGGCGAAGGCATCCCAAAACTCCAGGACCTGCTCGTCGGGCTGGCTGAGGACGTTCTTCGCCTTCGAGGCCGTCCGGTTCGGCTGCAGCCTGATGGCCGAGGAGATGGCCTCCCACATCGGGGCGACGGCGGGGTCGGCACGCAGCTCGTCGGTGCACGAGCGGAAGAGCTCGTCGACGCACGAGCGGGCAGTGCTCAGCGCGATCAGGTCCTCCAGGGAGGCGCGGCGGTCGGTCGCCACCTTGTCGAGCTCGGCGAGGGCGGTGACGAGATTGCGGCCGGTGTCCAGCATGTTGTGGCCTCCTTCTGTGGGTTGGTTTCGGTGGTCTCGGGGCGCTTTCGGGGCTTGTGGGGGCCGAAAAGGGGCAAAAGTACCGCGGATGTACCACTCGGTTTTCCGCTCGAATTCCTGCTCGCAGGAACGTTCTGCCTAGTCAGATAGGAAATTTGGGATGCTCGGAAGAAAATGGTGCGTACCACGAAATTCGGGCCGGTCGGACCTATCGGGTACGCCGTTTGGGCTCTTTTACCCCTATATCTCAATGAATTGGGTGGTATATGTACCCGATGTACCACCCAGATCGGGAAAGTACACACATGCGCGCACACATAAGGGGTTTCACGGAAAAAAGTGGTACTCCGGGTACAAACTGGCGTTTGCCCTTGTCAGGTAAGGAATTGGTTGCATTTGCGCTGGTACCTCGCGGGTACGCCACTCGCCTGCAATTCCTCCCCGAGCAACAGCGAACCGCGCCTATTGGGCGATTTATCGCTGTCGAGGTGGGCCAAGGGGCGTACCACCCCAAGTGGTACGCCCCTCCGTCGGCCTTCCGGCCACGTGCTCAGCGTCCCCCGGCGGCGGGGCCGAGGTGTGCCACGCGGGCCGTCCGGGTACCAGGTGCGATCTCGGTCAGCCCGTTGTCGGTGATGACGATCGACGCGGGCTTTTCGGCGTCCTGGGCGAAGCTGGCCGTGCCCAGGTGCAGGCCCGGCTCATCGGCCCAGGTGCGGCGTGCGGAGGGCCCGAGCGTGAGCAGCCAGGCTCCGGGGGCATGCGCCGCCTGTGCGGCTGCCTTGCCGGTGCTCATGGCCACGTCTGCGTTGAGCTCGACGAGCGGCACGAGCGCACCCGGATGGCCGAAACATCCTCCCGCAGGCACCGTGCCCTCAACGGGCAGGTCCAGCCCGGTGACCTGCAGGCGCTTGATGGCCGGCGGGAACCCGGCTGCGTCCAGCGGCGCGAAGCCGATGGCGGTGGCGCCGCCGACGCTGATCTCGGCCCATGGAAGATCCAGCAGCCGCACCTTGTCGAGCTCGACGGGGCGCTTGGCCCGGCGCACGCTCTTGGTGAAGCTCCCACCGAGCCAGCTGGCCCAGGGCTCGCTGGCGGGATCCGCAGCGGCCAGGGCGAGACCTGAGGCCAGCGCGGCGGCCGCGATGGTCTCCAGGTGTGTCGAGGGCCGGACGACGATCGGTTGCACGGGCTTCATGGTGGTTCTCCCTTCGGCATTGGACCCCGGGTCGGGTCATTGGTTCACATGGCGTATATCAGGGCTGGTAGTCGCCGCCGGCACTGGTAACGGGTTCATCCGCCAGACCATAGGGGTCCAGCTTCATGCCCCGCAGTTCGGGATGCCGTGCGTGGCGGGCCTTCGGGCCCGCAACCTGCACTTCCCTGGCATCCTGCACTGCCACATGTCCTGTCTCCACCCCGGGCTCGGCTTCGCCGCGCCTCTGGCGGCCCTCAGACGAGCCCACGGGCTCGACGAGGCCGTGGAGCACGTCGGCGAGCTGCCACGACGCCTGCGGGCTGCTGGCGGCCTCTGCCGGGCCGTTGCCAGCGGAGCCCCGCAGGCGTTGGTGCTCGAACCGGGCGGCCACGAACGCGTCGTAGACCGATTGCGGGTGGTGTGGCGAGAGGCGGGCGACGTCCAGGCTCCAGCCCGCATCGCGGGCGAGTTGCTCGAAAAACACGGTCTGGCTGCGCGTGTTCCCCTCGCGGAAGGCATGGGCGTGACAGTGGCAGGCCAGGGTCTCGTAAACGGTTGCCACTCTATGGACCAGCCTCCCTGATCCGGCGACAATGGGAACAGCGAGGAGGTCCACATGGCCGACGCCACGAAGTACCGCCAATACGACGGGCAGCCACTGTCCAATGTATTGCGCCGCGAGATCAGGAAAGCACGTTTGAGGGTCACCCTCGACGAGGAGCTTGGTCGCACTACCCCCGACGCGGTGAAGAAACTGGCGGCGTTCGAGCTGCCGCCGATCGTCAGGGAGCGGCCCCAGGACGAAGGCACGGCGGACCGTCGCCGGGACGGCTGGCAGACACTCTCGAACGCGTTGCGCACGAAAATCCTCAAAGCACGGTTGCGAGTCACCCTTGACGAGCAGCTGGGTCGCACAACTCCCGAGAGTGCGAAGAAGCTGGCGGCGTTGGATCTGCCACCCTTCGTCAGGGTGCCGCGCCAGGACGGAAGAGCTGCTGAACGCCGGACCCCCGACCCGCAGAACGACGCACCGGCCAGCAGCACATTCGACCGCGCGCTGCTCTCCAATGAGCTGCGCATGAAAATCCGGAAAGCGCAGTTGAGGGTCACCCTGGATGAACAGTTGGGCCGCACGACTCCCGAGAGTGCGAAGAAACTGGCGGCGTTGCCTCTGCCGCCACTCTTCAGGGTGCCGCGCCAGGATGAAAACGCGGCGGATCGCCGGACCTCCGACTCGGAGAACGACGGGCCCACCCGCAGTCCATCAGACCGCGCTTCACTCTCCAATGCGTTGCGGATGAAAATCCTCAAAGCTCAGCTGAGGGTCACCCTCGACGAGCAGTTGGGCCGCACAACCCCAGAGAGGGAGAAGAAACTGGCGGCGCTGGATCTGCCGCCGATCGTCCGGGTGCCGCGCCGGCGCGAAAACGCCGAGAATCGTCGGACGTGCGATTCGCTGAATGAAGAACCTGATCCCGGCACAACTCGACGCGAAGTCCTTGTGGCACGGATGAAGGTGTCTCTCGATGAGCTCCGGGGCCGTGACACAGCGCCGGAACTCAGGCGCCTGTCGAGGATGAGGCTGGCGCCAATCAGGCGCGGCAAGCATCTTGTTGATGACGCCGTAGGACGGGAACCCTGAAACGACCAGGAGCAGCCGTGCGGGTCTGGAAGTGCTAGGAACGGATCGGCGACCGGTTCGCCAAGGCCAGAAGGCCGTCGAGGGCAGGATTTCCCTGCTGAGCTGGCCTATGAATAGTCGATCACACACACCCTGACCCGGGCCATGGGGAGTGCCCCGCGGCGTGCTCGTGATCGTTGTCGGCTCAGCCACGCACCGAGGCTGCGCTCATGGTCGGTCGATCCGCCCCGGTAGGCCGGCAGCCGGCCTTCATTGTCGATGAACGCCCTGCAGGTTGTAATTCGCTCAACCCAATGCCGGTCGTTCATTTGGTCGCGTCCGAGAACGGTCCACCGGGATATGGACTCAAGCTGGCGTTCCTGCCGGGCCGTGAGGTGGCCGGCAGCGGATGCACTGCGTTGGGCACGCATCCAGTGGTACAGGGACACCTCCAACGCGCCGGAGACCGTTGTTGTGTCCGCAGCGCTCCGGGGGAACCGCCCATGGGCTTGGACGAAGCGGGCGAGCGAGAGCCGGTTGCCGTGCCACCCCCGCTTGCTGTCCTCGGCACGGAAAACCGGGAGCGAGGGCTCCAGGCACCGGCAAAGCCGCGTATCGAATAGGTTGGGGTCTTGTTCGAGTTGACCCCGGATGAAGGCCTCGGCGGTCCGGGGGAGGGTATGGCAGATCCGGGCGATGTCGTTCGGTTCGAGGCCGCGCTGGTAGAGAAGCAGCCACTCGACCCTGGAAGCTGGATCACGCGCCATTCCAGCAACCTACCGCACCTTGTGGCATGGCTCCTTTCAAGGGCCGCAGGTTGGGCCGCTAGCTGGATCTTTGCGGGTGAGCTGTAGCCCGCGATTACAGCGCGCAGGAGGTGCTCGCGACTATTGCGGGATGGCCGCGAGGAGGTCAAATACCAGCCCGGAGGCGTCGGTCGCCAGCGCTGCTGGCAGTGCAGCAGTGAACATGTGGAGCAGGCCTTGGATTCGTTGACGGGATCCGCCAGTCTTGGCGGTCTCGTCTACCAGATCCAGCTGGTCCATCGCCGCCTGCCGGGTTTCTCCCGACAGCAGCGCGCTGGCGAGAATGTCGCGAAGGTGGCCCATGGCAGCGTTGTATGCTTCCAAATCCATGCTGATGGTTTGGGTCACGTTGGCGGTGTTCGCGTAGCCCTGCTGTGCGGCGCCGACGTTCCCTCCGGAGATGGTCATCGTGTTGCTATCACCGTACGTCGTTGTCGACGAGGTTCCTGACTGCCGTGATTTCCAGTCTGCAGGAGTGAGTCCCGATTCGAGCACGTCCTGGCCCGTTGTTGTCACTTCGGGACGCACCAGTTCGCCGCCCAAGGTCTGGAAACCGGAAATGAGTTTTTCGGACACGAGGCGTTCTACGGCTTGTTCATACTCGCCGGCCGAGACGGGCTCACCTTGAACGCCCTCGGGAGGGAAGTGCTCGCTGGCGGCTCCCTGGTCGGGGGCTGCGGCAACGCGCTGCAGAATCCACAGCTGTATGGCCCCTTGCCGGTAACGTCGAGCCAGCCGATCGACCGCAGCGTAGGAACGTGGTGAAATTTGGAACGAGTAGCCGCCACCCAGGCGTTCCTCCGAGATGATCAGTTGATTGTCAACGAGCTCGTGGTAGATGCCTGCATGATATTTCTCCGGGCAGACGTCGTCCGGTATGTGATGATCTCCTTCTGGCTGCTCGGAAAACCAGTGAAGAACGCTGAGTGCCTCAAAAGTCAGAATCATTTTGGTCCTCACTCCTAGTTCTTGTCGCGCGGAGGATGGGGGTCGTTCCCGTAGGAATTCTTGGCGCCGATGGTTCCGTCGAGGTTCTTGACGGTGTGTTCGACCTGATCACGCTTTGCGGCCGCACGCCCCTGTGCCTGTTGTTCCGCCTTTGTCCCACCTGCAGAGAAGGCGCGGCTGTTCCCCTGACGCCTGCTCTTCCAAGTGCCGTCCTCGTTATAGGTTTCGATTCCGGGCTTTGCCATGGTCCTCTCCTTTGTTCGAATCACCATGCCTGATGCGCCGAACGCTACGCGGCGCGTCCGACCCGTTGGAGCGACCCTGCTTATGGGCACCTGTACCGTAACGACCGCTACGCAACCCAATAGACCGCTGTCTTGGGGTTTGTTAGCAGGCATTCGCCGGCCCCAAATACTCAATAGCGGGGTCGTAGAGCGTGAGCAGTGCTTCGTGGTGGCCATTGAGATCTTGCTAATGCATGGCTGATCGCTTGTAGACCGATGTTCTAAGGAAGAGTTAGTACTACGGTCCGCCGAAACCATAGCTGCCGAAGTACAAGTGGGCCGTCGTACGCATGGAATGGGTGGCGTCTCGAACGATGAGTCGCTGAACCAAGTTGTCGTAGTCTAGGTTTCCAGTAGCACGATGTTCGGCCATGACTCGCTGATTGATTGATTGTTCGTCTAGGTACGGTCGCCAATGGCCGTAGGGCTTGCGCACATCAGCCAGGCGCCTCAGGTCCGATAGGAGTTCGGGGTCCAGAACCCCGAACTTCTCGACCGCTGTCAGAAGCTCACCCAGGCCCATCCTCTCCCAACGCTTGGGAGGACTTTGGAATTGATTGAGGGCCGAGGTGCTTAGTGCTGGGACCATACCGGCTAATTCTCGCTCTGCCACCGCGTGGGCGCACAGGATCGCCGCAACCCAGTTTCCATCCAGGAACGACCGTACAGCGGCGTCCCAAACGAGCTGGGCTTCGTCCCCACCGCTGAGCGCGGCCCAGGACTTACCCGTGAGGGCCTCGGAAATCCACTTGTCCACTAGGTCAAGGCGTTGATCGGGATCAAGTGTTCGTACATCCAGGTCACCAAAGACTTCGTCCCAACTTTGATCCACTCCCACGCGCCCTTCCTCCACCCCGACAGATGACTTAGCACAGCACTCCATGCCTTGCGTTCTCGATCGCCTGGAGCTTGTAGCCTAGCGTTTTCCCTTACTGTGATTGGAACGCCAGACATGTACAAGCGATGATCACGCGTCTGGCGTAATGCGGAGGTGCAAGACCGTGAGCTGGGGGAGCGGTTGATAGCGGACACAATTCTCAACCGTCCGGCTGTCACTTCTTAGGGCATGACCACGACCGCACATCTGCCATCGTGCCGGCCGACCTTCACGATGAATGACTGGACCCGCAGCTTGTCGTTAAGACAGAGGTCCGCGTTGCTTGGAGGCCTCCGGAATCTGGAGTTGGTGCCCGGTGAGGCCGGAAATTCGGGGCCACCTCCGCATCGATGTTCCGGATCTCATCTTCCCGTCGACGAATGGTCGCGAGCGGTCCGGGCGTTAGGTCAAGGCATGTCGGAACCTCGTGCTCGTTGGGGCATAAGAAGGCGTCAGTGGGGCAAACTGTAGGAATGACCCCAATTGGCAGGGAAGACAGAGCCCGTCCTCGCTTCAGACCGGTCGGCGAACCCGCGACTACTTCCATCGATCCTGAAGCAATGTTCGGGGAGCTGCCCCGGACACCGACCGGTGTAGGCGCATTGTGGTCTCATCAGGCCGACCAATTGCGTACATACTCCAATGACCATCGAGAGACGCCGGATGTAGCCCTGGAGTTGCCTACCGGATCAGGCAAGACACTCGTCGGGCTTCTAATCTGCGAATGGCGGCGTCGGACGCTTCAGCAACGGGTGGTCTATGCATGCCCCACCAAACAACTAGCTCGCCAGGTATTGGCGAAAGCGAAGGCGCAGGGCATCGAAGCGACCCTTTTGATCGGATCGAATCGTTGTTGGGACCAGGCGGAACTCGGCCGATATACGCGTGGCGAAGCTATTGCTATCACCACCTATAGCGCCATCTTCAACCTCAATTCACACCTGGCCGACGCTCAGACGCTGATGTTTGATGACGCCCATGCTGCCGAAGGATATGTCGCAGAGGCATGGGCGCTGACGGTCGATTGCAAACTGGACCAATACCAGCAGTTTCTCGACGCACTAGCCGACTGGATCGAGCCGACCTTCGTCGCGCGGATGGTGGCCCCAGCCAGCCCGGCCGCTGATGCCAGCGAGGTCAGACTCCTTCCCATCGGAGCGATAGCGCGCCATGCGGCAGACATCGATCGCGTTTTGGCGACCCTGGAAAATGACCCCTCCTACCGCTTCAGGATGCTGCGCGAAAGTCTCAGTTCTTGTCTGTTCTATGTCTCCCGCCGCGAGATTTACATTCGCCCCATGATTCCGCCGACCTTCCAGCATCACCCCTTCACCACCCCAACCCAGAGAATCTACCTGTCAGCGACGCTCGGAGACGCTGGTGAGCTAGAACGTGCCTTCGGACGGACCGGCATCAAACGAGTGCCCGTTCCAGAGGCCTGGGACCGCACGGGCAGCGGACGCCGGTTTTTCGTCTTTCCCCAGCTGGCATCTTCCTCCCAACGGATTGCCACCAAGGAAAACAGAAACAGTCTGATGGAAGCGAGCGACGACGACGCGAAACCAGACGCGGGTCTCGCGGGTGAACTCCTCAATCTGGCCAAGAAGCGCCTAATACTCACCCCTGATAGTGAATCCGCGAAAGCCATGGCGGACCTATTCGACGTGCCAGAGGAAGATAGATACACCGCCAAAGACGCCGAATCGGGCATCGAGCCATTCATAGAGGCCGTCAACGGCACGTTAATTGCACCTAACCGCTACGACGGCATGGACCTGGCCGACGATGCGTGCCGAATGATGATGATGTCCGAGCTGCCGACCGCTTCCCACCTTCAGGATCGCTTCTTGGGAACCAAACTGCGTGCTGTGGAGATACTCCAGGAGCGCATCCGCACTCGCGTCCTCCAGGGGGTTGGACGGTGCACACGCGGGCCAAAGGACTGGGCAGTTGTCGTTGTCATCGGCGAAGACATCCTTCGGTTCCTCTCACGGACCGAAGTCCGCAAATCGCTGCCGGTCGAGCTGCAGGCCGAAATCACGTTTGGACTCGAACAAAGCCAGGTAGGCGCAGATGATCTTGTCTATCTCGCCGAGAGCGCACTTCACCAAGATGAAATTTGGCAACAAGATGCCGAACCTGAATTGGTTAAGTTGCGCCGTGCAGCCAAGCGAGAGTCACAGCCGCATGCGGCTGAACTGTCGGCGAGCACTGCGCGAGAAGTAAAGGCATGGACGCACGCCTGGCAACAGGAGTGGGATGCAGCGGCGAGTGCCGCCGTTGAAGTTTTCGAGCACCTGACCTCACCTGGTGTTCGCCCGTACCGTGCCCTGTGGGCGTACTTCGGGAGCGCTTGGTCCGCCCTCGCCTCCGCTGATCCCTCGTCAGCCGCTTCTGAACGAAGTTTCCGGCTACTTCGCGAAGCTCACAGAGATGCAACTGGCACGTCATGGCTAAAGGAAATTCAGCCGCTGCCGAGCGCAGCTCACGACATAGAACCGGTCGATCAAGAAGGTGTTGATGGCGTTTTGACTCTTTTCCAAGGTCCCCTAAGATCTGCAACCCGGTTCGAGCGGCAGTCCTCCATCATGCTGGCCAACCTCCATCAACGAGGGGCCACCCAGTATGAACAAGGGCTGGTGGAACTCGGCAAGCTCCTCGGTGCAGAATCTTTCAAGCCCTCGGGGCAGGGTAGGGCAGACGCCGTTTGGATTTGGCCTTCCCTTTGGATGACAGTCGAGGCGAAGAGTGAACAGACAGCCGAGGGTATGTTGAGCATGGACTATGTTCGGCAAGCCAACAGTCAGCTCGCGTCTGTAGCCGCCGACCGCGAGGTAGAGCGTCCTCCCGAGGCCAGTATCTCAGTCATCGTGACACCGCGCAGCGTGGTCGATCCTGATGCGGTACCGATTGCGGGAGGTCACCTCTTCCGGAGTATGCCAAAACAACTGCAGGATGTCGCCCATGATGTAATCCGAGCCTGCACTGAACTGAGAAGCGTCGGCACGGGCGTTTCTAGGGAAATACTGCACATCGAGTGCGCCCGTATCTTCTGGGAACACCGCGTTCTGCCCACGCAGGTGGCGGAACGCTTGTCGGCCGACCCAATTCGAGGGGTATGAGCCTGCCATAGCGAAGAGATGAGCGGTTTACCCGAGTGGGAATGTACAAGGAGTAGATTCGCGTCTCTCACTCACGCCCTGGGCCGGAGGGCGAGGGGGAACCTATCCAGAGATTTGCCTAAACCGGAAGTCGGTGGGGATCCATTTTTTCATATGATTTCTGATGGGGTTGCGTCAGCCCGAACGCTTGTCGTCAGAGATGCTCTGATCGGAACGATATTCGGTTACGGAACGTGGTGGAATTTCGTTTTTCGAACTGAACCTTTGGCAACGCTCAGACGGGACACTCAAGGCTTGCCTTTCCGCCATTTTCGCCCCGGACGGGCTCTGTGCGGTCAGGCATTCTCGGTGTGACCAGGGTGCTCACGCGCCAGTGCTGAGGCTCCCTGACCGCTGCGGTCGGTTTTTGCATCGAGGATGGTCTTTAGACAGTTGCCGTTTCGGAACTTCTGTGCCGCCGCTCAGTCACGATTGGTACGAACTGGTGCGACAACAAGCTGGGATCGTGGATGCTTCGGGCTTCTGCCTGCATGCCCGACCACGGTCACGAAGAGTGTCGCCGTCTACTGGCACAATGAGTCCATGCCTCGAATTACCCTCACCGCCGGAAATGACTTGGTCCAGCGTCTCGCTGGCGAGACGGATCCGGTACGAGCGATCATCGAACTCATCTGGAACAGCTTTGATGCTGACGCCAATGAGGTGTCAGTGGCCCTCGATCGAAATATCGCCGATGGCATTGTCGGCGTAACCGTCCGCGACGACGGCCTCGGCATGAGCCCGGAACGCGTGGAGCAGGACTTCAAGTGGGTGGGGAACTCCTGGAAGCTTGGGGCGCGCGTCACCGAGCGTGAGAAGCGACCTCTGCACGGCAGGTTGGGACAAGGGCGTCTACGCGCCTTCGCACTGGGAACCCGCATAACGTGGGAGACTGTCGGCCAAGATGCAACGGGCGCCTTCAAGAAGACTCGCGTGTCGTCAAACATTGACCATCGCAACGACTTCTCCGGCCCCGATCCTGTCGATGCCCAGGGGCCGACCTACACGGAGTTCCGAGCTGAAGGTCGTGACTCGCTTGGCAGGCTTGAGGGTGACTTTGCGCGGCCGCGCGTCGGTGCTGCCCTTGCTTTGCATCTGCTGACTTTCCCGACGCTCGAAGTCCGGTACGACGGAGTCAAGATCGACCCCGCCGCAAGCATCGATCGCCAGACGAAGCACGAGCTGAAGTGGTCCTACGACGGCGTCGAGCGCCAAGCCGCGCTGAAGGTCGTCGAATGGCGAGATGTGAAGGGCCGGACCCTCTATCTGTGCGACGAGAAGGGCGTTCCCGTCGATGAGACGCCGATCAGGCGCTTCGCGGACTTCAACTTCGCTGCGTACGTCCTGTGGGAGGACATGGCGGAGCATGCTAACGAGGTGCTGCTCGTCGATATGGAGCCGGAGACCTCACTGCTGGGTTCCCTCATGCAGGTCGTGGACTCCACGCTCGAGGACCATTTCGAGGCTCGCCGTGCTGAGCAGCGTCGCGAGCTCGTTGACCGCTGGAAAGAGGCCAAGACCTATCCCTACGAAGGCGATCCCGCCTCGGAGGAGGAAGTGGTCGAGCGAGCGACTTTCGATGTCGTCGCGACCGCTGTTCGTCGGCACGTCCCCAAGGCCCGCGGCCAGGAGAAGCTGACGTTGGGGCTCCTCAAGGACACGCTCCGGCGGAACCCCGATGGCGTGAAGACGCTCTTGAACCAGTACGTAGGGCTCGCCAAAGGCGAGAGCGAAGAGCTCGATCGGCTGCTCGAGCGCACCCCGCTCTCAAGGCTCATCCGGGCGACTACCGATGTGACCGACCGCCTCGACTTCCTGAGCGCTCTTCGCGAGATCGTCTTCAATCCCGAAGCCAAGGGGCTCGTGAAAGAGCGAGACCACCTGCACAAGATACTGGAGCGCGAAAGCTGGGTGTTCGGGGAGCAGTTCAACATGATGAGTTCGGAGATCGGTCTCACCCGAGCGCTCGAGCAGCACCTCAGCATGCTTGGCCGCGAAGGGGAGACCACTACGAAGGTCACCAAAACCGACGGCAGCCAGGGCCGCCTGGACCTGATGTTCTCGCTGGCTGCACCCGAGCACGAGACGAAGCGGCATCTGGTCGTAGAGTTGAAGGCCCCATCCGTGGTTGCATCGTACAAGGAGGCCAGCCAAATCAAGGGCTATGCCCGCGCCATCGTAGAGGATCCGCAGTTCGCCGGTACCCACGCTGTCTGGGACTTCGTCCTTGTCGTGAATGACTACAACAGCGACGTGCGGCGCGACATCAACCAGCGTGGCCGTGAGTCAGGGCTGCTCGATGAGTCCGAGCTCGATCCGAACTCGCCCTTGCGCTACAGGGTCTGGGTGCGCCGCTGGTCGGAGATCCTCGAGTCCGCGGACCAGCGCCTGCTCTACTACAAGCGCGGGCTTCAACACGATGCCTCCCTCAGGGACGTCAAGCGGTATTTGCGTGAACACCATGAAGACGTGCTGCCAGAGGGTCTGTTCTCGGAGGGCGACCCGAGCTAGACCGGATCGTGGTGACGGCCTGGTTTCCGAGCGGAAGGAGCATGCCTATGGAGGCGCATGTACGGTTGCCTCGCGTGATTGATGCTGCCCAGCAACTTGCCGGTGGCCTTGAGAACCCATGTCGCCTCGTCACGCTTCACCGCGATATTGACCAGCTGCACGATGACGACGGCAATAGACTTGGACAGTCGAGGAAGCAACATGCCCTGCGTTGGGCGGTGTTCACGATGGCCTATGGAGCGATTGAGGCATTTTTCAATGACATCTTGAGAGGCGATGACGACACTCGCGTCGTCCCTTTGAACCCCGGCAAGCTCCGTGACGCCGGCACAAGGCAAGACGTTCGTCTTTTCACGAATGATTGGGCTGTGCGATCCCGTGCACTTCTTCAGGATCGACCCGGGCGGCGTTCTCGCTGGGTTGTCTACTCAGGAACCCAGCAGCTCAACGCGTATCTGGCTGACATGAAAATGCTCCGAGACCTTCTAAACCACGGTCAGGATCCTCGTTCGGTCTCAAACATGTCTGGCGCGCTGTGGCCGCTCGCGGACGGCAGGAACACGATGCGACTCATGGGGGCAGAGGGATTCATTCAAGCATGCTGCGACCTCGCGTCGCAGACTGTGCTCGCGTACGGAGGTCGCGCCGTAGACCTGCCAAGTTGGCCTGAGCCGAAACGTTCGGGCCTGGCTGCAGAGCCGAAGCCCGATCTCAAGCTCGTGCCCTAGCCGCGTGGACACCCGTCTGCGGATTGGGCAGCTATTCAGAGGTTGCTCTGTGCCGTAACCCGGTGGAATTTCGTTTTTCGCTTTAACCTTTGGGTCCTTAGCCTCTCATCAACGCGTGGCTCTGGAGGTTTCGCGCGCACGGTGTGGCCTGCCGTACAACCCCCGGTATCGTCGTGAGCATGAGTCGACGTTCGGTCAAGAAGGCTGTCGGGTGCGTCGTCCACCAAGGAAAGCTGCTCGTGTTCACGCCCGGCGATTTCCCGATGGAGGTCACTGGTGGGCAGGTGCCCGCTGGGTCGATCGCCGAGGGCGAGTTGTCTGCGGTGCCGTCGTGCGCGAGGTGGGGGAAGAGACCGGCCTCGCGGCCAGAATCGTTCGCTCGCTAGCAGGCCGATCTTTGGGATCACCAAGTAGCCGAAGTTGTCTCTACGTCCAACGGTCCTCGTCCGGCGAGCCAAGCCATTAGCGACCGTCGGTTTGCAGCGGAACCGATTCGCTCGGGCACGGTGGACAGCAATACCGGGAGATCCCAGACCACATATTCTTCGGGCCAGTCCGAAGGGTTGTAGCCAAGTCCCAAGTCGACATGGTGCATTTCCACTTCACGTAGCCTGTGCGCTGGACAGCCTGAAGCGCCGTAATGTCCTCCGCCACGAAAATGGCCATTAGGCCACCCTGCAGCTGTAGACAGCGCAAAAACTTCTTCGAGTCGCGAGACGCTGGTACGAAGGTCGGCAAGGATCTCATCGGCCGATCTTGTAGCACCGTCCTCGATCTCCCGCCGTCGCTGATCCTCGCCGCTTGCGTATTTCGGAACGTCCTGACCATTCAGGGCACCAGATAGGCGACGGGCGTGCGCATCGGCGTTGCGTGCCAGATGAGTCAGGACATGCCCAACGGTCCAACCGGGCAGCAGGCTCGGCGAGCGGACTTCTCTGTCTGTCAGGTGCTCTACACGGAGCATCAATCGCAACTGCGCCTCGATGCAGAGTTGGTGGCGAGCACGGGTTGATGGTACGGCTGGTCCGGGCACTTGGTGTGGAACCTCATCACTTCGTGGACACCGGATCTCGTTACTTCCTGGACAGTGAATCTCATGGCTTCGTCTACAGCTACCAGCGCGCACTACGAGTCCTGGAGGTCTTGAGCTGAGCCGGGTTTGAACACCTCCGGCACTTGTTCTTCACGCTGGGCATATTGCTCGCGGTAGGCGGCTGCCTTCCGCGCCCATTGCTTCGTAGGGTGCGTTAGCTGCACTCCCTGGATCGCGTATGAGGCCACCCACCGTCCACGCATCTTCAATGCGATCAGGGGCAGCGGGAAGGAGAACACGATTTCGCTGGTGTGCGGATCCGAGAGCAGGAATTCGTGGTCGGTGATCGTTCGATGGAACTGGCGTCCGGCAAACGTCGTCGGCAATCCCACCTGATATCCCTGATAGTAGACCTGCCGGTTGTCAGCGGTGACGTCCACGAGCAGTTGATTGGTCGGTTTCGGCACGGTCTGAGAGCCGAGGATGTCGTCCTCGATGATCTTCCCCGTTTTGGACACGGTCACCGTGGCGCGCCCTAGCTCGAGGTCTTGGAGCTTGCGCTTCTGCCGGTACTCGGTGGCCTTGGCCTCGAGCACCGCCAGCGCCAACGGCTCCGTGGCCGGGGTATGGGCGAGTAGTTCCCATGCGATGTGAGGGGTGGACTGGTCAAGGGACTGGTGTGGCCGGCGGTGGTTGTAGTGCTGTCTATAGTGCGTGATCCGGGCGCGCAACTGCTCCAGCGAGCTGGGGCGGTCGGCTGCGAGGAATCGCTGCAGGGTCTGATGCGAGCGTTCGTTCTTGCCTTGGGTGGTTGGTTTGCCCGGCAGGCCGCTGATCGGCATGGTGCCCTTGGAGGCCAGGAAGATTTCGACGGCTCCGATCCTGCCTTGGCGCAGTTGGTTGAATGCCAATGAATTGTCGCTCAGGACCTCTTGCGGAGCGCCGTGGGTGTCGATGGCCGTTGCGAGCACGTGTTGGGCATCGGTGCTGTTCTCCTCCCGCTGGTATGCCCAGCTGCCCACGTCGTAGCGGGTTGCGTCGTCAAGTAGCTGGTAGACGGTCACCGTGGGGCCGTGGGCCAAACTGAATTCGAAGGCGTCAAGTTGCCACAGTGCCATCGCCGTGGCCCGCACGAAGGGGATGTAGGAGGACTTCGGACGCTTGCGTGGTGCCCGTTCGACTTGACCGACGGTGGCCAGCAGCCTGCCGATCGTGGCCACGGAGGGGACCTTCGTTCCGGGGAAGGAGTCTTGGATATTTGCCTCGTAGTAGATCGTGTGCGGGCCGTAGTCCCATCCGTCGTCCTTGAGCTGCTTGCGGATCCTGACCAGCTCGTTGACGACTTCCGGCCCGTAGCGGCGTGCCGGCTGTTTCGGCGCCCGGGAGCGGGGATGCAGGGCGGCCGTGGATTCGGTACTCGCGCGGTTGCGGATCTTGTAGAACACGCTGCGGGAGATCTTCTGTGATTTGCAGAACTCGCTCACCGTCAAGGCGTGGGGTTGGGTCGGGTCGTAGTTGATGATCGCAGCCCGGGTGCTGGGCGAAAGTACGTTGGTCATGCCATCGACTTTTCCAGCCTGCTACGCAAGGACAAATGTCCACGATGTTGTGAGACATGGTGTCTTCGATGTCATGAGTTCGTGTGTCCACGAAGTGATGAGGTTCCACACCACCTACCCGGACCATCAGTACCCTAAAGCCGTGCTCGCCAGTTGGGATGCACGTTCCGGATTGCTTTCAAGATTCACAGGTACATCAACCTTTCACTTGGCCACTCGTTTACAGGCCACGGCCGAGCCCACTCATCCATCCTTGTCCATCTGGCCATCCAGGACCGGCTGCTGCCGCGCCCGAGAGTGATTGTGTCTTACCTGACTCCCGCCCACCTTGGCCCGTAAGCTAACGCTGTCCGGATGGACCCAGCTTAAAAGCACGGACCCACGCGTGCGTGTCTGGAACCCAACAGTTGCTGCCCGGGTGAGGGCTCCCCCTACGGGTCGCAGTTGATTGCCAGCAAACCGCACCAAACTGCAGTCAGTTACCTCAAAGGTAGGCGATTGCTCGCCGCTTCCATAGTCCATCCCAATGCGTTGGATATTCAAAAGGCTGAACAACTATCTGCACATCGTCTTCGTGTTTGACGATTCCCGGATTTTGTGACCGAAGCTCGACCCAGGGAATTCCATACTTGTCGAGCAACGCCAGTTATTGCTCAGTCCGGGGTGAGCGGTGAAGCCTCAAGAGGCCGCACGACGCCGGCGTCGTCAAGAAAACGGACGGACTGGACCGCTTCGCATTTGCACGGTTCGGCTTTTCCTGCCACCGCGGAGCTAGTGCCACCTCATGCCCTAGACACCTTCTGACGCTGCGTCGCCCAGGTTGTGTCCGGCGAATTCATTCCTGGAACCCATGAGAGTGCATTGTCCCTTTTCGATTTGCGCACTTGCCTTTGATTCGGCAGATCGCAATCTCTTTGAAGCTTGCTTCTGTTCAGCAAGCGACATATAAGTGGGGACGACAATAGTCTGCACAGCGTCGGGCGTCAGTTCAATTAGACCCGTAGAGCCCGTGTAGAGCCGGTTGCTCTGAACGCGCCCGAATCCCTCACGCAGGTAGTCGGAAAGAAACTGGGGATCAACTTTCTTCTTATCCACGCGGATAATGGTGATATGGCCATCTGCTACTGCTGGGTCCTTCAACCCGTATAGAGCTGATTTGCCAAGCGTTCCGTCACCGGTGGATGAAAGCAATACGTCCGATTTTTGGACAATGGAACGTGCGGGCATGTCATCGAACAAGGATTTCTCGATCCAGTCGCCGTTGTCGATGATTTCGCCGAAAGACGACACTGAAGAACCGGCTTTGAGGACCATTGCGTATCCATCTTCTCGGTCAACGTAAAGAGCTGCCGAGGGGCTCTTTCCTCGGTCCGTATCGATGAGGTTCAGTTCCTTGATTGTCTTACCGCCCGCAGCCTTCATTGCCTCTATGGTTACGATGATTTCTGGATCCCAGTATTTGAGATCAAGCCGGTAGTGCTCGTCCGCTGCGACTTCCTGGCTAGACACGGGGAAGGCGCGCCACCCGACGCCGTCTATTGGCGCGGTGAGGCCGGCGCGGAATAAAGAGCGAAAATCCTTCTTGAGGTCTTCAAAGTTGAAGCCTCGTAGAGCTTCGCCAGACGGGGCAAACCCTAGAGTCTGTAGCTGGACGAAAGGTATCTGGTATTCATCTTCTTCGTGGTCGCTGGCCTTCGGGTCGATGCGCTCCATGAACAGAACACTGGACTTCACGGTGATCTTGTTCGGCTTGAAGGTAACGGAGGGCAGACTGACTATGCCCTTCATCTTCACGTTCCGCAAGAGCCATTCGCGGACGGGGGCTGCCGACTCTGTATTCAATGCGCCATCGTCGATTACCGTGCAGACGTAACCCCCTACCTTTGCCGAGCGGACCATTTTCTGAAGGAACAGTAACTGCCCCTTTGAAGTCTTGACGGGAAAATCTGCGAGGTCGTCCGCGGGCAGATCAGATTCACTCGTGCCAAAAGGCGGATTGCTGATCACGAGGTCGTATTCGGGCGAGTCGAGGGACCAAAATGGAGCATCTTTGGACAGGCTATTCGCGTGTCCAATGTTCGTATGCCCGTCGCCAGAAATGATCATGTTCATCTTGGCACTGGAAGCGACACCGGCGTTAGCGTCGATGCCGTAGAACGTCTCTTCTTTGATGAGCTTCTTGGCTTTTTTGCCGGAGTCCACTGAGTAGTCGCGTTCTGCTACGCCTGCATCAATTTGGGCGAGGGCATCTTTCATCAAGAACACGAGGAACCCACCGGTGCCGCAAGCCGGATCAATGACTTTCAATGGCTCCCCGGACATGGTGCTTCCGACAATCAGCCTCCGTCCCACCATTTCCAGCATGAGTTCTACTAGCTGGCGGGGGGTGAAGTATTGGCCGAGTTTCTTCCCCTTCAGTGTGGCGCGCACGAAGTATTCGAAAGCAGCTCCCTTGGTGTCCAGTCCGCTGTCGGTAAACGACACCTTCGACAATTCGGTGACCAGGTACTTGTAGGTTGCAGGCTGCTTGATATGCAAACCGCTCGTGATGACCTCGCCGTATTGTTGCCGGCAGTTATCAATGGCAGTGTCGACGAGGGAACGTACCTGGTCGTTATTTGCCGGAGGCATTGCGGCGAGTTCATGGAAGCGGGTGCTATATGGGAGCTTGAAAGTTTCAGTCACATCACCGAGTGCAGCGTCCGATTTTTCCTCGAGGAGCCGAAGGAAGAGCAACTTTGAGAAATCTGAAAAGGCGTTGTCCTCATCCTTCTCGAGCGTCCGAATCTTGCTGTGGCATCTGGCGAACAACGCATTGAGTTGCTTCAGGGGCAACCCGGGACGGAAGGGAAGAGACTCGTCCTGCTCGTTCAGGTTTGAAGTACTCGGAATGTCGCGAAAGCGTTTCATCGTTTTCGCCAGCTTCGAACGGTGAGGCACCATCATTTGGCCGCCCTTGGCTGAAACCAACTGGATTTGCTCGGATGTGGAGGTGTTCCAGAGTTCGAGGTCGACACCATTGGTCACGACGACAAAGGGCACGCCAACGCTTTTGCCATACTTGATCGCCTGGGTTCGATCAGCCTGCACCAGGCGATGTGATTTTCGCTTGGCCTCCACGAGGAACTGCGGCTTCTTGTGACCAGCATTCACAGCTATATCAATGAACTTTTTCGTAGGCTGATCGGTGGTGGCCAGCTCAAACGTCAAGTCGCCGATGCCGTAGCCACGTCGTTCAAGGTAGGGCAAAATCCTCTTGACTACGGTTTCGGTTTCGGTGATACTCGCCACTGTTCCCCACTTCCAAATTGCAACTCAACGGCTCAGAATGAGCCGGGACAGCATCCGCCTAACGAACGCACACCGAGTCTATCCAGGCCGGGAGACTATTGAGGTCAGCGCCGCGATCGGGTTGGGCGAATCATGCGGAAGTAGGCGCGCGGGAGCCAACGTCGATGGAGCGACCGAAGATTGCCTACTCGCTGCGATGCGAAGCTTGCCCCCAATGGCCGACGTTTTCCCATAAAAACGTCCGTCCCGTCTGAATTTAGCCCCCCAGCGCGACAAATTGTATCCGTGTCCGACGCGTCTCTGCAGATTCTTGACAACGCTGCAGGGGACGAATGCAATGGTTGTCGTGGTGGCACTGCACGGCTATCTGTCAAGAAACCCCGCAGCCTATAAGGCGTTGGAGAGTGCCGGTCCGTGCGTGCGGGGTCTCGGTCGGCGCCTTCCCGTTCGACTGTTTGGTGTACAGGGTCGTGGGTGCGCTCCGGTCAGGGCACGCGCAGTGCCTCATGATGCTCCTATTGTTGTCAAGCGTCGATCAGGGTTTTGTGTTCGATCCAGTCCCGGTAGCGTTCGATCGCGTCGTGGTCACGCATTTGTCCGCGTTCGATTCGTTGGATTGTTGTGGGCCAGACGCCGAGCTCCATCGCGGCGGTGGTCATCGTGAGTCCCAATGCGATGCGCAGCGGCTGCAGGTCGTTGGTAGGCGGAGTCTGTCGAGGGTTTCGTAGAACCCGGTAGATTTCTCGGGCAACATAGCGTTTGAGGCAGCGGATCAACTCTTTCTTGCTTTTGCCCTCGGCGGTGCGCTTGATCACGTATTCCCTTGTTCTTCGGTCCCTGGACATGCGCACCAGAACGATGCGGTAGAGCGAGGCGTTCGCCTGTCGGTCACCGCCCTTGGAGAGCCGGTGGCGGCTCGTTTTTCCCGAGGACGCAGGGATCGGCTGTGTGTGATCGACTATTCATAGGCCAGCTCAGCAGGGAAATCCTGCCTAGTTAGTGGCAGGTTTCCTGCCAAAAGAGCGAAAAGAATCCGGCCACGCCATGCCGCGCGAAGTCGCGGGTCGGCATCGCGGAAGATGTCCGCACTCAGTGGCCCGGGTGCCCTTGTCCGGAGTGTTGAAGGACATGGGCCCGCCACCCCCAGATAGGTTCCTTCTGGCGCCGCCATTCCACTAGCTATGGCGCCGGAAGGGCTGGAAAGAAGATGACGGTACCCATGTCCATGCAAGAAGATATCAGGCGCCTTGACGCCGACGGAGTCCCCGCCCGACAGATCGCCCGAACCCTGGACATCAGCTAAGGACTCGGTGGCCAAATACGCCGATCTGGAGGACTACTCGCCAACGCCGCAGGCACCGGCGACCAGGCCCGGTGGCTCGGTGATGACCGGTTTCGCGGAGATCATCGACACCTGGCTGACCGAGGACAACCAGCGCCGACGCAAACAGCGCCATACCGCCAAACGCGTCTTCGACCGCCTCGTCGACGAGCACGGCTTCACCGGCTCCTACTCGCCGGTCCAGCGCTACGTGAAGCGGTTCAATGCCCGCAACCGCCCGGCCGGGGAGGGGCACGCGGAACTGGTCTGGCCGGCGGGAACCGCCCAGGTCGACTTCGGCCAGGCCGAAGCCATCATCGCCGGGATCCGGCAACTCCTGCACGTACTGGTGATCACGTTCCCGTTCTCGAACATGCGCTTCGTGCAGGCCTACCGCGGCGAGACGGCCGAATGCGTCTGCCACGGGCTGCGGACAATCTTCGAGACCATCGGCGCGGCTCCCAGGGAGCTGGTGTTCGACAACGCCACCGGCGTGGGCAGGCGCACAGGGCGGAAGATCGTGGAGTCCAAGCTCTTCAACGCCTTCAAGCTCCACTACCGGACCCAGGCGCGATACTGCAATCCGAACTCGGGCAACGAGAAGGGCAACGTGGAGAACGCGGTCGGGTTCCTGCGCCGGAACCTGATGGTCCCCGAACCCGGAGCCGCGACCCTGGCCGGGCTGAACGAGGTCCTGCTCGCCCGCTGCCAGAACCTGGCCACCGCGACGCACTGGCGCAAGCACCTCACGATCGGGGAACTGTTCGCCGGGGATGTCGCCGCGTGCATGGCCCTGCCCGGGATCGGGTTCGACCCGGTGCGCTACGAGTCGCGCAAGGCCGACAAGACCGGGAACGTCCTCATCGAGGGCAACGCCTACGCCGCCGGCCCGGCGTACCACTCCCGGAACCTTACGGTCGGGTTGCGCCACGACGTCGTGCAGATCCTCGACGAGCACGCCGAACCCCTCGTGTCGTTCGAGCGGGTCTTCGGGAAGCAGTCCGCCACGGTGTTCGAGCCGGCATCGTTGCTGCCGCTGCTGGTGCGCAAGCCCGGGGCATGGTCGCATTCACCGCTGCGCGAGGTGGTCCCGGACCCGGTGCGGGACTGGCTGGACCGGGCAGGGACGGCAGATAGGCGCCGGTTGCTGAACGCGGTGGAGGCCGCGTCCGGTCCTGCCGGGTTCGACTCGGCCATCCAGGCCGCCGAGACCCTGATCCGCCACGACGGAACCCCGGAGCCCGCCGCGTTGGGGATGCTCGCCCGCAGGATCGCCCACGACACCGAACCCGAAGGGGCCGGGGTGGACCTGGGAGTCTATGACAACCTCATGGCCACGACGGGGGAACCGGCATGAGCGGCGTCGAGGTCCAGGACATCATCGACGCCGGGCGGGCCGCGTCCCTGACCGGAACAGTCCTTGAGGAGTGGGCCGCCAAGGGCACCCCGAAACAGCGTGAATACCTCCACGGGCTGCTGCAAGCCGAGCACGCCTCGCGGCAGCAATCACGCCGGCATCGCCTCCTACGCGCAGCCCGGCTCCCGGCACTGAAATCGTTGGAAGGCTATGACTGGTCGGCGGCGAGGTTCCCAACGGACTACGGTCGCGAGGCCCTGGTCTCGCTGGATTTCATCGACCAGGCCCAGGACCTCGTCCTCTATGGGGACGTGGGTACCGGCAAAACCCATCTGGCCATCGCGCTGGCCGCCGCGGCCTGCCGGCAGGGCATCGGCGCGAAGTTCTTCACGACCTCGGCGCTGGTGATGCAGTTGCGCCGGGCCCAAGGACGAGCAACGCCTGGACCGCGAACTGGCCGCCCTGGCCCGCAATCGCGTCCTCGTAATTGACGAGCTGGGATACCTGCCCATCAATACCGAAGGGGCGCGGCTGTTGTTCCAGGTCATATCGGACGCCTACGAAAAGCAGAGCCTGATCCTGACGACAAATATCGCGCTTTAGCCGCTCCTGTGCTGCGGACTGGGCCTACTCCCGGCTCTACAGCAGCGACGCCGAACGGTCTGAGGCGTGCGCCTAATGTCTGCACTACGACAATTACCATCGACACCATTTGGAATCGGCGGCGCAACTCCCATCAGCCGCGATCACAACGACCATGGGAACTACAGCTGGGAAGGGCAAGGGGGCACAGGTCCTGTATAATGCCGTTCTCCACGGAGACCGGAAACAGGTGAACAACAGCCACGAATTTTGCCGGATCCGATATCGCTGCTGGTCAGTCGTCGCTTAGGGCGCGCATCGGGAAATATGCGTGGCATAGTTTATTTAGCGGGCTAAGCGATTCCTGTAGTTGAGCGGACTACACTTCACTTGCTTGTGCCGGTGCATCGTTCCAACACAGTGTGCACAGCAAGTTCCCCAGTTTTTCTCCCTGGCTGGGGCCCTGCTTGTGCCCGCCTTCCTCTGGGGTATGCAGAGCCGGTCTGGTCTCAGGCATCCCGGATCTTTGGTCACAGTGCTCCGAGCAAGCTAACGGTGGCTTGCAGCTTGCTTGCCGATGGCCGATCTCATGGGCGGCCGCAACGGCGAAGACAGCAGGCGCCTGTGGAAACACCTGCCTTGCCCAGGCGGTGCCAACACCTGCTTCCCACGCATGCTGGCAACACCGAGCCGCCCGCTTGGGGCTGCTAAGTTGAATCCATGCATTTTCAGGCTTCGCTGGAAACGGCGGCTGCCACGCGCCCTGTCGCCCGCGCTTGCCTATGTAGCAACGCTGACCAAATGGCTCCACCAGGCCACGCATCGCAAGAACCCCGTCCGCCGGCACAGGCTGAACACGCCGGCCCTGATGCTCGTGGCCAGATCCGCGGCGGGGCCGCGATTAATGTGTTCGACAAACGGCTCTCCCGCGCGGTGCACCGCCAGGCGATCACCGTCGTCTTGCTGGCAATCGCTCTGCTGGTCGGCTCGACCATGGCCCTGATGTTCATCGGACGCCTCGGACCCGTGACCCTGGCATCCGCCCTGGCGCTTCGCAACCGCGCACCCCTGTATGAATACCCCAAGGAAAGTCCCCTCATTGGCTAGGTCACCGAGAACCGGACACATTGCGCCCTTGCCCAAGGATGCCCGCAGCATCGCCGTCATTGGCCTCGGACGGTTCGGTGGGGCCCTGGCACTCGAACTGGAAGCCCAGCGGACCGAGGTCCCGGGCATCGACCTCGACGAGGACACCGTCCAGTCCTACAACGGCCTGCTGACCCACGTGGTCAAGGCCGATGCGACCCGCGTGGAAACGCTCAGGAAATTGGGGGTAGATGAGTTCGACGTGGTGGTGGTCGGTGTCGGAAGCAACAGAGAGGCAAGCATCCTCACGGCCTCGCGCCTGCTCAAGTACGACCACCCGAAAATCTGGGCCAAGGCCATCAGCGAACCACATGGGGAGATCCTGGGCCAACTCGGCATCGAGCACGTCATACGACCCGAACACGACATGGGGAGGCGGACCGCCAACCTGGTGCGGGGAGGAATGCTGGACTACCTCGAAAAAGAGGCTGATTTCGTCATGGTCCGCACCCGGCCACTTGAAGTGGCACAGGACCGGCCACTAGGAGACTTGGGCCTTCGAGACAAGTTCGCTGTCACGATGGTGGCTGTGCGGCATCCGGACACTTGCTAGGAACATACGACAGCCCAGACGGTGCTCTATGCCGAGGACGAGATCATCGTCCATGCGTAAATGGCGGAGAACAGCAAGCGGACTAGTGGAATCATCCGGTATCAGAGCATCATCAGGATGAAGCGGCCGCAGTGCTCAGGGAGCCGACGAGGGGTAGGACCCCTCCCGAGTACCAGGAGGGGATTTCCGTTCCCGTGTTGTTCGATGCTCCACTGGGACGGGTGGCAGGAATCGTAGTGGAGGAGGACTTCTAACCAGGCTTTCAAGCCGCGGACCTCCTTGGCGGTATGGAGTGAGACGCGGGGAATGTTCTCCATATCCGACCAGCGGAGCCCCCGAAGCCGCCTCAGTCGAAAACCTGCACTGTGGCGGTAGCCCAAAGGCGGATATCTGTCGGCGGAACAGCTCATCGCCCTCGGCGGCGTCGAGCCGCCCAACTGGTCCACACGCTAGGCGCCTTGCACTGCGTCCATGCCGACGGCGACTTGGCATCCTGACCGCGGCATTCAATCGCGCTCCGGAGCCCTTTTGGTGTACTCCGTCGGGCCCTGGCCGTATGGAGATCGCGAGGGTTCATCCGAACCATGTATGTATTCCGTTAGACCGCTCGTTGTGGCGGTTCGTCAGGTGTTGGATTGGTGATTGCGCCCCATCACGGCGTACGGCCGCCGCCTGGTGGCCGTCTGAGGAACGGAGCTCACTCGTGCTAGACATCGTGTACATCGCCGGTGTAATCGGCCTATTCATCCTGATCGGCCTCCTGGGTAAGGCGGTGGAGAAGCTGTGATCGTCTTCCAGCTGATCGCCGCCGTTTTGGGGGTCGCTGCGATCGTGTATCTTGTGTTCGCTTTGGTGAAGCCGGAGCGATTCTGATGGTTTGGCTGTTCGCGATTCTCACGTTGGGAACCGTTGCACTGATCCTCGCGGTGCTGTATCGGCCGCTTGGCGACTACATGGCGTGGGTGTACACCTCGCGTAAGGACTGGAAGGTCGAGCTCGGCTTGTACCGGGTGATCGGTGTGGACCCGAAGACGGAGCAGACCTGGCAGGCATATCTACGTGGCGTGCTGGCGTTCTCCGCGGTCGGATTGTTGCTGGTCTATGGGCTGCAACGACTCCAGCAGTGGTTGCCATACTCACTCGGTCTGCCCGCGCCGAGCGAGCCACTGTCGTTCAACACGGCGGCGTCGTTCGTCGGCAACACGAACTGGCAGTCGTATGCTCCGGAGACCACTCTCGGGTACACAGTCCAATTCGCTGGGCTGGCGGTGCAGAACTTTGTTTCTGCTGCGGTCGGCATCGCGGTGGCGATCGCGCTGGTACGTGGCTTCGCGTACCGGCGCTCTGGGACGATCGGGAATTTTTGGGTCGACTTGGTCCGTGGCACGCTGCGTATCCTGCTGCCGGTCGCGGTGATCGGTGCGATCGTGTTGTTGGCCGGTGGCGTCATTCAGAACTTCAACGGGTTCACCGAGGTCACCACGCTTACCGGTGGTTCGCAGTCGATTCCGGGAGGTCCGACCGCCTCGCAGGAGGTCATCAAGTTGCTGGGCACAAACGGTGGCGGGTTCTTCAACGCGAACTCTTCGCACCCGTTTGAGAACCCTGCCCCGTGGACGAACATCGTAGAGATCCTGTTGATGCTGATGATTCCGTTCTCGCTGCCGCGCACATTCGGGCGGATCGTCGGTGACAAGCGTCAGGGCTACGCGATCCTCGCCGTCATGGGCGTGCTATTTGTGGCATCCTTCTCGATCCTCACCGCGTTGGAATCTGCCGGGCTGGGCACCGCACCGCAGCTTGCCGGCGGCGCGTTGGAGGGCAAGGAGCAGCGGTTCGGGATCATCGGCTCCACCCTGTTCGCCACGACGAGCACCGGCACGTCCACCGGTGCAGTGAACTCGATGCACGATTCGTATACGGCGCTGGGTGGGATGATCCCGATGCTGAACATGATGCTCGGCGAGGTGGCTCCCGGCGGTGTCGGGTCGGGCTTGTACGGCATCCTGGTGATCGCCGTGATTGCGGTGTTCATCGCCGGTCTGCTGATCGGGCGTACTCCGGAGTATCTGGGCAAGAAGATCGGCCCACGCGAGATCAAGCTCGCCAGTCTCTACATCCTGGTGATGCCCATCCTCGTCCTCACCGGTGTCGCGTTGAGCTTCGCAATCCCTGGTGTGCGCGAGGAGGTGGAGAACACGTCGATCCTGAATCCTGGCCCGCACGGCTTGTCCGAGGTGTTGTACGCGTTCACATCCGCGGCCAACAATAACGGGTCGGGCTTCGCCGGCCTGACGGCGGATACCCCGTGGTTGAACACCACGTTGGGGCTGGCGATTCTGTTGGGCCGTTTCGTCCCGATCGTGTTCGTCCTGGCGCTGGCCGGCTCCCTCGCCGCACAAGACAAGGTGCCGTCCACGGCCGGCACACTGCCCACTCACCGGCCGCTGTTCGTCGGCTTGCTCACCACCGTGACTGTCATGGTCACGGCCTTGACCTTCTTTCCCGTTCTCACGCTGGGTCCCCTGGCGGAAGGGTTGTTGTAAACCATGTCCACACTCACCTCACCCGACCGCGTGGGCTCAACGGGCAGCGCGACCCCGCGTAGCGCGTTCTCCTGGACGCAACTGCGCGCGGCACTTCCGGGCGCGTTCCGCAAACTCGACCCACGTCAGCAGTGGCGCAACCCGGTCATGTTCCTCGTCTGGGTCGGCGCCGCACTGACCACCGTGCTGGCGATCGCCCAACCGTTCCTTGGCGGTCCCACCCAGTCCGGGGGCACGGCAGTGCCGCCCTCGTTTACCTGGGCGATCGCGACCTGGCTGTGGCTCACCGTGCTGTTCGCCAACTTGTCCGAGGCGGTCGCGGAGGGCCGCGGAAAAGCGCAGGCCGAGACACTCCGAAAGACCCGCACCAGCACCACCGCCCATCGCACCGCCGGCTACGACCCGGCCGCCGACGCCGCCGCGGAGCGCACGGACCTGTCGGACGTGTCCTCGGCCGATCTGCAACTCGGCGACACAGTGGTGGTGGCCGCCGGTGAGCTGATCCCGGGTGATGGAGACATTGTGTGCGGGATCGCCTCAGTGGACGAGTCCGCGATCACCGGCGAGTCAGCACCCGTCATCCGTGAGTCCGGTGGCGACCGCTCTGCGGTCACCGGCGGCACCCGGGTGCTATCGGATCGGATCATTGTACGGATCACCTCCAAGCCCGGCGAAACGTTCGTGGACCGGATGATCGCGCTAGTCGAGGGCGCCCAGAGGCAGAAGACGCCCAACGAAGTGGCCCTGTCCATCCTTCTCGCCTCGCTGTCGATCATTTTCGTCGTCGTCGCGCTCACTCTGAACCCGATCGCGTCCCATGCTGCTGAGCCGGTGAGCATCCCGGTGCTCGTTGCACTTCTGGTGTGCCTGATCCCCACGACGATCGGCGCCCTGCTGTCAGCGATCGGCATCGCCGGGATGGACCGCCTTGTGCAGCGCAACGTGCTGGCGATGTCGGGCCGAGCGGTCGAGGCCGCCGGGGATGTGACGACGTTGCTGCTGGATAAGACCGGCACGATCACCTACGGCAACCGCCGGGCGAGCGAGTTCCTGCGTCTGTCCGATGTGCAGGAGCAGGAACTGATCCGTACGGCAGCGCTTTCCTCGCTCGCCGACCCGACACCGGAGGGCACCTCCATCGTCGACCTTGCCCGGGCGCAAGGAGTCGAGGTCGGTGAGGTCGCGCCGGGCGAGACCGTACCGTTCACTGCACAAACCCGCATGTCTGGGCTGGATCAGCCCGACGGCATCCAGATCCGCAAAGGGGCCGGTTCTGCCGTCATCGGATGGTTGGAGCAAGACGGCACTCGGCTGCCGAGCAGTCTGGTCGCGGAGCTGGAGGAGTACACCGATCAGGTCGCCCAGTCTGGCGGCACCCCGCTGGTCGTCGCGGTCAAATCGTTAGGCACCGAAGGGAGAGTCCTGGGCGTCGTGCACTTGAAGGACGTCGTCAAGGAGGGACTGCGCGAACGGTTCGCGCAGATGCGTGCGATGGGCATCCGCACCGTCATGATCACGGGAGACAACCCGCTGACGGCGAAGGCGATCGCCGCCGAGGCCGGTGTGGACGACTATCTCGCCGAAGCCACACCGGAGGACAAGCTCGCCCTCATCCGACGGGAACAAGACGGCGGCAACCTCGTCGCCATGACCGGTGACGGCACCAACGACGCCCCCGCCTTGGCGCAAGCCGACGTCGGGGTGGCGATGAACACCGGCACCTCGGCGGCTAAAGAAGCCGGCAACATGGTCGACCTCGACTCCGACCCGACCAAACTTATTGATATCGTCCGCATCGGCAAGCAACTGCTGATCACCCGCGGGGCACTGACCACCTTCTCCATCGCCAACGACATCGCCAAGTACTTCGCGATCATCCCGGCGATGTTCATGGGAGTGTTCCCCGGCCTCGGGGTGCTGAACATCATGGGGCTGCACTCACCGGCTTCTGCGGTGCTGTCAGCGATCATCTTTAACGCCATCATCATCGTCATCCTCATCCCGCTCGCACTGCGCGGTGTGAAGTATCGGCCGATGAACGCGTCGAAGACCCTCGGCCGCAATCTCGCCGCCTACGGCCTGGGCGGCATCATCGCCCCGTTCATCGGAATCTGGCTCATCGACCTTCTCGTGCGCCTCATCCCCGGATTCTGACCGGTATAGAAAGAAAAAGACAATGAACACATCCACACGCTCCACCGGACGCACCACCTGGGTCGCGGTACGGGCCATGGCCCTCTTCACCGTGCTCCTCGGCATCGTCTACACCATCACCATCACCGGCATCGCCCAGCTCGCATTCCCGGCGCAAGCAAACGGGTCCATCATCCGTGACGGGGGTAGCCAAGTAGTGGGATCGGCACTCATCGGGCAGTCCTTCGCCGACGATGACGGAGTCCCGCTGCCGGAGTATTTCCAACCCCGGCCCTCAGCCGCCGGTGATGTATATGACGCTGGCGCATCCTCCGGCTCCAACTACGGTCCGGAGAACCCGGACTTGATCGCCGCAATCGAAGACCGCCGAGCACAAGTCGCCGAGTTCAACGACGTGCCAGCGGATCAGGTTCCGCCGGATGCGGTAACCGCCTCCTCGTCCGGCTTGGACCCGCACATCAGCCCGGAGTACGCCACGATCCAGGTGGCACGCGTCGCAGCAGCCCGCAATCTGCCCATCGAGACGGTACGCGACCTACTCGCTTCGCACACCCAAGGTCACGAGCTCGGCTACCTCGGAGAACCGCGCGTGAACGTGCTGGAACTCAACCTGGCGTTAGACGAGCTGGAACGCTGAGCAGACGCCGGGCGGGGACTTCCTTTTCTTCGGAAGGGTCGTTGCACGGCAAATACCGGATCGCCCCCGCCCGTCTCCGGCGAATGCATGGTCGTGGGGGATGGGCCGGGCACGGGCACCGTTTGGATAGTGCGAGGGTTCGGCTGGTTTCCGTATGGATTCTGTTAGGAGCATGGATTGCACACCTGGTGATGGTGTTGGATCGGCAGGGCAGTCCCCGCAGGGGGGCGTTCAACGGGATAGGAGTTGCCGATGCTGGATGTGGTTTACGTGCTTGGTGGCGTTGCACTGTTTGTTGCGGTTGCTGGGCTCTATGGGGCGCTGGCACGGCCATGATTGTCGTGGAGTGTGCCGCGGTGGTGCTCGCTGTCGCAGCTGTCGGGTATCTCGTGGTTGCTTTGGTTCATCCTGAGCGGTTCTGATGGGGTGGCTTCTGGCGGTCGCGACTGGGGCGACGATGGCAGTCCTGCTGGGTGTGTTGTATCGCCCGCTGGGCGATTACATGGCTTGGGTGTTTACCTCGGCGAAGGATTGGACGATCGAGCGGTGGTTGTTCCGTTTGGTGGGGGTGGACTCGAAAAGCGAGCAATCCTGGCAGGCGTACCTGCGCGCGGTCCTGACGTTCTCTGCTGTGGGGTTGGTGGGTCTCTATCTTCTGCAACGCACTCAGCACCTGCTGCCGTACTCGCTGGGGCTGCCGCCGGTGCCGGAGGACTTGGCGTTCAATACGGCGGCGTCGTTCGTGGGAAACACGAACTGGCAGTCATACTCCCCGGAACACACGGTCGGTTACCTCGTGCAAATGGCCGGGCTGTCGGTACAGAACTTCGTCTCGGCGGCCGTGGGATTGGCCGTCGCAATCGCGCTGGTGCGAGGTTTCGCGTCACGGCGTACTGGCACCCTCGGCAACTTCTGGGTCGATCTGGTGCGCGGCACCTTGCGGATACTCCTGCCACTGTCAGTGCTGGCGGCGGTCATCCTGCTCGCCGACGGTGTGGTCCAGAACTTCAACGGGTTCACCGAGGTGACCACCGTCACCGGTGGCACGCAGTCGATCCCTGGCGGTCCCGTCGCCTCTCAGGAGGCGATCAAGATGCTGGGAACCAATGGCGGCGGATTCTTCAACGCGAACTCCGCGCACCCCTTCGAGAACCCTGCGCCGTGGACGAACCTGGTCCAGATCTTCCTGCTTCTGGTCATCCCCTTCGCGTTGCCGCGCACATTCGGCCGCATGGTCGGCGACCACCGGATCGGTTACACGATTCTCGCGACGATGGCCGTGTTCTTCGTGGCCGTGTTCACACTCCTGACGATCTTCGAACTCTCCGGTAATGGGACAGCTCCCCAGCTGGCCGGTGGTGCGATGGAGGGAAAGGAGCAACGATTCGGGGTCGTGGGATCGACGCTGTTCGCGTCGGCGACCACCGGAACCTCCGGTGGCGCCGCGAACTCGATGCATGGCTCCTACACCGCCTTGGGCGGGATGATCGCCATCCTGAACATGCTCCTCGGAGAAGTCTCTCCCGGAGGGGTCGGCGCGGGACTGTATACGATCCTCGTGATGGCCGTCATCGCCGTGTTCCTCACCGGCCTGCTCCTGGGCCGCGCACCTGTGTTTCTCGGCAAACGGATCGGTGTACGCGAACTCAAGCTGACCAGCCTGTTCATTCTCGTGATGCCCACCCTTGCCTTAGTCGGCATGGCGGTTAGCCTCGCCATCCCCGCAGTGCACGATGAGATCGTCGGCACGGCCATGGGCAACCCTGGATCGCACGGGCTCTCTGAGATGATGTACGCATTCGTCTCGGCCGCGATCAACAACGGTTCCGCATTCGCCGGGTTCAACGCGAACACCCCCTGGCTGAACACGACGCTGGGCATCATCATCCTGCTTGGCCGTTTTGTGCCGATCGCTCTGGTGCTGGCATTGGCCGGCTCATTTGCCTCCCAGGACCGGACGGCATCCCAGGCTGCCGAACTGCCGCTTCACCGTCCGCAGTTCGTGGGCCTGCTGGTCGGGGTCATCATCTTCGTCTCGGTCCCCACCTTCTTCCCCATCCTGACACTTGGCCCACTGGCGGAAGGGTTGGGATGACGCTCATACGGCGGTTCAAGCGGGGGGCCGGTCAACGGCGGCTCCAATCGTTCTTGCGGACCTTCGGGTTGCCGCTTCGCGGCGCGATCCGCAAACTCGACCCCCGAGTGCAGCGGCGGAACCCGGTGCTGTTCGTTGTGTGGTGTGGTGCCGCTCTCACCACGGTGGTCGCGTTCGCGGAACCCTTCATCGGCGGCCCGGCTGTCTCCGGCGGCACTGTGCTGCCCCCGGGTTTCAGTTGGGCGATCGCCGTCTGGCTTTGGCTGACACTCCTCGCCGCGAATATCGCCGAAGCGCTGGCGGAAGGGCGCGGTCGAAGCCACACCACGTCCCTTCGGTTGATGCGGGAGAGCACCACCGCGCATCGTGTGCGCCGCTACGACGACACGAACGACCCCGGTGCGCACCGTGCCGACGTTCGAGATGTGAATTCGGCCGAGCTGCAACCCGGGGATATCGTGGTGCTGACGGTCGGGAGTGTGGTCCCCGCCGACGGTGAAGTGGTCTGGGGTATCGCCTCAGTGGATGAGTCGGCCATCACCGGTGAGTCGGCCCCGGTGATCCGCGAATCCGGCGGTGACCGCTCCGCGGTGACCGGTGGCACCAGGGTCCTTTCGGATCGGATCGTGGTTCGTGTCACGGCGCCGATCGGTGACACGGTCGTGGATCGGATGATCGACCTCGCCGAAGGAGCCCGCCGGCAGAAGGCCCCCAACGAGCTGGCGTTAAGCGCACTGCTCGCGTCGTTCTCAATCTCGTTCGTACTCATCGCACTCACGGTCAATACCATTGCTTCCCCGGTCGCCGGCCCGGTGTCGGTTCCGGTGCTGGTCGCGTTGGTGGCCTGCCTGGTACCCACCGAGATCGCCGCGTTGCTGTCGGTGACCGGGATCGCAGGAATGTACCGGCTGCTGCAACGCAACGTGCTCCTGGATTCAGGGCACGCTCTGGAAACGGCGGGAGATATCACCACAGTGCTGCTGGACAAGACCGGAACGATCACCCAAGGCGACCGCCGCGCAACCCGGTTCGTGCCGGTCGCCGGGACCAGCGAGGACGAGTTGCTCCGTGCTGCCGCACTGTCCTCACTCAGCGATCCGACACCCGAGGGCACGTCCACGATCGAGCTGACCCGTCGCCACGGCATCGTCCTCGACACGGACGCGAGCCGCGCAGGCCGCAGCGTGCCTTTCAGCGCTTTGACGCGGATGTCCGGGCGTGACCTGGACGAAGACGGCACCAGTGTTCGCAAGGGCGCGGAGTCCGCGATCCTCGGCTGGCTCAAGCACACGGGCACCCAACAGTCGCGTCCCGTCGTGGACGAGCTCAGGTCTGTGACCGCAGCGATCGCCCGATCCGGCGGCACCCCACTGGTTGTGGCCAGTAAGCCGGGGAACGGGCCGGGCCGGGTTCTCGGGGTGATCCACTTGAAGGATGTGGTCAAAGACACTGTGCCGGCCCGCGTGAATCAGTTGCGGCTGCTGGGGATCAGAACCGTCATGGTCACCGGCGATAATCCATTGACTGCGGCGGCAATCGCGAAAGAGGTAGGGGTAGACGATTTTCTGGGAGACGCCACGCCGAAGGACAAGCTGGACCTGATCAAACGGGAACAGGCGGCCGGGCATTTCGTGGCGATGAGCGGCGACGGCACCAACGACGCCCCCGCGCTCGCACAAGCCGATGTCGGGGTCGCGATGAACACGGGCACCGCGGCGGCGAAGGAGGCGGCGAACATGATCGTCCTCGATGACGACCCGACCAAGCTTGTGGAGATCATCGAGGTCGGTCGGCGACAGATGGCCACCCGCGGCGCTTTGACGACGTTCAACATCGCCAACGATCTCGTCAGATACGTCGCGCTGTTCCCCGCCCTGTTCGTCGGCGTCTTCCCAGGCTTGGGGGCGCTGAACATCCTGGGGCTGCACTCGCCCGCCTCGGCCATCTTGTCGACCGTCATCTTCAGTGTTGTCGTGATCGCCATCCTGATCCCGCTCGCCCTCATCGGCGTCCCCTACCGTCTGACCAACCTCGCCCAAGCATTGAACCGGAACCTGCTCTTCTACGGGCTCGGCGGGATCCTCGTACCCGTTGTGGGGATCAAGGCCATCGATCTCATCGTCGCGCTGATCCCTGGTTACTGAAAGGACTCCCCGAAATGAAGGTCTCTCGTCGCAGTGCGGGTAGGTCGGTGTGGACGGCCGTTCGCATCATGGTCATCCTCACGGTGGTCCTTGGTGTGTTGTACCCGCTGGCGATCACCGGTATCGGCCAGTTGGTGTTCCCCTGGCAGGCGAACGGTTCCCAGCTGACCGACGCGCGCGGCCGAGTCGTGGGCTCGGCACTGATCGGCCAGGCGTTCACCGATGCAAATGGGAACCCGCTGCCGGAGTATTTCCAACTCCGCCCCTCCGCCGCCGGCGACGGCTACGACGCCGGCGCATCCTCCGGCTCCAACCTCGGCCCCGAAAACCCGGATCTGATCGCCGCGATCGCTGCGCGCAGGACACAGGTCGCCGAATTCAACGGTGTCCCCGAGGCCGAGGTTCCCGTCGACGCGGTGACCGCCTCGGGCTCCGGGCTGGATCCGCACATCAGTCCGGAATACGCCGCTATCCAGGTCACACGCATCGCGCAGGCTCGCGACCTGCCCGCCACGACGGTGCGTGAACTGGTCGCCGCACACACCCAGGGTCGCGACCTCGGTTTTGTCGGGGAGCCGAGGGTGAACGTGTTAGAGCTTAATCTGGCATTGGATGAGTGGGAGGGCTGAACATGACTGCACGGGGGCGGCTTCGGGTGCTGCTAGGCGCTGCGCCCGGTGTGGGGAAGACCTACACCATGCTGGAGGAAGGCAAACGACTCCTCGCCGAAGGCAAGGACGTGGTGGTCGCTGTCGTGGAGACCCACGGCCGCGCGGCGACATCGGCGATGACCGAAGGACTAGAAGTCCTCCCGCGTCGCGCTCTCCAGCACCGGGACGTGCAACTGACCGAGATGGACCTGGACGCCACCCTGGCTCGCACGCCCGAGGTCGCCCTCGTCGATGAACTCGCCCACACCAACGCTCCCGGCTCTGAGCACGACAAACGCTGGCAAGACGTCCAGGTGCTCCTGGACGCGGGCATCGACGTGATCTCCACGGTCAACATTCAGCACATCGAGTCTCTGAACGATGTGGTGGAGCAGATCACCGGTGTGCCGCAACGCGAGACGGTACCGGACGATTTCCTTCGCGCGGCCTATCAGATCGAAGTTGTCGACCTGGCGCCCCAGGCGCTACAAGACCGGCTCTCCGGCGGACTCGTCTACCCGGCGGAGCGGATCGACGCGGCACTGTCGAACTACTTCCGACTCGGCAACCTGACCGCGCTGCGCGAACTCGCCCTGCTGTGGCTGGCCGATGAGGTCGACCAGGCGCTCAAGACCTATCGCGCCGAACACGGCATCGACAGCAAGTGGGAAGCCCGGGAACGGGTGGTGGTGACTCTCACCGGCGGTCCGGAAGGCGAGACCCTACTGCGTCGTGGAGCGCGGATCGCTGCGCGATCCGCGGGTGGGGACCTGCTCGCCGTGCACGTCACCAGTCAAGACGGGCTGCGCGTCGCCGACCCGGAATCGCTGGCCCGGCAGCGCGCCCTCGTGGAAAAGCTCGGCGGCACGTATCACCAGGTCGTCGGTGACGATATCCCCATCGCGCTTGTCGAGTTCGCCAAATCCGTCAACGCCACACAGCTCGTCATCGGCGTCAGCCGCCGCAGCCGACTCGCCGCCGCCCTCACCGGGCCCGGCATCGGCGCGACCGTCGTGCGCGAAGCCGGCAACATCGACGTGCACATCGTCAATCACGACGCCGCCGGCGGGAAACTCTCCCTCCCCAAGATCGGCGGAGCCTTGACGTGGAAGCGCCGCATCACCGGATTCGCCCTCGCTCTCATCGGTGGCCCGCTCCTGACCTGGCTGCTGTCTGCCTTTCGTACCGAGGACTCCATCACCAGCGATGTCCTGAGCTATCAACTGCTAGTCGTCGTCGTCGCGCTCGTGGGGGGCATCTGGCCGGCACTATTTGCTGCTGTGATGTCCGGGCTCACACTCGACTTCTTTTTCATCGCACCGCTGTACACAGTCACCGTGACCAAGCCAACCCATCTGGTCGCGCTCGCGCTCTACATCATCATCGCGATCTTGGTGAGCCTCGTCGTCGACCGGGCCGCACGGCTGACCAGGGCCGCACGACGCGCCGCAGCGGAGTCGGAACTTCTCGCCACCGTCGCCGGCAGCGTTCTGCGCGGCCAAGGAGCCATTCAAGCGCTGATCGATCGTGCCCGAGAAGCATTCGGTCTCTCCGGCGTCCGACTCCGGAAAGGGGAAACTGTCCTCGCCACGGCAGGGGAACCTCTGCCCGACGACCGACACACGACTGTGACCATCGGCGACCGTGCGATCCTGGAACTGCACGGCAACGACTTGGAAGCCTCCGAACAACGGCTCCTGGCCGTCCTCGTCGCGCAACTCGACGCCGCACTCGAACACAGCGACCTCGCCGAGACCGCCAGCGAAGTCGGTCCGCTCGCGGCCAACGATCGGGTTCGAACCGCCCTGCTCTCAGCGCTGAGCCACGACCTGCGGCGTCCACTGTCCGCCGCCACTGCCGCCGTCAGCGGCCTCCGAGCCACCCGCAGCATGCTCAACGACAACGACCGCGACGAACTCCTTGCCACCGCCGATGAAAGCCTGACCACTCTCGCCACTCTGATCACCGACCTTCTGGATGTCAGCCGTCTCCAGGCCGGTGTCCTGGCCGTCTCGGTCAGCCCCGTCGATCCCGCGGACACTATCGTGCCCGCACTCGACGAACTCGACCTTGGACCCGACCAGGTGCAACTTGATCTCGACCCCACTATCCCGCCGGTCATGGCCGATTCCGCACTGCTGCAACGAGTGCTCGTCAACCTGCTCGTCAACGCCACCCGCTACACCCCACCAGGCGGCTACGTCCGCATCGCCACCAGCGCTTTCGCCGGACAGGTGGAAATCCGAATCATCGACCGCGGCCCCGGCATCCCCGCCGAGCGTCGAGATGACGTGTTCGTCCCCTTCCAACGTGTCGGCGACACCGACAACACCACGGGCCTTGGCCTCGGCCTGGCCCTCTCCAAAGGCTTCGTGGAAGGGATGGGTGGCACCCTCACCCCCGAAGACACCCCCGGCGGCGGGCTGACCATGGTCGTCACACTCCCCACACCCGAAACGCGGCAGCAACCTGCGGAACCGACCGCGGAAGGAACGCCCTCATGAAGATTCTCATCGCCGACGATGACCCGCAAATCCTGCGCGCACTCCGAATCACGTTGACTGCGAAAGGCTATGAGATCATCACCGCCATCAACGGTGCGGAGGCCATCGCTCTCGCCATCGACCGTCACCCCGATATCTACATGCTCGACCTTGGAATGCCCCAACTCGACGGCATCGAAGTCATCGCGGGCATCCGCGGATGGTCCACCGCCCCGATCCTCGTCGTCTCCGGTCGTACCGGTGCGGCCGACAAAGTCGAAGCGCTCGACGCTGGGGCCGACGACTACGTGACCAAACCTTTCTCCATCGAGGAACTCCTCGCCCGCATCCGCGCTCTCACCCGCCGAGTACCCCAACACGAATCGGACCCGACTGTGACACTCGGTGATGTCACCATCGACTTGTCGTCCCGGAACGTCGTGAAGAGCGGCCGGGGCCAGACGCAGCGAGTCCGGCTTACCCCCACCGAGTGGCAGGTACTCGAAGTCCTCATCCGCAACCCCGGCAAACTCGTCACCCGGCAGACTCTTCTCACCGAGATATGGGGGTCCGAGCACATCACCGATACCGGCTACCTGCGCCTGTACGTCGCTCAATTGCGCAAGAAACTCGAACCGAACCCGGGCACGCCGCGGTATCTGATCACCGAAGCAGGCATGGGCTACCGTCTGCTGACGGACCAGGACAACCTCAGGAACATGGATTGATGGAATTTCTGAACTGCGGCAAGCGAGCGGACGAAAACCGCCTGACGATCAAGAGCACTGTGTACAAAAGTCCCGCATCTATCCCGCAGATTCAGTGATATCCATCAGAAATCCTTGGAGGACAATGAGAACTCTGACTAGCAACAGCCGAAGATCATGGCAGCCTGCATAAACGCCTGATATGGCGGAACTCTTACTTGAAAGGTCACCGGATCGACGCCGGTCGAGGTCAGGTCCTTGCAGTCGTTCTTTGGAGTGCAGTGACCGCTGCGTCACCAGAGAGGCTTGAAAACGAAGAAGACGTATTGGAATTCCCAGTGTTTTCTATGGGAGTCGGAGCTTCGTTTTGCGGCTACCTCGGCATTCGAACCGTTCAGTTCAACCGTGCAAGCGGGGCTGCTCGGACGGGCAGCTGCCACCGCCGGTACCTCCTACGCGTAGAGCACCTCCGGCCTCGTTTTTGTTGCTTCGGCGTGGGCTATTACGGTCTGGGGGTCGAAAGTTCCCCGCCTGGCGGTGCCGGAAGGAGGAGCGTCGAGGAAGGGCTACCCCGACAATGCGCACTTGAACATAGACCGGGCACCGCCGAAATCTGCACCATAGATGCACCACGAAGTTCCACGGAACGAAGAAAACCCCCGGTTTCCCGGGGGTTTTCACTGGCGGTGACGGTGGGATTTGAACCCACGTTGGCTTTCACCAAACAACATTTCGAGTGTTGCACCTTCGGCCGCTCGGACACGTCACCAGACTGCACTACTGTAGCGGACGACGCCGGGTCGACCCAAAACGGACCCGCTCTGCCTGCAGCAGAATGGGGTGACAGGCCGGGGGAGTGCGGGCCTACGGTGAAGCATGGACCTGCAACGCGACGCCACCCTCCGCACCGGACGCCCCACCCCCGACGAACAGTGGGGGCCCGAACCGTTGTGGCGCGAGGTCCTGGGACGGCGCCTGCGGCTGTTGCGCACCATCCGCGGTGACCGCCTGGCCGACGTCGCCCGCCTCGCCGGCATCTCCCCGCAGTACCTCTCGGAGATCGAGCGCGGCATCAAGGAACCCTCCAGCGAGATGATCGCCGCAGTCGCCGGCGCACTCGGCACCACCTTGCTGGATCTCACCTGGCAGGTCGCCGCCGAACTGCACGCCTCGTCAACCGTCCAGGTCCTGACCTCCACCCGCCAACGCGGCTACTCCACCCTCGCCGCACCGGCCTTCGGATCCTCCGTCGGCACGACGGCGGATCTTGGCTCCCAGCCGGTCCTGGCCCTGGCAGCCTAGCCAGTTCGGCCCCCGGTGGGCGGGCCCTATGCGCCGACCGCCAGGGGCACCGCCGGCACCCGGTCCAGGATCTCGTCGACAAGACCATAGGCCAACGCATCATCGGCGGTGAAGACCCGCTCCCGATCGGTGTCGGCGCGCAGCACCGCGACGTCCTTGCCGGTGTGGCGGGCCAGCACCCGTTCGGCGGCACCGCGGGTCCGCAACAGCTCATCGGCCTGCAGTATCAGGTCGGGAATCGTTCCGCGCCCTTGGCCGGCGGGCTGGTGCAGCACCACCCGGGCATGGGGGAGCATCATCCGCCGTCCCGCGGCACCGCCGGTGAGCAGGACGGCGCTGGCCCCGATCGCCTGGCCCACGCAGATGGTGGACACCGGGGATTTCACGTACTGCATGGTGTCGTAGACGGCCAACATCGAGGGCAGGTCCCCGCCTTCGGAATTGATGTACAGGTCGATCGGCGTCCCGGGGGAGTCCGAATCCAGATGCAGCAGCTGGGCGATCAGCGCATTCGCCACTCCGGGGTCGATGGCGGTGCCCAGGTAGACGATCCGCTCGGTGAGCAGGTGGGAGTAGACGTCCATGATGCGCTCGCCGTTCCCGGTGCGGGCGATGACGTTGGGGATCGTGTAGCTGCTCATCGGTCCACCCCCAGCCCGGCATGGCGGTTCCGCGCCAGCGCGATTGTCGCGTAGGAATCGGCGACCCCATCAATGAAGCCATACTCAAACGCCTCGGCCGCGGTGTACCAGCGGTCGTGCAGCGAGTCCTCGAAGATCCGCTCGATCGGCTGGCCGGTGTCCTCGGAGATGAGGCCGAGCACCGTATCGCGGGTGTGGCGCAGGTCGTTCGCCTGGACCTCCACCTCGGCGGAGGAACCGCCGATCCCGGCCGACCCCTGGTGCATCAGGATGCGGGCCCGGGGCAGTGCCCGCCGCTTGCCCGGCGTTCCGGCGGAGAGCAGGAACTGTCCCGCGGAGCAGGCCAGCCCGAGGGCCAGGGTGGAGACGTCATTCGGGATGATCCGCATGATGTCCCGCAGCGCCAGCATGGAGGGGACGGATCCGCCCGGGGAGTTGATCCACAGGGAGATGTCCGATTGGTTGTCGTCGGCCAGCGCCATCAGCTGGGCGGCGAGCATGGTGCCGTTGTCGTCGTCGAGGGGGCCGTCCAGGACCAGGACACGGTGCATCAGCAGGTGCTGGCGCATGTGCCGGTCGAAGAGGCTGCGTGCTTCTGGTTGTTCGCTCATGGAACCAGCGTGCTGGCCGGCCGGCACGCTGTCGCTGCCGCGCTGCCCAGGGCGGCGACGTTCCGCCCACGGCGGCGAATGGCTACCGCAGGGTTCGGAAGAAGTCGGTTAGCAGCGTCGCGCATTCGGCCTCGCGCACCCGGGGGAAGACCTCGACCCAGTGGTTCAGCCGCGGCTCCCGCAGGATGTCGAACACCGACCCGGAGGCCCCGGCCTTCTCGTCCCAGGCCCCGAAGACGACGCGCGGGATGCGTGAGAGCACGATCGCCCCGGCACACATGGCACACGGTTCCAGGGTGACGACCAGGGTGCACTCGGCCAGCCTCCAGCCGTCGTCGTTCCCGGTCGAGCGCAAGGCAGCGGCGGCGGCACGGATCGCGACGACCTCGGCGTGGGCCGTGGGGTCCCCGGAGGCCTCGCGCTCGTTGCGGCCGGTGGCGACGACGGATCCGTCGGGGCCGATGACGAGGGCGCCGATGGGCACGTCGCCGGTCACCAGCGCCGCGCGTGCCTCGGACAGGGCCAGGCCCATCCACCGGGCGTGGCGCGCATCATCGGGAATCACGCTCCCACAGTAGCCGAGCGGCCCGGTGGTGCTGGTAGTTTTAGGGGCATGCGCGTACAGGTAGTCGACCACCCGCTGGTGGCCCACAAGGTTTCGGTTCTCCGGGACAAGAGCACCCCGTCCCCGGTCTTCCGGCAGCTCACCGACGAACTGGTGACCCTGCTGGCCTACGAGGCCACGCGCGAGGTGCGCACCGTCCAGGTGGAGGTCCAGACCCCGGTCGCCACCACCACGGGCACCGCCTTCGCCAAGCCGACCCCGCTGGTGGTGCCGATCCTGCGCGCCGGCCTGGGCATGCTGGAGGGCATGACCCGCCTGGTGCCCACCGCCGAGGTCGGGTTCCTGGGCATGGCCCGCAACGAGAAGACGCTGGACATCGTCACCTACGCCGAGCGCCTGCCCGAGGACCTCACCGGCCGCCAGGTGTTCGTGCTGGACCCGATGCTCGCCACCGGCGGCACGCTGATCGAGTCCATCAAGTTCCTCTTCGACCGCGGCGCCTCCGACGTCACCTGCATCTGCCTCATTGCAGCCCCCGAGGGCCTGGACCGGCTCGAGGAGCACTACGGCGACGACTCCCGCGTGCACCTGGTCCTCGCCGCCCTGGACGAGAAGCTCGACGAGAACGCCTACATCGTCCCGGGCCTGGGCGACGCCGGGGACCGGCTCTACGGGCTCGCCCACTAGAAGCCACTGCACGACGGCGGTGCCTGCCGAAACGCCCCCGGTGACCTCGCCGTGGCCGCACCTCGTGCGCCGCGGCGCCGGCGCCCCGCTGCTCTTCCTGCACGGGAACGGGGTGGACCACCGGCTGCTGCTCGAACTCGACGACACCTTCGCCGCCGGCGGGTGGGAACGGATCCACCTGGACCTTCCCGGATTCGGGTCGACGCCACGGCTGGAGGCACCGGGCGGCCTGCCCGAGCTCGCCGACTGGCTCGACGACGCGGTCACCGCTCTGGTCGGCACCGCGCCCTTCGCCGTCGTCGGGAGCTCCCTGGGCGGGTTGCTGGCCCGTGACCTCGCGGCCCGCCGGAGCGACCAGGTACTGGGCCTGGCACTGCTCGCCCCGGTCGTCGATCCCGTAACAGCCCACCGGACCCTGCCGGCCCCCGTGGTCCTCGTGGCGGACGCCGCAATGCTGGACACCCTGGACGCCGCCGATCGCCGTCCCTATGCCGAGTCGGCGGTCATCCAGACGCAGGACAACTGGCAGCGCTTCCGGCGGGCTGCCCTCCCGGGGATCAGGGCCGCGGACCTGCGCGCCATGGCACGCCTGGGCCAGCGATATGCCCTGGCGGAGGCCCCGGACGGGCGTTTGTCGGGATACGAACGCCCGGTGTTGATCATTGCCGGAAAACAGGACGCCGTCGTCGGGTTCGAGGACCAACGCGATCTGGCCTCGCTTTTCCCGCACTCCAGCTTTGCCTTGCTCGACGGGGCAGGACACAACCTCCACCTCGACCAGCCGGACCTCGTCCGTGCCCTGCTGGTGGAGTGGGCGGCCCGCGTTCGGCAGGCACCACACGGGGACGGCCGTCCCGACACGGTGCGCCGGGACGACCGCCCGATGCCCTAACCCTGCAGGGCCGTTGACGCCGAACCCAGGTCGTAGACGGTCACACCGTCGACGGTCTGGGAGTCGAAGTTCGCCTCCACCCAGGCAGAGATCTCAGAGGAGGCGCTCGATCCACCATTGGCCCGCAGGCCCATCCCGCCACCGATGAAGTAGTGGATGTCGCCGTTCTGCACGTAGGCCTGGAACTGCTCCAGCGTCGGTGATGGATCCGAGCCGTTGAAGCCGCCGATCGGCATGACCGGATCCTCGGTGGCCAGCTGGTAGCCCGACGCGCTGTTCGAGCCGACGGCCGCGGCCACCCAGCGGTAGGAGGAGGCGTCCTGCTCCAGGAGTGCCTTCAACGTGTCACCGACGGTCGCAGCGGAGAGCAGCCCGCCGCCACCGGTGCCACCGCCGGTTCCATTGGCTCCACCGGGCATGGTTCCCGCACCGGTCTGGCCGGGGAGGGTGGACGTGCCGTTGTGTCCCGGCATTGTTCCGGTGCCCTGGCCCATCCCCGTGGGAGGTTGTCCCATGGTCGGAGGCGTTTGCCCACCTTGTCCGACCTGCCCACCGGGGCCGCGTTGTCCGCCGCCCCGGCCGCGGAAGGCGTTGCCGAAGACACCGGGGCCACCGGAGGAGGGCCCGGCGGTGATGATCGACCCGCTGCGTCCCTCGGTGGTGGTGACCGCCGCGTAGGAGGCCGGAGCGACGATGGTGGAGGCCAGCGCCAGCACCAGCCCGGCGCCGGCGGCCCGCCGCAGGAACGGAGCCCGGGCCGATGTCTGCTGCGACGTCCAGAAGGCCGGCGGGACCAGCAGCACCGCGGCGGCCACGCAGGCCACGACGCCGACCACCGGGGCCAGCCAGGGCAGGAAGGCCGGGTAGAGGTGCAGCAGGTGGATGCTCCAGAATCCGGTTCCGGCCACCAGCACGGCAGCCGTGATGCGCGCCCAGAGCTGGTCCAGGAATTGGTGCAGCAACCAGCCGCCCGCCCCGACCATGGCGGCGATCGCCGGGGCCAGTGCCGCCGTGTAGTACTGGTGGATGATGCCCTGCATGTAGCTGAACACCAGCCAGGTGATGACCAGCCAGGAGGCCATGGACACGAACAGTGCGGTGAATGCGCGGCCGCTCGGATCACGCAGCGCCCGGGTGCGGACCACCAGCACGGCGAGGACCACCACCAGCAGCAGTGCTGCGGGCAGCAGCCAGGCGATCTGCGTGGCGAACTCCCCGGTGAACAGCCGGCCGATGCCGGTCTCGCCCCATTGGGAGGCCCCGACGCTGCCTGTCTCGTTCCCGCTGATGCGCCCCAGACCGTTGTAGCCGAACGTCAGCTCCAGGAACGAGTTGTTCTGCGAACCGCCGATGTAGGGCCGGGAATCGGCGGGCCAGAGCTCCACCAGGGCAATCCACCATCCGGCGGCGACCACCAGCCCGGCTCCGGCACCGAGCACGTGCAGCGCCTTGCGGCCCCACCCCAGCGGGGACGTGAGCAGGTACGCGAGCGCGAATCCGGGGACCACCAGCAGGACCTGGAGCTGCTTGGCCAGGAACCCGAAGCCGATCAGCACCCCACACAGCACCACCCAACGCAGGGCCGGGCTGGTGCGATGCCACCACGCCATCCGGCGCCCCCGCCCGACGGGGCCGCCCGTGGGCCCGGTCGGGGGATCCACCGCGGGGAGGGGCTCACCGGCCTGCACGGCACGCACCACGGTGTAGGCGGCGGCGGTCATCAGCAGCAGCAACAGCGCCTCGGGGTTGTTGTACCTGAACATCAGCAGCGCCACCGGGGTCAGCGCCAGCACGGCACCGGCGAGCAGCCCGGCGGCGTGGGAGGCCACCCGCCGGACGGTGGAATACAGCAGCCAGACGGACGCGACGCCCATCAGCGCCTCGGGGACCAGGATGGACCAGCTGCTCAGCCCGAAGATCCGTACGCTCAGCGCCGGGATCCACAACGAGGCCGGCGGCTTGTCCACGGTGCTCGAATTTGCCGCGTCGGAGGAGCCGAACAGGAACGCCTTCCAGCTCTCGGACCCTGCCTGGATGGCCGCCGCGTAGAACGAATTGCCCCACCCGTTCGCGCCCAGGTTCCACAAGTAGAGCACTGCGGTGCCCACCAGCAGGATCCCCAGGGCCAGGCGTTGGCGTCGAAGGGTGGATGTTGTGGCGCTCATGCCTGGACCTCGGATTTCTGGATCGGGGACGTGGATCCGAAGACCCAGTGGCGGAACAACACAAAGCGCACCAGGGTGGCCAACAGGTTGGCCAGCACCACGGCGATGACCTCCAACGTGCTGCCGGGGGAGGCGCCGTGGTGGACCAGGACCAGCGCCCCGGACGTCAGGGCCAGTCCGATGCCGAAGACCAGCAGCCCCTGGAAGTGGTGGGTGACGATGCCCTGGCTGCCCCGGATGCCGAAGGTGAACAGCCGGTTCGCCGCTGTATTGCCGATCGCGGTGAGCAGCAGGGCGCTGAAGTTCGCGGCCTGCGCCCCGGTGAGATGACGCAGCAGCAGGAAGAGGGCCAGGTAGGCCAGCGTGGAGACCACCCCGATCGCCCCGAAGCGCACCAGCTGCCCGAAGAGCGTGTTGCTGCGCGTCCGGGCCGGTTCGGAGCGGCCGAGTTCGCGCCGGATGCCCTCCACCGGGATCCGGCCGGCGACCAGCGACCTGCCAATGCGCCAGATCCCGGCCAGGTCATCGGCCGCGGTCCGGGCCAGGGCGACGCTGGAACTTGGGTCATCGGTCCAGTCGACGGGGATCTCGGCCACGCGCAGCCCGCACTGTTCGGCCAGCACCAGCAGCTCGGTGTCGAAGAACCACGAGTTGTCCCGGGTGTGCGGCAGCAGCTGGTCGGCCACGTCCTTGCGGATGGCCTTGAACCCGCATTGGGCATCGGAGAACCGGGTGCCCAGCGACCCGTGCAGGACCAGGTTGTAGCCACGGGAGATGAACTCGCGCTTCGGCCCGCGCACCACCCGGGCCCCGCGGCCCAGCCGGGTGCCGATGGCCACGTCCGAATGCCCGGAGAGCAGCGGGGCGATCAGCGGGCCGAAAGCCGCCAGGTCGGTGGACAGGTCGACGTCCATGTAGGCCAGCACGGGGGCGTCGGAGGCGGCCCAGGCGGCGCGCAACGCGCGCCCGCGCCCCTTTTCCTCCAGATGCACGACGGCGATGCACCCCAGGTCCCGGGCCACTCGTTCGGCGATGGCCACTGTGTCATCGGTGCTGGCATTGTCCGCGACGGTGATCCGGTAGCCGAAGGGCAGCGTGGCCGCGAGGTGGGCGTGCAGCCGACGCAGGCTGGCCTCCAGGCCGGCCTGTTCGTTGTGGACCGGGATGACGACGTCCACCACGGGGATCCCCGCTGCGGGGAGGATCGGTGCCGCCGTGGTGGGGGCGAAGGTCCGCGGGGCGGGCCCCGCGGCCCGGGTCGGTGGGGTGGGCTGGACGGTCGGTGGGGATGGTGGCTGGTTCATGCGTCCAGCCTCACCGGCGCACTTGTGGCGGTGGTGGGGTGGTGCTGTGGCGGGTCTGTGAAGGTGGCCCCGCGGCTGTGACCGCCGGCTACACGGCGGACTGCGGGGGCTGGTCCGGGCGTGGGGGCACCTCGAAGGCCAGCGGCAGGCGGACCTCGAACTCGGTGTGCCCGGGCCGGCTGCTGACGTGGATGGTGCCTCCATGGGATTCGACGATGCCGCGCACGATCGGCAGCCCCAACCCCACGGTTCCCTCCGCGCCGGAGCGCGCAGTGTCGGCCCGGGTGAAGCGGGCAAAGACCTGGGGCAGGAACTCCTCGTCGATGCCCTGGCCGTCATCGGTGACGGTGAGGACCCCATGCCGGTCGTCGGCCGAGCGGGCGACGCCGATGTCAACGGTGGTCCCCTGCACGGTGTGCTTGCGCGCATTGGAGAGCAGGTTGTTCAACACGCGGGCCAGCTGCGTCGCGTCGCCGCGGACCACCACGGGATCGTCGGGCAGGTTGAGCCGCCATCGGTGGGTGGGCGCCGCCACCTGGAAGTCGCGCGCGGTTTCCAGTGCGACCTGGGTCAGGTCGACGTCGACGCTGGTGGGTTTCTGCCCTTCGTCGAGGCGGGCCAGCAGGAGCAGGTCCTCCACCAGCGAGCCCATGCGGTGGCTTTGCTCCACGACGCGTCCTAGGGAGGTCCGTCCGTCGGCACTGAGGTGTTCGGTGGCTGCCACGAGTTCCGAATAGCCGCGCACGGCGGCCAAGGGGGTGCGCAGCTCGTGGGAGGCATCGGCGACGAACCGGCGCATGCGTGCCTCCGAGTTCTGCCGGACCTCCAGCGCCGACTCGACATTGTCCAGCAGGGCGTTCAGCGCGTGGCCCATGTTCCCGGCTTCCGTTCCCGGTTCGGCATCGGCGGCGGCGACGCGTTGGGCCAGCCGCACCTCGCCCGCATCCAAGGGCAGTTCGGCGACCGACCCGGCGACCGCGGAGACGCGTTCGAGCTGGACCAGCGACCGGCGCACGATCACCGATCCGATCAGGCCGGTGGCCACGAGCCCGGAGGAAGCCACCAGGAGCATGGTGATGTCCAGCGAGAACAGGGTCCGTCGGGTGTTCTCCACGGGCAGCCCGGTGATGAGGATCGACTTCCCGGAGGCGCCCGTCGCGGGGTGCCCCGCCTCGGTGGAGGTGACGGCCATGAGCCGGTAGCGGCCCACAGAGAGGTCCTCGGTAGTTGGCGCCGCGTCGGCGGCCACCTCGGCCAGCCGCTGGGCGTCCTTCTCGTTGAGCTGCTTGCGTACCCCGGTCTCGCGGTCCAGGACGCCGCCAATGAGGATGGTGTTGCCCTCGATGCGTGCATTCAACGTGCCGGAGCCCTGCCCCGGGGCGTTCAACGGGTCGGGCGCATTGCTACCCTGGCCCGAGGTGTTGCCGTCGAAGGCAGCGGCGCGGTTGGAGGCCTGTTCCAGCTGCTCGTCCAGTTGGCCGTACAGGCTGTTGCTCATCACGGTGTGCGTGAAGACGCCGATCACCAGGCAGATGAGGGCCAGGAGGGCGATGAGTGCCGCGAGCATGCGGGCGCGCAGCGACCAGTGCTTGGCAGGATGCCGGGGACCTGTCGGGTTTTCCCCTCCGGTGGGGGGTTCCGTGGGTTTCGGGGGAGCTGTGGGGCTCACTGCGCGGGCTTCAGCACATACCCGGCGCCGCGGACCGTGTGGATCATGGGCTCGCGCCCGGCATCGATCTTCTTGCGCAGGTAGGAGATGTAGAGCTCCACGATGTTGGCCTGGCCACCGAAGTCGTACTGCCAGACGCTGTCCAGGATCTGGTTCTTGGACATCACCCGCCGGGAGTTCTCCATCAGGTATTGCAGCAGGTCGAACTCGGTGGCGGTGAGGTTGACGATGTCCCCGCCGCGGCTGACCTCGCGCATGTCCAGGTTCATGACCAGGTCCCCGACCACCAGTTCCGCGGCGTCGGCCTTCGCTGCCCCGGAGCGTTCCACGAGCCGGTGCAGGCGCAACAGCACCTCCTCGAGGCTGAACGGCTTGGTGACATAGTCGTCGCCACCCAGGGACAGGCCCTCGATCCGGTTCTCCACCGCGTCCTTGGCGGTCAGGAACAGGGCGGGGACCTCGGGCTGGAACGCGCGGATCTTGCGAAGGACCTCCGGGCCGTCGAATCCGGGGAGCATCCAATCCAGAACCAGGATGTCGGGATTGAACGACCTGGCCTCCTGCACCGCGGAGGGGCCGTCGCCGGCAACCTTGACCTGCCATCCGAGCATACGCACGCCCATGCCCACCAGTTCGGCCAGCGAGGGCTCGTCGTCGACCACCAGGGCCCGGAGGGGGGTTCCATCGGGGTGTTCCAGGCGGGGGAGCTGGTTCGGGGAGAACTGCGAGTTCGTCATGAGTCGATACTCCTGTGCACCTATAGGGCCGGGCTGGGATGAAGCTGTGTCCGGGCTGTGAACCGGTTGCCTCCTACAGTAACCGGCGGGCCATGGTGGGGCAGACCCCGAATCGCCCACCGTGGGAGGCGGATAGTCAAGCCCATGACCCGGAAAACCTCTTGTCACGCATAACTATGCATGCCTTGTTTTAGGGTGTGCATCGTAACGTCGGAGTAGTCAAATCGAACAGTCATCAAGCGCTTGACTGCCCAGACCGCTGCATCCAAAAGGTTCACTTCAGAATATTGCGCAATGTGAATCACCTCACAAAGTCGCATTTTCGTCTCACTATGTGGACAGATGCGATGAATATTACTTGCGGGTTCGAATTATTACGGCAAGACTGGATCACGTGAACATCGAACCAGCAGCACCCACGACCACCGGCACCCGTTGGGGCCATGGAGTCGGGCGTGCGCGCAGCTGTTGTCGAATGTCGGCCTAGCTTCTTCCCACCCGCCGAAGATCCGAAGCACGGCTGGGCCGGTCGCCGCCACTCGCACGACGCCGGACAGCTGCCCCAAGACAGTTCACCGACTTTTCGCACAGTTAGAGGTTCCACCATGTCTGTCACGTCTGGATACGTCCACATCTCCATCCGCAACGCGCAGAACCGCGCAGCTGCCCAGCGCCAGGGGGTCGGCCAGGGGGAATATGGCGCACCACAGGGCTACCGCCAGCTCCACACAGTGCCCTCACCGCAGGATGGCCACCCGGTGACCGCACCCACCCCGGTCGTGGCAGGCAACGGCACGCCCGGGCCGCAGGCCGTCGAACGCGACACCGAGGCCCGCGGCTTCGTGCTCTACGTCGGCCTCGATGAGGCGACCGCCCAGGAACAGGGCACCTCGCTGGGCAAGCTGGCCACCCAGGTGCGCGCCTACCTGCAGACGCTGGCCCCGCAGGCCCAGACGCACGCCGCCGTCGCCCTGGCCCCGGCCAGCGCCCCGGGTGAGAGCATCGACGTCGTGCGCCAGGCGCTGGGGGACCCGACAGTGGCCCGCCGCCCGCGCACCGAAACGGCCCGCCAACAGCCGGCCGCCACGCGCCCCTCCGGCGTGCTGATCGACCTCTCACGCCGCGAGGTCCACCTGGACGGGCAGACGCTGAACCTGACCTTCAAGGAGTTCGAGCTGCTGAACTACCTGGTGGAGAACGGCGCCCGCACCGTTGGCCGCGACGAGTTGCTGACCAACCTGTGGCGCAACGCCGAAGAGGTCCCGAACGAGCGCACCATCGACGTGCACATCCGCCGCCTGCGCTCCAAGCTCGGCCGCCTGGCCAACACGGTGCGCACCGTGCGCGGGCAGGGCTACCGCTTCTACGAGCACCCCGAGGTCATCGTCTGGGCCGCCCCGGAGTACAGCATCTGATCCGGCCCCCTAAGCTGGTTCCATGAGCCAGCACGATGCCAAGCGCCTGATGCTCCTGCGCCATGCCAAGGCCGAGTTCCCGTTCGGCGTCGAGGACCACGAGCGGCCGCTGGCCACCCGTGGCCACCGCGAGGCCCCCGCGGCCGGAGCCTGGATGGTGGAGCACGGCTGGATCCCGGACTACATCGTGTGTTCTGACGCGCTGCGGGCGAGGTCCACGTGTGCCTGGGTGTCCAGCGAGCTGGGGGAGAAGGGGCCGACGCCGTATCTGGACTCGCGGGTCTACGGTGCCTCGGCCACGCAGCTGGTCTCCATCATCAACGAGACCCCCGAGACCGTCGGCACGCTGCTGGTCATCGGGCACCTGCCGACCGTCCAGGACGTCGCGATGGCGCTGGCCTCGGTGCAGTCGCAGGAGGAACCGGTGATGGAACTGGCCACCCGCTATCCGACGCTGGGGCTCACCCTGCTGGAACCGCAGAAGCCGTGGGCCGAACTCGACGGCCGGGACGCACGCGTCACCGGCTTCGTGGTGCCGCGGCCCTGAGCCGTCGCGCCGGGGCTCCTCAGCCGACGGCCGCGAAGGCGGCCACGGCATCGACACAGGTGGCGATGCTGCGCTCGGGATGGAAGACATGGCGGTCGCGGCCGATGATCAGCACCGCACCGAAGACAGCGGTGGCGAGGGCCTGATGATCGGCCCGCTCCAGCGCCGGGTGCCCCCCGGCCGCGCGCAGCCTCTCCAACGCCGCGGCGATGACGCCGATGATCTCCCCGCGCAACTCCGCCAGGGTCTCTGACCACTCGCTGGGTGACTGCCACTGCTCGCTGATCCACAGCTGCGCGAAGGCAGGATACTCCTGCATGAACTCCAGCGAGGCGGCCACCATGTCCCGGAAGCCGGTGACCGGGTCGGGATCCGCCACCCCCTTCTCCAGCCGGGCGAACAGCACGTCGGCACCGAAGCGGATCAACTGGCCGATCAGCTGGGCCTTGGACCCGAAGTTGTAGTAGACGGTGCCCTTGGAGACCCCCGCCGCCGCGGCGATCTCGTCGACGCTGACCCGGTGGTGTCCGCGTTCGCCGATCAGCGTCATGGACGCGGCGAACAGCTTGTGCTTGGAGCCGGTCGCCCTGACCCGCTGCCTGCCGGTCATGCCGCCAGCTCCGGGTGCAGCGTCTTCAACGTCCAGGTCTTGCCCCGGTGCACGGCCAGGATGCTCATGGCCAGGCCGATCGCCGCGTAGCCGAGCAACGACAACACCAGAGGCGTCAGCCCCTCGAGGGTCGCGCCGTACATCAGGTGGCGCAGCCCGGTGATCACATGGCCCATGGGCAGCAGGTTGTGGGCCACATGCAACGGATCGGGCGTGGTCTCCCACGGGAACGTGCCGCCGGCGGAGACCAGTTGGAGCACCAGCAGCACCAGGACCACGAGCTTGCCCGGGGTTCCCAGCAGGGCGCAGATGCCCTGGACCAGGGCCGTGAAGGCGACACTGGCCACCAGGAACAGCCCCCAGGTCAGCCACGGGTGCGCAGTCTCGAGGCCGAGGCCGAACAGCACGACGCCGTAGAGGACGGTGGACTGGAGCATCGACAGGAACAGGAACGGCAGCCAGCCGCCGATCGCGATCTTCCACGAGGCGGCGTTCGACGCCAGCGCGCGGTGGGTGACCGGCCGCATGATCTGCACCAGGATGAAGGCGCCGATCCAGACGGCGAGCGTCATGAAGAACGGTGCCAGTCCCTCGCCGTAGGTCCCGGCGCTGGCCTGGTCGGTCTGGGCAACGGAGACCGGGTCGCCGATGACATTGGAGACCTGGGTCTTCTGGGCGTCCGTGGGGTTGGGGACCTGCTTGGTTCCGTCGCCGAGCTTGGCGGCCAGGGTGCCCGAACCGTCCACCAGCTGGTGGGCGCCGGAGGAGAGCCGGGAAATGCCGTCACGCAGGTCCGAGGTGCCCTGTTTCAGTGAGCCGGTGCCGTCCGCCAGCGACGACGCACCGCTGTTGAGCTGCTGGGCTCCGGACAGCGCATCCTTCTGCCCGGCGTGCAGCGTGTTGGCGCCGCTGGCCAGCTGGCCGGCACCGGAAGAGAGCCGGTCGGCGCCGTTTGCTGCGTCGGAGATGCCGCCGACGAGGGCCGGCGTGGAATCGGCCAGCGTGTCGGCACCGGTGGCGAGGGTTCCCAGTCCGCCACTGAGCTGGGAGGCACCGGTGGCGACCTGCCGGGAGCCGGCGGCGAGCTGGTCGATCCGGGATTGCGCCGTGGACAGGTCCTTCTTGGCCTGCTCGGCGCGGGCGGTCACGCCGGAGTCCGCCGCCAGCTTCTTGACCGAGGCGCGGGCTGCCTCGGCCTCGTCGGCGGTGATGACCTTGTCGTCGATCAGCTGCTGGACGGAGTCCTCCAGCCGTTGGTCGGCGTCGGCCTGGAGGGCCTTGATGGTCTCTGCGGCGCTCCCGACCTTGGCGCTGAGCTCCTCGTTGCCGTCCGCCACCTGGTCTGCACCGGAGGCGAGCTTCTTTCCCGCGGCGTTGGCCGAGGCGGCCCCGTCGGCCAATTGCCGGGTCTTTTGTGGCAGCTTCGCGGTTTTCGATTCCAGTGTCCCCAGCCCGCCGGACAAGCGGTCCGCGCCGTCCTGCAGCTCGCCGGCCCCGGAGGCCAATGATGCGGTCCCGGACACGAGTTTCTTCTCGCCGGCCACCAGGGATGAAGTGCCGTCATGGAGCTTGCGTGCCCCGGCGTCCAATTCCCCGGCACCGGAATCGAGTTTCCTTGCCCCCTGGCCCAGGGTGCCGATGCCGTCCTCGAGCTTCTCGGCACCGTCGTTCAGCTCCCCGGCCCCGTCGGCCGCCTTGGCCATCTGGGAGTGGATGCGCCCGTACCCGGTCAGGAGGGTGTCGGCGGTTTCGGTGCCGACCTCCTTGGCCACGGTGTTGTGGACCTCCCCGGCCAGCTTGTCGGCGAAGGTGCCCACCATGTAGTTGTTGGCGTCGTTGGTGGTGACCTGCAGGATGGCCTGTTGCGCGGCGTCGAAGTCCTCGGGGGAGGCCAGGTTCTTCGAGAAATCCTTCGGGATGGTCATGGCGAAGGCGTATTCGCCGGTGCGTACCCCTTCTTCGGCGGCGGCCTCGGAGTCCACGACGTTCCAGCCGAACGTTGCGTCCTTGAGCAGCGAGTCGACGACGTCGTCCCCGACGTGCAGGTCCTTGCCGTCCTGCTGCGCGCCCTGGTCCTCGTTCACGAGCGCGACCTTGACGTTGTCCAGGTGGGAATACGGATCCCAGTTCGCGTAGAGGTACAGCGCGCCGTAGAGCAGCGGGACCAGGGTCATGGCGATGATCGCCATCCAGGGCAGGACGCCGCTGGTCATGCGCTTGAGTTCGGAAAGTGCCAGTCGAAGCGTGGTCATGCGGGGGTCTCCGTGGGGTGGGGGAGGTTGTCGCGGCCGGCGGCGGCCACCTTGCCGGTCCAGGCATCGGGAATCCGCTGGACGACGGCGATGATCGCCGGGTGCCGGCGCCCGGCTGCGGTTTCGACCAGGTGGGCAACCCAGTCGTCGTCGGGAATGCCGTGGCGATCGGGGGAGTCGAAGACCAGCAATTTGGTCTGGTGTTCCTCGAGGGCGAGGTGGGTGAGGATCTTCAGGCGGTCCAGCGGGTCGATGGCGTCGACGAATTCGCCGGCCAGATCACTCACGTGGTGGCGGTCCAGCCAGTCGTCGATGCTGCTGCGTCGCCAGAACGGGCCGGGGTGCAAGGCCAGGTCCTCGGCGACGAGGTCCCTGACCTTGGTGTGGGATTCGGGTTCGTTGATCTCGGGGGAGTCGACGATCATGCTGATGCGGCGGACCCCTGCCAGGGAGGAGTCGCCCTCCCAGGCCACGGCACCCATTCCGGGACGCATGCGGGCGCTCAGGCCCAGGGCCAGGGCGGTGCGTGTGGTCTGCGGTTCGGCCTGGACCAGGAGCAGTTCGCCGGAGGCGGCGGTCAAGCTGGTGGGTTCGACCAGCGGGCCGTGGCGTCCGTCGAGGGAGAAGTCATTTGCAATCAGCACCTCTCCAGCGTAAATCAAACTGACCGGTCAGTTCAATTAGTGCCGGTGTGGTTTATGTCGCCCCGGAACGTCCAGGGCCCCTGGAACGAGAAAAGACCCCGCCGAAGCGGGGTCTTTTCGTTGGTGCGCCCAAAGGGATTCGAACCCCTGACCTTCTGTTCCGTAGACAGACGCTCTATCCAGCTGAGCTATGGGCGCTCGGTCCGCGACCTCGTCGCTGACCTCGAATAACTATACAGACTGAAGGCGGGGGTGCAAAATCGAGGCAGGTGCACGTGGTCGGAGCGTCACCGGACGGGGCATTGCGACACATTTGACTAGACCGGTCTACGTGATCTTAATCACACTAGGAAAGGAAGGAGGCCCGGAAATCCGGGGAAGTGCCGGCCGGTGGCCCGGGTGGGGGCGGCGCCGGGGCCCGGGCCGCCGTCGTGCCCTTTGCCCGCCGCCCTAGCATCGATAAGACCAGCAACAGCCCAATGGAGGGAATGGACATGAGCGAGCGCTCCGATCAGACGGTTCTCGACGCGGAGCGTCGTACAGCACCGACGACCCACGCACAGCTATTGGCATGGGTGTCCGACATCGTCGAGCTCACCCAGCCGGACAACGTCCATTGGGTCGACGGCAGCCAGGAAGAGGTCAACCGCCTCACCGGCGAACTGGTGGACGCCGGCACGCTGGTCCGTCTGGACGAGGAGAAGTTCCCGAATTCCTTCGCGGCGTTCTCCGACCCGAAGGACGTCGCCCGGGTCGAGGAGCGGACCTTCATCTGCTCTCCGGAGAAGCGCGACGCCGGGTTCACCAACAACTGGATGGACCCGAAGGAGATGACCCCGATCCTGCAGGACCTCTTCAAGGGGGCCATGCGCGGGCGGACCATGTACGTCATCCCGTTCGTCATGGGGCCGCTGGACGCGGAGCAGCCGCAGTTCGGCGTCGAGGTCACCGACTCCGCCTACGTGGTCGCCTCGATGCGGATCATGGCCCGCATCGGCAACGACGTGCTGGCCAAGATGGAGGCGACCAACGCGTTCTTCGTCCCCGCGGTCCACTCCGTCGGCGCCCCGCTTCAGCCCGGCCAGGCCGATGTGCCGTGGCCGTGCAACGAGGAGAAGTGGATCGTGCACTTCCCCGAGGACCGCTCCATCTGGTCCTACGGTTCGGGCTACGGCGGCAACGCGCTGCTGGGCAAGAAGTGCTTCGCGCTGCGCATCGCCTCCGTCATGGCGCGTGACGAGGGCTGGCTCGCCGAGCACATGCTGATCCTGAAGCTCACGAGCCCCCAGGGCAAGAGCTACAACGTCGCCGCCGCGTTCCCGTCGGCCTGCGGCAAGACCAACCTGGCCCTGCTGGACCCGACGGTGAAGGGCTGGAAGGCCGAGACCCTGGGCGATGACATCAACTGGATGCGCATCGGCAAGGAAGGCGAACTGCGCGGGGTCAACCCCGAGTACGGCCTGTTCGGCGTCGCCCCCGGCACCGGGTGGAGCACCAACCCCAACGCCATGCGCGCCATCACCAAGGGCAACTCGATCTTCACCAACGTCGCACTCACCGACGACGGCGGTGTCTGGTGGGAGGGCATGACCGAGGAGGTCCCCGCCCACCTGACCGACTGGCTCGGCAACGACTGGACCCCGGAGTCCGGCACCCCGGCAGCCCACCCGAACTCGCGCTTCTGCACCCCGATCGACCAGATCGACATGCTCGCCGAGGAGTTCTACAACCCCGACGGCGTCGAGATCCACGCGATCCTCTTCGGCGGCCGCCGCAAGACCACGATCCCGCTGGTGACCGAGGCCCGCTCGTGGACCAACGGCATCTTCATGGGCTCCACGCTCTCCTCGGAGACGACGGCCGCCGCTGCCGGCGCCGTGGGCCGGGTCCGCCGCGACCCGATGGCGATGCTGCCCTTCATCGGCTACGACGCCGGTGACTACCTCAACCACTGGGACTCCATCGAATCCAAGGCCAACCCGGAACGCCTGCCGCGCATCTTCCTGGTCAACTGGTTCCGCCGCACCCCCGAGGGCGGCTTCGCCTGGCCCGGTTTCGGCGACAACTCGCGCGTGCTGAAGTGGGTCATCGAACGCATCGAGGGCACCGCAGAGGCCCGCGAAACCCCGATCGGCAACGTGCCGACCGGCGAGTCGATGGACCTGACCGGCCTGGACGGGTTCACCGCCGCCGACGTCGACGTCGCCGTGACTGTCGATCCGGAGGAATGGAAGCAGGAACTGGCGGGGATCGAGGAGTGGTACGCCAACTTCGGCGACTCGCTGCCCTGGTCGCTGCAGAATGAACTGGACGAGCTGAAGCAGCGCCTCGGCGCCTAGCAGCGATCCACCCGCGACGGCGGGGAGCCGGCCCGGCACCCGGGTCGGCTCCCCGCCGTCGTGCGTGGTGCAGCTCATGCCCTGCGCTGGTGTTGGACAGTCCACACGCCGGGGGCATGGGCGACTTTTCACCTAGCGGGCTGGCATGATGGAACCATGATCCTCGCGCGCTTGATCCTCGGGCTGCTCAGCCTGTCGCCGATGACCGGCTATGACCTGAAGAAGCATTTCGACTCGAGCATCAACCACTTCTGGAACGCCGACAAGGCCCAGATCTACCGCACGCTCGCCCAACTGGTCTCCGAGGGCCTGGCCACGGTGCGGACGGTTCCGCAGGAGAACTACCCGGCGCGGCAGGAGCACCACATCACCGCCGCCGGGCGCACGTCCCTGCAGGAATGGCTCACCGGTTCGCTGGACCGCCAGCCGGCCCGGGAGCCGTTCCTGGGGCGCATCTTCTTCTCCGGCTCCCTAGCCCGCGAGGAGGTCCTGTCCCTGCTGGCCGCGCGCCGCGCCGAGGCCCGGGAGCTGCACCACTCGTACCGGGCACTGCGCGCCGAACTCGACGAGACGGCATTGGCCGACCGCCGCGGCTACCTGATGGCCGCGACCCTGGACCATGGCATTGCGCACGTCGATGCGGAACTTGCCTGGCTGGACTCCGTCGAAGGGAACCTGCCATGAGCGAGCGCCCCGCCACCGATCCGCACCGGGCCGCATCCCCGGCCCCGGCCACGCGGCCCGATCCGGCCGGCTACCCGGAGATCCACCGGCCCCAGCGGGCGCGCGCCGACGGCAAGGCCGCCCAGACGCTGGTGTTCCTGCACGGGGGCAACGTCGCGAACTGGATGTGGGACCCCCAGGTCAAGGCGTTTCCCGCCTACCAGGTCTTCACCCCGCACCTGCCCGGCTTCGGTGCCCGCACCGACGAGGACTGGCAGGGCCTGGACAGTGCAGCGGACGACGTCGCGGCGTTCATCGCCGAGGAGGTCGAGGATGGGCGGGTCCACCTGGTCGGGCTCTCCCTCGGAGGCGTCGTGGGGTTGCGGGCGGTGGCCCGGCATCCCGAATTGTTTGCCTCCGCCTTGTTCTCCGGGGCCTCGGTGCGCCCGGTCGGGGCAGCGGCCCGCATCTCCTCGGCGGCCCAGCTGCGCTTCGGGGACGCCGAATGGTTTTGGAAGGTCCAGGCGGGGGCCTTCGGCATCCCCGCGAACTCCCGCCAGCTCTATTCCGACCACGGGTTGAGCCTGCGCCCGGAGAACATGAAGGCGTTGGTCGAGGAGGTCTACGCCGGCGGGATTCCCGAGGGGCTCGGAGACTTCGGCGGACGCCTGCTGATGGTGGCCGGCGCCCGGGAGCCCGCCGTGGTGCGCAAGGGCTTCGCCGATGTGGCTGCCGTGCGACCGGACACCGAGTTCCGCCTGGCCCCTGGCATGCACCACCAATGGAGCATCGAGGATCCCCTGTTCTTCAACGCCATGGTCCGCGCCTGGATCGAACGCGGCGAGGCGCATCCCCGGCTGGTGCGGGTCCCCGGGCTCTGACGGCACGGCGCCGGGGCCCGGGGACCTGGGGGTCAGCCGGCGGCGGGACCGACCGGGATCGTCGCCTGCAGGTAGACGCTGGAGCCGGCGGCGGCGAACTCGCGGCTCTTGGCCTCCAGGCCCGCGGCGATGGAATCGGCCAGCTCGCGCTGCCGCGACTGTCCACCGAACTCATCGCGGATGTCCTGTGAGATCCGCATGGAACAGAACTTCGGCCCGCACATGGAGCAGAAGTGGGCCGTCTTCGCCGGTTCCGCGGGGAGTGTCTCGTCGTGGAACGCCTGGGCGGTGGCCGGATCGAGCCCCAGGGCGAACTGGTCGTTCCAGCGGAACTCGAACCGCGCCTTGGACAGGGCATCGTCGCGTGCCGTCGCCCCCGGGTGGCCCTTGGCCACGTCGGCTGCGTGCGCGGCGATCTTGTAGGTGATGACCCCGGTCTTCACATCGTCCTTGCCGGGCAGCCCCAGATGCTCCTTCGGGGTGACGTAGCACAGCATGGCCGTGCCGTACCTGGCGATCTCCGTCGCCCCGATGGCGCTGGTGATGTGGTCATACCCCGGCGCCGTGTCGGTGACCAACGGACCCAGGGTGTAGAACGGGGCGCCCTGGCACAGCTCCTGTTGGCGTTCGACGTTCTCGCGGACCAGGTGCAGGGGAATGTGGCCGGGGCCCTCCACCATGACCTGGACGTCGAACGCCCAGGCGCGCTGCGTCAACTCGGCCAGGGTGTCCAGTTCGGCGAACTGCGCCGCGTCGTTGGCATCGGCCAGGGAACCGGGACGCAACCCGTCGCCCAGGGAGAAGGCGACGTCGTAGCGGGCGAAGATCGCGCAGAGCTCGTCATAGTGCGTGTACAGGAAGTTCTCCTGGTGGTGGGCCAGGCACCATCCGGCCATGATCGATCCGCCGCGCGAGACGATCCCCGTCACCCGGTTGGCGCTCAGCGGTACATGGCGCAACAGCACGCCTGCGTGGATGGTCATGTAGTCCACCCCTTGTTCGCACTGTTCGATCACCGTGTCGCGGAAGATCTCCCACGTCAGCTTTGCTGCATCGCCGTCGACCTTTTCCAGCGCCTGGTAGATCGGAACGGTGCCGATGGGGACCGGGGAATTGCGGATCAGCCACTCGCGGGTGGTGTGGATGTCGTCGCCGGTCGAGAGGTCCATGACGGTGTCGGCGCCCCACTTCGTGGCCCAGGTGAGCTTGTCGACCTCCTCGGGGATCGAGGAGGTCACCGCGGAGTTGCCGATGTTGGCGTTGATCTTCACCAGGAAGGCCTTGCCGATGATCATCGGCTCGGACTCGGGGTGGTTGATGTTCACCGGGATGATGGCCCGGCCGGCGGCAACCTCGCTGCGCACCAGTTCGACGTCGCAGCCCTCGCGCAGGGCGACGTAGCGCATCTCGGCGGTGATGGATCCGCGCCGGGCATAGTGCATCTGGGTGACCGTCCGGCCCTTCAGGGAACGGCGGGGGATGGGGGTGGTGCCGGTCCATTCGGCCGACGCCGCCCCGCGGCGCACTGCCGACCGGCCGTCGTCGTGCAGGTTCCTGCGCCGGCCCTCGTACTCTTCGGTGTCGGCCCGGGCGGCGATCCAGTCCGCGCGCGGCCGGGGCAGCCCCGCGGTGGGTTCCGACCCCGGCCCCGACGTCCGGTAGGCCAGATGTGGTGCATTGGGCCGGCCATCGGGGGAGTCGGCCAGCGAGATCGCGGTGACCGGGACGCGCAGGCCATGCACGGGATCCTCGAGCCAGTGCAGGCGGTGTTGTGGATGCTGCTCCCAGGTGGTGGGTGTTTCACCCCCGGCCCCGGGCGTGCCGGTCCCCGTGGTGGTGGACGCGACGATGGTGTGTGTTTCCAGGGAATTGCTCATTCGAGCCCTCAACTTCCTACGCCGGCATGACCCGGACAGGTTCGACGGTCCCGAGCGGTCAGCTCGATCTCAGCCCCTCCTGGGGCACCCGTGTGGACCCTGCGAGCGTAGCGGAGCGGCCCGCCACCTGGCTAATCCAGGTGGCGGGCCGCTCGCAGCGCGGCTCCCCCCGGTGCGGCCCTCCCCAGGGGCCGCGCCGTCGTGCCGCGCAGCGGGTGGGCTCAGGCGGCGAGCCAGAGGTCGGGTCCGAAGACCTCGTAGTGGATGTTCGTGGCGGGAACGCCGGCGGCGATCGCCTGGCTGCGGACCGCGCGCATGAACGGCAGCGGGCCGCACAGGTACATCAGGGCATCAGCGGGCAGCTCGACGCCGGTGAGGTCCATGAACCCCTCGGCGGCCAGGGTGTCCTCGGAACTGGTGCTGGCGTCCTCGAGCCACAGCTTCAGTTCGGCGTTGGGCAGGGCGTCGACGGCCGAGCGCATCTGCTCCTTCAGGGCCCAGTTGGCTTCGTGCTGTTCGGCGTGCAGGACCAGCACGCGGCGGTCGGATCCGATCTCGGCCAGGGCCTGCAGGGCCGAGGCGCTGGGGGTGCAGCCGATGCCCGCGGTGGCGATGATGATCGGGGCGCCCTCCATGTCCAGGGTGATGTCCCCGTACGGGTTGGACAGTTCCACGACGTCGCCCACCTGCAGGTTCTCGTGCATGAAGGGGGAGACCTCGCCACCGGCATCGAGCTTGGTGGTCAGCACGCGCTCGGTGGTGGAGGAGACGGCATCGGAGAGCGAGTACTGGCGGACCTGGCGCAGCCCATCGGCCAGGGGCAGGCGGATGCTCACGAACTGGCCCGGCTTGGCCACGGAGACCGCAGTGTCGTCGGCCGGGACGAAGCGGAAGGTGACGCAATCGGTGCCGGCCGGCTCGCGGCTGGCCAGGCGCCAGCTGGCGTAGATCCTGTCGTTGGCCTGTTCGGCGTAGAGCCCGGTTTCGATCTTGACCAGGGCGTCGGCCATGAGCCAGTAGACCTCGGTCCAGGCGGCGACGACGTCCTCGGTGGCGGCGTCGCCGAGGTCCTCGGCAATGGCGGCGAAGAGGTGCTCGAAGACGATCTGGTACTGCTCGGGCTGGATGCCCAGGGACGTGTGCTTGTGGGCGATGCGGGACAGGACCGACTCGGGGAGGGTCTCGGGGTTCTGGACCAGGTGGGTGGCGAAGGCGGCGATGCTGCCGGCCAGGGCCTTTTGCTGGGCGCCGTTGTTCTGGTTGGCCCGGCTGAACAGGCCGTCGAGGAGTTCCGGGCGGGCGGCGAACATGCCGGCATAGAACTTCTTGGTGATCTCCCCGATCCGTTCGCCGATGACGGGCAGGGTTGCTTCGATGACGGGGCGGGCTGTGTCTGAGAGCATCGGATCTCCTCGAGTCGATTACTTGCTTCTGATTGGCAAGTATTACTTCTCAGTTCTACAGCCTGTAGAAAATGAGCGCAAGTCGGTTACGGCACCTGCGGCATCGGCAGCCGCGTCAGCCCGGGGGATGCGGAGAGTTCCCGGATGCTGGTGTGGTCAAGATCATCGTAGAAGGCCTGCCGGGCGCGGTTGAACGCGGTGCGCAGCCGGCACCCGGCGATGAGCGGGCAGGCCGAGCCGTCAGCCCGCACGCACTCCACGATGTCCGGCTGCTCATCGAGCGAGCGCAGGATGGATCCCGGCCGGGCGTCGAGCCCCGTGGTGCTGATGCGCACCCCGCCGGTGCGGCCGCGCTGGATGTCGACAAGTCCCAACTGGCCCAGCCGCAGGACGGCCTTGCTGACCTGGTTGTAGGGGATGTCGATGAGCCCGGCGATCTGGCGGGTGGTGAGCTGCTCCTCCGGGCGGGCGGCCAGGACCATCAGGATGCGCAGGCACCCGTCGGAGAAGGCATTGACCCTCATCGTGGACGACGTCGGGGCATCACGCCCAGATCTGCAGTTCGCCCGGTTCCGGCGTCGGCTCCTCGAACGTCCATTCCCCGCCGTCGTTGGCCGGTGCCGTGTAGGGCTGGATGACGGCGACGGCGCCGCCGAGGCTGTGTTCGGCCATGGCGTGGATCGCGTCGCGGTGCTCCTGCATCAAGGTGACGTCGGAGACGAGGGCGACGGCGGTGAACTGGTCGCGCTGGCCCGTCAGCAGGGTCACCAGGTCCTCCATCATCGCCTCGGCGTCGATGTCGGCCTCGGGATCCTGTTCCTCCTCGGGCGGCTGGACGGCGAGCAGGCGCAGCTCGCCTTCCTCCTCGGCGTCGGGCTCCAGCCCGATGGCGAACGGCAGGAAGACGCCGTTGGCCTCGAGCTGTTCGCGGGCCACGCCCAGGGCGGTGCCGAGGACCTTGTTCAGGTCCTGGTGGGCGGCGTCGCCGAGTTCGGCCAACCGGTTTTCCGTGGTGTTTTCGCTCATGCTGTGCTCCTGACGATGGTGAGGACGGCGTCGCGGACGCGTTCCATGGTCGTGGTGTCGACGGCTTCCCCGTTGTAGCGCAGGAAGGGCTCGGTGTTGGACGGACGCACGTTGAACCAGAAGGATCCGTCCGTCGCTGACACGGTGGTCCCGTCCAGCGTACCGACCACGGTGTCCTGCGTCGAAAATTCGGCCAGCACCCGGGCCACGGCGCCGTCCTTGTCGGCGACCTCGGAATTGATCTCCCCGGAGGAGAAGTACGGCTCGTACTCCGCGGCCAGTTCGCCCAGCGGCAACTCCTGCGAGCCGAGCGCGGCCAGCACGTGCATGGCGGCCAGCATCCCGGTATCGGCGTTGAAGAAGTCCCGGAAGTAGTAGTGGGCGCTGTGTTCGCCGCCGAACACTGCCCCCTCCTGGGCCATGACTGCCTTGATGAAGGAGTGCCCCACGCGCGTGACCACCGGCCGGCCGCCGTCGTGCTCCACCAGCTCGGGCACGGCACGTGAGGTGATGAGGTTGTGGATGATGACCGGGGTGTCCTCCCCGGAGGCCTTCGCCCGCGCGATTTCCCGGCGGGCCACCAGGGCGGTGATCGCCGAGGGGGAGACCGGCGCCCCCGTCTCGTCGATGACGAAGCAGCGGTCCGCGTCGCCGTCGAACGCCAGCCCGATGTCGGCGCCGTGTTCGACGACCGCTGCCTGCAGGTCCCTGAGGTTCTCCGGTTCCAGCGGGTTCGCCGGGTGGTTGGGGAAGGTGCCGTCCAACTCGAAGTACATCGGCACGATCTCCAGCGGCAGCCCCGGCAGCAGGGCGTCGCCGAGGACAGCGGGAGTGGTCATGCCCGACATGCCGTTGGCCGCGTCCACGACGACCTTCAGCGGGCGGATGCCCGAGAGGTCCACCAGCGAGCGCAGGTAGGCGGCATAGTCGGCCAGCACGTCGATCGTGTCGATGGTGCCCTCGGGGATGCCCCCGGACACCGGCAGGCCCTCGGCGAGGTAGGACTGGGCGAGGTCGCGGATCTCATACAGCCCGGTGTCCGAGGAGACGGGCACCGCACCGGCCTTGGCCATCTTCATCCCGTTGTAGGAGGCGGGGTTGTGGCTGGCTGTGAACACGACGCCGGCCGCGTCCAGGTGCCCGCAGGCGAAGTAGAGCTCGTCGGTGGAGATCAGCCCGAGCATCGACACGTTCGCGCCGCGGTAGGAGGCGCCCCGGGCAAAGGCCGCGGAGAAGGCGGGGGAGGAGGGACGCATGTCCCCGCCGACGAGCACGCGCTGACCTGACAGGCCCAGCACGTCCACGAAGGCGGCGCCGACGGCCTCGACGATCTCCTCGTTGATGGTTTCGCCGACGATGCCACGCACGTCGTAGGCCTTAAAGGACTGGGAAAGATCAATCTCGTCGTTCACGCGTTCGAGCATAGCCGGTGGCGCCGGGGCAACGCGATGATCCACAGGCTCCCGGGCCCCGGTGCCCACCGGTCGGTGCGCGCTGGAATACTGGGGCCATGGTTGAAACGGCTCACAGGCAATTGCACGACGACGCGACAGGGGTCCTGCGCCGGCTGGTCGGGAACGAGGACGCGCGTTTCCACGAGGGGCAGTTCGAGGCGATCGAGGCGCTGGTCGACGGCGGCCGACGCGCCCTGGTGGTCCAACGCACCGGCTGGGGGAAATCAGCCGTCTACTTCGTCGCCTCGCTGCTCTTGCGCGCCCGCGGTGCCGGCCCGACGCTGATCGTCTCCCCGCTGCTGGCGTTGATGCGCGACCAGGTCGCCGCGGCGGCCCGGGCCGGGGTGCGGGCCGAGGCCATCAATTCGGCCAACGCCGTCCAATGGCGGGAGATCACCGCGAAGCTCGATGCCGACGAGGTCGACGTGCTCCTGGTCTCACCCGAACGCCTGAACAACCCGTCCTTCCGGGAACAGCAGCTGCCGGACCTCGTCGCCCGCATGGGCCTGTTGGTCATCGACGAGGCCCACTGCATTTCGGACTGGGGGCACGACTTCCGGCCCGACTACCGGCGGATCCGTGACCTCATCGGCGCCCTGCCGTCCAACGTCCCCGTGCTGGCGACCACTGCCACGGCCAACGAGCGCGTGGTCCACGACGTCCAGGAGCAGCTGGCCGTCGGCGGGGCCGAGGTCTTCACGCTGCGCGGGCCGCTGGCCCGCAAATCCCTGCGGCTGGGGGTGCTGCGCCTGCCCAGCCCGCGGATGCAACTGGCCTGGCTGCTGACCCACCTTCACGACCTGCCCGGCAGCGGCATCATCTACACCCTGACCGTCTCCGCCGCCGAGGACATCGCCCGGCTGCTGCGCGAGGCCGGCCATGACGTGCGCTCCTACACCGGGCGCACCGATCCGGAGGAACGCGCCGCCGCCGAGCAGGCGTTGAAGGACAACGAGGTCAAGGCGCTGGTTGCCACCAGTGCCCTGGGCATGGGGTTCGACAAACCCGACCTCGGGTTCGTGGTCCACGTCGGCGCACCGAGTTCCCCGGTGGCCTACTACCAGCAGGTCGGCCGTGCCGGTCGTGGCACCGAGAACGCCGACGTGCTGCTGTTGCCCGGCCCGGAGGACCGTGAGATCTGGCGGTACTTCGCCACCGCCTCCATGCCGGACGAGGACCGTGCCCACGCGGTGCTCACCGAACTCGAGGCCGCCGGCACCGCGGTATCGGTCCCGGCGCTGGAGGCCCGGGTCAACGTGCGCCGCTCGCCACTGGAGCTGCTGCTCAAGGTCCTGGCGGTCGACGGAGCCGTCGAACGGGTCGCCGGCGGCTGGGCACGCACCCGCGAACCCTGGGTCTACGATGCCGGCCGCTACTCCCGGGTGGCAGCGGCCCGGGTGGACGAGCAGAACTCCATGCTCGAATACGAACGCACCACCGGCTGCCGGATGGAATTCCTCTCGACGGTGCTCGACGATCCCGAGGCGGCCCCGTGCGGGCGCTGCGACAACTGTGCGGGGCCCTGGTACCAGGACACCATCGGCGATGAGGCCCGGGACCGATCCCAGACGGCACTGGGCCGTGTCGGCGTGCAACTGGATCCCCGGGCCATGTGGCCCGGGGGCATGGACCGGCTCGGGGTGCCGCTGAAGGGCAAGATCGCCCCCGCCAACCAGGCCCGGCCCGGGCGGGCGCTGGCCCGGTTGACCGACCTGGGCTGGGGGGCACGCCTGCGGACCCTGCTCTCCACCACCGCCGAACAGGTCGCCGACGAGCCGATCGAGGATGCCATGCTGCGCGCCTGCGTCCAGGTGCTCTCCGAATGGGACTGGGCCCAACGCCCCGCCGCAGTGGTGTCCATGCCCTCGCGGACCCGTCCGCAACTGGTCGAGTCCTTCGCCGCCGGCATCGCCCGGATCGGGCAGTTGCCGTACCTCGGGGCGCTGGAATACCCCCATGGCGGCCCGCGTGGCGGATCAGGGGGCAACAGCGCCTTCCGTTTGGCGGCGGTCTGGGGCCAGCTGGCCGTCGGTGCCGAACTGGCCGGGCAACTGGAGGGGCTGGGGGGCCCGGTGCTGCTCATCGACGACTACGTCGACAGCCGGTGGACCATCACCGAGGCGACCCGCGTGCTCCGCGACGCCGGGGCTCCCGCGGTGCTGCCGTTCGTCCTGGCGGTCTCCGCCTGACCTGGTGGACGGACGGCCCTAGACTTGGACCATGGAGACGTTGTTGTGGGTTCTGGTCCCCCTGCTGGTCATTGTGCTGGGGTGGTGGCTGCTGACACGGTTGCGTCGAAAGACCTCGGCCGAGGTCAAGGCGGCCGTTGGCCCCGAGTCCGCGCAGCAGGCCGCGGGACAACTGGGGGCGGATGCCCACCGCGCCGTGTACCGGAACCTGGCCCAGGGCAACTTCATGGGTGCGGTCCAGGAATACCGGACCGCCACCGGAGCCGGCGTCAAGGCCAGCATCATCGCCGTGCGCAGCCTCGAGGCGCATCCGCAGGTCTACCGTGAACGCGGCACCCTCTCCGACGCAGCCGACCCGTCGGAGGCCCCACCCGCAGCGCCCGACGCATCCGGCGAATCCGCCGGCCCCGCAGCGGCTGAGCCTCCTGCGCCGGACACCCCGGCAACCGCTCCGGTGGAACCCACCGACGCCGATCCGGCGGCGCCTGCGGGCATCGACGCGGCAGCAGGCGGACCGGCCGATGCGCCCACGGCCGGTGAGGACTTCACGATCCCCGACGAGTGGGCCGAAAAATTCGGCAGCGGGGCCAGCCGCAAGACCTCCACCTTCAGGATCTCGGCACAACAGGACGGCGTGGTCCGCGAATTCGGCACCGACGAGCTGCCCCCGGCCGAATTCGACCAGTTCCAGTCGCTGCTGCGCGACCACGACCTCGACGGCGCGGCCGAGCTGCTGGCCAAGTTCTCGGGGCTGGACCGGGACTCCATCCGCCAGCTGCTGGACACGGCCCCGGTGGACGGCAACCCCGCCTCGATGGGTGACAACATCGCGGATTTCAGCTTCGAGGGCGACGGACCGGACGGGCATGTCCGCTTCAGCGCCAGCGATCTGCCCGGTGAGGACAAGGGCCGCTTCCTGGGTTTCATGCGTTCCGGTGAACTGGGCCGCGCCGCAGAGATCGTGCACGAGCACACCGGGTTGCCCGTGGAGATGGTGGAACAGTTGCTCACCGCGTTCGGCAAGAAGTAGGAACAAAAAAACCCCTACCTGAGTAGGGGTTTTTCAGCGGAGACGGGGGGATTTGAACCCCCGGTCGAGTTTAACCCCGACCCTTCATTAGCAGTGAAGTCCATTCGGCCGCTCTGGCACGTCTCCAGCGCTGCTAAAGCAACCCCCCCAGACTACCGACAACTGGCCCCGAAATTCAAAAGCGGCGCTCAGGCCACCGTCCGCCAGAGGAACTCGTAGCTGGTGGCCAGCATCTGCGCGCTCTGCCGGTTATCCGATGCCCCCGCATGCCCACCCTCCAGCGACTCGTGGTACCAGATCCCCGGCACGCCGGCGTCGAGCATCTTCGCCGCCATCTTCCGGGCCTGCACCGGGCCCACCCGGTCGTCGCTGGTTGCGCTCCAGATCAGCGCCGGCGGGAAACGCGTTCCCGCGGCAAGCGCTTCGTCGAGCAGGTGGTAGGGGGAGAACCCGCGGATGAACTCCCAGTCCCCGGGCACATCGGGGTCCCCGTACTCGGCGATCCAGGAATGCCCCGCCGAGAGCCGGGTGTAGCGGCGCATGTCCAGCAACGGGACCCCGCAGGAGATCGCGCCGAAGAGTTCCGGATACCGGGTGAGCATGTTCCCCACCAGCAGGCCGCCGTTGCTGCGCCCCGTGGCCGCGAGATGCCCCGGGGTGGTGACGCCGCGGGCCACCAGGTCCCGGGCGATGGCAGCGAAGTCCTCATAGGCGCGGTGCCTGTTCTCCCGCAGGGCGGCCCGGTGCCAGGACGGGCCGTATTCGCCGCCGCCACGGATGTTGGCCAGCACATACACGCCGTCCCGGCCCGTGTTGGCCTCCCGGCGCAGCCAGGAGAGGCCCACCACCGCCGAGTACGACGGCGTCAGGCTGGTTTCGAATCCGCCGTAGCCGTTCATGAGCACGGGGTTTCCGCCGTCGTGCACCAGATCGGCGGGGCCGACCTGGAAGTAGGGCACCTGGGTGCCGTCGTCGCTGGTGGCGAAGTGCTGTTGGACCTCCAGGCCGGTGGCGTCGAACCGGGGCGGGGAGGACTTCACCGGTTGCGGGGCCCCGGCACCGATCCTCCCGCGGGAGAGCGTGGCCGGGGTGAGGAACCCGGAGGAGACCAGCCAGTAGTCGTTGGCGGTGTCGGGATCCTTGTCATCGACGGCAGCGACTGACAAGTCAAGGTGGGTCCCGGCGCCGACGTCGAGGGGGCGCAGGCCCCAGCCGGCTGCCGGGTCGGCCACCAGGATCTGCGAGGAGACGTGGTGCAGGACGTTCAACAACAGGTGATCGGCGGTGAACGAGGTGGACTGCAGCGAGGTGGCCGCGTCCGGGGTGAAGACGCTGGTGACGGTGCGCCCGCCGGAGAGGAAGTCCTCCAGGTCGGCCACGGCCAGGGACCCGGCGGGCAGGTGCCGGGAGCCCAGGTCCCAGTCCTGTTGGGGGCTGAACAGCAGCCAGCCCCGGTGGATGCCGACCCGCACATGGGTGGGGACGTCGATCGGCATCCACGTGCCGGCCCGCAGGATCGAGGTGCGGGTGTTGAAGAAGTCGATGACGTCGGTGGCGGTGACGTGTCCGAAGCCAGGGGTCTGGTCCACCGACACGGCGGCCATGACGTGGGAGGCGTCGACGGAAAAGGCCTCCGGGGCCCGGGCGGGATCCATGCCGCGTTCGACCCGTCGCACGGTGCGGGCGTAGCCGGATCGCGTCAGCGTGCCCGGGCCGAAATCGGTGGCCACATACCAGGCGTCCGGGCCGTCCCACCCGACCTGGGTCTTGCCCGCCGGCAGGGTGAACCCACCGGGCACGAACGCCGCGGTGGCCAGGTCGAATTCGCGGATCTCGACGGCATCGCCGCCGTCGGGTGAGAGGCGCAGGAGCGCCCGCTGGTATTCGCCCCCGTCGGCGGGGCGCAACAGCCGGGACCCGGCGAAGACCCAGTCGACGCCCTCGGCGGCGGCCAGCGCATCGACGTCGAGCAGGACCTGCCAGTCCGGGGTCTCGCCCCGGTAGGAATCCCACGTGGTGCGGCGCCATAGGCCCTTGGGGTGGGCGGCATCGCGCCAGAAGTTGTAGTAGAAGCCGCCGCGTTTGGTGGCCATCGGGATGCGGTCGTCGGCGTCGAGTACCGAGAGGATCGAGGACTCCAGGGCGCGGTAGCGCCCGTCGTGCAGCATGGCCTCGGTGGCGGCGTTGCGTGCGCCCACCCACTCCAGGGAAGCCGGGGCGTGGATGTCCTCCAGCCATTCCCACCGGTCGTGCGGTTCGGCGTCTGTGCCCCGGTCCGGGGTTGGGGTGTCCACGGTGCTGTCCATGGGCCCAGTCTATGATCCGCTCCGGGCCCGGGCGGTACGCTGGGAACCCCTGCCTCCGGCGGACCGGCGGGGTAGCGGCCGGGGATCCGGCCCGTCGACGACGAAGGAGCAGCAGGTGGCAGCAAGCAGGTTCAACGTGGTCATCATCGGTGCCGGCCCCCGGGGCACCTCGACCCTGGAACGCCTGCTGGCCCACCTCGACGACGCCACGGCTGCAGCTGGCTCCGACGAACCACCCTGGCGGCTCGACCTCACCATCGTGGACCCCTGCGAACCCGGCCCCGGCCACGTCTGGGCCCCCGGGCAGGCGCGCTACTACCTGATGAACACCCCGGCACTCTTCCCCACCGTCGCCCCGCCGCGCGGATCCGGTGACCGGCCGGGCCTGACGTTCGAGGAGTTCCGGGCCAGTGGCGGCGACGGCGCCGACCTGGATGCCACCGAGCAAGCGGAACTGGCCAACCTGTCCACCGACGGGTTCCCGGGCCGGGCCCTCTACGGAGCCTATCTGCGCCACGTCTTCACCCGGGTCGCCGATCGCCTCGGCGCACACCCCGCGGTCGCGTCCCTGAAGGTCGTCCGCGCGGAGGCAACTGCCATCCGGCGCGAGGCCAACGGCTACCGGATCACGCTCGCCGGCACCGGGGACGACGACGGACACGACGCCGGAGGGCAGGAGTTGGCCGCCGAGGCGGTGGTGCTGGCCGTGGGCCACGTCCCGGCCCACCCGAACCCGCAGCAGCGCGTCGCCGGGGAACGGGCCACGGCAGTTGGCCTGCACTACCAGGGACCCAATGTGCCGGCCGACGTCGACTGGGATGTGTACCCGCCCGGGGAGCCGGTGCTGGTGCGCGGCCTCGGCCTGAACTTCTTCGACGCGATGACCGCGCTGACCGTCGGCCGGGGCGGGGAGTTCGTCCCCACCGGAGCCGGGCCCGGACATGCGCTGGAATACCGGGCGAGCGGGACCGAACCCGGGCTGCATGCAGCGTCCCGCCGCGGCGCCCCCTACCGGGCGAAGCCATGCATCGATACGTACCTGCCGCGTTCGGTCTCCCTGCGCCATCTGGGCTTCGATGCGGTGCACGAGCTCGCAGCCGCCGGTGCCCCGGGGGAACCCGCAGGAAAGGTCGGCTTCAACGCCCACGTCTGGCCGCTGCTGCACCGCGACGTGCTGCGGACCTATTACGCAACGCTCGTCCGCGTCAGCCCCGGACTCTTCGAGGACCCCGCGGCCTTCCTGGCCGAACTGGACGACGTCCTGGACGCTCCGCACGTCCACGGCCAGGAGGTCTGGCGGACGGTGGCCCGTGAACTCGTTGAACGGGCGGCGCCGGGCGCCGCGTGGCTGGACGTGGCGGCACTGGGCCACCCGTTCGCCGACCGCGGGTTCGTGGGGCACGACGCCTACCAGGACGCAGTGCTGCGGTACCTGGAAGAGGATGCCGCGTCATCGGCCCGGGGCGAGGACGACCCGCTGAAGATGGCCATCGGTGCGTTGAACGCCGGCCGCGGCATCGTCAAGCGGTTCGTTGCCGAGGGCCTGCTCGATGACGCCAGCCGGTTGGAGGAGCTCGCCCGCTGGTTCGAACCCCTGGTGGAGGGCCTGGCCAGCGGCCCGCCGCTGCAGCGCATCGAGGAGCTGGCCGCCTTGGCGCGTGCCGGCGTCGTGCAGTTCATCGGACCCGATCCGGTGTTCTCCCTCGAGGAGGAGGCCGGCCATTTTGCGGCGTCCTCACCCTGGGTGCAGGACGAGCCGGTCACCGCCCGGTACATGTTCGAGGCCATGATGCCGGCCAACCGGGTCGCCCAATCCGCCTCTCCGCTGCTGGAGCAGCTGCTGGCCGATGGGCTGGCCCGGCCGCGGCTGATGGACACCTCTGAGGGGGACGCCGTCCATGGTTCCGGGTTCGACGTCGTGGGTCAGCCCTACCGGTTGGTGGACGGCCACGGGATCGCCCACCGGGGGATCTTCGTGTTGGGGCTGCAGCTCTCCAGCGTCCAGTGGGGCACTGCCATCGCCGCGGAAGCCGGGGCCGGATTCCAGGACGGCGCCCGCACCCTGGGGGATGCGGACGCCGTCGCGCTGGAACTGGTCAGGATGGCCGCCCGGGACTGATCCCGGGCCGCCGGATCACTTCCGGTGGTGCCCCTTCTTGCCGCCGAGGTCCAGGCCGACGACCAGCGGGTCGTGGTCAGAGGCCCGGTAGGGGTCAGGGGCGTAGAAGTCGGTGACGTTGTAGTTGTACCGGCTGTACTCCAGGGCAATGGGCTCGTCCGCGTTGATGTCCCAGATGTCCACACCCGAGACGTTGCTGGCCGTCGGGCGGGAGGCGAGCACGTGGTCCAGTGATCCGGTCCGCCCCGCGAAGAGGTAGGACTGCTTGCCGGTCCCGGACCCGAGGTCGACGTAACCGGCTGCGTAGAGCACCTGCATCGGATCCTCCTGCGTGTAGGAGTTGAAGTCGCCCGTGAGCAGGACCTGGGTGGTCTTCGCCCGGAGCTTCATCTGCTCGGCGAAGTCCACCAGCGCGGTCGCCTGCTGGACGCGTGCAGCGTTCCAGGCGCCCTGGCCGTCACCGGTGTCCTCGTTGCCTGAACCATCCGAGGGGCCCGAGCCCTTGGACTTGAAATGGTTCACGATCGCCACGAAGGAATCATGCTTGGGCCCGCGGGCCGCGGTGAAGGCCTGGGCCAGCGGAGGACGCGCGTTGGAGAAGGCCTGGTCGTCCAGGATGACCGAGGGGCCGGCCGGCTTCACCGCTGCCTTGCGGTAGATGAAGGCGGTGCGGATGACGTCCTCGTCGGCGGGAACGGCGGCGGGGGTCGGGATGTACTCCCATGTCTTCGGCCCCTTGCCGTGGCCTTTGCCGTGGCCCGGTTTCGTGGACGCGGCGTTCAGGGCGTCGACCAGTTCGGCCAGCGCGCTGTCGCGGTCCTGGCCGAAGGCCGCCGAGTTCTCGATTTCCTCCAACGAGACGACGTCGGCGTCCAGTCCGTTGATCGCCGCGACGATCTTCGCCTGCTGGCGTTGCAGGTTGGCGGCATTCGCCGCACCCCGTGCCTCACAGCCGCTGCGGACCGTGACGGGCTGGCCGTCGCGGTCGGTGTAGAAGCTGCAGCCGCTGAGCTGGTCTCCGGTGGTGGTGAAGTAGTTCAGCACGTTGAAGGTGCCGATCTTCACGTCACCGCCGACGTCCTCCGGGTGGGAGGTCCGGGTCTTGCCGAAGGCGACAGGCTGGTCTGCGGTGTTGGCACCGGTCAGCCGGGTCAGCGGCTGGAAACGCCAGGCGTCATGGCGGTAGTCGAGGATGACGTTGCCGATGAAGTCCACCGGGGCCCCGACCCGGACCTGGGATCCGCGGGCGAGGTAGGGCAGCGGGACGTCCTTGTTCTGATCGGCGCCCAGGTAGTTGGCAGTGGAGCCGTCGTCCAGGGTGACGGAGCGGGCCAGGTTCTCGGTTTCGACGGCCGCTGCCTTCGTCGAACCAGCCGGGGCCACATCGGTGGCCTGGGGCAGGGTCGTGGCACCGCGCACCAGGCGGGAGGTCCCGAAGGCCAGCCCCAGTTCGCCGTAGCCGTTGAGCGAATAGTTGTCGGCGAGCGTCCACTGGCCCTGCGGATCCCACAACATGCCCTCGTACACCTCACGTTGGGCGTCGGTGGCGGGCCAGGCGACGGTCAACGGCTTCACGGCCTCGGCCGGCTCGTCGAGGACGGTGGCGCCGCCAGCGGGGACGCTGAGTTGGGTGAGGCCGTAGAACTCGCCGGCCGTGCCGGTGACCTCCACGTAGTCGCCGACCCGCACGTCGGACACCGTGGCAGCCGAATAGATGAACAGCCCGCTCGAGGCCGTCGAGCCGGAGTCACCGCCGGTGCCCGGGGTCTGGATGTAGTACCCGTCGTAGCCACCGGTCGGGTAGGTGGCGGTGACCACGCCGCGCGTGGTGACCAACTGGCCCGCCAGCGCGGTGGAATCGCCGGTGCCCTGGATCTCGGCGATGCTTGCGGTCACCGGGTCCACGGGATCCGGATCCGTGCCGGGGTCGGTCCCGCCGGACGCTGTGGGGGAGGGGGCGGCGTTCAGGGTGAAGTCTGCTGCGTTGTTGTCAGTATCCGCGTGGTCGGCGCGCTCGAGGGACTTCGGATCCGAGTTGCCGGCCGGGGCCGTGGCGGCGGCCGTCTCGAACGTGTTGGAGGAGCCGTAGCCGAGCAGGTCGACGACAGCTGCGTTGTCGGTGACCGAACCGGTCGGCAGGGTCAGCCGGTCCGCCTGGTTCGAGAGCACTATCGTGCCCTGGCTGCCGCTCGGATTGAACGAGGTGGCCAGATCGGGTGCCGGCAGTTCGGCCCCGTTCCCGCCGTTGCTACCCCCACCGACCAGGAAGTGGCCGTGGGCGGGAACGGTCCCGGAGAGCGCGACCGAGGTGTTGGTGGCAGCGGTTCCGGTGGCCGATCGGTATTGCAGCGTCCAGCCGTCCAACGTCACCGGCGATGCGGAGCCGTTGTACAACTCGACGAACTTGTCCTGGTAGACCGCGTTGGCGCTGCCGCCTGACAGGTAGGCCTCGTTGATGACGATGCCGCCGCCGTCGGCAGCGGGGGCGGCCATGGCGGGGCCGGCTGCCGCGCTGGCGGCGATCAGGGTGGTGCAGGCGGCCAGACACAGGCCGGCCCGGGTGCGTGATGCGTTCACGATGGTGCCCTTCTCTGGTGCAGGTTCGTCAATGAACCTTTCAGTGATGTAAACCAGTGAAACAGCAAGAGGTGAACTGTGGATAGACCCCGGGTGACAGAGGTGCACGCCGCGGCTACGCTCGCTCCATGCCCCCAACAGCGCACGAACCGCCCCAACCCGGCCCACCGGACCCGCACCCCGGGTGGCTCATCCGGCCCCCGGAACCCGGCGAGTGGCCCGGCATCGGCGCCGTCGTGGGAGCTGCCTTCGGCGCGGACGACCCGGCCGAGGGCCACACGGTGGGTGCCCTGGTGGACACCCTGCGCCGCTCGTGGCAGCAGGACCGGGGCTTCGAACTCGTCGCCGACGCCGGTGGCCGGGTCGTCGGCCACGTCGGCATGACGCGGGCCTACGTCGACTCGTTGGAGAAGCTGCACCACGTCCTGGTCCTGTCGCCGCTGTCCGTGGAGCCCCGATGGCAAGGCCGTGGCATCGGCAAGGCCCTGGTGCGCGCCGCGCTCGCCGGGGCACGGGACGCGGGCTGGCCGCTGGTCTTCCTCGAGGGCGCTCCGTCGTTTTATCCACAGTTGGGCTTTGTCGAGGCCGGGCCCGCGGGATTCGGCAAGCCCTCGGTGCGGATCCCCGATGCCGCGTTCATGGTCCACGCCACCGGCGCCGGGCCGCATATTGCCGGCGGAGCCCTGGTTTATCCGGAGGCCTTCTGGGAAACGGACACCACGGGGCTGCGCGGGGAGATCCTGCGCCAGCTGAGCCCCGGACTCTTCGCGGCCGATGGCCGGGGCGAGGGCAGTTAACGCATCCGGGAAGCCGACCCGCCAGGGCCCGGCTTCCCGGATGGTGCGCGGAAGGTAAGGGATTTGAACCCTTGGTACGGGGTTACCGCACACTGGTTTTCAAGACCAGCTCCATAGGCCGCTCGGACAACCTTCCAGACACGAGAACTATACGCGAGGGCCCCGGGAGCCGGAAAATGCACGGATAGGGTGGGCGGAGGAAACAGCCAGCCACGGGAAGGGACCCCATCATGAGCCACGCCACCCCCACCGCCGTGCCGCAGACGATGCGCGCCGTGGAGTTTGCCGGCGCCGGAGGCCCCGAAGTCATCACCATCGTCGACCGCCAGGTCCCCACGCCGCGCGCCGGCGAGGTGCTGGTGCGGGTCGCCGCCGCGGGAATCAACCGGGCCGACGTCGGACAACGCGGCGGGACCTATCCGCCGCCGCCCGGGGCCTCGGACATCCCGGGGCTCGAGGTCTCGGGGACCATCGTGGCGCTCGGCCCGGGCGTCACCGGGTACGACGCCGGAACACCCGTGTGCGCGCTCCTCGCCGGCGGCGGCTACGCGGAGTATGTGGCGGTGCCCGTTCAGCAGCTGCTGCCCCGGCCGGCGGGCCTGGACCTCGTGGAAGCCGCGGGCCTGCCCGAGGTGGCCTGCACCGTGTGGTCCAACCTGTTCATGGAGGCGAACCTGGCCGCGGGGGAGTGGCTCCTGGTCCATGGCGGCGCCGGCGGCATCGGAACCATGGCCACCCAGATCGCGGCGGCCCGCGGCGCGCGGGTGGTCGTCACCGCGGGAAGCGCCGGGAAGATCGACTTCTGCCGCGGTTTCGGGGCCCTGGAGGGCATCAACTACCGCGAGGAGGACTTCGTCGAACGCATGCGCCAGATCAGCGGCGGCCAGGGAGCCGACGTCGTGCTGGACATCATGGGGGCCAAATACCTGGGGCGGAACGTGGACGTGCTGGCCAAGGACGGCCGGCTCGTGGTCATCGCGCTCCAAGGCGGTGCCACGGCGGAGCTGAACCTGGCGAAGCTGATGACCCGGCGCCTGCGCGTGATCGGAACGACCCTGCGCGCCCGCGACATCGAGGCCAAGGGCCGGGTGGTCCAGGGCGTGAGGACCGGGGTGTGGCCCCTGGTCGAATCCGGTGCGGTTCGTCCCGTCGTCGAGCGCACTTTTGCGCTGGAGCAGGCGGCTGAAGCCCACGCATACTTTGACTCGGGGGAGCACCGCGGCAAGATCCTGCTCACCATCTGAGCCGTGCGGGCCTCCCACTCGACGGCGTGCCCGCGGGTTACCCTGTAGGCGCGGCCGTCACCGTGCCACAGCTCACGTCAGGGTTGTCGACGGCAGGTCGCAACGCATCTTTGAGAGTAAAGGCATCAACACATGAGTGAACACCCATCCACCCAACCCGCGGAATTACCGCCCAGCGCGGTTGCCCCCGAGGTCGCCGAGGCCGAAGAACGCAAATGGACTCCGGCCAAGATCGTCCTGTGGGCCGCGATCTCCCTGCTGGGCGCCGTCGCCTGGTCGGTCCTGGCCATCTCCCGGGGCGAGACCATCAACGCCATCTGGTTCGTCTTCGCCGCGGTGTGCACCTACCTGGTGTTCTACCGCTTCTACGCGAAGTACATCGAGCGCAAGATCGCCCGTCCCGATGACTCCCGGGCCACCCCGGCCGAGTACAACTCCAACGGCCGCGACTTCATGCCCACGGACCGCCGGGTCCTCTTCGGCCACCACTTTGCGGCCATCGCCGGCGCCGGCCCGCTCGTCGGCCCCGTGCTGGCCGCCCAGATGGGCTACCTGCCCGGCACGATCTGGATCATCGTCGGCGTCGTCTTCGCCGGAGCCGTGCAGGACTACCTCGTGTTGTTCTTCTCCATGCGCCGCGGCGGACGCTCGCTGGGCCAGATGGCCCGCGAGGAGCTCGGCCTGATCGGCGGCACCGCGGCCCTGATCGCCACCCTGGCGATCATGATCATCATCGTGGCCATCCTGGCCCTCGTCGTCGTCAACGCACTCGGCGAATCCGCCTGGGGCGTGTACTCGGTGGCGCTGACCATCCCGATCGCCCTGTTCATGGGCTGCTACCTGCGCTTCATCCGCCCGGGGAAGGTCCTGGAGATCTCGATCATCGGGTTCGTCCTGCTGATGTTCGCCATCATCTCCGGCCGCTGGGTCGCCGAATCCGACCTCGGCTCGGCACTGTTCCACCTGGACCGCCCCGTGATCGCCTGGTCGATCATCGTCTACGGCTTCATCGCGGCGATCCTGCCGGTCTGGCTCCTGCTGGCACCGCGCGACTACCTGTCCACGTTCATGAAGATCGGCGTCATCGGCCTGCTGGCCGTGGCCATCATCATCGTGCGTCCCACCATCTCGGTGCCGGCCTTCTCCGAGTACGCCGGACGGGCCGACGGCCCGGTGGTGGCCGGTTCGCTCTTCCCGTTCCTGTTCGTGACGATCGCCTGTGGTGCGCTCTCGGGCTTCCACGCGCTGATCGCCTCGGGCACCACCCCGAAGATGGTGGAGAAGGAAAAGCAGACCCGCTTCCTGGGCTACGGCGGCATGCTGATGGAGTCCTTCGTGGCCATCATGGCGCTGGTTGCCGCGATCTCCATCGACCGCGGTGTCTACTTCGCGATGAACTCCTCGGCGGCCTCCACCGGGGGAACCGTCGAGTCGGCCGTCGCGTTCGTGAACAGCCTGGGCCTGACCGGCGTGCACCTGACGCCGAACATGCTCACCGACCTGGCGGCCAACGTCGGCGAGGAGAGCATCGTCTCGCGCACCGGCGGCGCCCCGACCCTGGCCGTGGGCATCGCCCACATCATGCACCAGTGGTTCGGCGGCACCGCGATGATGGGCTTCTGGTACCACTTCGCCATCATGTTCGAGGCGCTGTTCATCCTTACCGCCGTCGACGCCGGAACCCGCGTGGCCCGGTTCATGCTGCAGGACACCATCGGCAACTTCATCCCGAAGTTCAAGGACACCTCCTGGCGCCCCGGCGCCTGGCTGTGCACGGCGGTCATGGTCGCCGGCTGGGGGTACATCCTCATCCTGGGGGTCACCGACCCGTTGGGCGGGATCAATACGTTCTTCCCGCTGTTCGGCATCGCCAACCAGCTGCTGGCGGCCATCGCCCTGGCTGTCGTGCTGGCCATCGTGGCCAAACGTGGCAACTTCCGCTACCTGTGGATCGTTGCCGTGCCGTTGGCCTTCACCGCGGTCATCACGATCTGGGCCTCGTGGGAGAAGATCTTCTCCCCGGTTGCCAAGGTCGGCTACTGGGCCCAGCACAACTCCTTCAAGGAGGCGCTGGCCCAAGGCAAGGACAGCTTCGGCACCGCCAAAAACGTCGAGGCCATGGAGGCAGTGGTGCGCAATACCGGCGTCCAGGGCACCCTCTCGATCATCTTCGTGGTCCTGTCCATCATCGTGATCATCACGGCCATCCTGGCGACCATCCGTGCCTACCGGGCACCGGGGACGGCAGCGGATACCGAGGACCCGCGGGTGGAATCGCGGATCTATGCCCCCTCGGGCATCATCACCAGTCCTGCAGAGAAGGAACTGGAGGCCCGCTGGAAGCACGTTCCGGCGACGGAACGAGCCGACCACGGCGGCGGTCACTGACATGGCCACCGCGTTGTTCCCGGCAGTACGCAAGAGCCTGGGCAAGGTGCGCTGGTACCTCGAGGGCATGATGGGCGCCGACGCCTACCACCGGTACGTCGCCCATCATGCCGCAACGCATCCGGGGTGTGAGCCGATGACCGAGCGCCAATTCTGGCGGGACAAGTACGACTGGGAGGAACGCAACCCGCAGGGGCGTTGCTGCTGATGCACGACGACGAGGGTGGGGCCGGGTGACCGGCCCCACCCTCGTCGCATCATGGCAAGATGGGACCATGAGCGAACACGTGCAGCCACGGCCGCCGGCTCCTGCGGTGGAAGGCCATCCCGAGGGACCCCCCGCCGAGTCCTTCAGGATCCAGGGGCTCGTCGACGAACCGGCGAAGGTCATGCGCATCGGCTCGATGATCAAGCAGCTGCTTGAAGAGGTCAAGGCCGCGCCGCTCGACGCCGAGGCCCGGACCACCCTGGCCGACATCCACGAACGCTCAGTCGTCGAACTCGAGGACGGCCTCTCCCCGGAACTGGCCAGCGAACTGCGGCGGATCCGCCTGCCGTTCACCGAAGGCAGCACCCCCTCGGAGTCGGAACTGCGGATCGCCCAGGCCCAACTGGTCGGCTGGCTGGAGGGCGTCTTCCACGGCATCCAGACCGCACTGGCGGCGCAGCAGATGGCCAGCCAGCAGCTCGCCCAACGCATCCAACTGCGTGAATTGCCTCCCGGAACCCAGGTGGCCCCCGGAATCGTCATCAACGAACGCGGCGAACCCGAACGCATGGCCCCGGGCGGTCCCGACCGCGGTGCGCAGGCCAGCGCCGATGCCGACGGCGGACCCGGACAGTACCTCTGAGCATGGGATGGATGGCCCAGATGCGTGGCGCCCGACGCGACGACAAGGAGCTGGGCGACGGCGTCTGGCGCCGCGCCCACGACCGCTTCAGCCGGGGGCTGGACCGTTTCCACCAGGTGTTGGAGGGCATCGAATCCGATGAGCTCTACAACGCACTGGTGATGATTGCCGACCACCTGGCGGACCTGCAGCCGAGGGTGCGGGCGGTCTGCGTTGCCGCCCAGGGCCAACGGCCCAGTTCGGGCACCGATATCCCCGGCAGCCATGCAGGTGTCCACCGCACCCTGTCCAAGGCCGCCAACGACCTGGCCGCAGCGGCACAGGCCGCCGCCATGGCCCGGCTCGACGGTGAACGCTGGGGCTACAACTCGGCAGGACTGGAAAACGTCGCGTTCCGTGCCGACCTGGTCGTCGACGGCGTCCGCGCCGCGGAGGAAGCCCTCGCAGCCGTTGGCTGAAGCGACTCGTTCGCCCAGCGCGGAGCGGGTCCGTTGACGTCGATTCCACCGCGGATCCGGTGACAGGATAGGTCAATGACCACATACGAATCACCCCAGACCACGTTCAACGACGGCAACACCATCCCGCAGCTCGGCTACGGGGTGTGGAAGGTCAAGGACGACGTCGCGGAAAAGGTGGTCGGGCTGGCGCTCGAAGCCGGCTACCGCCACATCGACACCGCCCGGATCTACGGCAACGAGGCAGGCGTCGGCCGGGCCGTGGCAGCCTCCGGCCTGGACCCGCAGGACCTGTTCATCACCACCAAGGTCTGGAACTCCGACCAAGGGTACCAGCAGACCCTCGACGCCTTTGATGCGTCGCTGGAGCGCCTGGGCCTGGACTCCCTGGACCTTTTCCTCATCCACTGGCTGCAGCCGAAGCAGGGCAAGCACGTCGAGACCTGGAAGGCCCTCGTGGAACTCCAGAAGTCCGGACGCGTGCGGTCCATCGGCGTCTGCAACTTCACCGTCGAGGCGCTGAAGGAGATCGAGGAGGCCACCGGCGTGGCGCCGGCGATCCACCAGGTCGAAACCCACCCGTACTTCCCGCAGGCCGAACTGCGCGCCTACGAGGCCTCGCGGGGCATCGTCCACCAGTCGTGGTCACCGTTGGGCCAGGGCTCGGACCTGTTGTCCAACCCAGTGCTGGCCGGCATTGCAGCCAAGCACGGTGCCACCGTGGCGCAGGTCGTCATTGCCTGGCACCTGGCCCTGGGCAACGTGGTGATCCCCAAGTCGGAGACGCCGTCGCGGATCGTGGAGAACTGGGAAGCACTCGGTGTGACACTGGACGACGGCGACATCGAGGCCATCAACGGACTGGACCGCGGTACCGAAGGCCGCATCGGACCGGATCCGTCGGTCAGCGATTTCGAGTAGCCCCCAACCCCGGATGCAGAAAAGCCCGCCACCGTGAGGTGGCGGGCTCTTCTGGTGGAGGCCCCAGCCATGGCTGACAGCGCGTTGGCCGGTACCGCTGCCACCGTCGGGAGCGGCTTCAGCGCATCGGGGATCCGGGAGCCTGGCTAGTCTGCCGCTGGCGGCGTGAGCGCCGTGGCAATCCGCTTGAGGTAGCCGACGGCCATGAGCAGGAGCCCGGTGGGAACCCCGGACAACACCAGCGCGGCCCCGCTGCCGGAGAAGAGCAGAATCAATCCCAGAAAGGCCGCCACGACGGCGAGCAGCGTGCCACCGACGATCATGAAGTCACCGGCCGTGCGGATCTTCTGTCGTTGGGCATTCGTTGTCATGGGCTGGGCCTTTCGGGAGGTCGGACCGGGTCGATTCCGCAAAGACACGGGAACAACAAGAAGGCCGCTTCCCGGTGTTTTCTCCGGGGAACGGCCTTCTTGAAAGGTGAGCCTCCTGCCAGAATCGAACTGGCGACCTTTTCATTACGAGTGAAACGCTCTACCAACTGAGCTAAGGAGGCACCGTAGCCGCGCGGGCCACAAGCAGTTAGTTTATAGGAGCGCTTCGCCAGCGGTCAAAACGAACGCATCCACCGGCCCGCCCCTCAGCACTGCAGGCCGTCCTCGGGCACCGTCGAGTCCAGGAAGTACTCGTCCACCGCGTTGCCGATGCACTCATTGCTGCGGCCGTAGGCGGTGTGGCCTTCCCCGTGGAAGGTCAACAGCACCGAGGACTCCAACTGCTTGTTCAGCGCTTGCGACCAGGCATACGGAGTGGCTGGATCCCCGGTGGTGCCGATGATGACGATCGGTGCCGCTCCGGGGGCCGAAACCGGCGCCGGGGTGCCGGTGGGCTTGAACTTCCAGTCCTGGCAGGCAAAGCCACCATAGGCGAGGTATTTGCCGATGGTCGGCGACGCCTGCTCGAGCTCCTTCGCGTCCTGGCGCTGCCCGGCCAGGGACGTGTCGACCGGGTAGTCCAGGCAGTTGATGGCGATGAACGCAGAGTCCGCGTTGCCGGTATAGGAACCGTCCTCCTCGCGTCCGGCACTCATGTCCGCCAGGGCGAGCATCTGCGTCGGATCACCGGAGATGGCGGCATTGAGGGCATCGGTGAGTGTCGGCCAATAGGCGTTTTCGTAGAAGGCCACCAGGAAACCGCTGACGAAGTCGGTGATGCCGACCTCGCGGCCATCCTGGGCCGTCAGCGGGTACTGCTCGATGGAGGCGAACAACTGATGCAGCTGGTCGCGGGCCTGGTCGACATCGCCGTCGAACGGGCAGTTTTGGCGTCGCAGGCAATCCTCGAGGTAGGCGGTGATCGCCTTCTCGAAGGCGGCGGCCTGCCCGAGGGTGACTTCCTCGTTGTCGAGGGAGGGGTCCATCGCCCCGTCGAGCACCATGTGCCCGATGTTCTTCGGATAAAGCTGGGCATAGGTGGCACCGAGCTTCGTTCCATAGGAGAAGCCCAAATAATTCAACCGTGCATCGCCATTGACGGCACGCAGGATATCCAGGTCCTTGGCGGAACTGACAGTGTCGATGAAGCCGAGTTCCTTGCCCGTCTTCGCGGCGCAGGCATCCGCGAACTGCTCGCTCAACTCCTTGAGCTCCGCCAACCCGGCGTCGGTGGTGGGATCCGGGTCCTCGGTCCGGGCCTCATCGCGCTCGGCATCCGTTTGGCACGTCACCGGCGCCGAACGGCTGACCCCGCGCGGATCGAAGCCGAGGAGGTCATACCCCTTGCGCAGGTCGGCGGAGAACATCTGGGTACCCGCATTCATGACCAGATCCACGCCGGAGGCACCGGGGCCACCGGGATTGACCAGCAACGTCCCCTTCGACGTGCCGCGGGCATCCAGCTTCACCACGGAGAGCTTGATGGAGTCCCGGTCCGGGTGCTGGTAGTCGAGGGGCACCTCCACCTCGGCGCACTCGAACGACGTCGAGCAGCTGGTCCAGTCCAGTGTCTGGGAATAGTACTTCTCCAGTCCCGCCGGTGGGGTGGGCACCGATGCCGTCGACCCGGCGTCCGCCTCGGGACCGGAGGAGGGGCCGCCACTGCAGCCGGTGAGGAGCAGCAGGGAACTGGCGGCGGCTGCCCAGCGCAGCCGGCGTCGGGGGAAGGTCATGCGCGGGGTTCTCCTTGGCTCCTGGCCGGAAGCAATCCGGCCATCATGGCCTCCATGGCCAGCAACGGCTGGACGTTGGCGGTGATGCGGCGCCGCGCCTCGGCAATGTAGTCGATGCGCGCCAGCGTGTGCTCGGGCGTCGAGGAGTGGGCGATCCCCGTGAGCTCTCGCTCCAGGTAGGCGTTGACCAGTTCACTGCCCGTGGACAGCTGCAGGGTCAGGACGTCGCGGTAGAAGGTGGTCAAGTCGATCAACGCCCGATCCAGGGAGTCGTTGACTCCGCGCTTGGCCCGGCGCTTGTTCAGCTCCTCCAGGGCCTTGAATTGGCTGCGCAATTGCGGGGGCACGGGGGCATCCGCTGCCAAGCCCAGGGATTCGCGCAGCGCTGCGGTATCGGCGGCACCGCGTTCCTCCGCTGAGGCGGTGGCCTCCGCCGTGGAGAGCTCCACCAGGTCGCCCGCGGCGATGACAGCATCGGACACGCTGCCCAGGCGCAGGGGCAGGCGCACCGTGCGATCACGGCGTTGCCGGGCCCCTTCGTCGCGGGCCAAGCGCCTGGCGATGCCGATGTGGCTTTGCGAGACGCGGGCGGCGAAGTCCGCCTGCTCGGGGGTCAACCCGTCGCGGCGCACCAGCAGCTCGGCCACCGCCGTCCGGGACGGCACCCCCAGCGTCACCGGGCGGCACCGCGAGCGGATGGTCACCAACACGTCGGCGGGGCTCGGGGCGCACAGGATCCACACGGTATGCGGGGGCGGTTCCTCGATCGACTTCAACAGGACGTTGGTGGTCCGCTCGGTCATGCGGTCGGCATCCTCGACGATGATGATCCGCCACGTTCCCGTCGAGGGGCGGTCCTGGGCCTTGGCGATCAGTTGCCGGACGTCATCGATCTGGTAGGCGACCTTCTCCGTGGCGATGAGGGCGACGTCCGGGTGGGTTCCTGCCATGACGGTGCGGCAGGGCCTGCACTGGCCACACCCGCGAGCTTCGGGGTCGGCGACGTCGCATTGCAGGGCCGCGGCGAACGAGCGGGCGGCATTTGAACGTCCCGATCCCGGGGGGCCGGTGAACAGCCAGGCATGCGAGGGGGCTCCCTGCGCCGCTGCACGGCGCAGCGCGTCGACGGCCTGGTCCTGTCCGGGGAGGTCCGCCCAGACCCCGGGCAGTGTCGTGGCAGTGCTCATGGGGTGGATCCTTCCGGGTGTCCGAGCGCGTCGACCGCTGCGCAGATCTGCCCGGCCAGGTCCTCCACGGCCAGGGAGGCATCCAAGACCAGGTAGGCGCCGTCCTCGTTTCCGGCACGGTCCAGGAAGGCCTGGCGGATCCGCGCATGGAAGGAGTCGGGCTCGGATTCAAGCCGGTCCTCGGTGGCGTCCCCCTGGGTGCGGCGGTCCCGCCCGGCCCGCGGGTCGACGTCGAGCAGGATGGTCAGGTCGGGGCGCAGGCCACCGGTGGCCCAGCGGTTCACCGCCAGGACCTGCTCGGTGCCGAGGCCCCGGCCGACGCCCTGGTAGGCGACGGAGGAGTCGATGTAGCGGTCGCAGATGACGGTGGCGCCGCGGGCGAGGGCGGGCAGGATGAGTTGCTCGACGTGGGCGGCGCGTGCCGCGGCGAACAGGAGGGCCTCGGTCCGGGCATCGACCTCACCGTGGCCGTGGTCCAGGACCAGGGACCGCAGTTTCTCGCCGATCGGGGTGCCACCGGGTTCGCGGGTGCGCACGACCTCGCGGCCGCGCTCCTGCAGGTGGGTGGCCAACCGGGCCGCCTGCGTGGACTTGCCCGCACCGTCGCCGCCTTCGAGGACGACGAACAGGGCCCCGGGCGTGCGCTGCATTTCATTCACCGGCTAAGCCTATCGGCCAGCGGCCGGTAACACGCTGTCGCGGCTTCGGGTGTGGACGGGGGCGGGGTCTACGATTTTGGCATGGCCCCATCGCACTCCCAGGATCTCTGCCCCGATACAGTCGTCGTCGCCGCCGGGCGTCCGCCGCGCGAGCCGGACGCACCGGTGAATCCGCCGATCGTGCTGTCCTCCACGTTCTTCGGGGCCGGGACGCCGGGGGCCGGGGAACGGGTCTACGGGCGGTTCTCCAACCCGACCTGGGACCCGCTCGAAGAGGCACTGGCGCAGCTGGAGTTCGCCGCCCTGCCGGGGCTTCTCTACGCCTCGGGGATGGCGGCTGTGGCCTCGGCCATGTCGCTGATTCCCCTGGGCGGCACGATCGTGGTGCCCCGGCACAGCTACAACGGCTCGCTGTCCCTGGTGGCCGACCTGCAGACCCGGGCCGGGATCACCGTGCGCCTGGCCGATGTGGAAGACACCGAGGCCACTGTGGCCCTGCTCGAGGGCGCCGACCTGCTCTGGCTGGAAAGCCCCACCAACCCGATGCTCGAGGTCGCCGACGTGCGGGCGCTCGCCGCAGCCGCCCGTGCCGCCGGCGTGTTGTGCGTGGTGGACAACACCTTCTCCACTCCGCTGCTGCAGCGCCCGCTGGAACTCGGCGCCGACGTCGTGGTGCATTCGGCGACCAAGTACATCGGCGGGCATTCCGACGTCGTGCTCGGTGCAGTGCTCACCAGCGATGCCGACCTGCGGGCGAAGCTGCACGGGCACCGCTCGCTCCACGGGGCGATCCCCGGGCCCTTCGAGGCCTGGCTGACGCTGCGCGGGCTGCGGACCATGGCGTTGCGCGTCGAGCGCGCCCAGGCCAACGCCGGGGAGCTGGCCCGCCGGCTGGAGGCGCACCCTGCCGTGGAATCCGTGAGGTACCCGGGGCTGGCCTCCGATCCCGGGCACGCACGCGCCGCAGCCCAGATGGACGGGTTCGGTTCGATCGTGGCCATCACCGTCGCCGGGGGAGAGGCAGCGGCCGAAGCCGTCCTGGCCGCCCTGGGGTTGTGGACCCCGGCCACGAGCCTGGGCGGGGTCGAATCGCTGGCCGAACGGCGCCGCCGCCACCCGGGGGAGCCGGACTCGGTCCCGGTGAACCTGATCCGGCTCAGCGTCGGGATCGAAAACGTCGAGGACCTCTGGAAGGACCTGGACGCCGCGCTGACGTCGACGCGCTAGCGGTGGATCGGGGCCACGTCGCCTAGACTGGCGCTTGTGTTAACCGCATTGTTGTTCGAGACGTACCTGTTCCGGCTCCTGAGCCTGGTGGCCCTGGTGCTCGGCCTGTGGGCCTTCATCGATGCCGTGCGCCACCCGGCGGCCAACTACCTGCGTGAGAACAAGCGCACCAAGGGCTTCTGGCTGGGCCTGACCGGCGTCTCGGCCGCCGTGTGCGTGTTCAGCTTCCTGGGTTCCGGTGGTGCCGGGTTCCTGCAGCTGATCGCCGCGTGCATCTCCTGCGTCTACCTCGCCGATGTGCGTCCGTCCGTGGGCGGCAAGGGCTCCCCGGGGTACTACAACTACTGACCGGTCCGGCGGGCCGGCGGCCTCAGGGCGCCAGCGGCCTCAGAGCGCCAGCGACCCGGTCCGCGGGGCCACACACGCCCAGTCGACGGTGAGCTCGCCCAAACGCCAGCGGGACACCCCGTCGCGCACCGGCCACCCCTGCACGCGCAACGTCCTGCACATCGCAATCCACCGCTGGCGCTGGCCAAAGGCCGCCAACGGTGCCGACGCCAGCCAGGCGGCATCGGCGGCTGCCAGGAATTCATGGACCCGTTCCCCGGGATGGTTGCGGTGGATCAGCGCCTTGGGCAGGCGTTCGGCCACGTCGCTGGGCCGGTGGACCGCCCCGAAACGCACCGAGATGCTCAAGGTCAGCGGCCCCTCGGGGGCGACGCCGACCCAGGTGCTGATCCGCCCGATCTCATCGCAGGTGCCCTCGATGAGCAGCCCCTGCGGATCGAGCCGTGCCGCGAGGGCCTTCCAGATCGCGGCGACATCCTCCTCGTTGTACTGACGCAGGACATTGAAGGCACGGATGAGCAGGGGATTGCGCGCGGTGGGGATCTCGAAGCCGCCGACATCGAAGGACAACCCCTCGACCTCCATTGCCTTCGCTTCCCGGACCCTGCCCGGATCGATCTCCAGTCCCACCACTGACACCCGGGGGTTGACGGCTCGCAGCCGCTGGAAATATTCGACGGCGGTGCGCGGCGAGGCCCCATAGCCCAGGTCCACGCAGATCGGAGGGGCGCCGGTGACGGCGGGGCGCAAACGGAATTCCTGGGTACCGGTCATCCACCGGTCCACCCGGCGCATCCGGTTCGGGTTCGTGGTGCCGCGGGTGGGGTTGCCCACGGGACGCCCGGCCTGGTGCCGGCCGCCAAGCCGCTGAGCCTTTTGCACCACAACCAAAAATATAAGGTGGCGCCGGACCCCTTCATGACCAGTCATGGGGGAAAGTAACGGACTTCACGCCCGATAGGATGAATTCATGACGCACACCCTGATCCTGCTCCGCCACGGGCAGAGCGAATGGAACGAAAAGAACCTCTTCACCGGCTGGTACGATGTGCCGCTGACCGAGCAGGGACGCGCCGAGGCAGTGCGCGGCGGAGAGCTGCTCACCGCCGAGGGCCTGGTCCCCGACGTGCTGCACACCTCCCTGCTCAAGCGCGCGATCATCACCGCGAACCTGGCCCTGGAGGCAGCCGACCTGTCCTGGATCCCGGTCCGCCGCGACTGGCGCCTGAACGAACGCCACTACGGTGCGCTGCAGGGCAAGGACAAGGCCCAGACGCTCGCCGAGTTCGGCGAGGACCAGTTCATGCAGTGGCGCCGCTCCTACGACACCCCGCCGCCGCCGCTGGACGACGACTCGGAGTTCTCCCAGATCGGGGACCGGCGCTACGCCGACCTCGGCGAGGATGCCCCGCGCACCGAATGCCTCAAGGACGTCCTGGAGCGCATGCTGCCCTACTGGGAGTCCGCGATCCGGCCCGACCTGCAGGCCGGCAAGACGGTCCTGGTCACCGCGCACGGCAATTCGCTGCGCGCCCTGGTCAAGCACCTGGACGGCATCTCCGACGAGGACATCGCTGGCCTGAACATTCCCACCGGCATCCCGCTGGTCTATGAACTGGACGAGGACTTCGCCCCGGTCACGCCCGGCGGGCGCTACCTCGACGCCGACGCCGCGGCCGACGCGATCAAGGCGGTGGCCAACCAGGGCCGCAAGTAGCCCCGGCCCGTCGAAGGAAACGACAAAGGGGGCCGGCCGACGCACATGCGCCGGCCGGCCCCCTTCGACGTTGGTCCTAGCGTTCGGAGCTGCCGGGCTCCCACTCGCCGGTCACCAGGTAGTTGACCTTGCGGGCGACCGAGACGCCGTGGTCGCCGTAGCGTTCCATGTAGCGGCTGGTCAGCGTGACGTCGGCAGTCCGCGGCGCCGACTCGTTCCACTCCGGTGCCGCGACGATCTTGAAGACGCTGGCATGCAGGTCGTCGATCCGGGTGTTGATCGTGATGATCTCCGCGGCGATGTCCAGGTCGCGGGTCTCCAGCAGGGTGATCAGCTTCCGGGCGATCTGCACGTCGAGCTCGGCCATTTCGGCGAAGACCGGGGCGACGGAGTCCGGGGCCACGTTGGCCGGGTAGCGCAGGCGGGCGAGCTGGGCGATGTGGCGGGCCAGGTCACCCATCCGCTCCAGCGAGGCGCTCATCCGCAGTGAACCGACGATCATCCGCAGGTCAGAGGCCACCGGGCCCTGGAGGGCCAGCACGTCGATGGCCCGCTCATCCAACTGGTTCTGCATGAAGTCCACGCGTGCATCGGCGGCGATCACTTCCTGGGCGATCTCGGTATCGGCCCCGGCATACGAGGAGTAGGCCCGTTCCATGGCATCGGCCACGAGGGAGGCCATTTCCGTCAGTTCCTCGCCGATCGTCTGGAGTTCGGCCTGGAAAACCTTGCGCACTGGGCGTCCTTTCATAGCTGCTGTCCCGCTCCCCCGGGCAGGGGTGGGGCACTGTAGGGTCCAACCCTTCCACCCCCACCTTAACCAAGGACCGCCGCCGCATGAACATTGGGTGAATGGGGCGCTCCGGCCCGTCATATGGGCGCAAGGCCCCGTTGAGGCCGGGCTACGCTAGTTCCGTGGATGAAGCGTTGATGATCGTGATGGCCGGCCTGGTGGGCCTGGCGCTCGGCGTCGTGGGGCTCCTCGCGTACCGCTACAGCCGGATGCAGCGCCGGGCCGTCGTCGACGTCGGCGAACCGACCCTGCCCGAGGGTGCCGCCGAGATCCTCTCCGTGGTGGGACGGGCCTTCGTGGTGGTCGACGACATCGACGGCGTGGTCCGCGCCAACCCGGCCGCCTACGCCTACGGCCTGGTCCGTGGCCACACGATGGTGCACGCCGAGCTGCTCTCGCTGGCCCGACGCGTCAGGGCCGACGGCGTCATCGAGGAACGCCAGTTCGAATTGCCGCTGGGCCCGCTCGGCCAGGGGACCATCGTGGTGCACGTGCGGGTCGCCCCGTTGGGGGAGGAATACATCCTGCTGCTGGCCGATGACCGGACGGAGATCACCCGGACCGAGGCGGTCCGCACCGACTTCGTCGCCAACGTCTCCCATGAACTCAAGACGCCGGTAGGTGCCATCCGGCTGCTCTCCGAGGCCATCGACGAGGCGGCCGACGACGAGGTGGCGGTCCGCCGCTTCTCGACCCGGCTGGACAAGGAGGCCCGTCGGCTCGGCGCGCTGGTGCAGGACATCATCGAGCTCTCCCGCCTGCAGGGCACGGACGTGGTCCTGGCCGGCCAGCCGGTGGACGTGAACCGGGCCATCGCCGAGGCGGTGGACCGCAACAAGCTCACCGCCGAGGGCAAGAACATCACCATCACCGTCGGCGGCCACACCGATGACAGGATCTTCGGGGACCGGGACCTGCTGATGACCGCCTTCAGGAACCTCATCGACAATGCCATCCGCTACTCGCCGGAGGGCACCAGCGTCGGGGTCGGCGTCCGCTCGCGCGACGGGCTGGTGCAGGTCTCCGTCACCGACCAGGGCCCCGGCATCGCCCCGGAGGAACAGGAACGCATCTTCGAGCGCTTCTACCGGGTCGACGCCGCCCGCACGCGCCAGACCGGGGGAACCGGTCTGGGCCTGAGCATCGTCAAGCACGTCATTTCCAACCACGGCGGCGAAATCACGCTGTGGTCCCAGCCCGGCCAGGGCTCCACCTTCACGGTGCGCATGCCCCGCCACGAACAGGCCGACGAGGCCCCCCGCGAGGCGCCGGACGCCGACGACGCGGGGGAACCCGGCCACGAGACCCCCGGCGTGAACCCACGCCGCGCCACACAACAAGGAGGCCGAATTTGACCCGCATTCTGGTGGTCGAAGACGAGGAGTCGCTGAGCGACCCGCTGGAGTACCTGCTGACGAAGGAGGGCTTCGAGGTCCAGGTCGTCGACAACGGGATCGACGCGATCGTCGAGTTCGACCGCAACGGGGCCGACCTGGTCCTGCTGGACCTCATGCTCCCCGGTCAGCCGGGCACCGAGGTCTGCCGGCAGCTGCGCCAACGCTCCAGCGTCCCGGTGATCATGCTCACCGCCAAGGACGCGGAAATCGACAAGGTCGTGGGCCTGGAGCTCGGCGCCGACGACTACGTCACCAAGCCCTATTCCGCCCGGGAACTGGTCGCCCGCGTGCGCGCCGTGCTGCGCCGGCAGGGCGAGCCGGAGGAACTGGTCGCCGCCACCGTGCAGGCGGGCCCGGTGCGCATGGATGTGGAACGGCATACCGTCAGCGTCCAGGGCGAGCAGGTCTCCTTCCCGCTCAAGGAGTTCGAGCTGCTCGAGATGCTCCTGCGCAACGCCGGACGCGTGCTCACCCGCGGCCAGCTCATCGACCGGGTGTGGGGTGCGGACTACGTCGGGGACACCAAGACCCTGGACGTCCACGTCAAGCGCCTGCGCTCGAAGATCGAGCCGGACTCCGCGGCCCCGGTGCATCTGGTGACGGTGCGCGGGCTCGGCTACAAGTTCGAGGCCTAAAGCACGACGGCGGGGCACCCCGCCCCGCGCGCGGGCACAACGCGCGGAAACACAACAAGGGCGGCCGGATCCCCGCGGGGACCCGGCCGCCCAGCGCATGCCGTGGGGTCGGGCCTAGTGGCCTTCGGGCTTCAGGATCGGCGCGGTCGGCTCCAGGTGCTTGACCGTGTCGGCGTTGTAGCCCTCGGGCAGGTACGGACGGTATTCGGGCAGCGCACCGTTGACGACCGGCAGGGACTCGGTGGCGCTGCTGGCACCGACCTTGACGGTCAGGTCGGCGTGCGATCCGGGCTCGACGCCGGCGCGGGGGAGCACCGTCTTGTTGGCGTCGTCCTCCAGCTCGACCGAGGACTTGCGGGGAACCTCGATGGTGGCCGAATTGCCATCCACCGTCAGTTCCACCGAGGCCGGCTGGTCGGTGTCGTTGATCAGGCTGCCGATGAAGCGGGCCTTCTGGTCGGCCGAGTTCGTGACCAGCATGAGGTTGCGTGCCTCGATGCTGGCGACGTCGAAGACGATGCCATCGGACGCCGCGTAGTGCATGGTGGTGGCCTGCTGGTTCACCGCGCTGCATCCGGTCATCCCGGCCGCCAGCAAGGCGAAGGCGGCAACGGTCGCGGTCTTGCGGCCGCGGAACTTCTGTGCGGTGATCACGGCACAAACTCCTCTACAAGGTTCTTCTCTGGTGTTGTCGCCCCGTGCGGACGAGTGGGTTCCACGCCGGGCATAAAAAGCATTGCCTCCAGCCTAATCGGTTTCGCCGCAAAAGTATGACTCCACCGGGAGCATGACGGTCCCCGGAGCGGGGGAGGGGGCACCCGCGGCCCGGGGTGCGCATTCGTGCGCGCTAGCATCAATGGCAGAAATTGCAAGGGCGGATTATGGCCCTCCTCCCGCTAGATGACGGGCAACGCGCCGGTAATAGAACCATATTCGTGATAAACTTGATTCCGGGAAAGGGGTTTATCCAGATGGTTTTTGAGGTTGGCGAAACGGTTGTTTACCCTCACCACGGTGCGGCGATGATCGAAGAGATCAAGATGCGGACGATCAAGGGCGAAGAGAAGATGTATCTCAAGCTCAAGGTCGCGCAGGGAGATCTGACAATCGAGGTTCCGGCAGAAAATGTTGATCTGGTTGGCGTCAGGGACGTCGTCGGCCAGGAGGGGCTGGAACATGTTTTTGACGTCCTGCGTGCCGAACTGACGGAGGAGCCGACCAACTGGTCCCGCCGTTACAAGGCAAACCTGGAAAAGCTGGCGTCCGGTGACGTCGTCAAGGTGGCAGAGGTCGTCCGCGACCTGTGGCGCCGCGACAACGACCGCGGACTGTCGGCCGGTGAAAAGCGCATGCTCTCGAAGGCGCGCCAGATCCTCATCAGCGAGTTGGCCCTGGCCAAGAAGCTGGACGAGGAGAAGGCGGAAACCGTCCTCGACGAGGTGCTCGCCTCCTAGGCAACGACGTCGCTCCGGCCATCCGGAACGGCGAGAGGCCGGCACGACCGGCACCAGACCCGGCCACCCGACGGTGGCCGGGTCTTTCCTTTGCCCGCCGGTAAGGTGGGACCGTGACTGACACCGCCCCCTCGACACCTCGCATCGGCGTCGTCCTCGTCGCGGCCGGCTCCGGCACCCGTCTGGGCCGGGGCATGCCCAAGGCCCTGGTGCCGCTGGCCGGGAAGCCCCTGCTCGAACATGCCCTGCGGGGCATCATCGCCTCCGGCGTCGCGACCACCGTGGTGGCAGTGCTCCCACCCGGTGACGAACACCTGCGGCGGATCTGCGCCGACCTCGGACGGGACACCGGAACGGCCATCACCACCACCGCCGGGGGCGCCGAACGCACCGACTCCGTGCGCACCGGCATCGAGGCACTCGGCCCCGTCGACCACATCCTGGTCCACGATGCGGCCCGCTGCCTGACCCCGCCGGAGGTGTTCATCCGCATTGTCGAGGCCCTGCAGGCAGGAGGCACCGCAGTGATCCCCGGAGTGGCCGTGGCGGACACCATCAAGGTCGTTGACCCCGCGACCCGCCCCGCCCACGGCATCCCCGACGCCGCGCCGGTCACCGGCACCCCCGACCGTTCGGGATTGCGGGCCATCCAGACACCGCAGGGCTTCGAAGCAGGTGCCCTCGCCGCCGCGCACGCCGCCGCCGCGGGGTGGAGCCGGGCCGAGGCCGCGGCGATTACCGACGACGCCGCCCTGATGGAACGCACCGGACACCAGGTCCTGGTCGTCCCCGGCGATCCGGCGGCCTTCAAGATCACCACCGCGCTGGACCTGCTGCTGGCCGAGGCGATGCTGGCCGGCGACCGGACCCGCGACCAGGCCCCGTCCCCGACCACCACCACCGAGGAGCCGCGATGACCCCCCGCCCCCTGATCCCGCGCACCGGGATCGGCATCGACGTGCACGCCGTGGACCCCGACCCCGACCGCGAGCTGTGGCTGGCCGGGCTGCACTGGCCCGGCGAACGCGGGCTCTCCGGCCATTCCGACGGCGACGCCGTGGCACACGCCGCCTGCGACGCCCTGTTCTCCGCCGCCGGGATCGGGGATCTGGGCACCCACTTCGGCACCGACCGGCCCGAATTCGCCGGGGCCTCCGGAGCGAGCCTGCTGGCCGAGGCAGCCCGGCTGGTGCGCGCCGCAGGCTGGGAGATCGGCAACGTCGCCGTCCAATTCGTGGGCCGGCGCCCGAAGTTCGGGCCCCGCCGCACCGAGGCCGACGCCGTGCTGTCCGCTGCCGCCGGCGCCCCGATCACCGTCACCGCCACCACTTCGGACGGGCTCGGCTACGAGGGGGCGGGGGAGGGCATCACGGCCTACGCCACCGCACTGGTCTACCCCGCGTCCGATAACCTTGAGCGGTGAGCATCCGTTTCTATGACACCCAGCAGGCACAGGTCCGGGACTTCGTTCCCCTGACACCGGGGCGCGTGGGCCTGTACTACTGTGGCGCCACCGTCCAGGGCATGCCGCACGTGGGGCACGTGCGCTCGGCGATCGCGTTCGACATCCTGGTTCGCTGGCTCGAATACCGGGGCCTGCGCGTGGACGTGGTGCGCAACGTGACGGACATCGACGACAAGATCCTGGAGAAGTCCGCAGCCTCCTTCGCCGAGGACTTCGACGGCGACGACGCCTACCAGCCGGACGAGGACTGGTACGCGCTGGCCTACCGCTTCGAACAGGCCTTCGCGCTGGCCTACGACACCCTGGGGGTGCGCCGGCCGACCTACGAACCGCGCGCCACCGGCCACATCACCGAGATGCACGAACTCATCACCCGGCTCATCGACGCCGGTCACGCCTACCCGGCCACCGACGACTCCGGGGACGTCTACTTCGATGTGCTCTCCTACCCGGCCTATGGTGCCCTGACCCGCCAACGCGTCGAGGACCTGCAGGCGGCACCCGACGCCGATCCGCGCGGCAAGCGCGATCCGCGGGACTTCGCCCTGTGGAAGGGGCACAAGGACACCGACCCGGCCACCGCCTCCTGGCCCAGCCCGTGGGGCCGCGGCCGTCCCGGCTGGCACCTGGAATGCTCGGCGATGGCCGGCAAGTACCTCGGCACCGCCTTCGACATCCACGGCGGGGGACTGGACCTGCGCTTCCCGCACCACGAGAACGAGCTCGCCCAATCCACCGCCGCCGGCGACGGGTTCGCGAACTTCTGGATGCACAACGGCATGGTCACCTTCGAGGGCGAGAAGATGTCCAAGTCCATCGGCAACACCATTTCCCCGGCCGAGATGCTCGACGCCGCCCCGGCCCGGGTGGTGCGCTACTTCCTGGGCCAGGCCCACTACAGGTCCCAGCTGGACTACAAGCCCAGCTCGCTGCAGGAGGCCGCAGCCGCCGTCGAACGCATCGACACGTTCATCGCCAACGCCCTGCAACGCATCCACGCAGTCGCCCCGGGGGCCGACTTCGAACTGGACCTGGAGCACTTCGAGGTCACCGACGACTTCGCAGCGGCCATGGACGACGACCTGAACGTCCCGCAGGCCCTGGCCGCCTTGCATGAGAGCGTGCGCCGTGGCAACAAGGCGCTGGCCGCCGGTGAGCTGGAGGCCGCCGGCCAGGCGTTGGCGCAGGTGCTGGCCATGACGTCCACCCTCGGATTGGACGACGCCGCCGGCGACGGGACACAGGGCGGGTCCCCGGCCCAGCAGGAGGCGTTGGACACGCTGGTGGCCGCGCAGCTGGAAGAACGCGTCGAGGCGCGGGCGGCCAGGGACTGGGCGCGGGCGGACCGGATCCGCGACACCCTCGCCGCCGCGGGCATCGTCGTGGAGGACTCGGCCGACGGCGCCCGCTGGTCGCTGAAATAGGGCCCCGTCGGAGAACTGCGCTTCCACCTGTAAAATAGGGGGTTGCCGGGCATCGCGAGAGCGCGGACCCGACCCCACCAACATCAAGGATTTCATCCCATGGCAGCACCCAAGCGTCACGGCGGCGCACCGAAGAAGAAGAAGGGCCCCACCGTGGGCACCGGAGGCCACGGCCGCAAGGCGCTCGAGGGCAAGGGCCCCACGCCCAAGGCCGAGGAACGGACCTACCACAAGGCCTACCGCAGCAAGCAGCTGGCCGAACGCGCCGCCGCGAAGCCCGGCACCGGCCGCCAGCGCCCCGCTGGCCGCGGCTCCGGCCGGAGCAAGAACGCCGAGGAAATGGTCTCCGGACGCAATTCGGTCCTGGAGGCGCTGCGCGCCGACATCCCCGCCAAGGCCCTCTACATGGCCATCCGCATCGACGTCGACGACCGGGTGCGCGAGGTCCTCAAGCTCGCGGCCGAGCGCGGCCTGGCCGTCATGGAAACCGGCAAGCCGGAGCTGGACCGGATGACCGACGATTCCATCCACCAGGGCCTGGTCCTGCAGGTCCCCCCGTACGACTACCCGGACGCCGTGGAATCGGTGGAACAGACCCTGCAGAAGGCGGCCAAGGGGTACATCAAGAACACCCCGCTGTTCATCGCCCTGGACGGCATCACCGACCCGCGCAACCTCGGGGCCATCATCCGCTCGGCCTCGGCCTTCGGAGCCCACGCGGTGATCGTCCCCGAACGCCGCTCCGTGGGCATGACGGCCTCGGCCTGGAAGACCAGCGCCGGCGCAGCGGCCCGCGTTCCCGTGGCCCGGGCGACGAACCTGACGGCGGCGCTGAAGACCATGAAGCAGGCCGGCGTGTATGTCATCGGCCTCGACGGCGACGGCGACGTCGACCTCACCGGCCTGCCGCTGGCCACCGAACCGCTGTGCATCGTCGTCGGGTCCGAGGGCAAGGGGCTCTCCCGGCTGGTCAGGGAAACCTGCGACCAGATCGTCTCCATCCCGATCGAATCGGCCATGGAATCCCTCAACGCCTCGATGGCCGTGGGCATCACCCTCTACGAGGTGTCCCGCCTCCGGGCAGCATAGGACGAGAGCGCCGGTGACCCAACCCGCTGACGCCGTACTCCGTGTGCCCGGGATCTCGGCACCGCCGGCCCCCGAGGACGGCCAGGACCAGGACGTCGTGCACGTCTCGGTGTTCGCCCCCGACCTCGAGGCCGTCGACGTGCACTACACCGACCCGGCGGGGGAGCCGGCGGTGGCCGCCTTGTCCGCCGCCGCCGACGGACACCACCACGGCCACGCCCCGGCGCTGCGCCCCGGAGCCAGCTATGCCTTCTGGGAGAGCGGAGCCGAACTGCCCGCCGACGGCCAGCTGCTGCTGGACCCCTATGCCCGTGCCATCGTCCAGGACGACGCCGGTGCCTACTGGGGAGTGCATGTCACCGAGGACTTCGACTGGGGCGGTGACGCGCCACCGGCCATCCCGTGGCGCGACACCGTCATCTACGAGGCCCACGTCCGCGGCCAGTCGATGCTGCACCCCGACGTTCCCGCCGAACTGCGCGGCACCTACGCCGGCATGGCCCACCCCGCCATGGTCGCGCACCTGCTCGCCCTGGGCGTCACCGCCGTCCAACTGCTGCCGGTGCACCTGCACATCGACGAACCCCACCTGCAGGACCTGGGCCTGCCCAACTACTGGGGCTACAACACCCTGGGCTTCTTCGCCCCGCACGCCGACTACGCCAGCGAGGCAGCCCGCCGGGCCGGACCGCAAGCCGTCAGGAATGAACTCAAGGGCATGATCCGCCTCCTGCACCAGGCAGGACTGGAGGTCATCCTCGACGTCGTCTACAACCACACGGCAGAGGGCGGGAAGGACCAGAAGACGTATTCGTGGCGCGGGCTCGGCGACACCGCCTACTACCGCCACGACGACGCCGGAAACTACCTGGACACCACCGGCTGCGGGAACTCGCTGGACTTCTCCTCCCCGGCAGTGCTCGAGCTGGTGCTGGGATCGCTGCGCCACTGGGTCCGCGACTACCACGTGGACGGGTTCCGCTTCGACCTGGCCGTCACCCTGGGCCGCGGTGAGGACAACCGGTTTAGCCCACGCCACCCCTTCCTGGAGGCCATCGCCGCCGACCCGCTGCTCTCGCACGTGAAGATGATCGCCGAACCCTGGGACCTGGGCCCCGACGGGTGGCAGACCGGACGCTTCCCGCAGGGTTTCGCCGACTGGAACGACGGCTTCCGCGACACCGTCCGCGATTTCTGGGTCGCCGGCCGCGGCGCCCTCGAAGGCGGCGGCCAGGCCCCCAACGTGGCACGCCTGGCCAGCGTCCTGGCCGGTTCCCGCGACACGTTCGCCGCCTCGGGACGTGGCCCGCTGGCCTCGGTGAACCTGGTGACCGCCCACGACGGCTTCACCCTGCGGGACCTGGTCAGCCACCACCGCAAGCACAACGAGGACAACGGCGAGTCCAACCGCGACGGGGCCGAGCACAACCGCAGCTACAACCACGGCGTCGAGGGCATGAGCGGGGACGAGGCCATCACCGCCGCCCGCCTGCAAACCGCATCCAACGCCATGGGGACCCTGTTGCTCTCGCTCGGGGTGCCCATGATCACCGCCGGCGACGAGTTCGGCAAGACCCAACGCGGGAACAACAACGCCTACTGCCAGGACAACGAGATCTCCTGGCTGGACTGGACCCCCGACGCCTTCGGCCAGGACATGCTGCGCCGCACGCAGGCGTTCGCGAGGATCCGCCGTGAATTCCTGCAGCACCAGCCCTTCGTCTATCCGGCGATCGCCGAGAGCTCCTACCTGCTGTGGTTCAACGCCGAAGGCACACCCATGCGGCAGGAGCAATGGACCGATGGCGGCACCCGGCTGGTGCAGCTGCTGCTCGGCTCCCCGTCCGGCAGCATCGACGGGCTCGTGGTGTTCAACGGGGAGCTGGAGGACCGCGGCATCCGGCTGCCCGGGGCCGAATCGTTGCAGGATTTCAGGCGCAAGGATGCCGCCTCGACGCGCTTCGAACTGCGCTACGGCACCGGGGCGCGCAGCCACCTGCGCCGCGGCGCCCGGGTCGGCGCGGGCGAAACCGATACCGCAGAGGGCAGCTCGATCACCGTCTACCGCTGCGACGCCCCCGGATTGCAGCCCCGGCCCTAACCGGCGGTGGTGACCAGCCCCAGCTCGGCGGTGGAGGCCAGCATCGGGTGCGCCGGAACCACCCTGACCCCGTAGCCGAAGGCCCCCGGGCGTTCGAGCTGGAGCTCGCCCCGGAAGAGGTACCGCCCCTCGCCCAGCTCCTCGGCCAGCTGGAGCGGGTGGGCCGAGGTGTCCACGAGCTCGTCGGTGTCCCCGACGGTGCCCTGGACGGCTTCGACCCTGACCTCGCCGGGGGAGAGGGCGCCCAGGCGGATGTAGGTGCTGACCCGGAACGTGTCGCCGATGCTCGGTTCGGCCTCGATGTCCAGTGAATCAACATGTTCGACGGCGATGCCCGGCCAGGCGGAGACCACCCGGTCCCGGAAGGCGGCGGATTCCCGGGCGCCGGTGAAAGCGTCGGCAGCTGCTTCGCGACCCGCCTGGGCGGCCGGGACGTAGAGCTTCGTGACGTAGTCGCGGACCATCCGGGCGGCCGAGACCTGCGGTCCGAGCACCGACAGGGTGTGGCGGATCATCGCCAGCCATTGGCGCGGGACCCCGTCGCCGCTGGGGGCCGAGGGGCCAGCCGACCCGGAGGACTGGTTGTCCTCCTGGCCGTAGAAACGCGGGGCCACCGTGTTCTCGATCAGGGCGTACAACGCCGAGGCCTCGAGCGTGTCGCGTTCCTCGGGTGTGGCCCCCGCAGGTGCAGTGGGGATCGCCCAGCCGTTGCCGCCGTCGTACATCTCATCCCACCAGCCGTCCAGGACCGAGAGGTTCAGGGCGCCGTTCAGCGCGGCCTTCATCCCGGAGGTGCCGCAGGCTTCCAGGGGGCGTAGCGGGTTGTTCAGCCAGACGTCGCAGCCCGGGAAGAGGGTGCGGGCCATGGCCATGTCGTAGTTGGGCAAGAAGACGATCCGGTGGCGGACCTCGGGGTCGTCGGTGAAGTGGACCAGTTCCTGGATCATCCGCTTGCCGGCCTCGTCGGCGGGGTGCGATTTGCCGGCGATGACCAGCTGGATGGGCCGGGTCGGGTGCAGCAGCGCCGCCTTGAGCCGGGCCGGGTCGCGCAGCATCAGGGTCAGGCGCTTGTAGGTGGGCACGCGGCGGGCGAAGCCGATCGTCAGCACGTCCGGGTCCAACACGGTGTCCGTCCAGCCCAGTTCGGCCTCCGCTGCACCGCGGCGCTTCCACGAGGCGCGCAATCGCGACCTGACGTCGTCGATGAGCTGCACGCGCAGCTCGCGGCGCAGGGCCCACAGGGTGGCGTCGTCGTCGGCGGCCTCGGCCCCGGTCAGGGCGGTGACGCGCGGGTCCACCCAGGTGGCTTCGTGGACGCCGTTGGTGATCGAGCCGATCGGTACCTCGGAGGCGTCGAAGCCCGGGTAGAGCCCGGCGAACATCCCGCGGGAGACCTCCCCGTGCAGTTGCGAGACCCCGTTGGCCCGCTGGGCCAGGCGCAGGCCCATCGCCGCCATGTTGAACGTGCCGTCGTGGCCCTCCAACGCGACCTCGGATCCCAGGGCCAGGACCTGGTCCGTGGGGACCCCGGGGGCCAGACCCTCGTCGAGGAAGTGGGCGATCTGCGCGGCATCGAACCGGTCGATGCCTGCCGGGACCGGGGTGTGGGTGGTGAACACGGTCCCGGCGCGTACCGCGGCCAACGCGGTGGGGAAGTCCAGTCCGCCGTCCATCAGCTCGCGGATGCGCTCGATCCCCAGGAACCCGGCGTGGCCCTCATTGGTGTGGAAGACCTCGGGCGCCGGGGTGCCGGTGAGCCGGGCGTGCACGCGCAGCGCCTTCACCCCGCCCATGCCCAGCAAGAGTTCCTGTTGCAGCCGGTGGTCCCCGCCGCCGCCGTAGAGCCGGTCGGTGATGGCGCGGGCGGCGTCGTCGTTGGCCGGGATGTTCGAATCCAGCAGCAGCAACGGGACCCGTCCCACGTCGGCGCGCCAGATGTGCGCGTGCAGTTCACGGCCGCCGGGCAGCGGCAAGGTGATGGAGGCGATGGAGCCGTCCTCTTCGCGCAGCAGGGTCAGCGGGAGCCCGTGCGGGTCCAGGACGGGATAGGTCTCCTGCTGCCAGGCGTCCCGGGAGAGGGACTGCTTGAAGTAGCCGGCCTGGTAGAGCAGGCCCACGGCGACCAACGGCACACCGAGGTCGCTGGCGGCCTTGAGGTGGTCCCCGGCCAGGATGCCCAGGCCGCCCGAATATTGCGGCAGGGCGGCGGTGATCCCGTATTCGGGGGAGAAGTAGCCGATGGCCGCCGGCGGGTTGCCCTGCAGCTCCTGGTACCAGCGCGGGGCCGACAGGTAGTCCTGGAGGTCGGCCGCCAGGACGCCGATGCGCTGCACCAGGTCGGGGTCCGCTGCCAGTTCGTGCAGGCGCGTGCGGTCGAAGCGCCCGAGCAGGGCCGCGGGGTCACCGCGGACCGCCTCCCAGCCGTCGGGGTCCAGATCGCGGAACAGCCCGGCGGTCGGACGGTGCCACGACCAGCGCAGGTTCGCGGCGAGGGGCCCCAGGCCGGCGATGGCCTCGGGGAGGACGGTGCGGACGGTAAAACGTCGAATGGCCTTCACCCCCTTGACGCTAGCCTAGAAAGGCCCCGCATGGGCGAACACGGCGTGAATAGTGCCCCCGAAGGGTCACGGTTCGGTTGAGTCGTCGAAATCCTTGGCTTTTCCCGTCCCGACTCGTTAGCGTCTACAGGGTGAGCACCCGGCGCAAGGCCAGATTCGGCCGCATTCCCGTCACCGACGTCTTCCCTGTCATCGAGGGAGGACGTTTCCCCGCCAAGGCAGTGGCCGGACAGGACGTCCTGATCCGCGCAACGGCGTTCCGCGAGGGCCACGACGCCCTCGCCGTGGAGGCGGTGCTCTACGATCCCGACGGCGTAGAACGCCAGCGGATGCCGATGCGCCCCGGGGCCCCCGGGCTCGATGAATGGCTGGGCACGTTGCGCCCCTCCACCGAGGGGAACTGGACCTTCGAGGTCGAGGCCTGGGACGACCCGATCGGGACCTGGAGGCACGACGCCGGCATCAAGGTCCTCGCGGGCATCGACACCGAGCTGATGCTCGCCGAGGGCGCGTTGCTGTTCCGTGAGGCCGCGGCGGCCTCCCCGAACCCGGCCGCCCTGCAGGCAGCGGCCACCACCCTGGCCGACACCACGCTGCCGGCCGAGGCCCGGATGGCCGCCGCTTCCACCGCCGCCGTGGTGGACGAACTCTCCCAACGCCCGTTGCGGCGCATGGTCACCGGCGGCGGACGATTCCCGCTGCTGGTCGAACGCGACCTGGCCGGCCGTGGCGCCTGGTACGAGTTCTTTCCGCGATCGGAGGGCGCCACCTTCGACCCGGAGACCGGGACCTACACCTCCGGCACGTTCGCAACGGCCGCCGAGCGGCTGGAAGCGGTCGCCGACATGGGCTTCGACGTCATCTACCTGCCACCGATCCACCCCATCGGCCGCACGTTCCGCAAGGGCCCGAACAACACGCTGACCGCCGGTGAACACGATCCGGGTTCGCCGTGGGCCATCGGATCGGCGGCCGGCGGCCATGACTCCATCCACCCGGACCTGGGCACCGAGGCCGATTTCGCGGCGTTCGTGGACCGCGCCCGCAACCTGGGACTGGAGGTGGCCCTGGACCTGGCGCTGCAGGCCTCACCGGACCACCCCTGGGTCACCGAACACCCCGAATGGTTCACCACCCGCGCCGACGGGACGATCGCCTATGCCGAGAACCCGCCGAAGAAGTACCAGGACATCTACCCGCTGAACTTCGACAACGACCCGCAGGGGCTCAGCGCCGAGATCCTGCGCATCGTCAGGCTGTGGATCGGCCGCGGTGTGCGGATCTTCCGCGTCGACAATCCGCACACCAAGCCGGTGGGGTTCTGGGAATGGCTCATCGCGCAGGTCGCCGAAGAGCACCCCGGCACCGTGTTCCTCGCCGAGGCGTTCACCCGCCCTGCCATGATGCATGCGCTGGGCCGTGCCGGATTCCAGCAGTCCTACACCTACTTCACCTGGCGGAACACCAAGGAGGAGCTGGCCGAGTACTTCACCGAGGTCTCCCGCGAGACCTCGTCCTACTTCCGGCCGAACTTCTTCGTGAACACCCCCGACATCCTCACCGAGTACCTGCAATTCGGCGGACCGGCGGCGTTCCGGATCCGGGCGGCCCTGGCCGCTACCGCCTCGCCGTTGTGGGGGGTGTATGCGGGATTCGAACTCTACGAGCACGTGGCCCGCCCCGGGGCCGAGGAATACATCGACAACGAGAAGTTCCAGTACAAGGTCAGGGACTTCGACACCGCCGAGGCCGAGGGCCGCTCGCTGGCGCCCTACCTGCGCCGGCTCAACGCCATCCGCGCCGACCACCCGGCCCTGGGCGAACTGCAGAACCTGGTGGTCCACCCCACCAGCGACGACGCAACCATCGCCTACTCGAAATCCCGCCGGACCGACGCCGGGGGCATCCCGGCGCCCGGAGCGGTCCCCGGGACCGAAGCCGCTCCTGCCGCCGGCCAGGCGATCGACACCCTCATCATCGTGGTGAACACCGACCCGCACGGGGCACGGGAGGCAACGATCGACCTGGACCTGGACGCCTTGGACCTGAGGCCCCAGGACCTGGACGACGAGGGCCGCTTCACGGTCGATGACCTGGTGACGGGACAGAGCTGGAAGTGGGGCGCCAGCAACTACGTCCGCCTCGACCCGCATCACGAGCCCGCCCACATCCTGCACATCCGCCGGGGCACCTGATGGCCAACCCGTTCCAGCTCAACGTTCCGGGTCTGACCCACGACCCGCAGTGGCACCGCAAATCGGTGTTCTACGAAGTGCTGGTGCGGGCCTTTTCCGACGCGAACGGCGACGGCAGCGGTGACATCACCGGGCTGATCGACAAGCTGGACTACCTGCAATGGCTCGGCGTCGACTGCCTCTGGGTTCCCCCCTTCTACAAGTCCCCGCTGCGCGACGGCGGCTACGACATCTCCGACTACTACGACGTGCTCGACGAGTTCGGCACGATCGGGGATTTCCGGCGACTGGTCGCCGAGGCCCATGAGCGCGGGCTGCGCATCATCATCGACCTGCCGATGAACCACACCTCGGACGAACACCCGTGGTTCCAGGCCTCCCGCCGCGAACCCGACGGGGAATACGGGGACTTCTACGTCTGGTCGGACACCGATGAGAAGTATTCCGATGCGCGCATCATCTTCGTGGACACCGAGGAATCGAACTGGACCTTCGACCCGGTGCGGCGCCAGTTCTACTGGCACCGCTTCTTCGGGCACCAGCCGGATCTGAACTTCGAGAACCCGCTGGTGCACGAGGCCATGTTCGACGTCGTGCGCTATTGGCTGGACCTCGGGGTCGACGGCTTCCGGGCCGATGCCATCCCCTACCTGTTCGAGGAGGAGGGGACGAACTGCGAGAACCTCCCGCCGACCCATGATTTCCTGCGCCGGCTGCGGGCTCTCGTCGACGCCGAATATCCGGGCCGGGTCATCATCGCGGAGGCGAACCAGCCCCCGCAGGAGGTGGTCGAGTACTTCGGCACGGTCGAGGAACCCGAATGCCACATGTGCTTCCACTTCCCGATCATGCCGCGGCTGTTTTTTGCGCTCCGCGACCAGCTGGCGGCCCCGGTCATCGAGGCCATGGAGCAGACCCCGGAGATCCCCGCGGGAACCCAGTGGGGAACCTTTTTGCGCAACCACGACGAACTCACCCTGGAAATGGTCACCCCCGCCGAACGCGAGGCGATGCTCGGCTGGTATGCGCCGGATTCGCGCATGCGGGCCAACGTGGGCATCCGGCGGCGCCTGACCCCGCTGCTGGACAATTCCCGGTCAGAACTCGAACTCATCCACGCCCTGCTCTTCGCCTTGCCGGGCAGCCCGTTCCTGTACTACGGGGACGAGATCGGGATGGGGGACAACATCTGGCTGGATGACCGCGACGCCTCGCGGACGCCCATGCAGTGGAACCCCGACCGCAACGCGGGGTTCTCCAACGCCGATCCCGGCCAGCTCTACCTGCCGGTCATCCAATCGCTGGTCTACGGGTACACGAGCATCAACGTCGAGCAACAACTCAACCACAGCGGTTCGCTGCTGCACTGGGTCCGGCAGATCCTCGGTGTCCGCCGCGAACACCCGGTCTTCGGACTGGGCAGCTACGACAACGTCCGGGCCAGCGCACCGAGCGTGCTGGCGTTCCTGCGGGGGAGCCGGCCCACGCAGCCACCGCCGGTCGGCCTTCACGGCGCGCCCACCCCGGCGACCAGCGCCTATGCGGAAGAACCCGAGGAGGGCGAAACGATCTTGTGCATCTACAACCTGTCCCAGCACCCCGTGGCCACCGAACTCGACCTGCCCCAGTACGCCGGGCGCGGGCTGCGCGACATCTTCGGAGGGACCGTCTTCCCCCCGGTCGCCGATGACGGGCGCTTGTCCATCACGCTCGGCTCCCAGGGCTTCTTCTGGTTGCGGCTGCGCTCGGCACGATCCGATGTCCACGCCGCCGCCACCACGACGCTTCCGGTGATCGATCCATTGGATGCCCGGCGATGAACACCGACGAAGCCATCACCCGCGCCCTCGCCGGATGGGTGGGCGCCCAGCGCTGGTGCCCGGCCGCTGCGGGGACATTCGGTCTCTCCCTGGCCGGAATGGTTCCGCTCGCCCACCCGGATCCCGACGTGCAGCTGGCCGCCCTGCTGCTGACCGTCCGGTCAACCGGCCGAAACCAGGGGACAATACAACCGGGAGACAATACACCTGAAATCGAGGATGCCGTCGTCCACGTCCCCGTGACCCTGCGGCGGATTTCCGGCACGTCGGCCGGCGAACCGTTGGGCACCCTGGATGAGGAAACCGTCAGGGCGATGGCCGCGGACGCGGGATCGGCCACGACCTGGGACGGCGGCCGGTGGCAGGTCCACGACGGAACGCAGGACCCCGAATTCGTCCGTGCCTGGGCGGTGATGATGGGGCACCGCGCCAGCGCGGAGGCCTCCGAATACGTGAGGATGCGTGCCCTGCACGGCGAGCAGTCCAACACCTCGGTGGTCCTCGAAGCGCCCGAGGGGCCGGTGATCATCAAGTTCTTCCGGGTCCCGGTGCCCGGAACGAACCCCGACGTCGAACTCGGCACCCTGCTCTCCGACGCCGGCTCCCTCGAAGTCCCGAAGTCGCTGGGAAGCCTGGATGGGAACTGGCGCGCCGGGCCCGCCACGGTGACCGGGACCCTCTCGGTCATGCGTGAATTCCTTCCCGGCTCCGTCGATGCCTGGCGGCCGGCCAGTGCCGCCGCCATCGCCGACCGGGATTTCACGTCCGAGGCCACCGAGTTGGGCCGGGTGGTCGCCCGGCTGCACGGCAATCTCCGCCAGGTGGCCCCCACGGCCGAAGCGACGGCGGAGCAGACCCGTGCCTTCGTTGCGGCATTGCGCAGCCGCCTGCTCTGGGGATGGGAGCGCGCCGCGCCCGCTGACGTGGCCCTGGCTGGCGCCTTCAGCGAGGTCCTGGAGTCGCTCGGCGCCCTGGGGCGCTTGCCCCTGTTGCAGCGCATCCATGGCGACCTGCATCTCGGGCAGATCCTGCACGCCGGCGACCGGGGATGGGTGGTGCTGGACTTCGAAGGCGAGCCCCTGCGCACTGCGGCCGACCGGACCGGCAACGACGTGGCGCTGCGGGACGTCGTGGGCATGCTGCGCTCCTTCGACTACGCAGCCGGCATGGCCACGCGCGCCACCGACGAACCACATCGCCCCGACCCCGCGCGCCAGGAAACGGCCCGCCGCTGGTCGGCCCGGACACGGAAGGCCTTCCTGGCGGGGTACCGTGAGGAATCGGGAGAGGCCATCGACGTCCAGTCGCCGCTCTTTCTGGCACTGTGGCTGGACAAGGCCCTTTACGAAGTCGTGTACGAACAGCAAAACCGGCCGTCCTGGGAACAGGTTCCGGCATCGGCGGTCCAGGAGGTCCTCACAGCCATGCAGAACCCATCCGACACCCCCGGGGACCAGCGCCCCGGCACCGAAGCACCCGTCGCCTCGACCGATACGGCCACCGGGCCCCGGCCCATCGCCGCGGAGGTGCTGGCCGCAGTGGCCCAGGGCCGGTACCACGCCCCCCATGGAGTCCTCGGTGCCCATGTCGGCGACGACGGCGTGGTCACGGTGCGCACACTGCGCAAACTGGCCCGCAGCGTCACCCTCGTCACCGAGTCGGCACGCGTCGAGATGTCCCACGAGCACGACGGCATCTGGGTGGGGGTGGTTCCTGCCCCCGCCGGCCGTGAGGGGACCGTGCCGGACTACCGGCTCGAGGTCGCCTATGGGGAAGCGGCCGCCGAACTGGTCGACGACGCCTACCACTACCTGCCCACCCTCGGCGAGGTCGATCTGCACCTCATCGGGGAGGGCCGGCACGAAAGGCTCTGGGACGTCCTCGGAGCCCACACCCGCAGCTACCACACCTCGATGGGCACCTGCGACGGGACGAGCTTTGCCGTCTGGGCCCCCAACGCACAGGCAGCCCGGGTGGTCGGCGACTTCAATGGTTGGGACGGGACCGGCACCTCCATGCGGTCCTTGGGCCGCTCCGGGGTCTGGGAATTGTTCATGCCCGGTGTCCGGGCCGGTGCCGTCTACAAGTTCGAACTACTCGGAGAGGACGGGCACTGGCGCCAGAAGGCCGACCCGATGGCCCGGCACACCGAGGTGCCGCCGATGACCGGCTCCGTGGTCGTGGAATCCTCCTATGGATTCCAGGACGATGAATGGATGGCCGTCCGGGCCGCCCGCGACCCGCATTCCGGGCCGATGAGCGTCTACGAGGTCCACCTGGGATCGTGGCGTCCCGGTCTGGACTACCGCCAGATGGCTGAACAGCTCAGCGAATACGTGTCCTGGCAGGGGTTCACGCATGTGGAGCTCATGCCCGTGGCCGAACACCCGTTTGGGGGATCGTGGGGTTACCAGGTCACCTCCTACTACGCGCCGACGTCGCGCTTCGGACATCCGGATGATTTCCGCTACCTCGTGGACCGGCTCCACCAGGCGGGAATCGGCGTGATCATGGACTGGGTCCCCGCGCACTTCCCCAAGGACGAATGGGCCCTGGCGAAGTTCGACGGCCAGTCGCTTTATGAGCACCCGGACCCGCGCCGCGGCGAACACCCCGACTGGGGGACGCTGGTCTTCGACTTCGGCCGCAACGAGGTCCGCAACTTCCTGGTGGCGAACGCCCTCTACTGGCTCGGGGAGTTCCACATCGACGCGCTACGCGTCGATGCCGTCGCGTCCATGCTCTATCTGGACTATTCACGTGAAGACGGCGGCTGGGAACCGAACATCCATGGCGGCCGGGAAAACCTGGAGGCCATCGGTTTCCTGCAGGAGCTCAATGCCACCGCCTACCGGGTCAATCCAGGCATCGTCATGATCGCCGAGGAATCCACTGCCTTCCCGGGGGTCACCGCGCCCACCAGTGGCGGCGGGCTCGGCTTCGGGCTGAAGTGGAACATGGGGTGGATGCATGACTCCCTGGAGTACATGTCCGAAGATCCCATCCACCGCTCGTACCACCATCACAAGATCACCTTCTCGATGGTTTATGCCTACACGGAGAATTTCCTGCTGCCCATCAGCCACGACGAGGTCGTGCACGGCAAGGGTTCGGTGTTGCGGCGGATGCCGGGGGACCGCTGGCGTCAGCTGGCGCAGGTCAGGGCCTACCTGGCCTTCCAGTGGGCGCATCCGGGCAAGCAACTGATCTTCATGGGCACCGAGTTTGCCCAGGAGGGGGAGTGGAGCGAACAGCACGGGCTCGACTGGTGGGTGGCCGATACCCACCAGCACCGGGGAGTCCAGTTGGCAGTCCGCGCCCTGAACGGGATCTACCGGGAGCTTCCCTCCTTGTGGGAACTGGACAACGATCCGGCGGGCTTCGCCTGGATCAACGACCACGAATCGGCCGGGAACACCCTGAGTTTCATCCGCCGCGACGAAAACGGCAATGAACTGGTGTGCGTCGCCAACTTCTCCGGCGAACCACATCGCGGCTACCGCCTGGGATTGCCGGCCGCCGGCGCCTGGACCGAGGTCCTGAACACCGATGATGCCGAGTTCGGTGGATCGGGAGTCACCACCCCGGGGACCATCACCGCCGACGGTCCCGCCCATGACGGGCAGCCCCAGTCGGCAGTTGTTGACCTGCCTCCGCTGGGCGTGATCTACCTGGTTCGCGGCGCCCGGAGCTGAGGACCACAACGACCGGGCGGGCCGTCAGTGCTCTGGCCGTTCATAGCGTGGCGCAGACCACACCGGGCGCAGGTGCGGGAAAGAGACGGAAACGGGTGGACTGCGACGCCGCCAACCGCGCAAACACGGGGATTTTGACGATGGTTCACCGGGAGGACATCGCGATTTGGCGAAGGCGCCCGGATGTGGGTATAGTTATTTCCCGCGCCGGTCGCCAATAAAACTTCTCCACCGAGAGGCAAACGGGACGGCGCAGACTTCCGAAAAGCAAGGAAAACGGTCGATTTGACCGGGACCAAGCCAACGGGTAAGTTAGACAAGTTGCTCCAGAGCGTAGCGACCGGCCGGATGGCGGGTTTGTGGAAGCTGGAAGCGTCTGTTGTTTGAGAACTCAATAGTG
>NZ_JBLXAH010000008.1:0-217459 GCF_048266065.1 Arthrobacter sp.
CCGCTTCGATACCCAATGGATATTCTGATGAAACGCTGGCCGGCATCAAACGACTACCGACCCACGCACCTAGGCCGTCCGCACGCCTCAGGCAGGGCGTCCTGCCAAGCCGGTCAGGATCTCCTGGACCACCGAGGCGGTGGTGCGCAGGGCATCGACGACAGTGCGTTCCCGGGCGGCGGTGAGTTCCTCCTCCGGAACCGAGACGGACAGGGCGTCGTGGCCCGTGCCATAGCAGTCCAGGTGCACCGCCAAACAGGCCACACCCTCGGTGTTCTGGCCGATCTCCCGCGCGTAGCCGCGTTGGGCGACGAGCGCGAGCTCCTCGTGCAGGGCGTTCGGGGACGTCAGCGTCCGGGGTGTCAGGGCCTCCAGTTCACGGATGGAGCCGTCGGCCGTCGCGGGGTCGGCCGGGGGCAATTGCGCCAGGATGGCCTGGCCCAACGCCGTGGCATGGGCCGGCAGCCGGCGCCCGACCCGGGGAATGGGCCGCTCCCGGCCGGGGGACTCCCAGGTGGCGAGGTAGACGATGTGGTCACCATCGAGCCGGCCGAAGTTCACTGTGGCGCCGAGACGCCGGCCCAACAGCCCCAGATGCGGGCGGACCACCTGCAGCCAGGGATCGGCGTCGAGGTAGGTGGTCCCGGCCAGCAGCGCGCGGATTCCGATGCCGTACGTGGCTCGGTGTGCATCGGTGCGGACCCATCCGGCGTCCGTGAGGGTTTTGAGCAGCGCATAGACGCTGCTGCGCGGGGCGCCCATGGCGGTGCACAATTCGCGGATGGTGACCGGATCTCCACCCCGCGAGGCGAGGAGTTCAAGGACCTCGATGGCGCGTGCCGCCGACTTGACCTCGCGGACTCCTACGTCCGTGGCGGGGTGGGTGCCCATCTGACCTCCAGCGTGTGTGTCGCACCAGCATAGGCAGCACGACGTCCAATCCGCGGTGATCCCGACGGGAAACGCGGGGCGGGGTGGTCCGGGTCAGGGGCGCTTGCCGACCCGCGGTTTCACCGCGTGCACCGGACAGCCGGCCTCCAGCAGCACGCGCTGGGAGGTGGAGCCCAAGAGCAGCTTGCCCACGGGGGAGCGCCGCCGGAGCCCGATCACCAGGTGCGCGTCGGCCTCATAGGAGGCATCGATCAGCTCATCCCCGAGATCGGCATCGGCGGCCAGCTGGCGCACCTCGAGCCCGACGCCGGCCCCTGCCGCCCGGTCCCGGAGTGCCGCGAGCTCCGTTCCCTGCGGCTGGTTCTCCCCGGCTGGGCACAACAGCACGACGCCGGTGCCGCGGATTCCTGCCTCCTCGAGGGCCGCGTCGATGGCCGCCTGGGCTTCGGGTGTGGTGCCGAAGCCGGTGTAGATGCTCATGGGTGCTCCTGCTGTTATCGGCTAGCGGATCGGGGTGGTCAGGGTGCCGGTGGCCAGGTAGCTGCGCAGGTTCTCCAGGACAAGCGCCGCCATGTCGGCCCGCGTCTCGTGGGTGCCGCTGGCCACGTGGGGCAGAAGCACCACCTGGTCGAGCCCGAGCAGTTCCTGGGGCACGTGGGGCTCATCGGCGAAGACGTCCAGGCCGGCGCCGGCCAGTCGGCCGTTGACCAGGGCGTCGACGAGGGCTTCCTGGTCCACGACGGTGCCGCGGGAGATGTTGATCAGGTGGCCCTGCGGCCCCAGGGCATCCAGCACGGTGGCGTCGACGAGTCCACGGGTGGAGGGCCCGCCGGTGGCTGCGACGATGAGCACGTCCACGGAGGAGGCCAGCTCCTGCGGGCTGGACCGGTACCGGTAGGGGCTCCCCTCGACCTCGTGGCGGTTGTGGTATTCGATGGTGCAGCCGAAGCCCTCGAGCCGGGTGGCGATGGCCTGGCCTATGCGGCCCAGGCCGAGGATGCCCACGGTGCGCCCGGTGGCTCGGGTGGTCAGCGGGAAATTTCCCTCGGTTTCCCAGGAGCCGGCGCGGACGTACCGGTCGGAGGCGCTCGTGCGGCGCAGGACATCGAGGTACAGCGCCAGCGCGGTGTCGGCCACGCAGTCGTTGAGGACATCTGGCGTGTTGCTCACGGTGATGCCACGGCGTTCGGCCTGCGCCACGTCGGTGGAGTCGTAGCCGACGCCAAAGCTGATGACTGCCTCAAGATGCGGAAGCCGGGCCATCAGGTCGGCATCGACGCCGAAGCGACCCGAACACACGGCGACGCGGACCGCATCGCCGTGCTCGTCGAGGTGGGCCTGCCGGGCCGGGGCATCGTCGGGAAGCCGCGTGGCGCCGAACTCTTCCACCAGCGCCGCCGAGACCACCGGATTGACCGGGCCGACCTGCAGGATGTTGGTGCCGGTGATGCCGGCAGGGGAGGCGGCCGGTGCCGCTGCGGGTGAACTCATGCCTCGAGGCTACTGAGGGGCATCAATGCGCGTCCAACACGCAATTAGCATTGATCGATACCGGCCCGGCATGGAGGTCCCGTCACCCCCGGGATGTAGCGGAAGTCACACTGCCCCGCGGTTCACCCCGGACCGTTTCCGCGTCGTCACGGGCGATATCGGCTCTTGACGCGCCCCGGGTCCGTCCACAAGCTGGTCCATAGGACGCAGCTTTCGGCTCCCTATGTAGACGGCTCGACCACTCGATAGCCCCACTCGCGAAGGAAAACAACGATGTTTGATATGCGGAAGACCCTGACGGATCCGGCCCGGCGCCGCCCGTTCGCCACACTGGCCGTCCTGGCCGTCGGCTCCAGCCTGGCCATGACCGGCTGCGCCGTGGCCAACTCGAACGACGCCGGGGGTGCGGGCTCCGGCGCGGCCTCGGACACGCTGCGGGTGGTCCTGCAGCAGGAGCCACCGACCCTGGAGCCCTGCGAAGCCAACCTGACGAGCACGGGCGTGGTCGACCGCTCGACCATCACCGAGCCCCTCATCGAACGCGACCCCACCAGCGGTGAGCTCCAGCCGAAGCTGGCCACCGAATGGAGCTCGGACGACGACACGACCTGGACGCTGAAGCTGCGCACCGGTGTCACCTTCCACGACGGCAGCACCTTCGACGCCACCGACGCCAAGACCACGATCGACCGCGCCGTGAACTCCAAGCTCGCCTGCAACGTCGAAGGCTACGTGTTCGGCGATGAGGACCTCAAGGTCAAGGTCATCGACCCCGAGACGCTGCAGGTCACCGCCCCGAAGGCCGACCCGATCCTGCCCCTGCGCCTGTCGTTCCTGGAGGTCGTCCCCAGCGAGACCTCCAGCACCAAGAAGGTCCGCGAACCCATCGGCACCGGGCCCTACAAGCTCGAGAAGTGGGACGCCGGCCAGAAGATCACCCTGGCCGCCTATGACGGCTACTGGGGCGACAAGCCGGCCTACGCCAAGGCCCAATACGAATGGCGTTCCGAGGGCAGCGTCCGTGCCGCCATGATCACCGCCGGCGAGGCGGACATCGCCACCGGACTCAGCCCGGAGGACAACATCGGGGACCTCGGGGTCCCCTACCCCAACAACGAGACAGTCGCGTTGCGCATGCACAACAACAAGGCGCCGTTCACCGACATCCGGGTCCGCCAGGCGGTCAACTACGCCATCGACAAGGACTCGATCGTCAAGAACCTCTATGGGGGCCGTGACAAGGTCGCATCCCAGCTGGTGCCCGAGGGCGTCGTCGGCCACTCCGATTCGCTCGAGGCCTGGCCGTACGACCCGGAGAAAGCCAAGCAGCTCGTCGCCGAGGCCAAGGCCGACGGAACCGACACCTCGGCTCCGATCGACATGATCGTGCGCACCGCACAGTTCCCCAAGATCGAGGAACTCGGACAGGTCATCCAGGAACAGCTGACCCAGGCCGGGCTGAAGGTCAACCTGAAGATGCTCGAAACCAGCCAGCAGCTGACCTACCAGGTGCGCCCGTTCGCCAAGACCAGCGGCGACCTGATGCTCATGGTCCAGCACGGCAACCAGGCAGGGGACGCGGCGTTCACCGTCGACCAGTACATGCTCTCCAACGGCGCCCAGAGCGCCTTCGGCACCCCGGAGCTGGACGCCCTGATCAAGAAGGCCGACGCCGCCACCGGCGAGGACCGGCAGCAGGCCTTCGAGAAGGTCTTCGCCTACCAGAACGAGCACGTCGTCCAGTTCGCCCACATCGCCCACCAGACCGGCATGATCGGCAAGTCGAAGGCGGTCGACTACACGCCGAACTCGTCCACGGGCGACGAGCTGCGACTGGCCGAGGTCACCCCGGCGAAGTAGCCGGGGAGCCATCGAGGAGGAAACGAGCCACACATGCTGACGTATCTGCGGAAAAGGATCATCTCCAGTGCACTGCCACTGGTGGTCGTCGTGGTCGGGGTCTTCGCCCTGGCCCGCATGACCGGCAACCCGGCGGCGCTGTACCTGCCGCTGAGCGCCACACCGGAAATGCGCGCCGATTTCATTACCCGTAATGGACTGGACCAGCCGCTGCTGGTGCAGATGGGCAACTACTTCGGCGGCGTCCTGCACCTGGACTTCGGCACCTCGTTGCGGACGGGGGAGGCGGCCGGGGCCATGGCCCTGCGCGCCTTCCCCGCCACCCTTCAACTGGCCGGCGTGACGATGGCCCTGGCCATCGTGCTCGCCGTGCTGGTCGGCAGCTGGGCCGCCCTGAAGCCCAACGGCGTGATCGACCGCATCGCCAGCTTCTTCTCGATGGCAGCCGCCTCGATCCCCGACTTCTGGCTCGCCATCGTCGGGATCCTGGTCTTCGCCATCACCCTGGGCTGGGTTCCGACCTCCGGGGTGGAAACCTCAGCGGCCTGGATCCTGCCCATCGCGACCCTGCTGATGCGCCCGTTCGGCGCACTCGTCCAGGTGGTCCGCGGCGCCATGGTCTCCGCCCTGTCCGAGCCCTACATCCGGCTTGCCCGCAGCAAGGGAGCCGGCCAACGACGCGTCATCACCCACCACGCCCTGCGCAACGCTGCGGCACCGGCCCTGACAGTGGCCGGTGACCTGACGGTCGGGTTGGTCAACGGTGCGGTGGTGGTCGAGACGATTTTCGGGTGGCCGGGCATCGGCAAGCTGATGATCGACTCGATCCTGCAGCGCGATTTCGCCGTCCTGCAGGCCTGCGTCCTGCTCACGGCGATCGCGATCTTCACCCTGAACATCGTCATCGACCTGCTCTACGCAGCCCTGGACCCCCGCGTCCGCCCCGCAGCCTCCGGCCGCCGCCGGGCACGGCGCACCGACACGCCACCGACCACCCCCGCCCCCTCCGTCGCCCCCACGGCCATGGCCGGCGCGGCACGGTCCTAGGAGGAGAGCACCATGAGCACCACAGAACCACTGCACGACGCCGGTGCACCGGAACCGTCGTCGGCGCCATCGGCGCGCAACGCCAGCAGGTCCACCACCCCCTCGATGTTCCGCCTGCTGTTGCGCGACAAGTTCGCCACCACCGGCGCCGTCATCCTCGTGATCGTCCTGGCCACCGCGGCGTTCGGGCCGGCCCTCATGGGCGACCTGGCCACCAAGCAGAACCTGATGTTCGCCAACAAGGCACCCTTCGACCCGGCCAACGGCTGGGAGTACCTGCTCGGCTCGGATTCCCTGGGCCGCTCCGAACTGGCCCGGCTGGTCGTCGCGACCCGCACCACCCTGCTCGTGGCCATCCCCGCCGTCGCGGTCTCCCTGCTCGTGGGCTCGCTCTGGGGCGTCTGGGCCGGCTACCACCGGGGGATCCGCGAGACGGTGTCCATGCGCATCGCGGACATCATCATGTCCTTCCCCTCGCTGCTGCTGGCCGTCGTCGTCCTCTACGTCTTCAGCCCCTCGATCGCCAACATCGTGCTGATCCTGGCGATCACCCGCATCCCCATCTACCTGCGCACCGCACGCGCCGAATCCGCGGAACTGCAATCGCGCACGTTTGTCGATGCGGCGCGGACCTTCGGAACCCGGCCCAACGCGATCATCCTGCGCCACGTCATCCCGATAGTCACCCCCACCTTGTTGACGCTGGCCACGCTGGAATTCTGCTACGTGATGCTCGCCGAGTCCTCGCTGAGCTTCCTGGGCATCGGCATCCAGCCGCCGGACATCAGCTGGGGCCTGCTCGTCGCGCAGGGGCGGCAGTACCTGCAGACGGCCTGGTGGCTCTCGATCTTCCCGGGCATCGCCATCGTCGTCACGGCCATCGCCGCCAACATGCTCGCCGCCTGGCTGCGCATCGCCACCGATCCCGCGCAGCGGTGGCGGCTGGCATTGCCCGGACGCAAGAAGATCATCACCTCCATCCGGACCAAGGAGTCGAAGTGAGCATGACCGCAGATTCGTCCGCCACCATCGAGGCGCCCACCCGACGCGAAGTGGTCCTGGACGTCGAAGGACTCGACGTCGACATCAGGACACCGTCCGGAACCGTCAGGGCAGTCTCCGACGCGGGTTTCACCGCCTATGCCGGGCAGACGCTGGCCCTGCTGGGTGAATCCGGCTGCGGCAAGTCCATGACCGCCAAGGCGGTCTCCGGGCTGCTGGATCCCATCGCCCACGTGGCCGGTGGGAGCGTGAAGCTCAACGGCCGCGACCTGGCTGGGGCCTCCGAACGCGATCGGCTGAAGATGGCCGGCACCGAACTGGGCATTGTCTTCCAGGACGCTCTGACAGCGCTGAACCCGGTGTATCCGGTGGGTGTGCAGATCGGGGAATCCTTCAGGATCCACCGCGGCATGAACCGCAAGCGGGCCCGCCAGGAGGCCATCGAGCTGATGCGCCGCGTCGGGATCCCCGAGCCGGAATCCCGGGTCGACGCCTACCCGCACCAGTTCTCCGGCGGCATGCGCCAGCGCATCCTCATCGCCATGGCCGTCGCACTCGGACCCCGCCTGCTCATCGCCGATGAACCCACCACGGCGCTGGACGTCACCGTGCAGGCCCAGATCATGGAGCTGCTGCGCCGGCTGCGCACCGAGGAGGACATGGCGGTCGTGCTCATCACCCACGACCTCGCCGTCGTCGCGGAGGAAGCCGACGATGTGACAGTCATGTACGCCGGTACGGTGGCCGAATCGGGGCCGGTTGACCAGGTCTTCTCCCGCCCGGCCCACCCCTACACGCGTGGACTGCTGGACTCCGTGCCGGTCAACGCCGAACGCGGATCGCAGCTCTCATCGATCGCCGGGAGCCCACCGGAACTCAAGGACATCCCCACCGGATGCGTCTACCAGGACCGCTGCCCGCTGGCCAGCGCCATCTGCCGGGCGGAACGACCTGCCCTGCGTGAAGTGGTGCCCGGCCAGTTCGCCGCGTGCCACTTTGCCGGAGAAGTCCACCACGGCACGACCCCTCAGGAGGCACGGTCATGAACACGACCTTGAAGCACGGCCCGGACCCCGTGTACGTGGCACTGCGCGTCACCGACGTGACCAAGACCTTTCCCGTGGCCCGCAGCTCCTCGGGCAACAACCGCCTGCGCGCCCTCGATGGGGTGAGCTTGAGCGTGGGCCGCGGGGAGACCCTGGGGCTGGTCGGCGAGTCGGGATGCGGCAAGTCCACGCTGGCCCGCACGCTCATGCTCCTGGAAAAGCCGGACTCCGGAACGGTCGACTTCGAGGGCCACGACCCCTTCTCGTTGCGCGGCAAGGAACTGCAGGCCTGGCGGCGCCGGGTGCAAATGGTCTTCCAGGACCCCTTCGCCTCGCTGAACGCGCGCATGACGGCCGGCCAGATCATCTCCGAACCCTGGGCCACGCACCGCAGCCTGTACCGAACGGCCCGTGAACGGGAGGCCCGGCTGCGTGAACTGCTGCAGCTGGTGGGGCTGCGGCCCTCCGACGCCCGGAAATCCCCGCAGGAGTTCTCCGGAGGTCAACGACAGCGCATCGGCATCGCCCGCGCCCTGGCGCTGAACCCGGACCTGATCATCCTCGACGAACCGGTGTCGGCCCTGGACCTCTCCGTGCAGGCCCAGGTGCTGAACCTCCTCAACGACCTGCAGCAGAAGCTCGGAGTGAGCTACCTGTTCATCTCCCACGACCTCTCGGTGGTCCGCCACGTCACCGACCGCGTCGCGGTCATGTACCTGGGGCGGGTCATCGAAACCGGCAGCACCGAGGACGTTTTCGACCGGCCCCTGCATCCCTATACGGCTTCGCTCATGTCGGCGTCGCCGCGGCTTGACCCGGCGACCCGGCCGACGGAACGGATCGTGCTGCGCGGGGAGCTGCCGTCCCCGCTGGACCCGCCCTCGGGCTGCCGGTTCCGCACCCGGTGCTGGAAGGCCCAGGACATCTGCGCCCAACAGGCCCCACCCCGGGTGACCGCGACCGAGGCGGGACGCGTGGCGCTGCCGATGCCCTCGATCGGCGAGCCCTTGGAGCACGCCGCCGAGTGCCACTTCCCCCTGGCCGACCGCGCCGAAGCCGGTCTGGCGACGAGCGCCGGCGGGGCGTGAGCCCGGGCGAGTACGCCATATTGGCCCTGGCCCTGCTGGTGGGCTCGGGCCTGCAAGGGTCGATCGGTTTCGGCGCGGGCCTGGTCGCCGCGCCGGTCATCGCCCTGGTGCGCCCGGACCTGCTGCCCAGCCTGGTGGTCTGCTCGGCACTGGTCATCACGACGGTGGTCACGATCAGGGAGCGCTCGGAACTGGATCTGAAGGGCGCGGCCTGGGCCCTGGCCGGACGCATTCCCGGCTCGGTCCTCGGCGCCTGGATGGTGGTGGCGATTTCGACCGTCGCCCTGTCCTGGGTGGTGGCACTGAGTGTCCTGCTGGGCATCGGTTCGGCATTCCTGGGCTGGAGGCCGGCTCCGACACGCCGGCTGCTCGTGGGTGCGGGGGCGCTCTCGGGCATCATGGGGACTGCCACATCCATCGGCGGGGCACCGATGGCGATCGTCTGGCAGGGACAGGAACCGGCGCGGCTGCGCGGGACGATGAGTGCGTTCTTCCTCGTCGGGTCGTCGGCTTCCATGCTCCTGCTGGCCGCCGCCGGCGCTGTCACCTCGCAGTCGCTGGTGGCCTTCGCCTGGCTGGTGCCCTTCGTCTTGGCCGGAGTCGGCCTCTCACGGTTGTTCAACCGGATGCTCGATGCCGCGCGGCTGCGGATCGTCGCACTGGTCGTTTCCGCCGGCGGGGCGGTTTTGCTGGCGGTGCGCCTGCTGCTGCCGGTGTAGCGGCCCCCGGCAGCGGACACGATGAAGGCCCCGGCTTGGGGGAAAGCCGGGGCCCTGATTCATCACTCGCACCTTTGAGGTAGTCACCACTCTAGGCGGGCAACCTAGGTACCGGCTGTATGGGGGCAGTGCGTTCGCCCCACATCCCGGCCGGTTCGGGATTGTGCTCAGCGGGCCGGAAGGCCCATGAGCCGTGCCCCGTTGTCCCACAACACGGCGCGCATCCAGTCGTCCCCCAGCCCAAGCCGGGCCAAGGCCTCCAGCTGGTGGGCATAGGGGTAGGGGATGTTGGGGAAGTCGGAGCCCAGGACGATCCGGTCCCGGAGCCCGGGGAGCCGTTCCACATAGCGTGGAGGCATCGGGGCGAACTGGTTGGTGAAGTCGGTGCCGACCATGGTCGTGTCCAGATGGACGCCGGGGTACTGCTCGGCAAGATCGGCAAAGGCATCGTATTCGGGCATGCCCTGGTGCGCGATGACCAGCACCAGGCGTGGGTGGCGTGCCAATAGTTGGCGTACCGGTTCCGGGCCGGTATGTTCGCCGCTGCTCGGTGCCGACCCTGCATGGATGACCACGGGAATCCCGGCTTCCTCGAGCGCCTGCCAGGCCTCGTCGAGCAGCGGGTCGGCCGGTGAGAAGCCGCCGACCGTGATGTGGATCTTGAAGAGCCGGGCACCCCGGGCGATTTCATCGCGTACTTGTTGGCCGGCCCCGGCTTCGGGGTAGAACGTCGCGCACTGCACAGCGCCGGGAACACGCTCGGCGAACCCCCGGCTCCACTCGTTCAGCCACGCTGCCATGCCGGGCTTGTGCGCGTAGGACAAGGCGGGGATCGCCTGCAGCCCCAGCTTGCGGAGCGTGTCCACGCGGGTCTGTTCATCGGTACGGTACTTGATCGGCCAGGCACGCCCGTAATGTTCCCGCGCCTCGTCGAAGTAGGCCCAGACCTTGTGCATCATCGGTTCCGGAAGGAAGTGGACGTGGATGTCGGCCAGGCCGGGGAGCCCCAGAGCGCGGACGAAGGCGGGGATCTCGGCATCAGAGGCCGGTCCGCGTCGGGTGGTGGTCATCAGTCCTCCTGGGCGTCTCGGGTCGGAGTGGGACCCGCTGTCGGCAGTCTAGGTGGAAACGATGGGCGACCTCGAATGCCGACGGACCAGGTTGATCGGCGTGGTGCCGTGGGATATCGCCTCGATGTTGGCCGCGATGTCCGCTGCCCGCCCCACAAAGGTCGCGGTGGCATGGCCCGAGTTGTGGGGTGTCAGGATCACATTCTGCAAGGTGGTGAAATCGACATCGGCCGGCGGGGTCCGCCGCGGCTCGGGAGCGCCCCACCAGACATCGAGTGCGGCGCCACCGATGCCCTGTCCGCTGGTCGGCGGTTCCCGGAGGGCATCGAACAGGGCATGTTGGTCGACCACCGGTCCGCGCGAGACATTGACCAGGAGTGCGTCCGGGCGCATGGCCGCCAGCTCCCGGGCGCCGATCATGCCACGTGTCGCGTCCGAGAGGGGGACGGTGACGACGACGACGTCGGACTCCTCCAGCAGCCGTGGCAGCGCCCCGGGGCCCCGCACCCAACGGGGCGCGATGCCCCCGGGCAGGGCCGCCGTCGGGTCGGAGCGGATGGCCACCGTATCCGCTCCCCAGGCGGAGGCCAGGCGCAAGGTCTCGGTGCCGATGCCCCCGAGCCCGATGGAGCCCACCGTGAGGGAATCGAAGGAGCGGTGGGGCGGAACCGCCGCGTCGTTCGCCAGGTTGCTCCACTGCCCTCGGCGCAGGGCCGCGTCCGTGGGGAGCAGGCGCCGCTCGAGCGCCAGCACTGACATCATGACATGCTCGGCGATGGGGCGCGCATGGTGGAACGTATTGGCCAGCAGGGTTCCAGCCGGCAGGGCGTCCACGGCGATCCGGTCCAGGCCCGCGCCGGTCACCTGCACCAGTTCCGCGCCACAGTCCGCCGCGGCTTCCCCGGAGAGCCGTGAGCAGACCAGCACGTCGCATCCTGCGATGGCCTCCGGCAGTCGAGGGTCGTGCGGGTCCGTCAGGAAGTTCCAGTCGTGCTCGGGTGCCCCGTCCAGCAGATGTGTGGCGAAGCGTTCGATGATCGGGTCGGTGACCACGATCCGCAAGCGTCGACCACCACCGGCTACCACCGGGGTGCCTTCAGTTCGTAGTCGGGGTGGACGCGCCGCATGTAGCCGGTGTCGTCGCGTTCGACGATTCCGCAGTCAAGGTACTGGCGGTGCAGGCGCGCCAGCGCGTCGGAATCCAGTTCAATGCCCAGTCCGGGCCCGGTCGGCACGGTGACGGAACCATCGGCGAACCCGAGGACTCCGGGCTGGATGACGTCATCGGCGGCGTCCTTCCAGGGCCAATGGGTGTCGCAGGCGTAGTCGAGGTTCGGGGTCGCCGCCGCCAGGTGGACCATGGCCGCCAGGCTGATGCCCAGATGCGAGTTCGAGTGCATGGACAAACCCAACCCGAAGGTCTCGGCGAGCCCTGCCAACGTCTGGGAGCGGCGTAGGCCACCCCAGAAGTGATGGTCGGACAAGACGATGTCGATAGCCCCCTGGGCGATGGCCGGGGGGATGTCGGCGAAACTGACGACGCACATGTTCGTGGCCAGGGGCAGGCTGGTGTTGCGGCGGACTTCGGCCATGCCCTCGAGCCCGGTGGTGGGATCCTCGAGGTACTCGAGCTGTGTCTGCAGGCGGCGGGCCACGGCAATTGACGTGTCAACGCTCCACGCACCATTGGGGTCGATCCGCAGGGCCACGTCCGGGAACCGGGCATGAAGCGCTTCGATGGCAGCGGCCTCCTCCTCCGGCGGGAAGACACCGCCCTTGAGTTTAAGTGCAGTGAAACCATGGTCCCGGACCATGCGTTCGGCCTGCTTCACGATGCCCGCGGGGTCAAGCGCCGCGCCCCAGGAATCATCCGGTGCCCCGGGGTGGCCGGACCACTTGTAGAAGAGGTACCCGCTGAACGGGATGGAGGTGCGCACGGCGCCGCCGAGCAGATCGCTGACCGGTACACCGAGCAGGCGTCCCTGGATGTCCAGCGCCGCGACGTCGAAGGCCGAGAGCACGCGGTCGGCGGTGGCCGAACCGGTGACCATGCCGCTCATGCCGTGCCCTCCGGAGGTGGTGTCCTCCAGGAGGGCAGCGGCCACCCGGCCGCGCAGGGTGTTGATGTTGAACGGGTCGGTTCCGATGATGGCATCGGCGGCCAGCTGCAGCCGCCGGAGGTGGGCGGCATCGCCATAGGTCTCCCCGAGCCCGGTGATGCCCGCATCCGTGTGGACCTGGATGATGGCGCGCAGCGCGAAGGGCTCGTGGACGCCGACGGTGTTCAGCAGCGGCGGATCGGCAAAGGCGATCGGCGTGATCTCCACCGATTCGATGCGGATCTTCGTCCTGGGTTTCGTGGAACCGGTGCAGGCCGGGGATGTCGTGCGCGTCGGGGAGGACATGATTTCCTTTGCAGGGTCGGCGGGTTGTGTCATCTCACGGTAGATCCACGGATTGATACCTGTCCAAGCTAAGATATGCACTAGAGAATTCAAGGAGTGAATCGATGTTTTCGTTGGTGCAATTGGAGTCGTTCGTCGCGGTGGCCGAGGAACTCCACTTTGGAACAGCCGCCCAGCGGCTGAACATGACCCAGCCGCCGTTGAGCCGCCAGATCCAGATGCTGGAACGCGAAGTCGATGCCCGGCTCTTCGAGCGCAGCAGCCGCCGGGTTGAGTTGACCGAGGCCGGCCAGACCTTGTTGCCGGCGGCGCGCAGGATCCTGGACTTGTGTACGAAGACCGATCTGGATGTCCGCCGTGTGGCCACCGGTGATGCGGGTTCGATCGTCATCGGCTACACCGCCATCGCCGGCCAGACCGGCCTGCCGACGATCCTGCGGTTGGTGAAGGAGCGGCTCAGCGGGGTGTCCCTGGTCCTGCGCGAGGCAGTGTCAACCGACCAGCTGGACATGCTCGCCAACGGCTCCATCGACATCGGGCTGCTGCGTCCGGTGGTCTCGCGCGCGGGAATCGTTGACCGCCGGGTCCTGGATGACCGCATGGTGGCGGCGTTTCCGCTCGGGCATGAGTTGGCCACCGGCCGCGGGGTGATGATCCGCGAACTCGATTCACTGCCGCTGATGATGTACTCCACGGCGGAGGCCCGGTACTTCCACGATCTGGTCCTGCGGCTCTTCGACAGCGCCGGGGCACGGGCGAATGTCACGCAGTTCGCCAGCCAGATCCCTGCCTTGCTGGCTTTCGTGGCCGCCGGGCTGGGCATCAGCCTGGTGCCCGCCTCCACGATGCGCTGGGCGCCCAGGGAAGTCGCCTTCGAGGAACTGCGCGGTCCGGCAGGGCTGGAGCAGCTCAACCACGCAAACCTCCACGTGGCATGGAATGAATCCAACGGGAACCGGGCGGTGGCCCGATTGCTGGAACTCATCCTCGCCGACGACGGCGAGGTCTTTGACGGCGTGCAGTAGCCGGACATGATGAAAGCCCCAGCCGGACGGCTGGGGCCTCTTTTTCATCACTCGCACCTTGATGAGGTACTTAAGACACTAAAACGCGAACCTTGGTGCCGCCTGTATGCGGGGTGGGTATTCGCCCGGTAACCGTGGAGGTCAGTCGCGGATCGGTTCCCTGCGTTCGTGGACCGCGATGGCGTCGTCGTCGCGTCCACTCCAGATCTTGATGATCGCCCAGCCGACGGCGGTCAGCGGCACCGAGAGCACGGCGCCGACGATGCCGCTGAGCACCGTGCCGATGGTCAGGGCGAGCAGGATGACCAGCGCGTGCAGGTGCAGGGCCTGGCCCATGACCACCGGCTGCAGGAAGTTGCCTTCGAGCTGGTTCACCAGGATGACCACGCCGAGCACGATCAATGCCACGACCGGCCCGTTCGCCACGAGGGCGACCAGGGTGGCCAGGATGCCGGCGAAGGTCGCCCCGACGATCGGGATGAACGCGCTGACGAAGACGATGGTCGCCAGCGGCAGCGCCAACGGGACGTTCAAGATCCACAGGGCGATGCCGATGCCCGCGGCGTCGACCAGGGCAACTGTCGCCGTTCCCCGGATGTAGCCGCCCAGCGTCGTGACCGCCCGGTCGCCACTGGCCTTCCATTTCGGCTCGTGGCTGCGCGGGATCCACGACAGGAAGAACGCCCAGATCTTGTCTCCGTCCTTGAGGAAGAAGAACATGATGACCAGTAGCAGGACCAGCCCGGTGAAGAAGTTGCCGGCGGCGGAGAGCCCGGTCAGGGCGCCTGCTCCGAACTGCTTGCTGGTGAGGAAATCGGTGACGGCCTTCACGCCGCCGTCGATCTGGGATTGGCTGATCTGGAACGGCAGGTCCTTGACGAGGTTCTGGACCTGGTGGAACCCCTGCACCCCCTGGTCCACGAGACCGGACCACTGGGACCGGACCGACAGGACAATCCCGGTGCCGATGCCGCCCAGGACCACGAATGACCCGAGGAAGACCGTCCAGGCGGCGAGCATCGAGGACACGACACGGCGCAGCAGCCGCACGAGCGGCCACAGCGCGCTGGTGAGGATCAGGGCGATCAGCAGCGGCAGGACCACGACGCTGACCTGCGCCAGGCCGACAACCGCCGCCCCGGCCAGGACGAGCAGCAACAGGACCTGGCCGGCCCGGGTGGCACTGCGGCCTAGCCCGTTGGACCACAGCAGTGCGACCCGGTCGGTGGGGGCGACCCGGGCATCGGCAGGACCGAGCGCGTCGGCCTGGACATGTCGTCCTCCGGGCGCGAGCGGGAGGGCGGGGGGCGTCTCGCCGGCCCTGCGGCGGCGGAAGGGGCGGAAACTCATGCGGAGGCCTCGATCGTCATGATTCCCACCCTAAGGGAGACACCACCCCGGCACCGGTTAATCCGCGATGTAGAACAGGCGCTTGTTCACGAATTCGTCCATGCCCAGTGGGCCCAGCTCGCGGCCGAACCCCGAACGCTTGACGCCGCCGAACGGCAGGTCGGCGTCTTCGCCGATGCCGTTGACGTTGGCCATGCCGACTTCCAGGCGCTGGGCGAGCTTGCGGGCCCGCTCCTCGTCCGTGCTGAAGACCGCACCGCCGAGGCCGTACTGGGTGTCGTTGGCCAGCTGTAAGGCCTCCTCGTCGGAAGCGACCTTGTAGACGACGGCGACCGGACCGAAGAGCTCTTCGCGGTAGGCACGCATGTCCTCGGTGATGCCGGTCAGCACGGCAGGGGAGTAGAAGGCCGCAGGACCGTCGTGCAGGGTGCCGCCGGCGTGCAGGGTGGCACCCTTGGACACGGCATCCTGGACCTGTTCATGCAGCGCCTCGGCTGCGGCGCGCGAGGAGAGCGGGCCGAAGGTGCCGTCCTTCTCCTCGGCGGGATCGCCGGGCAGGAGGTCCTTGGCCTGGTCGGCGAGGCCGGCGACGAAGTCGTCGTAGATGTCCTCCATGACGATCATGCGCTTGTTGGAGTTGCAGGCCTGTCCGGTGTTTTCGATCCGGGTGTCCCACGCCAGCTTGGCGGCGGCCTTCACATCGGCCGAATCCAGGACCACGTACGGGTCCGAGCCGCCCAGCTCCAGCACCGCCTTCTTCAGGTTCTTCCCGGCGAGCTGGCCGATGATGGCCCCGGCGCGTTCCGAGCCGGTCAGGGAGACGCCTTGGATGCGCGGGTCGGCGATGATGTCGGCGATCTGCTCGTGGGAGGCAAAGACGTTCACGTAGGCACCTGCCGGGACACCGGCGTCGTCCATGATCTTCTGGATGGCCAGGGCCGAGCGCGGGCAGGTTTCGGCATGCTTGAGGATGATCGTGTTTCCGAGCATCAGGTTCGGCGCGACGAAGCGGGCGACCTGGTAGTACGGATAGTTCCACGGCATGATGCCCAGCAGCGGGCCGACGGGCAGGCGCTGGACCATGGCCCGGCCGCCGCCGATGGCCTTGATCTCCTGGTCCGCCGCCAGGGTGGGGCCCTCGTCGGCGAAGTAGTTGAAGATGTCGGTGCAGAACTCCGCCTCGCCCTTGGACTCCGAGAGGGGCTTGCCCATTTCCTCGGTGATCGTCGCGGCCAGCTCGTCGGCGCGTTCGGTGAATAGTTCGGCGACGCGCTTCACGATGGGAGCGCGTTCGGTGATGGGGAGCGCTCCCCAGGATTCGTACGCCGACTGCACTGCGGACACCGCGTCCTGGACCTGCTCATCGGTGGCGGTGTCAAAGGTCTCGACGACCTCGCCGGTGGCGGGGTTCAGCACGCGGTAGCCGGGCTGGTTGGACTGCTGGGCGGTGGGGGACACTGCCTGACTCCTCTTCGTTGAAACGGGCGGCGACCTCGGTTCGGAGGCGCACCAAACCATCATGTCCCGAATGCCCGGGTTTGTGAATCGGGTCACTGCATCTGCACATTTCGGCTCCCGCGCAACAGTGCAGGGGACCGGAAGAGCGGGTCGGGGGATCGGGGCCCGGCCACTTCGCCAGGCCGGGTGCACTCGTCCACGGGTACACCCGCGGGCGGGCTACAGCAGCAGGATGCCGTCCGCTGCCGCCTCCAGGGTGCCGGGAACCAACGAGTAGTAGGACCAGGTGCCGCGTTTCTCGCGGCGGATCAGGCCGGCATCCACCAGGATCTTCAGGTGGTGGGAAACGGTGGGCTGGCCCAGGTCCAGCGGTTCGGTCAGGTCGCAGACGCACGCCTCGCCGTCCGGTCCGGCCTTGATGATGGAGAGGAGCCGAAGCCGGTTGGGGTCCGCGATCGCCTTGAGGATGCGTGCCGCATCCCGCGCGGTGGCCGCGTCGATGCCGCGGGGTTCGCCGGGCGTGCAGCAGGGGTCGACCTGGGGGGTTTCGGTGCTCAACGTGGTGGCCATGCGTCCATTATGCCCTTATATTGATAGTTGTCGATGTATGGGGAATACTGCAGGCATCGATGACCACCCATCCCCGGCAAAGGATCCCAGCAGACCCGTGAACACCAAGAGCACCACACCCCTGGGGACGGGTGAAGCCGCCGTTGCCGGCCGGCTCTCCACCCTGGATCGATTCCTCCCGTTGTGGATCATCGCCGCCATGGCCGCCGGCCTGCTGTTGGGCCGGTTCGTGCCCGGACTGGATACTGCGCTGGACGCGGTGAAGATCGGTTCGGTGTCCCTGCCGATCGCCATCGGGCTGCTGGTGATGATGTACCCGGTCCTCGCCAAGGTCCGCTACAACGAGACCGGGAGGATCGTCTCCGACCGAAGACTGCTGATCACGTCCCTGGTGATGAACTGGCTGCTGGCTCCGGCCTTCATGTTCGCCTTGGCCTGGATCTTCGTTCCCGACCTGCCCGAATACCGCACCGGGCTGATCATCGTCGGACTCGCGCGCTGCATCGCCATGGTCATGATCTGGAACGACCTGGCGTGCGGTGACCGGGAGGCCGCCGCCGTGCTGGTCTTCATCAACTCCGTCTTCCAGGTCATCGCCTTCGGCGCCCTGGGCTGGTTCTACCTCCAGGTCCTCCCCGGCTGGCTGGGACTGCCGACGACGGCTGCAGACTTCTCCTTCTGGTCCATCACCGCCTCCGTCCTGGTGTTCCTGGGCATCCCGTTGGTGGCCGGATTCCTCACCCGCACCGTTGGGGAGAAGGCCAAGGGCCGGGACTGGTACGAGGGCAGGTTCCTGCCGAAGCTCGGGCCCTGGGCGCTCTACGGCCTGCTGTTCACCATCGTGCTGCTCTTTGCCCTGCAAGGGGGAACGATCACCTCACGACCGTTGGACGTGGTGCGGATCGCGGTGCCGCTGCTGGTGTATTTCGTGGTCGCCTTCGGCGCCGGAATGCTCATTGGCCGCGCCCTGGGCCTGGGCTACGCCAGGACCACCACGCTGGCGTTCACCGCGGCCGGGAACAACTTCGAATTGGCCATCGCCGTGGCCATCGGAACGTTCGGCGTCGCCTCGGGACAGGCACTGGCCGGGGTCGTGGGGCCACTCATCGAGGTACCCGTCCTCGTGGCACTGGTCTACGTGGCCCTCTGGGCCCGCCGGCGCTTCTTCGTCCACCAACCCACCGACACATCCCGCCACCCCTCGCCGTCCAGGAGCGCCTGACATGGCCACCGCCGAACCCGCCACGAGGCCATCGGTCCTTTTCGTCTGCGTCCACAACGCCGGCCGATCCCAGATGGCCGCCGCCTACCTGGCCTCGCTGTCCGGTGGCGACATCGAGGTGCGATCGGCAGGATCCGAACCGGCCGACCGGGTGAACCCTGCCGCCGTGGCGGCCATGGCCGAAGAGGGCATCGACCTGTCCGCCGAAACACCCAAGGTCCTCACCGTGGACGCAGTGCAGGAATCCGACGTCGTGATCACCATGGGTTGCGGTGACACCTGCCCCATCTTCCCGGGGAAGCGCTACGAGGATTGGGAACTCGACGATCCGGCGGGACAGGGCGTTGACGCGGTGCGTGGCATCCGCGATGAGATCAAGGCCCGCATCCAATCCCTCCTGGCCGAATTGCTGCCCATACGCTAGGACCCGGCCGGGACCGCTCCTACGACTCGGAGAACCGGCGCCAGATGTCCACGTTGTCGGCGCCCTTGGTGATCCCGTCGATCAATTCCAGTTCCTTCGCGCTGAACGAGGTGTTCTGCACGGCGCTCAGGTTCTCGTCCAGCTGCCGGGTCGAGGACGCCCCGACGAGCACCGAGGTGACACCACCGTCGCGCAGCAGCCAGGCGATGGCCATCTGCGCGAGGGTCTGTCCCCGTTGTTCGGCCAGGCGCGCCAATTCGCGCACGGTGGCCAGGTTCTCCTCGGTCAGCCCGGCCAGCGAAGAGCGTCCGCCGGAGGGCGTCGCGTTCTTGTCCTCGAGGTACTTTCCGGTCAACAGCCCCTGCGCCAGCGGGGTGAACGCGATGGAGCCCATGCCCAGGTCCTGAAGGGTGTCCAGCAGCCCGTCTTCGACCCAGCGGTTGAGCATCGAGTAGGACGGCTGGTGGATGACCAGCGGGGTGCCGAGCTCGTCGGCGACCTTCTTCGCCGCCGCGGTGCGTTCGGGGGAGTAGGAGGAGATGCCCACGTAGAGCGCCTTGCCCTGGCGCACGAGCGTGTCCAGCGCGCCGATGGTCTCCTCGATGGGCGTTTCGGGATCGGGGCGGTGGGAGTAGAAGATGTCCACGTAGTCCAGCCCCAGACGCTGCAGGGACTCCTCCGCCGAGGCGATCAGGTACTTGCGCGAGGCCCAGTTGCCGTACGGGCCGGGCCACATGTCATACCCGGCCTTGGAGGAGACGACCAGTTCGTTGCGGTACGCCTTGAAGTCGGTGCGCAGCATCCGCCCGAAGTTCTCCTCGGCGGATCCGTAGGGCGGGCCGTAGTTGTTGGCCAGGTCGAAGTGCGTGATGCCGTGGTCGAACGCATGGCGCAGGATCGTCCGCTGGGTGTCGAACGGGCGGTTGTCGCCGAAGTTCCACCACAGGCCCAGGCTCAACGGCGGCAGCACCAGCCCCGAGGTGCCGACCCGGCGGTACCCCAGGGTGTCGTGCCGGTCCTCGGCGGCGGCGTAGGGCCGGTGGGACTCGGAGGCGCGGTCGTAATGGAGGTCGTGGGACAAGGCGGTTCTCCTCAGGGGACGACGGGTGGTTTCAGCCCCATGCTACGCGGTGGCGTCCAACACCTGCCGGGCCAGCCGGTGGCCGACGAGCGGGCCCATGGTCAGGCCGGCCGGGCCGAACCCGGCGTTGGCCCACAGCCCCGGGGCCAACTGGCGCGCGATCGGCAACGCCTCCGGGCTCACGGGGCGGATGCCCACCCGGGTTTCGATGACCGTGGCGTCGGCAAGGCCCGGGGCCAGATCCAGCACCCCGTCGTGGAGCTTGCGCCCTCCGGCTGCGGTGCGGCGCGGATCGATTCCGGTCCCGTCCTCCCGAGTGGCCCCGAAGACCAGCCGGGAGCCGCCGAAGGCCACCATGTAGACGTCGGAGAGCGGGTGCACGCTGGGCCAGTTCCCGGTGTCATGTCCGTCGGCGCGCAGGTGGAGGATCTGCCCGCGCTGGGCCACGACGCCGGTCGCCAGGCCCAGCGGGGCAAGCACGGCATCGGTCCAGGCACCGGCCGCGACGACGATGGCATCGGGTGCCAGCGTCCGGCCGTCAACCTCGAGGTGCGCGGAACCGCCAGGGGTCCGGGCCGGGGCCAACGCGGCGGTGGCGGCGATCAGCTCGGCGCCGTGGGCTTGGGCGCCGCGGATCAGGCCGGAGCGCAGGGACCGGCCATCCACGCGGGCGGCTCCGCTGAGGTGCAGTCCCGACAGGCCCGGGCGCAGCGGTGGGAACAAGGAGCTGGCCTGGTCGGGGTCGACCCGGCGCAGGGTGCCGGCCACCCTGGAACCGGAGATCCGTGAGGAGATGCGTTCCGCCGTCGTGCGCAAAAGGTCCTCGTCGTCGTTGACGATCAGGCCGCCGGTGACGCGGAAGTCGACATCGTCCACGCCCACCGCTGCCAACTCGCGGAGCAACTGCGGATAGTGTTCGGCGCCGGCGGCGTAGAGGTCGTAGAAGGGGCCCTCGCTGCTGGTGGCCCAGGGCATGATGATGCCCGCGCCTGCCGGGGTGGCGGCTCCGTCGGTCTCCGGGTCGATGAGCGTGACGCGGGCCCCGGCCCGGGCCAGGGAGAAGGCGGTGGAGGCGCCGGCGACGCCGGATCCGATGACGGCGATCTGCGGGGATTTCGGTGCGGGCATGAGGCCAGACTACGGTGCGTCGGTGGTGTGCGCGGCGGAGCGGGATTAAAAGAGTGAAGCACCGGCCATAGCGGACAAGGAGGCGACAAACCGCTATAACCGGTGCTTCTGATCACTCGCACCTTTGAGAAGGTTCCTTCAGCTTAACCAGCGAAACTTGGAACCACCTGTGTGTCCGGTGGCAGCTCGATGGGAGTGGATGCGGCTCAGTAGTTCGACGGCGGATCGGAGGCGGGGAAGGACTCGTCTTCCCATTCGTCCACGCGCTCGTCGTCGTGGTCGTGCTGCGCCTGGGCGGTCTTCGCTGCTGCCGCAGCGTCGCCATCCGGTTCGGTCGCCGGTCCGCCGGTGGACGGTTCCTGGGGGTTCTCGCTCATGATGTGCTCCCTCGTTCATGCTCTTGTTCCTTCAGTCTCACCCCGAAGCGGTGGCATGTCGAGGGAAGGAGCGGATAACCGGCGGAATGCGTCCTGACGAGACGAGCACCGGCTGGATCGATAGTTGGGGGGAATCATCGATGGTCCAGCCGGTGCTCTCATCACTCGCACCTCCATGAGGTACCTGAAAACACTAAAGGGCGAAGCTTGGCGTTCGCTGAAAATGGCGGCAACGCGACGTGTGAAGGTGGCCTCCTGCCCGGTGGGCTCCGGGATAACCTGAATCCATGGCCGATGCACAGAACCCGGTGGACGGGACCAGGATCTCCTATGACGTGGCGGGGGAGGGGCCCGCCGTCGTGCTGTTGCACGGGTCGGCCCTCTCGCGGGCCATCTGGCGGGGCCTCGGCTACGTGAAGGCCCTGGAAGGGTTCACCGTCGTGCGGATCGATCTGCGCGGGCACGGACGCAGCGGAAAACCGCATGAGCCGGACGCGTACGCGATGGACCTGTTGGTCGCCGATGTGCTGGCGGTGCTGGATGCCGAGCAGCTGGCCAGCGCAGCAGTGGTGGGGTATTCGTTCGGCTCGCGCGTGGGCTTCTCCCTGGCGGCGACGGCTCCCGAGCGGGTGGAGAAGCTGGTCACCCTGGGTGGGACGTTCAGGCCGCAGTCCGGGCAGGTGGCGAAGGTGTTCTTCGACGGCTACCTTGATGCCCTGCGCACGGGCGGAATGCAGGCCTTCGTCGACGGGCAGCGGCTGGATCCGCAGACGAAGGCGGCGTTCATGGCGAACGATTCGACGGCACTGGTCGCGTACTTCGAACGCACCGAGGTCGAACCCGGACTCGACGAGTCCGTGCTGCCCGACCTCGGGTTGCCGTCCCTGCTGATGGCCGGGACCCGGGATGCCGAACGCTACCTGGACTCCCGCCGGGCCGCCGAGCTGATGCCCGCGGCCCGGTTCGTCGCGCTGCAGGGACGGACCCACGGTTCGACCTTGTTCCCCGCGGACGAGGTCCTGGCCGAGATGCTCCCGTTCCTGCGTGCCTGAGCGGTCCGCGGCCTACTTGTTGAAGGCCGAGACCCCGGTGATGGAACGGCCGATGATCAACGCCTGGACGGTTTCGGTGCCCTCGTAGGTGTGGATCGCCTCGATGTCCGCGAGGTGGCGTGCCACGCGGTTCTTGAGCAGGATGCCGTTGCCGCCGAGCAGGTCCCGGGCGTTGGAGGCAATCTGCCGGGCGGTGCGGGTGCAGGTGTATTTCGCCAGCGACGCCTGCACGGGGGACAGCTCGCCCTTTTCCTCGCGACGGGTCATCTGCATGACCATCAACTGCATGGTGGCCAGCTCCGAGTGCATGCAGGCCAACCGTTCCTGGACCACCTGGGCCGAGGACAGCGACCTGCCGAACTGGATGCGTTGGGACGCATATTGCACCGCCGATTCGTAGCAGGCGGTGGCATGGCCGACGGCGGACCAGGCGACGCCCAGGCGGGTGGCGAAGAGGACCTTGGAGGTGTCCTTGAACGAGTTGGCGCCGGGCATGACGTGTGAATCGGGGACGAAGACGTTTTCCAGGCGGATGTGGGCCTGCCAGATCGCGCGCAGGCTCAGTTTCCCGGGGATCGTGGTGCCGGTGTAGCCCTCCCATTCCTGCTGGACGATGAACCCGCGGATGTTGCCCGCCTCGTCCCGGGCCCAGACGATGGTGATGCCGCCTGTGGAGCCATTGCCGATCCACTTCTTCTCGCCGTTGAGCAGGTAGCCGCCCTCGACGCGGGTCGCCCGGGTCTCCAGCGACACCGAGTCGGAACCGTGGGTGGGCTCGGTCAGCGCGAAGGCGCCCAGGACCTCGGCACGGGCCATCTTCGGGACCCACTCGGCGATCTGTTCGGGGGAGCCGCAGTAGGCGACCGAACGCAGTGCCAGTCCGGCCTGCACGGCGCCGATGGTGCCCACCGAGCCATCGGCGCGGGAGAGCTCCATGTTCACCAGCCCGGCGGCCAGCGTGCTCATCGCCGGGTAGCCCTCGACGTCGATGCCGTCGCGCAGCAGGTCCAGGTCGCCGAGCCGGGTGGCGAGCTGGAAGGGGTAGTCGGAGCGGTCCCAGTAGTCGTCGATGACCGGGCGGACCTCGTCGAGGCCGAAGCGGCGGGCGCGGTCCCAGTAGGCGCGGTCCTCCGCGGGGATGTCGGCCTCGCCGAACAGGCCCGCCGGGTCGACGTCGACCTCGCCCCAGAGCTCGTACTCGGGCTCGACGACGCCCAGCGGGAATTCGGCCAGGGGGGAGTCGGCGGCTGGGGTGCTGGTCCAGGAGGTGCTCATGGGGGTGTCCTTCGGCTCGACACGGCCGGGCGCACTGCGCCTGCGGTCCGGGGTTTTCGTTTCCCCCAGCATCGCTGAAACTGCGGTTCAGGTCAAGACACTGAGTCTCACCTGTGGGTGGGCCGGGCCGGGGTGTCCCCGGCCTCGAGGGCCTGGCGGACCGCCTCGATGACCTCGCCGGTGTTGGCTCCAGCATCGGCGACGGCCACCACGACCCGTCCACCGCCGGCCGGATCCGGCACCGGCCCGGTTCCCTCGATCCGGGGCAGGAACAGGGCGGCGAGTTGGGCCAATTCTGCGGACAGCCGTCCGCGCAGGGTGTCGTCGGGGTCGGAGAGCCAGCTGCGCAGGAAGGCGTTGTGCACCGCGACGACCGCCGCCGCATAGGCGACGACGCCCAGCTGCGCGGTTTCCAGCCCGGGGTCGACGCCGAGGGCTGCCCGGATCCCGCGCCGGAAGGCCCGCTCGTAGCGGTGCGTGCTGACCAGTTCGCGGTCCCGCAGCGAGGGGACCTCATGGACCAGCCGGAACCGCAGCGCGGAGGCCTCCGGGCGCGAGGTGTGGTGGTCGAAGACCGCGAGCGCCGCCGCGCTGACCCGCTCGGCGATGCCGCGGCCGGGCACCGCGAGCTGGCGTTGGACCGCGTCGATGACCGGGTCCATGTCGGAGAAGACCATGTCCTCCTTGGTGCCGTAGCGCCGGAAGAAGGTGCTGCGGCTCATGCCCAGGGCCCCGGCCAGCTGGTCCACGCTGGTCGCGTCGAAGCCGCGTTCGACGAGCAGCCGCAGGGCGGGTTCGGGCACGGTCAGGGTCTGGTCCATGCCGGTGAATCTAGCATGCGGCAGGCTCAGTCGCGGGTCGCCTCCGCGGTGACGGGGCGCCGGAAGAACAGGCAGACGACGGCTGCGAAGACGGCCACCAGGCCCGGCAGCAGCAGCGACTGGCCCAGTGCCGTGGAGAACGCGCCATGCAGGAAGGCGGGGATCGCCTGGCCCATGGTGGCCTCCGACCCGGCACCGGCGGCGGCTCCTGCGTTGCCCGAGTGCGGCATCGTGGCGAGCACCGCGGTGGATTCGACGCTGATACGGGCCTCCATGAGGAACGCGATCAGGGCCGACCCCAGCACGGCGCCGACCTGGCGGGTGGTGTTGTAGACCCCGGAACCGGCCCCGGCGTCGGCCTGGCCCAGGTCGCGCGTGGCGGTGAGCGAGACGGAGGGCCAGATGCCGGCGCTGCCGATGCCCATCACCACGGGCGGCAGCAGCAGCACCCACAGCGGAACGTCGGGGGTGAGCAGCAGGCCGTAGGCGATGATCCCGCCGCCGAAGAGCAGGAAGCCCGGGGCGGCGAGCAGCTTGGGGTCGATCTTGTTGGTCATCTTCCCGGCGAAGGGGGCCAGCACGCCGGAGACCACTGCCATCGGGGCGATCATCAGGGCCGACATCGTCGGGGTCATGCCGCGCACCGACTGCAGGTACAGGATCATCGGGAAGCTCATCGCGGTGATGGCCAGGCCCATCGCGGTGATCGCGACGTTGGCCAGCGAGAAGTTCAGGTTGCGGAACAGGCCCAGCGGCAGCAGCGGCTCGCGCCGGTTGTAATGCTGCCAGATGACGAAGCCGGCCAGCACGATCACCCCGGTGATGATCAGCGACCAGACGGTGACCGGCCCGGCGATCGTGCCCCAGTCATAGGTGTTGGCCTCCTGGATGCCGAAGACGATCAGGAACATGGCCACTGCGGAGAGCACCACGCCCAACCAGTCGAAGCTGTGGCTGTGCCGCGGCAGCTGCGGGACCTTGACCCACACCCGCCACATCGCCAGCAGGCCGACCGGCACATTGACGAAGAAGATCCATTCCCACCCCAGGGTGTCCACCAGCACGCCGCCGACGATCGGCCCGGCCAGCGTCGCGACACCGGCCACCGCACCCCAGACACCCATCGCCGCGCCCCGGCGCTGGGCCGGGAACATGCGGGTGATGAACGTCATCGTCTGCGGGGTCATCATCGCGGCACCCAGGCCCTGGACCACGCGGGCGGCAATGAGCATGCCGATGCTTGGGGAGAGCCCACACCACAGCGACGAGGCGGTGAACAGGGCCAACCCGATCAGGTACAGGTTCTTCGGCCCGAACCGGTCACCGAGCCGGCCGGTGACCAGCAGGGGCACGGCGAAGGCGAGCAGGTAGGCGCTGTTGACCCAGATGACCCCGTTGATCCCGGTGTCCAGCCCGCGCATGATCGCCGGCATGGCGGTGGAGACGATGGTGGAGTCCACCAGGATCATGAAGAACCCGATCACCAGGGCCCACAGGGCGGTCCAGGCGGCGCGGTCGTCCGGGGCGGTTTTCGGGGAGGTCTGTGCGTTGGTCACCGATTGAGACTACTCTGCGCCGGGCGGGTTGGGACCCCCGGAAACCGGTGATCTGGCCGACATCCGCAGCGGCCGCGGTGCGCCGTTCAGGCGGTGCGGACGGTCCCCTCCACGCAGGTGATGACCTGCCCCGAAACCCAGATGCCGCCGTCGTGCCCGGAGAGCCCGACCGCTCCGGCCCGTCCCAGCCGGGTCCCCTGGCGCACGGTGTACGACGACGGGGCCAGGCCCGCCGGGATCATCCACTGGGCAATGCCGGCGTTCAGGCTCCCGGTCACCGGGTCCTCGGGCAGGCCCTCGCCGGGGCAGAAGGCGCGGACCTCGAAGTCGGCGGGGACCCCGGAGACCGCCGATTCGAAGGCCGCGGCGTCGCCGGCCGGGCGCAGCGGCTCCAGTTCGGCGCGGGTGCCCTTCGGGCGGTGTTCGGCGGCGCGGGAGTACGGGCCGGCGTCCACCCCGGGGACCAGATGCGGGCCGATCACCCCGATCTCCAGCCCCTCCAGTGCCCCGAAGTCGGGCTCCAGGGCCAGCACCGCGTCGGCGTCGCGCAGCACCAGCACCGCCCACTGCGGCCCGTTGGCCACCCACTGGTGGTCCAGCACGTCTCCGGCGTCCAGGCCCAACCCTGACATCGCCCAGGCCAGCACGTCCTCCTCCAGCGGACCGGTGCGCTGCAGGGGAGGGGCGCGGAAGGCGAGCCGGTTCCCGCCGTCCTCGTCCCGGGCCTCGGTGCGGACCTCGACGAGTCCCGCCCCGCACTCCTGGACGATGACGCCGGGGCGGTGGGGCCGCCCGCCGGCCTCCAGCCAGGCATGGGCGGTGCCCAGGGTGGGGTGCCCGGCGAAGGGCAGCTCCGTCGTCGTGGTGAAGATCCGCACCCGGTAGTCGGCCGCCGGGTCCGTCGGCGGGAACACGAACGTGGTCTCGGCCAGGTTGGTCCAGTTCGCGAAGCGCAGCATCGCCGCCTCGTCCAGCCCCTCGGCATCGAGGACGACGGCGAGGGCGTTGCCCAGATGCGGTGTCGAGGTGAAGACGTCGACCTGGCGGAACGGGCGGAGGCTCATCGCGCCATCGTGGCACACCGGACCCGGCGGGGGTGGCCCCCGCCGGGTTCATGACGTGATGTTTACCCCGGTGCAGGCATCACCACCGGTGCGCGACGTCGATGACCAGGCGTGAACCGGTCCCCGGGCCGTTGAGGATGAAGGTGCGGAACGGCAGCCGGGCGCGCACGCCGAGCCCGAACGAGCTCTGCCCCTCGAAGCTGCCCAGATAGGCGACCTGCCGGAAGGTCCGGTAGCCGGAGACGTCCACCGCACGGGTGCGGCTGGCAGGACGGTAGGTGGCGGAGCCCGACGGGTTGTACGCCGCCGCGCGCACGACCACCCGCAGGTCGGCAGCGCCGGAGAGCGGGACGTGTTTGCCCTGGCCCTCGGTGTATACGGCGCCGACGTAGCGCACGTCGTAGCCGCGGACCTTGCCGCGCAGGTCGATGACCAGGCGGTCGTAGCAGGTGTGCTGTCCGGCGCGTGCGTTGGTGACGCGTGCGGAGGACATCGTGGAGTGGGAATCGGCGAGCGATCCCCAGGTGATGCCGCAGTACGGCGACGCGGGGGCCGCGACTGCCGGTGCAGCAGGGGCCAGCCCCAACCCCGCGACCAGCAGGGCACTGGCTAGGCCCGCTTTCAGTGTCTTCATTGTTCTTCCACTCCCAAGGACGGTGCATTGGCTGATGCCCCATGGTGCGCCGCGTCGGCCCCCAGGGGAAGGGGTTAATCACGTTGGTGCACGAATGAGATGTACGCGGGGATCCGGGCCCGGTGGGCAGCGGTTTGGGTTCACTGTGGTGGAGCAACGGACACGGGAATCGGCCACCGCGCCCTCCGGGGTCACGAAACGGAACCGTGTCATCCCACGGTAGGACGCCGGCCCACAAGGTTCAGCTCCACGGTGGATCCGCCGGCCGGTGGCGCGGCGGGAGAGTGGAGGCATGCAACAGAACACATCGCACCCCTTCCATCCGTCCGCGGGTACCGCACCGGTGCTGTCCGCCCGCGACCTGACCCGCAGCTTCGGCAGCACCACCGCCCTGGACCGGCTGGGGCTGGACATCCAGGTCGGCGAATCCCTGGCCATCATGGGCCCGTCGGGATCCGGGAAGTCCACCCTGCTCCACACCCTGGCGGGCATCGAACGCCCGGACGCCGGCTCCGTGCTGTTCCAGGACCCCTCGGCGTCCACCGGGCCCGTGGAGATCGCCGCGCTGGGCGAATCGGCCCGTTCGCGGCTGCGCCGCGGGAGCTTCGGGTTCGTCTTCCAGGCGGGCCTGCTCATCCCCGAACTCACGGCCATCGAGAACGTCGCAATGGCCCTGATGATCAACGGGGTGTCCCGCGCAGCGGCCCTGCCGCGCGCCGCCGAATGGCTCCGGGCGCTCGGCCTGGCCGGGATGGAGGAGCGGCGGATCGGCCAGCTCTCCGGCGGGCAGGCCCAACGCGTGGCCATCGCCCGCGCCCAGGTCACCGGGGCCACCGTCACGTTCGCCGACGAGCCCACCGGTGCACTGGATTCGGCGACCTCCTCCGAGGTGCTGGACATCCTCATCGACGCCACCGTCGGCCGCGGCAACACCCTGGTCATGGTCACCCACGACCCGCAGGTCGCCGCCCGCTGCCACCGGGTCATCCACCTGCTCGACGGACGGATCCAGCACGACGCCGGTGTCCCCACCCCGGGTGCGGAGGCGCGGTCATGAGGGCCTTCTCCCTGGCCTGGCTGCTGGGCCGGCCCACCCGCGGACGCCTGGCACCCCAGCTGCTCACCGTCACCGCCTACGCCCTGACCACCGCGCTGCTGCTGCTCGTGGCCGCCGGAGGGCTGTCCTTTAGGGCCGTGCACGACGAGCTGACCGGCATGTACCTGATCCTGGCCGGCATCGCCGTGGTCCTGCTGGTGGTCCCGCTGGCCGTGCTCGGCGGTGCCGCTGCCCGCCTCTCGGCCAGGTCCCACGACGAGCGCCTGGCCACCGTGCGCCTGCTGGGCGGGACCCCGGCGCTCGCCGGTGCCGTGACGGTCATCGACTCCGCGGCGCTCGCCGTGGTGGGCGCCGCCGGCGGCGTGGTGGTGTACCTGGCCTCGGCCCCCGTGGTCGGGCTGGTGCATTTCCGCGGCCGGGCCATCGGCGCCGACATGTTCATGAACCCCGGGATCGTGGCTGCCCTGGCGGCTGCCGTCGTGCTGATCGGCATCGTCTCGGCAGTGGCCGGGCTGCGTCGGCTGAACGTCTCGCCGCTGGGAGTGCGCACCCGGGCCGTCGCCCCCGGAGCCCGCTGGATCCGGGCGCTGGTCGCGGGCATCGTGGTGGTGCTCGCCTTCACCGCCCTGCAGCAGCTCAGCGCCTTCCGCGACCTGGCCGTCATGATCGCCGTGATGCTCGGCGCCTTCGCCGCGGTGCTTGCGGTGCTCAACGTCGTGGGTCCCTGGGTGGTGCGCCGGATGGCCGCCGGGTCACTGCGCAAGGCCGAAACCCCCGAGCGGCTGCTCGCCGCCCGGATGATCCTCGAATCCCCGCAGGCCGCGTGGCGCCAGGTGTCGGGGGTCGCCATGACCAGCTTCGTGGCGGTCTTCGGCGGTGCCGGTGCTGCCATGATGCGCGCCTCCGGCGGCGGGGAAGCCAGCGCGCAGGACCTGGCACTCATCGATGACGTGCTGACCGGCGTGCTGGTGACGATCATCGCCTCGTTCATCGGGGTGTGCTGTTCGGCGGTCATCAACCAGAGCGCGCAGACGCTGGACCGCCGCGACCTGTACGCGAACCTGGACCGGCTGGGGATGGACCCGGCGACCATGGACCGCGCCCGGGTGCGCTCGGTGATGGGGCCCCTGGTCTGGGTGTCGCTGGGGTCGGCCATCGTCGGCTGTGTCATGGTGTTCCCCCTGGTGGGCATCGCCCTGGTCGTCTCGCCGCTGACGATCCTCGTCGTCGCGGCAACGCTGGCCGCCGGGGTGCTGGTGGTCCGCGGCGCGCTCACGCTGGCCGGTTCCCGCACCGTGTTGCGGGCCGCCTAGCAGCGGGCGGGGGAGGAACCCGGGCGGGGCATCGGCGGTGGGCAGGTGTCCCGCCCGACGGTGTTCAGAGTCGGGGCGATTAATCAACCTGGGGTGACGTGACATGAATAACACCAGTAACGATGTTCGTTATTCATGTAGGGCAGGCTAAGTTAACAATGGACTCCTGCCCGCCCGGCCGCTTGGGCCGTCATCACTCGTAAGGAACACAGATGTCCTCCATCAAATTGCGCCTCGGCGTCCTGCTGGGTGCATCCGCCCTGGCCCTCACCGCCTGCGGTGGCACCACCTCGGCCGCGGCACCCGCCTCCGGGAACGCCGCCACCGTCGAGATCCAGGACAACAACGGCACCCAACAGGTGGCGACCCCGCCGGTCTCCGTCGTCGCGACGGACAACCGGACGTTCCAGACGCTCTCGGACTGGGGCATCCAGCTCACTGCCGGTGCCGTGTCCCTGATGCCCGACACCATTGCCTACACGAAGGACGACTCGATCGTGGACCTGGGCAGCCACCGCGAACCCAACCTGGAAGCCGTGGTTGCCGCCGAGCCCGACCTGATCGTCAACGGGCAGCGCTTCGCCCAGTTCCACGAGGACTTCACCCGCCTGGCGCCGGAGGCCACCGTCCTGGAACTGGACCCGCGTGACGGGGAGCCCCTCGACGCCGAGCTCAAGCGCCAGACCACCGTGCTCGGCGAGGTCTTCGGCAAGCAGGCCGAGGCCAAGCAGCTCAACGACGATCTGGATGCAGCGGTCGCCCGCGCGAAGAAGGCCTACGACAAGAACGACAAGGTCATGGCCGTGATCACCTCCGGTGGAGACATCGGCTATTCCGCGCCGGGCAACGGGCGGACCCTGGGACCGGTCTTCGACATCCTGGGCCTGACCCCGGCCCTCGAGGTGGAGGACTCCAGTGAGGACCACCAAGGTGACGACATCTCCGTCGAGGCCATCGCGAAGTCGAACCCCGACTGGATCCTGGCCATGGACCGCGACGCGGCAGTGGCCGCCGATGATGCCGCCTACCAGCCGGCCGATGAGCTGTTGGCCAGCTCAGCCGCGCTGAAAAGCGTCCCGGCGGTGAAGGAGCAGCACATCGTCTACATGCCTGCCGACACCTACACCAACGAGGGCATCCAGACCTACACCGAGTTCTTCAACTCCTTCGCCGACGCCCTCGAAGGCTAGGACCGAAGCGGCACCATGACCACCACGACCCAACGCGCTGCCTCCAAGGACAGGCTCTTCGAACCACGGCTGCTCATCGGCGTCGTGGTGGTTGGTGCCCTGCTGGTGTTCTCCCTGTTCACGGGTGTCTACGACATCTTCGGCGGCGAACGCGGCGGGGAGATGTTCTCCATCACGCGGATCCCGCGGACCATCGCCCTGGTGCTGGCCGGTGCGGCGATGGCGATGTCGGGCCTGGTGATGCAGCTGCTGACACAGAACCGCTTCGTGGAACCCACGACGACGGGAACCACCGAGTGGGCCGGGCTCGGGTTGCTGGCCGTCATGATCATCGATCCCGGTGCCAGCATCACCGTGAAGATGATCGGCGCCGTTCTGGCGGCGTTCATCGGCACGATGGTCTTCTTCGGCTTCCTGCGCCGGGTCTCGTTGAAGGAATCCTTGACGGTCCCGATCGTCGGCATCATGCTCGGTGCCGTCGTCGGGGCCATCTCCACGTTCATCGCCCTGCAGACCGACATGCTCCAGAGCCTGGGCATCTGGTTCGCCGGCAGTTTCACCGCGGTGCTGAAGGGCCAATACGAGGTGCTGTGGATCGTCGCGGTGGTGGGGGTCGCGGTCTTCCTGGTCGCCGACCGGTTCACCGTCGCGGGCCTCGGCGAAGAAGTGGCCACCAACGTCGGGCTGAACTACCACCAGGTCATCCTGCTGGGCACCGGGCTGATCGCGGTCGCCACCGGCGTCGTCACCGTGGTGGTCGGGAACCTGCCGTTCCTGGGCCTGATCGTGCCGAACATCGTCTCGATGTTCCGCGGCGACGACCTGCGCGGCAACCTGCCCTGGGTCTGCCTGCTGGGGATCGGCATCGTCACCGTCTGCGATCTGGTGGGACGCATCATCATCATGCCCTTCGAGGTCCCCGTCTCGCTGATCCTGGGGGTCGTCGGGGCCGTCGTCTTCATCGGCCTGCTCCTGAGGCAGCGTCGTCGTGCCTGAGACCCTCACGCCCAGGCGCGCCACCGTGGCCATCGCGCGCTCCACATCCCGCAGCTCGGGCCCCCTGCCCACCGCCCGCGCCCGCCGTCGCTACCGGATCGTGCTGGCGGTGCTCATCGTCCTGGCCGCCGCCTTCGGCTGGGGCCTGCTGGCCTGGGACAACCCCATGCCGGCGGGCACCGCCGGCTTCTGGCGGATCGCCGAATTGCGGGGTACCGGCATCGTGGTCATGATCGTGGTCGCCTTCTGCCAGGCCATGGCCACCGTCAGCTTCCAGACGGTGACGAACAACCGGATCATCACCCCCTCGATCATGGGTTTCGAATCCCTCTATGTCGCGGTGCAGACCGCTGCGGTGTTCTTCCTCGGGGCCGCCGGCATCACCGCGGTCCAGGGCCTCGGGCAGTTCATCGCGCAGGTACTGGTCATGGTCGGGTTGTCGGTGGCGCTTTACGGATGGCTGCTGTCGGGAAAATACGGGAACCTGCAGGTCATGCTGCTGATCGGCATCATCGTCGGCGGCGGGCTCGGTTCCCTGTCCACCTTCATGCAGCGGTTGCTCTCCCCGAGCGAATTCGACATCCTCACTGCCCGGCTCTTCGGTTCGATCTCCAACGCCGAGGTCTCCTACCTGCCGATCGCCATCCCGGTGTGCCTGGTTGCCGGGGGGCTGCTCTGGGTGAGGTCCCGACGGCTGGACGTGATGGCCCTGGGCCGGGACACCACCACGAACCTCGGGATGAACCACCGCGCCGAGCTCATGCGCACCCTGCTCCTGGTTTCCGTTCTCATGGCCATCTCCACCGCCCTGGTCGGCCCGATGACCTTCCTGGGATTCCTCGTTGCCACGCTGGCCTACCAGCTCGCCGACACGCATGAGCACCGGTACGTCTTCCCGGTGGCCGTGCTCATCGGGTTCGTCGTGCTGGCGGGCTCGTATTTCATCATGAAGAACGTCTTCTACGCCCAAGGTGTCGTCTCGATCATCATCGAGGTCATCGGCGGCTCGCTCTTCCTGTACTTCATCCTGAGAAAGGGCCGCCTGTGATCACCCTGACCGACGTCCGCAAGAGCTACGGCGACGAAGTGGAGATCGGGCCGGTCACCCTCGAGATCCCGACCGGCGGCATCACCGCCCTGGTGGGGCCCAACGGAGCCGGCAAATCGACGCTGTTGACCATGATCGGGCGGCTCCTGGGCATCGACGAAGGAGCCATCGAGGTCGCCGGCTACGACGTGGCGGGCACCGCATCGAAGGACCTGGCCAAGATCGTGTCCATCCTGCGCCAGGAGAACCACTTCACCGCGCGCCTGACGGTGCGCCAACTCGTCGGGTTCGGCCGGTTCCCCCATTCACGCGGCCGCCTGACCACCGTCGACGAGGAGGCCATCTCCCGGTCCATCGACTTCCTGAACCTGGCCGACCTGGAGAACCGCTACCTCGACCAGCTCTCCGGAGGCCAGCGGCAGCGAGCCTACGTGGCCATGGTGCTGGCCCAGGACACCGAGCACGTGCTGCTGGACGAGCCGCTGAACAACCTGGACATGAGGCACTCGGTCCAGATGATGCAGCACCTGCGCCGCGCCGCGGAGGAGCTGGGACGCACCATCGTGCTGGTCATCCACGACATCAACTTCGCCGGCCACTACGCGGACCACATCTGCGCGGTCAAGGATGGCAAGGTCGTCGAATTCGGAACCCCCGAACAGATCATGACCGACGACGTGCTCAGCCGGGTCTTCGATACCCCGGTCCAGGTCATCGATGGACCGCACGGACCGCTGGCCGTCTACTACTGACGCCGGCCCGCCGCCTGCTGGCACCGGATCGGCCCGTTGCCTACAGTGGGTCCATGAACTCCCGGACCTTGCTGCGCTTGCTGCCCCTGGCCGCGATGGCGGCCGTCGTGGTGGGTGGATTCCTCCTGCTCCGGTCCGAGTCCCGGCCCGCGACCTTCGGGTGGTTCGCATACGCACCCCTGGCGGAGGGGGCCGGCACCTGGGAGGGGCTGCACGTCATCTCCACTGGCGGACTGGTCGGGACGGCCGTCCTGGTCCTCGGACTGGTGGTCCTGGCATTTTGGTGCGGCCTGCGCCTCGGCGCGCGCCGTCCCCGCACGCCGTAGCACCACGGTGCACGTCCACCGCTGATCCCTGCCGCTGCCGTTGACGCGGAAAAATCCGGCGGCATTAGTCAGGCGTCAGCGTAAACCGTGCGGGCACCGGTGGGCGACGTGCTCGGCCGTGTTTGCGCCGTTGCGCAGAAAATTCCACTTCGCTGTGACAACGACTCATCTTGTCGACTGTAAAGACAAGCTTTCAATCACAAATATTCAATATTGAAGAAGTCTTTCAAAATTAGTCAACACATGCTTAGTATCCGTAGCGTGACCCGGTTCGGCCCGCAATGGAGCGGCCGACGTTTTCGGGAAAAACCGACGCAAGGAGTGCATCATGGGTGTTAAGCGCCCCAGACTGACCCGCGCCATGACCCTGTCCACCGCGGCATTCGTGGGAACCTGTTCGCTGGTGGGAGGGCTCGGGGTCTTCCCGGCCACCGCAGCGGCCCCCACCACGCTGCCCGTCACCTCGGACGCCGTCCCGGTCTCCCAGGCGGCGGCCCATTCGGCCACCGTCAATGTCGGCGGGCTGGAAGCAGGAACGACCTACGACCAGTTCATCGTCACCTACAAGGACTCCGCCCGGACCGCAACGAAGCAGTCGCGCGTCCAGTCCCTCGCCCCCGCGGCACGGGAGGCAGGGGTCGGCATGAAGGAGCTGCGCAGCACGGCCACCGGCGCCCACGTCGTGAAGGCCGATGCACAGATGACGGCGAAGGAGGCCCAGCAGTTCATGGTCGACGCCGCAGGATCCGGAACGATCTCCTCGATCGAACCTGACGTGCGCATGACGATCGCGGCGCCGACCCCGAACGATTCACGGTACGGCGAACAATGGGACTTCACCGGCTCCGCGGGCATGCGCACCCCTGCCGCCTGGAACTACTCCACCGGCAGTGGCGCAGTCGTCGCTGTCCTGGACACCGGGATCACCAACCACTCGGACCTGAACGCCAACATCCTGCCGGGCTATGACTTCGTCTCCGATTCCACCGCCGCCCGCGACGGCAACGGCCGCGACGCCAACCCCGCCGACCAGGGTGACTGGTTCAACGCGGGGGAGTGCGGCTCGGGCCAGTCCAGCAGCTCCTCGTGGCACGGCACCCACGTGGCCGGAACCATCGCGGCGGTGACCGGCAACGGCAAGGGTGTTGCCGGAGTGGCACCCAACGCCCAGGTGGTCCCGGTCCGGGTCCTGGCCAAATGCGGCGGCATGCTCTCGGACATCGCCGACGCGATCGTCTGGGCCTCCGGTGGATCGGTGCCGGGAGTGCCCTCCAATCCGAACCCGGCCGATGCGATCAACATGTCCCTCGGTGGCGGCGGCGCCTGCGGAACCACGTACCAGAACGCCATCAACTCCGCCGTCTCACGCGGGACCTCGGTCGTCGTCGCCGCCGGCAACGAACAGCAGAACGCGGCGAACTCGCGTCCGGCCAACTGCAGCAACGTCATCACCGTCGCGGCCAGCAACAAGTCGGGTGGCATGTCCTGGTACTCGAACTACGGATCGCTGGTCGACGTCACCGCGCCCGGTGGTGACACCTCCACCGCCGGAGGCGGGATCCTCTCCACGCTGAACTCCGGCCGCACGACGCCGGGCGCCGAGGCCTATGCCGAATACCAGGGCACCTCGATGGCCACGCCCCATGTGGCCGGCGTCGTGGCCTTGATGCGCGCGCAGAACCCGGGCATGAGCCCGCGCACCGTGGAATCGTCGTTGAAGGCCGGCACGCGGGCCCTGCCCGGTGGCTGCTCGATGGGCTGCGGTGCCGGTCTGGTCGATGCCGGGAAGGTCCTGGCCAACCTCGGCGGCTAACCGCAGCAAAGCACAGGATGGCGCTGGCCGGAACCGCTCAGGGGGTTCCGGCCAGCGCTCCGTCATGCAGCTGCAACACCCGGTCGGCGCGCCCCGCCAGCAGCGGGTCGTGGGTGGTGACCAGCACGGCGACCCCCCGCTGGGTGGTCAGGGAGCGCAGCAGGTCCATCACCGAGGCGGCGGTGTGCGCATCCAGCTGGCCCGTCGGTTCGTCGGCAATGAGCAGCTGGGGCTCGTTCGCCAGCGCCCGGGCGATGCCCACCCGCTGCTGCTGCCCGCCCGAGAGCTCCCCGGGACGCTGGTCCCGGTGTCCGGACAGGCCCACCAGGTCCAGCAGTTCGGCGACCCGGGCATCGCGGAGGTCCGCGGGGGTGCCGACGATCCGCAGCGGAACCTCCACGTTCTCGGCCGCCGTGAGCATCGGCAGCAGGCCGAACCCCTGGAACACGAAGCCCAGGTGCCGTTGGCGCAGTTCCACGCGGTCGGCCTCCCGCATCGCGGTCAGCTCGTGCTCCCCGATCCACACCTGCCCGGCGTCGGGGCGGTCGAGGCCGCCCAGGCAGTTGAGCAGGGTCGTCTTCCCGGAACCGGACCTGCCACGGATGACCAGCAACTCCCCGGCGTCGACCTGGAGGTCGATGCCCGCACAGGCGTGCACCGCCGTCGTGCCCTGCCCGTAGGTCTTCTCGATGCCGGTGGCCCGGAGCGCCGCAGTCATGGTTTCTCCTGCCCGGGGCCGGCGTGACGGCCCCGTCGTGGGGGCGATGGGGCGGTGGTGGGCGCATCCCCGGGGCGGACCGTGATCTGGTCGGGGTGCAGGGCCAGCCGGACCCGGTCGCGCAGCCCCAGCGCGCTGACGTAGTCGGAGGGCAGCTGCATGCGCCCCGCGTGGTCCAGCACCGCGAATTCCTCGGCGGTGCGCGTCGTGACGCCGGCCTCGGAGATGTTGGTGCTGCGCAGGACCTCGGTGGAGCATCGGCCGTCGCGGATCTCCACGGTGCGCTGGACATGCTCGGCCACCGCCGGATCGTGGGTGACGATCAGCGTGGTGATGCCCAGTTCACGGTTGACCTGGCGCAGGGCCTCGAGGACATCGGCGCTGGTTTCCTCGTCCAGCTCGCCGGTGGGCTCATCGGCCAGCACCACCCGCGGGGTGTTCGCGATCGCCACCGCGATGGCCACCCGCTGTTGTTCACCACCGGAGAGCTCGGTGGGCCTGCGATCGGCACAATCGGCAACCTCCAGCAGGCCAAGCAGTTCCACCGAGCGCCGGTGGGAGGCGTCGCCGCCGGCCACGGTGGCCGGGAACGCGACGTTCTGGGCCGCCGTCAGGTATGGCAGCAGGTTCCGGGAGGTCTGCTGCCAGACGAAGCCGGTGGTCTTGCGGCGGAAGGCCAGCCGTTCGGCGCGGCCCATGGTCGTCAGGTCGTGCCCGGCCAGCCGGGCAGAACCCGCAGTGGGCCGGTCCTGGCCGGCCAGGATGGACAGCAGCGTGGACTTCCCCGAGCCGGACGCACCGACCAGGGCCGTCAATTCGCCGCGTTCGAGCCGCAGGCTCAACCCCTGCAGTGCCTGCACCTCGACGGAGGCATGCGCGTAGATCCGCACGAGCTCCTGGCACAGGATGTCAGGCTCCGGCGGGGCAAGGGCGGGGGCGGTCGGGGTGGTCATGTCAATCTCCGATCCTCAACAGGGTGGATGGATGCTGGCGCCGCGCCAGGACGGCGGCGGCGACAACTGAACACAGGACGACGACGAGCAGCCCGCCGAAGAGCAGCGTGAGCAGGACGGGATCCGGGACGACCACCGGCGACGCTGGACCTCCGGTGAACGGGCGCAGGTCCACGGTGGCGTTGAGCAGGTACGGCAGCGCCACTCCCAGCGGGATGCCGCCCAGGGCCGCTGCGGCGAGCAGCGGCCCGAGTTCCCACACCAGCAGCCGGGAGTCGTCGCGGGCCGGGAACCCCAGTGTGCGCAGCAGCCCCAGGAGGCGGTTGCGGGCCGGGGCGTTCCCGGCCGCGACCAGCAGGATGGCCAGGGCCGACAGCACGGCGGAGACGGCCACCAGGACCACCAGCGCGGCGGCCAGGCCCGCGGTGGTGGGGGCTGCGCGCAACGCCGCCGCCCGTTCCCCGGGGTTGGCCACGCCCAGCGAACCGACGTCCCGGAGCTGGGGCAGCGAGGCGATGTGGGCGCCGATCCCCGCCGCGTCGGCCCCGTCGTCGAGGTGGAGCAGGACCGTTTGTGGCTCCAGGACGGTCCCGCTGGCGTGTTCCAGCCGTTTGGAGTCTGCCAGGATCCACCGGTCATCGGCGGTCAACCCCGTGGCATCCGGGGCCACGGCCGTCACCGTGATCCGGGTGCCGCCGGCGATATCGGCGTCGACGGTATCGCCCACCGACAGCCCCAGGGAGGCCGAGGCGATGACCGGGACCCCTTCCTGGCCGGTGGCATCCAGCCGGGCCAGCGACGCGGGATCCACGGCGCCCGGATATCCTGCCTGGGCCCGGCCCAGCTGCCGGCTGTCGGCGGAGATCAACCGGACACTGAGCTGCCGGGCGCCGGCCTCCACCTCAACCCGTTGGGCACCGTTGAGCGCCGCTGCGGCCGACACCCCGGGGACGTCGGCGATCGCCGCCACCTGGTCTGCGGTGAATCCGGCAGCGCCCACGCGCACGTCGGCGCCGATGGCGGTGCGCGCCGTGGATTCGATGCCGTGGTCGAGCGTGGAGAGGGTGAGTGCCGAGAACGTGGCCATCGACAGACCGATCAACAGGGCCAGGACCGGAATCATCCCCCCGGCGGGGGCACGGTGCGCCCGGGCCGGGCCGAGGAACCCCGTGAGCCCTGGCCGCCGCTGGCGCAGGCGCAGCAGCCAGGCCAGTGGCAGGGGGAAGACGCGCAGCACCAGGACGCAGACCAGCAGGGCCAGCAGCAGGGGAGTGATGGTCAACAGCGGGGCCAGTGCAGGGCCCAGCCGGGCACCGTCGGCGCGCACCAGCAGCCAGCAGGCCACCGCGGCGGCGGCCAGGACGAACAGCTCGGTGGCCAGGCGCAGTTGCCGGGCCATCCGGGTCGCCGGGCGGGCCGGGGCCGCGCCCGTCCGGTCCGTCCAGGGCATCAGGCCCAGAACCGCTGCCGGGGCGAGCCCCAGCAGCAGGGGCAACAGCCAGCCGGCAGTGTCCAGCGGTCCGGGCACGATCGCCGCCGCCGCCCCGACGCCCACGGCGGCCGGGGGCAGCCCCAGCGCCAGCCCTTCGAGCGCGAGCCGGCTGCGCAGTTGCAGCGGCGAGGCGCCCCGGGCCGTGGCCAGCGCCAGCGTCGGGCGGCGCCGCTCCACCACGATCCGCCCGGCCAGCACAAGCGTGGCCAGTGCGATGCCGAGCGGCCCGGCGACCATCATGGTCATGATCTGCCGGGCGGCATCGGTGCGTTCGAGCACCTCGGTGATCTTCTGCGGCGCAGTGGTCTCGAAGCGGGCCGAGACCGTGTTGGGGAAGGGGCCCGAGAACTCGGGGACCTCGAAGGTGCGCTCACTGCCGGCAAAGAGCGCCAACTGGTCCTCCAACCGGGGCGCGGTGGCCGCCGTCAAACCGGAGAGCTCCAGCGGATACCAGATGTGCGTCCTGATCCCGTTGTAGAGCAGCGCCGGTGTCCTCGGGGCCGTGGGGTCCACGAGGACCTGGGCGGAGATCGTGGTGCCGTGCTCGGGTTCGAAACCGATGGACGGTGTGGCCGCTTCGGGGTTCATTGCCCAGTAGCCGGAGGAGGCATCGGAGGGTTCGAAGATCCCCGTGGGCACCAGCAGGAACTTCGTGGGGGCGTCCCCGCGGAGCAGGTGCGTCTGCCCGATGCCCCAACCGGCCTGCTCGGACAGCTCCCGGGAGATCAGCACCGGGATCCTTGCAGTGTCCACCTCACCCTGGGAGACCCGGTCCAGCAGGGAGGGATCTGCGGGCGCCGGCGCCTTGCCCTCCACGATGTCCAGGTGCTCCGCGGCGAACGGGTCAACGGTCAGCGACACGTCCATGGTCCCGATGCCCGACGGCGGGTCCGTCACCGTCCCCGGCCGGGAGGTCGTGCGGAACCGGGCCGGACCCAGCAGATCGGACAGGGGAGGGCCCGCCGCCGCGGCGCTCCGGTTGGTTGCCGCGGCGAAGAGCCCGTACAGGTCCCCCACCTGTGCCGGCAGGGCCACGTCCTGGCCCGCCGGCGCCGGCCCGGTGGGCATCCAGTCGATGGAGACCGCCTGGGGATTGCGGACCCCGGCGGACAGCGAGGAGAGCTCCTGGCGTAGTTCCGCCGTCGTGCTCGATGCCGACAGGCGCGGCCACAGCGCCAGCAACAGGGAGGCCAGCAGCACGATCGCCGCCAGCATCACCGTCCCCGGGGTGAGCCGGTGGAATTGGTGCCGCAGCAGCCGGGGCAGGCGGTAGGTGGTGGGGGTACCGCGCATCATGCGTCCCCCCGCCCGGTGGTGTTCCCGGCGGGCGGGCGGCTGCCGCGGGCCGAGAGCCAGCCGGCGCCGGCCCCCAGGCCCAGGTGGACCAGGATCGCCAGGCCCACGACTCCGGGCACCACCAGGGGCAGGGACAGGGCCTCGGGGACCCCGTGGACCACTGCCCGGACCATGGATGCGTGGGTGAGCGCCACGGCCGCCAGTCCGACGCCGGTGCCTCCGAGGGTGGCCAGGGCACCCAGGAGCGTCATTTCCAGGATCCTGGCCCGCTGCTGGACCGCCGCCGGGAGGCCGAGCGCCGAGAGCAGTGCCACCTCGCCCCGGCGGGTGCGGGCCAACGCCAACACATGGGCCGCCAGCGCGATGGCCGCCACGGCGAAGGTCCCGAACGCCGTGAGCCACAGGACGATCGTGGCCGGGGCGGCGAAGCGCGCAGCTGTCTCATCCACTGCGGTGTCCAGCCGGTCACCGGGGGCCAGCAGGGGTGCGGCGGCAGCTGCCACGGCGGTGGGGTCGCCGGTGTCGACCAGCAGCTGGTTGGGCCGGTGGATCGAGCCGGGCAGGTGCAGTTCGGTGCGTTCCAGCGCCGGGAGTTCCACCAGCACGGCCAGTGTGTCGGTGGTCCCGGGGACCACCTCGACGGTTCCTGCGATCTTGATCTGCACGTTGATTCCGCCGGTTTCGATGCCCAGGACGTCGCCGACGTTGCGCCCCAACTGGTCCAAGAGTGTTTCGGTGACCAGTGCGGGTACCGGTTCCGGCGGCACGGCGGGCCGGTCCACCAGCCGCACGGTGGCGTCTTGGCCGTCGGTGGCGGGAAGGGTGAAGCCGGAGGGGTCGGTGGGGTCGGGGGAGAAGGGTGACTGCTCACCCGGGCGGAGTTCCCCGACCTGCCCGGCGGTGCCCTCGATGGGGTTCGGCAGCAGGCCCAGCTCGGCGGCGGAGGGGAGGTCCAGGTGCTGCCCGTCGGCCGCCAGGGAGGTCAGCTCGACGTGGGTTCCCTCGGGCGAGGCGGAGGCCAGGCGCACGTCGAGGGCGGCGATGGCGGGTGAGGTGATGCCCTCCGGCAGGTCGAACCCCAGGGAAACCTGCCGCCAACCGGAGCGGTGGCCACGCTCGGTGGTCGTGGACTCCAGAGGGACCAGCCGTCCGTCGCTGCCGGTGATCCAGGCGATGGCATCGATCGGATCCTGCCCCGTCGCGGCGCCGCCGCCGGGGGGCTGCGGGCCGATCGCCAGATCGAGGGTGGCCGTATGCGTTCCGGCGGGCAGGCCGACGGCAGGTGCGCGGGGGGTGGGGTGCAGCGCCGCGGCCAAGGTGGGGGCATCGGCCGTGGGAAGTGCACCCAGGGCACTGGCCGTCGCCCCCGGGTCCAGGGCCTGCAGGGATCCGCTTTCCTGGCCGAATCGGGTCGGCAGGGACAGGGCGAGGGTGGCCGAGCTGACGTGGGGAAGCGCGGCGTAGGGTGCCGGGTCCGGCAGCCCCCGGGGTCCCTCGAGCAGTGAGGAGCCGGCCACGTCGATCCTCACCGGTGCCGCGTTGGCCAGCAGGCCGCTGGTCCGGGTGGCCGCGGCAAACGTCGAGCCGTAGGACATCGCCACCACCGACGCCGCGAGGGAAACGGTGACCAGGAAGACCGGCAGGACCAGGGCCAGGGTGTTCCGGGCCAATCCGGTGAGCGTCGACGGGAGCAGGAACCCCGGGCGGCGGCGCGTCGCGGAGGCCAGTGCCCGGCAGGCCAGGGCGACCGCGAGCACGGTTGCCCCTCCTCCGGAGAGAACGAGCAGGGCCGTTGCCCACGCGGCCGGCGGGTTGACCCGGGTGGTCCCGTCGGCCATCCGGAGCAGCGGACTGCCGGAGACCCGCAATTGCCAGAGGCAGAAGGCGGCGACGCACAGGGCGAAGACCAGGGCGATCACCGACAACGCCGACGCATTGCGCCCACCGGGACGTTCAGTGCGCCGCGCCCGATCCAGCCGGAGCACTTCGGCCCGGCCCGCCTGCAGTCCCAGCGCTCCCGCACCCGCCAGGCACCCGAGCACCATGACCGCCGGGACGGCCCACGTGCCGGAGAGCACCGCTGGCACCAACGGAACCCCGGCGGAACTGGCCCCATCGAGCCAGCCGAGCAGCGCCGGTACGGTGGCCACGGCAGCGGCCCACCCGGCCGCAGCGGCCACCAACGCCAGCAGGCCGGTTTCGAGCGCGTTGGAGAGGGCCAATTGCCACCCGGACACCCCGCGCGCGAGCAGCAGACCGGTTTCGCGGCTCCGTGAACCGGCCAGCAGGCGCAGCAACTGGACCAGTGCCACGACGCCGACGGCGGCCAGTGGGACCAACGCGCTGGGCAACATCGCACCGACCGCCTGGGTTCCCTGGTCGGCGGTGCGCAACGCAGCGGCCAGGTTCCCGGAGCCGACGACCCCCGAGTTGTTGATGTGGGGGTCCTGGACCATCGCCGGCACCAACGCGTCGACGCCCGCGCCCAACCGGCCCAGATCGGCGTCGCCGATGTGCCCGGGGTCCGCCGTCAGCGTCCAGACGAGTTGGCGGTCCGGGAACGTCGCGGTCAGCTCCCGTGCCGGCAGGACGGCCAGCGCGGGGGCCGTGGTGGAGCCGCTCGGTGCGTCGGGCGCCAGCAGGGCCTCCCCGGTGGTGGTGGGGTCCACGATGGCCCGCACGGGCAGACGCAGTCCACCTGCGGGGCCGTCGGCCACCAGGACGTCGCCGACGTCGAGGTGCCAGGCATCCGCCGTCGTGCTGGTGATGGCCACCCCGGGGGTGCCCTCCGTGGGGAAGGTGCCTTCGCGGACCGGAAGCCGGTCCGGCGCACCGTCGAAGGACGTGAACTGGACGCTGGCTCCGTCCGCGACACCCCGGACCGGGTAGATGCCGCTGCGCTGCGAAACGGTGGCATCCAGGCCCCCGGAGAGTCCCATCCGCTGCATCAGTGAGCTGGCCGTGGCCTGCTGGGCCGCCGGATCCCCCGAGGCGGTGGTGTGGATGCGATGCAGGAGAGGCGGGGCGTGCACCGGGATGAGGGTCGAGCGCAGGGCCTGGACGCTGGCCAACTGGCTGTAGGCCAGGGCGCCGGCCAGGATCGCGGTCAGCGCCAGGATCGTCACGCCGAGCAGGGCCAGCAGGCGCGACCGTGAGGCAGCCCGCTTGCGTAGTGACGTGGCCCCCACGTGCCGTCCTGACCTGAAGTGTTCCTTTGATGTTTACTTCGTCAGCCTAGAGTGTGATCCGGCCCACCGCCACCGAGGTCTTCTTCGGGCGTCGGAGTGGCGGTGGTGTGGCGGCTCAGCGGCCGCGTGCGGCCAGGCGGACCACCAGTGCGTCGGGGGCAAGGCGCGCGAGGAAGGTGATGACCTTGTACTTGGTACTGGGGATCGACACGGAGCGCCCGGCCATGGCGTCGGTCAGGCCGCTGCGCACGACCTCCTCGGCCTCCAGCCAGGACCAGGACGGGATGGACTTCTTGTCGATCTTCATCCGGTCGTGGAATTCGGTGTGGGTGAAGCCCGGGCAGACCGCCGTGACGGTAATGCCGCGGTCCCGGTAGAAGACGTTGGCCCACCGGCTGAAGTTGACCATGAAGGCCTTGGCCGCCGAATAAGTTCCGCGCGGGGTGAAGGCGGCGGCGGAGGCGACGTTGATGATGCGCCCGCCGCCGATCTCCGCCATGGTCCGCAGGGCGGCGTGGGAGAGGATCATGGGGGTGCGGATGTGGATGCCGAGGTGGGTGAGCTCGTCGGAGAGGTCGTTGTCGGCGAAGTTCCCGGTCAATCCATAACCGGCGTTGTTCACCAAGGTGGTGACGGGCTGGTTGGAATCGGCTAGCCGGTTCGCGACCATCTGCACGCCCGACTCGGTGACGAGGTCGGCGCTGATGGTCTGGACCTGGACGGCATAACGGGCCCGCAGCGACTCGGCGGTGGAGTCCAGGCGTTCCTGGTCGCGGGCCACCAGCACCAGTGAATAGCCCTGGGCCGCCAGCTGCCGGGCGAACTCGGCACCCAGGCCCGCGGTGGCCCCGGTGATGAGCGCGATGACTGAAGGTTGCGCGGAATAATGCGTCTCGGGATGCTGCGTGGGGCTGGCCATGTCTCGACTGTAGCGGGGTGCACCGGCCAGTCCAAAGAGGCGGAGCCGACGAGACGGAATCGTCACCGGGAGGCAATAGGCAAGCCCGGCTTTGCGTAATAACCCGGGCTAAGGCTAGCCTAACAAGACAGTGTTCTTCCGGGTGTTTGCCCGGGCCAACCGCGAAGGGAGTCCAGCGTGGATGCCAGCGTCCTTGTCCGCGCCGAACCACCCCGCGCGGTGTGGGGTCGATGTGCCGGCCACTGATTCCCTAGGCAGCGCCGGAGACCCCGAGCAGGTAGTGCATTTGGGCTGCGACCGAGCGTTCGGCCGCGCCGCGTACCGCGGGGTCCACGTCGGCATAGACCAGATCGGTCACCTCTCCGATGGATGGCCGCGCCCCGGCCGCTGCGCCGCCCAGGCGGGCGAGTGCCTCCCGGACCTGGTCCAGCCGTTGCAGCCGGTGTTCGGCGTACTGCTCGACCACCGTGCCCAGATGTGGGTGCGCCGGCCCGTGGGCCGGCAGCAGGACGGCATGGCCGAAACCGGAGAGCACGTCCAGGCTGGCCAGGTAGTCCCCCAGCGTGCCGTCCGGAAAATCGAGGATGGTGGTTCCGCGCCCCAGCACGGTGTCCCCGGTGAGGACCGAGCCGTGGTGTCCATCGTCGGGCAGCAGGAAGCACAGCGAGTCCGAGGTATGGCCCGGAGTGGTCACCACCTGGATCGCCAGGCCGGCCACGGTGATGACCTCGCCGTCCACCAGGGGTTCGGCGGCCCGGCAATGTTCGGCGAGCGCGGCGCGCACCGGGGCGCCGGTCAGCTCGTGCAACCGGTCGATCCCCTCCGTGTGGTCGCCGTGCCGGTGGGTGATGAGGATCAGTTCGACGGCGCCCTGGCCGGCCAGCGCCTGCAGGTGGCCCTCATCGGCGGGGCCGGGATCCACCACCACGGCGGCGGCATCCGGGGCGGCACGCAAGATGTACGAATTGGTCCCGTCCAATGTCATCGGCCCGGGATTCGGGGCGGTGATCAGGACGGCGGCATCGGTCACGTGCAACGGCGGGGCGGGCGTCGGCTGGATCATGCCGCCAGTCTAGGGCAGCGGCGTCGACCCGGCCCCACGTCCCGGCCAGCAGGATGGCGCCCACCCGGCGCGAGCACACCCCACCAGCGAAGGAACCCATGAACCCCCTGAACGCAGAGCGGCTGTCCCAGGACATCCCCGCCGGTGCGATCACCCTGATCGTCGGCGCCAACGGCAGCGGCACCTCGGCCCTGCTCCGCGACCTGGCGGCACTGCACGCCGCCGATCCGGCCGACCCGCAGGGCCTGTTGGCCGAACCCCACCCGGGGTTCGAGGGGGCCACCGCCCGCGAGTACGTGGCCCGCGGCCGGGCGCCGCAGGGCTCCGCCTCCGCGGGATGGACCGGGAGCGACGACGAGGCGATCGACCGTGCGCTGCTCGCCACCGGGTGCACTGGCATCGCCGACCGCCACGAGGCGGACCTCCTGGCAGATCAGCTCCAGCTGCTCGCGGTGGCCCGGGTCCTGGGCCGGGAGACCGGCGTCGTGCTGCTGGACGAACCGACCAACCACCTGGACGTGGCGCAACGGCTGCTGCTGCTCGACGCGATCGCGGACCTGAACCGCAGGAACGGCACCACGGTGGTCATGGTGGTGCACGACCTCAACCTGGCCACCCGCTACGCCGACCACCTGGTGGCGCTCGTCGACGGCGCGGTGGCCACCTCGGGGCGGCCGTCCGAGGTCTTGACCGCCGAGCTGGTCCAGGACGTGTTCGGGTTGCCGGCCCGGGTCATCACCGACCCCGTTGCCGGATCCCCGCTGGTGCTGCCGATCGGCCGCCACCGGGTCCTGCGGCCCGAGGCTGCGGAGGCGCGGGACACCACGCGCTTCCGCACCACCCGCCTCGACGACGAGGCCCCGACGGCGGACACCGGCCGGGGTGGGGTGCCCGGGGCGGGGGAGGATGGCGGGGAGGCCGCCGTCGTGCAGGAACCGCGACGCCCCTCGGTCGAGGTCTGCCCGACCCTGGCCTTCGGCCTTACGGCTGTCGATGTCCAGGACCTGGGACCCAGTTTCCGCCGGTTGACCCTCGCGGGCCCGGAACTGGAGCACTTCGGCACCGGCGGCCACCCGCTGGATCTGCGCATCAAGGTCCTGGTGCCGCCGCCCGGCGAGGGGGCCGTGGAGCGGATGCGGGCCCTGTTCGCCGACCTGGCCCCGGGCGGGACCATCAGCGACGAGGACGCCTCCGGCTGGTACCGCACGTGGTTGGCCAAGGACCCGTCCGAGCGCGGCTCGATGCGCACCTACACCGTCAGGTCCTTCCGTCCGGCCGGGCACCCCGGCAATGCCGGGGTGGACCCCGAGCTGGACCTGGACTTCGTGCTGCATGTGCGCCGCGAGAACGGCGTGCTGGTGGGCGGGCCCGCCTCCGTGTGGGCCGCCGAGGCCCAGATCGGCGACGAGGTCATCATCCTGGGTCCCAATCGCGCGTTGTGCGGCCACGACTACGGGGGCATCGAATTCCGTCCCGGGCAGGCCCGGCGCATCCTGCTGGCCGGCGACGAGACGGCGGCCCCGGCGATCTGCTCGATCCTCGAATCGCTGCCGCCGGGCATCACCGGCGACGCGTTCATCGAGGTGCCCACGGTCGAGGACATCCAGGGGTCGTTCACCCGTTCCGGCGTGGCAGTGCAGTGGCTTCCCCGGGGGATGCAGGCCCCGGGGGACCTGCTGGAGGCGGCGGTCCGCTCCGCCGTTGCCGTCCCCGGTGCCGGCGCCGTGGACCCGGGCAAGGACTTCGAGGACGTGAACGTCGACGAGGGCATCCTGTGGGAGACGACGTCGGGGTCGGGCCAGCCCTTCTATGCGTGGATCGCCGGGGAGGCAGGGGTCATCAAGTCGATGCGCCGCTACCTGGTCCGCGACGTGGGGATCGACCGCAAGCAGGTCTCGTTCATGGGGTACTGGAGGACCGGCCGGGCCGAGGGGTAGCCGGCGGCGGCTGCGTCATGCCCTGGACGGACCGGCCGGACCTCCGCCGGTGGCGAGGAGCGCCAAGGCCGCCTGGCCCTGTCCCCGGGGGCCCTCGTCGAGAGTCAGCCACGACGTGTGGTGAGGATCGCCAAGGGCCCGGAGGAGCGCGTTGATCCGTTTGCGGTCGCTGCCCTTGTACTGGGCTTTGAGCGTGAGCGGATCTTCCACCGTGGCCAGGAGGACGGCCGCATCGTCAGGGTGCCGGGAGCGGTCCCTGGAATCGTCGAGGTAGGCGGCCGCCTTCAGCATCAGGGCCCCCAGCTGGTCGGGGACGCTGATCGTCGCCGATGTGCCGTCCTCCATCACGACCTTGCAGTCGACTGTTCGTTGAAGCGCTTGGGTGCCGGCCGGAACACGGACCACCGGCCGACCAGCCAGCGTCCACATGTCGGATGGCATGTTCACGGCCAGTTCGAGGCATTGGGGCCACGGGTGCCCCCACCCACCTGCGGGGGCGTCGGCGGTCCACTGCTCACGCACCGCGGAACCCGTCGAGTAGTTCGTCGAGCACACGCTCTCCGGCGCTTCGCTCGCGCGTGGACAGGGAATCCATGAGGTCCAAGGCGATGGCTGCGATCGGCGCCACCTCCGAGGAAGGCACGTACATGAGGTCTGCCTCCCGGAGGACGATGTCCCCGGCTGGGTCCGTTGTCAGTGCGAACGCCTTGGCCAGGGCCTCGGCTGTCCCGGCACCAACGTACCCGTCGACCTGGCGGTGTCCTGTAGCCAGACCGAACCGCAGGGCTGCATTCTGGTCATCCGCGATGGCAGCGGATCCGGTGGAAAGCACTTCCCTGGTGAGGTGATCGGAGATCGAGCGGTGCCCGCGGTAGCGGTGCACTGTCGAACGGTTCCGGGCCAGGGCATGCATCCGGTCGGCGTCCATGGTCGAGTCGCGCAACGCCGTGCGGAGCCGCGACCGGTTCTGCGGTATCAGCCACTCGGCGCTGCCGCCGGCCATGAGATCGATGGCGGCCCAGGCGGTCTGGTGGGCCCAGCCGGGACCGCGGCGTCGAGAATAGCCGGCCAGGCGCTGCACGGAGGCCGGATCCAGCAGGAAGCTGCGTCCGGCACGGCCAGCCAGGGGGAGGCGGCCGCTGGCGACCCATGCGCGGACGGTTTTCACGTCCGTGTCCAGGGCCGCCGCTGCATCCTTCGTGGTCATGTACCGGAGGGGGGCCATTATCAGGTTCACCCCTTCAAGAGGGCATTAGTGGTTATTCTTGATGTAATCACATTACGCCCTTTGAGCACCCGTTAGTGGTTACTGCTGAGGTTTTGCGTGGTCACAACCGGTGGGCCCCATCGGTCCTGCGGTCCGTTGAAGCAGATCAGTTTCCGCCCGGTGCATCCAGGTAGCTGATGCCGGTGAGCTCCTCGGAGAGCTCCCAGAGCCGTCGGGCCGCCGCGGGATCGTGGGCCGCCTCGATGGACTTCGCCCGACGTGGCGCCCCGCGCAATTCACCGGGTCCGCCCGGCCCGAAGTAGTCCCCACCCCGGGCCCCGGGGTCGGTGGCCGCCCGCAGGGTGGGCCGGGCGCCTTCGCCAGGCCGGGGCATCACGGCGTTGAACACCGCACGGACCGGGCGGAGTGCCGGCCGGTCGAAGACGTGGCCGAACAGGTCCGTTCCGACGACGCCCGGGTGCGCGGCGACGGCGATCGTGTCCTGGCCAGCCGCGCGCAGGCGCCGGTCCAATTCATCGGTGAACAACAGGTTCGCCAGCTTCGAGCGGTTGTAGGCGGCGCCGGGGGAGTACCCGCCATCGGCGAACAACGGATTCGCGAAGTCCATCGACCCACCCCGATGGGCCAGGCTGGAGAGCGTGACGACGCGGGAGCCCGGCGCCGCCGCCAGGGCGTTCAGCAGCAGGCCGGTCAGGGCGAAGTGGCCCAGGTGGTTGGTGCCGAACTGCAACTCGTATCCGTCGGCCGTCAGCCCGTACGGGGTCATCATGATGCCCGCGTTGTTGACCAGCAGGTCCAGGCGGTGGTGTGCGGCGGGGAACGCCTCGGCGAAGGAGCGCACACTGGCGAGGACTGACAGGTCCAGGGCCAGGACCTCGGCACGCAGTTCGCCGACAGCGCCCACGGCGTCAGCTCGCAGCCGGTCCAGCGCGGCAGTGCCCTTGGCCGTGTCGCGGCAGGCGAGGACGACGTGTGCCCCGTGCAGGAGCAATGCGCGGGTGGTCGCGAAGCCGAGCCCGTTGTTGGCGCCGGTCACAATGGCCGTCTTGCCGGTCAGGTCACCGATGTCTGCGGTGGTCCAGGCGGTGGTGCGTGGCATGGGGTGCCCTCCTGCCGATGGGGTACGCGTTCACTCCCCACACTAGGCGTGGGGACCGCAGTCCGTTTCCCCGGCGAGCACGCCCAACAGGCGGGCCAGTTCGGCGCGCTCGCCGGAGTCGAGCCGGGCGAAGTATTCGTTGGCCTGTTCGCGTCGTGCCGTTTCGACGCCGGCGCGCAGTTCGTGGCCGGCGTCCGTGAGTTGGACCAGGACGGCCCGGCGGTCATGCGGGTCGGGAATCCTCTCCACGAGCCCCTTGCCCTCGAGCTGGTCCACCACTTCGGTGGCCGATCGCGGGGCGATCCGCAGCTGCTCGGCCAACGCCTTCAGGCGCAGCACACCCTCGGGTGATGAGACCGCGGCACGCAGGGCCGCCGTCGTGCCCCGGCCGGAATCCGTGGCGGGCCCCCCGCCGGGGGCGCAGGCGTCCCCATGCCGAGCCAGGGTGTTCAGGGCACGCCACTGGTGTGGTGTCATGTCGAACGGCGCCAGCTCGTGAGCCCACCGCCGGCGCAGCCCGCGGAACGCCGCGTGGAAGAGCTCGCCCAGATCGGGTTCGGTGGCGAGCCCGGGGCCGGCGACATCGGTGGCAGGAGTGGTCATGCCACGAGTATACCCATTTGCGGGGCAACCACATAGTGAGGTAACCTCTGGATAGTTGGCGCGACACCCGCGCAACCCCTTCGACCCAGGAGGTGGTGCCGATGGCATCGGTCCCGAACCCCACCCCGTCCTCCGCCCCCGCCTCGGCTCCACCCGCTGCCGGCGTCATGGGAGGCGGCCGTCCCGGCGGCCCGGGACCCGCCAAGGTCAGCGCGGCGGACCGCAACCAGCTCACGGACCACCCGGTGAGCCTGCGCCGCGTCGCCGCCCTGTTCGCCCCGCACCGGCGCATGATCATCATCCTGGTGCTGCTGATCAGCCTCGCCTCGATCGCCGGGCTAGCCCAGCCGTTCCTGATCCGCGGGATCATCGACGACGCCATCCCGAACGCGGACATCCCGCTGCTGGCCACCCTGGCCGGCGCCATGGTCGTCATCGCCGCGATCACCGCACTGATCGGCGTGGTGCAGACCTGGATGGCCACCGACATGGGCCAACGCGTCATGCACACCCTGCGTTCGGGCATGTTCACCCACCTGCAGGCCCAGTCGTTGGCCTTCTTCACCCGTACCCGCGGCGGCGAGGTCCAGTCCCGGCTGACCAGCGACATCGCCGGCATGCAGTCGGTGGTCACCACCACCGCGACGTCCATCGCCTCGAACCTGACCACCGCAGTCGCCACGGCCATCGCCATGGTCGCCCTGTCGCCGATGCTGAGCATCCTCTCGCTCATCGTCATCCCACCCGCGGTCATCCTCAGCCGCCGTGTGGCCCTGATGCGCCGGGACATCACCGCCGACCGGCAGGCCGAACTCGCCAACCTCTACACCCAGGTCGAACAGGGCCTCTCCGTCTCCGGTGTCCGCCTGTCCAAGACCCTGGGCACCACCGGACGCGACGCCGAACGCTTCACCGCCAGCTCCCACCGCCTCATCGGCCTGGAACTGCGCTCCCAGCTGGCCGGACGCTGGCGCATGGCCACCATGCAGATCGTGTTCGCCGCGATCCCCGCCATCATCTACCTGGCCGGCGGCTTCCCGGCGGCCACGGGTGGGATGACCATCGGCACCATCGTGGCCTTCACCGCGCTGCAATCGGCGATTTTCCGCCCCATCATGGGCCTGCTCAACGTCGGCGTCCAATGGGTGACCGCCATGGCGCTGTTCAGCCGGATCTTCGAATACCTCGACCTGGTCCCGGACATCACCCCGCCCGAACACCCGGTGGCCATCGACCCGGCCGCCGTGCGCGGGGAACTGCGCTTCGAGGGTGTGGGCTTCTCGTACGACGGCGAGGCGAAGGTCCTCTCCGACATCGACCTGGTGGTGCCGGCCGGGACCGCGACGGCGATCGTCGGGGCCACCGGCTCCGGCAAGTCCACCCTGGGCTCGCTGGTCCCGCGCCTGCACGACACCACCGACGGCCGGGTCACCGTCGACGGAATCGACGTCCGGGACCTGGCCCCGGCGGACCTCTCCCGGATCGTGGGCATGGTGTCGCAGGAGTCCTACCTGGTGCACGCCTCGATCCGCGAGAACCTGCTGATGGCCGATCCCGAGGCCGACGAAGCCACTCTGTGGGCGGCGCTGGAGGCCGCGCAGATCGATGGCCTGATCGCCTCGCTTCCCGAGGGGCTGGACACGCTGGTGGGCGCCCGCGGGCACCGGTTCTCCGGCGGGGAGCAGCAGCGCCTGGCCATCGCCCGGACCATCCTGCGCAACCCACGGGTCCTCGTGTTGGACGAGGCGACCTCTGCCCTGGACAACACCACCGAGGCCCAGGTCCAGGCGGCCCTGGACCGGCTGGCCGAGGGGCGGACCACGATCACGATCGCCCACCGGCTCTCTACGGTCGAGCAGGCCGACCAGCTGGTCGTGCTGGATGCCGGGCACATCGTCGAGCGCGGGACACCAGCCGACCTGCGTGCCGGAGACGGCCCGTTCGCCCGGTTGGCCCGCTCCCGTGCCCAGGCGGACGGATTGTCGCTGGGGATCAACCGGTAGATTCGGCGGTCGCCGTGGCGGCAGCGCGTTGGCCGGCCATTCCGCGGCCGATCATCGAGGCGCCGGCCAAAAGCATCAGGACCGGGATGACGTAGAGGCTCCCCGGCGGTTCCAAGTTGGCTGCATTACCATCCTCCAGGAGCTGGGTCACCGGGAACATTTGGAGCGCAACGTCCAGCATTTGGATCGCGAATAGCAGGACCAGGCCCGTGCAGACCCAGCCCAGACCGCGGTGGAGCATGACATGTTCAAGTGGCTTCCCCATGCCTGGAGCATAGCGGCAAGGTCTTCGATATCGTGCCGGCGACGGCCCAACGCGGCCGTGTAGCGGGTGACGGTGATGGGTGGTTCCACCATTCGACGCCTAACCCAATTGCACGGCACCCCAGCCGAGGGCCGCGATGAGTGTCCACGACAGCAATGCCACCAGCAGGGCCCGCCACCCGGTCCGCACCAGCTGGCCCAACCGCACAGCAGTACCGAGGCCAAAGAGCGCCATGGCCAGCAGCGCCGTTTGCACTGTATCCACGGCGTCGGTGACCGAAGCCGGAAGCGGAACAAAGGTGCGTACCAACACGGCGAAGATGAAACCAGCGACAAAGAGCGGCACGATGGGTGGCCGCTTGCCTCCAGCGGTGGGGGCGCCCTCGCGCTTCCGCATGACAACCGAGGTGATGGCCACCATGGGTGCGAGCATGAGCACGCGGGTCAGCTTCACCACGATGGCGACGGCGAGCGCTGCGGATCCGGCAATCTGCGCGGTGGCGACCACTTGTCCGACGTCGTGCACGCTTGCCCCAACCCAGTGCCCGAACTGCAGCGAATTGAGCCCCAATGGATGCCACAGCAGGGGAAGCACGGCAATGGCCAGCGTTCCGCAAAGGGTCACGAGCGCAACCGGAGTGGCGGTTTCCTCGTCCTTCGACTTCACGACGTGGCTCATCGCGCCGATCGCCGACGCGCCACAGATCGAGAAGCCGGTCGCGATCAGCAGGGGTTGGTGGCCAGGCAGCCCGAACAGGCGCCCCAGCCAGAGTGTCGCGACGAAAGTGACCACCAGGACGGCAACGACGGTGACGATCGAGATCCAGCCGAGGTGGGCAATGTCGACGAGGCTCAGTTTGAGTCCGAGCAGGACGATGCCTAGCCGCATGAACTTCTTGGCGGCCAGGCTCAAACCGGGAGCGAGGGTGCCAGTGAGCGCCCCGCGGGTAGACGGAAGCTGTGCGACCAGGATGCCCAGGGCAACGGAAGCGGTCAGCAGCGGGATGGCTGGCACGACCGTGTGGATGCCCCAGGCGAGCAGGGCAGCTGCCCCCGCGACTCCGACGCCCGGCAACCAGGCAGGCGGGCCTCCAGTGCCGGTGGGGTCGGCGGGTCCCCGTCCTTGGCGCGTGGCCACGGAGCGTGGGTGATCGGGGCGGTCATCTGCTGGGTTCACAGGTCTACTCTGGCGCAGACGGCCGGGCCGCGGTAGTCGGCGTAAAGTTGGCGGGGTACAAGGGAGAGTTGTAGGTGATTCAATTTGCTCGGTCCGCACGTGCCTGATCTTGCAGGCTTGGAACTACTGGTGGCCGTCGACGAGCTCGGCAGCCTGACCCGGGTTGCCGCACGCCTCGGGGTGTCCCAGCAGGCTGTCTCCTCGCGGATCCGATCCCTGGAAGGCCAGATCGGGGCGACGCTCATTTCCCGGACTCCACGGGGGTCGACACTGACCGAGACCGGTTCCATGATCACCGGCTGGGCCGCTGATGTGCTCGCCGCTGCCGGGCGGATGGAAGCCGGCATCGAGTCGATCCGCGCGCACTCACTGCGCCAACTCGACGTCGCCGCGAGTCTCACCATTGCGGAGTACCTGTTGCCGCGTTGGCTGGTCACCCTGCGTTCCCGGCAAGAAGCTGCAGGCCAGGTGCCCACACGCGTCGGGCTCAGCGCAGTCAACAGCGAAGCGGTGATCGACCTGGTCCGGAAGGGAACGGTACCGCTCGGGTTCATCGAAACACCGGACATCCCCTCGGACCTGCATGCCATCACCTTGGACCGGGACACATTGAAAGTGGCCGTGTCCCCGACCCATCCGTGGGCACGACGACGGAAACCCGTCACGGCGCGGGAACTGGCCGGGACGCCGCTGATCACCCGTGAGGAGGGATCGGGGACCCGTAAGGCCCTCGAGTACTTGTTCGAGGAGCTCGGCGGGGTTGCCGGCACGATCGCTTCACCCTGCGTCGAGCTCTCCAGCACCGCTGCGGTCAGGACGGCTATCGCGTCCGGCGTGGCACCGGGGGTTCTCAGTTCCCTGGCGATTTCCGACGATCTGGCTCTGAGGCGCCTGGTTACCGTTGAAACGACCGGCATCAAGCTCACGAGGAACCTGTCTGCAGTGTGGGCGGATGGCCCGCGTCCCTCGCAAGCGCCTGCACAGGACTTGGTGGCGATTGCCCGACGATCGCTGGCCCACTAAAGAACTTTGCGTGAACGCCTTTGCGTGGTTCGGCCTCATCGTCGAGTACCGCGATTTGGTCCCTGCGCACCACCACCATCACCACCATCGCCCACCGTCTCTCGGCCGTCGTACGGGCCGACCAGATCTTGGAGCTGGAATACCTTCAATCCCGGGCGACCAGCCAAAGCGCCGCAGCAGCATCGCTCGGCAGTGAAGCCAGTGTCCCGCCGTCGTGCTCAATGGAGACGGTGCCCGCGTCGGCCGTCGAGGTGCCGAGGACGATGACGGACCCGGGGCCCAGACCCTGGTCGGCGAGCAGGCGCAACACTGCCGGGTCGTCGTCGGAGATGCGCGTGACCTCGTAGCGGCCAGGGCCGGCGTCGGGGAGATTGACGGCGTGCTCCGGGTGCGGCGACGTGCCGTCAGCAGCGGGGATCGGATCGCCATGCGGATCGCGTTCGGGGTGGCCCAGCAGGGTGTCGATGCGCTCGATCATGGTCTCCGAGACGGCATGTTCGAGGTTCTCCGCCTCATCGTGGACCTCTTCCCACGAGTAGCCCAGCGTGCGGACCAGGAAGGACTCGATGAGCCGGTGCTTGCGGACCATGGCCACGGCATGGCGTTCGCCGGCGGCGGTGAGGCGCACCGGTTTGTAGGGTTCGTGGCTGACCAGGCCCTGGGCGGTGAGGCGGCGGATGGTGTCCGAGACGTTGGCGGCGGTGGTGCCGAAGCGCTCGGCCAGGGCCTTGCCGGTGATCGGGGCACCTCCCCATTCGGTGGCCGACCAGATGGCCTTCAGGAAATCCTCCGCGACCCGGGTGATCTCCTCGCCCGGGGCGGGCGCGGCCATCATGAGGCCCCCGTCGCGGTCAGGAAGAGCAGCAGCAGGTTCAGTGCGACGATCGCAGCAGTGATCGCCCAGGCGAAGACCTGGGTCGCGGGGGAGTTCGCGTGGGCACCCATGACCGAGCGCAGGCTTGTGTAGCGGACCAAGGGAATCAGGGCGAAGGGGATGCCGATGGACAGGAAGACCTGGCTGAGCACCAGCGCCCACGTCGGGTCGACGCCGATGGAGAGGATGAGAAGTGCGGGGATGATCGTCACGATCCGGCGTGCCAGCAGGGGGATGCGCCGGTGCAGCAAACCGGACATGATCGCCGATCCGGCATAGCAGCCGACCGAGGTGGAGGCCAGGCCCGAGGCCAGCAGGCCCACGCCGAAGACGACGCCGATGAACGGTCCCAGGGCATCGACGATTGCCGCGTGTGCCCCCTGGATGGTGTCCGTGCCGTCGACTCCGCGCAGGCTGGAGGCCGCCAACAGGAGCATGGCGATGTTGACGGTTCCGGCGACCACCAGGGCCAGGACCACATCCCACCGGTTCGCGCGCAGCAGCCGATTCAGGCCCGACGGCGTGTGGTCGCCTCCGTGGCGGTCGCGGGAGAGCGAGGAGTGCAGGTAGATCGCGTGGGGCATGACAGTGGCCCCGAGCATTCCGGCCGCCAACAACACGGTGCCGGCGCCGTCGAACCGGGGGACGAGCCCGGTCGCTGCCGCGCCCCAGTCGGTGTTGCTGACGAACAGCCCGGCGACGAAGCCGATGGTGATCAGCACCAGCAGCGCCATGATGACCATTTCGAACGGACGCTGCCCGTGGCGGGATTGGACGGCCAACAGGACCATCGAGACGATGCCCACGATCAACCCGCCCAGGGGCAGCGGCAGTCCGAAGAGGATCTGCAGGGCGATGGCCCCGCCGATGACCTCGGCCAGGTCGGTGGCCATGGCGATCAGCTCCGCCTGGCCCCAGAAGGCCAGCCGTCCGGTGCGCGGCAGGCGGTCGCCCAGGACCTCGGGCAGTGACCTGCCGGTGACCAGCCCCAGTTTGGCGGAGAGGTACTGGATCATCACTGCCATGACGTTGGCGACCACCAGGACCCACACGAGCAGGTATCCGTGCTGGGCCCCCGCGGTCAGGTTGGCCGCGACATTGCCCGGGTCGACGTAGGCGATGGCCGCCACGAACGCCGGGCCGAGCAGCCAGATGAGGCGACGATGCGGGCGTCCCTGCCGCTCGATCAGCGTTGCCGTCATGGCCGTCCTCCGCTGTCGCCGTCAAAAAAGTTAAGTTCACTTAACTTAGCTCGACGGAACGTCATCGGGCAACCTCTCCGTGCGGCCACGGGGATACGCTGGGACCATGAGCGAGAACCAGTACTCCACCCGTGGCGCCTACGTGACGCCGGGCGCCGAATTCACCCGGGACACCAACTACATCGACGACCGCATCGTCGCCGATCCGGAGGCCATCCGCGCCTCCACCGCCGAACCCGGCGGATCGATCGGGAACCCCGATGCCGGCCTGGCCGAGGGTGCCCACACCTGGCCCGTGGAGGCCGGCCGCTATCGGCTCGTGGCCGCCCGCGCCTGCCCGTGGGCGAACCGGACATTGATCGTCCGCCGGCTCCTCGGCCTCGAGGACGCGATCAGCGTGGGCCTGCCCGGCCCGACCCACGACGCCCGCTCCTGGACCTTCGACCTGGATCCCGACGGACGCGACCCGGTGCTGGGCACCGAACGTCTGCAGGAGAACTTCTTCGCCCGCTTCCCCGACTACCCGCGCGGCATCACGGTGCCAGCCATCGTGGACATCCCCACCGGCGGCGTCGTCACCAACGACTACCCGCAGATGACCCTGGACTTCTCCACCCAGTGGCGGGAATTCCACCGCGAGGGCGCCCCGGACCTCATTCCGGCCGGTAGTTGGGAGGAGATGGCCCCGGTGATCAAGCGGATCTTCACCGAGGTCAACAATGGTGTCTACCGCTGCGGGTTCGCCGGCTCGCAGGAGGCCTACGACGCCGCGTACGACCGCCTCTGGGTGGCCATGGACTGGTTGGAGGAGCGGCTCACCGGCCAGCGCTACCTCATGGGCGACAGCATCACCGAGGCCGACGTCCGTCTGTTCACCACGCTGGTGCGGTTCGACCCGGTCTACCACGGTCACTTCAAGTGCAACCGAAACAAGCTCGACGAGATGCCGGCCCTGTGGGCGTACGCCCGCGACCTGTTCCAGACACCGGGTTTCGGGGACACCGTCGACTTCGTGCAGATCAAGCGGCACTACTACATCGTGCACGAGGACATCAATCCCACCCGGTTCGTCCCGCAGGGACCCGACCTGTCCAACTGGCTCGAGCCGCACGGCCGCGAGTCCCTGGGCGGTTCGCCCTTCGGCGCCGGGGCCGCCCCCGGCCCCGTGCGCGCCGGCGAAGAGGTCACCCCGGGGCACAACCCGCTCTACCCGGCGTAGGGTCCTACGGAGTCGGCGGGGGAGACGGTGCGGTCTGGAGGTCCTTCGTCCAGACATTTCTGTGAATCTGTTCCCAGCCCGTGGAGCTCAGGGCGGATGAGTCGTAGTTGTCCGGTACCAGCTGGACGGCGCCAAAATCGCCCGACGAATAGACGGGCAGGCCTCCGCAACCGGAGAATTCGGCTTCGACGACGATGATGCAGTCGCGTGGCAGGGTCGAGGGCGCGGCGGCATCCTCATCCTTGGCTTGACGGGCAATATAAAAGGAGAAGCCCTGCGCCCGGGCAGCAAACCTCGCGGTGCCCGGCTCGGCGTTCGGGGCGTTGCTTCCCGGCGGCAACGCATCGGCTTCCGTCGCGGGCTGGTCCAGCAGCTCGATGCCCGACGCGGCACCGGAGGCCGAGCACCCGGCCAGCAACGGCAGCGACAGTGCGGCGATGAGCGGTATGGACAGGCGGTTGACGTGCAAGTTTCCCCCTAGGCTTGTTCGATGACCCTAGCGCCCCGGGCGCCCCGGCAACAGCCCCACGTGGCAGGATGGAAACCATGACGATCACCGCCGCAGCAGACGGCTCAGCGCTCGGAAACCCTGGACCGGCCGGCTGGGCCTGGTACGTCGACGACACCACGTGGCGGGCCGGGGGCTGGCCCCACGGAACCAACAACATGGGCGAGCTCATGGCAGTGCTGGATCTGTTCCGCGCCACGGCCCACGTCCCCGAGGAGCACCTGCGCATCCTCTGCGATTCGCAGTACGTCATCAATTGCGTCACCAAATGGATGCCGGGCTGGAAGCGCAAGGGCTGGAAGAAGGCGGACGGCAAGCCGGTGCTCAACGTCGACCTGCTGAAGCAGATCGACGAGGCCATCCGGGGCCGCGACTACAGCTTCGAATGGGTCAAGGGCCACGCCGGGCACTACCTCAACGAGGCGGCCGACGACCGCGCCCGTGCCGTCGCCACCGCCTACCAGGCAGGACGCGGCAGCGACATGGGGCCCGGCTATCCGGGGGCCTCCGGCGGCACACCCACCCCCGGAACCTCCACCGCGCCCCAGGCGGCAAAACCCGGCACGACGGCGGAGTCCGCCCCCGCGCCCGCGGCACCTCCCGCGCAGGACGACTTGTTCTCCTCCCTGGAGGACCCCGCTGAAACCGGACGGGGCAGCGCCGACATCGACGCCGTCGTCACGCTCGAGCGCGAACTGCTGGACCCCACGGTGCGTTCGGAGGTCAGCCAACTGAATTTCCTGCTGCACCCCGACTACCGGGAAATCGCCGCGGACGGCACCCTGCGCGAACGCGAAACGGCCATCACCGTGCTCGCCTCCACCGCCACCGACCTCCCCGAGGCCGCGGGTGACGGCATCCCCGACGACGACGATGCCCCCTCGGCCAGCTACGCGCCACCGGCAGCGTGGTCCGCCGCCGAACGCACCTTCGAGCTGCTCGAGGCCGTCCAGGCCGGCGATTCCATCCACCTGGCCTACCGGCTCGTCGGCGCCGAGGCGGCCACCGCCGTCGGCTCCCTCTGGCACCGGCAGGACCAGCGCTGGCGATTGCGCTTCCGGCAGGAAACCCCCGAACTGTAGCCACGGTACCCACCATCACCTCCAGGAGATCCGCCCCGTGAACGATCCACGCTTTGCCCCCGTCGTCGACCTGCTGGAGTCCTTCGCCGCCGAGGATCCCGACTACTCGGCGCAACTGTGCGTCTACGCCGGCGGCGTTGAGGTCATCGACCACGTGGTGGGGCCGAACAGCACCGCCGATTCGCTGACCGGCGTCTTCTCCGCCTCCAAGGGGGCGGCCGGGATGGTCATCGCCCTGCTGGTGCAGGACGGACTGCTGGACCCCGGGGAACCGGTGGCGACCTACTGGCCCGAATTCGCGGCCAACGGCAAGGCACGAATCACCGTCGGCCAGCTGCTCAGCCACCAGGGCGGCCTGCCCGGCCTCGACGGCGGCCTGACAGTGGACCAGTACACCGATTCCGCCACCGGCGCCGTCCGCCTGGCGGCGGCCCCGCCGGTCTGGAAGCCGGGAACCACCCACCAGTACCACGCCCTGACGCTGGGCGTCTTCGCCGAGGAACTCGTCCGCCGCATCACCGGCGAGACCCTGCAGCAGGTGTACGAGACCAGGATCCGGGCACCCTTCGGCATCGACTTCCACCTGGGGCTGCCCGATGCCCAGGAGCCCCGCTACCGCGAGGTGCTCAAGCCCCTCCAGTCCCCGCCGATGCCCTTCATCGACCCGTTCGGCCCCATGGGCCTGGCCCTGAACTCCACGGGAGGATTCGACGTCGGCGACGGCCAGGCGTATGAACTGCTGGACCTGCCCAACCTGCGGCAGATCCGCTCCAGCGGCATCGCCGCCGCCGGCGGGGTGGCCAGCGCCCGCGGCCTGGCGCGGCTCTACGCCGCGGCGAGCACCGGCGTCGTCCGGGAGGACGGGGCTGCAGACGGCCCCTTCCTCACCGGCGAGACCATCCGTACGGTCGCCGACGAGCGGGTGTTCGGCATCGACCGGGCCAACGGGCTCACCGGTGCATTCGGGCTGATGTTCATGAAGTCCATTCCGCGCAACGATTTCGGTTCCTGGAGGGCCTTCGGGCACGACGGCGCCAACGCCACGCTGGCCTACGCCGATCCCGCCTACGGGGTCGGCTTCGGCTACGTCCCCGCGCGGGCCGAGGAGAGCGGCACCGCATCCCGGGGCGGACAACTCTCCGCCACCCTGCGCCGGGCGTTGTTGAGCGCCGCGGCCGACTAGATTCATCCGTACACCCCATCCCGACAAAGGAGCAGCATCGTGGAGCAACTCGCAGTGGACACCCTGGTCATCGGTTGGGGCAAGGGCGGCAAGACGCTCGCGGGGCAACTGGCGCGCAGCGGCCGCCAGGTGGCCCTGGTGGAGCGGTCCCCGCAGATGTACGGCGGCACGTGCATCAACGTGGCCTGTGTGCCCACCAAGGCCCTGGTCCACCAGGCCAGCGGCCGCCGCGAGGGGGACGACCCGGTCGAATGGTTCACCGCCTCGGTTGCCGCCCGCGACGGGCTCATCGGAAAGCTGCGCGCCAAGAACCACGAGATGCTCTCGACAGTTTCCACCGTCACGCTCATCGACGGCGACGCCCGCTTCATCGCCCCGGGGCAGCACGGGCAGGACTCCGCCGCCCCCGGCCACCTGGTGGAGGTCACCGGTGGGGCGGAGACGCTGCACATCACCGCCGAACACGTCATCGTCAACACCGGTACCTTCCCGGCCCGTCCGGCACTGGAGGGCCTGGCCGTGCTGGAACCCGCCGACGGGGTGTACGACTCCACCACCATCCAGCATGCCGATCCGTTCCCGCGCCGCCTCACCATCCTGGGCAGCGGCTACGTCGGCCTCGAATTCGCCGGCATGTTCGCCGACTTCGGCTCCGAGGTCACCGTCGTGGGCCGCTCGGAGGCATTGCTGTCCGCGGAGGACGACGACGTCGCCTCGGCAGTGCGCGAGGGGCTCGAAGCGCAGGGGGTCACCTTTCGGCTCGGCACCGCGGCCACCTCCGTTTCAGCCTCCGACGGCACGGTCACCCTGGGAGTCGAGGATTCCTCCGGGGAAGCCTCGCTCGAGGCCGACGCGTTGCTCGTGGCCACCGGCAGGACCCCGGCCACCGCCGCCCTGGGGCTGGAAGCGGCAGGCATCGCCACCGACGAGAAGGGCTTCATCGTCGTCGATGACCATCTGCGCACCACCGTCGACGGCGTGTATGCCGTGGGCGACGTCAACGGCGGGGACCAGTTCACCTACATCTCGCTTGACGATTCGCGGATCCTGGCCGACCAGCTGATGGGGAAGGGCACCCGCAGCCGGGCCGACCGGGTGGCCGTCCCTTCCACCACCTTCCTCACCCCGCCCTTGGCCCGGGTGGGATTGAATGAGAAGCAGGCACGGGAGGCGGGACGCGACGTGCTGGTCGCCTCGAAGAAGGTCGCCGAGATCGCCGCGATGCCGCGACCGAAGATCATGGAACAGACCCGCGGGGTCATCAAGTTCGTCGTCGACCCGGAGACCGATCTGGTCCTGGGGGCGACGCTGAACTGCATCGACGCCCAGGAGCTGGTCAACCTCGTGGCCCTGGCGATGCGCGCCGGCGTCACCGCTTCGGAACTGCGCGACGGCATCTGGACCCACCCCTCCACGACGGAATCCCTCAACGAGGTCCTCGGCGGCCTGGCGCCCCTGGCGTAGCCGGGCCTCAGGCGGCGGGGTGCAGCGGCCAGCCGGGGGAGGCGTGCAAATCGCCGTCGTGCCCGCAGACCAGGACCTCGACGCCCAGTTCGCGGACCGCGGCATCGAGGGTGGCCGGGCCGCCGGCGAGGATCGCCTTGGACAGCACATCGGCGGTGACGATGTCCTCCGCCAGGACGCTGACCTGCAGGTATGCGTTGGAGCGGCCGTAGCCGTGGCCGGATGAGGTGGCCAGTGCCGCGGTGAATCCCGGGGTTCCCGCCAAGGGGACGTCGGCGACCAGGGCGTCGGTGTCGAACGGGTCGGTGATGCCGGCGCGCCAGTGCCGCCCGTAGAACGGGTCGGATCCGGTGGGTTCGGCGGGGAACGGCGAACCGCTGCACAGCACGTCGCCGCCCGCGGTGACCGACCAATGCGGCAGTTCCAGGTCCATCATGGACTGTCCCGCGTGGGCGATGGCCCAGCCCTTGACGAGCCCACGCAGGTCGACCGGACCGGTGGGGGAGTGCGGGCTGAACGCGCCCTCGGTGGCATTGCGCCAATTGATGGCCTGCTCGTACAGGGTCCGCAGCCGGTGGTGGGAGTAGCGCAATTCGATGTCCCCGCGGCGCAGTGACTCCACGGAGCCGCGGCCGCCGACGCCGAAGTACTGCTCCGTCTCGTCGAACACGCGCCGCATCGTCTGCACCGCTGCATCGAGCTCCTCCGGGTCCAGCGGGGCGCTGATGCTGACCATCGTCCCCAGGGCCGGGAAGGAGCGGTTGGCCAGGCGCGGTGCCGCAGGTCCTGCATCGTCGGTGGTGTCACCGGGTGCGTGATCGGCCACGAGGCTCACGCCAGCGACGAGTCGAGGGCGGCCTGCTGCGTCATGGCGTAGGCCGCGGGGGAGTAGCCGGGGCCGCTGAGAAGCTGGACCGGTTCGGGACCGCGCAGCTGCTGGCGCCGGACCATGGACAAGGTCGAGGACCGGGAGCCCGTCCGGACGGCGCTGGACGCCGAGGCCCCTGAGGGGATCGACCCCAGCCGCGGCGGGGTGGGCGTGGAGGCTGCCTGGGCGGCGGGGGCGGTGCCGCCCAACCAGCCGGAGGCCAGGACCCCTGCGGAAGCCACTGAGGCGAAAATGGCCTGGCGGATGTTCACGACGGGGGTCCTTTCGGGGCCGGGGTCCTGCGGGGAATGCTTGTGTTCCACACTGCCCAACCGAACTGTGAAGACCCTGTGCCGTGGCTCGAAAAGCACTGCTGGGCGCCCCGTTTCAGCCGAGGGCGCAACATCGCCCAGGACCGGGCGGACGTAGGGTGGGTTCGTGGAATTCGAGAAACGGTATGTGGCCCTGGGGGATTCATTCACCGAAGGCATGGGCGACGACGACCCGACCCGTCCCAACGGGGTGCGGGGGTGGGCGGACCGGGTGGCCGAACAGCTGTGCGCCGCCGACCCGGCCTGGGGGTACGCGAACCTGGCGATCCGCGGCAAGAAGATCCGCCAGGTCATCGACCAGCAGCTCGACGCGGCGCTGGCGCTGCAACCCACCCTGGTCACGCTCTACGCCGGGGGCAACGACATCCTGCGCCCGCGGGTGGACATCGACGCACTCATGGCGGGGTACGACGACATGGTGGCCCGGCTGCGCGCCACCGGTGCCGCCGTCGTGCTCTTCACCGGCTTTGATTCCTCGGACTCGGCGGTCTTCGGCAAGACCCGCGGCCGGACGGCGATCTACAACGAATGGGTGCGCGAGAGTGCCGACAACCACGGCGCGGTCGTCGCCGACTACTGGCGGTGGCGTGAATTCAGCGACCTGCGCTACTGGGCCCAGGACCGCCTGCACATGGGGACGCCGGGCCACATGCTGATGGCCAAGAAGGTGTTGAAACTGCTGGAGGCCACCGACGCGATCCAGACACCCGAACTGGCGACCGCGGCGACGCAGACCCGTCTGGCCAGGATGCAGCAGGACGCCCGCTGGGCCCGCGAGCACGTGGTGCCGTGGGTCAAGCGGCGGTTGACCGGGACCTCCTCGGGCGACGCCCTGAGTCCGCGCTACCCTGCGTACGTCCGGCTGTAGGCCGGGTTCGTGCCGGGACCGGGCACCCGGACGGTGGTTGACTGGGACGCATGAGCAACCTGCCGGAACCGGCGCCCCATCCGGATGAACCCCACGCGTCGGCCGGACTGGCCGAACGCCTGAATTGGCTGCGCGCCGGCGTGCTCGGGGCCAATGACGGCATCGTCTCCACCGCTGCCGTGGTGGTCGGCGTGGCCGGGGCAACGACCGCCACCGGACCCATCCTGGCCGCGGGCGCCGCGGCCCTGATCGGTGGGGCGGTCTCCATGGCGCTGGGCGAATACGTCTCGGTCTCCAGCTCGGCCGATTCGCAAAAGGCGTTGATCGCCACGGAGCGGCGCGAACTCGAGGAGATGCCCGACGAGGAGCTGGCGGAACTGGCCTACCTCTATGAACAACGCGGGCTCAGTGCCGAGACCGCGGCGACGGTCGCCCGGGAACTGACCGACCACGATGCGTTGGGTGCCCACCTGGACGCCGAATTGAACATCGACCCCGATGACGTGGTCAGTCCCTGGACCGCTGCAACGGCGTCTGCGGTGTCCTTCACCGTCGGTGCCCTGCTGCCCTTTCTCACCGCTGTGCTGTTGCCTGCCGCGTTGAAGATCCCCGTGACCTTCGCCGCGGTGTTGGTGGCGCTGGCATTCACCGGGGGCCTGGGGGCCTATCTGGGGCGGGCGCCGATGCTGCGGCCGATCGTGCGCGTGGTCATCGGCGGCGTGCTGGCCCTGGGTGCCACGTTCCTCATCGGGACCTGGCTCGGCAGCAGCGGAGCCGTGGGCTAGGCGCGGGAGGTGGCTCCGGCGTCGTGCTTCGAGGCCACGGTGGAGCGCCGCCGGCCATAGCCGAGGTAGACCCCGGCGCCGAGCACCATCCAGAGTCCGAACACGATCCACGTGATGCCGCCCAGGTTGACCATCAAGAACACGCAGCCGGCGACGGCCAGGATGGGGGTCACCGGGTAGAACGGGACGCGGAAGGTGCGCGGCAGATCCGGACGGTTCCGGCGCAGGTAGATGACTGACAGGCTGACCAGGCTGAACGCGAAGAGCGTGCCGATGCTGGTGGCATCGGCCAGCTGGCCCAGCGGGACCAGGCCGGCTGTCAGGGCGATGGTGCCTCCGGTGATCAGCGTGTTCAGCACCGGGGTGCCGGTGCGCGGGTGCAATTTGCCGAACACGCGCGGGACCATGCCGTCGCGTGACATGGCCACCAGCACGCGCGTTTGTCCGTAGAGGACGGTGATGACGATGCTGATGATCGCCACCACGGCGCCGATGGAGAAGACCAGCGCGACCCAGGGTTGCCCGGTGATCTCCTCCAGGACCTGCACCAGGGCGGCTTCCTTGCCGATGAACCATTGCCAGTCCTTGGCGCCCACGGCGGCGACGGCGACGAGGATGTACAGCACGGTGACGATGACCATCGAGGCGATGATGGCCCGGGGCAGATCGCGCTGCGGGTTGACCGCCTCCTCGCCGGCCGTGGAGGCGGCGTCGAAGCCGATGTAGGAGAAGAACAGGCGCGACGCCGCAGCCGAAACGCCGGCGGTGCCCATGGGCAGCAGCGGGGCGAAGTTGCCGGTGTGGAAGGCGCTGAAGGCGATGACGACGAAGAAGATGAGCACCGCGATCTTCAGGAACACCAGCACGGTGTTGACCGTGGCGGACTCCCTGGCGCCGCGCATCAGCAGGACCATGGCGAGCACCACCACGACGACTGCGGGGATGTTGAAGACGCCGCCGTCGGCCCCCGGCGGGTTGGTCAGGGCCGCGGGTAGTTCGACGTTGAAGGTCCCGGCCAGCTCGTTGACGTATTCGCCCGCACCCACGGCGATCGCGGCGACCGACACCCCGTATTCGAGGATCAGGCACCAGCCGCAGATCCAGGCCAGGCCCTCGCCCATGGTCGCGTAGGTATAGGAGTAGCTGGACCCCGAGACGGGCACCGCACCGGCCATTTCGGCGTAGGACAGCGCGGCCAGCAGGGCGGCGATCCCGGCGATGGTGAAGGAGATCCAGACGGCGGGACCGGCCAGCGGCACGGAGGAACCGAGGACCACGAAGATGCCGGTGCCCAGGGTGGCTCCGACGCTGATCATGGTCAGCTGCAGCACGCCCAGGGTCCGGCGCATGGTGCCGCCACCGGAGCCGTGCCCGGCTTCGGCGCTGAGCGCCTCGACATCCTTGCGCAGCAGCAGCTGGCGTCCCAGCGGGAGCCTGGGCCGGGAGGCCGGGGCCGGGTGGTTGGCGGAAGCCTGCATGGCGTGTCCTCAACGGGCTGGATGTGCCCGGGTCGGGTGGTGGTTGCCGGATCACGGCAACGGCCGGTGGTGGAAGGGTCGGCTCATATTTTTGCACTGCTATGCATGGTTACAAAACCGGGGGGTTCGCCACCGCAGCTTGTTTGTGGTGTGGATCTCGCCGTATCATGGAGGCGTGTCCGCGAGGACACACGCCAATGACATGCGGCGGGAGAGTCCCGTTCAGATCCACTGGCGGGCGCCGTAGGAGCAATACCCTCCCCGGGAATCTCTCAGGCATCCGTACCGCCGCGCTGAGGCAACTCTGGAAAGAAGCAGCACCCCGCGGGGCCTGCTCACCGACGGTGCAAGCCACGTCCGGGACACCGGGCACGGCGGAATCTCTCAGGTCCAATACAGAGTCGGGGAGGAACCGAAGCTCATTCGGCGTGCACAGCACACCGACCACCCTTGGAGTTCCCCCTGATGACCGAGACCACGGCCCGTCCCACCACCAGCCCCGCCGGCGAGCTTGCCTTCGCCGACCGCCACATCGGACCCCGCGGCGACGCCACCGCGACGATGCTCAAGCACCTGGGCTACGCGACCCTCGATGACCTCGTGAACACAGCGGTCCCCGCGGACATCCGCCAGTCGGCACCGCTGGACCTGCCCGCAGCCCGCTCCGAGGCCGAGGTCCTGTCCGACCTGCGCGCCATCGCCTCCAAGAACGTCATGAAGACGCAGATGATCGGCCAGGGCTTCTACGACACGTTCACCCCGCCGGTCATCCTGCGCAACGTCCTGGAGGACCCGGCCTGGTACACGGCCTACACGCCCTACCAGCCGGAGATCTCCCAGGGCCGCCTCGAGGCACTGCTGAACTTCCAGACCATGGTCTCGGACCTGACCGGGCTGCCGATCGCCAACGCGTCGCTGCTGGACGAGGCCTCCGCCGTCGCCGAGGCGGTCCTGCTGATGCGCCGCGCCAACAAGGCCAAGGCCGACGCCAAGACAGTGCTGGACGCGGACCTCTTCCCGCAGACCATCGCCGTCGTGCGGGGCCGCGCCGAGGCGCTGGGCTTCGAACTCGAGATCGCCGACCTCTCAGCCGGCCTGCCCGAAGGCGAGATCTCCGGCATCGTGCTGCAGCAGCCGGGCAACTCCGGCGCCGTGGTGGACCAGGCGGGGATCATCGCCGCCGCCAAGGAGCGCGGCGCCATGGTCACCGTCGCCGCCGACATCCTCTCGCTGACCCTCATCGTCCCCCCGGGCGAGCAGGGCGCCGACATCGCCGTCGGCAACACCCAGCGCCTGGGCGTCCCGCTGTTCTTCGGCGGCCCGCACGCCGCCTACATGTCGGTCCGCAAGGGCCTGGAGCGCTCGCTGCCCGGCCGCCTGGTCGGGGTCTCCAAGGACGACGCCGGCCTGCCCGCCTACCGCCTGGCGCTGCAGACCCGTGAGCAGCACATCCGCCGCGAGAAGGCCACCTCCAACATCTGCACCGCCCAGGCGCTGCTGGCCATCACCGCCTCGATGTACGGCGTCTACCACGGCCCCGAGGGCCTGCAGGCGATCGCCCGCCGCGCCCACCTGCGCGCCAGCACGCTGGCCACCGTCCTGGGTGATGCGGGCTTCGGTCTCGCCTCCGAGGCGTTCTTCGACACCCTCACGGTCCAGGTCCCCGGCCAGGCGCAGGGGATCGTCACAGCCGCCGAGGAACGCGGGATCAACCTGCGCCGCGTCGACGCCGACACCGTGGGCATCTCCACCGACGAAACCACCACCACGGACCACCTGGTCGCCATCGCCGAGGCCTTCGGCGTCGCCGATGCGGCGACCGCCGTGGAGCGCGCGGAAGCCGGGGCAGGGCAGAAGCTGCCCTCCGCCGTCGTGCGTTCGAGCGGGTTCATGACGCACCCGATCTTCCACTCGGTCCGCTCCGAAACCCAGATGCTGCGCTACCTGCGCAAGCTCTCCGACCGCGACCTGGCGCTGGACCGCACCATGATCCCGCTGGGCTCGTGCACCATGAAGCTCAACGCCACCGCCGAAATGGAATCGATGTCGTGGCCGGAGTTCGCCTCCGTCCACCCCTATGCCCCGGCGCACCAGACCGAGGGCTGGCGCCAGCTGATCACGGACCTCGAGGACCGGCTGAGCACCATCACCGGGTACGCGGGCGTCTCCATCCAGCCCAACGCCGGTTCACAGGGCGAATACGCAGGGCTGCTGGCCATCCGCCAGTTCCACGTCGCCAACGGCGACGATGCCCGCACCGTCTGCCTCATCCCGGCCTCCGCCCACGGCACCAACGCCGCCTCCGCGGTGCTGGCCGGCCTGAAGGTCGTCGTCGTCAAGACCGCGCCGAACGGCACCATCGACGCCGCTGACCTGGACGCGAAGATCGAGGCCCACCGCGACGCGCTGGCAGCGATCATGATCACCTACCCGTCCACGCACGGTGTGTACGACGCCGACGTGCGCGAGGTCTGCGACAAGGTCCACGCGGCCGGCGGGCAGGTCTACATCGACGGCGCCAACATGAACGCCCTGGTCGGGCTCGGCCAGCCGGGCAAGTTCGGCGGCGACGTGTCCCACCTGAACCTGCACAAGACGTTCTGCATCCCGCACGGCGGCGGAGGACCCGGCGTCGGACCGGTGGCCGTGGCCGAGCACCTGCTCCCGTTCCTGCCCGGCGCCCCCGCCGGGGAGGCCACCGAGCGCACCGGCACCGCCGTCGCGGCCACCACCTACGGTTCGGCCGGCGTGCTGCCGATCTCCTGGGCGTACGTGGCGATGATGGGCGCGGAGGGGCTGACCAACGCGACCAAGAACGCCCTGCTGACCGCGAACTACGTGGCCTCCCGGCTCAACGAGTACTTCCCCGTGCTCTACACCGGCAACCAGGGGCTGGTCGCCCACGAGTGCATCCTGGACCTGCGCGATGCCACCGCCAAGACCGGCATCACCGCCGAGGACGTGGCCAAGCGGCTCATCGACTACGGCTTCCACGCCCCGACCCTGGCCTTCCCGGTCGCCGGGACGTTGATGGTCGAGCCGACCGAGTCGGAGGACCTGGCCGAGATCGAGCGCTTCATCGAGGCCATGATCGCCGTGCGCGCCGAGATGGACCAGGTCCTGGCCGGGGACTACACGGCCGAGGAATCCCCGCTGCGCCTGGCACCGCACTCCGCCGCGGCCGTCGTCGCCAGCGAATGGGACCGCAAGTACACCCGCGAACAGGCAGCCTTCCCGGTGCCGGGCCTGCGCCAGGACAAGTACTTCCCGCCGGTGGGGCGCATCGACGGGGCCGGCGGCGACCGGAACCTGATCTGCTCCTGCCCGCCTCCCGAGGCATTCGAGAACTAACCCGGATCCCCGGAACCCGACGAAAGGCAGACTCCCCGTGAGCACCGAAACCACCACGCCGCAGCAGACGCCCCTGCACGGCGAACACGAGAAGCTGGGCGCGAACTTCACCGACTTCGGCGGCTGGGACATGCCGCTGAAGTACGGCTCCGAGCTGGCCGAGCACCAGGCGGTCCGCGAGGCCGCCGGGCTCTTCGACCTCTCCCACATGGGGGAGGTCCGGGTCGAGGGCCCAGACGCTGCCACGTTCCTGAACACCGCACTGGCCGGCAACATGGCGGTCATGAAGGTCGGCAAGGCCAAGTACTCGGTGATCTGCAACGCCGACGGCGGGATCATCGACGACCTGATCACCTACCGCCGGGCCGAGGACCGCTTCCTGGTGGTCCCCAACGCCGGCAACGCCCCCGTGGTCGCCGCGGCACTGGCCGAACGCGCCGCAGGCTTCGACGTCACCGTCACCGACGACTCCGCCGAGACCGCGCTGGTGGCCATCCAGGGCCCGCTCGCCGAGTCGATCCTGCTCGGCCTCGTCGCGGCGGGCGACGCCGAAACGGTCACCGGCATGAAGTACTACGCCGCCGATGACGTCACCGTCGCCGGGATCACCGTGCTGCTGGCCCGCACCGGCTACACCGGCGAGGACGGGTTCGAGCTTTACCTCCCCAACGCCGACGCCGTCGCCCTGTGGAACGCCTTGCTGGAGGCCGGCAGCGGGCGCGGACTCATCCCGGCGGGCCTGGCCTGCCGCGACTCGCTGCGCCTGGAGGCCGGCATGCCGCTCTACGGCAACGAGCTCTCCCTGCAGACGACCCCGTTCGACGCCGGACTGGGACCGATTGTCTCCTTCAAGAAGGAAGAGGACTTCGTCGGCCGTGCCGCCCTGGAGGCCGCCAAGGCCGAGGGGTCTCCCCGCAAGCTCGTGGGCCTGAAGGGGCTCGGACGCCGGGCCGGGCGTTCGCACTACGCTGTGATGAAGGACGGCAACGTCGTCGGCGAGGTCACCTCGGGCCAGCCCAGCCCCACGCTGGGATACCCGATCGCCCTGGCCTACGTCGACGCCGCCCTGGCCGAGGTCGGTACAGCACTGGACGTCGACCTGCGCGGCAAGCCCCAGCCCTTCGAGGTCGTGGCCCTGCCGTTCTACACCCGCAACAAGTAACGCCCACCCGTACTGGATCCCAGAGACAAAGGACAACACCATGAGCAAGGTTCTCTCCACCCTCCGCTACTCCGCCGAGCACGAGTGGGTCGACGGTTCGACCCCGACCAAGGTCGGCATCACCCAGGTTGCCGCCGATGCACTCGGCGACGTCGTCTACGTCGACCTGCCCGAGGCCGGCGCCACCATCACCGCCGGCGAGACCTGCGGCGAAGTCGAATCGACCAAGTCGGTCTCCGACCTCTACGCACCCGTCACCGGCACCGTCGTCGAGATCAACCAGGAGGCCGTGGACAACCCGGCACTGCTGAACGAGGACCCGTACGGCAACGGATGGCTCTTCACCGTCGAGGTCTCCGAGGAGGGCCCGCTGCTCTCCGCGGCGGACTACGCCTCCGCCAACGGTGGTGACGTCGAGTGACCACGACGACGGCACCCGTGGCCGCCCCCTCGTTGACGGCGTCGCTGGCAGAACTCGATCCCGAGGTCGCTGAGCGGATCGATGCCGAGTTGGCCCGCCAGCAGGACGGCCTGGAAATGATCGCGTCGGAGAACCACACGGCGCAGGCCGTGATGGCCGCCCAGGGCTCGGTGCTGACGAACAAGTACGCCGAGGGCTACCCGGGCCGCCGCTACTACGGTGGATGCGAGCACGTGGACGTGATCGAGTCGTTGGCGATCGAGCGGGTCAAGGCCCTGTTCGGTGCCGGCTTCGCCAACGTCCAGCCGCACTCCGGCGCCCAGGCGAACGCGTCGGTGATGCACGCGCTGATCCGTCCCGGTGACACCGTGATGGGGCTGAACCTGGCCCACGGAGGCCACCTGACGCACGGGATGAAGATCAACTTCTCCGGCCGGCTCTACAACATCGTGCCGTACGGGGTCGATGAGGCCTCCCATGAGGTCGACATGGACCAGGTCCAGGCGTTGGCGCGCGAGCACCGCCCGAAGATGATCGTCGCCGGCTGGTCGGCATACCCGCGGCAGCTGGACTTCGCCCGGTTCCGTCAGATTGCCGATGAGGTCGGCGCGTACCTGTTCGTGGACATGGCCCACTTCGCGGGCCTGGTCGCCGCCGGGCTGCACCCCTCACCGGTGCCGCACGCCCATGTGGTCACCTCCACCACGCATAAGACGTTGGCCGGCCCACGTGGCGGGATCATCCTGACCAACGACGCCGAGGTGGCCAAGAAGGTCAATTCCGCGGTGTTCCCCGGCCAGCAGGGCGGACCGTTGGAGCATGTGATCGCCGGCAAGGCCGTTGCGTTCAAGATCGCCGCGTCGCCGGAGTTCGCCGAGCGGCAGGAACGCACCCTGGCCGGTGCCAGGATCCTGGCCGAACGCCTGACCGGTGATGATGTGTCGGCGCGGGGGATCAGCGTGTTGACCGGGGGCACCGATGTGCACCTGGTGCTGGTGGACCTGCGCGATTCGGTCCTCGATGGCCAGCAGGGCGAGGACCTGTTGGCGCGGGTGGGGATCACGGTGAACCGCAACGCGGTTCCCTTCGATCCGCGTCCGCCGATGGTGACGTCGGGGTTGCGGATCGGGACCCCGGCGTTGGCCACGCGTGGTTTCTCGGAGGAGGCGTTCGCCGACGTGGCCGACATCATCGCCGAGGCGTTGGTGGCCGGCACTGCCGAGGGCGGCGCCGACGAGGCAGTGTTGGCATCGCTCACAGAACGGGTTTCCGCCCTCGCTGCAGCCCACCCGCTCTACCCGGAGCTGGCCCCGCTCTCCTGAGCCGCGCACCGTCGTCGTGAGGAGACGGCGGGCACGGGAAGGCAACACCCCCGGGCCCGCCGCGCACCACCCCACGACGCGTCACCGGGGGAGGCCCACCGGCCTCCCCCCACCCGCGGACCCGGCCCCCGCCGGAACCGCACCCCTCGTTCAAAGGAAGTACCAGCATGGCCATCAGTGTCTTCGACCTCTTCTCGGTCGGCATCGGTCCCTCGAGTTCCCACACCGTCGGACCCATGCGGGCCGCCCAGCGCTTCGCCGCAGGACTCGTGAAACAGCAACTGGCTGCCACCACCGCGGACCTGCGCATCGACGTGTACGGCTCCCTCGCCGCGACCGGACGTGGCCACGGCACGTTCACCGCGGTCCTGCTCGGGCTGGAGGGCTTCGAGCCGGAGAACATCCTGCCGGACCAGGTCGAGGAACGCCTGGCCGACATTGCCGAGACCGGGACGTTGCGGTTCTGCGCCGAACTGGGTGCCCAGAACGACCTCAAGTACGCAGTGGAGGACATGGTCCAGCACCCGCTGACCGTGTTGCCGCGCCACACCAACGGCATCCGCTTCCAGGCCCTCGACGCCGACGGCGGCGTCCTGCTGGACGAGACCTATTTCTCCGTCGGCGGCGGATTCATCGTCCGCGAAGGCGACGAGGAGGCGGCCGCCGCAGAACTCGACGAGGTCAACCAGGAACTGCCCTACCCCTTCCGCACCGCAGCGGAACTGCTGGGGCACTGCACCACCAGCTCGATGGGCATCGCCGACGTCATGCTGGCCAACGAACTCACCTACCGCAGCCGCGAGGAGATCCGCGAGGGCCTGCTGCACATCTGGACCGTCATGGAGGAATGCAAGGACTCCGCGATCTCCCGCGAGGGCCTGCTGCCCGGAGGGCTGAAGGTCCGCCGCCGTGCACCCGACTGGCACGAACGCCTCAGCAAGGAGGACAAGGACCGGGACCCGCGCTACTGGCAGGAATGGGTCAACCTCGTTGCCCTGGCCGTGAACGAGGAGAACGCCTCCGGCGGACGCGTCGTCACCGCCCCCACCAACGGGGCGGCGGGCATCATCCCCGCCGTCATGTTCTACGCCACGCACTACCTGCCCGGCATCGAATACGCCACGGGGGAGGACAAGGAGGACATCATCGTCCGCTTCCTGCTCGCGGCCGCCGCCGTCGGCGTGCTCTACAAGGAGCAGGCGTCCATCTCCGGTGCCGAGGTCGGCTGCCAGGGCGAGGTCGGCTCGGCCTCCTCGATGGCCGCCGCGGGGCTCGCCGAGGTCCTGGGCGGCAGCCCCGCCCAGGTGGAGAACGCCGCGGAGATCGCCATGGAGCACAACCTGGGGCTGACCTGCGACCCCATCGGCGGGCTCGTGCAGATCCCCTGCATCGAACGCAATGCCATCGGCGCCTCCAAGGCGGTCAACGCCGCCAAGATGGCGTTGATGGGCGACGGCGAACACCGCGTCTCCCTCGACGAGGTCATCATCACCATGCGCGAGACCGGCAAGGACATGAGCGACAAGTACAAGGAGACCGCCATGGGCGGGCTCGCCGTGAACGTCGTGGAGTGCTAGGGGAACCCCAGGACTCCGGGTGGACGTTGCGCCGCCTGGTTCCCGGCGACGAGGACCAGGCGATGGCCGCCCACGCCGAGCTCGCCGCCGACGGTTTTGATTTCCTGCTCGGGTACGACGACGCAGAAGGCTTCGCGGCGTATGCCACCCGCCTGGCCGCGCAGGAACACGGCAGGGAGCTGGCCGAGGGTTTCGTCCCGCACACGTTCCTGGTCGCCGAGGCCGGCGGCCAGCTCGTGGGCCGGATTTCGCTGCGGCACGAACTGACCCCCTTCCTGGCCTCGATTGGTGGACATGTCGGCTATGCCGTCCGGCCCGGGTTTCGCCGTCGTGGTCATGCCGGCGCGCTCCTGCGCGGGGTGCTGCCCCTCGCGGCCCGGCACGGCCTGGATGCCGTGCTGGTGACCTGCGATGACTCCAACGTCGCATCGCGGCGCGTCATCGAGGGGGCAGGCGGCGTCCCCGACGGCGTCGTCGAGCTGGTTCCCGGCCATTCCAAACTGCGGTACTGGGTTCCCACCGGCGCCTAGCCCCCGTCCTCCGCGGTCCTGCCCCACCGGCCCACCAGCACGTTCGCCGACGCCGCCGGGCCGGGGCCTGATGTCCCCCCTCGTGACGGCCGTGCCACGGCTCTGACTAGGGTCTCGCCCTTCGGCGTCCGGCCCGCGTCCATGCCCTGTTCGCTGCGCCGCCACGATGCTACGGTGGGCTCACGGACCCAGTAGTCACGCGGCGAAGGCGTCGCGTGGGAAGGAGTTTCCCCATGGCCAATAGGGCAGGTTCCAGCGGAATTGATGCCACGTTGTTTCGACAGGAAGGCCCATGGTGCACGGCCTTCGTAGACGCCTCGCTGGGCACGACGGCGGCCCAGGAGGCCGCCGATGCCCTGCCCGATACGGTTTCCCAGCTGCTGAAGAGCCAGCAGGCCAGTGCAGCCGACATCGAGGCGATGCGCTCGGCCCTTCGCCCGGCCGAGGGCCGTCCGGCCCCCGTATCCCGTTTCATCGCCGTCAACGGCGGGAAGGTCGTCCTCGACGAACTGGTCCAGGGGGTGAAGACCGCAGCCCCGCAGGTGGACTGCAGCGAATTCCCGAACCTGGTCCCCTTGGCCCGGGCCCATGGAGGCCAATTCCCCTACCTGGTGGCCGAGGTCGGCCGCGATGGCGGCGAGGTGAGCCTGCGCCACTCGGCGGTGGCCGGGGTGGCCGAGGAATACCGCATCGCCGGGGACCGGGAGGAGGCCCATCATGCGCGGCGGGTCCCCGGGCGGTATGAGGAGTCGAAGAACCAGCACCAGACCAGCGAGATCTGGCGGCGCAATGCCGACGAAATCGCTCGGCTCGTCGACGAGGTCGCCCGGGATACCCGGGCGCGGCTCGTCGTCCTGGCCGGTGACACGAAGGCCCGCGAACTGGTCCTGTCCCAGCTGGCGGAGCCGACCCGCGCGCTGACCGTCACCCTTGGCCAGCACACCCGCACCGGCGGGGCCGATGCCACGGCCGTCGAGAAGGACATCGAAGCCCACGTCGCCGCCCTGCTGGCCGATGACATCCGCGAGCTCTCCGAACGGATCTCCAACCAGGTCAATGCCGCCCAACCCGGCGCAGTGCTGGGTTTCGACGAAGTGGTCTGGGCGCTGCAGCAGGGGCAGGCCTCAACGGTCGTGGTCGCCGAGTTCCAGGACGACCACTCACTGCTGGCCCTGGGCGGTGAACCCTGGCTGGCCTCGGAGGATTCCGACGTCGAAGGAGCCGGGGCGCTGGGTTCCTGGCCGGCCCCCGAGGTGTTGCTGCGGGCCGTGGCCATGACTGATGCCTCGATCCGCTACGTGCCCGCCGGAGTGCTGCCCGACGGGGCCGGCATCGCAGCGCTGTTGCGGTGGCCCAAGGGTGGAGCGGCCGGAGCTGCCTGAGCCCACCCGAAGACGAGGAAGCCGGGCCGAGGTGGTCATGCCACCGCGGTCCGGCTTCCTGTTGCCTCGGGGGGATCAGCCCTTCAGCGCCGCCTGGATGGCGTCGATGTTCGATCCCATCCACTGCAGGTAGCTGGAGCCTTCCGGCAGGGTCTCGGTGAAGTCCACCACCGGGACCCCCGACTTTTCGGCCAGGCCCCGGACGGCTTCCGTTTGCGGGCTGCTGGTCTGGGAGTTGTAGGCCAGCAGCGAGATGTCCCCCGAGGAGAGCTTGTTCTCCAAGTCCCTCAGCATCAGGGGCGAGACGTCGTTGCCCTCTTCGATGGCACTGCTGAAGCCCTCCGGTGTCCCGTCGGACAAGCCGGCGGCCTCGAGGAGGTAAAAGGGGACGGGTTCGGTCATGGCGAACTCATGGCCTGCGGCGTCAGCACCGAGGGAGTGGAGCCGCTTGTCCAGATCGGTGGTGCCCTGGGCGAACTTCTTGGCATTGGCGGTGAAGGTCGAGGCGTCCTCCGGCTTCAGTTCGCCGAGCCGGTGCGCGATTTCCTGGGCCACGGCGGCCGCGGTGGGCAGGTCGTACCAGACGTGTTCGTTGAACGAGGCGTGGTCGTGTCCCTCATGTCCGGCGTCGGAGCCGTGGGAGTGGTCCCCGTCGGCGGACTCCCCGTCGGCATGGGCCGCCTTCGAATAGTCGACGGCGGTGATGATGTCTGCCTTCTTCGTCCCCAGGTCCTGGGTGAGCGTGTCGACGAAGGCATCGTAGCCGCCGCCGTTCTCCACCACGAGGTCGGCGTGGGAGAGGGTGAGCTTGTCCTGCGGGGTGGCCTCATACGAATGGGGATCCTGGGAGGCCTTGCTGATGATCGACTCCACCGTGACGGCGTCCCCGCCGACCTGGCGCACGATGTCGCCGTAGGCGCTGGTGGAGGCCACCACGGTGACGGTGTTGTCCTCCGCTGCTGGGGTGGAGCCCGAACAGCCGGCCATCCCCAGTGCGATCAGGAGGGCGGGAATGACGGCGAAGCGTGATCGCATGGGCTGCCTTTCAGGCATCGGGGGAAGGAACTGTCACAGCCTATAGCAAATGAGAATCGTTTGCATCTTGGGTAGATCGCTGGGGCTCACGCACCGCGGGTGCCGGGGTCGGCCGGGCGGTATCCGGACGGCCCACCGCCTTGACGACGGCAACTGCCACGGAAGTGGTCGCGGGAATGGCCAGGACCAGGCCGATGGAGCCGACGAGGATGTGGACGACCTCCTCGGCCATCTGCCCGCTGGTGAACGTGTCCAGCAGCGGGCGGTCGTACAAGCTGACCAGCACCAGCACGGGCAGCGCGGCCCCCGCATAGGCGAACGCGATCGTGTAGACCGTCGAGGCGATGTGGTCGCGGCCGATCCGCATCGCTGAGGTGAACAGCTCCCGGGCGGAGGAATGCGGTGCCAGCTCCGCGAGTTCCCACACGGCCGAGGACTGGGTGATGGTCACGTCGTTGAGCACACCCAGCCCCGCAATCAACAACCCGCACAGCAGCAGCCCGGACAGGCTCAGTTCCGGGACCGTGGTGGAGAGCGTGAAGCTGCTTTCATCCCCCACCCCGGTCAGGTAGGCCGCATCCGAGGCCCAGACGGCCAGCAGGGCGGTGACCGCCAGCCCGAAGAGCGTGCCCAGCAGCGCCGTCGAGGTCCGGGCCGAGAAGCCGTGTGCGAAATACAGGGCGCCGAACATGATCACCGTGGCACTGACCAGGGCGACCAGCAGGGGTGGCCTGCCATCGACCAGGGCCGGGAGCATGAAGTAGCCGATGAAGGCAAAGCCGCCGGCCAGGCCCAGCAGGGCACGGAAACCCCTCCACCGGGCGACCAGGCAGACGACGAACGCGTAGGCGACGGCCAGCAGCAGCAACGGCACGGTGCGCACGAAGTCGACGAAGACATACGGGGCCGCGATGGCAGTCGATGCCTGGTGCAGGTCCAGGAATCGGATCTGGTCCCCGGGCTGCAACGGGCGGGAGGCCACCGTTTCGGGAGGGACCTCCACGGGAACGGCGGTAGGTGAACCCCGGGGGATGACGTAGGAGACCTGGCAGTCCAGCTCGCGGCCGCCGACCTCGGAGAGGCCCTTCGACGAGGGGCAGGTCTCGGTGACGGTGCGCTCCACCGTCCCGGTCTGCAGGGCGACGCCGCTGGCCACCCCATACGGATCGCCCAACGAGACACGGTCGGCGGCCGGTCCGGGCCACAACAGGAAGGTCCCGATGATGGCGGCCAGGGCCGCAGGGACCAGCAGTGCTGCCAGCACCAGGTGGGCCCGACGCCGCCGCCGGGGGTCGGCCAGGATCTGGACCTCGGACGCGTGGGCATGGCTGCCGCCCATGGGGCTCCTTCAACGTGGATGCGGGAGTGCCGGGGTGGCGACTATCCACCAGTCTAGGCAGTGCCGGGCGGCCGGCCGCCGGTAGGCTGGCGGGATGAACGGACCAGTGCCGCCCGACTTCGCACCCGCCCCCAACCAGGCGGGCAACCCCGGGCTGTATGAGGTGGAGAACCGCGCCATCGACCACGAGGGCACCCTGCGCCGGGCGCTGGGAGAAGCGGCCGGCCTGTCAGGCAAGGTCGTGGTGGACCTGGGGTGCGGCAGCGGATTCTGGCTCCGGGGCTACGCGGCGCAGGCCGCGTCGGTCATCGGGGTCGAACCGGATCCCTCACTGCTCGAACTCGCCCGTGCACGGGTCGCCGCCCAGGGGCTGGACGGCGTCCAGGTGCTGCATGGATCGGCGGAGCACCTGCCCCTGGCCGATGGCAGCGTGGACGTGGTCCACGCGCGGTTCGCCTACTTCTTCCCGACCCCCACCAACGACTGCACCCCCGGTCTGCGGGAGGTCCTGCGGGTGCTGCGGCCCGGGGGAACGCTGGTCGTGATCGACAACGACCAGGACAACGGCCAGTTCGCCGCCATGCTCCGCGCCTGCGACACGGCCCAGCAGTTCCAGGGCACGGGGGACCACGTCCGCAGCTGGTGGGCCCGGCAGGGAGCGGAAACCCGCCAGGTCATGAGCAGCTGGAGCTTCGAGACCGTCGCGGACCGCGACGCGGTGCTGCATCTGGAATTCCCGGCAGACGTCGCCGGGGCGCACCTGGCCGCGCACCCCGGCCAGAGACGGCTGAGCTACGGCTACCTGCTGCACTGCCTCTCCAAGCCATCCACTGCGGCGGATCAGCCGCTGCCGTAGGGGCGGCGGACATCGGGCCGGCGGTCATCGGAGCCGGACCACGCGGCGATCCACGGGCCGGTCCCCTCGGATGCGTCGATGATCCCTTTCTCGGCCCAGGCATGGTCCCCGGCCAGCACGCGGCGTGCCAACGCCGTATCGCCGTCGTCCGTGTTGTCCCAGAGATCGGCGAAGAGCCGCTGAACCCGCCCCCGCGATTGCCGGCAGAACGCCTCGGCCAGCTCCCGCGCGGAGTCGGCGTGTTCCGGCTCGGTGGACCGCAGCAGCTCCACCCGGGACACGCAGGCCGACATGGCAAACAGCTCGGCCCCGATGTCCACCACCCGCCCCAGGAACACCTGGCGGGTTTCCAGGCCCGCCTGCCAGCGCGCCATCCCCGCGAACGTGTGCCGTGCAAGCCGGCGGCTCGCACGCTCGACGAAGCGCAGGTGGGTGCCCAACGACCCGGCACCGGAGTACGACGTCGGCAGCAGGCCCGGTCCCGTGGCCAGCGTGGGCAGCCACTTGGCATAGAAGCCGGAGGCCCCCGCCGCCGCGCGGGCCTTCTCCGCGAGCGTCGCATCCGCCCGGGCCAGGTCGCCGGCTGCCGTGAGGTGGGCATCGACTGCCTCGCGGGCGATGAGCAGGTGCATGATCTCCGTGGACCCCTCGAAGATGCGGTTGATGCGCAGGTCGCGCAGCAGCTGTTCGGCAGCGACGGCCCGTTCGCCGCGCGCGGCCAGGGATGCGGCCGTCTCGTAGCCCCGGCCGCCGCGGATCTGGACGAGCTCGTCGGCCATCTGGCAGGCCATCTCGCTGCAGAAGAGCTTGGCCAATGCCGCCTCGATGCGCACGTCCTTCATCCCCGCGTCGGCCAGGGCCGCCGAGAGCTCGAACACCGACTCCACAGCGAACGACGTGGCGGCGATGAAGGCGATCTTGGAGGCCACCGCCTGGTGCCGGCCGACCGGACGGCCCCATTGGACGCGTTCGGCGGACCACTCGCGGGCGATCTTCAGGCTCCACTTTCCGGCACCGGCGCACAGGGCCGGGATGGAGAGGCGTCCGGTGTTCAGGGTGCTCAGGGCGATCTTCAGTCCCTGGCCCTCGCGTCCCAGCAGGTTCCCGGCAGGGACCCTGACCCCGTGGAACCGGGTCACCCCGTTCTCGATGCCGCGCAGCCCCATGAAGGCGTTGCGGTTCTCCACCACCAGGCCCTCGCTGTCGGCCTCGACGACAAAGGCGCTGATGCCGCCACGCTGCTGTGTCCCGTCCGTCCCGGTGTACGGCAGGACCCGCGCCATGACCACCACCAGGTCCGCCACGGCCCCGTTGGTCGTCCACAACTTGGCGCCCTCGAGGACGTAGGACTCCCCGTCGGCGGAACGCTGTGCCGTTGTCCCCAGCCGGGCGGGGTCCGAACCGACATCGTTCTCGGTGAGCAGGAACGCGGTGATCGCCCCCGCGGCGCAACGCGGCAGGAACCGCTGCTTCTGCTCCGCGCTGCCGAACATCTTCACCGGCTCGGGGACGCCGATGGACTGGTGGGCCGAGACCAGTGCCCCGATGCTCGGGCTGATCGATCCCAGCAGCATCAGCGCCCGCCCGTAGTAGGCCAGCGAGAGGCCGAGCCCTCCATATTCGGTGGGGATCTTCATCCCGAAGACCCCGAGCTCGGCCAGAGCCCGGATGTAGTCGTCGGGAATGCGGGCCTCGCGTTCGATCAGTTGCCCGTCGAACGCGGCCAGGGCGGTGCGCAGCCTGTCCAGGAAGGCCTCCCCCCGCGCCTGTTCGTCGGGGGAGGGGCGGGGATGGGGGTGGATGAGGCCGAAATCGGTGCGGCCCAGGTAGAGCCCCTGGGCGAAACTGGGGCGGGCATCACCGGCATCCCGGGCGGCCTCCGCCACGGCGCGGGCGGTCTTCTCATCGATGGTGGTGCGTGCAGCTGTGGCGTCCATGGATACTCCCCATGTCCTCGGCGTGCCGCGGGCCGCGCGGTATCAGGCACCGGGGCCGGCCGCGGGACGGTGGCCCACACGCTATCCACCAAGGCTACGCCGTGGGGGCAAGCGATGGCCCTGCGGTGGGGTTGCCCCGGCGGCGCGGCCCCCGGATTCACCTGAATGTTCATGTGACATCATGGTTTCCATGACCGAACCCCGCTGGCTGTCAGCCCAGGAACGCGAGTGCTGGTTGGCCCTCATGGCAGTGTCCATGCAATTGCCGAGCCTGCTCGACAGCGAGCTGCACCGGCAGGCACGCATCACCCTCTTCGATTACCACGTGCTGGCCATGCTCTCCGAGACCGAAGACCACCTGTTGCCCATGAGCGAGCTGGCCGGACGGACCAATGCCTCCTTGTCCCGGCTGAGCCACGTGGTCAAGAAGCTCGAGGGCCGCGGCTGGGTGGAACGGTCCCAGAGCCCGGTGGATGCCCGGGTGACGGTGGCCCACCTGTGTGACGCGGGCATGGAGATGCTGGCCGGGCTGGCCCCCGAACACGTCAACTCGGTGCGCGAGCTGATCTTCGACGGGCTCACCGACGACGACGTGGAGGACCTGGCGCGCATTGGCCGCAAGCTGGTCTCCCGTCTGGACCCGGAGCACTGGATCTTCCGCTGACCTGCGCGACGGCGCGTCGACCCCCGCAGGGGGCACCGGCGTCGTACCCTGCGTTTGGCGTTCGGCCCCCCGGCGTTCTAGGATGGTAAGGCGTTAAGTCACGTGCTCGTTGTGGTGTGCTCCGACAGGAGCGGACCAGACCGGGGATGTGGTTGCCCGTAAACCGAATAACGCGGACCAACCGAGTAGGGAAAAATGCTCAACCGGAACGCTGTATTCACCGTTCTTTCGCGCAAGTAAGGCGCTTCGGTTGGTTCTCACCCAGCCTGGTTACCTTCGCACGTCGCAGTAATTCACGGTGTCACAACTGGTGGCGGGACTCTTCAACGCAGGTTCAGAGGCAGCAACACCGCGCTGTGATCTGTTTTATCGAGTACCGCCAATATTTACTACTACTGAGGAGTGATCATGGCAGCTGTATGCCAGGTGACCGGTGCAGTTCCGAACTTCGGACACAGCATCTCCCACTCGCACCGCCGCAACAAGCGTCGGTTCGACCCGAATATCCAGAAGAAGCGCTACTGGGTTCCGTCCCTGCGCCGCAATGTCACGCTGACCCTGTCGGCCAAGGGCATCAAGACCATCGACGTCCGCGGCATCGACCGCGTGGTTGCCGACCTGTTGGCGAAGGGTGTGAAGCTCTAACATGGCAAAAGCACAGGATGTACGCCCCATCATCAAGCTGAAGTCGACTGCCGGGACCGGGTTCACCTATGTGACCCGCAAGAACCGTCGTAACAACCCGGACCGCATGGTCCTGAAGAAGTACGACCCGGTGGTCCGCAAGCACGTCGAATTCCGAGAGGAGCGCTAAACACATGGCTAAGAAGTCCAAGATTGCTCGCAACGAGCAGCGCAAGGTCATCGTGGAGCGCTACGCCGCGAAGCGTGCCGAGCTGAAGAAGACCCTGGTCGACGAGAACGCGACCGACGAGGCACGCGAAGAGGCCCGCCTGGGCCTGCAGAAGCTGCCCCGCAACGCCTCGCCGGTGCGCGTGCGCAACCGCGACTCGATCGACGGCCGCCCCCGCGGCACGTTCCAGAAGTTCGGGATCTCCCGTGTCCGCTTCCGCGACATGGCCCACCGTGGCGAACTTCCGGGCATCACCAAGTCGTCCTGGTAGACACCAGCGATTGACCCCCGAGGGCCCCTTCCGGCAACGGAAGGGGCCCTCGGGCGTTTAACGGGTGGTGTGGCCCTGGACCCGGCTAGCTCGAGGGGGACATCAACCAGGCCCAGGTGCGCCGCCATCGGCCCGGGGAACGCGGCGCCGGGGCATCCGGTGGCGGGGGACCGGCAGCGCCGGTGGTTCCGCGGCGTTCGCGCCACCGCCTGACCTCGGTCTCCGGGTCCCGCAGTGCCGTGATGACGGGCGGGCCACCGAGCAGTTGGCGGCGGGCCTCGCGGATCCGTGCATTGAAGTCGGCGATCGTCTCGCGGACCTGGGTCTCGCCCGGGAGCGCGTCGAGGGCGGCGTCCAGGCCCGCGTCCTCGGTGCGCAGCAGCAGCGCGGGCGGGCCGACGCCGCTGATCTGCTCACGCCGCATCATCGCCTTGAGCCACCAGTCGGGATCGGTGGAGGAGAGCTCGGGCAACGGTTGGCCCGCGTAGGCGAGATGGTCGAAATCGCCGCGGGCGATGGCCCGGTCGATGCTCGGGGTGGCGATCTCCCAGGCCTCGTCGGTGGCGTGGAAGACCGGCGGGTTCTCCAGCGGGCCCTGCGTGGCGATACCCGCTCCGTTGGCCTTCGCCCTGAACGCCGAACCCGAACGCTGCTCGTAGTCGTCAACGGGGAGTGGCTGCCCGTCCGCTTCCCGGGCGTCCTGGTAACGGGCCGCCTGCAGCCGTGCTGCATCGTGGTCGGGGGAGGATGCCTGCCCCATGATGGCCACCGCCTCGATCGTGGATTGTCCTTCCAGCGTACCGAGGCGGCGGCGTGCCACTCAAGACCCGGGGCCCACTCCGGAACTTCAGCCGGGAATCGCCGCCAGCTCATTCGGCGTGTGGGGCAGGCGATAGGACACCAGGGATTCCATCGAGTCCAGATCCACCAGGTGCACCGTGCGCGTGCCGGGTTCGGAGACATAGGCGATGTCATCCTGGACGGCCAGCGAGGGGCGGGGCTGCTGCCACTCGCGTGGCTCCTTCCAGGGGCGGGTCACGGCGACCGACTCCGTGGTCTTCCCGCTGTCCGGATCGATGAGGCGCAGCCGGCCGTCGGTCCCCAGGACCAGCGCCCCGCCCTCGGGGGTGCGGCCGAGGGAGCGGAACGAGTAGCTGGCTCCCGTCTCCACGAGTTCCATGGCCCCGGTCGCGGTGTTGGTCAGGCTGACCCGGGTGGGCCGCTCCAGATCGGCGTCGGGATCGGACTTGTAGTCCCCCAACACCACGGCCGACGCGTCGGATCCGGCCTGGTTGCCCACGCGGCCATAGGCGGTGGGGGCCTGGACCTTGGCGAGCCGGCCCTGGCGGTAGACGAGCATCCCGTCCTCGCACCCGAAGGCGACGGCTTCCCCCGCGGCGATGGCGGCGCCGTGGACGCCCGGGCACTGCCCGGAACGCGCCACCTCGGTGCGCTGGCCCGACGGGCCGGCCGGACCGGAAGCGGTGATGCCGCTCCGGGAGTCCGCGGTACCGGAGGTCATGAGCAGCGTGCCGTCCTCCAGCTCGACGGCGAGGCCGTGGTGGGCCGCGGGGGCCTGGTCCTGCCTCGTGACCGGCATCCCCTCGGCCAACCCCGCGGGGTCGAACCCGGTGGCGCGACCCGTGCCGTCGTCGAACAGGACCGTGTGTCCGCCATGGTGGACCACGTGGCCCGGTTCCGTGGCGGGGAAGAGGTGGTCGGTGAGGGCCGGGGGCGCCGTGTAGTGGTGGTCGTGGTCCCCGTGTGGAACCGACCAGGCGCCGGCATCCAGGGCGCGGAAGCCCCCCGACGTGCTGACGAGTACATGGCGACCGTCGCCTGCCGCGTTGAGGCGGTTGAATCCGGCCAACGGCTCATCGAGCACGATGTCCCCGGTCGCGGCGTCCAGGACCATCACGCCTCCGTCATAGGTGGCCACCAGGCGCGGCGTGGCCGCGGCGGCCTCGGTGGGGACGGCCGGGGGCGTGGCATCGGCGGCGTCGGCGCCCGGGGAGCCGGCGCCGCATCCGGACAGGACCAGCAGCGCCGCGAGCGGCCCGATGATGGCTTGCGGACTGCCGCGAAGGCCGTTCCGGAAGGATCGTATCCGTCGCGGTTGCCGGTCGAAACCGGGAGTCGTGGCCGGGGGGATGGTCTGGGGTGGGGTATCTATCATGCGTCGATCGTAACCTTAATAAGAATCATTCTCATATCTTATGACCGGCGGTCGATGGTCCCGAAAGTGGCTCCTGCGACCAAAAAACCGCCAAATTCCGGGGAAAATCCAAAAAATTCGAGCCAAACGCCCCGAAACTGGGCGTGTCTGTCGGTGAGGACTGGTAGTTTCCTTCTCAGTAGTCCCCGCAACCGCAGGGCAACCCGGCCATTCGTGGACGGGCACGTAACAGTCCAGGAGGAAATACATTGGCTTTGAACCGTAGTGAACTCGTTGCAGTCGTCGCCGAGAAGACCGGCAACTCCCAGGTCGCCGTGAACGCCGTGCTGGATTCGGTGTTCGAGACGTTCGTGGAGCAGGTCTCCAAGGGCGAAAAGGTGTCGATCCCGGGTTGGCTCGCCGTCGAGCGCACCGACCGCGCTGCCCGCACCGGCCGCAACCCGCAGACCGGCGAAACCATCCAGATCCCGGCCGGCCACTCCGTCAAGCTGACCGCCGGCTCGAAGCTGAAGGCCGCCGTCTCCAAGAAGTAGATCCCCCTTCGTGGATCCGAGGGCCCGTTCCGCCATCCGGCGGAACGGGCCCTCGTTCCATGTCGGCGGCCGGGGGTCCCGCGGCTACCACCATTTGTTCTACGTGGCGTAGAATTTATGGTATTCGCCCCGGGCCCGCCCGGGGCATCCCCGGTACCAAAGGACAAGCATGAACCCCACTGCCACCGCCCCGTACGCGGACCGCGTCCCAGCGGTTCCGCACGCCGGCCCCGGAACGGGTATCCGTGCCCTCCTGGTCTCCGCGGCCGCCGCCCTGATGGCCACCGTCGCGCTGGTGTTCGCGCCCTCGGCCTCCGCGCATGATGCACTCATCGGGTCCACGCCCAAGAACGGTGCCAGCGTCGAGGGCGGGCTGGAGTCCATGGAACTGAACTTCAGCGGCGACCTCAAGCGCATCGGCAACCAGGTCAGCCTCAGCGACGCGGATGGCACAAAATTCGAGGCCACCACCACCATCAGCGGTGCGGCGATGAGCGTGGACTTCGGCCAGCCCCTGCCGGCCGGCGACTACACCCTGACGTGGCGAGTGGTCTCCAGCGATGGGCACCCCATCGAAGGCACGAAGGCCAACCAGCAGGCCGTCGCCTTCACCGTCGCACCCGACCCCTCGGCCCCGCCGGCTCCCGCGATGTCCTCGCCGGCAACACCCGCCGCGACGAGCACTGCCCCCGCGGCAACATCCGGGAACCAGTCCCCGACGCCGGCCGCGGCCCCCGATTCCACGCAGGGGGACTCCTCTGGTGGGCTTCCGGCGGCGGTCGTCTGGATCATCCTCGCCGTGGCCGTGGTGGCCGCCGCGGCCATCGTGCTGGCCAAGGCCCGCCGGCAGGGCGGCCCGGGTCGATGACAGGCCGGTGAGCCAGGACACCGGGGCAGCCCACGGCGCGGCCGGGGTGAGAGAATGGAAGGCATGGAAGCAGGGTTGAAGCAGTGAGCCATAGCGTTTTGCCGGGTCGGGGCACGGCTTCCTCGACCCCTCCAGCACCTGGCTCCCCCTCCGGTGGGCGCAAGCCCGCACGGCTCTGGCAGATCCTGCTGCTCCCGGCCATTCCGATCAGCTTGCTGGTCCTGGCGGTCGCCCTCGAATTCTCCGGAGCCGCGCAGGGTACCGAGTTGGCCGATCCCGGGGCGTTCACGCGCTGGTCGTTGCCGGTCGCCACCCTGATCCACCACACCGCCATGGCGGTGACCATTGGCGCGCTGGTCTTTGCGGCCACCGTCCTGCCGCGCTCGACCAAACCACACCGGGCCCGCAAGGGAACCCCGGGAACCGACGGCGGCGACCAGCATCCGGCCTTCGCCCGCGCCATGAACGTCGCCGCCGGGGCCGCGATCGTCTGGACCCTCGCCGCCGTGGCCGTGCTCGTCCTGACGTTCTCCGACGTCGCCGGCCTGCCGCTCTCTGCGGATTCGGCCTACACCGACTCCATGAAGGACTACATCCTCAACATCTCCCTGGGGCAGGCCTGGTCGTGGATGGTCGTCATCGCCGCCGTCGTCAGCTCGCTGGCGTTCGTCGTCCGCTCACCGGTTGGCGTCGGCCTCGGCGCGGTGTTCTCGCTCGTCGGCATCCTGCCGCTCTCGCTCATCGGCCACGCCGCCGGCGGCGACGACCACTGGGGTGCGACCAACGCCATCCTGCTCCACCTCTTCGGCATCTGCATCTGGGTCGGCGGCATCGCCGTGTTGGCCTGTGTTGCCCCGTTGCTTGGTGCGGCAGCGCCCGGAAAGTACCGCTCCACGCGCCCGGTGCTGGCCGGCGTCGTGCTGCAGCGCTTCTCCACCCTGGCCACCCTGGCGTTCTTCCTGGTCTTCGCCTCCGGGGTGGTCAGCGCCTGGGTGCGGATGGACCACTGGTCGCAAATGCTCAGCGGCTACGGCGTGCTGGTCATGGTCAAGGCAGTCCTCACCCTGGCCCTGGGCGCCCTGGGGCTGGCACACCGGCGCTGGGCCATCCCCCGGCTGCTCTCCGGCGCGACGAGCGCCGCGGGAACCGCCTGGCGCATCGTTGCCGGCGAGACCATCATCATGGCCTCCACCATGGCGGTGGCGACCGCCCTGGCCCGCACGGCGCCCCCGGTGCCCGAGGAACTGCCGCCGGAAGCCACCCCGGCACGCATCCTCACCGGATACGACCTGCCGCCTGAACTGGTGCCCTCGAGCTGGCTGACGGTCTGGCGGATCGACTGGCTCTGGCTGGCCATCATCATCTTCCTGGCCTTCGCCTACCTGAAGGGCCGGCACACGCTGCGCCAACGGGGCGACAGCTGGTCGGTGCTGCGGACCGTGTCCTGGTTCGTCGGCCTCGCGGCGCTGTTCTACATCACCTCCGGTGCACCTGCCGTCTATGGCGTGGTGCTCTTCTCCATGCACATGGTCGGGCACATGGCCCTGACGATGGTGGCGCCCTTCTTCCTGGTGCTCGGCACTCCCATGACCCTGGCGCTGAAGGCGCTGCCGTCGCGGACCGATGGGACCCGGGGGGCCCGCGAGTGGCTGTTGGCGGGCATCCACTCGAAGTTCTCGCAACTGGTGACCCACCCGATTTTCGCCGGCATCAACTTCGCCGGGTCGATCGTGCTGTTCTACGCCACCGACCTGTTCTACTTCGCGATGGCCGAGCACACGGGCCACGAACTGATGAACCTGCACTTCCTGCTCACCGGCTACATCTTCGCGTTGAACATGATCGATGGGGATCCGCTGCCCCGCCGGGCAGCGTACCCGATCCGGTTGGTGCTGCTGCTGGCCACGATGAGCTTCCACGCCTTCTACGGGGTGTCCCTGATGGGCAGCAACTCGCTGATCCAGGCCTCCTGGTTCGGGAACATGGGCCGCGACTGGGGTGCCATACCGCTGGAGGACCAGCGGGCCGGCGCAGGCGCCATGTGGGGCATCGGCGAGGTGCCGACGCTGTTGTTGGCCCTGGGCGTGATGATGACGTGGAACAAGGCCGACCGGCGGGAAGCCGCGCGCAGCGACCGCCAGGCAGATCGCGACAACGAGGCCGAGCTGGAGGCCTACAACGCGATGTTCGCCCAGCTGAAGGATGCTGACCGGAGGATCGATCGCGGTGGCCGATAAGCCGAACAGGACCCCACCGCCGGGTGTGAAGGCCCAGAAGACGGCGTTGGCCATCGCCCGGTGGCTGGCCCTGGCCGTCATCATCATCGCCATCATCATCGCCGTGACCAGCTGCTCCTCGGGGGCCGGGGAGGCGCCCGCGTCCGACCCGCACGGGGGCTCCTCCAGCGCCCCCGCGTCGGTCTCGGCACCCGCCGGGCCGGCGGCAGACGCCGTTGCCGCGGGCATCGAGCGGGCCGCCTCCTACAACTTCACGCTCACCGCCGTCGCCACCGCCGCGGATCTGAAGGCCCTGCGCGCCGCACCGCAGGACACGCTGGAAGGCGCCACCGTTGCACCGCAGTCCTGCCGGACCGCCGTCCGCGAACTGAACTGGTCGCCGGCGAGCCTCGGCGAGGACTCCGCCCGCACCGACTTCGCCGCCGACGGAGTGGACGCCACCGGTTCGGTGGAAGTGGCCCGCGTCACCGATGGGACCGCCCTGAAGGCCCACTACGCCACCGTGAAGCAGATGCTCGGGGACTGCTCGGACGTGACCCTCTCGATCTCCGGCACCGAGGTTCCGCTGCGCAGCACCGCTCCGCCGGCCCAGGTGACGGCCACCGCCACGTCGGCACTGCTGTGGAGCCGGGCCGGGAAGGGCAGCGACCTGCGGCAGCAGGCCCTGGTCCTCATCGGGGAGCGCGACGGCTACGTGGCCATGGTCTCCTTCATCGGGACCAGCGGGCTCGAGAATGCGAAATTCTCCAGCATGGCCGGGGGCATCCTCGACGCGACCCTGGACGAGTTGGCCTGATCCGGCGTCGCAAGCCGTCATCCGGATCCGGGGAAGGGAACATTCCCGGCCATAATGGGGTTGAAGCCCTTACGTCAGCCGACAACCACTGGGAGCCCATTCATGAGTGCAGATTCCACCGCCACCGCCGATTCGGTCCGCGCCGCCTACCGGGTGCGGGCATCCGACCTGGTGGGCCGCAACTGGCTGAATACCGGAGGCAGGCAGCTCGGCCTGTCGGACCTGCGCGGCAAGATCGTGATCTTGGATTTCTGGACTTTTTGCTGCATTAACTGCCTGCATGTGCTCGATGAGCTGCGCCCGCTGGAGGAGAAGTATTCGGACCTGCTGGTCATCGTCGGCGTCCACTCCCCGAAGTTCGAGCACGAGGCAGATCCGGTGGCGCTCGCCGCCGCCGTGGAACGCTACGAGATCGCCCACCCCGTGCTGGACGACCCGGAGCTGGAGACCTGGCAGGCCTACTCCGCCCGCGCCTGGCCCACCCTGGTGGTCGTGGATCCCGAAGGCTACGTCGCGGCGCACCTCTCCGGTGAGGGACATGCCGCCGGACTCGAGTCACTCGTCGACGAGCTGGTGGCCGAACACGAGGCCAAGGGCACCCTGAACCGCGGCGACGGCCCCTACGTTGCCCCGCCGGCCCGCGAAGGCGACCTGCGCTTCCCCGGGAAGGTCCTGGCCCTGGCCGACGGCACCTTCTTGGTCGGCGATTCCGGCCACCACCGGCTGGTGCACCTGGACACGGACCTGTCCACCGTCATCCGCACGATCGGCTCGGGGGAGCGCGGCCATGCCGACGGCACCGCCGAGACGGCGGCCTTCAACGAACCCCAGGGACTGGCGCAGCTACCCGCCGACGTCGCGGCAGCGGTCGGTTACGACGTCATCGTCGCCGACACCGTCAACCACCGGCTGCGCGGACTCGAGCTGGCCACGGGGAACGTGGTCACCGTGGCCGGGAACGGCGTCCAGCGCCTCCTCGACGCCGAGACGGCCCGTGCTGCAGGGGATGCCGCCAACGATCCCGACGCCTGGGTTTCCGACCTGGGGGCGGACCCGTTGGAGACCTCGCTCTCCTCACCCTGGGACGTGCTGTGGTCCGCCGCCTCCTCCCGGGTCATCATCGCCATGGCCGGCACCCACCAGGTCTTTGCGTTCGACCCGGTCACCGGCGCGTTGGACGTCTTCGCCGGCACCGGCCTCGAGGGCCTGCAGGACGGTGCCCCGGGCCAGTCCTGGTTTGCGCAGTCCTCCGCCCTGGCCGATGACGCGGCAGGCAACATCTGGGTCGCCGACTCCGAAACGTCGGCCCTTCGCGTGCTGCGCTTGGACGACACGGGATCGGTGGCCGCCGTGGAGACCGCTGTCGGCACCGGGCTCTTCGACTTCGGCTTCCGCGACGGTGGGGCCGGGCAGGCGCGCCTGCAGCACCCGCTGGGTGTCACCGTCCTGCCCGACGGCTCCGTGGCTGTTGCCGACACCTACAACGGGGCGGTACGCCGCTACGATCCGGCCACCGGCGTCGTGTCCACGCTGGCCCGGGACCTGGCCGAACCCTCCGATGTCCTGCTCGACACATCACTGGACGGAGATCCGGTCCTGCTGGTGGTCGAGACGAACCAGCATCGACTGGTCCGGCTGCCGTTGCCGAAGGAAGCACTCACCGTCGACGAGGGCGCTGCCCAGACGCAACGGCCCAAGACCCCCGTGGCACCAGGTGAACACCAGATCACCGTGCGTTTTGCGGCCCCGAAGGGACAGAAGCTCGACGAGCGCTGGGGAGATCCGACCCAATTGAAGATCTCCTCCTCGCCCGAGGAACTGATCCTGGCAGGAGGCGGAACGTCCACCGGCCTGAAGCGCACGCTGGAACTGAACCCGGAGGTGGCCGACGGCGTCCTGCACATCACGGCACGCGCCGCTGCCTGTGACGGCGAACCCGGTGGGGAGATCCCCGACCATGCAGCCTGCCACCTCTACCAGCAGGACTGGGGCATCCCGGTTTCCCTGGAGCCCGGCGCCGACACGGGGCTGACCTTGGACCTGCGCGGCCTGGACTAAGCCGGCCGGGTCCGGTGGGACGGAGGGATGCCCCCTGGGGCGTTCCTCCGTCCCATGTTTCATGCACCAGCGCGGCAGGTGATCCGGACCATGGCGCGGAAGCGACAGCGTGAGTATAGTTAGCAGCGCTAAGCAACTAATTGTCCGCGCGGCGACGAACGAGCGCCGACACGGATGTGAGCCCAGGAGTGCCGTGCCCCCGCAGGAAACCCAGGATTTCGACGATGACCTCGCCGCCAGGCTACGTGTGGCCATCATGCGTGTTTCACGGCGGCTGCGCGTGGAAGTCGGGGGAGGCGTGGTCACCGCCGGGCAGTATTCCGTCCTGGTGGCCCTCTGGCACGAACCACGGACCCTGGGCCAGCTGGCCGCCCGCGAACGCGTCCAGGCCCCGTCGATGACCAGGATCGCCAAGGCACTGGAAGAGGCCGGCTACGTCGAACGCATGGCCCACCCCGATGACAAGCGGCAGGTGCTGATCGGGCTCACGGATCCCGGTCGGGACGTCGTGGACCTGGTGCGCAACCAGCGCACCGCCTGGCTCTCCCGACACGTGGCCGACCTCGACGAGGGCGACCGTGCCACCCTGCGCCGGGCCGCCGAACTGCTGACGGAGATGAACGCCCGATGAGCCAGATGTTCAAGGCCCTCTCCGTGCCCAACTACCGGCTCTGGGTCTCGGGTGCCCTGGTGTCCAACATCGGGACCTGGATGCAGCGCGTGGCCCAGGACTGGCTGGTCCTGACCGTACTGACCCACAACTCGGGCACGGCCACCGGCATCACCACCGGGTTGCAGTTCCTGCCGATCCTTTTCCTGGGCCCCTACGCCGGGTTGGTCGCGGACCGGTACAACAAGCGCAAGCTGCTGCTCGTCACCCAGACGATCATGGGACTCTGCGCCCTGGTCCTGGGCCTGCTGGTGCTCACCGATACCGCGGAACTCTGGCACGTCTACACCCTGGCCTTCGTCCTGGGCCTGGCCAGCGCCTTCGATGCGCCCGCCCGCCAGGCCTTCGTCTCGGAGGTCGTCGGGCCGGACGACGTGCCCAACGCCGTGGCGCTGAACAGCGCGTCCTTCAATCTGGCCCGCCTGGCCGGCCCCGGTGTGGCCGGCCTGGTCATCGCCTGGCTGGGAACCGCTCCCGCGTTCCTGATCAACGCCGCGAGCTTCGCCGCCGTGCTGGTCTCGATCTGGAAGATGAAGCCCGAGCTGCTGTACACGCCCAAGCCGGCGGTGCGGGCCAAGCACCAGATCCGCGAGGGCATGCACTACATCAAGGGCCGACCGGACCTGGTCATGATCCTGGTCCTGACCGCCCTGATTGGTACCTTCGGGCTGAACTTCCAGATCACCAACGCCATGATGGCCACCCAGGCCTACGGCGTCGGCCCGGGCGAGTACGGATTGCTGGGATCCGTGATGGCGGTCGGGACCCTGGGAGGTGCACTGCTGGCCGCACGCCGAGGCAGGTTCCGGTTGCGCTACCTGATTGGCGGCGCGATCCTGTTCGGCGTCTTCAGCGTCGGAGCCTCCGTGATGCCCACGTTCTGGCTCTACGCACTGGCCCTGGTACCGGTGGGCCTGGCCTCGCTGACCTTTCTGAACAGTTGCAACACCTCCATCCAGCTCTCCGTCGAGCCGCGGTTCCGCGGACGCGTGCTGGCGATCTACATGATGGTCATCCAAGGCGGCACGCCCATCGGCGCCCCACTGGTGGGGTGGCTCGGTACGGAGTTCGGGGCCCGCTGGTCCATTGCAGCCGGCGGCATCATCGCGCTGGCCGCCGGTCTCTGGGCGTTGCAATTCGTCCGCCGCGGACACCTGAACCAGCCGGTCTTCGCCACCGGGGAGGGGCAGCCGTCCATCGTCGTGGTCGACGAAGAAGACCCCGGCCCTTCCGTCGACACCGAGGCAGGGGAAGGCCGACCGACTCCGACCCGTCGCGGGGAGTAGCCGGCGTTATTCGCCGACGACGGGGGTCACGGTGACGGATTCCCCCGAGATGTCCAGCTTGGCCGTGAAGCCGAAGTCATGCTCGACGGTGTTCTCGGTCTTGACCCCGGTCATCAGGTCCTGTTCCACCAGGTTCAGCGACGTTCCGACCTCCAACGGCCGCAGCACCCAGCCGCCGTCGTAGGGGCCGATCTCCACCGTGGGGTACCTGGTGATCTTCCAATGGATGGTGTCGGAGGAGACCCTGGCCTCGGTGTCGTAGCTCAGGGGGCAGCCGGCGGGCTTGAGGACCTGTTGCCGGGCGCAGCCGTCCAGGTATTTGTGCAGCTCGGCATCGACATCCTGCACCAGCTTCCGGGTGGGTTTTGTCGTCAGTGCCAGGCCGTCGGTTCCGGCGGTGGAGGCGGAGTCGACGACGAGTTGGCGCTTGGCACCCTGGAAGTACTTGTCCCGGTAGCTGGCATCGACCACTGCGGGCAGGAAGACCGGCAGCCGGGCGGCGCCCTTCGCCAGAGGTGCCGCCTCGCCGTTGACCTGCACCTCGTTGGTGGTGTCTGCGGTGACCGTGATCTGCGGGAGGTCGGTGGCCGCAAAGGCCCACCGGTCGAAGAAGAGCCAGTCCCGTCCCGTCCGCGTCAGATGGAACACGGTGGAGTGCTCCTGGCCGCCGACCTGGTAGGTGGTGGTGACCTCGACCTTGCCGTCGGTGACCTCGCGGGCGTCCTGCACCGTGAAGTCCTCGATCGGTTCGACGGCGGACTGCAGGGCCTTGCCGTCGAGCAGCAGGGCGTTGCCCTTGGGTGCCGCCGGGTCCAGCAGGCCCAGGGCCTGTTCCCCCTCGCCATCCTGGAGCAGGCCGAAGTAGGTGCTGACCTGCCGTTCGGGCCCGAAGACCTTCTGGTTCACCAGCGTGATGGTCACGACGGCTGCGATGGCGAGGACCATCAGAACGGCCAGCCAGAGGGCCAGGACACGGATGGGCGAGGAAGCGTTTTTCACCTGTTACACGTTACCGGGAATGCCGCCGTCCCCGGGAAACGGGGACGGCGGCATTCCTGTGGCCTAACGGCGGCGGCGACGGGTGCCGAACATCCCGCGCATGAGTTCCTTGCCCAGAAGCCCGGCAGCCTGCATGGCGAACTCCATGACGGGATTGTCCTGTTTGGCCGGAGGCCGGCTCGCAGACGGCCGGCGTTCCTGCGGTGCCGGTCCCGTGTCGGCGGTGCCGGACCCCGCGACCGGGGAGGCGGCGGTATCGCGGGCCGTCGTGCGGGCGGCGAGGACCTCGAAGGCGGACTCCCGGTCCACTGCCGTGCCATACTCCTGCATCAGCGGGGAAGCGTCGGCGACCTGCTTGACCGTTTCGGCGGGTGAGGCCCCCATGTTCGAGGTGGGGCTCCACATCCGGGTCCAGGCGACCGGGGTGGGCGCTCCCTTCTCGTTCATGACGACGACGACCGCCTCTCCGGTTCCGGCCTGGGTCAGTGCCTCGTTGAGGTCATAGTCGCTGGTCGGGAAGGTGGAGACCGTGGCCTTCAGTGCCTTGGCATCGTCCGGGGTGAACGCGCGCAGGGCATGCTGGACACGGTTGGCCAGCTGGCCGAGGATCTCACCGGGGACGTCCTTCGGGGTCTGGGTGATGAAGAAGACCCCGACGCCCTTGGAACGGATCAGGCGCACCGTGTTGGTGATCGAGTCCATGAACGCCTTGGAGGCGTCGTTGAAGAGCAGGTGGGCCTCATCGAGGAAGAAAACGAGCTTGGGCTTGTCGGCGTCGCCGACTTCCGGCAGCTCCTCGAACAGATCGGCGAGCAACCAGATGAGGAAGGTGGAGAAGACCAGCGGCTGCTGCAGCAGCGACGGCAGCTCCAGGCAGGAGAGCACCCCGCGGCCGTCGTCGGCGATCCGGAGCAGCTTCGTGGTGTCGAACTCCGGTTCGCCGAAGAACTTCTCCATGCCCTTGGCTTCGAGGGCGACCAGTTCACGCAGCAGGACCCCGGCGGTGGCCGAGGACAGTCCACCGAGTTCGGCCAGGTCGGCCTTGCCCTCGTCGGAGGTCAGATGCTGGATGACGGCCCGGAGGTCCTTCAGGTCGTAGAGCTCCAGGTCCTGCTGGTCCGCATAGTGGAAGACCAGCAGCAAGCTGGATTCCTGCGTCTCGTTCAACTCCATGATGCGCGCCAGCAGCACGGGGCCGAAGGAGGAAACGGTGGCACGCACCGGGATGCCCTCGCCGCTGCCACCCAGGCTGTAGTAGTCGACGGGGAACGAGGCGGCCTTCCACTCCATGCCCACCGACTGGGTCCGGGCGAGCAGCTTCTCGCTGCTGGCACCGGGCGTGGAGAGGCCCGTGAGATCGCCCTTCACGTCGGCCAGGAAGACCGGGACCCCGGCGTTGGAGAGCTGTTCGGCCATGACCTGCAAGGTGATGGTCTTGCCGGTGCCGGTCGCCCCGGCGACCAGGCCATGGCGGTTCATCATCCTCAAGGGCAGCCTGACCTGTGCCTCGGGGTGGACCTCGCCATCGACCAGGGCGGCGCCCAACGTGATCGCCCCGCCTTCGAAGGTGTAGCCGCTGCTGATCTTCTCGACTTGCTGTTCCGGTGTGTTCTTCGCCATGGGCACAGCCTATGCGGACAATGAGCCCATCGCACTGGATTTCCTGGATGGGCGCGCTGCCCCGCGTCCCGACGGGAGGCGGTGGCCGCTCAGAACGGGTTGAGCAGGCGGTGCACGAACTGCCGGGTCCGCTCCTCGCGGGGCGCGCGCAGCACGGTGTCCGGAGGGCCCTGCTCGACGACGACGCCGCCATCCATGAAGACCACATGGTCTGCGACCTCGCGGGCGAAGGCGAGTTCGTGGGTGACCAGGACCATCGTCCAGCCCTCCTGGGCCAGCTCCTTGATGACCGTGAGCACGTCACCGACCAGTTCCGGGTCCAACGCCGAGGTCGGTTCGTCGAAGAGCAGCAGCGAGGGTTTGAGCGCCAGCGCACGGACGATGCCCACCCGCTGCTGCTGGCCGCCGGACAGTTCGTGCGGATACTGTTCGGCCTTGTCGGAGAGGCCGACCCGTTCGAGCAGGGAGGTCGCCGCGGCGGTGGCCTCGGCCTTGGGGCGGCGTTGGACCTGGACGGGCCCCTCGATGACGTTTTCCAGCACCGTCTTGTGCGGGAAGAGGTTGTAGTTCTGGAAGACCATGGCGCTGCGCGTGCGCAGCGACTGGGTTTCCCTGGTGCTGGTGGTGGCGGAGAACTGCACCGCCGGGCCGCCGGCGAACGCGACCGTCCCGGCATCGGGTCTCTCCAGCCCATTCAGGCAACGCAGCACGGTGGTCTTCCCGGAGCCCGACGGGCCGATCAGTGCCAGCACGCCGCCGGCCTCCACGGACAGGTCGATCGAGGTCAACACGTGGTTGGAGCCGAAGGACTTCTGCAGCCCGGAGACCTGCAGCAGCGGTTCAGTGGGCGACATAACGGTCCAGCCTTTCCTCGACACGGGACTGCCCGGCGGAGAGCACCAGGCAGATCACCCAGTAGACCAGCGCGGCCTCCAGGTAGATCACCATGAACTGCTGGCTGAAGGCGGCGACCTCCTGCGCCTGGCGGAACAGCTCGGTCACCAGGATCAGCGAGGCCAGCGAGGAGTCCTTCACCAGCGAGATGAACGTGTTCGACAGCGGGGGGACCGAGACCCGTGCGGCCTGCGGCAGGATGAGCCGGCGCAGCGTCCTGGCCCGTGACATGCCGATCGTGTAGCCGGCCTCCCACTGGCCGCGGGGCACCGAGAGGATGGCCGCGCGGATGACCTCGGCGGCGTACCCGCCGACGTTGAGCGAGAACGCGATGATCGCGCTCGGCCACGGGTTCAGGGTCACCCCGATGGAGGGCAGCCCGTAGAAGATGACGAACAGCTGCACCAGCAGGGGAGTGCCGCGGATGACGGAGATGTAGGCCCGGGCGATCCACGCCAGCACGCGATTGGAGCCGATGCGCATCAGGGCGACCAGCAGCGCGATGACCAGACCCACCGCGAAGCTGGCCAAGGCCAGGGGGATGGTTCCCAGCAGACCGCCGCGGGCGATCGGCCAGAGCGAGTCGAGGAACAGCGACCAGTCGACATTCATGGGCTCAGCCTAGGTCCCGTCCCCTACTTCGAGACGTCTTCGCCGAAGTACTTCTCCGAGATCTTGGCCAGCGTCCCGTCCTTCTGCAGTTCCGCCAGGGCGCCGTCGACGGCCTTGACCAGATCGTCGCTGCCCTTCGGGAAGGCCAGCGCGGCCTCAGACGTGTCCTTCGTTTCGGCGGCGATCTTGATCCCCTGGTCCGGGGTGGACTTCTGGTAGTCCAGGTAGGTCAGCTGGTCGTTGATGGTCGCGTCCACCCGTCCCTGCTTGAGCAGGGTGACGGATTGGGCCCACCCTTCCACTCCCTGGACCTTCGCGCCGGACTTCTCCGCCAGCGACTTCCAGTTGCTCGTCAACGACTGGGCGGTGGTCTTGCCCTCCAGGTCAGCGAAGGAGGTGATGTCGTTGTTGTCGGCCTTGGTGACGATGACACCCTTGCTGATCGTGTAGGGGGTGGAGAAATCGTAGGTCTTCTTCCGCTGCGCATCCATGGTCACCTGGTTGGCGATGACATCGAACCGTCCCGACTCGAGCCCGGCGAAGATCGCATCCCACTGGGTCTCCTTGAATTCGGGCTTGACGCCGAGCTTGTCGGCGACAGCGGTGACGACCTCGACGTCGTAGCCGGTCAGTTCCCCGGCACCGCCCTCGTGGTACGAGAAGGGCTTGTAGGTGCCCTCCGTACCCACGGTGAGAACTCCGGCATCCTTGACCTCCTGCAGGGTCAGGCCATCGGCAGCCTTCGACGAAGCGGTTCCCGGTTCCGGTGATGAGGAGCAGCCTGACACGGCAATGCCCAGGGCGAGGGTGGCGGCGGCCAGCGGCAGGAGACGTCGGTTCATGGGGCAAGGTCCTTCGGTGCGGGCGGACGGTGGTCCGGGATCGGCGGGGCGCCCGGTGGTTACCGGGGGTCATGGAACGCTAGCAGTCCCAGCGCTGGACGCCTTCCGATTATTCCGAAGTGCGACGGCGGGTGACGGTCAGCCGTGGAGGATGATCGGAACGAGCATCATGGCGGGGACTGCGGCGATGGTGGTCAGCAGGACCGTGTCCTTGGCGACGACCAGGCCCTGTTCGTAGCGTGAGGCGGTGACGAAGACGTTCTGGGCCGACGGCAGGGCCCCCATGATCACCACGGCAAACAGATCCGCGCCCTCCAACCGGAAGATCAGCGAGCCGGCCAGCCAGGCCAGGACCGGGTGGACCAGGAGTTTCAGGCCGGTTCCGACCAGCACGTCGGACCGGCGGGCGGAAATCTTTTCCAGGGGTGTGGACCCGACCAGGGAGATCCCGAAAGCGATCAGCATGGCGGGGATCGAGGCCCCGGCGATCAGTTCGATGGGCTCCAGGATGGGTTGGGGCAGCTTCCAACCGAACACGGCGAAGAGCAGGCCCACCAGGGACGCGACGATCATCGGGTTGCGCAAGGTGGTGAGCACCATGGCCGTGGGGGTCGTTCGCCGTCCTGAGCTGCTGGCATCCAGGAAGACCAGGAAAATGGGGCTCCACAAGGCCAGTTGGAAAAGGATCACCGGGGCCGCGTGGGAGGTGTTGCCCAGGACATAGGCGGCAATGGGCAGGCCGAGATTTGCCGAGTTCACCGTGGAGGCGCTCATCGCACCGACCAGGCGCTCGGGACGGTCGCGCCGGAGCCACCAGCCGGTGATGGCGAAGTAGAGGAGGGCGACGCCGGCCGCGCTGATGGCTGCTACCCCGAGGCTGGGTCCGAGCACGGCCGCCGGGTCGGAGTCCGCCACGGTGATGAAGAGCAGTGCCGGACTGGCGACGAAGAATGTCAGGCGGTTCAGGACGTAGCGCGCGTCGGCACCGAGGACGCCGGTGCGGCCGACGAAATAACCGACGATGATGACGGCCCAGACAACGGAGAAACCGGAGAGGACCCCGAGCACGTCCTAGAAGTCCGCGGGTGTCCCGGCGATCGCGTGCGGTGGGCGCACGTCGCCGGTTGAGAGGGACTCGGAGGGGTCTGAACCGAGGGCGGTCATCGCGTTGTCCGCGTCCACGTGGACAACCCGCGGGACGTAGCTGCGCGCCTCGGCGGTCTCCATCTCGGCATAGCTGATGAGGATGACTGTGTCTCCGGGGTGGACCAGGTGTGCCGCGGCACCATTGATGCCCAGGACGCCGCTGCCGCGGTCCCCGGCGATCGTATACGTCTCGAGCCGTGCGCCGTTGGTGACGTCGACGATGCTGACCAGTTCCCCGGGCAGGATGTCGGATGCCTCGAGCAGGTCGAGGTCCACGGTCACGGAGCCGACGTAGTGCAGATCGGCATGCGTCACGGTGGCGCGATGGATCTTTGACTTGAACATTGTGCGTTTCATGGCAAACCTAGTCTACGCGTCGCCCGGCGCCGGGGAGGGTGTTCCCGGAGACAAAGAGAGCGGGCGACGGGAATCGAACCCGCGTGTCCAGCTTGGGAAGCTGGCGCTCTACCATTGAGCTACGCCCGCAAAACACCCGCCGGTCCGTTCGTACCCGCGGGTGCATCTCAGCATATCCCACGCGACGGTGACATGCATCTTGGGTCATGCGGCACCGGCGTCGTCAGCCACTTCCCGCAGGAGACCGGGCGGGGTGAAGCCGGCCCGAGACGACCCGGGTCAGGGGTTCGGCCATGCGGGTGGCCACGGGTCCCAGGACGGCCAGCAGCATGACGTAGGTGGTGGCCAGCGCCGCCAGTTCCGGTGAGGCGCCGCCCCCGGCCACCGCCAGGCCGGCGATGACGATGGAGAACTCGCCGCGGGCGATCAGCACCGTGCCGGCGCGGATCCGGCCCGGCACCCCGATGCCGGCGCGCCGGGCGGCCCACGCGCCGGTGACCACCTTGGTCACGGAGGTCAGGGCCGCCAATCCAAGGGCCAGTGCGAGCACCGGGGGAATCGTGGCCGGGTCGGTGTTGATGCCGAAGACCACGAAGAACATCGCGGCGAACAGATCGCGCAGCGGCGCCAGGACCTTGGCCGCCGAGTGGGCGGTGGACCCGGAAATGGCGATGCCCAACAGGAACGCGCCCACGGCCGCGGACACCTGCAGGGCAGCCGCGACTCCGGCGACCAGCAAGGCCGCACCGATGAGTTTGAGCAGGAAGTTCTCCTGGTCCGGGGAATGGATCAGCCGGGAGATCAGCGGGCCGTAGCGCAAGGCCAGCAGCAGGACGGCGGTGACCGCCAGGAGCGCGATGCCCACGGCCCGCAACCCGCCCAGGAAGCTCACGCCGGCCAACGCCGCGGTGAGGATGGGCAGGTAGACGGCCATCACCAGGTCCTCCAACACCAGGATAGACAAGACGACGGGGGTTTCCCGGTTGCCCAGCCGCCCCAGGTCGGAGAGGACCTTGGCGCAGATGCCCGAGGAGGAAATGTAGGTGACACCGCCCAGGACCAGGGCCCCGATGACCCCCCACCCCAGGATGAGGGCCAACGCAGCACCCGGCAGGAAATTCAGGACCAGGTCGATCAGGCCCGCCACCCAGGACCGGCGCAGTCCGGTCACCAGTTCCTTGGCCGTGTACTCGAGGCCGAGCATCAGCAGCAGCAGGACCACGCCGAGTTCGCTGGCGATGTCCCCGAACGACTCGATGCCGGAGAGCGGAATGATGCCGCCATGCCCGAAGACCAGGCCCCCGAGCAGGTACAACGGGACCGGGGACATGCCGATCCGTGCCGCCACACGCCCGAGCAGCCCGAGGCCGAGGAAAACGGCTCCGAGCTCGATCAGGACGAGGGTGGTGTGGTCCACGGGCGGGCCCTATCCGTTATTGAGCAGGTGGGCGGCCTTGTCCAGGCCCTCCGAGGTGCCCACCACGATGACCACGTCACCCGGGGCCAGCTCGAAGGAAGGCGGGGGCGAAGCGTGGACCTGCCCGGCGCGGGAGACCGCGACGATGGACGCGTGGGTGCGTGTACGCAGATGCGTGTCCCCCAGGGTGCGGTCCGCGTAGGGGCTGTCCTGGCTCAGCACGAACTGCTGGGTGTTCACCCCGGGCAACTCGCGGTGCTCGGCCGTCAGGTCGGCCACCAGCTGCGGGGCGCCGAGCAGCCCGCCGATCGCCGCCGCTTCCTCATTGGTCAGCGGGATGGCCGCCTGGCAGGCGTCGGGGTCCTGGCGCTCGGAGATGATCAGCTCCATCCCGCCATCGCGTTTGACCACGACGCCGACGCGTCGACCCGTCGCCAGCATGACGTCCCGGCGTACGCCAATCCCGGGGAGGGGGGTTTCTTCCAGATTCATGCCTCCAGCGTAGACCCCGGCCCCTGCGGTGGCGTCGCCTGGGCCGGGCCCAGCAAAAGGCCGCCGCCGGAAACCCGGCGGCGCCCAACTGGTGCTGATCGGAGGTGGCGTCTAGAGGCCGGAGGGGGTCCCGCCGTCGTCCGTCGGGGAGGGGGCCCCTCCCGCCGGGGAACCATCCGGGGCGAAATCGCGCTTGATGGCCTCGACGCCGTCGGCAGGGATCTCGAAGCCCAGCTGGTGCCCGGGGTTCAGCACCAGGCCGGCGCCGGAGAGGTTGTCGATGACAGCCGCCCCGACCACGCGCACGGCGAAGGGGGCTTCGGCGATGTACGTCTCCGGGATGCGGTTCACGTGCGTGAACAGGGCGATCACCGGTTCGCCGTCCTTGTTCTGCAGCAGCAGCGGCTGGACGTTGTCGGTCTCCTCGGTCACCTGTTCGCGGCTGAGGAAGAAGACCTCCTCGGACAGGAAGGTCGCGATGACCTGGCCTGCCATGGCCTCATCGGCCTGCCCCTCGTGGAGCACCGTCTCCAGGTGGGTCTGCGGCTCGTCGGGGTCCGGGGTTTCGGACGGGGTCTCGTTTGGCTCTTCGCTCATGCCTTCCAGCCGATCACGCCCGCAGTCGAAGCGCAACCCGCCCCGCCGCAACGAAGCGGCGGCAGTTCGGGGATCGGTGGCGCCCCGAATTAGACTGGGCGCAAACAACCACCGGATGCCAAGGATGCCCCATGACCGAGTTCCAGTACGAGGACCTGCTGCCGATCGGCCAGGACGAGACCACCTACCGCCGCATCGCCACCGAAGGGGTGCGCACCGTCGAGGGCCCCGGCGGACGGACGTTCCTCGAAGTGGATCCGGAGGCGCTCTCCCACCTGGCGCGGACCGCCTTGCACGACATCTCGCACTACCTCCGTCCGGCCCACCTGCAGCAGCTGCGCAACATCCTCGACGACGCCGAGGCCAGCGCCAACGACAAGTTCGTGGCCCTGGACCTGCTGAAGAACGCCAACATCGCCGCCGGCGGCATCCTGCCGATGTGCCAGGACACGGGGACGGCCATCGTCATGGGCAAGCGCGGGCAGCAGGTGCTGACCCAGGGGCCCGACGAGAAGGCCCTGTCGCAGGGGATCTACGATGCCTACACGCAATTGAACCTGCGCTACTCCCAGCTGGCACCGCTGACCACGTGGGAGGAGAAGTCCACGGGCAACAACCTGCCCGCCCAGATCGAGCTCTACGCGGACACCGAGCCGGGACATGAGGAGCAGTACAAGTTCCTGTTCATGGCCAAGGGCGGCGGCTCGGCGAACAAGTCGTTCCTGTACCAGGAGACCAAGGCGATCCTCAACGAGAACGCCATGTTGGCGTTCCTCGACGAGAAGCTGCGCTCGCTGGGTACCGCCGCCTGCCCGCCCTACCATCTCTCGATCGTCATCGGCGGCACCAGTGCCGAATTCGCGCTGAAGACCGCCAAGTACGGTTCCGCGAAGTACCTGGACAACCTGCCGACCACCGGGGCGATGACCGGACGCGGCTTCCGCGACGTGGAGCTGGAGGAGAAGGTGCTGGAGTTGACCCGCCACTTCGGCATCGGCGCCCAGTTCGGTGGCAAGTACTTCTGCCACGACGTGCGCGTGGTGCGCCTGCCCCGCCACGGTGCCTCGCTGCCGGTCGCGATCGCCGTGTCCTGCTCGGCGGACCGGCAGATGCTGGCGAAGATCACCGCCGACGGGGTCTTCGTCGAACAGCTCGAAACCGACCCTGCCCGGTTCATGCCCGACGAGTCACACCCGGCCCTCGCCGCCCACGACCACGAGACCGACGGGGTCACCGGCACCGGCGGCTCCTCGGTGGTCAGGATCGACTTGAACCGGCCCATGGACGAGATCCTCGCGGAACTGTCCAAGCACCCGGTGAAGACCCGCCTGTCGCTGACCGGACCGCTGGTGGTCGCCCGCGACATCGCCCATGCGAAGATCCGTGAACGGCTCGACGCCGGCGAGGAGATGCCGCAGTACCTCAAGGACCACCCGGTCTACTATGCCGGTCCGGCGAAGACCCCCGAGGGCATGGCCTCCGGATCCTTCGGCCCCACCACTGCCGGGCGCATGGACTCCTATGTCGACCAGTTCCAGGCCGCCGGCGGGTCGATGGTCATGCTCGCCAAGGGAAACCGCTCCCGCCAGGTGACCGAGGCCTGCAACAGCCACGGTGGCTTCTACCTGGGCTCCATCGGCGGACCCGCGGCACGCCTGGCCCAGGACTGCATCCGCAAGGTCGAGGTCCTCGAATACGAGGAACTGGGCATGGAGGCCATCTGGAAGATCGAGGTCGAGGACTTCCCGGCCTTCATCGTGGTCGACGACAAGGGCAACGACTTCTTCGCCGAGACGCTCAAGCCGACGTTCACCGGCATCCCGGTCCGCGCCCGGTAGCCACGCGCGCCGGGAGTGCCGTCAGCGCCAGTGCGTGGTGGCGGCCCGGGCCCAGTCGGGCATCCAACGGGTTTCCTCGTCACGGCGTGCCTGGCTGTCGGCGGTGGCCCGGCGGACGGCTTCCTGCACGGCCGCCTGCCGTTTGGCTTCGGCCTGTTTCCGGGCCGTGTCGTCCTTCCGGGCGTTGCGTGCGTCGACGAGCTGCTGCGAATACTGCTCGAAGGTGGCAATGTGCTGCTCGCGCATCGTGCGCGCCGCCGTCGTGCCCACATAGCGCAGGTGCCACGGTTCGAAGTTGTAGCCGGTGGTCTGCTGCTGGTCCTTCGGATAGCGGATGATGAACCCGAAGTCGGCGGCGTGCCGCGCCGTCCACCGTCCGCCCGGCAGGTCCGCCAGGCAGGCACGGAGGGAGCATTGGCCGTTCCCGACGCCGATGTCGGCCGACAGGCCCAGCTGGTGTTCGCTGGTTCCGGGGCGTGCGGAGATCTTCGACGCGTAGGCCTCGCCGTACTGGTTCGTGTAGCGGCGGAACAGGCTCACCTGGTGGTCGTAGGAACGGTAGGCGCTCTCCACGATGAGCCCGTGCCCGTCCCGGCGGGCCGCGGCGATCAGCTTCTCCAGGGCATGGGCCGCGTCCGGCACCATCCGGGCCCCGGAACCATTGACGGCCACGAGTTTCGCGGGGGTGTAGTCACGGGGTTGCAGGGGATGGTGTTCGTTCACCAGCACCAGCGGCGACGTGGGGTCCGTGGTGTACGCCGCGAAGGCCTGTTCGCGGCTGGGGGTCCTGGTCTTCTCCTCGTGGCCTGCATCGCCCGGTGACGGTGCCGGCCCGGTGGAGGGTGTCGCCTGGGCGTCCTGCAGGTCCCCGACGGGGGAGGCCCACGCGGTGTGGGCGGGCAGCAAAAGGGCGGCCGCGAGGGCGACCGAGGTGGCCACCGCGGCCGAACGGCGGTGCAGGCGTGATGATGTCGGCATGATGTCGGCGGTGCGCCGGCGATTCCACGGAGCTCGCGGAACGGCTCAACCCACCGACTTCAGGATAACGCCGTCCGGGCGGCATAGGCTACTTTGGAACCGTGCTGATCTCAGACCACGACATCCGGACAGAACTGGACTCCGGGCGCATCGGGCTTGACCCGTATGACCCCCAGATGATCCAGCCCGCCAGCGTCGACGTCCGCCTGGACCGCTTCTTCAGGCTGTTCGACAACCACAAGTACGCCCACATCGATCCGTCCCAGGACCAGCCGGAACTGACCCGGCTGGTCGAGGTCGACCCAGCCGAACCGTTCATCCTGCACCCGGGGGAATTCGTGCTCGGCTCGACCTACGAACAGGTCACGTTGCCCGATGACATCGCCGCGCGGCTCGAAGGAAAGTCTTCGCTGGGCCGGTTGGGCCTGTTGACCCATTCGACGGCGGGGTTCATCGATCCGGGGTTCTCCGGGCACGTGACCCTGGAGCTCTCGAACATGGCGACCCTGCCGATCAAGCTGTGGCCCGGGTCGAAGATCGGCCAGTTGTGCTTCTTCAAGCTCAGCTCCGCCGCCGAACACCCCTACGGTGATGGAACGTACGGCAACAGGTACCAGGGCCAGCGCGGCCCGACGGCTTCGCGGAGCCACCTGAACTTCCACCGCACCGAGCTCGGGGCCTAGCCTTCCCGGACCCCGGCCGTCCCGCGGTTCAGCCGCGGCCGGTGAAGGGCATGCCCGTCGCGGTCACGACCAGCGAGTCGACGGTGACGTCCAACGGCAGCTCGGCCAGCTGGCGGACCAGGTGTGCTGCATGTGCGACGTCGAAGACCGGTTCGACCCGGGTGCTGCCGTCCGCCTGGAGGGTACCCGTGGTGAAACCGGCGGTGAGCTCGGTGGCGGTATTGCCGATGTCGATCTGCGATGCCGTGACGCCAAACCTTCGCCCGTCCAGCGAGATCGACTTGGTCAGGCCGGTGATGGCGTGTTTCGTCGCCGTGTAGGCCACCGAGGCGGGACGCGGTGCGTGGGCAGACACTGAGCCGTTGTTGATGATGCGTCCGCCCTGCGGCGTCTGGGACTTCATGGCCCGTACCGCCGCCGCGGCGCAGAGCATGCTGCCGGTCAGGTTCACCGCGACGACGTCATTCCAGTCCTGGATGCTGATCTCGTCCACGGTGGCGCGCGGACCGAAGGCCCCGGCGTTGTTGAACAGCACATCCACCCGCCCCCAGGTGCGGGTGACGGTGGAGAAGAGGTCGTCGACCTGGGAGGGGACGGTGATGTCGGTGGGGACCACCAGGGCCCGGGGGCGCCCCTCCACGCTCTGTTCCAACGCCTCGGCCCGGCGCCCGGCCACGGCCACCCGCCAGCCGGCGTCGAGCAGTTCGCGGGCGACGGCCCGGCCGATCCCCGAGCCCGCCCCGGTGACGACGATGATCCCGGCGTCCGGTCCGTGGGGGCCTCCCGTGCCGGTCATCGGGTGCCTCCCGTCGCGGCGGGTGCCCCCGGCTTGTGGACGGGGAGCAACAGGCCCAGGCCGACCAGCAGGACGAGCATGATGCCCAGGATGCCGTAGCGCTGGGCCCCGCCGTCGGCCACATGGGGGGAGGCCAGGGCGATGGAGAGCGAGAACAGGGCCGGGGCCAGGAAGGACACGGCACGCCCGGTGGTCGCATAGAGGCCGAACAGCTCGCCCTCCTTGCCCGTCGTTGCCAGCCGCGCCAGGAAGGCACGCGAGGAGGACTGGGCGGGCCCGACGAACAGGCACAGCAACAGGCCGAACAGCCAGAATCCGGAGGCACCGGGGGAGAGGAACACCCCGGTGGCGGCGATCAGGAGCCCGCACAGGGAACCGACGATGACCGCCTTGGGGCCGACCCGGTCGTCAAGGAAGCCGCCGATCATGGCACCGGCGGCTGCCACGACGTTGCCGACGATGGCGAAGGTGATGACCTGGCTGAGCTCGAAGCCGAACGTCCCGGCGGCGATGACCCCGCCGAACGTGAAGACCGCTGCCAGTCCGTCGCGGAACACTGCGGCGGCAATGAGGAAGAAGACGGTATGCGGCTCGGTGCGCCACAGCGCCTTCACGCTGCGTCCGAGCTGGCGGTAGGACTCCAGGAAGCTCACGCGTGCCATCTTCTGGCGGCGCTTGACCTCCGGGACGGCGAAAAGGACCGGCAGGCCGAACCCGAAGAACCACACGGCGGAGAAGACCGCGACCAGCCGCAGGTTCAGGGAACCGTCGGTGGAGGCCCCGGGCCAGTCCACGATGGGCTGCACGAAGCCGAACAACACCAGAGCCAGGGCCAGGATGCCGCCGAGATAGCCCATGCCCCACCCGAATCCGGAGACCTTCCCGATCGTCGCCGGGGTGGAGATCTGCGGGAGCATCGCGTTGTAGTTCACCGTGGCGAACTCCGAGAAGATGCTGGCCACCGCGATCAGGGTGGCGCCGAGGACGAGGAAACGCGGGTCCGGCAGCACGAAGAAGCAGGCAGCCGTGGCCAGGGCAACCAGCACGGTGTTCACCCCGAGCCAGAACCGGCGTCGTCCTCCGGCATCGGAGCGCTGCCCGGTCACCGGGGCCAACAGGGCGATGACGACGCCGGCGATCGCCAGGGCGTTGCCCAGCACCGCCGAATTCGCGTCGGTGTCCCCGAAGAGCGAACTGGTCAGGTACACGGTGAACACGAAGGTGGTCATCACCGCGTTGATGGCCGCCGACCCCCAGTCCCAGGAGGCCCAGGCGAGGACCTGCTTGGAAATCGTCGCCGTACCGCGGGACGGGAGGGCCGTGGGCGTGGCGTTCGGGCTCATGCCTGCATCGTAACGCCCTGCGCGAAATAACCGGGGGAATTGCCGCCCAGGGAGGAAATGCATTGATGAACTGTTAAACTAAATGGAAAACCTGACCGAATCAGCTGCGGTGTTGACCATGCGTGGCCCCAAGCCCTTCAGGAGACTTCGTGGCAGTGGTACTCATCGCGCTCTTCGCGGTGAGCGCCGTCGCGCCGTTGCTGTTCCGCCGGTTCGGCCGGGCCTCCTTCTACCTGCTCGGGGCCGTCCCGGCAGCGGCCTTCGTCTGGCTGCTGGCCAACTTCAACTCGTTCACCGCAGGTGACCAGGCCGCCTTGGCCGGCGCGCCGAACGCACCGCCTGGCGTCGTGGTCGAATGGATCCCGACCCTGCAACTGGAACTGGCGTTCCGGATGGACGCCCTCTCGGCGGTGCTGAGCCTGCTGATCCTCGGGGTCGGGGCACTGGTGCTGTTCTACTGTGCCCGCTACTTCAAGAACGAAGACGCCAACATCGGCCCGTTCGGTGCCCAGCTGCTGGCCTTCGCCGGCGCCATGTTCGGCCTGGTGATCTCCGATGACGTGATCCTGCTGTTCATCTTCTGGGAAATCACCACGATCCTGTCCTACCTGCTGGTCGGCTTCGCCCGGGCCCGCATCTTCGCGCGCCGTTCGGCCCTGCAGGCCCTGCTGGTCACCACCTTCGGCGGGCTGGCCATGCTGCTCGGGCTGGTCATGATCGGCCAAACCGCAGGAACCTACCGGCTCTCCGAGATCATGGCGCAGGCACCCGAACTGGTCTCCCGGGGCACCCTGGTCGACGTCGCCATCGCCCTGGTCCTGCTCGGTGCGGTCAGCAAATCCGCACTGGTTCCCTTCCACTTCTGGCTTCCCGGCGCCATGGCGGCACCGACTCCCGTGTCCGCCTACCTCCACGCCGCGGCGATGGTGAAGGCCGGGATCTACCTGGTGGCCCGGCTGGCCCCCGGGTTCTCCGACACCACCTGGTGGGACCCGCTGGTCATCGGGCTGGGCCTGGCCACCTTGCTCATCGGCGGCTGGCGGGCCTTGCGGCAGACCGATATCAAACTCATCCTCGCCTACGGCACCGTCTCCCAGCTCGGGTTCCTGATGCTGATCATGGGCCAGGCGAACGCCGACGCGGCCATCGCCGGGCTGGCCATGATGCTGGCCCACGGCTTCTTCAAGGCGGCGCTGTTCCTGGTGGTCGGCATCATCGACCACCAGGCAGGCACCCGTGATGTCCGCCTGCTCTCCGGGCTGTGGCGCACCGCCCCCAAACTGTTCGCCGTCGCCGTGCTTTCGGCGGCTTCCATGGCCGGGATCCCCCCGCTCTACGGGTTCGTGGCCAAGGAATCGGTGCTCGAGGTCCTGCTCGCCGGGGCCGGGAACGGCCCGTGGGGCCCGGTGGTGCTCACCGGCGTCGTCCTCGGTTCAATCCTCACCGTCGCCTACAGCGCCCGGTTCATCTGGGGCGGGTTCGCCGGCAAACAGGGGATGCCGGCCACCCCGTTCAAGGCCGTCCCGTGGCTGTTCCTGGCGGCACCGGCCGTGCTGACCGTGGTGACGCTGGCCGCCGGCTTCTTCCCGGCACCGATCGAACACGCGGTCTCCGCCTTCGGCACGCTCTTCCCGGCGTCGGACCACCCGGTGCATCTGGCCCTGTGGCATGGCCTGACCCCGGTGCTGGGCCTCTCGGCGATCATGGTCGTCGGCGGGCTGCTGCTCTTCCGCTGGAGGACGGGGTTCGGTGCACTGCAGGCCAGGGTCCCGGCGTGGGTGGATGCCGAACGAGTGTACAAGGCGGCACTGAACGTCATCGACGAGATCTCCGTCTGGGTCACCGGACGCACCCAGCGTGGTTCGCTGCCGTTCTACCTGGGCGTGATCCTGCTGGTGGCGCTCATCGTCCCGGCGGTCGCCGCGTTCGCCAACGAGACCCCGCTGCCCACCGCGGTCATCTGGTTCGACACCCCCGCCCAACTGGTCACCGGGTTGTGCATGATCGTCGGTGCACTGGCCGCGGTGCGGGCGAACAAGCGCTTCCTGGCGGTGCTGATGGTTTCCGTCACCGGCTACGGGATGGCGTTCATCTTCGCCCTGCAAGGGGCACCGGACCTGGCACTGACCCAATTGCTGGTGGAGACGATCGTCCTGGTGGCCATGGTGCTGGCCTTGCGCGTGCTCCCGGCGCCACTGTGGACGCAGAACCCCTCGGGCCACCGGCTGGCCCGGGCCGTGCTGGGCATCGGATTCGGGCTGGCCATGATCATCATCGCCGCCACCGCCATGGCCTCGCGCACGGCGGAGCCCATTTCGCTCTCGTTCCCCGACCTGGCCTACTACGGCGGGGCCGGCAAGAACATCGTGAACGTGACCCTGGTGGACATCCGCGTCTGGGACACCTTCGGTGAGATCACCGTGCTCGCCGTGGCGGCGACGGGTGTGGCCTCGCTGATCTTCGTCCGCGGCCGCGGCGACGCCCGCCGCCGGGCCCACGAGGTCGAACCGGGTTCGGTGGGGCGGGCCCGCACCGACGGCGCCGGGGGGTCCCGCGGCGCAGCGGCCCTGGCGACGGCACGGCACTTCGCCCAGTCGGCGAAGGACGCCTGGCTGGTGGCCGGGAAGACCATGGCCCCGGAGAGCCGCTCGATCATCTTCGAGGTCGTTGCGCGCCTGGTCTTCCACACGATCATCCTCTTCTCGATCTACCTGCTGCTCGCCGGGCACAACACGCCCGGCGGCGGATTCGCCGGCGGTCTGCTGGCCGGACTGGCCATGACCATCCGCTACCTGGCCGGCGGCCGGTACGAACTGGTGGAGGCGACCCCGATCAGCGCGGGAACCCTGCTGGGACTGGGGTTGGGCACCGCGGCCCTCTCCGGCGTCGTGCCGTTGCTGCTGGGCGGGGACCTGTTCCAGTCGGCGGTGGTCGAATTCGCCCTGCCCCTTTTCGGGGAGCACAAATTCGTCACCTCGACCTTCTTCGACATCGGCGTCTACCTCGTCGTCGTGGGCCTGGTCGTGGACGTGCTGCGCAGCCTGGGCTCCGAGATCGACGAAAAGACCGAGAAGCGCAGGGTCCGTTCCGGCGGTGCCCGCCGGGGCCCCGAGGCCCGCCAGCGGACGGGGGCCGGACGATGAGCGTGAACGTGACCCTGCTGATCGTGATGGGCGTGCTCTTCGCCACCGGCATCTACCTGCTGCTCGAACGCAGCCTGACCCGTGTGCTGCTGGGCATCATCCTGGTCGGCAATGCGGTGAACCTGCTCATCCTCGCCACCGGCGGACGCAGCGGGCTCGCACCGCTGTATGCGGCAGGCACCCCGGCGGGCGACTACGCCGACCCGTTGCCGCAGGCGCTGATCCTGACCGCCATCGTCATCACCTTCGCGGTGACGGCGTTCCTGCTGGCGATGATCTACCGCTCCTGGGTCATCGCCCGCCGCGATGAGCTCACCGACGACGCCGAGGACCGCCGCGTCGCGGAGAAGAGCGCCTACGACTTCGAGGAGGATTCCGAGGTCGCCGTCGAGACCTCCGAGTTCCCCGCCGACGCCGACGACGACGGTGCCATGGAGGACATCGAGGAGTCGGCCCACGCCGCTGCCGCCCGGGCGGCCGGTGAACGCCTGGCCAACGACTTCCGGCAGGCCTCCTCCGAGGAAAGCGCCGGCACCGGCAACCACCGCAGGAACAGGAAGGCGCGATGATGGGCACGCAGACCGCAATCGACTTCGCACCCCTGGCCGTCCTGCTGCCGATCTTCGGTGCCGCGCTGGCCTTCGTGCTGCGGCGCCACGTCCTGGCCCAACGCAGCGTGACCATCGGTGCGCTCGTCGTGACCCTGGGTCTCGAGGCCTGGATGCTGGTGTCCGCCTGGCAGAACGGGGCACAGGCCGTCATGATCGGCGGCTGGGCGCCACCCTTCGGCATCTCGATGGTGGTCGACGAGTTCTCGGCGCTGATGCTGGTGGTCTCCACCGCCGTCAGCCTCACCGTGTTGCTCTACGCCACCGGCCAGGGCATGGCGGATGGGGATGAGGACGGGCCGATCTCCGTGTTCCACCCCGCCTACCTGATCCTGGTGGCCGGGGTGTCCAACGCCTTCCTGGCCGGGGACCTGTTCAACCTCTACGTCGGCTTCGAGATCCTGCTCACCGCGTCCTACGTGCTGCTGACCCTGGGCGGGACGACCGCGCGCATCCGCGCCGGGGTGACCTACGTGGTCGTCTCCGTGGTGTCCTCCGTGTTGTTCCTCGTGGCGATCGGCATGATCTACGCGGCAACCGGCACCGTGAACATGGCCGATCTGGCGCTCAAGCTCGCCGACATCGACCCCGGCACCCAGATGGTGCTGCACGTGATGCTGCTGGTCGCCTTCGGCGTGAAGGCCGCCGTCTTCCCGCTGTCCTTCTGGCTGCCCGACTCCTACCCCACGGCCCCGGCCCCGGTCACCGCAGTGTTCGCCGGACTGCTGACCAAGGTCGGCGTCTACGCGATGATCCGCACCGAGACGCTGCTGTTCCCGGGGGACCGGCTGAACACCGCACTGATGATCGTGGCCCTGCTGACCATGCTGGTGGGGATCCTCGGTGCGCTCGCGCAGGCTGACTTCAAGCGCATGCTCTCCTTCACGTTGACCAGCCACATCGGCTACATGGTCTTCGGGCTGGCCACCGGCAGCGTCGTCGCCCTGGCGGCCACCGTCTACTACGTGGCCCACCACATCATCGTGCAGACCTCGCTGTTCCTGGTCGCCGGGCTGATGGAACGCCGGGGCGGGACCTCGAACGTGGACCGGCTGGGCTCCCTGGCCAAACTCTCGCCCGTGCTGGCCGTGCTGTTCTTCGTTCCCGCGATGAACCTGGCCGGCATCCCGCCGTTCTCCGGTTTCCTGGGCAAGCTCGGGCTGCTGCGTGGCGGGGTGGACCTGGGCACCCCGCTGGCCTGGGTGCTACTGGCCGGCGCGCTGCTCACCTCGCTGCTCACGCTGCTGGCCGTGGCCCGCGTCTGGAACCGCGCCTTCTGGCGCCGCGCCGACGACGCCGAGGACCCGGACCCGATCCTGTTGATCACCGCCGACGGCGGGACGCATCCGGTGACCGGGAAGGCAGTGGCGGTGGCGGCAACCCGCCCCGCCGGGCGCTCGGAGCACGACCTGCTCCCGCGCACGATGATCCACTCCACCGGGGCGCTGGTGCTCCTGGGCGTCAGCCTGACGATCTTCGCCGGGCCCCTGTTCGACCTCGCCGACCAGGCGGCCCAGCAGATGATGGAACGCACGCCCTACATCGAGGCCGTCCTGGGCGGCACGGATGCCGGAGGCGGATCATGAGCCCGCACCGCCACCACGTCCGTCCGGCCCGGCCCTCCGAGCTGCTCACCGGTTCCCGGGGAGCGCGGGCCCGGGCACGACGGCGTCGTGCACGGTTCTGGATCGAGCTGCCCCTGACGCTGTGGATGGTGCTGGTCTGGGGAGCGTTGTGGCAGGACTTCAGCCCCGGGAACCTGGTGTTCGGGTTCGTGCTCTCGCTGGCCGTCGTCGCGACGTTCAAGCTGCCCCCGGTGGAGTTGAGCGGACGGTTCAACCCCTGGCAGGCGCTGCTGTTCGCCCTGCGGTTCCTGTGGCAGGTCATCAAGGCCAGCATCCACGTCATGTTCGTGGCCATCGTCCGGGGCCCGTCCGTCCGCAATGCCGTGGTGGGCATCCGCATGCGCAGCCACGAGGACCTCATGACCACCGCGTTGGGCCACGTGCTCACGCTCATCCCCGGTTCGTTCGTCGTCGAGGTCGACCGCACCACCTCCACCCTGTACCTGCACGTGCTGGACATCAACGACGAGGAGCAGGCCGAGGACTTCCGGCGGGAGGTCCGGGACATCGAAGCGGCCCTGATCCGGGTCATGGGCAGCCGGGAGGAACTGGCCGGGCTGCGCACCGAGGCGGCCGGGGCCCCGGGGACGGAAGGGACACCATGACCATCATCATTGCCGCCTGGATTTCCGGTGTTGCACTGGCCCTCGGCGGCGTCATGGCCCTCATCCGGCTGGCCCGCGGCCCCTCCATCCTGGACCGGACGCTGGCCCTGGACGTCCTGCTGGTCATCATCATGTGCGGGTTGTGCCTGGACATGGCGGTGAACCGGCACCTGAACCACATCGTGTTCATCGTCGTCGGCTGCCTGGTCGCCTTCATCGGCTCGGTGACGATCGCCCGCTACGTCACGGATCGGAGGAACCCATGACCGTGCTGGCCCTGGTCGACGGGGGAACCGCCGACACCGTCCTGGACTGGATCACCGCGATCTGCATGGTCGGTGGCGCCCTGATGTCGGTGGCCGCGGGGATCGGCCTGCTGCGCTTCCCCGACCTGTTCTCGCGCATGCACGCCGCCACGAAACCCCAGGTGCTGGGGCTGTTCCTGCTGCTGCTCGCCGTCGCCCTGCAGATCAGGGCGTGGGCCGCGGTGCCCGTGCTGCTGCTGGCCTGGTTGTTCCAGCTGCTCACCGCCCCGGTCACCGCGCACATGGTGGGCCGTGCCGCCTACCGCACGAAGCACCTTAAACAAGACACGCTGGTCCTCGATGACCTCAATGAAGTGGTCTCCGAGGCCCAGCGTCGTCTCGACGAAGGCCGGTAGCGGGGTCGCTACACCTCATCCACTGTCTTGTTGAAGTGGCGGATCGTCCGCTGGGTCCCACGGTTGGTCAGGACCTGGATCACGGCAGCCACCACTGCCGAGGTGACCGCGAAACCCAGTGCATGGCGCATCGTCGCCTCCGCCTGGGCCTCGGCATCGCCCGGCTTCGGCGGCTTCTGCCCGGTGGCCTTGGTCCAGATGGCGTCCACGAGCTTGCCGCCGATGAACCCGGCACCGATCGACACAACCGAGCCGAAGACTTTCAGTAATACGTTCACGAACGATTCTCCCGTCGGTAGGTGATTACCCGCCCAGCATAACGCGCTGTAGACTGGGCCCACTGAATCACCAACGACAGGGGAGCGTCGCCGACCGGCCAAGGCCGGAACCGAGGACGCTGAGAGTGCGGATTGCCGCAGACCCTCGAACCTGCTCCGGCTCGTACCGGCGAAGGGAGTCGAGAATCTCAGGACGCGCGGAATCGCCGTGGCGTCCTCCCCTCCTTGAACACCAAGGAGGAAGACCACATGAGCACCACCTTCACGGCGGCATCACCCGTCCGCCACACCTGGCGCGTCGTCGACATCGTCGTCGCATCCGTCATCGCCGTTGCATCCGGCATCATCTTCTGGGGCTGGAACACCACCCACCACCTGCTGGACTTCCTGTTCCTGGCCTTCCCGCCGTCGTCGGCGCTGTTGGCCGGGATGTGGCTTTTCCCGGCGGTGCTCGGCGCCCTGGTCATCCGCAAGCCGGGAGCCGCCCTGTTCTGCGAGATGGTCGCTGCCGTGGTCTCCTCGCTGCTGGGCTCCGAATACGGGTGGACGGTCTGGGTGTCGGGCCTGGTCCAGGGGCTCGGCGCCGAACTGGTCGTGGCCCTGTTCCTCTACCGCCGCTGGTCGCTGCCGGTGGCCCTGCTCGCCGGGCTGCTGACCGGAATCTTCGGCGGCGTCAACGATGCCTTCATCTTCGCGTGGTTTCCCGACTACACCTCGGCCATGAAGCTCGTCTACGTCGTGTCCATGGCCGTCTCCGGGCTGGTCATCGCCGGACTGGGCAGCTGGGCGCTCACAAGGGCACTGTCCCGGACCGGTGCCCTGGCGGCGTTGGCGTCGCGGCGGGCGGCCCAGGAGAGGGCCTTCGGCTGATCCGATGTCCCGAGAGATGCAGGGGCCGCCCGCCGACCCCGTGGAGGTCCGGCCCGCCGCGGGCACGGTGGAGGAACACCGCGCCGTCAGCGTGAGCGCCCGGGGGTGGGGCTTCAAGCACGCCGGACGTGACCGGCCCGCACTGGCCGGCCTCGACCTGGAGATCGCCGCGGGGGAGCGGGTGCTGCTGGTCGGGCCCTCGGGGGCCGGCAAGTCGACGCTGCTGCATGCCCTCGCCGGCGTGCTGCAGGACGACGAGGACTCCGCGTCCGCCGGTGAACTGCTCATCGACGGCCGGCCCGTCGCCGGGGCGGGTGCACCCACCGGGCTGATGCAGCAGGACCCCGAAACGCAGGTGGTCCAGGCACGGGTCGGCGATGATGTGGCCTTCGGCGCGGAAAACCTGTGCGTCCCGCGGGAGTCCATCTGGCTGCGGGTCGCCGAAGGCCTGGACGCGGTGGGCCTCCAGGTGGCGTGGGGGCACCACACCTCCGAACTCTCCGGCGGGCAGAAACAGCGCCTCGCCCTGGCGGGGATCCTGGCGATGCGCCCCGGGCTGGTGCTGCTGGACGAACCAACGGCGAACCTTGACCCCGACGGTGTCCTGGAAGTGCGCGACGCCATCATGGATTCCGTCGCCCGCAGCGGGGCAACGATGGTCATCGTCGAGCATCGGTTGGCCGCCTGGGCCGACGCGGTGGACCGGGTGGTCGTGCTGGAGCCGGGCGGGGGAGTCGCCTGCCAGGGAACCCCGGCCGAGCTCTTCGCCCCGGGCCCGGTCCGCGAACGGCTCATCGCGGCAGGCGTCTGGGTCCCCGGCCACGTCCCCGGCCCGGCACCCAGGACGCCCGGCACCAACGCGGGGCCCCTGCTGCTGGACGCCCGGGAATTGGCGGTGGCCCGGACACCGCGGGGACCCGCGGCACTGTCTGGCATCGACCTGGAGGTCGCCGCGGGGCAGGCCCTGTGCATCACCGGGCCCAACGGGTCCGGGAAGTCGACCCTGGCCCTGACCCTGGGCGGACTGTTGCGCGAACGAGCGGGAACCCTCCAGGCCCTCCCGGCCCTGCGGGGGCGTGCCACCGAAGCGCCCACCGACGGACCCCACCCCCCGGACCGGCCCTTCCTGTGGCGCGCCGGGGAACTGGTCGCCCGCATCGGGACCGTCTTCCAGGAACCCGAACACCAGTTCGTCACCGCCAGCGTGCGGGAGGAACTCGCCTACGGGCCCCGCCACGCCCGAAGCCCCGGAGGCAACGAGCGGCTCTACGACGACGAACAGATCGACCGTCGTGTCGACGAACTCCTGGACCGGCTGGGCCTGCGCCATCTGCAGGACGCCAACCCGTTCACCCTCTCCGGCGGGGAAAAGCGCAGGCTGTCGGTGGCCACCGTGCTGGCGGCCCGCCCCCGCCTGCTGATCCTGGACGAGCCGACCTTCGGCCAGGACGCGCTCACCTGGAGCGGGCTGGCCGAGCTGTTGCGCGAGGAGCTCGACGACGGTGTCGCCGTCATCGCCGTCACCCATGACGCCGCCTTCGCCGCCGCCCTGGGCGCCCACGACTACGCGGTGGACCCCCGACCGCAGAGCCCACCGGCGCAGGCGTCCGCTGCGGAAGAGGCCATCGCACCGGATCGGGCGGGGCCGCCGGCACTCGAACCCGACGTGTCGGCCCGGGCCAGCTTCTTCGGCCGGTGCAACCCCCTGGCCAAGCTGGCCGCGGTGGTCCTGGCCACGACCCCCCTGATTGCCTCGCTGGATGTGGTGAGTTCGACGATCGTCGCCCTGGCCAGCGTCCTGTTCCTGCCCCTGGCCGGCCTGAAGCCGCTGCGTTTCCTCCTCCGCGCCTGGCCGTTGCTGGTGGCGGGCCTCTTCGCCGCCTGGGGGACCGCCCTGGTCGGCAACGACTCCGGGGCAACGCTCCTGGACCTGGGGGTGGCGACCATCAGCGAGGGATCAATGCTGTCCGGGCTGGCCACCGGACTGCGGGTCTTCGCCGTCGCGGTTCCGGCAGTCATCGTCCTGTCCAGCACCGACCCGACCGACCTGGCCAACGCGTTGGCCCAACAGGCCAGGCTTCCCCACCGGTTCGTGCTGGGGGCCCTGGCCGGGATGCGGTTGCTGGGCCTGCTCGCCGAGGAGTGGACCACGTTGGGCATGGCCCGCCGGGCCCGTGGGGTCGGGGCCCAGGGCGGGGCACTGCAACGGCTGCGCGCCAATGCCGGACAGAGCCTGGGGCTGATGGTCCAGGCGATCCGCCGCGCCTCGCGCCTGGCCATGACGATGGAGGCCAAGGGATTCGGCGGCCGGCGGCGCACCTGGGCCAGGATCGCGACCTTTGCCTGGCGCGATGCCGGGCTGGTTGTCGCCGGGCTCCTCCTCGGCGCGGTGGCCACCACGACCGCCCTGGGGGCCGGGACGTGGAACCTCGTCTGGGGTTGAGCCCGGCGGAGGGGATCAGCGCATGTATTCGAAATGCCAGGCCTCGGCGTAGGGTGAGCCCTTCTCATATACCTTGTGGTGCACCCAGCCGTAGGACTTCGAATGTGCCTTGAGCCAGGTGTGGTACCTGCCGCCGAACCCGTAGTCCCGCGTTTCGGGAAAGTCGATCGCCAGGCCCCACCCGTGGTTGGAGGTGCCCGGTGTGGCGGCGATCATCCGGCCCAGTTCCCGGTAGAGGTACTCCTGGGTACCGCGCGTGCGGTAGGTCAGGTCGATTTCGAGATGGCGCCCGAATTTCCTCTTGAACGCCTGGTCCAGTTTCGTCAGGTCACGTAGCGCTGGGCCGGCGATCAGGTTCTGGCCCGGGTCCCAGGAAATCGCCACCAGGTTCGAGGAGGCCAGCTTGCCGTTGGGCATCCTGCGGACCTGGGCCGCCGTGGTGCGCCGTGACCACGTGCTGGTCCTGGGCTGGGAGCGGCGCAGCGCGCTGGCCCGCACCCATCCGGTGGCGCCGGCGGTGCGCACGCAGTACCAGCCCCTCGGGGTGGCATGGGCCCTCTCCATCCGGGTATCGCGCCAGGCGACGGTCCCCGCCGGCAGGTCCCCGATCATGGTGGACCCGTTGGGCAGGTAGGACAGGTCGGAGCCGTTGGCGGAGAAGTAGTAGCGGGCGCTGGTGGGCAGGCCGTTGCGCGTGGAGGTGTAGGCGGGCTCCTTGGACGTGTCGGGCTTGAGGTAGCGGTGTGAAACGTATCCGGTCTTGCCCCGGTAGCTCAGCCGGTACCAGCCGTTCGCCGCGACGCCGGTGGCAGTGAACTTCGCGTTCTGCTTCAACGTACCAAGCCGTTTGCCGCCCGTGGATGCCGTGGAACGCACATTCAAGGCGGCCAGTGTCTGGACCCGCACCCGGATGCGGGTGGACTTCGTCGCGGAGGTCTTTTTGGCCACGGCGACGACCTTCGCATACCGGTTGGACACGTAGCCGGTCCTGCCCCGGTAGGTGATCCGGTACCAGCCGTTGGAGGCCCTGCCGGTGGTCGTGACGGTGCTCCCCTTGGCCAGGGTCCCCAGCCGGCGTCCGGAGGCGGAGGCGCTGGCGCGCACGTTGAGGTTGGCCGTCGTGCGGACCCGGGTGGTGGCCGCGGTGGCGGGTGGAGGGGCGAGCAGCATGCCGGCACCGCCGAGCAGCGACGCTGCGGCCACCGCGGCCACGCCGAAGAGCCGCCTGCGGTCCAACACGGAGCCGGCTGGTGGGGGTGTGATGTCCATGGGGTTCCTTCCCCGTCGGTGGTGCCTAGCGGATGTCCCCGACCATGGCCGAGAGTTCGTCGTGCAGGTCGCGGTCGCGGCCGATCGCCGTGCCGTCGATCGAGGTCACCGGCGCCAGCAGGCGGATGCTGGAGACCAGCCAGACGGCGTCGGCCTCCAGCAGGTGGTGCGGCTCCAACGGGCCATAGCCCAGCGACCAGCCGGCCTCCCGGGCCGCGTTGAAGATCGCCCCCTGGGTGGTTCCGGGCAGGATGCCGGTCTCCAGCCGGGGCGTCACCAGGCGCTTGACCCCGTCCCGATGGGTGGCCAGCAGCACGGTGGACGTCGGGCCCTCCAGGACCCGGCCGTCGCTGGAGGTGAAGATGACGTCGTCGGCACCGACCGAGTGGGCATGGCGCAGCGCTGCCATGTTCACCGCGTAGGAGAGCGTCTTCGCGCCCATGAGCAGCCAGGGCGCCCGATCCGCGAGCGAGGAATCGTAGCCGCGGTCCAACAGGACGACGGCGATGCCCTCCTCGCGCTGACGGCGCCCCACCTGGGGGGCGGGGGAGACGGTGACCCAGGCGGCGCCGTGCGGCTGGCCTTCGGGCCCCCGGGTGAGCACCAGCTTGACCACCGCCTCGTCGGCGTCGTCGGGCTCCCCGTAGGCCGCCACGGCGGTGTCGATCGCCCCCCGCCAAGCGGTCTCGTCGGGCAGGGGGAGCTCGCAGCTGGCCGCGGATGAACGCAGCCGTGCCAGATGGGCGTCGAGCTTGCGCACCACGCCAGCGGTGTACAGCATCGACTCGAACACGCCGTCGCCGCGGACCACACCCTGGTCGGTGACGAGCAGTTGCGGGACGGAGGCGTCTGCCACCCGGCCGGCGGGCGTGGCGGAATCCACGAAAACCAAGACAGTCATGCGCACCAGATTACCCTTGGGCCCCCGGTGGCGGCCGCTAGGCTTATCGGATGATCCTGGGTGGAAGGCATGTCGTTGACTGAGTCGTTGTCGTTGTTCCTCTGGGGCGACCTGCCCGGATGGCTGGTGGCAGTGCTGTGGACCATCGACATCGGCATCCGTGTGGTGATGCTCGGCGTCGTTCCCGGCAACCGGCGCCCCACCACCGCCATGGCCTGGCTGCTCTCGATCTTTTTCCTGCCCGTGGTGGGACTGCTCCTGTTCCTGCTCTTCGGCAACTTCAAGCTCTCCCAACGCCGCATCGACCGCCAGGCCGAGGTCAACGAACGCGTCTTCGCGGCCACCCAGCACCTGGACCTGCACGACGACGACCTCGACGCCCCGGAGTGGGTGCAGTCCGCTGCCCGGTTGAACCGCAACCTCGGGGCCTTTCCCATCCAGCAGGGCAACCGGATCGAGTTCATCACCGACGGCCGCGAAGCCATCCGGCAGATGACCGAGGAGATCCACACCGCCGAAAAATACGTCAACGTCCAGTTCTACATCGTGGGGGACGACCCGGACCTGACGGATCCGTTCCTGCGGGCCCTCGAGGAAGCAGTGAAGCGTGGGGTCAAGGTGAGGTTCCTCTTCGACCACCTCGGCACCATGCGCACCGCCGGCTACCGCCAGCTGCTGCGCCGGCTGCAGGCCAGCGGCATGGAGTGGCGGCGCATGCTCCCGGTGTCGCCGCTGCGTCGGCAGTGGCGCCGGCCGGACCTGCGCAACCACCGCAAGATCCTGGTGATCGACGGTGAGGTCGCCTACAGCGGAAGCCAGAACCTGATCGAACCCGGCTACAAGCGCGCCTCGGCGCACAAGATCGGCCGCGAATGGATCGACTTGATGGCACGGGTGAAGGGGCCGCTGGTCACCGCCCTGGACGTCGTCTTCGCCACCGACTGGTCCCAGGAGACCGACGAGAACCTCTTGCAGCACGTCAACGAGGGCGGCGTGCCGACCGAACGTGGGGATGTCACCGGGCAGCTGGTACCCAGCGGCCCGGGGTTCGATTCGGAGAACAACCTGCGCCTGTTCAACACGCTGATGTATTCGGCCACGGAAAAGCTTACGATCACCAGCCCGTACTTCGTCCCCGACGATTCCATGCTGTATGCGATCACCACAGCGGCCCAGCGCGGGGTCGAGGTGGAACTGCTCGTCTCCGAGCGCGGCGACCAGGCGCTGGTGCACCATGCCCAGCGGTCCTACTACCTGCAGCTGCTGCGGGCCGGGGTGAAGATCTACCTGTACCGCAAACCCTACGTGCTGCACACCAAGTGCTTCACGGTCGACGACGAGGTGGCGGTCTTCGGATCCTCGAACATGGACATGCGCTCGTTCTCGCTGAACCTGGAGGTTTCCGTGATGCTCCTGGGGGTCCGGGCGGTGCGGGAGATCGACAGGATCCAGGCGCAGTACAAGGAGGAGTCCATGTTGTTGACGCTGGAGGACTGGGAGGGCCGCCCGCGGTGGGAACGCTACGTGGACAACGTCGCCCGGCTCACCTCGACGCTGCAGTAGGGCACCGGGCTCAGTCCCCGGTGTGTCCCTTGGACGGGAGGCTGGAGGCGAAGATGCGCCGTGCCGCGACGCCCCCGACGCCGGGCAGGCCCATGATGCGCAGGGCCACCCGGCGCACCACTTGGCCGATCCGACCGCTCGGGACGAAGAACGTGGCATTGCGCCGTCCGGCCGCCTGCTGGGTCTCCGCGACCGGGCGCCACTGCTCCTCGTAGGCGGCCAGCCCGGCACCCAGGTCGCCGTCGTGGGCCCGCAGCGCCCGCGCCAGGGCGAGGGAACCTGCGAGCGCCAGCGAGGCCCCCTGCCCGGCCAGCAGCGACACGGCATAGGCCGCATCGCCGGTGATGACCACCCGGCCACGGCTCCAGTGCGGGCAGGAGGACTGGGCCACGACGTCGTAGTAGATCTCGTCGCCGGCGCGTTCCATCACGGCGGGGATGCGCCAGCCCAGGTCCGCGTAGGCGGTGGCCAGATGTGCCCCCTGGTCCCGCGGCACCGACGGGTTGTCGGTGGCTTCGACGGCAAAGACCGCCACGCGCCCGTCGGGCAGCGCGTAGAGCCCCGCCTGGCGGATCAGCGAGTCGGTCAACGTCACCACCGGCCCCAGGTCGCGGGCCAGCGGCGGGTCCTCGACGATGAATCCGGCGACGTGGTAGCCCAACAGCCGCAGGGTGTCCTCCCCGCGGCCGAAGACCTCGCGGCGGACCGTGGAATGGATCCCGTCGGCGCCGACCACCAGATCGGCCTCGAAACGGGTCCCCTCCCGCAGCACGACGACGGCCGGCTCGCCCGGTGCCCCGCCGCCGGTTCCCGGGGACCCGGGGTCCACGGAAACCACGGGGGCGGATTGATGGACCGTCACCGCGGCGGGCAGCCACTCGCGCAGGCCATCCTCGATGTCGGGGCGCAGGATGCTGAAGAACCTGCCGCGCGAGGCCCGCAGGAAGGCCCCCATGGACAGCCTCGCCGTCGTCCTGCCGGTGGCGTCGACGTAGCGTAGCGAGTCGTACAACACGCCCCGGCGGCGCAGTGCCGGCAGCAGGCCCATGGACTCGGCGGCGTCGAAACCCGGGCCGAAGAAGTCGATCATGTACCCGGCAGGTCGCGGGCCCGGTGCCTGTTCGAGGACGTCGACGGCCCACCCGTCGGCGGCCAGCTGCCCGGCGATCGAAAGGCCGCTGATGCCGGCCCCCACGACGACGGCGCGTCGGGCCGGTACGGGCGGATGCGGCGGGGTGGCAGCTGGGCTCATCCCCCCAGGGTAGGTCCGGGCCCTTGGGAAGGGTAGGGCCCGGACGCCCGGCCCGACGCCTGCGCCCCGGCCGGCCCGGCCTCGAACCGGGTGCCCAGCGCCCGCAGGACACCGCGGGACTTGGTGGCCACCTCATCCCACTCGCCGGCGGGATCCGAATCCGCGGTGATGGCCCCGCCGAGCCCCAACGAGAGCTGCCAGCCGCCGTCGTTCCCGGGGGCACGGCGGGCGACCAGGGTGCGGATGACCACTGCCAGGTCGGCGGCCCCGGTGTGCGAGTAGTAGCCGGCGGCACCGGAGTACACCCCGCGGGCCCTGCCCTCTTCCAGGCCGTCGAGGATCGCCATCGTGGAGATCTTGGGTGCGCCGGTCATCGATCCGGGTGGGAAGGCGACGGCCACGGCCTCGGAGCGGGAGGCATCCGGGAGCAGGCGGGCCTCGATGGTGGAGACGAGCTGGTGCACGGTCGCGTACGTCTCCACCTCGCACAAGCGCGGAACGCGCAGCGTCGCCGGGTCCGCGAAGCGGGACAGGTCGTTGCGCAGCAGGTCCACGATCATGATGTTTTCGGCACGGTCCTTCGGTGCGGTGGCCAGGTCGCGGGCCAGCGCGGCGTCCTCCACCGGGTCGGCGGAGCGGGGGCGGGTGCCCTTGATCGGCTCGGCCCGCAGCAACCCCGCGGCGTCGACCGACAGGAACCGCTCGGGGGAGGAACTGGCGACGGCGACGGGCCCCCACCGGATGAAATGCGCGAACGGTGCCGGGCTCGAGGCCCGCAACGCCAGGTAGGTGCTCCAGGGGTCGAAGCCCGTGGTGCCGTCTTCCGGGGGCGGGACGTCTGCCTGCAGGGAGGTGGTCAGGCAGACCTCGTAGCTGTTCCCGTCGGCGATCTGCTGCTGGGCCTCTCGGATCTTCCGGAGGTACGCGGTGCGGGTGTCGGCGGCGGTGAAGGCTGGCGGCGGCCCGGCCGGTGCCGCAGCGGTCGTCACCGGGAGCCCGCCACGCAGCAGTGCCTCCGTTGCCTCCAGCCACGGCACGGCCTCCGGTGCCGCCAGGGCCAGGAGCCAGGCCTCGGAGCGCTCGTGGTCCAGGACCACCGCGCGCGCCGGTTGGAGCAGGGCCGCGTCGGGTGTGGGGCTCGACGTCCGGTCGACACCCCCGGATTCGCGGCCGAGTTCATAGCCGAGCCAGCCGAGCCAGCCGAGCGCGAAACCACACTCGAGTCCCGCCGGCGCCTCCACCCGGGCCGGACCCCAGTTGCGGTCCAGCCAGGAGAAGAAGCGTCCGGCCAGGCGGGTGCGGGTGCAGCCGATGGCCACCTCGGTGGTGCCGGCCCGGTGTTCGACCCGGGTGGCCGTGCCCCCGCCGTCGTCGGCCAGGATGCTGAAACGGTTGCGCGTGGTGCCCGGGAGGCCGGCGCTGGAGGAGTCCAGGAACACCGCGTGGTCGCCGGGGAAGTGCCGTTCGAACAGCCCGGCTGCGTCGATCGGGCCCCGCGGCAGCCGCAACCGCCGGGAGATCAGTGCCGGGGTGGCGGCCGCCTGGATCTCGGGGCGTAGTGTCTCCTGGAGCCCGGGAAGCTGGGCCAGGGCGCGCAGGGTATCCGCCGGCGCGCTGCCATCGGCCCGGTTGTAGACCAGGACGTCCGCGGTGTCGGGGACGGGATCCGTGTCGAGCCATCCGCGCTCCTGTGCCGCCCAGCGGTCCCAGTGCGGGGCAAACGTTTCGCCATCGCGGGCCAGGGCCCGCCGGCGTCGGGCCGCCTCGTCGACCTCGACCCAGGCGACCGCGTCCAGGTAGGGGCGTGCCGCGCGGCAGCCGGCCCCGACTCCCTCGACGATGACGACGTCGGCCGCCACGGTGCTGCGGCGCTCGCCGTCGGCGTCATGGACCCAGTCCCAGGAGGTCCAACGGGCATCCTCCCCCCAATACAGGGACTCCAGGACCTGGGCGACGTAGCGGTCGCGGCCTTCCGCCAGGCCGTCCCACCCGGTATAGACGTCCTCCAGATGGAAGACCGACACGGTGCGGTGGACGCGCAGGGCGGTCGCCAACTCCAGGGCCAACGTGCTCTTGCCCGCCCCGGATCGACCATCGACGGCGATGATCGCGGGGGATCTACGCGCCACGTGTGTCTGCGGTCTGGTTCTTGATGTGGTGCACCAGCCCCGGAAGCGCAGCGGAGATCAGCTGTGCCGTGGTCTCGAAATCGGCGTCATCGCCATACCAGGGATCGTAGATTCCCTGCTGGGACGGGGCCTCGCGGGAGACCTCGGGATCGAAGGAGCGCAACATGCGGACCTTGGACCGCTGGTCCTCGTCGGTGGCGAGGCGGCGCAGGTGGTTGAAGTGGTCGGTGTCCAGGGCCAGGACCAGATCGGCGGTGGCGAAGTCGTCGGCGGTGAACTGGCGGGCCACGTGGCTCGAGGCCTCGATGCCGCGCCGGGTGAGCAGCCCGGCGGCCCGCGGGTCGATCGGGTTCCCGGTCTCCCAGTCGCTGGTGGCTGCGGAGGCGATCTCCACGTCCTCCAGCCCGGCCGCATCCACTGCCTCCCGGAGCATGTACGCGGCCATCGGCGACCTGCAGATGTTCCCGGTGCAGACTGTCAGGATCCTGTACATGATGCCAGTCTATGCACCCGGCGGCCCGGACGGCAGGACGCACGGCAGCGGGTCTGGCCGCAGGCCTACTGGTGGAGGAACAGCAGCAGGGCGGCGACGAAGATGAACAGCGTCCCGAACACCAGGTTCAGGATGCGCTGGCCGCGGACATTGCGGGTGAAGCGGCGGAACCCCTTGGCCGTCGCGGCAAAGAAGAACCACATGACCAGGATGTCCACGGCCACGATCGTGCCGATGAGCACGAGGTACTGCGGCACCAGCGGCTCCTGCGGGCGGATGAATTGCGGGGTGAACGCCAGGAAGAAGACGATCGCCTTCGGGTTGAGCAGGTTCACCCACAGGCCGCGGCGGAACATGGAGGCCGCCGGTTCGTGGGCCCGGACGTCGACCGCCGCCGTGTCCGGATCGGGCTTGGCCCGCAGCAGCCCGACGCCGAGGTACACCAGGTAGGCCGCACCGAGGTAGCGCACCACGGCGAAGGCGATCGGGGAGTTGGCGACCAGGACGCCGACGCCGGCGGCAACGACGAGCACATGGACCAGCAGTGCCGCCTGCTGGCCCAGGATCCCCCAGAAGGAACGGCGGAACCCGGCGTTCAGTGCGTTGTTCATGGTGTTGATGGCCCCGGCGCCGGGGGTGAAGCTGATGAGGAGGCTGGCACCCAAAAGCGAGAGCCACAGGGAAAAGGTCACCCGAGGATCCTACGGGTTGGCTCAGTCCTGGCCGACGTGCGCGATGAGCTCGACACTGGGCATGATGAACACGGCCGACGGATCCGCGGCCCAGGCGCGCCAGCCCGCGGAGATCTCCTCGAGGGCGGGTTGGTCGGCGATACCGCGTTCGAGCGCCTGCTCGGCGTAGCTGGAGTGCAGCGACCGCTCGGCCCAGCCGAGGCCGAACCCGTTGCGTTGCCCGGCGTTGCCGTGGATCCAGGTCGACGCGGAGATGTCCAGCTCGGCCGCGTCGAAACCGGCGTCGATGGCCCAGGACAGCAGGCGGCGCCCGGCATTGGGTTCGGCGCCGTTGGAGCGCGAAATGGCGTCGTAGACGTCCCGCCATCGGTCCAGTGCCGGGGCCTGGGGGAACCAGGACATGGCCGCATAGTCGGCCTCGCGCAACGACACCAGCCCGCCGGGGGCGGCCACCCGGCGCAGTTCGCGCACCGCGGCCACCGGATCCGCGAGGTGGTGCAGCACCTGGTGGGCGTGCGCGACGTCGAAGGCGCCGTCGTCGTACTGCAGGTCGTAGATGTTGCCCGTCTCGAAGGTGGCGTTGTCGACGCCCTCCGCGGCGGCGCGGGCGCGGGCGGTGGCGAGCACGTCCTCGGAGCGGTCGACGCCGACCGCCCGGCCGGCGCCATCGGGGGAGGCCACCTGGCGTGCCAGGTCCAGGGTGATGGAGCCGGGGCCGCAACCGACATCGAGGATCCGCAGGCCGGGGGCCAGGTGCGGCAGCAGGTGCGGGGCGGAGTCGGCGGCGGTGCGCACCGCATGCGCGCGGACGACGCTCTCGTGGTGGCCGTGGGAGTAAACCTCGTTGTCCATGAACCGAGCCTAGGCGAATGGGGGCGTGGAGGGGCAGCTACATGTCGAGTTTTTTCGTCGCCTCGTCCACCGCGCGTGAGGCGTCGGCCATGAAGCGGGAGACGAGGGCGATGTCTGCCGCGGTGTAGCCGGCGATGGTCTGGCCCAGGGCCCGGGCCAGGGGGCCGAACATGCGCCGGCCCTCGGCCATGGCGTGGTCGGTGACGGCGACGCGCACCACGCGGCGGTCGTCCTCCGAGCGGTGGCGAACCACGTGGCCGCTGCGCTCCAGCCGGTTGACCAGTGCCGAGGTGGCCGGCGGGCTCAGATGCAGTTCGCGGCCGAGCATCGACGTCGTGGGTGGCCTTCCGGCCTGTTCGTGGCGCATGATCACGGAGAGGGCGTTCAGGTCGCTGCGGTGCATCGCGTTGTCGCCGCTGGTGGTGTCCACGAAGCGGTCCGACGCCTGGGTGAATTCCTGGAGGAGCCGGACCAACTGGAAGTTCGCTCCGTTGTCCACCGTTGCAGTGTAGCGCCGATCGGTTATGATTCCATGGTGAAACTATTTCAGGATGGAAGTAAGTCGGGAACCCTTCCCGCGCACCCGCGGGTGCGCCTGCTGGTCTGCGGGGTCCTGGTGCTGGTGTGGCTGGGCATCGCCGGCATCGGCGGCCCGACCTTCGGGAAGCTGGACCAGGTCCAGAGCAACGACCAGTCGAGCTTCCTGCCCGCCTCGGCGGAGGCCACCCGCGCCCTGGAATGGCAGCAGCGGTTCGATGGCAGCGGCACCATTCCCGCCGTCGTCGTGCTCGAGGCAACGGACCGCGCCGCCCTCGGGGACGTGGACCTGAAGGCCCTGGCCGCCCGGGTCGCGGACCTGGACGCCGTCACCGGCGACGTGGCCGGGCCGTTCCCGTCCGAGGACGGCCGCGCGGCCGAGATGATCGTCCCCCTCAACGGTTCGGTGGACACTGACCAGGCCGTCGGGCAGCTGCGCAGCCTGCTGGGAGCCGGGATGGCCCCCGGGGTCAGCGCCTACGTCGCCGGCCCGGCCGGCCTGACGGCTGACCTGATCGGGGCCTTTGCCGGCATCGACGGGATCCTGTTGCTGGCCGCACTCGGTGCGGTGCTGGTGATCCTCCTGCTGGTCTACCGGTCGCTGCTGCTGCCGCTGGCGGTCCTGTTCACCTCGGTGTCGGCGCTCTGCGCGGCGATCCTCGCGGTGTTCTGGATGGCCAAGGCCGGATGGATCGTGCTCGACGGGCAAAGCCAGGGCATCCTGTCCATCCTGGTCATCGGGGCCGCGACGGATTATTCGCTGTTGCTGGTCGCCCGGCACAAGGAGGCCGTCGCCGACGGTGCCCGGAGGCTGCAGGCGGTCCGGGCGGCCCTGCGCGGGGCGGCGGCACCGATCATCGCCTCGGCCGGGACCGTGACCGTGGGCCTGCTGTGCCTGGTCTTCTCCGACCTGAACTCGAACAAGGCGCTGGGCCCGATCGGCGCCTCGGGGATCGTGTTCTCCGTCCTGGCCGCGCTCACCTTGCTGCCCGCGCTGCTGGGCCTGCTCGGGCGGGGCGCCTACTGGCCGCTCATCCCGCGCCACCATGACCACGTCCCGGCGTCGCCGGTGGACGGCGCTGGCCTCTGGGCGCGCACGGCCCGGATGGTGCGCCGCCACCCCCGCCGGCTCTGGATCGCCACCGCCGTCGTCCTGCTGGCCGGCTGCGCCGGGATCACCCAGCTGCAGGCCACCGGCGTGCCGCAAAGCGAGCTGGTCCTCGGCCAGACCGAATCCGCCGACGGGCAGGACGCGCTGGCGCGGCACTTCGACGCCGGGGCCGGCAGCCCGGCCACGGTCATCGTGGAATCGGACCGCGGCGAGGCCGTGCTCGAACGGGTCAAGGGGGTCGACGGGGTGGCCAGCGCCTACCTGCAGGCCCCCGGGGGAGCGCCCGCCGGCGTGGGCGCCCCGGGCGCGGAAACGCGACCGCAGGTCGTGGACGGCCACGTCCTGCTCTCCGTGACGCTGTCCGATGCCGCCGATTCGTCCGCGGCCCAGGAGACGGTCACCGCGCTGCGGACGGCGACCCACGCGGTGGACCCCGGCGCCCTGGTCGGCGGTCCGAGCGCGGTGTCGCTGGACACCAACCTCACGGCGGAGGCAGACCTGGTGAAGATCATCCCGCTGGTCCTGGCCGCGATCCTGGTCATCCTGGTCCTGCTGCTGCGCTCGATCCTGGCCCCCGTGCTGCTGGTGCTCACGACGGTCATCTCCTACGGGACGGCCATGGGCGTCTCCGCGCTGGTCTTCAACGGGGTCTTCGACTTCCCCGGGGCCGACCCGTCGGTGCCGCTCTTCGGGTTCGTCTTCCTCGTGGCCCTGGGGGTGGACTACAACATCTTCCTCATGACCCGTGTGCGCGAGGAATCGCGGGTCCACGGCACCCGGGACGGGGTGTTGCGCGGGTTGGCCGTCACCGGGGGAGTCATCAGTTCCGCCGGCATCGTGTTGGCGGCGACGTTCGCGGCCCTGGGCGTCATCCCGATCATGTTCCTGGTCCAGCTGGCCTTCATCGTCTCCTTCGGCGTCCTGCTCGACACCCTGGTCGTCAGGTCCCTGCTGGTCCCCGCGCTGGCCTATGACCTCGGCGAGCGGATCTGGTGGCCGTGGAAACCCAAGCCGCTCGCCGGAGGCGATGCCGACACCGGTCACACGGCCGACCGGCCCGTGAGATCCGGCACACAATAGGGGCAGGGCGGGAGCCGCTGCTAGACTGGCGGACAGTGGCTCCACGCCTTCCGGCTCCGGTTGGACGCATGCGGGCCCTGCGTCGACAGATTTGACCCTTTTCCCGCCGCCCCGGCATCACGCATGACGAGCCGGCAGCAGCGGCGGAAGACCCATCGCCTCCGGGCGATTGGCGGAGCACCCCACCCGGGGGCCCAGGCCATCCTCTTCTTCGGCGACCTGCGCGCCGAACCCGGTTGCGCATAGCAACGACCGAAAGCAGCCCGTGAGCGTTTCCTTTACTTCCCTCGGTGTGCCCGCACGCCTGGCCGAGATCCTTTCAGCCCAGGGAATCGATTCCGCCTTCCCCATCCAGGAAGCCACCCTTCCCTCCACCCTGGCCGGCAAGGACGTCCTCGGCCGCGGCCAGACCGGGTCCGGCAAGACCCTGGCCTTCTCCCTGCCGCTGGTGGCCCGCCTGGCCGCCGCCCCCAAGCCCCGCAAGGCCCGTTTCCCGCGCGCCCTGATCATGGCACCGACCCGCGAGCTGGCCACCCAGATCAGCCGCGTCGTCATCCCGCTGGCCGAGGGCGCGGACCTGCGCACATCGGTTGTCTTCGGCGGTGTCTCCCAGGTCCGCCAGGAAAAGGACCTCAACGCCGGCGTCGACATCCTCATTGCCTGCCCCGGTCGGCTCGAGGACCTGCTGCGCCAGAAGGTCGCCGACCTCTCCCGCGTGGAGGTCTCCGTCCTGGACGAGGCCGACCACATGGCCGACCTCGGGTTCCTCCCCGTGGTCAAGCGCATCCTGGACCAGACCCCGCGCGGCATCCAGCACATGCTCTTCTCCGCCACCCTGGACAACGGCGTGGACAAGATCGTCCAGCGCTACCTCGACCACCCCGTCGTGCACTCGGTGGACGCCCCGCAGGCCGCCGTGGACACCATGGACCACCACGTGTTCATGGTCGACGCCGACTCCAAGAAGGAACTGGTCCTCGAGCTGGCATCGGGCACCGGGCGGCGCATCATGTTCATGCGCACCAAGCACCACGCCAAGAAGATGGCCGTCTGGCTCTCCAAGTCCGGTGTCCCCGCGGTGGACCTGCACGGCAACCTGAGCCAGAACGCCCGTGACCGCAACCTCGCCGCCTTCTCCGGTGGCGACGCGAAGGTCCTGGTGGCCACCGACGTCGCCGCCCGTGGCGTCCACGTCGACGGCGTCGAGCTGGTCGTGCACATCGATCCGCCGGCCGAGCACAAGGCGTACCTGCATCGTTCCGGGCGCACCGCCCGCGCCGGCTCCTCCGGAACCGTCGTCACGATCGCGACCCCCGACCAGCAGGGCGACGTGAAGTCGCTGATGCGTGCCGCCGGGATCAAGGTCCCGTTGGAGCGGGTCACCCCGCAGGCCGCGGCAGTGGCCGCCGTGCGCGGTGACAAGGCCGAGGCGGTCGCCTATGTGGCGCCGACGCCGCATTCCAGTCCGCGGGCGAAGTCGCTGGCCGATTCCGATGCCGCCGGAGGCCGTGGCCGTCGTCGTGGTGGGCGAGGGAACTCCCGCCCGGGCCGTTCCTCGGGCCGCACGGAGGCTCCCTCCGGCGACCGCCGTCCGGCGCGCGATGGCGCCGATCGTCCGCGCGAGGCCCGCAACAACCGCGGTGAAGGCGTCGGCAGCCCGGCCGTCGACCGCGCAGAGCGCGGTGGACGCAACGGCGGCCAGCGCAGCCAGGCAACCGGAGGCCGCGCAGGCGGCACCCAGCGTGCCGGTGGCCGCAGCCGTTCGGGCCAGCGCCAGGGCGCCCCGCGCTCCGAGGGACGCGGCGAGTCCAGCCGGTCGTTCTCCTCGTCACGGCCCGCCTCCTCGGGCACCCGCGGCTCCAACACCATCGGCGACGCCATCGGCACCAAGGCCCAGGAGGCGCTGGGCGCTGGACGTCCGGGCCGTGGCCGCGGCAGCCGCCGGGCCGGTGCCCCGCAGTCCAACCGCAAGTAGTCCCCGCGCGGCACCCGGCCGCCGTGTCCGGCAGCCGGGTGCGATCAGGCGCCGCTTCCCCTTCTCATCAGGGGGAAGCGGCGCTTTTTTGTCCCCCGCACCACCGCCGAGATCAAAGTTGAGTGAGCTTCGCTCAAGTTTGATTTGACATCAAAACGACGCCGAGTAGACTTGAGTGCAGAACGCTCAACCTCCCGGGTTGGGCGGAGAACCCCAGCATTTCCCATCGGAAAGAAGGATGCATTATGTCCCGTGCCGTAGGTATCGACCTCGGAACCACCAACTCGGTCGTCTCCGTCCTGGAAGGCGGCGAGCCCACCGTCATCGCCAACGCCGAAGGCGCACGCACCACGCCGTCCGTGGTGGCCTTCTCCAAATCCGGCGAGGTCCTGGTCGGCGAAATCGCCAAGCGCCAGGCCGTCAACAACATCGACCGCACGATCGCCTCCGTCAAGCGCCACATGGGCACCGACTGGAGCACCACGATCGACGACAAGAAGTACACGGCGCAGGAGATCTCCGCCCGTACGCTCATGAAGCTCAAGCACGACGCCGAATCGTACCTGGGCGAGAAGGTCACCGACGCCGTCGTCACGGTCCCGGCCTACTTCAACGACGCCGAGCGCCAGGCCACCAAGGAAGCCGGCGAGATTGCTGGACTGAACGTGCTGCGCATCGTCAACGAGCCGACCGCAGCCGCCCTGGCCTACGGCCTGGACAAGGGCAAGGAAGACGAACTCATCCTCGTGTTCGACCTCGGCGGCGGCACCTTCGACGTTTCGCTGCTCGAAGTGGGCAAGGACGAGGACGACTTCTCCACCATCCAGGTCCGCTCCACCGCCGGCGACAACCGCCTCGGCGGCGACGACTGGGACCAGCGCGTCGTCGACTGGCTGCTGGCCCAGGCCAAGTCCAAGGGCGCCGACCTGTCCAAGGACAAGATCGCCCTGCAGCGCCTGAAGGAAGCCGCCGAGCAGGCCAAGAAGGAACTCTCCAGCGCGACGAGCACCAACATCTCGCTGCAGTACCTCTCGGTCACCGCCGACGGCCCGGTCCATCTGGACGAGCACCTGTCCCGCGCCAAGTTCCAGGACCTGACCAAGGACCTGCTCGAGCGCACCCGCAAGCCGTTCAACGACGTGATCAAGGAAGCCGGCATCAAGGTCTCCGACATCGCCCACGTCATCCTCGTCGGCGGCTCCACCCGCATGCCGGCCGTGGCCGAACTGGTCAAGGAACTGGCCGGCAAGGAAGCCAACAAGGGCGTCAACCCGGATGAGGTCGTCGCCGTGGGCGCCGCCCTGCAGGCCGGCGTCCTGAAGGGCGAGCGCAAGGACGTCCTGCTGATCGACGTGACCCCGCTGTCGCTGGGCATCGAGACCAAGGGCGGCGTGATGACCAAGCTCATCGAGCGCAACACGGCCATCCCGACCAAGCGGTCCGAGACCTTCACCACCGCCGATGACAACCAGCCCTCGGTGTCGATCCAGGTCTTCCAGGGCGAGCGCGAGTTCACCCGCGACAACAAGCCGCTGGGCACCTTCGAGCTCACCGGCATCGCACCGGCCCCGCGCGGCGTCCCGCAGGTCGAGGTCACCTTCGACATCGACGCCAACGGCATCGTGCACGTCTCCGCCAAGGACAAGGGCACCGGCACCGAGCAGTCGATGACCATCACCGGCGGCACCTCGCTGGCGAAGGAGGACATCGAGCGCATGGTCCAGGAAGCCGAGGAGCACGCGGCCGAGGACAAGGCCCGCCGCGAGGCAGCCGAGACCCGCAACGCCGCCGAGCAGTCCGCGTACTCCGTGGACAAGCTCATCAAGGACAACGAGGACAAGCTGCCCGAGGAGGTCAAGACCGAGGTCCAGGCCGACGTCGACGCCCTGAAGGCAGCCCTCGAAGGCCAGGACAACGACGACGAGGTCAAGGCCGCCTACGAGAAGCTCCAGGCGTCCCAGACCAAGCTCGGCGAGGCCATCTACGCCCAGGCCCAGGCCGACGGCGCAGCCGGCGAAGCCGGTGGCGAGTCCGATGGCGCCGGTGCCCCGGAGGAGGACATCGTCGACGCCGAGGTTGTCGACGAAGACGACGAGAAGAAGTAAGGCGGTTCGATTCCGATGCCACACCACGGCAACGAAGAAGAGCACGGCGAGGAGCCGGTGCGCTTCACCGACAAGCGCAAGGTCGATCCCGAGACGGGTGAGGTGCGCGATGCCGCAGGGCAGGAGGACGTCACCGCATCCGGGGAAGGCGTCGAGACCGAGGACGCGCTGGCCCAGGCCGAGCAGATCCTCAACGAGGCGGGGCAGCAGGAGCCGCCCGCCGCGGCGACCGACGTCGAGGCCGAGCTGCGCAACGACCTGCTGCGTCTGCAGGCCGAGTACGTCAACTACCGCAAGCGCGTCGAGCGTGACCGGGAGGCGGTACGCGACCTGGCCGTCCAGTCGGTGCTGACCAGCCTGCTGCCGGTGCTCGATGACCTGGACGCCGCGCGCAAGCACGGCGACCTGGACGAGGGCCCGTTCGCGGCGGTGGCGAAGAAATTCGACACCATCCTCGCCGGCCACGGCCTGGAGCGCATCGAGGACGCGGGCGTCGCCTTTGACCCCACCGTCCACGAGGCACTGATGCAGCAGCCCAGCCCCGAGGTCCCCGAGGACCACGTGGCACAGGTGCTGCGCAACGGCTACCGCAAGGGCGAGCGGGTCATCCGCGCCGCCCAGGTCATCGTCTCCACCGGCGAATAGCACCACACCTCCCCGGCCGTCTCCCCTCCAGGAGGCGGCCGGGGACCCCTTGATTTTCCAGAACCACGCAGAAACAGGAGGCGCCCGATGGCCAGTCAGGATTGGGTCAACAAGGATTTCTACGCCATCCTCGGCGTCTCCAAGGATGCCAGCGACGCCGACATCAAGAAGTCCTACCGCAAGATGGCACGCAAGTACCACCCCGACACCAACCCCGGGGATGCCACGGCAGAGAAGAAGTTCAAGGACATCACCGAGGCGCACTCCGTGCTCTCGGATCCGGAAGAACGCGAACAATACGATGCGATCCGCGCCATGGGCTCCGGCGCCCGCTTCTCCGCGGGGGGAGCCGGTGGACCGGCGGGAGGCGGCTCCGGATTCGACGACATGTTCGGCAACCTCTTCAATTCCGGTGGTGCCCGTCGCGGTGGCGGGTTCCCCGGCGGGGGACAGGTTCCCCCCGAATTTGCCGACCTCTTCGGCGGCGGGGGCTTCGGCGGCTTCCAGCAGGCCCCCCAGAAGGGAGCGGACCGCACCGCCTCGACCACCATCTCCTTCGCCGGCTCCATCCGCGGCACCACCATCGGGCTGCGCGAACCGGACGGCGAGGTCATCGACGTGCGCATCCCCGCGGGCATCCGCGACGGGCAGAGCGTGCGCGTGCGCGGCAAGGGCCAACACGGCCCGGCCGGCAACGGGGACCTGATGGTCAAGGTCTCGGTCAAGCCCCATCCCTTCTTCGCACGCGAGGACAACAACATCAGGATCCACCTGCCCGTCGGCTTCGCCGAGGCGGCACTTGGGGCCACCCTGGAAGTCCCGACGCTCACCGGGGAGACCGTGAAGATGAAGGTCCCCGCGGGAACCTCCTCCGGGCGCACGCTGCGCCTGAAGGGCCGCGGCGTGAAGACCTCGAAGGTGACCGGGGACCTGTTGGTGACCATCGACGTCGTCGTGCCGCAGAAGCTCAACGCCGAGGCGCAGGACGCGGTGAAGGCCTTCGCCGAGGCCACCGCCGACGCCGACCCGCGCGCGGGCATCGCGGCGAAAGCCGTAGTCTAGAGCCGCAGCCCCCACCGGGGTGCAGGCACCCGTCACGATCCGAGCAGCAGGAGGGAAGAACATGTCAGAGGGCAAGGCACTGGCCATCAACGACCGGTTCATTCCCGTGTTCGTGATCTCCGTGGCCGCCGAATTGGCGGACATGCACCCGCAGACCCTGCGCCAGTACGACCGCATGGGACTCGTCTCGCCCTCGCGCCAGCGGGGCAAGCAGCGCCGCTACTCCAAGCACGACGTCGAATTGCTGCGCGAGGTGCAGCGCCTCTCCAAGGACGGGGTCTCCCTGGAGGGGATCCGCCGGGTCCTGGAACTGGAGAACCAGGTCGCCGCCCTGCGCGCCCGGGTGGCGGAGCTGAGCCAAGAACTCGAGGACGTCAGCCGCCGCTCCTCCGAACTGCAGCGCGTCTTCGCCGCCGGGGCCGGGGCCGGGGACGTCGTGAGCCTCTCGCGCGGCCAGCGACCGCGCGCCCGGAGCCAGGCAGTCGTCATCTGGCGCCCCCAGGACTAGGCGGCCCCGCATGGTCCCCGCACCGTCGGCGACGGTGGCCGATCTCATCGCCCGTGCCGAACGCGGCTTCGCGGCGGCCAAGCTCCGCCGCGACGGGCTGGACCAGCGCCGCAAGGCGGCCATCGACGGCGTCGCCCACGCACTGCGGCCCACCTCCATGGACCCGGCGATCCCCGCCCGGCGCCTGCTCTTCCTGGACCTGGAGGGCCCCGAGCCGCTGGCCGCCGTCGTCCTCGGGGACCCCGACACCGCGACCCACCTGACTTGGCAGGTCTCCGGTGCGGGCATCCGCCCGGGCACCGCCATGTGGGGCAGCGCCCGCGAGGCCGGGGAACTGCTGCTGGCCCAGCGCGCCGCCGGCGCCGAACGCCCGGCGGTCATCGCGTGGCTCGGCTACCCGGCGCCGGGCCTGCTGCGCGCCGTCTTCAACCGGGCAGCCCGCGGCGCCGTGGAACGCCTGGCCCACGACATCCGGCGGATCGGGGTGCTCCTGCCTGACGACGTGCACACCGGCATCGAGGCCCACTCCTATGGCGCCACGCTCGCGGCCCACGCCCTGGCCCGGCTCGCCGCCGAGGAGGTCCCCACCGGTTCCCGGCGCACCCGGATCGACACGTTCGCCACCACCGGTTCCGCCGGCATCCCCGCCGGGCTGCTGGCCGATCCCCGCACGCTCGGCGTGCCGGTGGACCGCCGGTTCGAGGCAGTGGCCACCCGTGACCACCTGGCCCGGTGGGGGCGGGTGCTCAGCGGTCGCACCGCGGTCGCCGGGCTGCCGTTCGCCGTCGAGGGACACCCCGCCTCGGGCCTGCACACGGTCACCGGGCACAACACCTCCCGGTACGTGCCGGGAACCGTCCCCGCCGAGTACGGCTACCGCGATCCCGGCACGCTGTCTCTGCACAACCTGGCACGGATTCTCAACGGCACAACGCCCGCCTTCACGTAGCATGTTGGCCCGGCAGCCCAGCGGTAACCGGCCGGCGGTGACCTCGTGTTCCCGCCGTCGTCCTAGCCCGTGGTGGTCCGGCGGTAGGCCAGGTCGAAGACCAGGCGCCCTGCAACCCGCGCCTTGCCCTCGAAACTGGTGGGGATCCGGCCCTCGTAGCGCGGTGCCCAACCGCCCAGGTCGTCGGTGAAATCGGGTTCCGGCTCGTGGCCCTCCAGCCCTTCGCGTCGCACCCGGGTCAGGGGCGAGTCCGGACCGGCCTGCCCGCCGGGATGCAGCGAGGTGAAATCCGCCGAGGCGTCGAGGATCCCGCGCATCTGCTCGGCGTAATTGGACCAGTCGGTGGCCAGCCGCCAGATGCCGCCGGGAGCCAGGACGCGCGCCGCCTTGGGCAGGAACGACTCCTTGATCAGCCGGCGCTTGTGGTGCCGGGTCTTGTGCCAGGGGTCGGAGAAGAAGATCCACAGTTCGTCCACGGAGCCCGGTTCGAGCATGACGTCCAGGACCTCGGGTGCGTTGGCCTGCACCGCACGCACGTTCGTGAGGCCCTTGGCATCGATCCGCGCCATCAGCTGGGCCAGACCGGGGAGGTAGACCTCCACTGCGAGGAAGTCGCGCTCGGGGTGGGCCTCGGCCGCGGCGGCGATGGCCTCGCCCAGGCCGGTGCCGATTTCCACCGTCAGCGGGGCCCGGCGGCCGAAGGCCTGCTCGGCGTCGAAGCGGAAGTCCTCGTGCACTGAGGTGTCGGCATGGTGCCGGGGAACCTGGATGACGTAGTCCCCGGAGAGGCGGTCCCAGGAATCCTTGCGCTTGCCATGCAGGCGGGAGCCGCGGCGGACGAAGGACACGGGGTCGGTCCGGTAGAAGCTCAGGTCCTCGACGGCGCGGCCGCGGACCGGGGGCTTGGGTGCTGCGGGATCACTCATTGGACCAACGTTAGTCGCCGCCGCGGCCCCGGCGCTATTTGCCGGCCGGCCCGTGGCTGTAGGTGACCTGGGCCTGGGGCCTGGAGGACGCGAGCAGCTCCGAGACAGTGACGAACTGGTAGCCCCGGGCGGCGAGCCCGTCCAGGATCCGGGGCATGGCCGCCACCGAGGTCGGGTGGATGTCGTGCATCAACACGATCGCCCCGGGATGGGCGTCGCGCAGGGCGGCCCGCGCCACGGTGTCGGCGTTGCGGTGCTTCCAATCGAGGGTGTCCACATCCCAGAGGACCACCGGAGTGTGGACGAGCCGGTTGACCTGGGGGTTCGTCGCCCCGTACGGCGGCCGGGTCAGGGTGGGGGCGGAACCGGTGGCCGCGGAGACGGCATCGTCGGTCCGGGCCAGTTCCCTGCGTCCTTCCTCCGGGGACAGGCTGGCCAGTGAGCGGTGGGACCAGGTGTGGTTGCCGATCTCATGGCCCGCGGCGGCTGCCTGCTTCAGCACGTGGGGATAGCGGCGGGCGTTGGGGCCCACCACGAAGAAGGTTGCCCGGGCATCGTGGGAGGCCAGCGTCGAGAGCAGGCGCCCCGTCGCGGGGCCGGGCCCGTCATCAAACGTCAGGGCGATGCATTTGGCCTTCCGGCAATCCGGTGCCTTGCGCCGCTGCGGGACTGCGGAGGCGGAGGGCTCCGGGGAGGCCGGGCGCGACGACGTCCCGGCGTCGGTGGTCTTCGGGGCCGGTGCAACCGGGGCCGGATCCATGCCGGCCGCGCGGACGGCGAGTCCGCGGGGGCTGAGCAGGGGAAGCAGGTCATCGGTGGCGATCTTCGCGATCACGGGGGAAACGGATCCCGGAGCCACCGAGTAGTCGTCGAATTCCACCAGGGCGTTTCCCGCGGAATCGAAATTCACCGAATCGAGCAACCGCTCGGCGGGGTCCGTGGCCTCCTCGTCGAAGACCTCGGCATTGGCGGAGAGCTGCTGGGCGGTCAGCGCCCGGAATGCTTCCCAGTCGCCGTCCGTGTCGAACAGGTCCCGCGTGGACATGGTCTTGCGGTTCTCGCGGTCGTACCACAAGGTCCGGTAGGCCGAACCGCCGCTGGCACCCATGAACGTGTAGGTGGTCTGCCGGACACCCAGCACCCGGTCCGAGGCACCGGTCAACGCGGAGGTGGTGTTCAACTCCGGTGGGGCAACGCCGCCGAAGGCGCTGGAGGGTATGTCCTTGACGTAGGCGTCGATCTCGGACTGGATCGCCCGTTCCTGACCCTGCCCGAACTCGGGCTCGGTTGGCAGGGTGTACCAGCTGGCATAGATGTTGCGGTCCTCGTCCGAGCGGCTGCCGCGGTCGACTCCCTTGAGCAGCTTGGCATCCAGTCCCGCGTCGGGGTCCGTCCCGTGATCGATGGGGGCCGGGATGCTGGGGGCGCCGTCGCCGGGAACGGGGAGCGAGGCGTGGGGGGACAGCGAGCAGCCGGCCGTCAGGGCAGCCACCAACGCGCCGACGATCCCCCAGTGCGCGGCGCGCTGCGAAGTCCTCATGGCTTCCATCTTCACCCGCGAAAGTTACCGTCTGGTACCAAATGGGGCAGTCGACGGTGGATCGTTAGCAAAACTTAAGCGCCCGAACTCAAGCATCCGACGGCGGAACCAGGGTGATCCCGGATGGCGCGGAACCGGAGACCCGGGCAGACTGGAGGGCATGAACGGACCCGTGAACCTGATCCTGAACATCATCTGGCTGGTCTTCGGCGGACTGTGGCTGGCGCTGGGCTACCTGCTGGCCGGCATCGTGTGCTGCGTGCTGATCGTGACGATTCCCTTCGGCCTGGCATCCTTCCGCATCGCGAGCTACGCGCTGTGGCCCTTCGGGCGCACCATCGTGGACCGCGGCGGACGCACCGGCTTCTTCTCGACCATCGGCAATGTCATCTGGATCGTCGTCGCCGGCATCTGGATTGCCCTCGGCCACGTGCTGACGGCGATCCCGATGTTCGTGAGCATCATCGGCATCCCGCTGGGCATTGCCAATCTCAAGCTCATCCCGGTATCGCTGGTGCCGTTGGGCAAGGTCATTGTCCCCTCGGGGTCGCGTCTGCCCATGGGCCCTGCCGCCTGACGGTTCCCCGGGCGGGAAGGGGCGGCTACATTGGGGGTGGGCCGCGGCGTCCGCGGCATGGCCACCCCGATCCCTTCTCCCCAGCCCCGCCGGTGGTCCGGGCCCGGAACCTGGGAGGTTCCCCATGCAAGACATCGTCAATTGCCTGTGGTTCGAGGACCGGGGCCTGGAAGCCGCCCATTTCTATACGGGGTTATTCCCGAATTCCCGCCTCCTGGGCCAGTCTCCGGGCCCCGACCCCGAGGTACCCATGACCGTGGCCTTCGAACTGGATGGCCGCTCGTTCGTGGCCCTGAACGGTGGGCCGATGTTCACCTTCAACGAGGCCGTCTCGTTCCAGATCATGTGCGATACGCAGGACGAGATCGACCACTATTGGGATGCGCTGACCGCCGGTGGCGAGGAATCACGCTGCGGGTGGCTCAAGGACCGCTTCGGCGTTTCCTGGCAGGTGGTGCCCGTGCGTCTGCCGGAGCTGCTTTCCAGCCAGGACCCCGAGGTCGCCCAACGCGTCACCGAGGCGTTCATGCCCATGAAAAAGCTGGACATCTCGGTCCTGGAGGCGGCAGCCCGCGGGTGATGCCTTGCGCAGGGTTGCGAGCGCCTGGTCGGCCCGCAGTGGAGGGGTGGTCTGCCCGAAAGGCGTGATCGCGGTGGTTGTATTCACTTCCCGGCTTCCCGGCCGTACGACGACCCGGCCTGGGGCCCTACGCCCACGGAATAATCCGAACCTCATGAGACTTGAGCGTAGTAGACTCAAGTATTGAAAAGGGCTGGACTGCCAGGAAAGGATCCACATGGACACCAAATTCACCACCAAGAGCCAGGAAGCGCTCTCTGCCGCAGGCATGAACGCCTCCACCGCAGGAAATGCGCAGGTCGAACCGGCGCACCTGCTCAAGGCGCTGATGGATGAACGGGGGTCACTGGCCGTCGAGCTGTTGAAAAAGGCGGGAGTGGATCCGGACGCCGTCTCCGTCGCGGCCAGCAACGCGATCCACGACCTGCCCGCCTCCTCCGGGACCACCGTGGCCCAAGCCCAATACTCACGCGCTTTCCTGCAGGTCATCAACTCCGCCACCCAGGCCGCCACCGACCTCGGGTTCGGGCGCGTCTCCGCGGAGCACCTGCTGCTCGGGCTGGCTGCCGATGCGGGGACCGCGGGACAGATCCTGCGCAACGCCGGCGCATCATCGGAGGCCCTGAAGGCAGCCGTCGAGGGATTGCGCGGCGACAACCCCCGCGACACCGAGGACCCCGAAAGCACTTTCGAGGCACTGGAGAAGTTCGGCACCGACCTCACCGCCATCGCCCGGTCCGGAAAACTGGACCCGGTCATCGGCCGCGACGCGGAAATCCGCCGTGTCGTCCAGGTGCTCTCGCGGCGCACCAAGAACAACCCGGTGCTCATCGGGGAACCGGGTGTCGGCAAGACGGCAGTCGTCGAGGGCCTAGCCCAGCGCATGGTGGCCGGCGACGTCCCCGAATCCCTGCGCGGCAAGAAGCTCGTGTCCCTGGACCTCGGCTCGATGATCGCCGGGGCGAAATACCGTGGAGAATTCGAGGAACGCTTCAAGGCAGTCCTCGAGGAGATCCGGGATTCCGACGGCGAAGTGGTCACCTTCATCGATGAGATCCACACAGTCGTCGGCGCCGGGGCCTCGGAAGGGGCCATGGACGCCGGGAACATGCTCAAGCCGATGCTCGCCCGCGGGGAACTGCGCCTGATCGGCGCCACCACGCTCGATGAGTATCGCCAGAACATCGAGAAGGACCCCGCGCTGGAACGCCGGTTCGCCCAGGTCTACGTCGGCGAACCGAGCGTGGAGGACACCATTGGCATCCTGCGCGGCCTGAAGGAACGCTATGAGGCCCACCACAAGGTCGAGATCGCCGACTCCGCCCTCGTGGCGGCCGCAACCCTGTCCAACCGCTACATCTCGGGCCGCCAGCTGCCGGACAAGGCCATCGACCTCGTCGACGAGGCAGCCTCCCGGCTGCGCATGGAGATCGACTCCGCTCCCGAGGAGATCGACGAACTCCGCAGGATCGTGGACCGCATGACCATGGAGGAGCTGGCCCTCAAGGGCGAAAACGACCCGGCATCCCGCGAGCGGCTGGAGGCCCTGCGGGCCGACATGGCCGATCGACGCGAACGCCTGGACGCGCTGAACGCGCGGTGGGACGCCGAAAAGGCGGGGTTGAACCGGGTCGGTGACCTCAAGGTCGAACTCGATGGACTGCGCTCCCGCGCCGAACGGCTCCAGCGCGACGGCGACCTGGAGAAGGCCTCTCGGTTGCTGTATGGGGAGATCCCCGAACTCCAGCGCCAACTCGATCAGGCACAGGCGGCCGAGCAGGACGGCCGGCAGGAGTCCATGGTCTCGGAGGAGGTCACCGCCGACGACATCGCCGAGGTCATCTCCGCCTGGACCGGCATTCCCGCAGGCCGCATGCTCCAGGGGGAGAGCCAGAAGCTGCTGGGCATGGAGTCGCTGCTGGGCCAACGGCTGATCGGACAGAAGGCCGCAGTCGCCGCCGTCTCCGACGCGGTGCGCAGGTCACGGGCCGGGATCTCCGACCCCGACCGGCCCACGGGATCCTTCCTGTTCCTCGGCCCGACCGGCGTGGGCAAGACGGAACTTGCGAAGGCGCTGGCCGACTTCCTCTTCGACGACGAACGGGCCATGGTGCGCATCGACATGTCCGAATACGCCGAAAAGCATTCGGTTTCGCGGCTGGTCGGCGCCCCTCCGGGGTACGTCGGATATGAGGAGGGCGGCCAGCTCACCGAAGCCGTCCGCCGCCGCCCCTACTCGGTCATCCTGCTCGACGAGGTGGAGAAGGCCCACCCCGAGGTCTTCGACATCCTGCTGCAGGTGCTCGACGACGGACGCCTCACCGACGGACAGGGCCGCACCGTGGACTTCCGCAACGTCATCCTGGTGCTCACCTCGAATCTCGGCTCGCAGTTCCTGGTCGACCCCGCGTTGGACGAGGCGGCCAAGAAGCAGGCGGTGATGCAGGTTGTGGACGCGTCCTTCAAGCCCGAATTCCTGAACCGGCTCGACGACGTCATCCTCTTCGACCCGCTCTCGCTCGAGGACCTGGGGCGGATCGTCGACATCCAGGTCGCCACCCTGGCGGAGCGGCTCACCACCCGGCGGCTGACGCTGGAGGTCAGAGACGCGGCGCGTGAGTGGTTGGCCCTGACCGGGTACGACCCCGCCTATGGCGCCCGGCCACTGCGTCGCCTGGTGCAACGCGAGATCGGGGACCGGCTCGCCCGGGCCGTGCTCTCCGGGGAGATCGTCGACGGCGATGTCGTCGAGGTCGACGCGCAGGTGGACGAGGGAGGGCTGACGGTCACCCGCTCCGGCACGCAGGAGGATGGGACGCGGGCGGACCTCGAACGCGCCTAGGCGGACGACGTCGGCAGCAGGGATGCCGTCGTCGTGCCCTCCTCCAGGGCGAGGAAGCACGCGACATCCCGGTCCCCGGCGTCCCAGGTGCCGGCCGAGGGGCGGCTGAACGCATAGTTCCAGCTGCCCTCCAGGGCCGTTCCCGGGTCCAAGCGGATGGCGCGGCAGGCCTCTTCGGCCTTCGAGGTCACCCGCGGATCCCCCGGGTAGGGGACGTCGTCCAGTGTCTTGACGCCGATCAGCTGGGCCTGGTGCGGCGTCGAACAAGTGACGATGGTCGCCGGCTCCAAGGGGGAGGTGAAGTCGGTGAGGCAGTCGCCGACCTGGAACTGGTGCGCCGGAGCCTGCTCGGCGATGATCCCGTCGATGCCGGGGGAGGGGTTCCGCGCCACGGACGCCGTCGTTGTGGGGGCCGGCTGCATGGCCTGGACCAGGCGGGTGATGCCGAAAACAAGGATCAGGGTGATGCCGATGGCCCCGATGACCAGCCATCCGGGGGCGATCCCGAACCGGTGGGTCTTCTGTGTTTCGGCCGGTCGTGCAGGCTGGTAGGACGGCTCGTGCCGGTCGCTGGGCTCCTGCACGGACGCTCCATTCGGGGTAAGTACGGCGATGAGAGTATTGCCACCTACTCTAGCGGTCGGAATGGGCCCTGCGGGGACGGCGTCGGGGGTCGAAACATGTTAACCTAGGAATACGAAAGAAACAGCCACATTCTCCGGGGCCTTCCTCTTGGATTGAGGGACCACCTCCGGATCTAGCGATAAAGGGGGTCACGCCATGGGGCGCGGCCGTCAGAAGGCAAAAGCGACACGGCAGGCCAGGGATATCAAGTACTATTCCCCGGCCACTGATTTGTCTGCCCTGCAACAGGAGCTGGGTGGTGGCCGAGGCCACGCGACCCGGACCTCCTCACCTGCCGATGACTCCAACGACGCGGACTACGCGGAGTATGGGGACCGGTATTCCGGCGACGACGACGGCGAAACCCGTCGACTAGGCTGACCTCCGCGCCCGGGCGGCGCGGTGGCGGCGATTTCACCCCCAGTGGTGCCGAGGCGCCGGGCGGCCGACACCGGCCGCCCGCGCTTTTTGTCGTGCCCTGAAACGAGGTTGACGTGGATCTGCCCATCGCCAATGCCCACCGGGCGGCCATCCGGTCCATCGAACGCGTCGTGGCCGAAACGGCGCCGCCCCAGGACCCCGTGGTGGCCCGGGACGGCATCGCCGCCCTGCTCGCCCGCGGATCCGTCCTGGCGTTGACCGGGGCCGGGATGTCCACCGATTCGGGCATCCCCGACTACCGGGGTCCCCGGGGCACGTTGCTCTCCCACCGGCCGATGACCTACCAGGAGTTCAAGCACGACCCCGCGGCCCGGCACCGATACTGGGCGCGCAGCTTCGTCGGCTGGCGCCGCATGGCCGTCGCGGAACCGAACGAGGGGCACCTGCTCGTGGCCGCCCTGCAACGCACCGGCGCCCTGAACGGAGTCGTGACGCAAAACGTGGATGGGCTGCACCGCCGCGCCGGCTCCCGGGACGTGGTCGCCCTGCATGGCGACCTGGACGAGGTGAAGTGCCTGAACTGCGGCGCCGGCGAAGCGCGCCCGAGCCTGGACCGGCGCCTGGCCGCCGCCAATCCCGGCTACCTGGAGCGCATCGTCGTGGATCCGGACGCGGTGAACCCCGACGGCGATGTCACGCTCTCGGGAGAGCAGATCGCCGACTTCAGCATGGTCGGCTGCCTCTCCTGCGGAAGCCCCGAGCTCAAACCGGACGTCGTCTACTTCGGTGAGAACGTGCCAGCGGAGCGCAAGGAGGCGGTACGAAGGCTCGAATCGACCTCGACCGGGCTGCTGGTGATCGGATCCAGCCTGGCCGTGATGAGCGGCTACAAGCTGGTGCTCAATGCCGTGGCCAACGGTCGGCAGGTGGCCATCATCAACGGTGGACCCAGCAGGGGAGATGCCAAGGCGACCTGGCGGTGGCGTACCCGGGTGACCCCGGCCCTTCGGGAGCTCGCCGGGACACGACCCGCAGCCTGACGGCGAACGGCCGCTGCCTCCTGTCCGGGAGGCAGCGGCCGTTGGGCAGTTCCGGGCGGGATCAGCCCGCGTACGCCCCGCGCATCAGGACGGCACCGCCGTCGACGCCCTTGGCTCCCTGGACGAAATCTGCCCCGTGGGAGGCCGCGTCGTCGGTGATCGACCCGACGGTCCCCGCGACCCAGGCCGGCAGGCCGCGCTCGTTCAGCCGCGAGACGGCAGCCTGCGCCGCGTCCCCGTCGACGATGGCGATCATGCCGACACCGAGGTTCAGCGTCCGTTCCAGATCAGCTAGGGGGACCGACCCGAGCCCGCCGATCAGCGAGAAGATCGCGGGCAGGGACCAGGTGGAGCGGTCCACGGTGGCCATCAGGCCCTGCGGCAGCACGCGGGCCAGGTTCGCGGCCAGGCCGCCGCCGGTGACGTGGCTGAAGCCGTGGAGCACCGAGGCGTCACCGGCGTTCAGGTGGTCCATGAGGTCCAGGCAGTCGGCGGTGTAGATCCGGGTCGGGACCAACAGCTCCTCGCCCAGTGTCCGGCCCAGTTCGGAGACCTCGCGGTCCAGGGCCCAGCCGGCATGGTTGATGACCCGGCGCACCAGCGAGTAGCCGTTGGAGTGGATGCCGGAGGAGGCCATGGCGATGACCGCGTCGCCGGAACGCACCCGTTCGGGACCCAACAGCGCATCTGCCTCGACGGCACCGGTGGCGGCACCGGCGACGTCGTACTCGTGTTCGCCCAGCAGCCCGGGGTGTTCCGCCGTTTCCCCGCCGACCAATGCCGTGCCGGCCAGCGAGCACCCTTCGGCGATGCCGCGCACGATGTCGGCGATCCGCTCGGGGACCACCTTGCCGCAGGCGATGTAGTCGGTCATGAACAGCGGCTTGGCGCCGACCACGACGATGTCGTCGACGACCATGCCCACCAGGTCCTGGCCGATGGTGTGGTGGATGTCCATGGCCTGGGCGATCGCGACCTTGGTCCCGACGCCGTCGGTGGACGTGGCCAGCAGCGGCTTCTTGAAGGAGCGCAGCGCGCTGGCATCGAACAGGCCGGCGAACCCGCCGACGCCGCCGATCACCGAGTCGTTGTGGGTCGCCTTGATGGCACCCTTCATGAGCTCGACGGCGCGGTCGCCGGCCTCGACGTCGACACCTGCCGAGGCGTAGGTGATGCCGGTGGATCCGGGCTGGGAGGATGTCATGGGTGGCGTCCTTACTTCGAACTCGGGGTCTTGTCGGCGGGGGTGAGGGAATCCTCGAATTCTGCGTCGGGGCCCGGATCGCAACCGTCGGATCCGGCGTTGGGACGCTCCAGCAGGTTCTTGCCGAGGCGGTCGCTGCCCGGCAATTCGATCGGGTAGACGCCGGAGAAGCAGGCGGTGCACAGGCGTTCGCGCGGCTGCTCCGTGGCGGCGATCATGCCGTCCTGGGAGATGTAGGCCAGGGAGTCGGCGCCCACCGAGGTGGTGATCTCCTCGATGGTCGCGCCATTGGCGATGAGCTCGGCCCGGGAGGCGAAGTCGATGCCGTAGAAGCACGGCCACTTGATGGGCGGTGAGGAGATCTTCACGTGGATCTCGGCGGCGCCTGCCTCGCGCAGCATCCGGACGACGGCGCGCTGCGTGTTGCCACGCACGATCGAGTCGTCCACGACGATGACCCGCTTGCCGCGGATCACCGGTTCGAGGGCGTTGAGCTTGAGTTTGATGCCCAGCTGGCGCAGCGTCTGCGAGGGTTGGATGAACGTGCGCCCCACGTAGGCGTTCTTCACGAAGCCATGGGCGAACGGGATCCCCGACTGCTCGGCGAACCCGATGGCCGCCGGGGTGCCGGACTCGGGCACGGGGATGACGATGTCGGCGTCGGCGGCGTTTTCACGCGCCAGCTGCCGGCCCATCTCCACGCGGGACTCGTAGACGGAGCGGCCGTTGATGGCTGCGTCCGGGCGGGCAAGGTAGACGTACTCGAACACGCAGTGGGCGGGGGTGGCGGGGGCGAAACGCTGTGAGCGGATGCCCTCCTCGTCGATGGCGATGAACTCGCCCGGTTCGATTTCACGGATGAAGCTGGCGCCGACGGTGGCCAGCCCCGACTGCTCGGAGGCAATGACCCAACCGCGTTCCAACCTGCCCAGCACCAGCGGGCGGACGCCGTGCGGATCCCGCGCCCCGTACAGGGTCCCCTCGGTCATGAAGACGAAGCTGAAGGCGCCCTTGAGCCGGGGCAGCAGGTCCAACGCGGTCTCCTCGAAACCGGTGCCCTCCTGCCCGGCCAGCAGCGCGGTGACCAGCGCCGTGTCGGTGGTGTTGCCCTGGGCGAGTTCGCCGCGGAACTTCGCCCCCTGTTCGGCGACGACCATGTCCATCAGCTCGGCGGAGTTGATGAGGTTTCCGTTGTGGGCCAGGGCGACCGTGCCCTCGGCCGTGGCGCCGAGCGTGGGTTGGGCGTTGGCCCAGTGGCTGGCACCGGTGGTGGAGTACCTGCAGTGCCCGACGGCGATGTGCCCGGTCATCGAGTTCAGGGTGTTCTCGTCGAACACCTGGGAGACCAGCCCCATGTCCTTGTAGACGTTGATCCGCTGCCCATCGGAGGTGGCGATGCCCGCCGATTCCTGGCCGCGGTGCTGGATGGCATAGAGGCCGTAGTAGGCCAGTTTGGCCACGTCCTCGCCGGGTGCCCACACCCCGAAGACCCCGCATTCGTCCTGGGGACCCTTTTCCGTGGGCAAAAGGTCATGTGTAAGCATTCCGTCACCGCGCACCATGGTCAACATTCTCTCACGTTGTGGCCGTCCGGTCGGTGCCGGGGCCGCTATCTTGTCACGCCGCCGTCATCCAGCGGAACGGCGTGGGCCCGGCGGGTGCGCCGGCGCAGGATGGCATCGACGACCAGGAAGACGATGCACCCCAACAGGGCCCCCGCCAGGCCGAAGACGACGGCGAAGAACCCGAACACCGAGCCCTGCGTGAACTCCCCTCCCGGATCCCCGGCCAGTGCCGTGAACATCGCGGCGAGCACACCCACCACGGCTCCGGCGCCGGCGAACGGCCAGAACTTGGGGGAACTGGACACCGTGACCTCCACGGACCCCGCGGCGGGGGAACGGTCATCGGGGGTGGCTGCAGAACGGGGGGACTCCATGCCTTAAAGGGTACCGAAGAGCGGCAGGTGTTCGGACAAGTCGGCGCGCAGCCCCGACGCCGAGACGGAACCGGAGGCCAGCGCCTCGGCCCAGCCGATCTCGCCGGTGGCCAGCCCCAGCCAGGTTGCGGCGTCGAGTTCGATCACATTCGGTGGCGTTCCGCGGGTATGCCGGGGGCCCGTCACGCATTGGGCGACCCCGAAGGGAGGGACCCTGACCTCCACGGAATTGCCCTCGGCATTCTCCGAGAGCTCCTCGAGGGCGTAGCGCACGGCCAGGGCAATGGCCGGCCGGGGCAGTGCCGCCCGCCCGGTGGCGTCGGCCCGCCGCCAGGAGGCGATGGCGACCCGCCCCTGCTCGGCGGGGATCCGTCGTCGTACCCCCATGACCTAGTCCAGCAGGTCCAGCACGGGGCGGGCCACGCGGATGCGCCCCACCGGCTGGCCGCCACCGAGGACGGGTTGGCTGATCTTCTCCAACACGGCGGTCATCGCGTCGATTTCGATGGCCCCGACGGAGGCCAGCAGCGTGAGCCCGACCAGGGAGGCGGGCCGGCTGTTGCCGTCCCTGACCTTCACCGCGCAGGAGATCCCCGCAGCGGTGCCCAGGATCAGCACGCCTTCGGCGCCGAGCTTGGCGATCACCTCCAGGTCCTCCATGACCACGGTGTTCTCCTCGCCGTGCCCGTGGACGGCCCAGGGGTAGTCGAGCATGGCGGTGGCGATGGTGGTGGCCCGGGCGTCGGAGGCCTTGTTCCCCGGGGAACCCGCCAGCCGTCCGGTGGCCGCGGCCAACCCGCGCAGCGAGATGGCCGGGACCGGGGCCCCGCAGCCGTCGACTGCCAGATGGGTGATCTTCTCGCCCGCGTAGTCCTCCACGACCTCCACGACATGGCGTTGCAGCGGGTGTCCGGGATCGAGGTAGCTGGCGGTGTCCCACCCGTTTTCGGTGCAGGCCCACAGGAAGGCGGCATGCTTGCCCGAGCAGTTGAAGGCCAGCCGCGACGGGGTGCCGCCGGCGCGGATCTCCGCCAGCCGGGTTGCCTCGTGGCGCGGCCAGGCGGTGGGGCAGCGCAGGTCCTCGGGGCCCAGGCCGGCCTTGGCGAGCATCGTCGCCGCCAGGTCCTGGTGCTCGGTGCTGCCGACGTGGCTGGCGCAGGCCAGGGCCACCTCGGCCCCGCGCAGCGGAACACCGCACTGCATGGAGGCCAACGCCTGGAAGGGCTTCAGCGCCGAACGCGGGAAGACCGGCGCATCGATGTCGCCGAGGGAGCGCAGGACCGATCCGTCCTCTCCCAGCACGACGGCGGTGCCGGCATGGCGGGATTCGATGAAACCGTTGCGGTCCACGACGGCCAGGTCCGCGAAATCGGGGGAAGTCTGGGGCATGTCCCCACTCTATGCCGTCCGCCCGGCCCCGGCTGCTGTCTCAGGTGGCGCGCGGACGGCCCAGCACTGCCACGAGGAACCCGGTGTCCCCCGGGAAGGGGTGCAGCTCCCAACTGGAGAACAGCTGGTCGATGGTGAACCCGGCGGCCCGGGCCTCGGCGTCGAAGACGTCGGGGGCGTAGCCGCGGTCGGTGCCGAAGCCGATGACGGCCCGGCCTCCGGGGACCAGCTGGGCGTGGAAGCGGTGCAGCACCTCGGCGGAGGTCCCCGGGGCGAGGAAGGTCATGACGTTGCCCGCGCACACCAGCAGATCGGCGGCGTCGCCGGCGGCCGGCGCCTCGAGCTCGGCCAGGTCACCAACCCGCCAGTCGACACCAGGATGGTCGGTCCGGGCGGCCTCGATGAGCTCGGGATCGGCGTCCACCCCCGACACCCGGTGGCCGCGGCGGGCCAGTTCGCCTCCGACGCGGCCCGTACCGCACCCGGCATCCAGGATGCGGGCACCCCGCGGGAGCATCGCATCGACCAGGCGTGCCTCCCCGTCGAGGTCCGCGCCCTCGGCGCGCAGGGTCTCGAACCGCTGGATGTACCAGCGCGAATGGCCGGGGTCCTGCTTCCGGCGGGCTTCCCACAGGGTTTCTTTACGCACGTTCACCACACTACCCAAGCCCTGTGGTCGTTGCCCCGGTAGGCTGGGGGATCGTGAAGGTACTCGTCATTGGCCCAGGCGGCCGCGAACACGCACTTGTCCGTTCCCTCCTCGACGATCCGTTCGTCACCGAGGTCCACGCAGCACCCGGCAACGCGGGCATCGCCCGGGACGTTCCGGTCCATGCGGTCAACGCCCAGGACCCCGCGGCCGTCGTGGCCCTGGCCCGGGAGCTGGGGTCCTCGCTGGTCGTGGTCGGCCCCGAGGCGCCGCTGGCCGCCGGTGTCGTCGACGCGCTCCAGGAGGCCGGCATCCCCGCCTTCGGACCCACGCGGGCCGCCGCCCAGCTGGAGGCCTCCAAGGCGTTCGCCAAGGAGATCATGGCCGTCGCCGGGGTGCCCACGGCCATGGCACGGGTGGCGGCCAACGCCACCGAAGCTGCCGACGCGCTCGACGCGTTCGGCGCCCCCTACGTGGTCAAGGACGACGGCCTGGCCGCCGGCAAGGGAGTCGTCGTCACCGATGACCGCGACGCGGCGCTTGCCCACGCCGGGGAGTGCTTCGCCGCCGGGGGGACCGTGGTCATCGAGGAGTTCCTCGACGGGCCCGAGGTCTCCCTCTTCGTCATTTCCGATGGCCACCACGCAGTCCCGTTGGCACCGGCCCAGGACTTCAAGCGCATCTTCGACGGCGACCAGGGCCCCAACACCGGAGGCATGGGCGCCTACAGCCCCCTTCAGTGGTTGCCGGCCGGTTTCGTCGAGGACGTCATGGAGCGGGTGGCGATGCCGACCATCAAGGCCATGGCCGACCGCGGCACCCCGTTCGCCGGGGTCCTGTACTGCGGGCTGGCCCTGACCCGCCGCGGCATCCGGGTCATCGAATTCAACGCACGCTTCGGGGACCCCGAGACCCAGGCGGTCCTCGCACGCCTGAAGACACCGCTCGGGTCGCTGCTGTTGGCAGCGGCCAACGGACAGTTGGACGCCATCGAGGCCCTCGTCTGGCGGCCGGAGACCGCCGTCGGCGTCGTCCTGGCCTCGGCGCGCTACCCGGACAGCCCGGTCACTGGCGACGTGATCACCGGACTGGACGAGGCGTCCGCCCTGGAGCAGGTCAGCGTCCTGCACGCGGGAACGGCATTGGACGACGACGGTGCCACGGTCTCGGCCGGGGGCCGTGTCCTGGCCGTCGTGGGCCTGGGCAGCGACCTGGAAGGCGCCCGCGAGCGCGCCTACGCCGGGCTCGGGAAGATCGAGCTGCCCGGCGGCCAGTACCGCACCGACATCGCGTTGCGTGCCGCCCAGGGCGGCATCACCATCGAGCAGGGAGGCCACTGATGCCCGGATTCGAGACCGAGACCCTCCAGCTTCCCGGCTGGGAGCACCTGTACTCGGGCAAGGTGCGCGACCTGTACACGCCGGCGGGTGTTGCCCCCGACGCCGCGGACCGTGTCCTGGTGGTGGCCAGCGACAGGATCAGCGCCTACGACTTCGTCCTGGAGACCCCGATCCCCGACAAGGGCAAGGTCCTGACCCAACTGAGCCTGTGGTGGTTCGACCAGCTCGACGGCTTCGCCAACCACGTCATCTCCACCGACGTCCCCGAGGCGGTGGCCGGGCGGGCCATGGTCTGCAAGAAGCTGGACATGTACCCGATCGAGTGCATTGCCCGCGGATACCTGACCGGATCCGGCCTGGCCGAATATGCCCGGAGCCGGACCGTCTGCTCGTTGCCGCTGCCCGAGGGCCTGGTTGACGGGTCCGCCCTGCAACCGGCGATCTTCACCCCGTCGGCGAAGGCCGAGGTCGGCGAGCACGATGAGAACATCACCTTCGGCGAGGTGGTGGAACGGGTGGGAGCGAGGGTCGCGGACCAGCTGCGGGAGCTGACCCTGGGCGTCTACACCCGTGCCGAGCAGATCGCCCGGGAACGCGGCATCATCCTGGCGGACACGAAGGTCGAATTCGGGCTTGACCCGGCCGGCGGTGGGATCGTCCTGGGCGACGAGGTCCTCACCCCTGACTCGTCGCGGTTCTGGGACGCCGAGACGTACGAGCCGGGGCACGCCCAGCCGTCCTTCGACAAGCAGTTCGTCCGCGACTGGCTCACCTCCGGGGCCTCCGGCTGGGACCGTGCGGGGAACACCCCGCCGCCGGCCCTGCCGCAGGACGTCGTCGACCGCACCCGGGCCCGGTACATCGAGGCCTACCAGCGCCTGACCGGGCGGGTCTTTTCCGCCTGAGGCACCGCCTATTTGTTGCGGCGGGAGGCCCTGATTTCGGTGGCCAGCTCGATGGCCAGCGACGCCCGGTCCGGTGACCCGGCCAGTGCGAAGGCCTGCTGGGCCCGGGCCAGGTGCTCGACAGCCTCCGTGCCCTTGCCCATGCTGACCATGCAACGCGCGGTGAGCAGGTCGATCTCGCCCTGCAGGTGCTGTGAGAGCATCTCCCGGTCGGCCTCGACCGGGGCGAGCTCCTCCAGGGCCTGTTCGGGCTGGCCGTTGAGGTGGAGCCAACGCGCACGGGTGAGCCGGAGTTCGAGCGCCTCGGCCGGGTTGCCCCCGATCACGCTGATGGCCAGTTCGGCCTTCTCGATGCACTCCAGCGTCTCGGGCTCCACCACGCCGGCGGCCAGGCGCATCGACGCGGATGCCTTGTTGAACCGGGCCCATTGTTCGATGTCGCTGGCCGGCAGCAGCCGCTGGGCTGCCAATTGGTGGTTGCTCAAGCCAGCGGCAATGTCCTGGCGCTTGAACGCCACATTGCCGATGGCCCAATAGGCGTTTCCCGCAGTCTGGCTGGGCGCGCCCTCCGCGACGGCCTCTGCCAGCGCCTCGCACGTGTTCCACGCCGAGTCCAGCTGCCCGGATTCCGCCAGCGAGGCGATCAGGGAAAACAGGGCCCCGATGTAGATCAGGGAATCGCCCGGGAGGTTCTTGCCCTGCTCGACGGCATTGATGGCATGTTCGACGGCGATGTGCAGCTTGCCCAGGCCCAGGTAGGCGTTGGCGACCAGGGTCTCGGCCCTGACCTTCAGGGCCAATGACTCGTCGGTGAGCGGGTGGTTCAGGACCTCTTCGGCGGCGGTGCGGTATTCGTCGTGCCGTCCCTGGTCCCGTAGCGCCTCGGCCCGCAGGAACATCATGTTCCACCAGGCGCTGGAGTTCTTCAGGCGCAGTGCGACGGAAGCCGCCTCGGTGGCCGTCGCCTCGGCATCTGAATATTCACGGGCGGTGAACGACTGCCGGGCACGGTGTTCGAGCAGCACGAACTCTGCCTCGTCGGCGGAGACCGGTGTGTTCCAGGAGTCCATCAGCTCACGGTCCAGGTTCAACCGGGCCGACAATTCGGTGATGATCTCGGCCGTCGGCTCGCGGCTGCCGGTCTCCAGGAGCGATATGTAGCTGGTGGAATACTTGCCGTGTCCCAGTTGGGCCTGGGTCAGCTTCATCTGCTGTCGAGCGTGGCGCAGCTTCTCGCCGAATTTGATTCCCATGAGGACCCCTTTGAACTACTGGAAGTGAACAACCAACTATGCCGCGAAAGCTTTGTGCGCAAAGTCTTGACGAAACATGTTCCGTCTAATTTACAATGAATGTTAAGTGATGCGCCACTCACTGAGTCTTGAACTGCTCGATTCCACGGCGACCCTAAGGAGAAATACATTGAAGAAGCTTGTTGCCGCCCTTGCGGCTACCGCGGTCCTGGCCGGCGGTGCGGTTCTCGCTGTTGGCGATTGGCCGCATGCCACTCCCGCCGTCGGAGACTGGCCCCATTCCTCCGTCGCTGTTGGTGACTGGCCCCATGCAAAAATCAACGTGGGCGACTGGCCGCACGCAAAAATCAATGTGGGCGACTGGCCTCACGCAACGGTGAACGTTGGCGACTGGCCGCATTCGACCGCCCTCTGATCCAGGAGCATTTCAGCCGGCCGCCCTTGGCCCTGACATGAGGCTGGCCCGGAACCGCACACGCGGTTCCGGGCCAGTTTCATGTGGCGCACCGGTCAGGTCAGGCTCTGCTGCCAGGCAGCGTGCAGCGCGGCGAACCGCCCGCCGGCCTCCCGCAATTCGGCAGGGCTGCCGTCTTCGACGATCTTTCCGTCGTGGACCACCAGTACCCGGTCCGCGATCTCCACGGTGGAGAGGCGGTGGGCGATGATCAGCGCGGTGCGTTGGCCCAGCAGGGTCTGCAGGCCACGTTGGACGAGCCGTTCGCTGGGTATGTCCAGAGATGAGGTGGCCTCATCGAGGATCAGCACCGCTGGATCGGCCAAAAAGGCCCGCGCGAACGAAATGAGTTGGCGTTGGCCGGCGGAGACCCGTCCGCCGCGCTTGTTCACGTCGGTGTCGTAGCCGTCGGGGAGGGAACGGATGAACTCGTCGGCGCCGACCGCCCGGGCGGCCAGGACGATCTCATCGGGTGAGGCGCCGGGTTTGCCCAGGGCGATGTTCTCGGCCACGCTTCCGGAGAACAGGAACGCCTCCTGCGTCACCATGACCACTGCGCGGCGCAGGTCATCGTTGGCCAGGCCGGCCAGTTCGATGCCGTCCAATGTGAGGGATCCCTGCGAGAGGTCGTAGAAGCGGGCGATGAGCTTGGCCAACGTCGACTTCCCCGCACCGGTCTGGCCCACCACGGCAACCGTCTGCCCGGCGGGGATGTCCAGGTCGAAGCGGTCCATGACGACCGGTCCGTCCCCGTAGGCGAACACGGCATCGCGGAACTGGATGTGCCCTGCCGGATGTTCCAGCGGGACCGGCTGCGCGGGTTCGACGACGGTGGGCTCCTCCTCGAGCAGCCCGGAGACCTTTTCCAGTGCCGCCGTGGCCGCCTGGAGCGAGCTGTAGAACATCGCGATCTGGTCCACCGGTTGGAAGACGCGCTTTCCGGCCAGCAGCAGCGCCACGAGGATCCCCACGTCCAGCGTGTCGTCGAGGACCCGGAATCCCCCGAGCAGCAACAGCACGGCGACCGTCAGGTTGCCGATGAGCACCAGGGCCGGCTGCAGGACCCCGAACAGGTTGATGGACCTGATGGAATTGTCGCGGTAGTCGTTGGCGACGGAGCCGTAACTGGCGTCGTTGTCCTTTTCCCTGCGGAAGGCCTTGACGGCCCGGATGCCCGTCATCGTTTCCACGAACGAGGTGATCAGGCGCGCCGAGACCACCCGTGACTCGCGGAAGACGATCTCCGAGCGCTTCTGGTACCAGCGGAAGATGATCGAGATCGGAACGACGGCGCACAGCACCACCAGTCCCGAGCGCCAGTCCATGAGGAAAATGCTGGCAGCGGTGAAGATGATGAAGACCACGCCCGAGACCAGTTGCGAGATGCCCTGGTCCAACAGCTCCCGGAGGGTCTCCAGATCGGAGGTCTGCCGCGAGATGACCCGGCCCGAAGTGTATTTCTCGTGGAATTCCAGGCTCAGCAGCTGGGTGTGCCGGAAGACCCGCATGCGCAAGGTCAACAGCATGGCCTGGCTGACCTTGGCGGTGCAGAGGTTGTACCACCCCAGCAGGACGCCGGCCAGGACGGCGGCGACGAGGTAGGCGGTCCCGGTGATGGTGAACGGGGCCGCATTCCCCCCGATGAGTTGGGGCAACGCCCAGTCGATGGCCCACGCGATGATGACGGGAAACGATGCGCGGGCCAGGTTGGAGATGATCACCAGGACGACGGTCAGGGCCAGCATGGGCTTCAGCGGAGAGGCGAGTTGCCCGAGCAGGTTCCACGACCGGGTCCTGACGCGTTTCCTGTCCTCGTGGCTCAGGAGGATCTGGTCTTCGTCCCCCACACCGGGTGTGCTGCTCATGCTCGGTTCCCCTGGCTGTTATCGGATTGGAGGACGTCTTCCACCGTGGGCGGTTCGTCCAGGCTGGCGATGACGTAGCGGTAATGGGCGTTTCGGGCCAGCAGTTCGGTGTGTGTTCCCACGTCGTCGATGTGTCCGTCGCGCAACAGCGCCACACGGTCCGCGAGCATGACAGTGGAGGGACGGTGGGCGACCAGCAGCGTGGTCGTCCCGGAGAGGACGGAACGCAGGCGTTCGGTCACCGCCTCCTCGGTGCGCACGTCCAGGGCGGAGAGCGGGTCATCCAGGACCAGGACGCGCGGTTTGGCTGCGATGGCCCGGGCCAGTGCGATGCGCTGGCGTTGGCCGCCCGAGAGCGAGAGGCCCTCTTCGCCGATGATGGTTTCGACCCCGTCGTCCAATGTGTAGGCGAACTGCGCCTGCGCGACCTCGAGCGCCTCGTCGAGGGCCAGCCGGGGATCCCGTCCGCGGGGCAGGTTGGCACCGAGCAGGACGTTGTCGGCGATGGAGGAGGAGAACAAGGTGGTGTCTTCAAAGGCGACGGAGACAGTGCTGCGCAGCACATCCAGGTCGAGGTGGCGGATGTCGACGCCGTCGATGGCGATGGATCCCCCCGTGACGTCGTAGAGGCGGGGAACCAGCTGCAGCAGGGTCGACTTGCCGCTGCCGGTGATGCCGACCAGGGCCATGGTCTCGCCCGGTTCGACCTCGAGGTCCACGCCGTCCAGGATGGGTGCCGCCCCGGGACGGGTGTCGGGGAAGGCAAACGAGACCCGGCGCAGGCTGAGACGGCCTTCACCACGGGTTGCCGTGACCGGATCCGCGGGGGAGTCGATGGTGTTCTCGGTGTCCATGACGTCGAAATGCCGGTCGAGTGCGGTCTTCGTTGTCAGGGTCATGCCGAGCAGCATGCCGATGCCCTCGACGGGCGCTGCCAGGACTGCCGCCGTGGCAAAGAACGCCACCAGGTCGCCGACGGTCAGGTCGCCGCGGGCCGTCAGCCAGATGCCCACGAGCAGGCCGGCGCCCAGTGTGATTTCGGGGACGGACACCACCAGCATGAGGAAGCCGGAGAGGGAACGTGCCTTTTTGATTTCGGTATCGCGCAGTTGTCGGGCGCGGACACCGAACCCTTCCAAGGCCTGTCCGCCGCGCCCGAAGGCCTTGATGACGCGGATGCCGTGCACTGACTCCTCGACGTTGGTGGCGAGGTCGCCCGCTTGGTCCTGGCTCAGCCGGCTGGCGGCGCGGAAGACGTTGCGGAAGTAGAACGCACGGATCGTGATGGGGATTGCCCCGACCAGGTAGATCAGGCCCAGCAGCCAGCTGCTGGTGAACATGAACCACAGCCCCACGACGACCGTCACCGTGGACACGACGAGCATGATCGAGCCGAAGGCCAGCCAACGCCGGACCAGGCCGAGGTCGGCCATGGAGCGCGAGAGCAGCTGGCCGGACCCCCACTTGTCGTGGAAGGCCACCGGCAGCCGCTGCAGGTGGCGGTACATGCGGATCCGCAGATTGGTTTCGATGCGTGCCGCCGGGGTGATGACGAAGATCCGGCGGAAGAACACCAGGACCGCTTCGGCCAGGCCGAGCGCCGCGACGATCGCCGCGCTGATCCAGACATCGGAGGTGGAGCCTCCAACGTGGAGGACGGAGTTCACCATCGTGCGCAGGACCTGGGGGATGGTCAGTGCCACGATGCCGGCACCGAGGGCGCAGAGGAAGCCGGCGACCAGACGGGGGACGAAGGGACGGATTTGCGGTAGCAGACGGGCGATGGTCTGGCGGAACGATGCGGTTTCGCCAGGGGCCAGCTGGCTGTTTTGGTGTTGCACCACGACGGGCGTCCTCATTCTGTTGTGTTTGCCTGAAGCAATCAAAACATACGGTACCGCTAGCGGTTGGGATCCACCAATCGCCTGGTGTCTTCGGGCGTCAGCTCGTGGCGGTGAGGGTGACGACGACTGCCTCGGGCGGGCAGGCGATGCGCACCGGCGCGAACCGCGACGTGCCGATGCCGGCGGAGACCTGCAGCGGAGTGGTCTTGCCCGCGTGTTCCCACTCGGTCAGGCCCCGTGCCCTCCAGGTGGGCAGGTCGCAGTTGCTGACCACCGCCCCGTAGCCCGGAATGCAGACCTGGCCGCCGTGGGTGTGGCCGGCGAAAATGATGTCGGCGTCCGTATCGGTGAACTGGTCCAGCACGCGCTGGTAGGGGGCATGGGTGACGGCGATCCGCACATGCGGTGCCTCATCGCCGGTGGAGGAACCGCTGGGCCAGCCGGCGAACTCGTCAAGGTTCAGGTGGGGGTCGTCCACACCCGAGAAGTCCAGCCGCAGTCCCTGGTGGGTCCGGGACATGTTGCGGTTGGTGAGGTTGACCCATCCGGCCGCACCGAAGCCGGCATGCATGTCCTGCCAGGGGAGGACGCGTTTGGAGAGGTCGCCGGACTTTCCGCGGTTGCCCGTCAGGTAGCGCAGCGGGTTCTTGAAGCGGGGCGCGTAGTAGCAGTTCGATCCGGGGACGAAGACACCCGGGAAGCCCAACAGGGGGCGGAGCGCCTCGAGCAGTTCCGGGACCGCCCGTCGGTGGCTGAGGTTGTCACCGGTGTTGACGACCAGGTCCGGGCGCAGGTCGGCCAACGATTCCAGCCAGCGCTTCTTGGCCTCCTGGCCCGGGACCAGGTGGATGTCCGAGAGGTGGAGCACCCGCAGATCGGGGAAACCCGGTGGCAGGACCGGAACCGTCTCATGGCGGATGGTGAACGCGTTGCGCTCCATCATGCCGTAGCCGACGGCCAGGCCCCCGAGCGCCGCCACGGCACCGGCTCCGGCCCCCACCAGGGGGGCCGAGCGCTTGATGGACTGCATGATTTCCCGTGTTGCGGCCATGGACGCGCTGCTCTCCTTAGGTGGTGACGTTACTGTCCGTTGTCGCCATTATCGCCGTTGTTGTCCGTCGAGCCATCACCGGAGGTGGAATCGCCCGAGCCAGACGACGATTTTGCCTTGCCGAGGCTCTCTGCCGGGTAGTAGTCGATGACGTCCTTCATGTAGTTCATCCACAGCGGCGAGGCGAAGGTCGAGGAATCGGGATTGTCGTAGCGCTGGCCATTGATCGGCACGTTGAAGATAGCCGCATTGCCGTCGAAGCGCCCGGTCCAGGCGGCGGTCGCCATGCCGGTGGTGTAGCCGACGAACCACGTGGACGAGGCGCCGTTGTTCGTGCCCGTCTTGCCGCCGATCGGCTGGCTGATGCTGCCCTTGGCCACGCGCGTTCCGGCGATTCTCTTCAGCGTCCCGTTGAGGCTGTCGATGACGCTCGGCTCGATGACCTGTTCGCAGGAGATCCCGGGGACCTTGTAGGAATTGCCGGCGGCATCGGTCACGGACTCGAGCGCACGGTTTTCGCAGTATTCGCCCTTGTTCGCGAAGGTCGCGAACGCGGTGGCCTGGGCCAAGGGGGTGATTGGCTGGGATCCGAGGATGAACGAGGGGTTCAATCCGGACATGGGTTTTCCGGTGCTGGCGTCGAGCAGGCCGACACGCTTGGTGACGTCGGCGATCTTGCACAGGTCCAGCTGCGAGGCCTCCTTCGCCGTGGCGCTGTTGATGGACCAGTACAGTCCGTAGTCCACGGTCATGCGCTTGTAGAAGCCCTTGCTGAAGTTCTTCGGGGCGTAACCTTTTCCGTCATGGTCCACCCTGACGTATCCCTTGGGTGAACAGGACGTCTTCCAATGGAAGCTCGTGCTGCCGTAGCTGCGGTCTCCCGCATCCACCACATCGGACATCTTGCGGCCGTCCTCCAGCCACGCGATGGCCGTGTAGGGCTTCATGGTGGACCCGCCCTGGAAGCCATTGGTTCCGCCCATGTCGCGGCCCACATTGAAGTTGTAGGTCGTGTACGACTTGTCCTTCGGGTCCGCGCCGTACTTCTTGTTCTGTGCCATGGCCAGGATGTTGCCCGTTCCCGGCTCGACGGTGACGATGGCGGCGCCCATGTTCGAGGAATCGTTGGCGGGGATGATCTTGGGCGTTTCCTTCTCCGCTTCCTTCTGCAGGCGCGGATCCAGGGTGGTCTTGATCGTCAGGCCGCCACGGTAGAGCAGGTTCTCCCGGTCGGCCTTGGTCTTGCCATAGGCCGGATCCTTCAGGATCAGGTGGGCGACGTAGTCGCAGAAGTAGTTCGCCGACGCCGCGGCCACACAGCCGGACTTCAGGGTCTTGGTGTTCAAGCCAAGGTCGGTCTTGACGGCCTTGTCATACTCGGCCTGGGTGATCGACTTGGTCTTGAGCATGGCAGCCAGAACGGTGTTGCGGCGCTTGAGCGTCAGCTCCGGGTTCTTGAGCGGATCGAAGGTGTTCGGCCGCTGGACCATGCCGGCGAGCATGGCCGACTGCGGGATGTTCAGGTCCTTGGCATGGACCGAGAAGTAGCGTTCCGCAGCTGCCTCGACGCCGTAGGTGGTCCCGGAGAACAACACGAGGTTCAGGTACCCCTGGAGGATCTGCTTCTTGGTGAATTCCTTCTCCACGGAGATCGCCAGCTTCGCTTCGCGCAGCTTGTCGGCCATGTTCTTGGTTCCGGAGTAGGTGATGTCCGACTTGTCCGCACCCTTGAGGAAGGCGGCATTGATGAGCACGTTGTTCACGTATTGCTGCGTCAGCGTGGAGGCACCCTGCTGCGAGGAACTCGTCAGGTTGTGGGCCGCCGCACGGGCGATGCCCCGCAAGTCCACGCCGTTGTGCTGGTAGAAACGCTCGTCCTCGATCGAGACGATGGCGTTCTGCATGTCCTTGGAGATCTTGTCGATCGGGACCGGCGTCCGGTTTTCCGCATAGAACGTCGCCAGCTGCGTCCCGTCCTTGGCCACGACCTTCGAGGGCTGGGACAACGGTTCCTGCTTCAACTCCGCCGGCAGCGCATCGAAGAAGTCCATCCCGATCGCGGCGGAGGAGCCGGCGACGGAGGCCGCGGGGATCAGCATCCCTGCGGCCAGGACGCCGCAGAGCGCACTGACACCAAAGAAGGCCACGATCTTGCCGAGGGTGGTTGCCGTGTTAAAGAAGGGGGACTTTCGAGACGCCATGCCGACCAGTTTAGCCGGAGCGGCTAACGTATCCGGTATGACGAAATGGGAGTACGCGACTTTACCGCTCATAATCCATGCCACGAAGCAGATCCTGGACCAATGGGGTGACGACGGATGGGAACTGGTCACCGTCATCCCCGGACCCGATGGAAATGCTCCCGTGGCCTACCTCAAACGCCCCAAGTCGTAGCCTGAAAGGATCAGGAAAATGGTGGAAAACCAGCCTTCATCGGCCGTCGAGCAGCGACTGGCCGACCTCGGCCTGACGCTGCCCGAGGTAGCCAAACCCGTCGCCGCCTACGTCCCCGCGGTGATCACCGGCAACCTCGTGCACACCTCCGGACAGCTGCCCTTCATTAACGGCGAACTCACAGTCACCGGAAAGGTCGGTGCGCAGGTCAATGCCGAGGAGGCCAAGGACCAGGCCGCCACGGCAGTGCTCAACGCCCTGGCCGTGGTGAAGTCCATGGTCGGGGACCTGGACCGTGTGACCCGGATCGTGAAGGTCGTCGGGTTCGTCGCCTCCGATCCGTCCTTCACGGGACAGCCGGGCGTGGTCAACGGCGCATCGGAGCTGCTGGGAACTGTTTTCGGCGACGCGGGCATCCATGCCCGGTCGGCCGTGGGCGTCGCGGCACTGCCGCTGGACGCTGCCGTGGAAGTTGAACTGATTGCGGAATTCAGCTGATTCGCCCCGCCCGTGCGTCGGAGGCGTGGCGGGCACCGGGGGAGGTCCGCGTCCTGAAGGAGCCGATCTCCCCCGGACCGGCATGCTGCGGCGCCTCTTCCCACTCCCGCCGTCCCAGTCCGGGGCGGCGGAGAGTTGGACCACCTATGGCACCCGCACCCCCCGGGCGGCGCGCAAGGCCTCCTCGGTTGTCTTGCTGCGCGACTCCCCCCGGGGAGTCCAGACCTACCTGGGATACCGTCCCGGCGTGTCTCCCCTGGGCACTGTCGCCTTTCCCGGAGGCAGCTTCGAGGCGGAAGACGACGACCTCACGGGGTGGTTCGGCCCCTCCGTCGGCTGGTGGGCCGAACGCCTGGGCATCCTGGACCACCGGCTGGCCCGCAGCCACATCGTCTGCGCCGTCCGGGAGCTGTTCGAGGAGACCGGCATCCTGCTGGCCGGGGCCGATGAACTCTCGATCGTCGAGAACTGCACGACCGAGGAATGGATGCAGGTCCGCGAGGATGTCGCCGGCCAGGATGTCGCCTTCACGGCCATGTTGGCCAAACGCGGTCTGGGGCTGCGAACCGACCTGCTGCGCCCCCTCTCGCACTGGATCAGCCCCGACTTCGCGCACCGGCGTTTCGACACCCGCTATTTCGCGGCCGCCCTGCCCCCACAACAGGAGGCAACCCTGCTGCGCGGTAAGGGCATCTGGGCCGCCTGGAAGTCAGCGGTCGACGTGCTCGGCGAGCGGAACACGACGGCACTGGGCGACGAGGTCGACCAGGAGGACACCCGCGGCCTGGAGCTGAGCCGGATCACCACGCCCGCCGTGGAATTCATCCTCGAGAAGATCTCCACCACCCGCGGGTGTGTCGCCTACCTCTCGCACCGCCGGCCGGTGAAGTCCTACCACCCCAAACTGGTCACCGTGGACGGCAACTACTACCTCGATGTGAGCATCAGCACCGCCTCCGAGGGCGGCGCCGCGGCGCGCGGTCGGTAGGACGGCCCAGGACCCGCACGGCAAACGACCCCCGCCGCCGGGGAACCCGCAGTGACTGCGGATCCCCGGCAACGGGGGTCGTGTGGCTTCTCCGGGCGGACCCGGATACTGCCGCGAGGCCTAGCGGGAGCGCTGGCGCAGACGCTGGATGTCCAGGATGACCACGGCACGGGCCTCCAGGCGCAGCCAGCCGCGCTGGACGAACTCCGCGAGGGCCTTGTTCACGGTCTCGCGCGAGGCACCGACCAGCTGGGCCAGTTCCTCCTGCGTGAGCTCGTGCGCCACCAGGACCCCGTCGGTGGCCGGACGGCCGAAGCGGTCGGCGAGGTCCAGCAGGGCCTTGGCAACACGACCGGGGACATCGGAGAAGACCAGGTCGGCCAGCGACTCGTTGGTGCGGCGCAGGCGGCGGGCCAGTGCCTGGAGCAGCTGGACCGAGACCTCGGGGGAGGTCTTGAGGACCTTGCGGAGGTTCTCATGGCGCAGTCCCGCCAGGCGCGTCTCGGAGACTGCGGTGGCGGTGGCGTTGCGCGGGCTCGGATCGAACAGGGCCATCTCGCCGAAGAGCTCGCCCGGGCCGAGGACGGCCAGGAGGTTCTCACGACCGTCGGGAGCCGTGCGCCCCAGCTTGATCTTGCCCGAAACGATGAAGTAGAGCTGGTCTCCCTGATCGCCTTCGCGGAACACGGATGCCCCGCGGGAGAGATCGACTTCGGTCAGTTCCTCGGTCAAGGCCGAGAACACCTCGTCGCTGAGCGTCGTAAACAGTGGTGCCCGGCGCAGTACCTCGATGTCCATGAATTCTCCTGTCAAGTGTGTTGGCGCTTGTCTTATTGTGCCGTAGTCAGAGACGATGTGACACCTTCCACAACGATAGTGGCACGTTTTCAGCCCTCAGCACCAAAAGCCGGGCCCCGCGTGCCCGTAGACTGAGGGGGCGGCGCGGGCACCCGGGACACGCCGGTTCCCGGCCGCGTTTTCTCGCGACGGGTTGGAGTTTTTGGTGATTTTCGGGTTCGGTTGGCTCGACATCCTGCTGCTGGTGTCCTTTGTCGCGTTCCTGGTATCGGGGCTCCGCAAGGGGTTCTTCGTCACGTTGGGCGGTGTCGCAGGACTCATCGCCGGCGGTGTCGCCAGCTTCTACGCCATCCCCTTCGTCTCCAGCTGGGTCTCCAGCGCCGGGTGGCGCGTCTTCTGGGTCATTGCCACCGCCGTCGTGCTGGTGATCCTGGGGCACTCGATCGGCGTGGCCATCGGCAACCGGATCCGCATGATGGTGAACTTCCCCGTCATCAAGACCTTCGACCGGTTGCTCGGCGGGATCGTCAACGTTGCAGTGGCCGCCCTGGTGATCTCGGCTATCGCGTTCTCCGCAGCGACCATGGGCCTGCCCTTCCTGTCCCAGCAGATCGCCTCGTCCAAGGTCATCGGGACGATCCGCAACGCCACGCCCGACCCCGTCTCCAGTGCCATGGCCAAGGCCCGCTCGCTGGTCATGGGCCAGAGCATCCCCGACATCATCGAACCGTTCGCCCCCGTGCCCGACGCCACCCCGACACCCCAGGGGCCGCTCAGCGAGGCAGTGCAGAGCAGGGCGGCCTCGGTGGTCAAGATCACCGGGACGGCCTTTGCCTGCGGGGTCAACCAGACCGGCAGCGGATTCACCGCGGCACGGGACCGCATCGTCACCAACGCCCACGTCGTCGCCGGCATCTCCGAACCCGTCGTCAACACCAACGACGGCCGGGCCCTGCCAGCGCGGGTGGTGCACTTCGACGCCTCCCATGACCTGGCGGTGCTCGCCGTGGACGGGCTGGGCCTGGAACCCGTGGCGCTGGGCGCGGACCTGGGCACGGGGGACAACGCCACCTTCATGGGCTATCCCGCCGGCGGGCCCTTCCAGGCCAAGAGCGCCGTCGTGCAGTCCCTGCGCACCGTGTCGGTCCAGAACATCTACGGTGCCGACGCCACCGCCCTGCAGATCTACCAGCTCGGTGCCGACGTCCAACAAGGCAACTCGGGTGGGCCGATGCTCGACGCTGACGGGAAGCTGGTGGGCGTGGTGTTCGCCAAGGCCAAGGGCGACACCCCTGTCGGGTATGCGCTCTCCCTGCAGGAGGTGGGCCCCGTGGTCCAGCACGCCTCCGGCTACACCGATGCGGTCTCCACCGGGGCCTGCTCGGCCCACTGACGGCCCGCCGGCACCAGCGCTAGCGGATCCAGTCCAGCGTGGCGCCGTGCTGCCCGGTGTGGGCCAGCGGGCGCCCGTCCAGGGCCAGCGTGAACCGGTCGCCGTGGGCCGAGGGGACCGTGGCGCCCTCAGCGTCGAGGAAGAAGTTCTCGTTCGAGACCCAGTGGCAGTCCAGGGTGGCCAGGGTGGCAGCGAAACGGGCACGCTGCCCGGGTGGGACGTAGGCCAGCACCGCCGAATGGAAAACGACTGCGGTGTGCGTGGGCGGGACGTCGGCCACGAGCTCGGCGACGCGCTCGTTCAGATCCCCCGCGACCAGCCGGGGGCGCTCGGTTCCCGGGGACGCGAGGGTGGCCAGGGCCGCCCGCAACGTGGCCAGGCGATCGTCCTGGCCGGGCCAGACGAGGGCCTCGAGCCAGCGCACCATCTCCGGGTCGGTTCCGTCCAACGGGTTCAGGTCGACGCCGGCGCGGGAACCGATCCGCGGCATCGCGGCGGGAATCGGCGGGGTGCCGGTGGTGGTGCAGCGCAGCAGGGGAGCACCGGTGCCGAGCCGGGTGACGCCGTCGTACTCATAGGAGTAGAGGTCAGGCAGCAGGCACAGGCCAGCTGAGGGGCCGACCTCGATGAGGGCCAGCGGCCGGCGGGTCCGGGCGGCGATGAGCCCGAAGACGGGCAGCAGGGTGGCGCAGCGGCGCGGCTCGTTGGTCTGCGTGCGGTGGCCGAGCACGACGGTGCGGACCGCCGGCCAGTTCCGGCGCAGGAACGCCTCCCAGGTGGCCGGGTCGGCGTCCGGGCAGCCCAGGAACCGGGTGGCGGCGAAGACGAGGTTGGGTTGGCGTTTGTCCGGCGGCAGGGTGGCGATGAGCGCGGCGAGGGATGCGGTGGCCGCGACGTGGGCTGCCCAGGCGGCATAGACGGGTGAGTGCCCGGCGAACCAGGTGCCGGCGTACTGGCCGTAGGTGGCTGCCGTGTGGGCCGGCGCCCCGGTTCCGCCCTGGTCCACGCCTGGCCTAACCGCGGGTGGCGAGCTGGTCGATGGCGTAGCCGTACCCGTTGATGCCGGCACCGATGATGACCGCCGCGGCCACGGGGGAGATGTAGGAGTGGTGGCGGAACGCCTCGCGGGCGTGCACGTTGGAGATGTGTACCTCGACGGTGGGGACCTCCACGCCGGAGATCGCATCGGCGAGGGCGACGGACGTGTGCGTGAAGGCCCCCGGGTTGATGACGATCCCGGCCGCCGTGCCACGGGCGGCGTGGATCGCGTCGATGAGCACGCCCTCGTGGTTGGACTGCAGGAAATCGACGTCCACGCCGTGGGCCGCTGCCCGGTCGCGGCACAGCGCCTCGACGTCGTCCAGGGTGGCGGTGCCGTAGATGGCCGGCTCACGGGTGCCCAGCAGGTTCAGGTTGGGGCCGTTGAGGACCAGGAGGCGGCGGGGTGCCGCAGTGGTGTCAGTCATGGCCCCCATTAAACCCCCACGCCCCGCCCACACGTGGTGTGTGACGGGGCGTGGCAGGAACCGGGCCGGTGCCGGGGATGTCCCGGCGGCGGGTCAGCGGCGGACGGATTCGGCGATCTGTGCCATCACCGACGCGTCGGCCAGGGTGGTCGAGTCGCCGACCTCGCGGCCCTCGGCGACGTCCTTGAGCAGCCGGCGCATGATCTTGCCCGAACGAGTCTTGGGCAGTTCGGGGACCACGAAGATGCCGCGCGGCTTGGCGATGGCACCGATCTCCTTGGCCACGTGGGCGCGCAGGACCTCCACCACGTCCTCCCCGTCCTCGGGCTCGCGCTGCAGGATGACGAAGGCGTAGACCGCCTCCCCGGTGGTCTCGTCCTTCGCCCCGACCACCGCCGCCTCGGCGACCAGCGGGCTGGCCACCAGCGAGGATTCGATCTCGGTGGTGGACAGGCGGTGCCCTGAGACGTTCATGACATCATCCACCCGGCCCAGCAGCCAGATGTCGCCGTCGTCGTCCTTCTTGGCACCGTCGCCGGCGAAGTACATGTCATCGAACCGCGACCAGTAGGTGTCCTTGTAGCGGTCCATGTCGCCCCAGATGCCGCGCAGCATGGCCGGCCACGGGTCGCGGATGACCAGGTAGCCACCCTCGCCGTTGGGCACCGAGGCGCCGGTCTCGTCCACGACATCCACGGTGATGCCCGGGACCGGGACCTGGGCGGAACCGGGCTTGGTGGCGGTGACGCCGGGCAGCGGGGCGATCATGTGCGCGCCGGTCTCGGTCTGCCACCAGGTGTCCACGATGGGGGTGGGCGCGTCCTTGCGCTCGCCGTTCGCCCCGGCATTGGTGCCGATGACGTCGCGGTACCACATCCACGCCTCGGGGTTGATGGGTTCGCCGACGGAGCCGAGCACGCGCAGCGAGGACAGGTCGTAGCCGTCGGGGATGTCCCGGCCCCACTTCATCATGGTGCGGATCGCCGTGGGGGCGGTGTAGAGGATGGTGACGCCGTACTTCTGCACGATCTCCCACCAGCGGCCCTGGTGCGGGGTGTCGGGGGTGCCCTCGTAGATGACCTGGGTGGCACCGTTGACCAGCGGGCCGTAGGTGACGTAGCTGTGCCCGGTGACCCAGCCGATGTCCGCGGTGCACCAGAACACGTCGGTCTCCGGGTGCAGGTCGAAGGTGTCGCGGTGGGTGACGGCGTTCTGCACCAGGTAGCCGCCGGTGGTGTGGATGATGCCCTTGGGCTTGCCGGTGGTGCCCGAGGTGTAGAGCACGAACAGCGGGTGCTCCGAGTCGTGGCCCTCGGCGGTGTGCTCCGGGTCGGCGGCGGCGACCACGTCCTCCCACCACAGATCCAACCCGTCGGTCCAGGCGACGTCCTCGCCGTTGCGCTTGACCACCAGCACGTTCTGCACGGATCCGGCGCAGTTGGCGACGGCCTCGTCGACAGCCGGCTTCAGCGGGCTGGGCTTGCCGCGGCGCCAGGTGCCGTCAGCGGTGACGACCAGCTTGGCCTCGGCGTCGTCGATGCGGCTGCGCAGGGCATCGGCGGAGAACCCGCCGAAGACCACCGAGTGGATGGCACCGATGCGGGCGCACGCCAGCATGGTGATGACCGCCTCGGGGATCATCGGCAGGTAGACGGCCACGCGGTCGCCCTTGGACACGCCCAGGGAGCCGAACGCGTTGGCCGCGCGCTTGACCTCCTCGGTCAGCTGCGCGTACGTGTAGGTGCGGGTGTCGCCCGGCTCGCCCTCGAAGTGGATGGCCACCCGGTCGCCGTGGCCGGCCTCGACGTGGCGGTCCAGTGCGTTGTAGGCGGCGTTGACCTTGCCCCCGACGAACCACTTCGCCACCGGCGCCTGCGACCAGTCCAGGGTCTGTGTGAAGTCGGCGTCCCAGGTCAGGACCTCGCGGGCCCGATCGGCCCAGTAGCCCAACCGGTCATCGGCGGCCCGCTGGTAGAGGTCAGCCTGCGCCACAGCCTGGGCGGCGAAACCGGCGCTGGGGGCGAAGCTGCGGTCCTCATGGGACAGGTTGTCGAGGGTGGAGTGCTTGTCCGACACGATGTCGATCCTTTCGGAGCGGGTTATGGGGTGCTGTGAGTCAGGCTACAACCGATCACCGCTCGACGTGTCCTCGGTCACCCTGCAAGACGCCGACCGCGCCGATTCTGCGGTGAACGGTTGGTTCCCGGGGGACCGGGGGCAAAAAACCTGGCCGAATCTGCCTCCGGGTTCCGCCGGTCCTCTATAGGCTGGGAACCGAAGCAGATTGCAGCCCGTCATCCCGAGGTGGCGGCGAAAGGAGTCATCGTGGCCACATCCTCCGCCGATCCGTCGGGGACAGCCCCGTCCCTGGCCGGCCCGTTCACGTTGCGCGAGGTCGTGGTGATGGCCGGCGCCGTCCTGCTGCTGATCGGATCCGTGCTGCCCTTCCAGGTCGCCGGCGGTTCCTACGCCAACGTCTGGACGTTCCATACGACGGCGTTCAACCAGTTCGTGACCCTGGCCCTGCCGCTGGTCATCGGCGTGGCCTTCGCCTGGCGCCGGCTGGCCGGCCGCACGCAGGTCACCGCAGGGTCGCTCACGCTGGACCAGCTGGCCTCGGTGGTGTCGCTGCTGGGCATCCTGTATTTCTTCATCTCCTCGGTCATGTCGATGAACCCCGCCTTCCTGCTGGGCCTGCTCGGTTCCCTGGTCATGGCCGGGGGAACCGCGGCGGCCCCGTACATCCCGGGCTTCGTCCTGGACTTCGCCCCCGGGAAGGGTGCCCTGCTGACCCGCCCGATCCGCCCGAGCGCACCCCGTACGCCCCGCGCGGCCGACGCAGCGACGTCGGTACCGTCGGAGAACCACGCACACGGGTACACCGCATCGTCACAGGACGGCGCGGCAGAGACCGCGTCGCCCACCGTCGCCACCGGCCTGGCCGCCAGCCACAGCACGACGCCGGAACCCACCCCAGGTGCCTGGCCGCGCCCCGGTGCCCCGGCGGAATCCTCCGCCGCAGCGAACGCGGAAGCTGCTGCCGCGCCCACCGCGGAACCCGTCGCGGAGGCTGCTACGGAGCCTGCTACGAAGCCCGCTGCCGAGTCCGCTACGGACTCCGCTGCCCAACCGACTGCCGAACCCGTGGCAGGGACCGCCGCCGACGACGCACCCGCCGCCGACGATGCCCACGCCCCCGCAACCACCGTCGGGAACACCGTCGAACCGCAGGCCGCCCGTCCGGCGGAGGAGACCGCACAGGTCTCCGACCCCGAATCGTCCAACCCGGGAGCGGAACCGCAGGCATCGGACGCGGAACCGGAGGAGTATTCCTTCACGGCCACCAGCTCCGGCACCCAGGGGCCGGCGCAGCAGGCCTTCTGGTTCGCGGTGCCCGATCGCCGCACTGCGGTCAGCGAGAGCACCGGCCGCAATGCCTTCGTCCTCGAACCGGGCGAATGGATCCTGGCCCTGGAGGACCGCGGCTACGAGTTCCTCGTCCAGGACTCCGACGGCACCGTCGGCGTCCTGCGCGACCTCGGCCGGATCGAACGGGCCTGAGCATGCCGTCACCGGGTCCCGCCATGCCCCGTCCGCGGGGCGGGGAAACCGTCATCGGGCTCAAGCGCAGGGCCCGCAAGATCAACCGGATCCTCGGCGAGGCCTACCCCTATGCCGTCCCGGAACTGGACTTCACGAACGCCTTCGAGCTGCTCGTGGCCACCATCCTCTCGGCGCAAACCACCGATGTGCGGGTCAATGCGATCACCCCTGCACTGTTCGCCGCCTACCCGACACCCCAGGCGCTGGCCGAAGCCGACCTGGAAGCCGTGCAGGAACTCATCCGCTCCACCGGCTTCTTCCGCGCCAAGGCCAACAACATCGTCGCCATGGCCCGGGCCATCGTCGACGAGCACGACGGCGTGGTCCCCGGGCGGCTCCAGGACCTGGTCACCCTGCCCGGGGTGGGGCGCAAGACGGCCAACGTGGTGCTCGGCAATGCGTTCGGGGTCCCCGGGATCACCGTGGACACCCACTTCCTGCGGCTCTCCCGCAGGTTCGGGTGGACCGAGGAGACCGACCCGGTGAAGGTCGAACACGCGGTCGGTGCCCTGTTTGAGAAGCGCGACTGGACCATGCTCTCCCACCGGGTGGTCTTCCACGGACGCCGGGTCTGCCACGCGAAGAAGCCGGCCTGCGGTGCCTGCCCCGTCGCCACCTGGTGCCCGTCCTACGGGGAGGGGGAAACCGACCCGGAGAAGGCGGCGAAACTGCTCAAGTACGAGCTTGCCCCCGGTCGCGAGGACCTGCTGGAGTCGATGCGCGCGGGCAGGACCCGACGGGAACTGCGCGCCCTGGGACACGGGCTGGGAGCATGAGCACCTCCGGTTCGCGGGCGCACCCCACGCTGGACGCCCGCCGCGACCTGCTCGCGGTCATCGAACGCCACCGCCCCCTGGTGGAAGCCGGAGACGACGGCATCAGCAAGGTGCCCGCCTCCTGGATGTTCGAGGGCATGGACCAGGCCACCGCCCGCCGTGCAGCGGTGCTGGTGCTCTTCGGCCGGCTCGACGACGTCGACGCGGCGGCGGATGCCACCACCGTCCCCGCCGACCTGGACCTGCTCTTCGTTGAACGCGCTGCCACCCTGCGCCAGCATGCCGGGCAGATCGCCTTCCCGGGCGGGACCATCGACGCCACGGACGCCTCGGCGGTCGCCGCTGCCCTGCGGGAGGCAGAAGAGGAGACCGGGCTCGATCCGGCCGGCGTGGAGGTCCTGGGCGAACTGCCGGCCGCCGAACTGCCCGTCACCAACTTCGTCGTCACCCCGGTGATCGGCTGGTGGGCACGACCCAGCGACGTCTTCGCCGTCGATCCCGGTGAATCGGCAGCCGTCTTCCGTGCCCCCGTGGCCGACCTGGTGGATCCGGCCAACCGGTTCCAGGTCGAGATCCGCCGCGAGGGCCACACCCACCGCTCCCCGGCCTTCGACATCGATGGCCGGACCATCTGGGGTTTCACCGGCATCGTGCTGGCCCGGCTGCTCGATGACCTGGGCTGGAGCCGCCCGTGGGACCACACCAGGGTCGGGCCCCGCCCCTGACCCGGGCTATTTCGCGTCGGCGTAGGAGCGGACGGTCACGACGCCGACCGGGAACTGCACCGGGATGCGCCCGAACATCAGCACCGCGGCCCGTTCCGCTGCCTCCTGCACCATCACCGACACCCGCTCGGCTGCCTCGGCGGGCACGTGCAGCATCACCTCGTCGTGCAGGAAGAAGACCAATTCGCCGTCGTCCCGTCCGGCCGCCTTCGCCGCCCGCAAACGCAACCGGATCTCCGCCAACCAGCACAACGCCCATTCGGCTGCGGTTCCCTGGACCACGAAATTGCGGGTGAACCGGCCCCGCGTCCGGGCAGCGCCATCGGCCCGGCGCTGTTCCTCCGCCGAGGTCGCCCGCTGGCCGGCGAGCCACCGTTGCGACGCCGCCGGGGAGCAACGGCCCAGCCAGGTGCCCACCACGCCGCCGGCCTCCCCGGTGCGGGCCGCCCGTTCCAGGACGCCGATCACCGCCGGGAACGTGCGCGTCAGCTGCGGCATGAGCCGCCCGGCCTCCCCGGTCGTGGAACCGTACATGGCCCCGAGCATCGCGATCTTCGCATGGGCCCGGTCGCCACCGAACCCCAGATCGGCGATGCCCTGGTAGAGGTCCTGGCCACGGGCGGCGTCGGCCAGTGCCGTATCGCGGCCCAGGGCCGCCAGGATCCGCGGTTCCAGCTGGGCGGCATCGGCGACGACCAACACGTTCCCGTCATCGGGGCGGACCGCGTCGCGGATGGTGTGCGGGATCTGCAGCGCCCCGCCTCCGCGGGAGGCCCACCGGCCGGTGACCACGCCACCGACCACGTATTCGGGCCGGAAACGGCCCCCGTGCACCCACGCTTCCAGCCAGGCCCAGCCGTTGGCTGTGTGCAGCCGGGAGAGCTTCTTGTAGCGCTGGAGCACCTCCAGTGCGGGGTGCGAATACTCCCGCAGTTCCCACTGGCCGGTGCTCTTGGCGTCCACGCCGACCCGGTGCAGGGCGCGCAGCAGCTCCTGCGGGGAATCCGGGTTCAGCTGGGGCGCACCCAGGGCGGTGCGCAGTTCGGCGGCCAGCTCCTCGAGCCGGGCCGGACGTGTTCCCGGGGCCGTGCGCGGGCCCAGCTCGGCGGCCAGCAGCGCCTCGTGCACGTCGGGGCGCCACGGGATGCCGTGGTGGCGCATCTCGGCGGCGACCAGTGCACCGGCCGACTCGGCTGCGAGCAACAGCTGCAGCCGACGCCCCGCAGCGGTGGCCGGGACGGCCCGGCGTTGTTCGAGGAACTCGGCGGCCACCGCCTCCACCGAGGTCTTCTCGTCCGCCGGCTCCGCGAACAACGCATCCTGGTTTTCCGGCACGCGGGCCGGCGGCAGGCCCACCGCGGGATCGATGTCGTCCCGGTCATCGCCGTCGGCGCGCAGCCCGGCGGTGTATGCGGTGTCGGCGGCAGCCGTGGCGTGGCGCAGGATCGTGCGTGACAAGGCCAGGTCGCAGGCACGCTCCACGGTGCACCCGGCGGCCAGCAGCCGCGGATACCAGTCGGCGGTCCGCGCCCAGACCCAGCGCGTCCGGCGGGCCTCCAGATCCCGCACGAACCCGGCCACCTGGTCCCGGAACAACACCACGGGCGGGCCCTGCGGCGCACCGGCCTCGTCCAGCAACTGCACGACGGCGGAAGCCGCCCCCTGTTCGGGAGCCGCCTGGGCGGTGGAGTGGGTGGCGATGACTGCGTAACCGGGCACGTGCCCATTCTTGCAGGGCGCTGACCCCGGCGTTCCCCTCACACCCCACGCGTGGTGGGCGCACGGGCCTCCCCGTCCACAGCGGCGGGCCGCCCGCCACCACTGCGCCGGCGCCAGCGGAGGGTGGTGACATGAACGAGTCGCCCGCCTACCTTCCAGCACCGCCGGCACCGGCATCCGGCGACGGTGCGGCCACCACCTGCCTGCTGGTCACCCGTGACGACGGACTCGCGGACCACGTCGCCCTCATTGCCGCGGCGTGCGGGGTGGTGTTGGCCGTTGAACGCCGCCCACCGGACCGCTGGCCCGCCGGATGCACCCTGGCCCTGCTGGGCCCGGACGCCGTCCTGGACGCGTCGGCAGCGGGACCGCGCGTCCCCGTGGTCCTCGTCGGATTTGCGTCGGACCGGGACGGCCTGTGGCGCGTCGCGGCCCGGCAACCCGGAGTCCGTGTGGCGATCCTGCCGGAGGCCTCCGCCTGGCTGGGGGAGTTCCTGGGGGAGCGGGAACTGCACGCGGGGCACGGGCGCCTCACGGTCTTCGCCGGGGGCACCGGTGGCACCGGAACGACCACGCTGGCCGTGTTGACTGCCCTGTACGCGGGCCGGAAGGGGACGCGCAGCCTGGTCGTCGACGCCGACCCCCACAGCCGGGGCATCTGGGCCCTGCTGGGCCGCCCGGCCGCCGGCGGCGTGGGCTGGGAGGACCTGATGCGCTCCCGCGGCCAGATCGCCCCCGGGCACCTGGCAGGGATCCTTCCCCAGGTGGGCGGCACATCGGTGCTGACCTGGACGCACGGGCAACCGGCGCCGGTACGCGGGGCGATCCTCCACGAGGTGATCGCAGCAGCACGCAGGAGCTTCGATGCCGTCGTGGTCGATGCCGGGAGGAGCGCTGGGCTGGGGGAGACGCTGGTGCAGCTGGCCGACTCGGTGCTCGTGGTCGCCTCGGCGGCCGTCCCCGGCTCCCCGCAGGCCTTCACCCCCGTGGGACCCGATGCGGGAACCACCTGGCGGATCGTGGTGACAGGAAGCCTGCCGGCCGGCATGGACGCGCCACGGGTGGCCGCCGCCGCCGGGCTGGAACTTCTCGCCTACGTACCGCCCACCCCCGCACTTGCGACCGCATCGGCCGAAGGCCGCCTGGGTTCAGTACTGACGCGTCCGCGCATCCGCCGCCGGGTCGAACCACTGCTCGGATGGAGTCTTCCCGCGGAGCGGCCCGCGTCCGGATACGAGGAGCTGGCATCATGAACGGGCAGCTGCCCGGCGCCCCGGACGCTTCGATCCGGCCCAGCGGCCGCCGCCGGTGGGAACCGGACCCGCCAGGTCACGGCAACGGCCCGGGCGGCGGACTGGACGAACGCGTGCTGGACGAGGTGCGACGGCGCGCGGTGAACGGGGAGGGCCCCCTGACCGGGGCCGACCTGGCCGGCGCCGTCCGGGCCTCGGGACTGGTGGTCGGCAGCGGCAGCGCGGCCCAGGTGATCCGGGCGCTCCAGGAGGACCTGCATGGACTGGGACCGCTGCAGGCGGTTGCCGACGAGCCGGGGACGACCGACGTGCTCGTCGATGCCCAGGGGCTGGTGTGGAGGGACGGGGACGACGGCCTGGCACCGACCTCCGTGCGCTTCACCGAACCCGAGCAGATCAGGACCCTCGCCGTCCGCCTGGCCGCCTCGGGCGGTCGTCGCCTGGACGGTGCCCAGCCGTTCGCCGACGTGGTCGTGGGACCGTACCGGATCCACGCAGTCCTGCCTCCGATTTCGGCGGGAGGACCGTTGATCTCCGTGCGCATCCGCGCGGGAAAATCCGCCGGCCTGGGATCCGTCCTGGCGGGCGGGGCCGCCAACCCCTGGCACGCTGTGTTGCGTTCGGTGATCCGGGCCCGGATGAACTTCCTGATCAGCGGCGGCACCGGCAGTGGAAAGACCACGCTGCTCGGTGCGCTGCTGGGCGAAGCCGCTCCCACGGAACGGCTGCTCATTGTCGAGGACGCCCGCGAACTCGAGCCGGCCCACCCCCACGTGGTCAGCCTGCAATGCCGCACGGGCAACATCGAGGGCGCCGGCGAGGTGGGGATGACCGACCTGGTCCGCCAGGCACTGCGCATGCGACCCGACCGGCTGGTGGTCGGCGAATGCCGCGGCGCCGAAGTCGCCGACTTCCTGACCGCGATGAACACCGGACACGACGGTGCAGGTGGCACGGTCCACGCGAGTTCGGCCGACGCGGTCCCGGCCCGGCTGGCTGCCCTGGCCTCGTTGGCCGGCATGTCCGGGCCGGCGCTCGCCGTCCAGGCCTCCAGTGCGCTGGATCTGGTGATCCACATGGGACGGCACGGAGGGCGGCGGGCGCCGCGCGAACTGGGGCGGCTGGTGGCTGACGGCCGGGGATTTCTCGCAGTATCGCCGGTCATGGGTATGGACGATGAGTTGCGCCTGCACCCCGGTCCGTCGGCGGAATGGTTCGCCCGCGTCCTGGCAGAACGGTCCATCCCGTGTCCGTGGTGATCCTGATGGCTGCGGCGTTCGCCGGCATCGCGTCCTGGCTGGTTCCGGCAGGCCACCGGTGGCCCCGGGAACGACCGGCCCCGGCCGCGGCACGCAACGGTGGGTCCAGCCGCCGGTGGTCCCTTCGGCCCGGCGGCCACCGGCCCGGTCGCCTCGACGTGGACGCCCACGTGGCGGCCTTCCGGCACCTGGGTGCGTTGTTGCGTTCGGGCCGTCAGCCGGCAGAATCCTGGGCACTGCTCGAAACGACCTGGGCCGGGCGCCTGGCCTCGGCGGGGGCCGACGGAGACGACCACGGATCTCCGCGGCGCCGAGGCGCCGGCGGGGAGGCGGGGGCGACGGCCGCGGCGAACGACATCGTGGAGGCCTGCCGGGCTGCACTGGTCGCCCACGAAACCGGTTCCGGCCCGTCAGCTGGCATTGAACGCCACGTGCGTTCCGCTCCCGGCTACGGGCACGCCTGGGAACGCTTGTGCTGGTGCATCCGGCTCTCCGAATCCACCGGTGCCCCGCTCGGTGACCTGTTGAATCGGTTGGCCGGTCAACTGGAGTCGGAACAGGACGCCCGCCGGGCCCTGGAGGCGACCCTGGCTGGCCCGCGCATGACCCAAAAGCTGCTGGCCTGGTTGCCGGCCCTGGGGATCGGACTGGCCCAGCTCATGGGTGCGGATCCGTTCACCCTGCTCACCACGACAACCACCGGCAGGGTCTGCCTGGCCATGGGCGCTGCCCTGTGGTGGGCCAACGCGCTGTGGTGCCGGCGCCTTCTGGGGACCGCCGGGCCGGCCCGACGGGTCAGCGCCGCACGGTCGCGGGCCGTGGCATGACCATTGCCATCGCAGCGCTGCTCGCCGGCCTGGCCGCCTGGTGCTGCATCACCCCACGAGCCAACAGGCACCCTCCCGCGGGCCGCCCATCGCCGGACACGGGTGCCCTGCCGAGGCCGGATCCGCCGGCCGCCGCCGACGTCCCGCTGCTGCTCGAATTGGCGGCCACCCTGCTCGATTCGGGATTGCCGGTGGACGGCGTCCTGGCGACGCTGGCCAGGGACGTCGAACCGTGCCGCGGGCTGGGGCACGTCGTGCGGTCCCTGGAACTGGGCGTGGGATGGCAACGGGCCTGGCAAACGTCTCCACCCACGCTGCGGCGACTCGGTGAATCCCTCGCCTTCGCCCAGCTCACCGGGGCAGCGACCGCGGATCTGCTGCGCGCGGCGGCGGAACAGGAGCGTCGTGCCGAGGCCCGCCGGGCAGAAAAGCGGGCAGCGGAACTGGGGGTGAAGCTGGTCATTCCACTGGGCATCTGTGCCCTGCCGGCGTTCATTTGCCTGGGAATTGTCCCCGTGGTGATGGCCCTGCTGCCAGCCGCCGGGTAGGTTCCCGCTCGCGCACCGACCCCTCACAGGCCCTGGGGAGGCGGTGTTGTCCAGAAGCCGACGTCGCCGGGCCCGACGGCGGACCCGGCACCTCAGAGTGGAAACAGGCCCCGCCGGGGCCGCTATGGATGAAAGGCAGGACAGAAGATGAACGGGAAAGAAGCGGGCAGCCGGGACACGACGGCCGGCCGGGAGCCTGACGGCGACCCGGTGGATCCGGGCGAGGAGGGCATCGCCACCGCAGAATTCGCCATCGTTGCCCTGGCGGCCGTCGGATTTGCCGGTTTGCTGGTCAGCATCCTGAGCAGCGGCGACGTGCGGGAGCTGCTCATGGGCCTGGTGCGTCAAGCGCTGTCCTTTTAGGACCGGGACCATGTCGGACGGAACCGAACACGGCAGCAGCACGGCGGAATTCGCCGTGCTGCTGCCGGCCGTGGCAGCCCTGCTGGCGGTGGCACTGGGAGCCGGAGTCTGCGGAACCACGCAGGTGCGCCTGGAACAGGCGGCCCGGGCCACGGCCCGCGAACTGGCCAGGGGAGAGACGACTGCCTCGGCGCTCGAAACCGGACACCGGCTGGCGGGGGAAACGGCAAGCATCAAGATCGGCAGCGCCGGCCCGTATCGCCGGGTGGAAGTGAGCACGCAGTTTGCGCTGCCGTGGTTCGGAGGCCCCGAGCTGTTGAAGCTGTCGGCGCGTGCCGAGGCCAAACCCGAAGGACCAGGCGGAGGGGTGGCGGGTCCTGGTGGACGATGAGGCTCTCGCATCGAGGCGTCCGGGGTTCGCCCCGTGGGCGGCACAAGCCGGCTCGGGAACCGTTCTCGTCGTGGCGTTGGTCGCTGCGGCGGTCTTCGGGCTCATGGCCGTCCTTGCCGTCACCGCGGCTGCGTCCGCAGCGGGTCGGGCCGCCAGCGCCGCCGACCTGGCGGCCCTGGCGGCGGCCGATGCCGCCCGTGGCCTGACCGGGGGTGAGCCATGCACGGTGGCCGCGGAAGTTGCGGCCCGCAATGAGGCACGGCTCATCGACTGTGGCAGATCGGGGCCCGGCGGTGCCATCGTCGACGTCTGGACCTCGGTCGATACCGGGCCGGGAACGATCTGGCTGTCCCGCCTGGGGCTCGATGCCAGCGGCAGGGCACGAGCCGGACCGCCGCAGGGGACCTGGCAGCCGGGCGGTTAGGCTGCTGCGGCCGGGGCATGACGCAACATCAGCCCCAAGAGGGTGACGGCGCCGGCCTTGTCCAAGGGGTTGTTCCGGTTGCCGCATTTGGGGGATTGGACGCAGGAGGGGCAACCGGTGTCGCACTCGCAGGCCATGATCGCCTCGCGGGTCGCGTTGAGCCAGGTGGTGACGCGTTCGAAGGCACGTTCAACGAATCCTGCACCGCCCGGGTAGCCGTCATACACGAAAATGGTCGGCATCCCGGTGTCCATATGTAGTGCGGTGGATACACCGCCGATGTCCCAGCGGTCGCTGGAGGCCACCAATGGAAGCATGCCAATGGATGCATGTTCCGCTGCGTGCAGGGCGCCCGGGACGGCATCCGGCAGCAGGCCGGCGGCGGCCATCTCGCGCTCCGGCACGGTGAACCAGATGGCCTTGGTGAACAAGTCCCGGGCCTCCAGTTCCAGGGGCTCCTCGCCCAGCACCTCGTTGCTGGCCACCGCCTTGCGTTGGAAGGAGACGACCTGGGTGGTGACCTTGACGTCCCCGAAATGCACGCGGATGGGACCCCAATCGCGGGTGTGCTGCGCCTCGAGCACCTCGATCGTGGTGATGTCCCGGGCCTGCGTGTAGTAGTCGGGGGTTGCCCGGTTCACCAACACGCAATGGTCCTGCTCGTTGAGCTCCTCGACCACGTACGTCGAACCCTGGTGCACGTAAACGGCACCGGTGTGGGCCTGGTACTGGGTCTGCGGGGAATCCATCGTGCCCAGCAAGGCGCCGGTCTGTGCGTCGATGATGTTCATCGGCCCGCCGCCATCTGCCCGCAGGTTCACCATCGATGCTGCATTTTCGGGATGCGTCCAGAACCAACCCGAGGGACGGCGGCGCAGGTATCCGCGTTCAACGAGCGAGTCGAGCAGCTCGGCGGCGGTGGGCCCGAAAAGCTGGACCTCCTCGAGGCGCAGTGGCTGTTCGGCGGCCGCAGCACACAGGTGCGGACCCAGGACGTAGGGATTGGACGGATCGAAGACCGTGGCCTCCACCGAGGTGTCGAAGATCGCCTCCGGGTGGTGGACCAGATACGTATCCAGCGGATCGTCGCTGGCCACGAAGGCAGCGAGGGCGTCCTGGCCGGCGCGCCCGGCGCGACCGATCTGCTGGAAGAACGAGGCCCGGGTTCCCGGCCAGCCGGCCACCAGCACGGTATCCAGGCCCGCGACGTCGATCCCCAGTTCCAGTGCCGATGTCGAGGCGATGCCCAAGAGCTCTCCATCGCGCAGCTGGCGTTCCAGGACCCGCCGTTCCTCGGGCAGATAGCCGGAGCGGTAGGCGGCAATCCGGCCGGGAAGGCCCGGATGGACCTCGTCGACCAGGCGGCGGGCGATCGTGGAGATGGTTTCGGCCCCTCGCCTGGACTTGATGAAGGCAATGGTCCGGACGTGGGCGCTGACCAGGTGCGCCAGCAGATCAGCGGTTTCGGCGATGACCGTCCGGCGTACCGGTGCCCCGTTTTCCCCGCGTGAATCGGTCAGCGGCGGTTCCCACAGGGCGACCACTGTCTGGCCATGGGGTGAGAAATCCGTGGTCACTTCCATGGCCTCGGCGCCAATGAGCTGCCCAAAGGACCTGCCCGGTTCCGAACTGGTGGCCGAAGCGCCGATGAACACCGGGTTGGCCCCGTAGTGCTCACAGATCCTTCGCAGGCGCCGGATCAGGTTGGCAACATGGGAGCCGAAGACACCCCGGTAGCTGTGGGCCTCGTCCACGATGACGTAGGTGAGCCGCCGGAAGAAGCGGGCCCAGGCGGGGTGGTTGGGCAGGATGCCGAAGTGGAGCATGTCCGGATTCGTCAAGACGAAGTTCGCATGGTCGCGGATCCACCGGCGCTCACCGGGGTCGGTGTCCCCGTCATAGGTGGCGACCTTCAGCGTGGGCAGGCGCAATCCGTTCAACGCCGATTGCTGGTCCGCTGCCAACGCCTTGGTGGGGGCGAGGTAGAGCACGACGGCGCCGCTGGCCTCCAGGGTCACGGTGGGATCCAGTGCTGCCCGGTGGACAGCATCCAAGGTCGGCAACTGATAGGCCAGTGACTTTCCCGAAGCCGTGCCGGTTGCCACGATGGTGTGGTGTCCGTCGTGGGCCTGCCGGGCCGCCTGCACCTGGTGCAGCCATGGCCTGTCAGCACCGGAACGGGCGAAGGCCTCGACCACCTCGGGATGGGCCCACTCGGGCCACGGGCCGTGCACGGCCGCCCGGGCCGGTACGACGCGGACGTGCGTCAGCGGCTCCGGGGAGACGCCATGCCCCAGCTGGGCGATGAGTGGATGGTTTTCGGTCACCTCATCATGGTCGCATCAACGACCGACATCGTGGCTCCGGTTAGTCCCGCTGGCCCTCGAGCGTCACGATCGTGCCGATCGGGGTCCACCCGAGGAACTGGTAGAGCGCCTGGCCGTCGACCGAGGCAACCAGCAGGCCCTCCTCGACGTCGTGCTCCATGGCCAGCGACACCAGGGCGCGCATGACCAGGCTGCCCAGGCCCTTGCGACGGAAGTCCGGGGCGGTGATGATCCGGTCGAAGACCGCGAACTCCTCGACCACTGCAACATGTCCGCTGGCCGCGACCACCTCGGGGTCCTCTTCGAGATGGATGGAAACGTAGGAGTGCTTGCCGTCGCGCTCGATCTCGATGGTGAATCCCTCGGCCGGGCGGGGGGACTCGACATCCTGGCCGGCCATGTCGGCGACCATCAGCGCCTCCTCGGCGGCGACGACGCTCAGGCCAGCGGCCCGTGCCGCCTCGCTGACGGATTGGGAGTCGCCGGTGACGGCGGTGAGCCGACGTGCCGGATGCTTGTTCAGGGTCTCCCCGACGGCCACGAGTTCCTCGGCTGTCGGTTCATGGATGATGTATTCCCAGTCGCCACTGGTGTCATGGCGCAACGCTGCATGGACGCGCCCTTCCTGGCGGCTTTCATAGCCACGGGCGCCCACCCAGCCGGTGACCCAGGTGCCAATCAGATTGTCGTTCGCAGTCGATCCCATGTCCCAGACACTACCCGGTACGGGGGTGGTGGGGGGAGGCGGGGACGTAACTGTTGCCATTCGGTAGTGAATTGTTAACATCCTTCCCGGGCTTCGGGTCGGAGCGGTGAAATCCCGTCATGTGGCGCTCTGCCGGGCCCCCGGAGCGGGGACGACGACCCGGGACGGGTCGCCCGGCGACGGCTCGGTCATGACCATGTCGGCACATTACGATGAAGGGATGGCCCAGCACCGTATTGTCCTTTTCTACGCCTTCGCTCCGCTTGCCGACCCGGAGGCAATCCGCCTCTGGCAGCGTTCGCTGCTTGAGCAATGGGGACTACGCGGCAGGATCCTGATCTCCAAGGACGGGATCAACGGGACCGCGGGTGGCGAGATCCGCGCGGTGAAGCAATATGTGAAGGCGACCCGGGAGTATCCGGCGTTCCATCGCATGGACATCAAGTGGAGCGACGGGTCGGCCGAGGATTTCCCGAGGATCTCGGTGAAGGTCCGCGATGAGATCGTCTCCTTCGGTGCCCCGGGCGAGCTCACCGTGACCGAGGAGGGTGTCCAGGGCGGAGGAAGGCATCTGAGCCCCGAGCAGGTCCACGAACTGGTTGATTCCCGGCGGTCGGCGGGCGAGGAAGTGGTGTTCTTCGACGGGCGGAACGCCTTCGAGGCGCAGATCGGCAAGTTCAAGGGGGCCGTCGTCCCAGCGGTGGAGACCACGCATGACTTCATCCGCGAACTGGACTCGGGCAAGTACGACGACCTCAAGGACAAGCCGGTGGTCACCTACTGCACGGGAGGCATCCGGTGCGAGGTGCTCTCGGCCTTGATGGTCAACCGGGGTTTCCGCGAGGTCTACCAGCTCAAGGGCGGCATCGCCCGGTACGGGGAAAAGTATGGTGATGCCGGGTTGTGGGAGGGCTCGCTGTACGTCTTCGATCGGCGCATGCACCTGGAGTTCACGCCGAACGCGGTGACCGTCGGCCGCTGTGTGGGATGCGAGGCACCCACCAACAAATTCGAGAACTGCGCCAACCTGTCATGCCGCAAATTGAGGCTGTTCTGCCCCACGTGTGCCGCAGACGACGCCTTGCGCCTCTGCCCCGACTGCTATGCCTCCGGCCACCAGCCGGTGGAGGCGTCGACCACCGCCTGATCCGCTTCCTCGACGGCGAAGACCTCGAAGCCCCGGGCCCGGTAGTTGGCCAGTGCAGCCGGCCCGTCCAGCGAACACGTATGGACCCACACGCGGTGGACCGGGGCAAAACCCTGCCACCGGGTGTGCAGGTCCCAGGCCCGTGTCGTTCCCTCCGCCAGCAGCAGGCCGCCGAATCCACGCCCCAGCTGCTCGGGGAAGAGCCCGAAATAGACGATCTCCACCACGCCCTCGGGCGAACCGGCGAGCTCGAGGTATCCGGCCGGAGCCCCGTTGGTCCAGAGCACCCATGTTTCGCTGCCCGGGCGTGTGATGATGTCGGCCCATTCGCGTCGTGTCAGCGGCAACCGGTCGGCCCAGTTCCACACGCTTCCCACCGACCGGTACAGGAATTTGCTGAATTCCGGGGTGATGGCGTCGACGCGCTCGATGCGGCACCCCGCGGGCAGGGTTGCGCGGGAGGGACGTAGCTCATCGACTGATCGCATGTGCAGCGATGTCGTGGTGACCTGGGGCATGGCAGCTCCTGCAAGTGGGGGTGAATGCACCGGAAGCCTATCGGCCATTAGGATCGGCACCGTGAATACTACGGACCCCTTCGCCGTCATTGACCACGCCCCGCGCAGCGATGACCAGGGGTTGCTCGACGCCCTGGCCGCTGACCTGGACACGGCCGACTACCACCATGAGGCCGTGACGGCACTGCTGGGCGACGCTGCACACCAGGCGCTCGGGCGCGACCAGACGGTGCCGGCCATCCTGGCCACCGACGAGCTCATCGCCCGCGGTGAAGCGACCCCGCTGGTCCACCTCGTGCGGCTCTGGCTGCTGGGTCTGGGCGTGGACAGCGGGGGCCTGGCCCTCGCCTTTCCGCAACTGGGCCTGGACGGAGCCCGCCACCTGGGGTTGATCGAGCCCGATGGCCGGCAATTCCGCGCCGCCGTGGACCTGCGACCGCATGCCAGCGACTCGGAGGTGGAGATCTGGGTCGCCAGCGATCTGGGGGCCCACCAGCGACCCGGCGTTCTGGCACATGACCACGTGCTGGGGATCGGGCGGGCCTCCTTGACGTTGGCCCAAACCGTGATCCGCCGACCCGTGGACCGTGCCCTGGACCTGGGGACGGGCTGCGGCATCCAGACCTTCCACCTGCTCTCCCATGCCCGCACCGTCGTGGCCACCGACATCTCCGAACGGGCGTTGGCCTTCACCCGATTCAACCTCCTGCTCAACCACAGGGGCCTCGAACTGGATCCTGGCCGGCTGTGGGACCGGGTCCAACTCCGGCTGGGCTCGTTGCTGGAACCGGTCGAGGGTGAACGCTTCGACCTGGTCGTCTCCAACCCGCCCTTCGTGATCACACCCCGGCATGCCGGTGAGCAGGCGGCCGACCAGTACACCTACCGTGACGGAGGCATGGCCGGGGACGCGCTCATCGAGTCCCTGGTCCGTGGACTGCCCGGCGTTCTTGCCCCCGGTGGGACGGCACAGATGCTGGGCAACTGGGAAATCCGGGCCGTCGGGCAGGACACCGCCGACGGCGTCATCGACCACGACATGGTGGATAACTCAACCAGTGACAATACGACCCCTGCCTGGGCTTCGCGGCCCAGGAGCTGGGTCCCGGAGCAGACGGAGGCCTGGTTCATCCAGCGCGACCAGACCGAGCCGGAGGTCTACGCCGAAACGTGGCTGCGCGACGCCTCCCAGGGCAGGGACCGTGCCGCCTATGCCTCAGCCTACGCGGACTACCTCGCCGATTTCGCCGCGCGGGACGTGGAAGCCATCGGCTTCGGCATGCTCTGGCTGCGCCGCCCCGCCAAGCCGGGGCAATTGACCTTCGGCACCCGCTTCGAGGAGATCACCTACCCCCTGGAACAGCCCATCGGCCCGCACCTTGCGGCGCAAATCGATGCCACCGACGCGCTGGCCGGTCGGGACGCGGGGGAGTTGTTGCTGCAGATCGCCGAAGACGTCACCGAGGAGAGGCACCAGCGTCCGGGGGCGGAACACCCCGGGGTGATCCTCCTGCGCCAGGGCGCCGGACTGCGCAGGACCACCATGCTGTCCTCTGCGGAGGCCGGATTCGTTTCCGCCTGTGACGGCGAATACTCCGTGGGCGTCCTGGCGCGGGCCGTCGCCTCCCTGGTTGACGGCGACTCCGAGGAGACCGTGGAGAACCTACTGGCCAGTGTTGGCCGACTCGTTACACAGGGGTTCCTCACGGAAATGCGAAACAAAGGCTAAAGTTTTTCCACATGACGCAGAACACATCCGTGGGACGCCCTCCGGACGACAAGGGCATCCGACGCCACACCGACAACCCCGTGGTCATCAGCGATCCCCAGGCGATCCGGGCCCTGGCCCACGAGGCACGCCTGGAGGTCCTGGAGGAACTCTTCGCATCGCAGACGACCCGCACGGCCACCGAGCTGGCCTCGCGGTGCAATCTCACCCCCAGTGCGATGAGCTACCACCTGCGGGCGCTGGAAAAATACGGCTACGTCGAACGCGCCGCCAGCGAAGGCGATGGCCGTGAGCGACGGTGGAAAGCCGCAGGCGACCAGCTGGTGGTCGGGTCCCTCACCGATTCCATCGCCGCGAAGAATGCCTTCCTCAATGTCCAGCTCAACGCCTTCCGTGAACGGCTCACCGCGGAGATCAACCGTCGTGACGCCGAACGCAAGGCGGGAATCGACCCCGCCCCGGGGCGTGCCCCGGTGCTGACCACTGGCATGGTCTTCCTGCGCAAGGAACTGCAGGATGAGTTCGCCAAACGCGTGTACGCCCTGGTCGATGAATACGAGGCGATGGCCGTTCCGGAGGAACGAAGCGTCGAGGGTGAACGCGTCTACTACATGCTCTCCTTCCTCCCGGAAAAGCCGGGCCCCAAAAGCTGAAACGCCGGAGGCGGCGTTGGCCACATCTGACGTCGCGGCTTGCGGTGGGTGTCCCCGAACGGGCTAACCTAGTGCAAGAATGAGCAGGCGCGCCCCGTTTGGCGTGCCGTCAGCTGCAAATAGGAGTGTTGTGCCCCCGAAGGCCAAGGAAAAAACCGGCAAGAAACTCGTCATCGTCGAGTCACCGGCCAAGAGCAAGTCGATCGCCAAATACCTGGGCGATGGCTTCGTCGTGGACGCATCCGTCGGCCACATCCGGGATCTTCCGCAGCCCTCTGAGCTGCCGGCCGAACTGAAGAAATCACCGGTGGGCAAGTTCGCCGTCGACCTGGACAACGACTTCGAGCCCTACTACGTCGTGTACCCGGACAAGAAGAAAAAGGTCTCCGAGCTCAAGGCCGAGCTCAAGGATGCCGACGAACTCTACCTGGCCACCGATGCGGACCGCGAAGGCGAAGCCATCGCGTGGCACCTGCTCCAGGTCCTCAAGCCCAAGGTCCCGGTCTACCGCCTGGCGTTCACCGAGATCACCAAGGAAGGCATCGCCCGGGCCATGGAGAACATCCGTGACCTGGACACCGACCTGGTTGATGCCCAGGAAACCCGACGCGTGCTGGACCGCTTGTATGGCTACGAGATCTCCCCGGTGCTCTGGCGCAAGGTCGCCCGTGGCCTCTCGGCGGGCCGGGTGCAGTCAGTTGCCACCCGCCTGGTGGTCGAGCGCGAACGTGAACGCATGGCCTTCCGTTCCGCCTCCTACTGGGACCTGGCCGGCGAATTCGCCACCGGAGCGGGGGAGTCCTTCCGCGCCAAGCTCGTCGGCGTCGATGGCGGACGGGTTGCCTCGGGACGCGACTTCGATGACCGCGGAGGCCTGAAGACCCCCAAGTCGGGCACCGCCGTCGTGCATCTCGACGAGGCCTCGGCCACCTCGCTGGCCACCGGCCTGCAGGACAGCACCTTCGCCGTCACCAGCGTCGACACCAAGCCCTACACCCGCCGCCCCGCGGCACCGTTCACGACCTCGACGCTGCAGCAGGAGGCCTCCCGCAAGCTGCGCTGGTCCTCGAAGTCGACCATGCAGGTGGCGCAGCGGCTGTATGAAAACGGCTACATCACCTATATGCGTACCGACTCGGTCTTCCTCTCCAACGAGGCGGTCAACGCCGCCCGGAAGCAGGCAGCCGAGCTGTACGGCCAGGATTCGGTGCCCGCGAAGCCGCGCGTCTACAAGTCCAAGTCCGACAGCGCGCAGGAGGCCCACGAGGCCATCCGCCCCGCCGGCGATGCCTTCCGGCGCCCCCGCGACGTGAAATCCCAGCTCGGTGGTGACGAGTTCCGGCTCTACGAACTGATCTGGAAGCGCACCGTCGCCTCGCAGATGGCCGACGCCAAGGGCTCGACCGCCTCCGTCCGGCTGGCCGGGGAGGCCACCGACGGCCGCCGGGCCGAATTCTCCGCCTCCGGCACCGTGATCACCTTCCGCGGGTTCATGGCCGCCTACGAGGAGGGCAAGGACACCTCGGCGCAGGAGGAAGCGGAGAACGACGCCGAACGCCGCCTGCCGCAGCTGGCCCCAGGCGATGCCCTGAACGCCGCCGACATCACCGCCAGCGGCCACGAGACCTCCCCGCCGCCGCGCTACACCGAGGCCTCGATCGTCGCCGAACTCGAAGAACGCGAAATCGGCCGTCCCTCGACCTTTGCGCCGACGATCTCCACGATCATGGACCGCGGCTACGTCACCAAGCGCGGCGGCGCCCTGGTCCCGAGTTGGATCGCGTTCTCCGTGATCCGGCTGCTCGAGGAGCACTTCGCGAAGTATGTGGACTACGGGTTCACCGCGCGGCTCGAAGACGACCTGGACGAGATCGCCAAGGGACACAAGGGCCGCTCGGCCTGGTTGAAGGACTTCTACTTCGGCGCCACCGAGGGAAGCGGCCTGCAGGGCATCGTGGAGAACCTCGGGGACATCGACGCCCGGGCGATCAACTCCATCGACATCGCCCCGGGCATCGTGTTGCGCGTGGGCAAGTTCGGACCGTACCTGGAACGGCCCCTGCCCGCAGACGCCCCCGAGGGCAGCGAACCCGAACGGGCCAACGTCCCCGAGGACCTGGCACCGGATGAGCTCACCGCCGAGAAGGCCATCGAGCTGATGGAGAACTCCGGGCCCTCCGAACGCTCCCTGGGAACCGACCCGGAATCCGGGCGGGAGATCGTGGCCAAGGACGGCCGGTATGGGCCCTACGTCACCGAGGTCATCGTCGAGCCCACCGAGGCCGAATTGGCGGCCCAGCCGGTCGAGTACTACAAGAACGGCAAGCCCAAGCCGCCGAAGAAGCCCGCCAAGGTCAAGCCGCGCACCGGTTCGCTGTTCAAGTCGATGTCGCTGGAAACCGTGACGCTCGAGGACGCGCTGAAGCTCATCTCGCTGCCGCGCGTGCTCGGCACGGACGCCGAAGGCGTGGAGATCACCGTGCAGAACGGGCGCTTCGGGCCGTACCTGAAAAAGGGCACCGATTCGCGTTCGATCGGCAGCGAGGAGGAGATCTTCACCATCACGCTGGAGCAGGCGCTGGAGATCTACTCGCAGCCCAAGCAGCGCGGTGGCCGCGCCGCGACGCCGCCGCTGGCCGAGTTCGGTCCGGACCCGGTCTCCGAGAAGCCGATCGTGGTCAAGGAGGGGCGCTTCGGTGAATACATCACCGACGGCATCACCAACATCACGGTTCCCCGCGGGACCAGCATCGAGGAGCTCACCCGTGAGCGCGCCGTCGAACTGCTGGCCGAAAAGCGCGCCAAGGGGCCCGTGAAGCGTGGGGCCCGCAAGGCCCCGGCCAAGCGGCCCGCCGCCAAGAAGAAGAAGTAGCGCAGGCGGAGGCCACGATGCGACTGGGCGTCCTCGACATCGGCTCGAACACGGTGCACCTGCTGCTCATCGACGCCTACCCGGGGGCACGGCCGACGGCTTTCGCCTCGCACAAGCGGCCGTTGTCCCTGGTGGCCTACCTCGACGAGGACGGGGCGATCAACGAGGAGGGGCAGCGCGAGCTGCTCGAATTCGTCCATGAGGCCTCGCTCTTCGCGACCCGGCACCGGGCCGAGGACCTGCTGGCGTTCTGCACCTCGGCGATCCGCAATGCCACCAACGGCCCGGAGGTGATCGAGCGGGTCGAGGCCGAAACCGGAACCCGGCTGACCGAGCTGTCCGGGGAGCAGGAAGCCGGGATGACCTACTACGCGGTGCGCCGCTGGTTCGGCTGGAGCTCCGAGCGGATCCTGGACCTGGACATCGGCGGCGGTTCGTTCGAGATGGCCTACGGCACCGATGAGTTCCCCGAAGTGGCACTGTCCGTCCCCCTGGGCGCCGGCCGGCTGACGCGGGACTGGTTGCCGGGTGATCCACCGCGCACCGCGGACGTGAAGGCGCTGAAGGCGTATGTGAAACAGACCCTGGCCGAGCCGTTGGCTGCCATCGCCGACCGTCCGCGTCCGACCTTGGTCACCGCCACCTCCAAGACCTTCAGGTCGCTGGCCCGGATCACCGGAGCCGCCCCCAGCGCCGACGGCATCCACGTCAAACGGGTCCTGCGGCTGGAGGACCTGAAACTCTGGGGCCGCCGCCTGGAGGCCATGACGGAACAGGAACGCAGCGAATTGCCGGGCGTCTCGGAGATCCGTGCCCGGCAGATGCTGGCCGGTGCGATCGTCGCGACGACGGCGATGAACGTGCTCGGCATCAAATCCGTGCGCATCTGCCCCTGGGCACTGCGGGAGGGGCTGATCCTGCGCCGCTTTGACCACCTGATCTTTGACGGGCCGTTACCTCTGGGGAGTAGCGTGGGAGTAGGCCAGGTGGAACTGGGCCAGCTGCCAGGGTTGCCCGCGCGGGAGGCCATCGAATGAGAAGAGGGAGCCAGGCAATGTCCAAGGATTCGATCCAGGTTGGATTGTCCAGTGCATCGGTGTTCCCCTTGAATGTCCACGATGCCTTCGCGGTCTCACGGGACATCGGGTACGACGGCGTCGAGGTCCTGGTCACCGGCAACCACCTCTCGCAGGATCCCCGCAAGCTCACCGAACTCAGCTCCCGTTACGACCAGCCGATCCTGGCGATCCACGCCCCCACCCTGCTGCTGACCCAACAGGTCTGGGGCGGAGCCTGGTCGAAGATCGAGAAATCCGCGGCCATGGCCCGTGACGTGGGCTGCGAGGTCGTGGTCGTCCACCCGCCGTTCCGCTGGCAGGGCAGCTACGCCACCGGCTTCGCCGACGGCGTCAAGCGCATCATGGATGACTACGGCGTGCGCATCGCCGTGGAGAACATGTACCCGTGGCGGGCCCGTGGCCGGGAGACGAAGATGTACCTGCCGCACTGGGACCCCGTGCCCCAGCCCTACGAGTTCGTGACCTGGGACTTCTCCCATGCGGCCATCGCCAATGTGGACTCCTTGAAGTCGGTGAGGCAGCTCGGCGACCGGCTCAGCCACGTGCATCTGTGCGATGGACTGGACAACGGCAAGGACGAGCACCTGGTCCCCGGCCGGGGCACCCAGCCGGTGGTCGCCTCCATGGAACACCTGCGGGACAGCGGATGGGACGGGCACGTCGTCGTGGAGGTCTCCACCCGCAAGGCCAAGGGGGCCGGCGAACGCGAGGAATGGCTGGCCGAAACACTGCGTTTTGCCCGCGAGCACCTCGCTCCGGCCTCGGCGGACACCAGCACCGACGTGACGACTCACGCCAGCTGAGCGCCCCGCGCCCCGGCATGCAAAAATGGGGCCATGTCATCTTCGAACACACCCAGCACCGACGCCCGTACCGTCCGGAACCTGGCCTTCATCGGCACCGGCAACATGAACGGGGCGATCCTGCGCGGGATCCTCGCCAGCGGGTTCGACGCCGGGAACATCACCGCCACCGTACGCGGGACGGACAAGGCCGCGGCCCTGGCAGCCGACACCGGGGTCAGGACCCTGGCCACCCACGATGACGCCGCAGCGAACAGCCACGCCGTCGCGGAGGCGGACGTCGTCTTCCTGGGCGTCAAGCCGGTGGGCATCCAGGATGCCTGCCGTGACATCGCGGCCGCCCTGAAACCGGAAGCAGTCGTCGTCAGCGTGGCCGCCGCGGTGACCACCGCCATGATCGAGGCGGTGCTGCCCGCCGGGCAGCCCGTCGTGCGTTCGATGCCCAACACGCCGCTGACCGTCGGCAAGGGGGTCGTGGCGCTGTCCGGGGGGACCTCCGCCAGCGAGGCCGACGTCGCCGCAGTCGTCGCGCTCTTCTCCGGCGCCGGCCTGGTCCGGGTGGTTCCCGAGGAACAGCTCGATGCCGTCTCGGCCGTCAGCGGGTCGGGTCCGGCCTACGCGTTCTACCTGGCCGAGGCCATGGCCCGGGCGGGCGAGGAACTGGGGCTGGATGCCGAGCTGTCCCGCGACCTGGCCCGTGCCACGGTGGCCGGCGCCGGCGCCATGTTGGACGATCCGGCGGCGGACCCCTCGCAGTTGCGCACGGCGGTCACCAGCCCGAACGGCACCACCCAGGCCGCGCTCGAGGGCTTCGACGCCGCCGGCATCCCGGCGGGCATCGCCTCCGGTGCCCGGGCGGCAGCGGACCGTGCGGCCGAGATCACCCGGGAACTGGCCGGCTGATCCGCGCCCGGCCGCTGGCCGTCTGCGGATCAGGGGCGGGCAGCGAAGCGCTCCAGCAGGTCGACGTGCCCGGAGACGATCAGCACGTCGCGGCGGGTCACCTTGGTGTCCGGTTGGGCGTAGGTGAAGTCCTCGCCCGGTGACTTCACGCCCACGATCGTCACGCCGTACTTGGACCTGACCTGTGACTCGCCCAACGTGAAGCCCTGGGTCTCCTTCGGCGGGTACATCTTCACGATGGCGAACCCGTCGTCGAACTCGATGAAGTCCAGCATGCGTCCGCCCACCAGGTGCGCCGCCCGGACGCCGGCGTCGGCCTCCGGGTAGACCACGTGGTTGGCGCCGATGCGTGAGAGGATCTTGCCGTGCGAGGGGGTGATCGCCTCGACCCAGAGGTGCTCCACGCCCAGGTCGACCAGGTTGACGGTGATCAGCACCGAGGACTCGATCGAGGTGCCCACCCCGACGACGGCCGAGGTGAAGTCCTGGGCGCCGAGCTGGCGCAGCGCATCGACGTTGGTGGCATCGGCCTCCACGACGTGGGTCAGCGAACCGGCCCACTTCTGCACCAGGTCCTGGTTGCGTTCGATGGCCAGGACCTCCCGGCCCTGCCGCACCAGCTGCTCCGCGACGGCGGCACCAAAACGGCCCAACCCGATGACCAGGACGGGGGCGTTGTGCTCCGATTTGTTCTCAGCCAATGATCGGCCTCTCTTCCGGGTAGTGGTAGAGCTGGTTGCGGTGGCGCAGGCTCAATGCCGTGGCCAGTGTAATCGTGCCCACCCGGCCGGCAAACATGAGGGCCGAGAGCACATACTTGCCCTCCGGCGGCAGCTCACCGGCCAACCCGGTGCTCAACCCGACAGTGGCGAACGCGGAAATCGAGTCGAAGAGCACGCGGTCCAGCGGCTGTCCGCTGATGCCCAGCAGCAACCCGGTGGCAACACTGACCAGGGTGGCACCGAGGACGACGACGGAAATCGCCACCCGCATGGTGCTTTCGGGGATGCGTCGGCCGAAGGCCCGGATGTCCGAATCGCCGCGCGCCTCGGCGACGATCGCCAGGAACATGACGGCAATCGTGGTGACCTTGATGCCGCCGGCAGTCGACGCCGAGCCGCCACCGGCGAACATGAGGGCATCGGTGAGCAGCATGGTGGGGGTTTCCAGTTGGTTCTGGTCCACGAGGTTGAAGCCGGTGGAGCGGGTCATCACCGAGGCGAAGAACGAATGGATGAGCTTGTCCCCCAGGCCCATGCCGCCGATGGTCGCCCGGTTGTTCCACTCCATGGCGCCCCAGCCGACGCTGCCCAGGAAGAGCAGGATGCCGGAGACGACGATCGTCAGCTTCGTGTGCAGGTTCCATTTGCGGTACCTGCCGCGATGGACGATGAGCACCATCAGGACCGGGAAGCCCAGGGAGCCGATGATCGCGCCGGTCATCAGGGGGATCAGCACCCACAGGTCGGTCTCGTAGGGGACCAGGCCGTCGGAATGCGGGGTGAACCCGGCACTGTTGAACGCGGAGACGGCATAGAAGATGCCGTGCCAGATCGCCCGGCCCACCGGTTCGCCCAGGACGAAGAAGCGTGGGGCCAACGCCAGGGCGAGCAGCGCCTCGATGGCCACCGAGGTGGTGATCACGATGCGCAGCAGCGTGCCGACCTCGCCGAGCCGCCCCACGTTCTGGATGTTCATGGCCTCCTGGGCGCGCAGCTTGCCGCGCACCCCGAGCCGCTTGCTCACCGCCAGCGACAGCACGGAGGCCAGCGTCAGGATCCCCAAGCCACCCATGAAGACGCCGACGATGATGACCACCTGGCCGAACAGCGACCAGTGCGTCGCCGTCGACACCACGGTCAGGCCCGTGACGCAGACGGCAGAGGTGGCGGTGAACAGGGCATCGTGCAGCGGGGTGAATTCACCGCTGGCGGAGGCGGCCGGCAAGGACAAGATGGTCGTGAACAAGGCAATGACCAGCGCGAAGACGACGATGGCCAGGCGTGCCGGCGACGTCGCGGCAACGGCATCCACGAAGTCGCGCGACCCCTGGAGGAAACGCGGCACGGCGTTCGCCCACGTCAGCATCGTGGGTTGCGGTGGGGACGACATGGTCTGCGGCGGCTCCGGGAAGGGTGGAATCCGGGCGTTTCCCGGCACTGTCCACAGTAAAGCACCCGGTGCAGCCTGCACCGGGCAGCAACCGCCGGTGCGACGCCGATCACAGCTCTGGACACCGGATCGCGTAACCTGAGCCGGTGAGCATGAGTACAGCGCCGTCACCACCCACCGAGGTCGTCTGGAGCGAGGACCTGATGTCCTATCGCTTCAGCGACAGCCATCCCATGCACCCTTCGCGTCTTGACCTGACCATGCGGATGATCGAGGGGCTGGGGATCCTCGAACGGGACAACCTCTCGCTGGTTGCTCCGGGCGTCGCCAGCGACGACGAGTTGGCGGCCGTCCACGATCGCGACTACATCGCGGCCGTCCGGCATGCCGGGGAGCACCCCGGTGAGGTCAACGAGGAACGCGGCCTGGGCACCGAGGACGACCCCGCCTTCGCCGACATCCATGTCGCCAGTGCCCGCCTGGCCGGTGGATCCCTCCAGGCCGCCGACTCGATCCTGGCCGGTAGCGCGCTGCATGTGGTCAACTTCGCCGGCGGCATGCACCATGCGGCGCGCGGCAGGGCCAGTGGCTTCTGCATCTACAACGACGCCGCCCTGGCCATCCAGCGGCTGCTGGACGGGGGCACCCAACGCGTGGTGTACATCGACGTCGATGCCCACCACGGCGACGGCACCCAGTCGATCTTCTGGGACGACCCGCGCGTCCTGACCATTTCGCTGCACGAATCGGGCATGTCGTTGTTCCCGGGAACCGGCTTCGCCAACGAGATCGGGGGGCCCCGCGCGCTGGGCAGCTCGGTGAACGTGGCGGTACCCGCAGGGACCACCGATGCCGGATGGCTCCGTGCCTTCCACGCGGTGGTCCCGCAACTGGTCGCCGCCTTCGGACCGGAGGTCGTCGTCAGCCAGCATGGTTGTGACGGCCACCGGGGCGACGATCTGTCCAACCTGCGCCTGAGCGTGGACGGGCAGCGACAGAACGCCCTGGACATCGCCGACCTGGCCCAGCGGCATTGCCAGGGGCGGTGGATCGCGACCGGTGGCGGCGGGTACAACCTCATCGACGTCGTTCCCCGCACCTGGAGCCACCTGGTGGCCATCGCCGGCGGACAACCGGTTCCGCTGCGGACCGAAGTCCCCGGCGCCTGGTTGGACTACGTCCTTGAGCGCTACGGCGTCCAGGGACCGCAGCTGATGAACGACGGCGCTGACCTGTGGTGGCGATCCTGGGAAGTCGGATACGACCCGGCCGACGCCATTGACCGCACGATCATGGCCACCCGCAAGGAGGTCTTCCCGCTCTACGGCCTGGACCCCTGGTTCGATTGACCCGGACGCCGCGTGGTGGCGATGCCCCGGATGGCATATGCGGATAGGGTGATGAAATGACTTCCGACGACGTCTTCTCCGTTCTGTCAGATCCCACGCGGCGCAGGATCCTCGACGCCTTGCGGGAGGGGGAGAACTCGGTCGGCGACCTGGTGCAGACCCTGGAGGTCTCCCAGCCGACCGTCTCCAAGCACCTGAAGGTGCTGCGCGAGGCAGGGGTGCTGCGGATGCGGGCCGACGGGCAGCGCCGGATCTACGCCGTCGAACCGGGATCGCTGCAGACGGCGGCGAGCTGGCTCGCCGGGTTCCCGCGGGGAACCGCTGCCGAGAACGGGACGGTGGATTCCGGGCGCGCAGGATACAAGACCATGACCCCCGCGGGCAAGACCCCCGCGGTGGCCGCGCAGGCCCCCGCTCCCGCAGAGGATGCGACGGCCCGCGCCCTGGAGGCAGCGGCGTCCTACCGTGCCATGCAGCAAGCCCAGCGGGAGACGGTGGCGGCCTCGGCCGCCGGCACCGCGGACCGGGAAGCGCCCGTCATTCCGGGAAACACCAACACCTCCCAGCAGCTGGGCCGGACGGTGGGGCGCACCGTCGAACAGGTGACCGGACGGGCCCAGGACCTGTTGGAGCGGCTCCAGAAACCGAAGTTCGGGCGGCGCCGCTAGGGCCCCGGCGTGACCTGATCCACGTTACGGGCGGTCGGGGGCATCTTTACGACCGGTTGGGTCCGGCGGGGTGGGACGTGCAATTCTTCTATCCGGAGCGCCGACGCTCACCCGCTGGGTGCCGTCGCGCCCAGCTCACGTTCAAAGGAGTACCGCTTGGATCAGCATCTGCTCGATATCCGCGAAGACGTTTTCCACCGCAACCAGGGGGAATCCGAATTCCACCAGGCCGTGACCGAGGTCTTCGAAAGCCTTGATGCCGTCATCGGCAAGCACCCCGAATACGCCGACGCGGCCATCCTGCAGCGCATGTGCGAACCGGAGCGCCAGATCATCTTCCGCGTCCCGTGGGTCGATGACGCCGGGAAGGTCCAGATCAACCGCGGTTTCCGCGTGGAATTCAACTCCGCACTGGGCCCCTACAAGGGTGGACTGCGCTTCCACCCCTCGGTGTACCTGGGCATCGTGAAGTTCCTGGGCTTCGAACAGGTCTTCAAGAACGCGCTGACCGGCATGCCGATCGGCGGCGGCAAGGGCGGGTCCGACTTCGACCCGCGCGGCAAGTCCGACGCCGAGGTCATGCGCTTCTGCCAGTCGTTCATGACCGAGCTGTACCGCCACATCGGTGAATACACCGACGTCCCCGCCGGTGACATCGGCGTCGGCGGCCGCGAGATCGGCTACCTCTTCGGCCAGTACAAGCGGATCACCAACCGCTACGAATCCGGAGTGCTCACCGGCAAGGGGATGGGTTGGGGCGGCTCGCTGCTGCGCCCCGAGGCCACCGGCTACGGCGCGGTGCTCTTCGCCCAGGAAATGCTCAAGACCCGCGGGGCCAGCTTCGACGGCCAGCGCGTTGTCGTCTCAGGTTCGGGCAACGTGGCCATCAACGCGATCGCCAAGGCGCAGACCCTCGGGGCGAAGGTCGTCGCGGCGTCGGACTCCGGCGGATACATCGTCGACGAGGCCGGCATCGACGTGGAACTGCTGCGCGAGATCAAGGAGGTCGAACGCGGCCGCATCAGCGACTACGTCGAACGCCGCGGCAGCAAGGTCGACTATGTCGAGTCCGGCAGCGTCTGGGACGTCGACGCCACCGTCGCCCTGCCCAGCGCCACCCAGAACGAACTCGATGCCACCGCAGCCAAGCGGCTGGTGGAATACGGGATCGTGGCCGTCGCCGAGGGCGCGAACATGCCCTGCACCGCCGACGCCACCCAGATCTTCCAGGACGCCGGCGTGCTGTTCGGCCCCGGCAAGGCAGCCAACGCCGGCGGCGTGGCCACCTCGGCGCTGGAGATGCAGCAGAACGCCAGCCGCGATTCGTGGAGCTTCGGACACACCGAACGCCGCCTCGAGGAGATCATGGTCGGCATCCACACCACCTGTGCGACGACGGCCGACGCGTACGGCAAGCCCGGCAACTACGTGGCCGGCGCCAACATCGCGGCGTTCACCAAGGTCGCGGACGCGATGCTCGCCCTGGGCGTCATCTAAGGAGCACCGCCCCGGACGGCACCACGATGAAGGGCCACCCCGCCGACGCTGCGGGGTGGCCCTCGATGTCTGCCACAGTAGTGGCATGGAGAATCCAGAACCGCTGCCTGGCCACCGGATCGACCCCGGGGCCGTGGACCAGGAAGACATCGACGCCTACCGGCTGTTGGCCGGGGACATCGCCGCGGGCACCGCGGTGGTCGCCACCCGCCACCACGGGCACGACATCGCCGCGACGGTAACCGGCTTCCTCGACGTCTCCTACGACCCGCCGACGATGCTCGTCAGCCTCTACGCAGACGGCCGTATCGCCGAGGCGGTGGAAGCCGCCGGGACCTGGACCTTGTCGCTGCTCACCGGCGGGCAGGAAGGCACGGCGAACTGGCTCGCCAGCCCCGGGAACCCGGTCCACGGGCTGCTCAACCAGGTCCATTTCAGCCGCTCACCGGTCTCCGGTTCCGCGGTCATCGACGGGGCCATCGCGTGGTTTGAACTCAGGACGACGGCGGTGCACCCGGTGGCCACGCATCTGGTCGTGGCCGGTGAGGTCGTGGCCATGGGCGGCACCGGGGACCCACACGCCGAGAACGACCCCCTGGTGCATTTCTCCCGGGAGTACCGCCACCTGCGCTAGGCGCCGGTGGAGGCACCGGCGTCGTTCCGCGTCATATTCGGCACCGGACGCGGGCCGGCGTCCGGGCCGGCGTTAGGCTGGATGCATGACAACCCGTTGGTATGCGTATTTTGCGTCGGCTCTGGAGGAGCCCACGGCACGCTGATTGCGCATACCCACCTCCAGAGTCGACAGGGCCGGAACCCAGGTTCCAGGCCCTTTGCCATTGAAACGGCGGCCCTGGACGGTGTGGTCACACTCCGGTAGCGAACCCGGGGCCGCAGTGGAAGGGCACGACGCCACCACCGAAAGGCCCCGAGATGACCACCACCGGCCAGGAAACCGCAACCGCAGCGAACACCGACGAGCACATCGTCGGCTACTCGCCGCTGCCCACCCCCGCCGAGCTGCGCACCGAACTGCCCGCCGGCCCCGACGCGCAATACACCGTGGCCCGGGCCCGCGGGGAAGTCCGTGCCGTGCTCTCGGGCCTGGACGAACGGCTGCTGGTCATCGTTGGCCCGTGTTCCATCCACGATCCGGTGGCCGGGCTGGAGTACGCCCGCGCCCTGGCTCGTGCCGCGGCCCGTCACCGCGGGGAACTACTGGTGGTGATGCGGACCTACTTCGAGAAGCCGCGGACCACCCTGGGCTGGAAGGGGCTGGTCAACGATCCGGGGCTGGATGGCAGCCACGACATGGAGACCGGGCTGCGGACGGCCCGGCGCTTCCTGCTCGACGTCGCGGCGCTGGGCCTGCCGGCGGCCACCGAGTTCCTGGAGCCGGTCACCCCACAGTACCTGGGGGACCTGGTGTCCTGGGGTGCGATCGGCGCCCGAACCGCTGAAAGCCAGATCCACCGGCAGCTGGTCTCCGGGCTCTCGATGCCCGTCGGGTTCAAGAACGGAACCGACGGGGGCCTGCAGGTCGCCCTGGATGCCTGTGCCGCGTCGGCCTCCGGGCAGGCATTCCTGGGGATGGACCCACTGGGCCGTGCCAGCATGGTGCGCACGGACGGCAACCCGGACGTGCACCTGGTGCTGCGCGGAGGGGCGGCGGGGCCGAACTACTCGGATGCCGACATCGCGGCGGCCGGCCGGGCGGCGACCTCCGCCGGAATCAACCCCCACCTGGTGGTCGACGCAAGCCACGCGAACTCCGGCAAATCCCACGAACGCCAGGCGGTGGTCCTCCACGAGCTGGCCGCGAGCATCGCGGCGGGGCAGGACGCGGTGGCCGGGATCATGGCCGAGAGCTTCCTGGTGCCCGGCGCGCAGAAGATCGTTGCCGGGGCGCCCCTGGTGTACGGACAGTCCGTGACGGACGCGTGCATGGGATGGGACGCCACGCAGGCGGCGCTGGAGACCCTGGCCGCCGCCGTGGTGGCGCGCAACACGGCCAGATGACGGCGGGGAGTGCCCCGGGTTTCCCAATCTTCACACCAGCCACTAGGGTGGGGTGCTAGATGGTACTGCGCGCGGGTCGATCCGGGCGATGCCTCGCTGGGGTGTTCCTTTCAGCCAGTTCAGGAGAAATTGCCGATGGCAGACGCTAAGAACTTTTCGAACGCGCGTTTCATGACGGTGGCCGAGGTCGCCGAGATGATGCGTGTCTCGAAAATGACCGTGTACCGGTTGGTGCACGCTGGCGACCTTCCGGCAGTGCGTTTCGGCCGTTCCTACCGAGTGCCGGAAACCGCAGTCGAAGCCTACCTGAACACGGCACGCGTGGACGGGGCATCGGAGACCGCGTGAAAGCGTGGTCCGCACCGGTCCCTTGGGCAAGGTAACCTGTTAAGGAACATTTAACGTCCGCGATGGTTGCCGCCTGCTCCCCGCGTGGCCGTCAGCAGTAATCAATCACCAGTCTGTGAGGAACCAAATGGGCTCAGTTATCAAGAAGCGCCGCAAGCGGATGGCCAAGAAGAAGCACCGCAAACTGCTTCGCAAGACGCGTCACCAGCGTCGCAACAAGAAGTAGCCACGCTGCGGGACCAGTTCCCGCGTGACGGCGAACGACGGCGGGACCACCTTCGGGTGGTCCCGCCGTCGTCATGTCCGGGGGAGTTGGCCGCGAAGGGGCGGCCGCGTTCAGCCGTGGAAGCGCCGCTTCATCATCTTCAGGCCCCGCCACAGCCCGTACACGGCACCCGAGTAGGTGGCCGTCCGCAGTCCGATCGTCGCGGCCCGGCGGCCACGGCGGAAGTCGTAGACCGGCCAGTGGTGGGCCAGCGCATGGCGTCGCAACCTGACGTCGGGGTTGATCGCCACGGGATGGCCGACGGCCGTGAGCAGCGGGATGTCGTTGTGGGAATCGCTATAGGCCCAGCTGGCCGACAGGTCCAGTCCTTCCCGTGCGGCCAGTTCCCCGACGGCGGCCGCCTTGGCCGGCCCATGGAGGATCTCACCGACGAGCCGGCCGGTGTAGACGCCCTCGTGCTGGTCGACCACCGTACCGAGCGCACCCGAGAGACCCAGCTTCGAGGCGATCACATCCGCGACCTCCAGGGGCGTCGCCGTGACCAGCCACACGGGGCGGCCGGCATCCAGGTGGGCCTGGGCCAGTGCACGGGTCCCCGGCCAGATGCGGCTGGCAATGAACTCGTCGTAGATCTCGTCACCCAGCGCCGTCATGTCATCGACCAGGATGCCGGCGGCCAGGGCCAACGCCTGGTCCCTGACCCGATGGACCGAGGCCAGGTTCTCCCCGCGGACCAGGAAACTGGCCTGCTGCGCGCCAATCCAGAGCGCATGGCGGAGGCTGAAGGCGCCCCGGCTGTACATCTTGCGGGCGACGGCGAACAAACTCGCTCCCCGCATCATCGTGTTGTCGACGTCGAAGAAGGCCGCGGCACGGCCGGAGGGACGCGGCGCTTCGGGCGCTGCGGCTGATCCGGACTGCTCTGGCATCTGGTCAGTGTATCCGGTGGGCCCACCGCATCGGGCCCCGCCGGTCATCAGGTGGGTCCGCGCCTGACAGGGCGGTAGGTTTGGAGCATGGAATCTTCGGAAAGGGAACCGCGCGTCCGGTTGTTGACCAGGACCGGGTGCCATCTCTGTGCGGCAGCACGCCACACCGTGGAGACCGTGGCAGGCCGACATGGCGTGGCCTGGGCCGAGGAACTCATCGACGATGATCCGGAGCTGGTCCGCCGCTATGGCGAAGAGGTGCCGGTGCTGCTGGTCGACGGGGTCCAGCGCGACTTCTGGGTGATAGATCCGCAGCGGCTCGAGAAGCTGATCGGCACCTGATGCCCGGCGAAAAGATCCTCCCGGAAGCCACGCTGGGACGCATGACGTTGTATTTGCGGGCCTTGGAATCCCTGCGTGCCGCGGGGCAGGCCACGGTGTCCTCCGACGTGCTCTCGGCGGCCGCCGGAGTGAACCCCGCGATCCTGCGCAAGGACCTGTCCCTGGTGGGGACCTTCGGCACCCGCGGCGTCGGCTACCGGGTGGAGGTGCTCGCCGAACGCATCTCCACGACGCTGGGCCTTGACCGTGATTGGCGCGTGGGCATCCTCGGGGCCGGCAACCTCGGCCGGGCCCTGGCCGGGTATGCCGGCTTCCAGGGTGGTGGTTTCACTGTGTGTGCCATCTTCGACATCGCGGAATCGACGCTCGGGCGACGTCTCGGGGACCTGGTCGTCCGCCACGTGGACGAACTCGCCGCGGCCATCGGTGAGCTGGGCATCAACGTGGCCATCCTGGCGGTGCCAGGTGGCGCAGCCCAGGAACTCGCCGACCGGGTGGTGGACGCCGGGATCACCAACATCCTCAGCTTTGCCCCGGTGGTCCTGCAGGTCCCGGCCGGGGTCCGCGTGCGGAAGGTGGACATGGCCCGCGAACTGCAGATCCTGGCCTACCACGCAGCCTTGGGCGTCGACCGGGCCGGGGACTGAACCGCCCGGTCGACCGCCCCGGCTACTGGCGGAATCCGCCGTGCTTATGCAGGGCCACGGCCCCGATGAACTCTGACGACGGGCGGAGCCAGGCGCACACGATGCCGGCGACTCCCAAGGCGATGGCCAGGAAAGCCAGCGGGTCGAAGGCGGACAGCAGGCCCACCAGGGAGATGACCGCCAGGACGGTTCCGGTGATGCGCGCCCCATTGCTGCCCTTGCGGATGAAGGCCGCAATCAGGGCGTAGATGCCCGCGCCGATGATCATGATGAACAGGACGGCGATCTTCATCGGCCCGATGAGCGATGCCATGTCCAGTCCGGCGTCACGCAGTTCCTTGTCCATGGCAGGATCCTGGGTGCTCATCGCCTGGTTGACGGCATCGAGGATGACCGAATCGGGTACCAGCACCAGAACGAGTCCCTGGATCAGCGTGATCAGACCGGCGGCCATGATCAGCCAGAACGCTGCAGTCACCGTCCCCGGACGGGCCGGTCGTGGGCCGGCGGCGCCTCCGGGCGCACCCGGTCCGCCGAACGGCTGTTGCGGATAGCCGTAGTGCTGCTGTTGCGGAAATCCCTGGCCCAGCGGCGGAAGATTCGGCTGCCCCGGCTGCCCGTACCCCGAAGGAGCTCCGGGCCCCGGCTGCCCGTAGGCACCGTAGGCAGGTTGCGTCGGACCGGGCTGGTTGGCCGGCGATCCAGCGCCCGACCCGTGCTGGGGCTCGGGCAGCCGCTGGCCGAACTTCGGGGGATCCGGAACCGGGGGAGTGCCCTCTCCGTGCTCTGGACGGGGTTCCTGGCCGGGGTCCCGTGGAGTGGGGGTGCTCATGAGATGTCCTCCGTTGATGTTGCTGATGTAGGGCTTGACCCCAACACTAATGTGCCCACCCCGGGCGGTGGCATCATCACGAAGGCTGAATTCCCCCGGTTCGGCGGCCACGGTGAGTGGAATCACCGCCCGGTTTTAGGCGTGGAAGCAAAGGTTTGAGAGACTGGGGGCATGTCTGCTGCCACCGTCCACCTGCTCCGCCACGGCGAGGTCCACAACCCGGACAAGGTGCTCTACGGCAGGCTCCCGGAATTCCACTTGTCCGAGCTCGGCCACACCATGGCCGAACGGGCCGCCGCATACTTCACGGCCCAACGCGACGCCGGTGCCAACATCGTGCACCTGGTCGCCTCGCCGTTGGTCCGTGCCCAGGAGACGGCCGCCCCGACTGCTGCGGCACTCGGCCTGGAGATCTCGACGGATGAACGGATCATCGAGGCGGAAAACCACTTCCAGGGCCTATCCGGCGTCAAGGGCCACCTGGCCCAGCCACGCCACTGGCCATACCTGCTCAATCCACTGCGGCCGTCCTGGGGGGAGCCCTACCGGGCCCAGGTCGAACGCATGATGGCCGCGGTGAAAGACCACCGCGACCGGGCCGTTTCACTCGGCGGCCCCGGAGCCCAAGCCGTGCTGGTCAGCCACCAGCTGCCCATTTGGGTAACGCGCTTGGCCGCCGAAAACAAGCACCTGTGGCACGATCCCCGGCGGCGACAATGCACGCTGGCGTCGATCACCAGCCTGGATTTTGAGGGGGAACGGCTCGTCGCCGTTCGTTACACCCAACCCTGCGCTGACCTGCTGGCCAACGCGGCAAACATCCCCGGAGCCTAACCACATGCCGTCCCACCCCGTTTCACCCCTGCCCGAGCGCCGCCAGGTATTGCGTGCTGCCGCCCTGCTCGCAGCGGTCATCCCCTTGGCAGCGTGCTCGAAGGCCGACGATCCGCTGGCCGAACAGGCGCGGGCCGGTAACGGCAAGAACTACATCGCCGGTGATGGGTCCGTCCAGGAATACGGCCTGGAAACGCGTGGCGATCCGCTGGACCTGAACGGGACCACCTACGAGGGCAAGCACATCAGTGCGGACCAGCTCCAGGGAAAGGTCACCGTCCTGAACTTCTGGTACGCCGCCTGTGCCCCCTGCCGGTTGGAGGCCCCGCACCTGTCCAAGCTGAGCAAGGCCTTCGCCTCGAAGGGCGTGCAGTTCTTCGGGGTGAACGTCCGCGACGAAAAGGCCACAGCTGCTGCCTTCGAACGCACCTTCAAGATCACCTATCCCTCGATGCCGGATGCCGATGGGTCCATTCTGCTGTCCATGACGGAATACGTCCCCCCGCAGGCCGTGCCCACCACCTTGGTCCTGGACCGGCAGGGAAGGGTGGCGGCACGGCTCCTGGGCGAAGCCGACGAGTCAACGCTGAAGGCGCTGATTTCCGACCTGGTCTCCGAGCCGGCGTGATCGCCGGCACCGCCACGGCGCTTCCGGCGCTCTTCACCCAGGCCAACCCCTTCGCAGAAGCCGTCCAGGACGGCTCGCTGCTCTTGTCGTTGCCGGTCGCCGTCCTGGCCGGTCTCGTCTCCTTCCTGTCGCCATGCGTTCTCCCATTGGTCCCCGGCTTCCTCGGGTACGTCACGGGGCTGACCGGTGCGGATCTGGCCGACCAGAAACGCGGACGCATGGTCACCGGAATCGGCCTGTTCGTCCTGGGCTTCAGCGTGGTCTTCATGCTCGTGGGCGTCGTGTTCACCAAGGTTTCCGTCTGGCTCATCCACGGAGGCGACTGGGTCACCCAGATCCTGGGACTGGTGGTCATCGCCATGGGCATCGTGTTCATGGGCGGTTTCGGCTGGCTCCAGCGCGATAGGAAAATCCACCGCCGCCCTCCTGCCGGGTTGTGGGGTGCACCCGTCCTGGGCATGACCTTCGGGCTCGGATGGGCACCGTGCATCGGCCCGACGCTCTCCGCCGTCCTGGCCATGAGCATCGGCCCCGACGCCAACGTGACGCGTGGGGCCTTGCTGACCTTCGCCTATTGCCTGGGGCTGGGTGTGCCGTTTCTGCTCATCGCCCTGGGCTTCCGGCGCGCCGCCGGTGCCCTCGCCTTCTTCAGGCGCCACCAGCGCGCCGTCATGCGCGCGGGAGGCCTGCTGCTGATCGTCCTCGGTGTCCTGATGGCCACCGGGCTATGGGGCGAGTGGGTCCTCCAATTGCAAACGTGGTTCACCAACGAGGTAAGGATGCCGATCTGATGGCATTGAGCAGAAAAACCGATCAGCCGCCGTCGTCCGGTCCGGAACGGGGCAGGAAACGCTCCCGCGACGACGTCACGGTTCCCGCGCTGGGGCCCTGGGGCATGGTGCGCTGGGCCTGGACCCAACTGACCAGCATGCGCACCGCGCTGTTCCTGCTCCTGTTGCTGGCGGTCGCCACGGTGCCCGGATCGCTCTTCCCCCAACGGCCGGTGAACCCCACCGAAGTCACCGCCTACCTCGACAACAAGCCCGTCCTGGGCCAGTGGCTGGACACCTTCCAGCTGTTCGACGTCTTCTCCTCCGTCTGGTTCTCGGCCATCTACCTGCTGCTGTTCATCTCGCTGATCGGCTGCGTCTTCCCGCGGGCCAAAAAGCACTACAAGGCATTGCGGACGCCACCCCCACGCACTCCGGTCCGGCTCTCACGGCTTCCGGAGAACGGCACCCTTGAGGTCACCGGGCGTGCAGCGGAACTTGCGGATGGGCAGATCCTCACCCGTTCGGCCGCCCTGCTGAAGAAACGCGGCTACCGCGTCGAAGAGCGCCCCGACGGCAAGGTCCCGTCGGTCGGCGCCGAGCGCGGCTACATCCGGGAAGTCGGCAACCTGGTCTTCCACTTCTCGCTGATCGGCGTGCTGGCTGCAGTCGCCATCGGCGGGGTCTTCGGCTACACCGGCCAACGCATCGTCGTCGAAGGGGAGTCCTTCGTGAACACGCTGGTCTCCTACGATTCGTTCAACCCGGGCACCGGCTTCAAGGAGGGCGCCTTGAGCCCGTTCTCCGTCAAGCTCGACAAGTTCGACGTCACCTATGACCGCGAATCCACCACGCACTTCGGCCAGCCCATCGATTTCCACGCCCAGGTGACGACCACCGAGCCGGGCAGCGACCCGAAGAAGCAGGATCTGCGCGTCAACCACCCGCTGCGGATCGGCGGCACGGCCGTCTACCTGGTCGGCAACGGCTACGCCCCCGAGATCACCGTCCGTGACGGCAACGGGGACATCTCCTACTCCGGCCCCGTCGTCGCGGTTCCGCAGGATGACGTCTTCACCTCGCTGCTGGTCCTCAAGGTCCCAGACGCGCGGCCCGACCAGCTCGGCTTTGTGGGGTTGTTCCTCCCGACGGCCGGCGTCAACGCGTCCGGGGTCGGCATCTCATTGGACCCCAGCCCCGTGCTGCCCCAGCTGCAGCTCAACTCGTACTATGGCGATCTCGGCCTGGACGCCGGCGACCCGCAAAACGTCTTCGTGCTCGACACCGACAAGCTCACCGAGCTCAACAGCCGCAACCTCGACGCGGGCGGCCTGGTTGTCAATGCCGGGCAGACCGTGAAGCTGCCGCAGGACAAGGGCTCCATCACCTTCGACGGAATCAAGCGCTATGCGGCCCTGGACATCCATCACGACCCGGGCAAGCTGCCCGTGGCCATCTTCGCCGCACTGGCCCTGCTGGGCCTGGCCGTCTCGCTGTTCACCCCCCGACGCCGTGCCTGGATCAAGGTCCACCCGGCAGGGGAGGGGCCACGCGAGGACGACAGCCAGGGCGGGCGTATCATCGAATACGGGGTGCTGGCCCGCGGGGAGGACCCCCGCGTCCGGCAGGAGGCACGGGAGCTTCGCACACTTCTTGAGCGCGAATTCACCGGCACCGACCGGACCGAAGTTTAGGAGACAGAGGAACACGCATGCCAACGATCAATGAACAGCTCGGCGCATACAGCGACCTTTTCATGCTGCTGGCGGCCATGGCGTACGCCATCGCCTTCATTGCCTTTGCCTGGGATCTGGCCAAATCAAACCAGACCATCCGGGAGCTCGAATCGGGACTGCTGGCCGAAGAGGCCAAGCAGCTGGCCTCCGTGGGCGCCGCGACGGCCACGACCCACCAGGACCGCGGCCCGCACGCCCCGGCTGCCGACGACGGCCTGCTGGTCAACGAGTCGATGAACTACGTGCGCCAGGCGGGCAAGCGCACCGCTGCCCGGGTGGGCGTTTCCGTGGCGTGGATCGCCGCGGCCATTCATGTGTTCGCCGTGGTCTCGCGGGCCATTGCCGCCGGCCGCGTCCCGTGGGGCAACATGTATGAGTTCCTGACCACCGGTGCGATGGTCGTGGCCCTGGTGTTCCTGGTGGTGCTGCTGAAGAAGGACCTGCGTTTCATGGGAACCTTCGTCATCGGCCTGGTGACGCTCATGCTCTGCGCCGCGACCATGGGCTTCCCGACGCCTGTCGCCCACCTGGTACCGGCACTGCAGAGCCCGTGGCTGATCATCCACGTCTCCATCGCCGTGCTGGCCTCCTCGCTGTTCACCATCACCTTCGCACTGAGCGTGCTGCAGCTCTTTCAGGCGGACCGCCAGTCCAGGCTTGCCGCCGGCAAACCCGACAAGCTCTCGTTCCTGCGGATGGTTCCCAGCGCGGCAGCCCTGGAGAACTTTGCCTACCGGATCAACGCAGTGGCCTTCGTGATGTGGACGTTCACCCTCATGGCCGGTGCCGTCTGGGCCGAAGCAGCCTGGGGCCGGTACTGGGGCTGGGACACCAAGGAGGTCTGGACCTTCGTCATCTGGGTGGTGTTCGCCGGATACCTGCATGCCCGGGCAACCCGCGGCTGGACGGGAACCCGCTCCGCGTGGCTGAGCATCATCGGCTACCTGTGCATCGTCTTCAACTTCACCGTGGTGAACCTGTACTTCAACGGCCTGCACTCCTACGCCGGAGTCTGACCGCAGCAAAAGCGAGGCCCGGTTCGGAGCAGCAGCTCCGTGCCGGGCCTCGCTGCATCCGGGGAGAGGGCCCGGCTGGCGCGCCCGGACCCGTGGGCGGGCGACCTCGTACCGGCCGCGGTGGCCTACGCTGGTTTCATGACTTCCACGCCAGGACCCGACCGTCCGCTTCTCTGGGTGCGCACCGCGGCCCTTCCCCTGGTACTGGCCATCCTGGCCATCCTGGCCATCGCCGCCGCGCTGGTTTCCACGTTTCTGACGGCGCTGGTGGCCAAGCTCGTGCTCCTGGGCCTGGCGTTGATCCTGATCCTGGCCTGCGGCGTGAGCCTGGGAGTCCTCATATACCGCATCCGGAAATCCCCGGCGTCGAAACCCACCACCTGATCCCTGCGGTGGTGGCTAGGCGGTCGGTGGGTTCGAATCCCGGTCCGAGGGCAGTTCGCCGCTTTCGTTCGGGGGACGCCGGTCCTTTCGTGCCTGGTCCTCGCGGGCCTTCAGTTCCGCCTCCCGGCGCCGCAGTTCCTCGTCCTTGGCGCGCTGACGGCGCTGGGTTTCGAGCGTCCGCAGGAAATCGGGGTCGTCGTCGGGGGCGCCCGAGCCGCGTGTCGGCTGCTGCCCGGTCGCCGGTGCGGAGCCTCCATCGGTGGGACGCCCCAGCCAGAACCACAGGCACGCGCCGACGAGGGGCAACAAGATAATGGCCACGATCCACCCGGGTTTGGCGATGCTCCGAACCCGGTGTGCCGGTGTCTGCACGCACTGGATCAGGGCATAGATGGTGACGGCCAAGGCCACCAAAGCACCGAGCATCAAATTTCTGACCATGCTTCCAGTGTAGTGAAGAATCCGGCTCGCAGGTCCAGCCGGTAGAATTGGGGGGTGCAGTTCATCAAGTACACCATCATCCGCTTGGTTCTCTTCTTCGCAGTGTTCGCTGCGTTGTACTGGGGGCTGGGCTTTTCGCTGTTCCTGGCGGGCGTGCTCGCCGCCGTGGTGGCGTTCTGCGTCGCCTACTTGTTCCTGAATCGACTGCGCTCAGCCAGTGTCCAGCAGGTGCAGACCAAGGTTGCCGACCTGCGCAACCACCCGGGTTCGCACAAGGGATCGCTGGAACGCGAGGATGAGGAAGCCGAGGACCGCTACCAGTAGCCCCTGCCCGGCTCAGCCGTGCTGGCGGAGCACCACTGTGATGACCATGCCCACGGCAAACAGGATGCTGTATCCCAGGTTGATGAACCCCGTCTGCTTGAGGACGGGGATCAGTGCCTTGCGGTCGCGGCTCTTGAGCATGACCCACGAGGGCATCAGGCACAGTGGGGCCACGAGCACCACGAGCATCAACCAGGGATACTCACGGACCAGCAGCAGGGGAAGCAGGATCGGCAGCGCCAGCATCAGCACGTAGGAGACGCGGGCCCACTCATCGCCCAGGCGGACCGCAAGCGTCCGTTTGCCCACCTCGCGGTCCGTCGGGATGTCCCGCACGTTGTTGGCCATCAACAACGCAGTGGCGATCAGACCCGTCCCGCAGGCCCCGATCCAGGCGGCCGCGGGAAGTTGGAGGATCTGGGTGAAGGTGGTTCCCAATGTCGCCACCAGGCCGAAGAACAAGAAGACGAACACATCGCCCAGCCCCTGGTATCCGTAAGGGCGTTCACCGCCGGTGTAGCCCCAGGCAGCGAAGATGGCCGCCACCCCGACCAGCAACAGGGGCCAGGCCTGGGAGAGCAGCACCAGGGCCAGGCCCGCGACCGCTGCGGCGCCAAAGCAGGCGAAGGCGGCGGCCTTGACCTGGGCCGGTTTCGCCGCGCCGGAACCGGTCAGCCGCAGCGGACCCACCCGGACATCATCGGTTCCCCGGATGCCATCGGAGTAGTCATTGGCGTAGTTGACGCCGATCTGCAGCAAGAGCGAGACGAGGGCCGCCAGGAGGGCGCGAAACCACCAGAAATGGCCGTCCACCCCGTAGGCCGCTGCCGTGCCGATGATGACGGGGGCAACCGCCATCGGGAGGGTGCGCAGCCGGGCGCCTTCGATCCATTGGGCGGGCGTGGCCACAGGTGGTTCCTCTCGGTAGGATGCTGGCGGTTTCTCCAGCGTCCTATTCTCTCCCCGCGCCAGCCAACAGGGAAATTGCCGCCTGGCGGTCGGGTTTGCCGCCCGGCAGCACCGGCAGGTCGGCGACCGCCAGCAGCCGATGTGGAACCGCAGCCCGCCCCAGCGCGGCCCGGACTGCATCGCGGATGTCGGCGGCGTGGGCCCGGCCCGTGACCAGTGCGCCGACCGCCGAGCCCCATTCGGGGTCCGGCACGCCGACCACCAGGGCGGAACCAACGCCCGGCACTGCCTCGATCGCCGTGGCAACGGCCCCGGCCGAGACCTTCACCGCCCCCGTGTTGATCACGTCGTCGATGCGGCCTTCCACCGCCAGGGTCCCGTCGGTGTAGGAGCCGAGGTCATCGGTGGTGAACCAGCGGGTTCCCTCGCCGTCGACGGAAAAATGCGCGTCGGTCAGTTCAGGGTTCCCCAGGTAACCGCCGGCGACCACGTCGCCGCCGAGCCGGATCCTGCCCTCGACGGTGGCGATGCGCACCCCGGGCAACGGCTCGCCGTCGTACACACAGCCGCCACATGTCTCGCTCATCCCGTAGGTCCGGATGATCTTCAGTCCGTGCGTGCGGGCTGCGGCGCGCAGTGGTTCCGAGGTGGCCCCGCCACCGAGCAGGATCGCGTCGAAGCGGCGCAGGGCCGCGATGGCCCGCTCCGCCGGATCCTCCAGCAGCCGGGCCAGCTGGGTGGGGACCAACGAGGTGATCCGCACCCGGTCGGTCAACTCCCCGGCGGCCGCGGTGAAGGCCTCGGGGGTGAACCGGGCCTCCAGGTCCATCGCCCAGGGGCGGGTCCCCGCATACAGGCTGCGGGTCAGCACGGCCAGGCCGGCCACATAGTGCACGGGCAACGCCAGCAGCCACTGCCCCTCGGCACCGAGGCGTTCTGCCGTCGCCATCGAGGAAGCGGCCAGGGAATCGATGGGCAGCACGGTCCGCTTCGGTGTGCCGGTGGATCCGGAGGTCCGCACGACGGCGGCACTTCCCTCGGGGGCGTCCCCCGCCTGGTGGAGGCGGTGGCTGCCGGGGGATTCGCCCGGCAGGACCTCGACGGCGGGGCCCTCCTCGTTCAGTGCGGCTGCCAGGGCGGACAGGAGCGGGTCGAGGTCCATGCGTCCGCCTAGAAGTAGTAGGGGTGGGATGACCAGTCGGGCTCGCGTTTGCCCAGGAACGCGTCCCGGCCCTCGACGGCCTCATCGGTCATGTAGGCCAGGCGCGTGGCCTCTCCGGCGAAGACCTGCTGGCCGGCCAGCCCGTCGTCGGCCAGGTTGAAGGCGAACTTGAGCATGCGGATGGCCTGCGGGGACTGCCGGGCGATGTCGGTCGCGTATTCCAGGGCGACCTCCTCGAGGCGCTCGTGGTCCACCGCCTCGTTCACGGCCCCCATCGTGACCATGTCCTCCGCGGAATATTCGCGGGCCAGGAAGAAGATCTCCCGGGCATTCTTCTGGCCGATCTGCCGCGCCAGCAGCGCCGATCCGTAGCCGGCATCGAAGGAGCCGACCGTCGCGTCGGTCTGCTTGAACTTGCCGTGTTGGCGCGAGGCGATGGTCAGGTCGGACACGACGTGCAGCGAATGCCCGCCACCGGCGGCCCAGCCGTTGACGACGGCGATGACCACCTTGGGCATGGTGCGCATCAGCCGCTGCACCTCCAGGATGTGCAGCCGTCCGGCGCGGGCCGGGTCGATCGATTCGGCGGTGTCGCCTTCGGCGTAGCGGTAGCCGTCGCGGCCCCGGATGCGCTGGTCGCCGCCGGAGCAGAAGGAATGCCCGCCGTCCTTGGGGGAGGGCCCGTTGCCGGTCAGCAGCACCGCCGCAACGTCGGAGGTCATGCGCGCGTGGTCCATGGCGCGGAAGAGCTCGTCGACGGTGCCGGGGCGGAAGGCGTTGCGCACCTCTGGGCGGTCGAAGGCAATGCGCACGGCGGGCAGATCGCGCACGATCGTGCCGTCGGCGTCGCGTTCGACCTGCCGGTGGTAGGTGATGTCCTCGAAGTCGAAGCCCTCCACGACCCGCCAACGGGTCGGGTCGAAGAGATCGGATACCTGGTCGGGAAGGGATGCAGTGCTCACCCGCACCAGTCTAGACGCGGGGCCGGTCCGGGGGCTGACCAGGACGATTAACGGCGGCGGGGGTGAGCCGGACTACACTATCGTGTCCCCTCGAACCACCCCGGCCATCTCGCAGTGCCCGGAACCCGGAAGGAATCGGCGTGCCCCACCCCGAACACCACAGCACGGCAACGGCGTCCATCACCGCCGAGGGCTACAAGAAGACCCTGACCCGCCGGCATGTCCAGATGATCGCGATGGGTGGGGCCATCGGCGTCGGGCTCTTCATGGGTGCCGGCGGCCGGCTGGCCTCGACCGGTCCGTCGCTCATCTTCTCCTACGCCATCGCCGGGCTCATCGCCTACTTCCTGATGCGCGCCCTGGGCGAGCTGATCATGTACCGCCAGTCCTCGGGATCCTTCGTCAGCTACGCCGGCGAGCTGTTCGGGGCCAAGGGCGCCTTCCTGGCCGGCTGGATGTACGTGCTGAACTGGATCATGACCGGCATCGCCGAGCTGATCGCCATCGGGTTGTACTTCCAGTTCTTCTTCCCCGCCGTCCCGATCGAGGTCTCGGCCATCTGCGCGCTGGCCCTGCTGGTGGCCGTCAACCTCTTCAGTGCCAAGGCCTTCGGGGAGTTCGAGTTCTGGGCCTCGGCCCTGAAGGTCACCGCCATCGTGCTGTTCCTCATCGTCGGGGTCGTCATGGTCGTGATGAACACCCAGATCGGCGACGGCCACGCAGCGGTCTCCAACCTCTGGGCCAGCGAGGGCGGGATGTTCCCGCGCGGTTTCTTCGTCTGCATCCTGGTCCTGAACTCGGTCGTCTTCGCCTACAACGCCATCGAACTGGTGGGCATCACCGCCGGCGAGATGGAGGATCCGGCGCGCGAGGTCCCGCGGGCCATCCGGGCCGTCGTGCTGCGCATCGTGGTCTTCTACGTCGGATCGGTGACCCTGCTGGCCATGCTGATGCCGTGGGACCAGTACAAGGCCGGCGAAAGCCCGTTCGTCACCGTGTTCGACCAGCTGGGCGCCGCCTGGATCGGCGACGTGATGAACTTCGTGGTCATCACCGCGGCCCTGAGCTCCTGCAATTCGGGGCTGTACTCCATCGGCCGTGTCTTCCGCGCGATGGCCAACAACGGGCACGCCCCGCAGTGGCTGGCCCGGATGAACAGCCGCTACGTTCCGTGGGCGGGCATCGTCACGGTCGGCGTCGTGTACCTGGTCGGCATCCTGGCCAACATCTGGCTGGGCGGCTCGCACGCGTTCGACCTGGCGCTGAACACGGCATCCATCGGTGTCATCTTCACCTGGGGGACGATCTTCGCCTGCCAGCTGATGCTGCGCCACCGCAAGGGCAGGGTCTCGTCCCTGCCGATGCCCGGCGCGCCCTGGACCAGCTGGGCCGGGATCATCTCGCTGCTGGTCATCACCGTGCTGATCTCCTTCGACAGCATGTCCGATCCCGCCACCGGCGAGGTCTACCACCTGGGTCTCTACACCATCGCCTGCATCCCGGTCATCGCCCTGGCACTATGGATTGGCTGGCTGCGGGTCCGCCGGAACCAGCCGGCGAACGAGTTCTATTCCTGATGCCGCAAGGCAAAGAACGACGCCGTGGCGCTGGCCAGGATGTGCCCGGAGCCATCGTGGACCTCGCCGGCGGCGATCGCGGAGGAGCGCCCGTAGTGCTCCACCCGGCCCACGGCCGAGACCACTCCCGAGTCCACGGTCATCGGCCGGCGGAACCGCACGTGCAGGTCGGTGGTCGTCCACGTCGTCCCGGCAGGGGAGAGGGATTCCACGCTGAACCCCAGGGCCGTGTCCAGCAACGTGGACAGGAAGCCGCCGTGGCCGGTGCCAATGGTGTTGAACTGCTGCGACTGCGGCACCGTCTCCAGGCGCACGATCCCCTCATCCGCCTGCACCGTGTGCACGCCCAGTGCCTGCAGCAGTGGCGATTCCGGCAGGTCCCCGGAGATGATGGCCCGCAGGAAATCCAGGCCCTGGCGTGATCCGGATTCGCGGCGCAACCGCTCGGAAACCGCGTTGACCTCGGTGTGCTGGGGCTGGTTTTCGTGCAAAGTCGGCATGGCCATATCGTAGGCGCGGTAGGCTCCGGGCATGGAATCGTTGCGTACCCAACAGGATGTCAATGCGACAGGGGATGTTCTCTGGAGCGTGCTCCAGGACGGAGCCCAATACTGCACCTGGGTTCCCGGTGTGGAGGACGTCGAAGGCGACGTCGAGGACGGGCAGGCCATCACGCTGGTCTCCGACGGCGGCCGCGAGCGGACCTCGGTGAAGATCGAGGCCACCACCAATCGCCGCCTGATGACCTGGCGTACCGGTGCCGGTCTCGGACTGGATAGCACCGAGCTCACCTTCGACGTCGCCGATACCGGGTTCGGCTGCACCGTGGTGTTGACGCGCACCGACGGCGGACTGCTGCACGGGCTGTTCGGCGCCGACGGCGACGGGGACCCGAAGGAGCGCCTGGAGGCCCTGGCAGCAGCGCTCGCGGCCGCCGGCGAGGCGCGGGCCAGCCGCCGGGAAACCCGTCGTGCCGTGGAGGACGAGCCGGGTGGCGCCGGCCCGGCGGATGCCCCCGGATCGGCGTTGAACCCCGGTGCGGCCGCAGTGGAACCCGACGGCGACTGAGACCCGCAGGACCAGACGCAGCGGGCCCGGAACCATCGCGATGATGGTTCCGGGCCCGCGATTCCCGCGGTGCTGCCGGTCAGCTCGTCTAATTGCGCCGGGAGCCATGCTGGCACGTCTGAGTTCGGCTACGCCTTAGCGGAATTTCGAGGCGCCTTGGGACTGGCATGGCCTATTTTGGAATACCAAACAGGTCTGACTCATAGTCACTGTGGAACGATTTTGAAGAATGGGTGTCGAGTATCGTTGGCAGTTGGAACTTCATGAGCTTAGAGGGGGGGCAAATTGAGGGAAGTCTTGCCGAGATCCAGCGATATTCGCAAGATCTATTTTAGGATTCAGCGGGGAAAGAATATTATTCCCAACCACGCTGCGTTGACGCCTAAGTTTAATCTGGAAATCACTCGTGCAATGAATCGTTTGAATTCTGAGACGGATGTTGCGGCCAGTTCTCAGCTGGAAGCACAGATATACGACCTCCTGGAGCGGAAGCGCGGTTATGAGGATCAGCACTTCGAGAAAATGCGGGATGAACTTGAAAACACGATTCTAAATCCGCCACACCACGTTCGTCTGCGCTACAGGCGTGAAAACGGGCGTCTCATCACTACGTTTAGTAAGCCGAGTTCCGCTCTGCTTCTTTTGGATAGATATGTATCGCTTACGCTAAAGCGTTGTTTTCGGGTCGAGACAAAAGGACGAGACCAGTGCATTAGGGTCCTCCTTAACGCACTGAACATCTCCAAATCAAGCAAACGGCCTGCGCATCGATCGATCATTCGCACCGATATCACCGATTTCTACGATTCGATTTCTCATCGGCTATTGCTGGAAAAACTTGAAGACCACTCTGGCGTTCCGCGTTTTGCCAAGCAACACATTCGTCGAGTGCTTGAAGGGTATGCAAAGGCACATGGACGAGATCGAGGGATTCCGCAAGGCATCCCGTCCTCAGCGGTACTTGCAGAGATATACCTCGAGATATTCGACCAGAAACTCCAAGGAGCACCTGGAGTGGTTGCCTATTTGAGATACGTGGACGACATCTTAGTGGTGGCCGAATCGAGTCGAGGCAAACATACACATCAACTTCTAAACGACCATCTTAGGAAATTAGAACTCACCGAGAACGCAGGAAAGCTTCTGAAACTGACCCACCCGTCACCGTCGGCCACAGAAATGGATTTCCTTGGGTATTCGTTTAAATTTGAGGCAAAGACTTCGCAACTGTGTGCAGTTGATATTTCCCAAGGGAAACTGCAGCGGTACTTGGCCGCAATTTCAAATATTGACAATCATGCATCACGGATTGCCTGCTGGGCAGATGAGAAGGCTGTAATTCTATTGCTCTCCAGCTTCGAATATCTCCTTTTCCCTCACGCCACAAGGCCGGCCCTAGAGGGAATGCGCATCGTGACTGGACTGGCCTACAGTGCGCGGTTCGCATTCGGGCCACTGAGCGAGCAGCAAAATCTTCGTGCCGTTATAGCTGGTTCCCAAAGGTGCTTGGGGATCCTCCTGAGCCGTCTGAAAGGTGGTAGTAAGGTCGTCACAATACCGACTTGTCCGCATTGTAAGGCGCCAGTTTCCAGATGGACTGAACTTAGTGGGCTGGAACGCGATGTCCGATTCGAAAAGATGATGAAGTTCCCCGCCAAGGAACATCGGGAGGACGCAGTTCGAGAGAAGGTCCAGCGAATCTTATGGAATGTGGAGTTTGGCGCTTTTTGGCGGTGTTCTGTGATCGTTTCGTGTCGCTAGTTGCCGATGACGAGGATGCTGGCGGCGGCCTCGATGACGTCGTCCGTGATGGTGTCCAGTTGGTTGATCTTGAGGACCCGGT
>NZ_JBLXAH010000009.1:0-149986 GCF_048266065.1 Arthrobacter sp.
GGGGTGCTGGCCGCGGTGGACCATGATCGCCGCGTTCCAGCGCATCCAGGCCCGGTAGCGGCGTTCGATGTCCTCGTTGCCGGGGAATTCGGGTTCCTGGTCCACCGGAATCGTATTCACATAATCGGTGGTCTGGGGGCGGGGGACGTCGACGCTGTGGAACGCGGCCCGATCCCAGAGGCTGCGCATGACGGCGCCCGCCTCCCGTGTCCCCCGGTGGTTTACCAGGCCGTCGAAGGATTCAATCCATTCCGCGGTCTCTTCGGGGTCCGATCCGGTCACGACGGGAAAATCCTCGATGATGCTCATGCATACCTCTCTGCAGCAGCCGGGACGTGATGTGTCACCTGTGGCAACATCACAAAAACTATCACGATGTGGAAGAAAGATCTCATCTAGCAAGATCGGATGTTCTTGGTTGGGTTCGATCCCGGCAATTCACCAACAACCCTTGCCCGTCCACCGACGGGATGCTGCACTGTTTCCCATGACCACCGTCATCGCCATTGGAACCAAGAAGGGCCTCTGGCTCGCCACGAGCCAGGACCGCAAGACCTACACGCTGAGTGAGCCCCACTTCCTGAACCTGGAAGTGCCCTCGGTCGCCATCGACACCCGCGGGCCCACGCCGCGGATCCTGGCCGGCGTCAACGATTGGCATTGGGGTCCAACCGTTGTGCACTCCGACGACCTCGGTGCCACCTGGTCCGAACCGGAGCATGGTGCCATCACATTTCCCGAGGACACCGGCGCAGCGCTGGCACGCGTGTGGCACCTGCATCCGGACACCGCCGACCGCCCAGGGGTTGTCTGGGCCGGCTGCGAGCCGATTTCCGTCTGGAAATCGACAGATGGCGGGGAGGGCTTCGAGTTGAACCGCGGGCTCTGGGACCACCCGCACCGGCCCGAATGGGGCGAAGGCTTTGGCGGCGCCGCGGCCCACACCATTGTGCCGAATCCCCTCGATGACCAGACGGTGCACATCGCCATGAGCACCGGAGGGGTCTACCGCACCCGCGACGGAGGATCCACGTGGGAGGCCAAGAACCGTGGCATCTCTGCAGGGTTCCTGCCGGGCGAGGAACCGGAGTTCGGCCAGTGCGTCCATCGCATCACCGCAGACGCCGCAAACCCGGAACGCTTGTACGCCCAGAACCACGGAGGCGTGTACCGCACCGACGACGGCGGGGACCGCTGGACCGACATTGGCAACGGACTGCCGGCGGACTTCGGCTTCACCTTCCTCGCGCACCCCCGCACCGCGGATACGGCCTGGACTCTCCCGCTACGGGCCGACTACCAGCGCATCCCACCCGGAGGCCGGCTGAGCCTCTACCGCACCACCGATGCGGGGACGACGTGGACCGAACAGCACACCGGCCTGCCCGAGAACGAGTTCAACGTCGTGCTGCGCGATGCAGCGGACATCGATCTTGCCCGGGAGGACGGCACCGCCGGGCTGTACTTCGGTACCCGCGGCGGCGAGGTCTACGCCAGCAACGACGAAGGGGAATCATTCCTGCAGGTCGCCGACCGGCTGCCCGACGTGCTCAGCGTACGCGCAGCGTCATTGGGCTGAGCGCCATGGCCACGGCAGTCCTCGAGGTTCCGGGAACGCTGGCCCAGGTGTGGGGAGGGCGTCGCAGCGCCACCATCGAGTACGACGGCGGCTCCTCCATGGCCGACTTCCTGGATGTGGCAGCTGCCGGCCACCCCCGATTCGGCCGGCGCATCCGGGACGAGACCGGTGCCGTACGCCGGTACGTGAACGTGTTCATCGACGGCGAGAACATCCGGGCCATGGCGGGCCTGGATACGGTGGTTCCGAGCGGCGCGCGGGTCATGGTCATCCAATCGGTCGCCGGAGGCTGAACGACGCCACCGGAGATAAGCTGGAAACCCCGCCAACGTCACGAAGGATCCAGCCATGTCCGCCGCCCCCACACCACCGCATCGGCCGGTAAACCGCGGCGTGGCAGCCAGTGGCGGCACCGCGGGGATCAGCGCCATGGTGGCCGGCTTGCCGCCGTCGTGCTTTGCCTTTGTCATGGCCACGGGCATCGTGTCGGCCGCACTGTTGAAATCCGGGCGGCCCCAGCTGGCCGAAATCCTCTTCTGGGTGGCCCTGTGCTCCCTGGTGCTCCTCCTGGCCGCGACCGTATGGCGCGCGGCCACGGCGTCCAGGCGCTTCATGGCCGACGCCGTGTCACCGGCCAGGACCTTTGGGTTTTTCAGCTTCGTCGCCGGCCTGAACGTCGTTGGCCTCCATTTCGACATGACCGGCCGGCCCACTGCCGGACTGGCCTTGGCAGTGGTCGCTGCAGTGTTCTGGGTGGTGCTGAACTACCTCATCCCGTGCGTCCTGCTCCTGCGACCGCACGATCGTCCGGTCCTCGCCGACGCCAACGGCAGCTGGTTCCTGTGGGTTGTGGCCACCCAGTCCATGGCCGCTGCCGCAGCATCGGCCGCCGCGGTGCACCACAGTGCCGGGTTCGCGGTCATGGCAGCGGCCCTCTGGAGCATCGGCGTGGTGCTGTACCTGCTGGTGGGGACCCTGGTCACCCTGCGCCTGATCACCCACACGATCAAGCCCGAGGACCTGAGCCCCACCTACTGGATCTTCATGGGTGCGACCGCGATCTCCGTGCTGGCCTGCAGCGGCCTGCTGGAATTGCCGGACGGGTTCCCGGCCATTGCGGGCATGCGCGGCCTCCTGACCGGTGCCGGCTTCATCCTCTGGTCCATTGGACTGTGGTGGGTCCCGCTGCTGGTCATCTTCGGCATCTGGCGCCATGGCGTCCACCACCACCACTTCCGCTACGAAACGGCCCTGTGGTCGATCGTCTTCCCGCTGGGCATGCTGGCCACCTCTTCCATGGCGTTCGGAACGCTCCAGGGACTCCCCGTCGTCGAGGCCATCGGCCAGGGTGTGGTCTGGGTGGCCGTCCCGGCCTGGGCCATCGCCGTGGTCCTGATGCTGGCGGCCGGACTGCGGTGGCTCCGCGGACGGCAGGGTGACCCGGGGGCCGCTGCGGCCTAGTGTGGCCCCATGAGCAACCTCGAAACCCAGCCTGGCGAAGTCGTCTGCGAAAATGCCTCCGGAGCACGCAGCCCCCTGGAACTGCTGGTTCCCCGGGACGTTCCACTCGGTGGACCTCGGGCCATGAACGTGCGCCGCGCCCTGCCCCAACGCCGCCGCAGCCTCATCGGCGCATGGTGCTTCCTGGACCACTACGGCCCCCAGGACATCTCCGGCCAGGCCGGCATGAACGTGCCGCGCCACCCTCATACCGGATTGCAGACGGTCAGCTGGCTGTTCACCGGGGAGATCGAGCACCGGGATTCCACCGGAGCCCACGCCATGGTCCGCCCCGGCGAGTTGAACCTCATGACGGCCGGAAGCGGGATCAGCCACTCCGAGTTCTCCACCCCGGGAACCACCATCCTGCATGGGGCCCAGCTCTGGACCGCCCTGCCCGACGCGACCCGGGGAACCTCCCCGGGCTTCGAGCACTACCGCCCCGACCCCGTTTCCGGCGACGGATGGACCGCCCGCGTCTTCCTCGGATCCCTGCTGGGCAGCACCTCGCCGGTGTCCACGCACTCACCCCTGCTCGGTGCCGAGATCCTCCTGGAGGAGGGCGCCTCACTCGGCATCGACCCCGAAGCGGATTTCGAACACGGGGTCCTGCTCGACGCGGGCACGCTGCACGTCAATGGCCAGGACGTGCCCGGCGGCCACCTCGCCTACCTGCCACCCGGAACCTCGCCGCACACCCTTGAAGCGGGCGAGGGCGGGGCACGGCTGTTGCTCATCGGGGGCAGGCCCCTGGGCGAGCAGATCGTGATGTGGTGGAACTTCGTGGGCCGGTCCCACGAAGAGATCGTCCGCTACCGCAGGGCCTGGCAGGAGGAAATCGGCGCACCGATGGGCCAGGACGACCCCGTGGCCGACGAGGGAACCGGCGCCGCATGGCACCACCCGCATTTCGGCCCGTTCCCCCCGGACCAGCCGGCCGCCCTGCCGGCCCCGACCCTGCCGAATGCGCGCATGCGACCGCGTGGATGAAGGACCGCCAGCCCACGGGCGCGGCACACCTCTGGCGTCAGGGCACCTGCCGGGTCAGAACCCGCCGCCACCTTCGGTGGCCATGTTGTTGAAGCGCTGGTAGTGCCCCTGGAACGCCACGACGATCGTCTTGGTGGGGCCGTTGCGGTTCTTCGCGACGATGATGTCGGCCTCGCCGGCACGGGCCGATTCCTTGTCGTAGATGTCTTCGCGGTGCAACAGGATGACCAGGTCGGCGTCCTGCTCGATCGACCCGGACTCGCGCAGGTCGGAGACCATGGGCTTCTTGTCGGTACGCTGCTCGGAACCACGGTTGAGCTGGGAGAGCGCGACGACTGGCACGTCGAGTTCCTTGGCCAACAGCTTCAGGGCACGTGAGAACTCGGAGACCTCCTGCTGGCGTGACTCCACCCGCTTGCCGGAGCTCATCAGCTGGAGGTAGTCCAACACGACCAGCTTGAGGTCATGGCGTTGTTTCAACCGCCGGCACTTCGCCCGGATCTCCATCAAGGACATGTTGGGCGAATCGTCGATGAACAACGGGGCCTCGTTCAACCGGCCCATGGTGGTGGCGATCTTGCCCCATTGCTCGTCCTTGATGGAGCCCTTGCGCAGGTCCTGCAGCCCGATGCTCGCCTCCGCCGAGAGCAGACGCATGGCGATTTCATTGCGTCCCATTTCCAGGGAGAAGACCACGGTGGTCATGTTGTTCTTGATCGCCGCGGACCGGGCGATGTCCAGGGAGAACACCGACTTGCCGACGGCGGGTCGTGCGGCCACGACGATCATCTGGCCACCGTGCAGCCCCTGGGTCAGTTCATCGAGCTCATACAGTCCGGTGGGGACGCCGATCATGCCTTCGCCGCGTTGTCCTGCGGATTCGATCTCGTCGACGGTGCCCTCGATGATGTCCCGCAATGGAACATAGTCTTCGGCGGTCCTGCGCTCGGCCACCGCATAGATCTGGGCCTGCGCATCGTTGACGATGGCATCGACTTCGCCGTCCTGGCTGTAGCCCATCTGCACGATCTTGGTGCCGGCTTCGACCAGACGCCGCAGCACGGCCCGTTCGCGAACGATTTCCGCATAGAAGCCGGCATTTGCCGCCGTCGGCACGGATTGGATCAGCGTGTGGAGGTAGGCGGGGCCTCCCACCCGGGAGATCTCGCCGCGCTTGGTGAGCAGGTCCGAGACAGTGACCGCATCGGCGGGCTCCCCCCGCCCGTAGAGGTCGATGATCGCCTCGAAGATCGCCTCATGGGCGGGTCGGTAGAAGTCGACGCCCCGCAGGACCTCGACGCAGTCGGCAATGGCATCCTTGGAAAGCATCATGCCGCCCAGGACGCTCTGCTCCGCCACCAGGTCCTGGGGCGGGGTCCTCGCCATGTCCGATGAATTCGATGATCCTGAATCGGTATGCGTGAGCGTCACGTGTGGTTCCTTCCCATTTCAGCGCGGTGCGGTGATGCGTACACCGGGCAGTCCCTCCATTATCGCAGGGGAAGCGGCTCGCGGATGCCTCGGCGAGGGTACGTGGCCCACTGCGTTTTCGGCCCGGATGGACCCGGGGACCCTGTCACCCTATGTCCAATACCCACAGAACCAAAGAGAGTTATCCACAACCCATGTGGAGAACCTGTGGGCGACACGGCGTGTTGTGTGCACAGTCTGGGGACAGTCCTGTGGATTACTCTTCAAAATCGTACAGAAACACATGCTGACTAGGCGTTTTATATGTGAAGCACAATTGATGGGAAAACTTTTTTCGCGAACATTCACGCAACACTTGCAGGTTGCCAACCGGGCGCGATGCGTGTACACGCCACTTATCCACAGCTCTGGACCTGTTGTCCACAGACACGCCGCCCCCTGTGGGCGACGTTGACATCCACGGCCCCGACCTGCAGCGACGTCGCCTTGCCGCCACGCGGCCACGCTGCGATACTGTCGCCATGCCAGAGGCGAAAACCCGGCCGACCGACGTGAACGCACGCGATTTCATCGAGGCCATCAACCACCCCGTGCGACGCGCCGACGGGCTGCTGCTGCTGGACATGATGCAGGAAGCCAGCGGCCATCCGCCGGTGATGTGGGGACCGAGCATCGTCGGATTCGGAACCTACCACTACCGCTACCCGACAGGACGCGAGGGCGATGCCGCGCCCATCGGCTTCTCACCCCGCAAGTCCTCGCTCTCGCTCTACGGGCTGACGGCCGACCCCGCCTCCGGCGACCTTCTCGCCCGGCTTGGAAAGCACAGGGTCGGGGCCGCCTGCCTCTACGTCAACACGTTGGCCGACGTCGATCTCGGCATCCTCCGGCAACTCACGGAAGCGGGATACCGCCACGTGATGTCGGAAATCCACCAGCCCTGATCCCCCACCCCGTTCGCGGCCGGTAGCATGAGGAAGACGAGCACGTCGTACCGCGGCGGCCCGGGACCCCAGGAGCTGACATGTTGGGCATGAGTGGTTCGGAGTTGTCCGCCACGGCCATCGCCATTGTGGTGGTCATCGCACTCTTCGCTGCCCTGACCTGGGTGTTCACGTCACGGCCCGGCAGCCAGCCCAACGACGCGGACCGCTACATCGCCCGGCTCAACGACGCAGCCGCACGACAGCAGCAACTGGACACCGAGAAGGCCGAAAAGATCCGGGCGGCAACCACCGCCCGGGCGGCGCGGGCCGCCAGCACCTCGCCGGGGCGTACCGGGCAGAGCACCGGAGTGGGTCATCCCGCGCCGGCAGGCACGACAGCCACTGCAGGAAACCCCGACTACGAACGTGTCCTGCAGCTGGTGCGCAGCGGGAATCCGATCGCCGCCATCAAGAAGGTCAGGCAGGATACCGGGATCAGCCTCATCGAAGCCAAGCAGTATGTGGACTCACTGCGCGGGAAGTAGCCGTCTGGCCTAGGCGAAGGCCTCGGCCTGCAGGGTGCGGAAAGCCGATCCGTGGAAGACCAGGGGTGCGTGCACGCCGTCGTGCGTGGCATGCCCGTGCACGCGCAGCAACACCACCTGATGGTCACCCGCCGGGATCTCCTGCTCGACGCTGCAATCGAGCCACAAGGCGGCCTCATGCAGGAAGAGGGCGCCCTCGTCGGTGGAATCCAACCGCAGGCCGGCGAAACGGTCGCCGGACTTGGACGCGATCTGACGGCACACGCCGTCGTGGGCCTCGCCCAGAACCGATACGCCGATCCTGCCCGCCGCGCGGACGATCGGCCAGGTCCGGGACGTGTTCTGCACGGCAAACATCACCAACGGAGGATCCATGGAGACCCCGACGGTGAATGATGAGGCGACGATGCCCTGTGGCTCGCCGTCGATGATGGCGCAGAGCGCCGCGATGCCCGAGGGGTGCAAGGCGAAGGCCTGGCGTAGCGCGTCGGGCTGAAGATCGGTGGACAGTGACATCTGTTCTACCTCCGGCGTAGGGCACACCATCCGGGTCGAAGCCACGCCGGGTGTGCGGTACTTGCCGTCCGGGGCCCGGACGGCCGAATCATCACCTGGAGCACCCCACTACCGTGAGAGGGTTGCCGGCCAACGAGCCAGGGCTTGTATGTTGACGCTCTTGATTCACCAACTACGCTAGGTGCGATCGTCCGTCCTCGTCAAAGATCCCCGCAACATTTCGCAAGGTGTCGGTGTCCGTGCCGGCCGCGATCGTTCCTTAAGACACGAAAGGCCCCGCGCGATGACGCGCGGGGCCCCTCAAGACCACTGTCTGCGGTGGACACCCTTCGGGTGCCGCCGGTGACGGGGTGGTGGCTACTTCTTCGCGGCGACGACCTGCAGGTCGATGGTCGCGGAGACGTCCTCGTGCAGACGGACGGTCGCCTGGTAGTTGCCGGTCGACTTGATGTGCTCGGGGATCTCCACCGTGCGCTTGTCGATCGAGCCGAGGCCTGCGGCCTCGACGGCATTGGCGATGTCAACGGTCTTGACGGTGCCGAAGAGGCGTCCGCCCTGGCCGGCCTTGACGGTGACCTTGACCGGCTGGGAACCCAGCTTGGTGGCCAGTGCCTGGGCATCCTCGAGGGACGCGACGGCGCGAGCGGTGCGGGCGGCCTTGATGGACTCGACCTGCTTCTCGCCGCCCTTGGTCCAGGTCAGTGCGAAGCCGCGGGGCAGGAGGTAGTTACGTGCGTAACCGTCCTTCACCTCGACAACTTCGCCGGCGGTGCCGAGACCGGTAACTTCGTGGGTCAGAATGAGCTTTGCCATGGTGTTATCCCTTCCTTAGCCGCGGCCAGCGCCGGAGTAAGGCAGCAGGGCAACTTCGCGCGCGTTCTTGATGGCCTGGGCGATCTTGCGCTGCTCCTGGACGGAGACGCCTGTCACGCGACGGGCACGGATCTTTCCGCGATCGGAGATGAACTTGCGCAGCAATGCGACGTCCTTGTAGTCGATGACGGTGATGTCAGCGGCCTTCAAGGGGTTGGACTTTGGTTTGGGCTTACGGAGTTCAGCCTTAGCCATCGTGGAGCTCCTTTATCTAGTGGAGCCCGCAGAATTCTTCTGCGGGATGGTGAATAAAAGGTGGTGCTTAGAAAGGCGGTTCGTCGGAGCCACCGGAATTGCCCCATCCCCCGCTATTGGAGGAGGAGGCCCAGGGATCCTCGGCCGGTGCGTTCCAGGTGCCGCCACCGTTTCCGCCGGAGTTGCCCCCGCCGAATCCGGCGTTGCCGCCCTGGTTGCCGCCGCCGAAGTTGCCTCCGGCATTTCCGCCGCCGAAGCCGCCACCACCCGAGTTGTTGCGCTGGGTGCGGGTGACCTTGGCGGACGCGTAACGCAGCGAGGGGCCGATCTCGTCGACCTCAAGCTCCATGACGGTGCGCTTTTCGCCTTCCTTGGTTTCGAAGGAACGCGACTTCAGCCGACCCTGGGCGACGACTCGCGTGCCCTTGGTCAGCGTCTCGGCGACATTTTCGGCAGCCTCACGCCACACCGAGGCGCGGAGGAACAGCGTTTCGCCGTCCTTCCACTCGTTGGTCTGGCGATCGAAGGTCCGAGGGGTCGAGGCGATGGTGAAGTTCGCCACCGCCGAGCCCGACGGGGTGAAACGCAGTTCCGGATCAGCGGTGAGATTTCCGATGACCGTGATGACGGTTTCGCCTGCCATGGTGCCTCCTAGAGTCGGTTTCTACGAATGATCAACGCAGATTACTCTGCGACGACCTTCTGGTCTTCCGGGCGGATGATCTTGGTGCGCAGGATCGTCTCGTTGAGAGAGAGCTGGCGGTCAAGCTCGGCGGAAGTAGCCGGGGTCGCGGTGAAGGTGACCACCGCGTAGATGGCTTCTGCCTTCTTCTTGATTTCGTAGGCCAGCCGGCGGCGGCCCCAGATATCAACGTTGTCGATGGTGCCACCATCGTTGCGGACGACGTCAAGGAACTTGCCAAGAGTCGGTTCCACGGTACGCTCGTCGACCTCGGGGTCGATCAGTACCATCAGTTCGTATGCACGCATGTGAACCCACCTCCTTTGGGCTAAACGGTCACGGTCTTTCCGTAACAGGAGGTTCTGTGCGTTGGCCGTGGTCGTCTCAGGGATCAGAAACGACACAAACAGCCTGAGCCATCCTACCCGATGCCGGTTCACCTACCCTAACCGGCCACCGTCCGGGCGCCGAGGGCTTCCCCCGGCCTGTGGACGGACCCGCCTCCATCCGCCCTAACCCCCGGGTCAGCCGTCCAGGCCCGCCCGTCCGGCCAGCCCGCTCCCGCGCAACGCGCGGGAGAGCTGCTGCTCGAAGGCGGGGGCGATGGTGGCCATGTACGTGTCGGAAATGTGGTTCTGGTCCCGGTAGACCAGGACATTGCCCACGACGGCGGGGCAGAGCTTCTGCGTGCAGAACTCGTCGGTGAAGTCCAGCAGCTCCAACCGGGGGTCCCGGGCCTGGGCGGCGGAGATCCAGTCGTCGTTGGACAGGGCCTCGTCGCGGTCCTTGCCGCATTGGCGCAGGTCATCGGCGTGTTTGGCCACGCAGTCGCGGGCCAGCGGATCCTGGCTCGGGTTCGGCGAGTCCCGGACCACGATGACTTGCTTGCCCGAATCCTGCACCTTGCCCCAGTAGTCGACGGCGCCCTGGGTCGCCGCCTCGTGCCCGCCCTTGATCGGTGCGCCGGTCCACCCGGCGATGAACACCGCGTCGATGTCCTGGTCCGCCACCAGGTCATCGAGGCGGTCCTTGTTCGCGTCGACGCAGTCGATGAATCCCACCTTTTGGGCCGTGCGTACCGCCCCGGTGAAGGGGCAGGAGTTCTTCAGGTGGGTGACGATCCGCCAGTTGTGCTTCTTCGCCATCGGCTCCAGGGCCTTCCACCACTGGGTGGCATGCGAGTCCCCGACGAGGGCGATGGTGAATTTCGCGTCACCCTTCTTCGCCCCGAATTCGCAGGTGTGGGACAGGTGCGAGGCCCCGCTGGACACGCAACTGCCCAGATCGGGGTAGTCGCCATGGGCCGAGGCGGGGGTGGGGACGATCTGGTGGTTCGCCGAGGCAAAGGCCGCCCCGGTTTCGATGGAGGCCGCGCCGAAGCCCGCGGGTGGCGAGTTGCGCAGTTGTTGGATTTGTCCGTTTTCGGCGGCCACCACCTGCTGCTGGCCCACGGTGGGTACCAGGGCCAGGACGGCGGCCAGGACGATCGCTGCAGCGCCGACGGCCAGGGCGCGGATGTTGCTGCTCGCCAACGGCCGGAAGGTCCTGGCCGGTGTTTCGATGAACCGGTAGCTCAACCAGGCGGCGACCAGGCTGATGCCCAGCAACCCGACGCTCTCCAGCGGGCGGGGCTCCTTGTCCCCGATCAGGATGAAGAACGTGAGGATCGGCCAATGCCACAGGTACAGCGAATAGGAGACGTTGCCGACCCACTGGATGGCCAGGTGGTCGCTGAGCCAGTTCAGGCTCAACGGACCCGAGGTCCTCCCGGCGAGGATGACGGCTGCCGTGCCCAGCACGGGCAGGGCGGCGGCAAACCCCGGGAAGGGGGTGCCGCCGTCGTACCGGATCACCGCATAGCCGATGCCGGCCAGTCCCGCCAGGACCAGCAGCGAGCGCATGCCCGGGGACGCCAGGACGCGGGGCACCCGTGCGGGGGCACCGTCCGCGCGTCCCGCCATGACGACGGCCAGCAGGCCGCCGATGCCCAGTTCCCACATGCGCGTGGGGGTGACGAAGTAGGCGGCGGGATCCCCGGCGGCGGTCAGCCACATGCTGTAGGCCAGGGAGGCAAGCGTCACGGTCCCGAAGAGGGCCAACAGGCCCGGTCGGAGCCCGCGCGGCCCCCCGGACCGGCGGCTGCCCCGGATGGTGGCGCGGCCCAGCAGCAGCGCGAGGACCACGAGCAGCGGCCAGAGCAGGTAGAACTGCTCCTCCACCCCCAGGGACCAGAAGTGCTGCAGGGCGGTCGGCGGGTTCTCGGCCGCGAGGTAGTCCACCGAGTCCGCAGCCAACACCCAGTTCTGCACCGAGAAGACCGAAGCCAGTGCCTGCTGGCCGATCGTGCCCCACTGGGTGACCGGGGCGAACACCAGGGTGCCGACCACGACGGCGGCGATGGCGGTCAGCGCCGCCGGCAGGATCCGCCGGACGCGCCCGGCCCAGAATCCCGGCAGGCTGATGCGTCCCGCGCGCCGTGCCTCGCGCACCAGGTGGCCGGTGATCAGGAAACCCGAGATCACGAAGAACACGTCGACGCCCACGAACCCGCCGGGCACCACGCGTGGTTCCAGGTGGTAGGCGACGACCACCAGGACGGCCAGCGCGCGCAGGGCCTGGACTTCCGGGAGGAACCTTCGGGGTGCTGGCTGCTGCGAACTCATGCCCGAGAGCACACCACGCCCAGGTGAATCGGCGGTTAAGCCAGGGTGGATGCCGCGCGGCGATCCGCTGTGAGGGTGGAACCCGGCTCAGGCGGCGAAGAAGGCCTCCGCCACCTGGGCCAGGCGCAGCGGGTCCTGCACGGCGCACATCTCCCGGGCCGAGTGCATCGAGAGCAGGGCGATGCCGACATCGACGGTGCGGATCCCCAACCGGGTCGTCGTCAGCGGCCCGATCGTCGAGCCGCAGGGCATGACGTTGTTGGAGACGAACTCCTGGTAGGGGACCCCCGCCGTCGCGCAGAGACGCGCCCACAACCCGGCGCCCACGGCGTCGGTGGTGTAGCGCTGGTTGGCGTTGATCTTCAGCAACGGGCCGCCGCCGAGGACCGGGCGGTTGGCCGGGTCGTGGCGTTCGGGGTAGTTCGGGTGCACGGCATGACCGGCATCGGCCGAGACGCAGACCGATGCGGCGAAGGCGCGCGCCCGTTCCTGGACACCGCCGCCGGCGGCATCGACGATCCGTTCCAGCACGTCCTGCAGGAACGGTCCACAGGCGCCGGAGCGGGAGGCCGATCCGACCTCCTCGTGGTCGAAGGCGGCCATGACAGCGATGTGCCGGGCACCGTCGTCGTTCCGGGAGTGGGCGATGAGCGCCGCCAGGGAGGCGTGGACCGATGAGAGGTTGTCCAGGCGGGCGGAGGCGAGGAATTCGCCGTGGGCGCCGAAGACCTCGGGCTCCTGGGCGATGGTGGTGACGATGTCGTACCCGGTGATCCGCGCCGGGTCGATCCCCGCGTCCTGGGCGAGGACGGCGAGCAGGTCGGCCTCCGAGGGGTCACCCAGGCCCCAGACGGGGTGCACGTGCTGTTGCTTGTCCAGGGTCAGCCCGTCGTTGACCGCACGGTCCAGGTGGATGGCCAGCTGGGGGATGCGCAGCAGCGGGCCGGTGCGCGCCAGGTGCTCGGCGCCGTCGTCGGTGACCAGGCGGCCGGAGAGGATGAGTTCGCGGTCCAGCCAGGAGTTCAGCAGCGGTCCGCCGTAGACCTCCACGCCGGCCTGCAGCCAGCCCTCGCGGCCGGTGGTCGGTTTCGGCTTGAGCTTGAAGCCGGGCGAATCGGTGTGCGATCCCAGGATGTGGAACCCCGTGGTCGCCGTCGCGCCGGCCGGGACGTGCCAGGCGATGACCGCGCCATCCCGCACGATGTAGTGCCCGCCCGGGGTGGCGTCCCAGGCGTCGGCCTCCACCTGGGCGGTGAAGCCTGCGGCCTCCAGCCGGCGGGCGACCTCGGCTGCCGCGTGGAAGCTGGAGGGCGATGCCGCAACGAAGCTGCCCAGGTCGTCGGTGAATTCGCGTGCTGTCGGCGTGCTCATGCCCATCCTCGTCTGTGCCTCGATGCCCCGCGATTCAGTCGCGGCTCCTGCCATTCCACCCGCCATGGCGGTAAACGGCAAATGCGACGGCCAGCACACCGAGCCCCATCAGGATCGGGCCGGCCGGCAGCTGGTGCAGCACCACGGCCAGGAACGCGCCGGAGGCGATGAGCACCACGGCCAGCAGGAACCAGGGATTGCGCAGGAATTCGATGTTCATGATGACCCTAGTAGTCCAGCCCCTGGCTGGGCACCACCAGGCCGGTCTCGTAGGCGTAGACCACCGCCTGCACGCGGTCGCGCAGGTGCAGCTTGGTCAGGATCCTGCGCACGTGCGTCTTCACCGTGGCCTCGGAGAGGAAGAAGCGGTGGGCGATCTCCGCATTGGAGAGCCCCTCGGACATCGCCCCGAGGACCTCCAGTTCCCGGGGGGTCAGGTCCTGCAGCAGGGGGTCCCGTTCGGTGGTGACGGGGGACGACGCCGGTGCCTGGGCCGTTGCCCCGCCGGCACCGGGGCGCCGGACATAGGTTTCGAGCAGGCGGGCCGTGATCCGCGGCGCCACGACGGCGTCGCCGCTGGCGACCAGGCGGACGGCATTGACCAGTTCAGCCGGGGCGACGTCCTTGAGCAGGAACGCGGAGGCGCCGGCCTGCAGCCCGGCGAAGGCATATTCGTCCAGGTCGAAGGTCGTCAGGATGATGATCTTCGCGCACGGGACCGCCTCGGCGATGCGCCGGGTGGCCTCGATGCCGTCCATCTGGGGCATGCGCACGTCCATGAGGACCACGTCGGGGGCCGTGCTGGCGGCCAGGGCGACACCCTCCTGGCCGTCGGAGGCCTCCCCGACGATGAACAGGTCGTCCTCGCCCTCGAGGATGAGGCGGAACCCCATGCGCAGCAGGGGCTGGTCGTCCACCAGCAGGATGTTGATGGGGTCCCCGGGTTGGCGTTCGTGTTCCGCGGCCGGTGCTGGATCGTTCATCGTGTCGTTTCCCCCTGGGTGTGTTCGTGGTTCACTGCGTGTTCCGGGACGGTGAGGATGGCATGGACCACCCATCCGCCGCGCGGTCCGGGTCCCGCGTAGACGGATCCGTCGTAGATGGCGGCGCGTTCACCCATGCCCTTGAGCCCCTGTCCACTGCCGATGGCGTCCCGCGTCGCCCCGGGAAGCTGGCCGTTGTCTGTCACCTTGATCCGCACCGTGTCCTCCTCGCGGGAGATCGAGACCTCGACCCGGGTCACCGCCCGGCCGTAGCGCAGCACGTTGGTCAGCGATTCCTGCACGATCCGGTAGACGGTGAGCTGGAAGGCGGCGTCCCCGGGCAACGCCGCCCCGCTATGGGTGGTCTTCAGGGGCAGTCCGGCCACCCGGAAGCCCTCGAGCATCTCGGCCAGCGAGGACGACGCCGGCTGGGGCGCCAGGGGTGCATCGCTGCCGTCGCGCAACACCCCGATGACCCGGCGCATGTCGGCCAGTGCGCCCCGTCCGGTGGAGGACAGTTCCGCCAACACCCCTGCGGCCCGGTCGGGATCCCGGCGCATGGCGACCTGGGCACCGTCGGAGAGGGCGATCATCACCGAGAGCGAGTGCGCCACGACGTCGTGCATTTCCCGGGCGATCCGGTTGCGTTCGGCCACCTGGGCCAGGCGCTGGACCCGTGCACCCCAGTTCGCCAGTTCGGCGTCGTGGAGCCGGTTGTTGCGCACCGCGGCACCGATGCCGACGACCGCGAAATTCGAGAGCACCGTCAGCGCCGCCATCATCCAGATGAAGGTGTTCACTTCCGGGACGTCGACAAGCATCAGCCGCCCCACCGCTGCGGGGTCCCGGACGGCGGGAAGGACGACGACGAACTGCACCAGCAGCTGCATGGCGCTGATCAGTCCGACCATCATGAACATGCGTCGGCCGGCATATAACGTGGCGGTCGTATACAAGACCAGCCAGACCGCCAGCGACGTGGCGGAGAAGTAGGGGTCGAACAGCTGCATGCCGATCTCGCACAGGAACACCAGGCCGAGCACCACCATCGGCCAGCGGCGCCGCACGGTCAACAGGAGGCTGATGACGATGACCCCGGCCCACGGTGCGCCCCGCCCATTGGCCGCCGATTCCAACGCGGAAGGAGCCGAGACGAGGAAGTAGGCCAGCGCCAGCAGCACATCCACCAGGACGCGGTGCGAGCGCATGAACCGCCGCACCGGGCCCCTGCGCTTTTCGGTGAGCTCGGCAAAGGTCGGCGCCGGTGATTCCGGGCCCTCCCCCTGCGGTGCTGTGCTCATGGTGTCAGCTTAGCTTTCGTGATCGCGGTCCCCGGGGACACGCGAACCGCGGGCGGCGGCGGCCGTTCGTTCCGCCACCACCCGCGGTGGATGGGTGGGGTCCGCCGTCCGGTGGGGCGGCGGACCCGGGGGTGCCTAGACGTCGCGGCGCTGGATCACGAACAGGGTGGCCAGCAGCGGGATGACCGCCCACAGGCCCAGGGTCAGCCCGGCCTGCCAGTGCTCCAGCCCGCCGTCCGGGACGGTGGTGGTGATCAGGTTGTTGTAGGCCGAGTCCGGGAGGAACCGCTTCAGGTTCGTGAAGAAGTCGTTCGTCAGGAACTGGAAGACGGTCGGCAGGATGAAGACGATGGCGACCAGGGTGACGATGGCGCCGGCGGAGTTGCGCAGCAGGGCGCCCAGGGCCATGCCCAGCAGGGCGATCACCGCCACGTAGGCGGCCCCGAACCAGAGGTTGCGCTGGAACGTCTCCGAGGCGAAGTCCTGGTGCAGCGAATAGCTGGAGAGGATCGGGATGATGACGACGGCGGAAACCAGGGTGGAGACCACGGTGACCACAATCGACATCAGGGCCACCAGCGTCGCCTTGGCCAGCACGACGGGGAACCGCTTCGGGATGGCGGCGAACGTCGCCCGGGCCATGCCAGTGGTGAATTCGGAGCTCATCACCAGCACGCCGAGGGAGCCGATGATCAGCTGGGCCAGCATGATGCCCGACGGGGCAATGGTGTTGGCCATCTCGGACTGGTCGCCCATGGCGGCCGCGACGTTGGGATCGTTGGCCACCATGTCCTGGGTCTGTCCGATCACCCATGCGCCAAGCGCCCCGATGCCGACCATGACCACCAGGGTCGTCAGCACCAGGATGACCGAGGAGGGGACCGTGGAGAACTTGCGGAATTCGGAGTTCAGGGCCCGCCCGAAGGACGTCCCCTTGCCCGAGGTGGTGCGTGGACGCTGCTGCAGGGTTTCCTGCTGGATGTCGGTGCTCATTTGCTGGCCCGCCTTCCGGATTCAAGGGGTGCGTCGGCGACCTGGCCGGAGTGGTACTCGACCTCGTCGCGGGTCATGTCCATGTAGACGTCCTCGAGGGAGGCCTGCAGTGGCGTCAGCTCGTAGACCAGGACGCGGGCGTCAAGAGCCCGCTGGGCGATGTCCCGGGGTGCGGCGCCCTGGATTTCCAGGGTGTCGGGCCCCGTCGTCGTGATGGAGACCTCCGGTGCGGCGAGCGAACGGGAGAGCTCTTCGGGGGCATCGGTGCGCACGCGGGTGCGGGCTGCCCCGGCGCCGGAGAGGACGTCGGCCATCGGGGCGTCGGCCAGCAGGCGTCCGCGGCCGATGACGATCAGGTGGTCGGCGGTCAGCGACATCTCGCTCATCAGGTGCGAGGAGAGGAAGATGGTCCGGCCTTCGGCTGCGAGGTCCTTGGCCATGTTGCGGACCCAGAGCACGCCCTCGGGGTCCAGCCCGTTGACGGGTTCGTCGAGGATCAGCGTGTGCGGGTCACCCAGCAGTGCCGCGGCGATGCCGAGCCGCTGGCCCATGCCCAGGGAGAAGCCGCCGACCTTCTTGCGGGCGACGGGCCCCAGGCCGGTGGTCTCGATGACCTCGTCGACCCGGCGGTTGGGAATGCCGTGGGTGGCGGCCAGCACGCGCAGGTGGTTGCGGGCCGAGCGCGACTTGTGCACGGCCTTGGCCTCCAGCAGGGCGCCGACCTCGCGGATCGGGGCGCGGTGCTCGGCGTAGCGTTTGCCGTTGACCGTCACCGCGCCGGAGCTGGGGCGGTCAAGCCCCATGATCATGCGCATGGTGGTGGATTTGCCGGCGCCGTTGGGCCCCAGGAACCCGGTGACCTTCCCGGGTTGGACGGTGAAGGACACGTCGTCCACCGCGCGCTTGGAGCCATAGTTCTTGGCGAGAGAGGTTGCCTGGATCATGCCTTCCACGCTACGGACCACCGGGGGCCGTGTCGCCGCTCCTCCGGATGATCTTCACCACCGCCGGCGTACGACTTCAGGACGACGCCGTCAGCCCTAGCGGATGAGGCGCAGCGCCCGGGCCCGGTCGATCGCCGCCGTCCGGGTGTCCACCCCCAGCTTGGCGTAGATGTGGATCAGGTGCGTCTTCACCGTCGATTCGGAGATGAACAATTCGCGGGCGATCTCCCGGTTGGCCAGCCCGCGGGAGAGCAGGCCCACCAGTTCGAGCTCGCGGGGGCTCAGTTCGGTGGCGGCGTTGCGGCCCGCCGGGTCGATGCGCGCGGCCACCTCGTCGGAGAGCACCCGGCGCCCCCGGGCGGCGTCCCCGACGGCAGCCGTCAGCCGGTCCAGCGGGGCGTCCTTGAGCAGGTAGCCGGCGGCACCGGCGTCCAGTGCGGCGCGGATGTCGGTGTCCGAATCGTAGGTGGTCAGGATCAGCACCGGGGGCCCGCCCGCGGCGCGGATCCTCCCGGTCGCCTCGACGCCGTCCATGCCGTCCATCTGCAGGTCCATCAGCACCACGTCCACGTGTTCGCCCAGCGTCGCCAGGCGGTTCAGCTGGGCGATCGCCGCCGCCCCGTCGGCGGCCTCGGCGACCACCTTGAGCCCGTCCTGGTCGGTGAGCACCGCCTTCAGTCCGGCCCGCACCACGGGGGTGGTCGTCCACCAGCAGCAGGTGCAGTTCATCCATGTCCATCCTCCATTCGCAGTGGGATCCTCACGGCGACGACGGTGCCTTCGCCGGGTGCCGATTCGATGTCGACGCTGCCCCCCAGGGCGGCCATCCGTGCCCGCAGGCCCAGCAGCCCGAACCCCGTCCCGTCGGGCCGTGCTGCGGTGGGCAGCGCCGCGGGGTCAAAGCCGGCACCGTCGTCGTACACATCCAGGGTGACCTCCCCGGGCAGGTAGCCCAGGCTCAGCACCGCCCAGGAGGCGCCGGCGTGGGCCAGCACGTTGGCCAGGCAGGACTGGGCGGTGCGCAGCAGCGCCCCGGAGACGTCGGTGGGCAGGGCCTGCGGTTCCCCGTCCTCGCGGAAGCGGCATTCCAGGTCGGCCCCGGCGGCCCGTGCGGTGCGTTCGGTGGCCGCGCAGAGCCGGGCGAACCGGCCGGCCAACGCCCCGGCGGCGGCCTCCAGGTTGCCGGCGGAGAGCCCCCGGACGAAGTCGCGGGCCTCGCCCAGGTTGTCGGAGGCGGTGGTGGCCACCGTTTCCAGGCGTTGGGAGGCCAGCTCGAGGTCGCCGGCGTCCAGGGCGGCGCGGGCGGAGCGGGAGACCAGCACGATGCTGGAGAACCCCTGGGCGAGCGTGTCGTGGATGTCGCGGGCGAGCCGTTCGCGTTCGGCCAGCACGCCGGCGCGGTGCTGTTCGCCGGCCAGGGCGGTGCGGGTGCGGCGCAGTTCGTCCAGGGCGCGGCGCTGGTTGACGCCCTCGGTGTGCAGCGCCCGGTAGGCGAACCCCATGACCACCGAGAACGCGGCGCCGAACAGCGGCCCGATGACGGCTGCCGCCGACACGGTTCCGGCGTGGGCCCATTGGGCGGCGATGACCACGATGGTCGACCCGACGATCGCGATCAGCGCCGTCTGGGTCCGCAGCAGATGCAGCTGCAGGAAGAACAGCGGGAAGGCCAGCCAGCTGAAGTCCGGATGCAGCCACATCAACGCCAGCCAGAGCACGACGACGATGAGCAGCCACAGGTGCGCATAGCGGCTGGGATCGGGGGCCAGGCCCCGGGCATTGCGGTTCTCCCACAGCGTGCCCAGCAGGTAGACGGCGGCCAGCACCCCGGCCAGGGCGAGGGAGGTGATCCATGTCGGGGCCGAGGTGTCGGTGACCAGCACCCGGATGATGCCCACGGCCAGCAGCAGCGCGAACCCCACATGCAGTGACACCCGCAGCACGCGCAGGACCACATCGCCGGCGCTCGTGCCGGCGTGCTCCCCGGGGGCGGGTGCCGCCGTCGTCGTGTCCTCCATGGCCCCTAGCCTAGGGTGCCGTGGACGACGGCGGTTCCACCGTTCGGTCGATATCCGCCCCCGGGTGCCGCTGGCGCTGTCCCGGGGCCCGGACCGGGCGGCCGATCCACCCCCACCGCGGCAGCGGATCGCGCTCGGTTCCGGCGTAGGGCCCGGCCTGCGGATCGTCCTGGCCCACCCGGCGGACCGGGTCGGTGTCCTCGTCCCAGATGCTGCGGGCCACCTTGTACATCAGGTATCCGGTGGCGATCATGTGCCCGGCGACCGCGATGACGTAGAACGCCTCGGGGAACGTGTTCTGCGCCTTGACGTCGGTGCTGCCCGAATACAGGTACATCCAGATGGCCCAGAAATGCAGGGCCTCCACCAGCTGCCAGATCAGGAAGTCACGCCAGCGCGGCCAGGCCAGGGCCGCCAGCGGGACGAGCCAGACCACGAACTGCGGTGAATAGACCTTGTTGAAGAGCACGAAGGCGCCCACCACGAGGAAGAGCAGCGAGGCGACGCGGGGCCGGCGCCGGGCCAGCAGTCCCAGCACGCAGATCCCGGCGCAGCTGGCCGCGAAGAGCCAGAACGCCGCGGCGTTGATGGCCTCGGGGGTGAATTCGGGGGCGCCGGGCAGGACGCCCGCCGTGAGGTTCCAGGCATGCCAGAGGGAGGACAGTCCGGCCCCCCGGTCACGGGTGAAGTCCAGGAAGTAGCTCCAGGACGCGTAGTTGGTGATCATGAAAGGCAGGTTCACCACCAGCCAGGCGCCGGCGGTTCCGGTGGCGACCTGCAGCAGCGGCCGCCACCGCCCGGTACGCAGCGCCAGCACCAGCACGACCCCCAGGAACAGGATCGGATACACCTTCATCGAGGCGCCCAGGCCGATGAGGATGCCCGCCAGCACGGGCCGGTTCCGGGCGAACGCCAACACGGCCAGCGCCAGGAACATCACCGCCCACATGTCCCAGTTGATCGTCGAGGCGAGGATGATCCCCGGTGCCAGTGCCACCATGGCGGCATCCCAGGGCCGCCGGCCGGCGGACCGGGCCGCGGCGATGACGATCACGAACCAGAGCAGGACCACCAGCAGCAGGTTCACGTCGAAGAAGGCCAGGGTCCGGTTGTAGTCACCGGGCACCACCAGCATCGCCGCGAAGGAGGCGACAGCGGACATGAGCACCGGGTATTCGAACTGGGCGCCGTCGGCGAAAGGGGCGAAGGCGTTGGCGTCGAACCCGCGGGCGTGGAACAGCGCCGACCAATCCGAATAGCACGCCCAGATGTAGGCGTTGGACCCACCCCAGCCCAGGGTCCGGCACATGTTCTTGGCCAGCACCGCCACGATCGCGGCCACCACGGTCAGCGCCACGAGCACCCGCTCGACGGTCCAGAACCCCGGGTCCACCCGGCCGGGCGCGGTGAAACGGCCCAGGGGTCCGCCGATCACCTCGGTGAGTCGGCGCAGCAGCGGATCGTTCCGGCTGGGCACCGTGATGCGCAAGGGACCGCGCCGTGGTCCACCGGGCGCACCGGGGGTCCCGGGGGTCCCGGACGCGGGCGGGTCCGTGAGGTGCCGGGGCGGGACCTGGGGCTTCTCGCTCATGTGAATCAGCCTATCCGGCCCCACCCCCGCGCCCCGGGCACCGAATCGTCCCGATCCCCTCACCCGCCGTTAACCCGCAGGTGGGTCGGGCGTCATATCGGCTACCTACCGTCAAATGAATGAAAACGACACAGAGTCCACAGGTGCTGGTGGTCATCCCGGCCCGCGGCGGTTCGAAGGGCATCCCCCTGAAGAACCTCCGTCCGGTCGGCGGCCGCTCGCTGCTGGCCCGCGGTGTCGACGCGGCGTGGGCCGCCCCGTCGGTCACCGACGTGGTGGTCAGCACCGACCACTCGCAGATCCGCAACGAGGCCCATGCCCACGGCGCCCGCGTCATCGACCGGCCGGCGCATCTGGCCTCCGACGCGGCGACCAGCGAGTCGGCAGTCCAGCATGTCCTGGGCACCCTGCAGTCCCCGCCCGACGTCGTCGTGCTGCTGCAGTGCACCTCCCCCTTCATCAACCCGGCCCATCTGGAGGCCGCCATCCGCGCGGTCCTGGACGGTCAGGCGGACGTCTGCTTCAGCGTGGCGGAGGACCACTCGTTCCTGTGGACCGCACCGGAAGGCAACGTGGTGGCCGTCGGCCACGACGCCGCGTCCCGTCCGCGCCGGCAGGACCGTGCGCCGCAGTACCGCGAGACGGGCGCCTTCTACGCGATGCGCACCGACGGTTTCCGGACCGCCGACCACCGGTTCTTCGGCACCCTGAAGTTCCAGGTCGTGCCGGCCGCCGACGCACCGGAAGTCGATTCGTTCGATGACCTGGCACTGGTGTCCGCCCAGGCGCTGCGCCGTGAGGCAGGATCACCGCCGGTGGACGATCCGGTGCAGGGCATCGACGCCGATGCCCTGGTCACCGACTTCGACGGCGTCCACACCAACGACCTGGCACTGCTGGGCCAGGACGGCAGCGAATTCGTCACCGTGTCCCGCTCCGACGGCATGGGCATCGCCCGCCTGCGCCGGGCCGGGGTGCCGGTGCTCATCCTCTCCACAGAAACCAACACCGTGGTCGCCGCCCGCGCCGCCAAGCTCGGCGTGGAGGTCCTCCACGGCGTCGAGGACAAGGCGGCACGCCTCACGGCATGGATGGCCGAACGGGGCCTGGACCCGGCACGCGTCGCCTACGTCGGCAACGACGTGAACGACGTCGGGGCCATGGACTCGGTCGGCTGGCCCATCGCGGTCGCCGATGCGCGCCCCGAGGCCCTGGCCGCGGCACGCATCGTGCTCCACACACCCGGCGGCCACGGCGCCGTCCGCGAGGTCTGCGAACGCATCCTCGCTTCCCAAAACCGACCGGCGGCATCCCCGCTGCTGGCCACGACCCGCTGAAACCACCCCAACGAAAGGGAACCATCATGACCACCGAAGCCATCAAGCAGGCAGCCCCCGTCCGGATCGGCGACGCCCAGGTCGGCACCGGCCAGCCCGTGTACGTCATCGGCGAGATCGGCATCAACCACAACGGCGACGTCGACGTGGCCAAGCAGCTCATCGACATCTCCGCTGCAGCCGGCGCCAACGCGGTGAAGTTCCAGAAGCGCACCCCGGAGATCTCCACGCCGAAGGACATGCGCGACAAGATCCGCTCCACCCCCTGGGGCGAGATGACCTACCTGGACTACCGCTACAAGGTCGAGTTCGGCGCCGAGCAGTACCGCGACATCATCTCCTACGCCCGCAGCCAGGGCCTGGAGGCCTTCGCCTCCCCGTGGGATGTCCCCTCGGTCGAATTCATGGAGGAACAGGGCGCGGTGACCCACAAGGTCGCCTCCGCCTCGGTCACCGACCTCGAGCTGCTGCGCGCCCTGCGCGAGACGGGCAAGCCGGTCATCCTCTCCACCGGCATGTCCACGATCGAGCAGATCGACACGGCGGTGGAGACCCTGGGCACCGACAACCTGGTCCTGATGCACGCCACGTCCACCTACCCGCTGCCGCCCGAAGAGGCGAACCTGCGCATGATCCCGACCCTGCAGGAACGCTACGGCGTCCCGGTCGGCTACTCGGGCCACGAGCGTGGCCTGCAGATCTCGCTGGCAGCCGTCGCCCTGGGCGCCGTCACCGTCGAACGCCACATCACCCTGGACCGCACCATGTGGGGCTCCGACCAGGCCTCCTCGCTGGAGCCGAAGGGCTTCGAGTCCCTCATCCGCGACATCCGCATCCTGCAGGATGCCATGGGCGACGGCGTCAAGAAGGTCTTCCCGGGCGAGCTCGCCCCGCTCTCCCGCCTGCGCCGCGTCGACGCCTAGCCCAAGGACCACATGAACACCCCCGTGCTCAGCATCATCATTCCGGCGAAGGACCAGGCTCCATTCATCCGCGACACGATGACGAGCCTCCTGAACCAGTTCGATGATCCGGCGGCACTGGAGGTGGTCTTTGTCGACGACGGCTCCTCCGATGGAACCGGGGAGCTGGTCGGCGCCTTTGCCGACCGGCTCCCCGGACTCCGGATCCTCCGCAACGACGAGGCCCGCGGGCTGGCCACGGCCCGCAACCAGGGCCTGGATGCCGCGCGGGGCACTGCCATTGCGTTCCTCGATGGTGACGACTGGCTGGCCCCGGGACACCTGGCGTACTGCCTGGCCGAACGGGACAGGCTGGACGTGGACTTCGTCCGGGTCGACCACGTCAGGACCACCAACGGGCGCCGGACCATCCACCGGGCACCCCAGGCACGGCGGAACACGGTGTTGGATCCGCGGGACTCGATCCTGCCCCACACCGAGACGACCATGATCGACTACCCCTATGCCTGGGCCGGGCTCTTCCACCGCCGGCTGGCCGATGCCGGGCTGTTGCACTTCCCGGACGGCCTCTTCACGGCCGAGGACCGTCCCTGGATCTGGAAGCTGCACCTGCAGGCCAGCTCCTATGCGGTGCTCAGCTCGCTGGGCATCCTGTACCGGCGCGGCGTCGCCACCTCGTTGACCCAGATCTACGACCGGCGGCAGCTGGACTTTGCCCGCTCCTTCGCCCTGGCCTTCGAGATCGTTGCCGCCGATCCCGAGGCCCAAAGGTACTGGCCCAAGGTGATCCGGCAGTTCCTGGCGGTCGCCTGCCATCATCTCTCCCGCAGCGGCCAGATGACCCCTGAGGTCAAAACGGAACTGGATGCCGCCATCACCGAGACGATGGCCGGCATACCCGACCCCCTGCTCACGCAGGCCCTGGCGGCGCTCGATGCCAAACGGCGCAGGGTCCTGCTTCCCCACCGGCCGGCGGCCTCACGGCCCGCCCGCCACGCCCTGCTCCTGAAAGGGGCCCGATGATCCAGCTGATCGCGGCGTCCACCCTGTTCCAGGTCGCCTCCCTGGCTGCCATGATCGACGCCGATGCCCTGCCCGCCGCCGACGGCGAACGGGTGTTGATGCTGGTCGATGGCTCCCAGCAACCGGAACTCACCGGCGGCATCCAGCACGCCCCCGGCTTCGCCGACCTTGCGCGACGGTTCGACCGCGTCGTGGACCTGGGGGAGCTGGTCTTCCCGCGCCGCCCGGCCCAGTTCAACCCCCGGGACGAGGAGCTCTACCTGTGGGAGCGGCTGATGCGCAGCTACTTCGACCTCGGCGACGAGCGGATCGCGCTGTTCATCGACTCGATCCAGGTCAATCCGGCCCGCGCCATCCTGCGGATCTTCCACGATGCCCCGTTCATGGTCCATTCGGACGGGCTGATGTCCTACGGTCCGACCCGCAACCTCCTGCCTCCGGCCCTGCGCCAACGGCTCGACGGCCTGCTGTACCTGGACCTGGTTCCCGGATTGCAGCCCCTGCTGCTGCGCGAATTCTCCCCCCGGCTGATTCCGGTGCCCACGCGCCCGCTGGCGGAGATCATCACCACCCTGGCGGCATCGACCCCCCTGCGGTGGCAACCGCCCGGCGTGGATCCCCAGGGCACCTGGCGCCCCCGCACCGCCATGATCCTCGGCCAGTACCTGGCCCACCTGGGGCTGGTGGACGACCAGGAGGAGGCGGCCCTGCACCGCGGCATGGTCCTGGAGGCGCAGCGACGCGGTGCGAGCGAGATCATCTTCAAACCCCACCCCTCGGCGGGCCCGGCAGCCGGCCGCGAAATGGAACACGACGCCGCCGAACTGGGGCTGGGCTTCACGGTGCTGCGCGAGCCCGTCCTGGCGGAGGTCGCGGTGGCCATCGTGCGTCCCGACGTCGTGATCAGCTGCTTTTCCACGGCCCTGGTCTCCATCCGCGCCCTGTTCGGCACCGAGTGTGCGGCGGTGGGCACCGAGACGATGCTCGAACGGCTGGCGCCCTACGAGAACTCCAACCGCATCCCGGTCACCCTGATCGACGCCCTCTTCCGGCGTGGCCTCCCCCTGCCCGCGGAAGACCCCGCAGGCCAGCAGGGCGTCCTGACCCGGCTGCTCACCGCCGTCGGCTATTGCATGCAACCCCGGCACCTGGCCGGCGACGACGAGGCGGTCCGCCGGTTCCTGGCCACCGACTACCTGCGCTACCCGGAGTACTTCAAGCGGCGGCGCCTGACCCGGCTGTCCCTGCCCGGCGGCCTGCCTCCACGCACCGGTGCCCTGGGATTCGCCCTGCGGCTGAAGCGGCGCCTGCCGGCGCGCCTGCACACACCGCTGCGGCGCATTCCCCGCCACCTCGTCCCGGGGGCAGCCCGCGTTGGACGTTCCTGATCCCATGGAAACCGCATCGATGCCCTCCCGCACCCGCAGGCACCGGCTGGTCCCGCAGGTCCAGCGGCCCCGGTCCGGCACCGCCCAGGTGTGGGTCGAATCCCCGCTGCAGATGCTCAGCGCCATCGAGGCGCACGGTGCCGGGCTGCTGGGGCGCCGGACCACGATCCACCCGCGCGGGGGCACCGCCGGCATGGACACCACGCTGCACACGCTCATGGGCCAGGCGCCCCTGGGCGTCAGGTTCGGGGAAGCCGGGCTGCAGGTGCCGCCGGCCGGCAGCCGCGGCGTCAACCGCTGGGTGACCGGAGATGCGTTCTCCGGCCGCATCCAACGGGAACTGATGGGCCCCATCCGCGCCGACGAGGTCGTCATCATCGACGACGGCCTGGCCACCGTGAAGCTGTTGGACATCCTGACCAGCAACCGGCCAGTGCCCCTGGTGCGGCCGCGGGCCCCCCGCAGCGCCGCCCGGACGGCCCTGGGCCTGGCGGCCTGGTACCGGTTGCGCTCCCTGGCCCGCAGCGGCCGGCTCATGGCCCTGACCGCCCTGCCGATCCACGTGGAGGTCGACGAGGCCTTCAGGAGCCTCGGCGGGCACCTGGAGCACCACCGCTTCGAATGGCTCAGCACCCAGCCCGTCGCCGAGCAGTTCGTCGAACCCACCATCGTCGTCGGATCCGCGATGGCGGCCGACGGCCTGATCCGGCCGGAGCCCTACCTGGACTGGGTCATCGAGCAGACCGAGGACGGTCCGGTCGGATACTTCCCGCACCGCCGCGAGGAGCCGGGCTTCCTGGACCGGTTGGCCGCGCATCCGCTGATCACCGTGCACCCCAACACGATCCCCGTTGAAATGCGGTTGCGTGGACTCCGCCATGGCCAGAGCGTCCGTGCGCTGCCCTCCACCGTCCTGCCCTCCCTGCGGCTGCTCTTGGGCCCGAACCGTGTGCGGATCATCGGCCAGCCGGTCCCCGGACCCTGGTGGACCCCGGCCGCCTCCGACGCGCTGCGCACCCATTTGAGCAGTTCACTGGAGGACCCCACCTCGTGAGCGAAGCCCCCCCGGCTGCGGGCCGCCCGCGCATCCTCGCGGTCGCCGACAGCGACTCCTACTTCAAGTTCGCCTGCGCCACCCTGCACCGCCTGGGGCCCGGCTGGGACCGCCAGGTGGTCCTGGCCCGGACCCCGATCCTGCCCACCGCCGAACAGCGCGCGTCGGCAGTGGAGGGAACGTTCCTGCAGGACGCCCCGCCCACGCAGGTGCTGCCGCTGGCAGGCCTCGGACCCCTGCTCGACACTGCCGATGTGGTCCTGGCCGCTGCCACGGGGCCCATCGTCCAGGAGGTCTTCCACCGGGTGGCCGCCAGCCATCTGCGCGGTGCACCACGGTCCGCCTCCTCCGAACCGCTGCCCGGCCGCACGACGGCGCTGGTCTCCGCGCTGCCCGGCGTCGCCTACCCGGCCACGGCGAAGGCCATGCGGTTCCGTGCCCTGGGGGATGCCTTCATCACCCACAGCCAGGCCGAGGCCCGGGAATTCACGGAATTGCTCGGGTCGGTGGGCGGCACGCAGGACATCCTGACCGCACGTTTGCCCTTCCTCGGTTCGCGCGGCGAGCCCGTACCGGTGGCGTCGGCGGTGCATTCGGTGGTCTTTGCGGCGCAGGCGAAGTTCCCCGTGGAACGCGGTCAACGCGAGCAGGTGCTGGAGGCCCTGGCCCGGACCCGGCGGGCCCACCCCGACGTCGAGGTCATCGTGAAACTGCGCGCCCGGGCCGGCGAACCGCAAACGCACCGGGAGGAGTTTCCCTTCGACCGGCTCTGGGATGACCTGCTCGCCCGGGGGCGGGTGTCCGCCGGTGAGGTGAAGTTCGTCACCGGACCGATGGCCGGGGTGCTGCGTCCGGGGACCCTGCTGGCGACCGTGTCCTCCACCGCAGTCCTGGAGGCGATCGACCAGGGGTTGCCGTGCCTGGTGCTCGGCGATTTCGGGATCGGCCCCGAGCTCTACAACGGGGTGTTCGCCGGCAGCGGGCTGGTCGGCAGCCTGCGGGATGTGACGGAACTGGCCGTCCGCCACCCGCATTCCGCGTGGTTGCAGGACCACTACTTCCACGCACAGGCCCCGCCGTTGGGGGCGGCCCTGCTCGAGTTGGCCCGGCGCGGCCGTGCCGGCCAGCTCTCCACCTCCCCCGAGGCAGTGGCCGGTGCCCGCCTGTTGGCGCTGCGCAACCGGCTGCGAACTGTGCTGCCCGCACCGGTCCTGCGGTTGATCCGCACGCTGCGTCCCTAGGCACCCCGGCCGGACGGTGATCTGGCCCCGGGAATACCGTGGTGCGTGCGTCACTTAGACTCTTTATGGCCCCAGGCCACTCAAGAAAACTTTCTGCTGTAGGAGACACTGTGTCGGGAAACCCCATTCGGGTCGCAATCATTGGCGTGGGAAACTGCGCCACGTCGCTCATCCAGGGCGTGGAGTACTACAAGGATGCGGACGCGGAGACCAAGATTCCCGGCCTGATGCACGTCGCCTTCGGCCAGTACCACGTCAACGACGTCCAGTTCGTTGCCGCCTTCGACGTCGATGACAAGAAGGTGGGCCTTGACCTGTCCGAGGCCATCACCGCCAGCGAGAACAACACCATCAAGATCGCCGACGTGCCGACCACGGGCATCACCGTCCAGCGCGGGCACACCCTGGACGGCCTGGGCAAGTACTACCGCGAGACCATCACCGAATCACCGGCCGAGCCCGTCGACATCGTCGCCGCGCTGAAGGAATCGCGCGCCGATGTGCTGGTCTGCTACCTGCCGGTCGGCTCGGAGCAGGCGGCGAAGTACTACGCCCAGTGCGCCATCGACGCACACGTCGCGTTCGTCAACGCACTGCCCGTCTTCATCGCCGGCACCCAGGAGTGGGCCGACAAGTTCACCGCCGCGGGCGTGCCGATCGTCGGTGACGACATCAAGAGCCAGATCGGCGCGACGATCACCCACCGCGTCATGGCCAAGCTGTTCGAGGACCGCGGCGTCACGCTGGACCGCACCTACCAGCTGAACGTCGGCGGCAACATGGACTTCAAGAACATGCTCGAGCGCGACCGCCTCGAGTCCAAGAAGGTCTCCAAGACCCAGGCCGTCACGTCCAACACGTCGGCGAAGCTCGGCGCCGACGATGTGCACATCGGCCCGTCGGACTACGTGTCCTGGCTCGATGACCGCAAGTGGGCGTTCGTGCGCCTCGAGGGCCGCAACTTCGGCGACGCCCCGGTCTCGCTGGAGTACAAGCTGGAGGTCTGGGACTCCCCGAACTCCGCGGGCGTGATCATCGACGCCATCCGCGCCGCGAAGATCGCCCTGGACCGCGGCATCGGCGGCCCGCTGCTGTCGGCCTCGTCCTACTTCATGAAGTCCCCGCCGCAGCAGTTCAACGACGAGGCAGCCCACGAGAACGTCGAGGCGTTCATCCGCGGTGACCTCGAGCGCTAAGCGCCCCCGCCCACCGGCCGACGGCGGCCCGCCCCGCGGGGTGGGCCGCCGTCGTCGTTCCTAGAACAGCCCCACGGCGTTCCCGTCGGCGTCCACGTCCATCCGCAGCGCCGCCGGCACCTTGGGCAGCCCGGGCATGGTCATGACCGCGCCGGTCAACGCCACGATGAACCCGGCGCCGGTCTTCGGGATGAGCTCGCGGACCTGCAGCGTGAATCCCTCGGGCGCGCCCAGCAGGCTGGCGTCGTCGGAGAACGAATACTGGGTCTTGGCCATGCAGACCGGAAGGTCGTCCCAACCGTTCTCCACGATCTCGGCCAGCCGTTTGCGCGCGCCGGCGGAGAACTCGACGTCGGCGCCCCCATAGATGTCCCGGACGATCGTGCGGATCTTCTCCTGTACCGGCAGCTCGAGGTCGTACAGGTGGTGGAACCCGGAACCGTGTTCCACCGCCTCGAGCACCTTTCCCGCCAGTTCGGTGGCGCCGTCACCGCCGTGGGCCCACACGTCGGCGACCGCCGCCTCGATGCCTTCCCCGGCGCACCACTGCAGCACCGCGTCCAGTTCGGCGTCCGTGTCCCCGCCGAACTTGTTGATCGCCACCACCGGCGAGAGCCCGAACCGTCCGATGTTGCGCACATGCCGGGCCAGGTTCGGCAGGCCGGCACGCACCGCCTCCACGTTCTCCGGCCCCAGGGAGTCCTTGGGGACACCACCGTGCATCTTCAGGGCCCGGATGGTGGCCACGAGGACGACGGCGGAAGGTGGGCACTGCGCGTAACGGGCCTTGATGTCCATGAACTTCTCAGCCCCCAGATCGGCACCGAATCCTGCTTCGGTGACGACGAGGTCGGCCAGTCTCCGCCCGGTATTGGTGGCGATCGCCGAATTGCAGCCGTGCGCGATGTTGGCGAACGGCCCGCCATGCACCAGCGCCGGGGTACCGGCCATCGTCTGCACGAGGTTGGGCTTGATGGCGTCCTTGAGCAGCAACGTCAGGGCCCCCTGCACCCCCAGGTCGGCCACCGTGACCGGGCGGTGGTCGAACGTGTAGCCAATCGTCATGCGTCCCAGGCGCTCACGGAGGTCCGGCAGATCGGTGGCGAGGCAGAACACCGCCATGACCTCCGAGGCAACGGTGATATCGAAACCGTCCTGGCGCGGCATGCCCTCGGTCGGTCCGCCCAGGCCGATGACGATGCTGCGCAGTGCACGGTCGTTGATGTCCATGACCCGTTTGAAGGAGATCCGCCGGGGGTCGATGCCGAGTTCGTTGCCCTGCTGGATGTGGTTGTCGACCAGGGCCATCAACAGGTTGTTGGCGCTGGTGATGGCGTGGAAGTCGCCGGTGAAGTGCGTGTTGATGTCCTCCATCGGCAGGACCTGCGAATAGCCGCCGCCCGCGGCTCCGCCCTTCATCCCGAAGATCGGCCCCAGGGACGGTTCGCGCAACGCGATCATGGTGCGGGTCCCCGTGGCGGCCAACGCGTCGCCGAGCCCGACGGTCACCGTCGATTTCCCCTCACCGGCGGGCGTGGGCGACATTCCGCTGACCAACACCACCCGGCCGGGCGTCCCGGTGGCCGCCGGCAGGTCTGCCAGGTTGATCTTGGCCTTGTAGCGGCCGTAGTTCTCCAGTGCCTCGGCGGGGATTCCCGCCGCCGCTGCAATGGCCTCGATCGGCTGCAACGTGGCGCGTTGCGAAATGACCAGGTCATTCATCGCCTCGGCATCATCGTGCTGTTTACTGCTGCTGCTCATGTGCCCACGGACCTTTCCGGCCACCGGCCGTCATGTCACGGCGAACCACGTTGTCACGCCGTTCTTCCCCAAGCTACCAGCGATGCACCGTCGTCGTCCCGGGATCACGTCGGGCTATTTAAGCGGCAAAGCCCGCCGGTGAAGCCGGCGGGCTTTGCGGTGGGTCCGGATATGTCAATCATCGTTTTCCTCCTGGTGGTCGGTCGCTGATCTGGCCGGTGGAACCGGCGGCGTACCTGACTACCGGAGGCGGAAGAGCATCTCCGGAGGGAGCTGGGATTCGTGGCTGCTCTTCGGCTGCGGGTTGTACCGGGTGGTCAACCATTGCGGGCTGTTGAGCTTGCTTCGATTCTTCTTCTGCATGTCATTCACCTCCCCGGTGCACGTCGGGGTGGGACGACGCCCGGACGGCCGGCTCAGTGGCCAACGGCCGGGCGCGCAAGACGTCGGGGCCGGTGAGGAAGAGCTCGGCGGAACGGAGGCCGGAGGAGCGGGTGTTGCTGGATTGCGCGGACATCGCTGTTCTTTCGTTCGAAAACCTCTGGAGGGGGAGGCCTGGAACAGCGGCGCTGGTTCTAGCGGTTCGCCGTTCCGGAGGCGGGGACGTAGGCACGATCACGGAATCCGCCAACGTGCGCAGTGGTAGCCACTGCATTGGTGTTTTGGATGATCATCACAATTCCCACCTCCTTCGGTGAACAGGCCGGCAAGCCGGCGGTCAATAGGTCCGCGGATCGAGCTCATCTCATTGAGATGTCTCAATCACAGGTTTAAAACTATCCCAGGTTCGGCCTGGACGCCAGTCCCGAGAGGAAATTCCCCAAAAATACTTTCCGTCGACCGGGGCGTCGGGGCCGACACGCCGTCCCTGGATGGCCGGCCTACAATCCCCAGGCCTCGACCGCCGGGGTTTTCTTGTCCCAACCCATGCGGCAGATCCCTGCAGTCCCCAGCAGGAAGTGGCGTCCTTGCCCGGCGCCCAAACCCAGCCAGGTGGCCGCCAGGATGCGGCTGAAATGACCATGGGAGAAGAGGATGGCGTTGCCACCTCCGGCCAGTTCCGTGCGCACGCGCTGGACAATCCGCTCGGCACGGGCACCGACCTGCTCGATGGCTTCCCCGCCGGGGACGCCCTGGTCCCAGATCAGGTAGCCGGGGTCCTTGGCCCGGATGTCAGCGGAACGCACGCCTTCGTAGTCCCCGTAGTCCCATTCGTGGGCGTCGTCGACGGGTTCCGCGTCGGGAAAGCCAGAGAGTTCCGCCGTCCGGCGCGCCCGAAGCAGGGGGCTGGTGAGGGCCAGATCGAACACCGTCCCGGCGTTGCGGATCGCGGCCAGCGTCTCCCCGGCCCGACGGGCCTGGTCTTCCCCGTGGCCGGTCAACGGCAAGTCGGTCAATCCCGTGTACTGGCCGCTGCGCGACCATTCGGTTTCGCCGTGGCGCACCAGCCACAGACGGGGCAGGTCACTCATCGTCGGTCCTCTTCTGCTCGGTCTCCCGTGTCGTGGCGCGGGCCGCATCCCTGGTTCCGGGTGTCCGCGCGTCGACCTCTTGATCCTGTCCTGCCCACCACTGGAGCAGGGCCGCCGAGGCGGCCTCCGCACCCAGCTGTCCCTGGTCCAGGCGCAATTCCAGGAGGAACTTGTAGGCACGGCCGACGGCCGGTCCCGGCGGGATCCCCAACAGCTTCATGATCTGGCCGCCGTCGAGGTCCGGCCGCATGGCCTGCATTTCCTCCTGCTCGGCGAGCTCGGCGATCCGGCGTTCCAGGTCATCGCAGGCGAACGCCAGGTGTTCTGCCTTGCGCCGGTTGCGGGTGGTCACGTCCGAACGTGTCAGCCGCAGCAACCGCTCAAGGACCGGACCCGCATCGGTGACGTAGCGCCTGACTGCCGAATCGGTCCACCCGGCGTCACCGTAGCCGTAGAAGCGCATGTGCAACTCGACCAGGCGGGCGACTGCCTTGATGGTGTCGTTGTCGAAACGCAGGGCCCGCATCCGCTTCTTGGCCAGCTTGGCACCGACTGCGTCGTGATGGCGGAAGCTCACCGCCCCGTTGGCTTCGAACCTCCGGGTGGCCGGTTTGCCGATGTCGTGCAGCAGCGCCGCGAAACGCAAGACGAAATCGGGGCCGGGCACGGCCCCGTCCGGTCCGGTTTCCAACGCCGCCGCCTGTTCGAGCACCTGCAGGGAATGCTGGTAGACGTCCTTGTGCCGGTGGTGCTCGTCGACTTCCAGGCGCAACGCGGACACCTCGGGCAGCACCCGGTCGGCCAATCCAGTGGAGACCAGCAGATCGACTCCGGCGCGTGGCTGCGCACCGACGATGAGTTTCACCACTTCGTCCCTGACGCGTTCGGCGGAGATGATCTCGATCCGGCCTGCCATCTCCGTCATGGCCGCACGGACCTCGGGAGCGACGGTGACACCCAGTTGGGAGGCGAAGCGTGCCGCGCGCATCATCCGCAACGGGTCATCGGAAAATGAGGCCGCCGGTGTGCCAGGGGTGCGGATGACGCCCTTTTCAAGGTCCGTGAATCCCCCATATGGGTCGACCAGTTCCAGGCCGGGAAGCCGCAGGGCCATGGAGTTCATGGTGAAATCGCGGCGTCGCAGGTCCTCTTCCAAAGAGGTGCCGAAGGCAACGACAGGTTTCCTCGAATCCGCATCGTAGGCGTCCGCCCGGTAGGTCGTCACTTCAATGGTGTGCTCCCCCCGACGCAAGGCAATCGTGCCGAAGGCCCGCCCGACCTCCCAGGTCGCATCCGCCCATCCCGAGACAACGGCCAGCGTCTGGTCGGGGTCCGCATCCGTGGTGAAGTCGAGGTCCGGCGAGACCCGGCCCAGAAAAAGGTCGCGCACGGGGCCCCCCACGAGGGAAAGCTCATGGCCGGCGGCCGTGAAGCGGTCGGCCATCTCGAAGACGACGGCGGGAAGGAGCGCCCTCAGGGCGGTCGGCGCGGGTAGCTGCTGCATAGTGCTTTAAGCTTGTCAGATTTTTCGGCCGGCGCCTGACGCGCGTCATGTGCGGGGCAGACACATGTGCACACCAAAGATGGATAGAGTGGCTTCCATGGCCCATCCAGTACCCCGCGCTCCGAAGCGCACTCCGCTGAACGCCTCCATGGCGTCCGCGCAGCCGGGCCATCACTCGTTGCCCACTGTCGAGGAGGTCTCCTCCGGTGGTGTCATCGTTGATACCTCGCTGCCCGAGCTCCCCGTGGCCATCATCGCCCGGTACAACCGTGGCGGACGCCTTGAATGGTGTCTGCCCAAAGGCCACCCGGAGGGCGAGGAGACCAATGAGGAAGCCGCCGTCCGCGAAGTCGATGAGGAAACCGGCATTGCGGGCCGGGTGCTCGCACCCCTGGGCAGCATCGACTACTGGTTCACCGTGTCCAACTACCGGGTGCATAAGACCGTCCACCACTTCCTGTTGAAGGCCACCGGTGGCGAACTGACGATCGAAAACGATCCCGACCACGAAGCCGTTGACGTCGCATGGGTCCCGATCGCCGACCTCGGGAGGAAGCTCTCCTTCCCCAACGAGCGGCGCATCGCGGAATTGGCCCGCGAAATCCTTCCGCAGCATGGCAACTAAGGCCCCGGCGGACCCCCAGAGCGGTTCACATGCGAAGTCCTATGCCCTCATGGCATCCGGGACCATGGTTTCCCGTGTGCTCGGCTTCGTCCGGACCGCGCTGCTGGCGATTGCCATCGGTGCGAACGCGAACATCGCGGACATCTTCGAAAAAGCCAATGTCATCCCCAACATCATCTTCATGCTGCTGGCGGGCGGCATCTTCAACGTCGTGCTCGTCCCGCAGCTGATCAAGGCCTCCCGGGCCGCGGACAAGGGGTCCGACTACACGAGTCGGCTCATCACGCTGACGGTCGTGGTGATGGGGATCTTCACGGTCCTGCTGACCCTCGGTGCCGGTCCGATCATCACCGTCCTCACCAAGGGCTGGTCCCCGGCGGCCATCGAGCTGGGAACCGCCTTCGCCTACTGGTGCCTGCCACAGATCTTCTTCTACGGCGTCTATGCGGTGGTCGGCCAGGCGTTGAATGCCCACGGCCGCTTCGGTTCCTACATGTGGGCCCCGGTGGCGAACAACCTCGTGCAGATCCTGGTCATCATCTCGTTCATGGTCGCCTTCGGGTCCAATGCGGAGCATCCCCACCAGGTCCAGAACTGGACCGCGGCGCAAACCGTGTGGCTGGCCGGCGGGTCCACACTGGGCATCGCCATCCAGGCGCTGGTGTTGTTCATCCCGTTGGCGCGATCCGGCCTGCGGATCCGCCCCAAGTTCAATTGGCGTGGAATGGGCCTTCGCCACGTCGGCAAGCTGGCCGCCTGGACGCTGGTCTCGATGACCGTCGGCAACGTCGCCTCACTGGTGTATGCGCGCCTCGTTTCCAGCACCGTCGGGGCCCGCGATTCGCTGCCCCCGGCGGAGGCCGCCGCAGTTCCCGGCGAACAGGCACTGAACGCCATGCAGCTGGTGACAGTGCTTCCGCACTCGATTTTCGCCCTGTCCCTGGCCACCGTGCTCTTCAATGAGCTCTCCCGCGCGTTTGCCGACAACGAACGCGAAAAGGTGGCCCCCACGCTGTCCCTTGGATTGCGCACGACGGCGATCCCGGTCGTGTTCGCAACCGTCGCCTTCATGGTCCTGGCCGGCCAACTGGGCCGCCTCTTCGCCGGTTCCGGGGAACACGTGGAAGTCGCGGGTGCCGCCATCGGCCAACTGCTGCTGCTGACCGTTCTGGGGTTGCCCTTCAAGAGCATCCATTTCTTCCTCATACGTGTCTTCTTCGCGGAGGAAGACACCAGGACGCCCATGGTGATCCAAACAGCGATCGCCGTCGTCGGCGTCGTGCTCGCCTATGGCATGGCCGCGGTGTTGCCACCGACCAAGATCGCCTTGGGCATTGCCCTGCTCTTCGGCGTCACCAACATCATCTCCGCGGCACTCGCCCACGTCCTCGTCGTCCGCCGCTACGGTGACTACGGAACACGTGAAGTCGTCGACACCTATATCCGCATCGGATGGTTCTCGGTGGTCTCGGGCGTCGTGGGCACCGTCGTCCTCTGGGCCATGGGCGGCTTCACGAGCGGCTTCGCGTGGCAGAGCATCCTCACCGCATTGGTCACCATTGCCGTTGTCGGCAGCGTCATGGCCATCGTGTTCCTCCTGCTGCTCAGGGCCGCCCGCGTCCCCGAGCTCGAGAATTTCCTGGGACCGCTCGCCCGTCGCATCCCGGACTTGGGCAAAAGGTTGCGCCGATAGGCAACGATGACGTACGACGCGGGCACGGTCACCGGTAGCATGGTCACAGCAAAGCACGAGGGTGCCCAGGTACCCACCACCAATCCCGGGAGTCAATAGTGTCGCAGCCCATCGATGTCGGAACCACCCTTGGGGGCCGCTACAAGGTCACCGAACTGGTTTTGACCTCCGCCGACGGCGACGCCGTCTTGGGCGGGATGGATCAGGTGCTGAACCGCCCGGTCAGCATCCTCGTTGCGGCACCCGAGAACGCCAGCCAGGTGGCGACCAGCGCTCGCGAAATCGCCACGGGTGAGCGATACGGAACCATGCAGGTCCTGGACCTGGGTATTTCGGATGGCAGCACCTACCTCATCACGAATACTGCCAGCCCGGCAGACTTGCTGGATCTGGTCATCCAGCGTGACGCCCCGTTCGTGGAACCCTTCTACACCGACACCCTTGGATCGGAGATTTTCGGCGTGACCCGCAGCGCCGAGCCCGAGGTGTACGAGGACGAAGAGGAATACTGGGAAGAGCTCCAGGCCAATGAAGAGCGCAATGTGGGCGGCCGCGTGGCCAAGCGCCTGACCGGCCTGACCCAGCGCCTGGGCCGGGGCAAGAAGGACGACGCCGTGGCTGGCGCGGCGGCCGCTGCCGCCGCTTCCACGGCGGCGAGCGGTTCCGACGACTCCGCCGACGACAGCACATCGCCAGACACGGAAACCCCGTCACGCGACGAGAACCCGCCGACGGCTCCCGCAGCCAACATCCCTGAGCGGCCCCAGGTGCCGCCGTCCACCCCGACCACCACGGCACAGCCGGTCACACCGGCGGAGCCCGAGGCGCCAACCGGCCAGAATGCAGCAGTGACACATTGGGGTGCTGCCGAGGACGATGTGGAGGACCGCAGTCAGTCTGACGTGGATGTCGACACCGCCAACGGCGAAATCGTCGAACCGTCGACAACCGATGGACACCCGTCCCGCCCTGCACAGGATCCCGTCGAAGAGCGTCCGTACGAACGTCCCGCGGCCGTCTTCCCTGCCGCCGCCCGGAACTACTCGGACACCAGCTCCGAACCGGAGTACGCCGACGACGACCCGGATGACCACGAGCCGGCCGGAAGCAGCAAGATGACACGCCTGCTGGTCGGCGCACTACTCGTCGTGGTCCTCGTGGTGGGTGTTGTCCTTGCATTCAACACCCTCGGGAAAAAGGACACCCCACCGGTCGCCGGCGCATCCAGCCAGGCGGCCACCTCCCAGGGCGGAGCCAGCGACTCAAAAGCCTCGGATTCTGCCTCCGGCGAATCGACGGTGACTCCGGAAATCGCCGGTCTCAAGCGCGTCGTGCCGGGCGCCCAGTCACTGAACGCCGATACCGATTCGACACTGTCAAAGGCCATCGACGGCAGCCAGGGCAGCATGTACCGGTCGTATTCCTATACGACTCCCGAGTTCGGCGGATTCGCCTCGAACATGGTGCTGGTCGTCGAGCTCAAGGAAGAGGCGACTGTCTCGCAGGTGGAACTGACCGGCCTCAATGCAAAGGGCGGCTCCTTCCAGATCAACGTCGGCGACAACGACGACCTGGGCTCAGCGCACGAGGTCGCATCCGGATCCTTCACCGGGCCGACGGTCTCCGTGCCGGTATCGGGAGACGGGGACGCCGGCGTCAAGGGAAAATACGTTTTCATCAATGTGACGGAGCTGCCCCGGCTGGCTTCCCCGTCCAACAGCTCACGACCGTATGGGCTCCAGATTTCCGAGATCAAGGTGTCCTGACGTCCTCTGGGGAATACAGTCCGCCACAACGCCGTTGTGATGACCAAGAGATTGCCAAATTACCGTGTCGGGGTCTTGTATCCCTTCACGGCCTAGACCTGGAGGTACACGCCGCGTGGCCACAGAAACATCCGATGCCATCCGCAATGTCATCATCATCGGTTCCGGTCCCGCAGGCTACACGGCTGCCGTCTACACGGCCCGTGCCAACCTGGAACCGCTCGTGATCGCGGGTTCCGTCACGGCTGGCGGCGAGCTCATGAATACGACCGACGTCGAGAATTTCCCCGGGTTCCGCGAGGGCATTCTCGGCCCGGACCTCATGGACAACATGCAGGCCCAAGCCGAACGCTTCGGCGCCGAAATCCAGTATGAGGACGTTGCCTCGGTCGACCTCTCCGGTGACATCAAGACGGTCACCCTTGCTGATGGAACCGTGTACAAGTCCCTGGCCGTCATTGTCTCGACCGGTTCGGCATATCGGGAGCTGGGCCTGCCGAACGAAAAGCGTTTGTCCGGCCACGGCGTCTCCTGGTGTGCGACCTGTGATGGATTCTTCTTCCGCGAACAGGAGATCGCTGTCATTGGCGGAGGGGACTCCGCCATGGAAGAGGCGCTCTTCCTGACGAAGTTTGCTTCGAAGGTGACCGTGGTCCATCGTCGAGAAGAGCTGCGCGCCTCCAAGATCATGGCCGATCGTGCCCTGGCCCACCCAAAGATCGAATTCGTCTGGAACACCGCGGTGTCCGACGCCGTGGGCACGGAGAAGGTCTCCGCCGTAAAGCTCGAAAACCTGGTGGACGGTGGAGTCTCCGAATTGCCGGTCACCGGTATCTTTGTGGCCATCGGAAACGATCCCCGGACGGACTTGGTGAAGGGACAGCTGGATCTCACTCCCGAGGGAACCATCGCCGTCGACGGCCGGACTTCCAGGACGAATATTCCCGGAGTGTTCGCTGCAGGTGATGTCATCGACCCGACCTACCGTCAAGCTGTCACTGCCGCGGGTTCCGGTTGTGTGGCCGCACTCGACGTCGAGCATTATCTCTCCAGCCTTCCTGCGGCATCAGAACGTGATGCGGCAGTAGCCAATTAGTTTCTTCGAGAAAGGGAGAAAGAACATGAGTCAGGCAAGGGAAGTCACCGACAGTTCCTTCCAAGCGGACGTGCTGGATTCGACCAAACCCGTCATCGTGGATTTCTGGGCGGAATGGTGCGGCCCCTGCCGCATGCTTTCGCCGATCCTCGATCAGATTGCCGCGGAGCATTCTGAAAAGGTCGAGGTGGTGAAGGTCAACGTCGACGAGAACCCGGCAATTGCCGCCAAATATGGCATCACCAGCATTCCCGCTGTCTATGTCTTCGAAAAGGGCGAGCACGTTGCCAGCTCCATTGGAGCAAAGCCCAAGCAGGCGTTGGAGCAGGAGTTCGCGGCGTACCTGTAATCAATCCTTGTGGCCCGTGAATGCGGGCCCACACCCTCCCCGGAGGACAAGGGGCTGCCACCGACAAGAACGTCGGTGGCAGCCCCATTTTTGACTTCAATGGGTACGACCAGATGGTGCACGGCGTGGGGGACACCGAAAGTTGCCGTTGAACCCCGCTGGGAAATCCAGGATCGAAGCGTTGAAGGGCACATCGCCCTCGGTCCAACGGCCTGCCCCGATCAGCCACTGAGGAGCCCAACGTTGATACGACTGGCCGGCGTACGCATGAATATCCTAATACAATTGAAATTGCTTGTATTGCAAGGCATCCAATTGATTCCACATGAGGTCCTCGTGCAAACCTCGGACCGGTTCCCCTCCGACCACTTGGCGTGCAAGTCCAAGAGGCAAAATATTCGTCCGGGGTCCGCGGACGAACCGGCAGCTCGTCGATGCCACCTGCCGGATCTGTAGCGGCCAGCGAATCCAGAATGGACTCGTGTAGACCTCGAGGCCGATTGGAAGTGCTCGCCTCACGCTCCTCTCCGCGGAGCGATCCGAACGCCAGAATTGCCGTCCTCTCCTGGCCGCAATGGGGACCCCATGGCATTGTCAGTCATTGTGCTGGCACGTCCTTTTGGAGTCGCCTATATGCGCTCCGGGCCGTCATCTCGAGTCTTCAATTTGATGTCGCACGCTAAAGAACGTTTCACGTGGAACGAAGAATTTAACTCGCTTTCTTCAGGTCGCTACCGCGCGGCAGCGGCACACATGGTTGCTGCGGATCGTGACGGCCTTGGGGATCAAGTGTCAGTCCAAGAATGTGGGCTGGTCGAATTGCGACGACCACGTCACGTTCCATCCTCTGGTTCCGAAGGCTTCTCTGAAGGCCAACGGCACAGCACGGGCGCAATCCTCGCAAGCTGAGCAGTTTTGCAGTGTCAAGAAGACGATGACCGCATAGACGCATGCGGGGTCCATGTTTCATGTGAAACATGGACCCCGCATTAGCCGGCTCTACTGTGGGGCACCGGGCGAGATGACCCCCATGATTCGATTCAAGTCCTCTACACTGCCAAACTCAATGCTGACTCGCCCCTTTTTGGCACCAAGAGTGATCTTTACGTTTGTATCCAATTGGTCAGAGAGAGAATTCGCCAAATAGTCCAGGCGTTCGTGGCGGGCGGTTGCACGCGGCTTCTTATCGCGGGTGGGCCGTCTAAGCCCATCGTTCATCGAGACAATCTCCTCCGTTGCTCGAACGGATAGGCCCTCATTGACCACACGCTGCGCGAGCTTCTCCATCTCCGCCACATCCGCCAATCCCAGTAGAGCTCGAGCGTGACCGGAGGACAAGACGCCGGCCGCCACGCGCCGTTGAACCAAAGCTGGCAGCTTCATCAGTCGAATGGTATTGGAGATCTGTGGTCGCGAACGGCCAATACGCGCAGACAGCTCCTCCTGTGTGCAGTCAAATTCTTGCATGAGCTGCTGATAGGCCGCTGCTTCCTCCAGTGGATTCAGTTGCGAACGATGAAGATTCTCGAGGAGAGCGTCGCGAAGAAGGTCCGTATTGGGAGTATCCCGAATAATCGCTGGAATGGTGGGGAGGTTGGCGGCCTGGACCGCACGCCACCGCCGCTCACCCATGACGAGTTCAAATTCCTCGCCGTCTTCCTCCTCCGATGGCCGCACCACGATGGGCTGCAGCAATCCCACCTCACGAATCGAGTGCACCAGTTCAGCCATATCGTCTTCATCGAAGACGTTTCGAGGCTGTTTGCGGTTCGGGTGAATATTGTCCACCGAGATCTCAGCGAACCTGGCGCCGGGGACCGACACCAGCGTTTCACGTGAAACCTCGTCTTCTGTCGACGAACTGCTGGCAGAGTCCTCGCGAGCTTCCGGTACATCGATACTCTTGCCTGACAATTCGACTGGAGAAGCCGAGGAAGCGGGCTTGGGATCATCTCCAGCGCCATCTTTGGCCTGCATAACTTGGCCAAGGACGTCCGGCACAGCGACGCGGCGGTTTCGGGCCCCCGACGACTGGCGTTGCTTTGCTGCTGAGGGAGCAGCCACCTCGCCTGCCTCCTTCTCGGAGGCCCCGGGGGTAAAGAACATGTCCACCGGACGCGACTTGCGAGACGCGCTCTTCCCCGTTGACTTCGTCTGCTGCCGCGGCTTCGGGTTTTCGAGGCCTTTCCCCGTACTCGATGAAGTGTTTAGACCCGAACCCCCACGTTGAGACTGATCAGACAACTTCGCCTTTGAAGCTCCGGCTGGTCGATTCTGTTCTGTTTCACGTGGAACATCGTCATTCGAGAGAGGCGAACTCTGTTCCTCGTCAACCTGCTGTGGCGCCTCACGCAGGTCAGGGTCCGAACGAGATGCACCGGTTTCGCTAACGCTCTCCGCGCGGACTCCCTCTTCGCCCTCCGTGGATGGGGTCCCAGAGATCAAGGCCCCGAGACCTCTCCCCAAACCGCGCCGCTTCTCCGCCATCTCAGATCCTCTCGCCTACACGAATACGCCTCTTTCGGCGTTGGTTGCTCAGATACGAGTCTACTTGGAACTCACGGCAATAAGTTGAGCGCTTACCCGCGCTCCGCGATTTCTGCAGCGGCCTCCAGATAGGACAAGGCCCCTGTTGAGCTGGGGTCATACGTGACCACCGTCTGCTGGTAGCTGGGCGCTTCTGAAATGCGCACACTGCGAGGTATCAAGGCATTGAGGACCTGGTGAGGGAAGTGCTCCCTGACTTCCTCCGCCACCTGTGACGCCAAGTTCGTGCGTCCGTCATACATGGTGAGAAGTATTGTTGAAACAACCAAATCAGCGTTCAAGTGCTTCTGTATGAGCTCAATATTGCTCAGAAGCTGGCTGAGACCTTCCAATGCGTAGTACTCACACTGGATGGGGATCAGTACCTCGCGGGCAGCTACGAAGGCATTTACAGTGAGTAGCCCAAGGCTTGGCGGACAGTCCACGAAGACGTAGTCGAGGCGATCAAGCCCCTTCTCTTCCCTGTCCCGTCCGTAGACCTCCAGGGCCCGGCGTAGCCGCTGTTCACGCGCTACTAATGAAACGAGTTCAATCTCGGCGCCAGCCAAGTGTATGGTCGCCGGGGCGACCAGCAGGTTGCCAAATTGCGGACAAGGGGCAAGGACCTCAGCCAGTGGAACGTCGTTAATAAGAACATCGTAGATGCTCTCCACCTCGGCATGATGTTCAATGCCCAGCGCGGTGGAGGCGTTACCTTGCGGATCGATGTCCACCACGAGAACGTTCATGCCGGCCTTCGCAAGAGCTGCCGCGACATTCACCGTCGTCGTGGTCTTACCGACGCCGCCTTTCTGGTTGCTGACCGTCAAGAAGCGCGTTGAAGACGGCCTAGGCAATGACCTTCCATTCAACTTCTCGCGGCGCTTGTTCTCATTCGCCAACTGGCTTGCCAACGGCGTGCTCTCGTCGATGCTGTCCATCATGTCCCGAACCGGTGCCTTCGCTTCTGACTGAACTTCTTCTTGCTGCTTAATGGTGTCGTCCTCCAAAAAAGACTGGGTCTTCAAGGACCGCAACACAACGATTCCGAAGTGTTTCACGTGAAACGTGGAGATCAACCTTCACGGCTTGCAAACCGTAGAATCCTGTTTGACCAGGTCGGCAAAAGGAGACGGAAGAGAACGATCTTCTTTTCTCCGTATTCACGACCAAACACTCCTGACCATTTAGCTGGCTCCTGATGCCACCTGTACAGCCTACCGTTTAGGCGGGCCGGCCAACGCTGATGCGCACAACTGTCGTCGGCTCGTCCAAGACGCCGGCTCCGGCAGTAACAACTTCAGTGTTGCGTGAACCAAGTTTCCGGAGGATCTTGGAAGCCTTTTGAACTTCTTCAGCGGCACTACGCCCCTTGATGGCAAGCACCTGGCCCTCACCATGCAACAGCGGAATGGTCAGGCGCGCCAGGTTGCTCAGTGCAGAAACTGCTCGGGCAGTTACCACGTCAGCTTTGACGTGCTCGATAGCCTGTTCTGCACGAGACCGGTAGACGGTAACGTTGTCGAGGTCGAGATCCTCGACGACTTCATTGAGCCAAATGCAACGCCGCTCCAGCGGCTCGATCAGAGTCAGTGTCAGGTCGGGTCGGGCAATCGCAAAAGTCAACCCCGGAAGCCCGGCTCCGCTTCCCACGTCCGCAACTTCAGCACCCTCGGGGATCAGATCGGCTACGACGGCGCAATTGAGCACATGTCGGCTCCAAAGCCTTGGCACCTCTCGAGGGCCGAGCAGCCCTCGTTCCATGCCCGAAGTAGCCAGGTGCTCGACATATCTGCTCGCAATCGACATGCGCGGACCGAACACGAGTTGTGCCGCCCGCATTTCACCGTCGGTCGGCAGGACTGACTGGCTCACATTGCTCCCGATTCTAGATAGTGACAGATTCGTTCCCTCATCCGCGAGGTCACGCCGAATGGGTGGAGACGACAATGTGACGCCTACCGCCTTCGCCTTCAGACTCGCTGTGCATGCCCAGATCCGCGATCGTATCGTGCACGAGTTTGCGCTCGTAGGCACTCATCGGTTCCAGCGCCACCTCGCCGCCACCATCCTTGACCTTTGCCACGGCGGATTCGGCGATCTTCTTGAGTTCTCCAGCGCGTCCGTCACGGTAGCCAGCTATGTCAAGAACGAGGCGCGAGCGGTTCCCGGTCGAAGAAAGCACAGCAAGTCGCGAGAGTTCCTGCAGCGCCTCAAGGCCTTCGCCATCCCGTCCGACGAGATCTCTCAACGCGGCATCATCACCGGTCTCGCTGACAATTGAGATGTAGGTGCGTCCGCCGCGAATTTCGATGTCAATATCCCCGTCAAGGTCGGCGATATCTAGAAGTTCTTCGAGATAGTCTGCGGCGATGTCACCCTCTTCTTCAACGCGGCTAACAGCATCGCCGGGCGACACAACGCTGGCTGGCTCCAGATCCGATGAGCCGGCCACGTCCGTGGCCATCCCATCTGCGTTTTCATTGAGGGTGCTCATCGTCTACTTCCTCTTCCTGTTCTTTCGCTGCGGCTGTACGCGCTGGCCCTTGGGTTCGATGACTTCGGGCTCCGGCACTTCCTCGTTCTTCTTATGTCCTATGGGCGGAAGCCCCTTGGCGGCACGACGTGCGTTCAGCTCGCGTTCAGCTTGCGAACCTGGAGTGGGGTTGTTGCGGATGACGTAGAACTGCTGACCCAGGGTCCACACATTTGTCGCCGTCCAGTAGATGAGGACACCAATGGGGAAGTTGATACCGCCGATGCCAAAGACGAGCGGAAGGATGTACATCATCATCTTCTGCTGCTGCATGAAGGGGCCCTCCAGGGCCTCCTTCGTCATGTTCTTGGTCATGATCTGACGCTGTGTAATGAACTGGCTAGCTGACATCGCCACGATCATCACAATCGCGGTGATGATCACCGCGATCTGCGGTGCTCCAGAATTGATCGTGCCGAGGAATGTTTCAGACAGCCCAGCACCAAAGATGGTGGACGAATCAAAGCTCCGCACGTGTTCCACGGACAAGGCACCAACGGAGTGTCCCTCCGCACTTGCCCTCGATGCGTTATTCAATACGCGGAAAAGGGCGAAGAAGAACGGCATCTGAACCAGAATCGGAAGACACGACGCCAACGGATTCGTCTTGTGCTTCTTGAATAGTTCACGCTGCTCGGCAATCATGGCCTGCTGCGAGAGCTGGTCCTTCTTGCCCTTGTACTTGGCCTGGAGCTTTCGAAGGTCCGGCTGCAGGACCTGCATGGCCCGCTGGGCCTTGATCTGCTTAACAAACACCGGAATGAGCGCCGTACGAATCAGCAACACGAGGAAGATGATGGACAACGTCCAAGTCCATCCCGAATCCGGGTTCATACCCAAGAAGGTGAAGACTGCGTGGAACGCCCGAAGGATCCACGAGACTACCTGGGTGAAAGGCCACAGGATGGTGTCTAGGAAGTTCATTACCGGTTATGCTCCTCGTGCCACGTCTGCGGCATCGTCGTCGGCGGGAATCGGCGGGTGATTCATCACCATGATCTTGGGGGTCCTGTCTGCTGGCCAAATCCTTCGCCCAGCAGGTACATGGTCGATACCGCCATGGCTCCATGGGTTACAGCGCAGCACCCTCCAGGCGGCAAGCCCACTGCCTTTGAGGGCACCATGCACTGTCACTGCTTCAAGCCCATATGCCGAGCAGCTTGGAAAGTACCGGCAGACGTCACCATATAAGGGAGAAATTCCCTTTCGATATCCCATGATCAACATGATCAGCAGGTTTCGCGGGATGTCGAGAACCCAGTGCGCCAAGCGATGACCCGGCTTCGCCTCACCCATCGCTCGTTCCTTTCCTCGCGCCCGCTGAGCTTCTCCTGGCAGCCTGCCGACGGGCAGATTCAAGGGCGCTACGGGCCTCCGCTGACAATTCAGACCAGGACGCATGCGCAGAGGCCGGAAGTGCCCTCATCACAATGTCGTAGCCGACGTCTTGCGCCGGCGACTCGGCTGCTACAGCTCTCAGTCTCCGTTTAACGAGGTTCCTGGTTACTGCGTTCCCAACTGCCTTGGAAACTATGAATCCGTACCTGGAAGGGACGGATTGCTGTGTTTCAGGATGAGTTAGGGCATATAGCACGACGTTCCGGCGCCCAGAACGGGCACCGGAACGAACGGTGACGGAGAACCCCGCAGGGGACCGGAGACGATGTTTCTTAGGCAACATGATCAACGCCCGGCAATGCCGGAATCCTTGGTCACGTCAACAACGCGCGGTTCGCGGGATTTGCTCGGTGCTATGCAGACAGCTCGGTACGGCCCTTGGACCGGCGAGCTGAAAGGATGGCGCGACCAGCACGGGTGCGCATACGAAGACGGAAGCCGTGCTTCTTGGCACGACGGCGGTTATTCGGCTGAAAAGTCCGCTTGCTCACAGTAGTAACTCCAAGACGATCAAAGGATGCGCCTTAACCCGTTGCTACAAGGGGGAAGAACAGGCTGACGCTCGTATTTCATGTGGCGCCTTGGGAAAACCGACTGGCAAGTCGCTTGGCGACACCGTTCGCGGGATCCAAGACACACACATAGGACTAAACAACGATAGGTGACGCACGGTAGGCAGGTCAAACCGGCCCACTGCCGACTGACGGGAAACTACCGACCGCAGGGTGTGAACAACTCGCTGACTATTAATCCACAGTTGTGGACAAGGCGCAAGGACCGATCTCGTCTCGGAATGCCCCTCAGTCGCCTCGAGGCCGCTCCCCACAACTGATTACAACGATTTCAGACCGGATCACCACCGCTTCCACCCATATCCAGGTTATCCACGGACTGTGAATAAGGCTGTGGATGAAGGCTAGAATCAATAGTCGTTGGTCTCTTTCATGCGGCACCGGCCAACGGACTTTGTCGCCAGACGATGAGACCTCGAAGGGGGAGTCGGTAGTGAGCACGGACGAATCGAACAGTGTCGGAAGCGCTTGGCGGCAAGTGGTTCGCATACTCGAGCAGGATGACCGGGTTACGCCGCGTCAGCGTGGCTTTGTGGTGCTAGCCCGTCCCCTTGGACTCATCGGGACAACGTTGCTATTAGCGGTGCCCAACGAGCTCACTCGAGAAGTACTGCAGACACAACTCAAACATTCCCTCGATGCGGCTCTTCGTCAGGTTTTTCAGGACGACATCCTTTGCGCTTTCAGCATCGATGCCGACTTGGTTCCCACAGCCGAATCGGAACCAGCCCAACCGGAGCCGGCTCCGATCCCGAAGGAACGGATCAGCGACAATCGTCCACAGCCCTCTCCGCCGTCAAACTCCCAGGAGTTCGGACGCCTGAACCCCAAGTACATCTTCGACACTTTTGTGATCGGATCATCGAACCGATTCGCCCATGCTGCAGCCGTTGCCGTAGCAGAGGCACCCGCCAAGGCATATAACCCATTGTTCATATATGGAGATTCCGGGCTGGGGAAAACACACCTCCTACACGCAATCGGCCACTATGCCCGCCATCTCTACAACGGAATTCGCGTCAGGTACGTGAATTCCGAGGAGTTCACCAACGACTTCATCAACTCAATCCGAGACGACGAAGGTGCCAGCTTCAAGCAGACATACCGGAACGTGGATATCCTCCTGATCGACGATATCCAGTTCCTTGCGAACAAAGACGCGACGCAGGAAGAGTTCTTCCATACGTTCAATGCCCTGCACAATCACAATAAGCAGGTGGTCATCACCTCTGATCTTCCACCCAAGCAGTTGGCTGGCTTTGAAGACCGGATGCGCTCGCGCTTTGAATGGGGTCTGCTCACTGATATCCAGCCTCCCGAGTTGGAAACCCGCATTGCCATCCTGCGAAAAAAGGCCACTGCAGAGGGTCTTTCCGCTCCGGACGACGTCATGGAGTACATCGCTTCCAAGATCTCCACCAACATCCGCGAACTCGAAGGCGCGCTCATCCGTGTCACGGCCTTCGCGTCCCTGAACAACCAAACCGTGGATCTCACGTTGGCCGAACAAGTGCTCAAGGACCTGATTACTGACGAAGGTGCCCAAGAGATCACCCCGGCGGCGATCATCGCCCAAACTGCGGACTACTTCAATCTGAGCATCGAAGAGCTGAACAGCAAGTCCAGAACACGGACGCTTGTGACTGCACGGCAGATCGCCATGTACCTTCTCCGCGAACTCACGGACATGTCTCTTCCCAAGATCGGTGCCGAACTTGGAGGACGCGACCACACCACTGTCATTCACGCAGACAGGAAAATCCGCGAACTCATGGCTGAACGCCGAGCCATTTTCAATCAGGTGACTGAGCTCACCAACCGAATAAAGCAGCAGCAACGAGAAGGCTAAATGCCCGGAATCGCGGCGATATGCACGCTTGTGGATAAGTTTGTGGATAGTTAAGTGGACGATGCGAGATACCTGCGGATAACTCCGCCACCCCCTGTGGATCCCTGAAATGCCAACAAAACTTGTCCACCGGCCTGTGGGAGTTCACCGGGACCGCGCCCACAGGTTGTGAACACCCCAAAACCCCGGAATTGAATCACCAAACACAGTTATCCACAGTATCCACAGGAGTTATTAACACTACGAATCCCAATTTCTAGAAGATTCCAGATAACAAGTTCCCCAGCCGAATCCGGCCCTGCACGACAAGAGCCCAAAGATCGATCAGGTATGCCCCGCTTCAGCAGTCGGGCTAAGCTTGCACCGGAAAGTTGTCACCCGAAGCTGTGAAAGGCGGACCACCACGTGAAGTTCAGTGTCGAAAGGGACGTCCTGGCAGATGCCGTGTCCTGGACCGCCCGTTCGCTGTCACAGCGTCCGCCCTCGCCCGTCCTCTCGGGAATCCTGATTACAGCGGGCGACTCAGTCGTTTCTCTTGCAGGATTCGACTACGAGATCTCCGCACATCTCGAGATCGCCGCGGACGTCACGACCCCGGGAACCATCCTTGTCTCGGGCAAGCTACTAGCCGAGATCTGCCGTAGTCTTCCCCAAGCGAACGTGATCATCGAGACTGAATCCTCCAAAGTCACTGTCACTTGCGGACGAAGCCGTTTCCATTTAGCGACAATGCCCGTGGCCGACTACCCCGACCTGCCGGTTCTTCCGGAAATCGCCGGCACTGTCGATGGGGGCGCGTTCTCAGAAGCCGTCAACCAGGTCATTGTTGCTGCGTCCAAAGATGACACCCTGCCCATCCTTACCGGCGTGAAAATGGAGATCGAAGACGATCTGATCACGTTCCTTGCGACCGATCGCTACCGCCTTGCCATGCGAGAAGTGCATTGGAAGCCAAGTACGCCGGGCATCTCCACCTCCGCCCTGGTCAAGGCCAAGACACTGAGTGAAGTAGCGAAGACTTTGGGCGGGGCCGGCGAGCTGAAAATCGCCCTTGGCGACGATAGCGATCTAATCGGCTTCGAAAGTGGAAGCCGACGGACGACATCGCTTCTCGTAGACGGCGATTACCCCAAAATTCGTTCTCTGTTCCCGGAGAACACTCCCATCCATGCAACCGTACGGACCCATGAACTGGTGGAGGCCGTGCGACGAGTGGCGGTGGTCGCAGAACGAAACACACCGGTACGGTTGACGTTCACCGATTCCCAGTTGGCACTTGATGCAGGCACTGGTGAGGACGCCCAAGCCGAAGAAGCCATTGAAGCCCAGCTGGACGGAGAGGACATCACCGTCGCGTTCAACCCCGCGTACCTCTCCGAAGGGTTGAACGCCTTCAGCAGCGATTTCGTGCGCTTTTCTTTCACCACGGCACCCAAACCCGCGATGATGACCGCGCAGAAGGCCCTTGAAGGAAACGACGAGGACGATTATCGATACCTGGTTATGCCTGTCCGCTTGCCCAACTGACAAGCGGCAAGGGGTACCGGTCGCGACTACAGTAGGAGGATTCCATGCACATCGGACTAATTGGCTTGGGCAAGATGGGATCCAACATGCGTGCCAGGCTGCGACAGGGCGGGATCGATGTCACCGGTTATGACCGCAACCCTGATGTCTCCGATGTCGGATCTGTCGACGAGCTCCTGCGCGAGCTTCCCGAACGCAAAATAGTCTGGATCATGGTTCCTGCCGGACCCATAACTGACGCTGTCGTGTCCGAGCTCGCTGGAAAACTGGAGCGCGGGGACATCGTGATCGACGGAGGAAACACCCGATTCAGCGACGACATCCGTCATGGCACGGATCTGGCAAAAAGCGGCATCCGCTTCGTTGACTGCGGGGTATCAGGCGGGGTCTGGGGGTTGGAAAACGGCTATGGGCTCATGGCCGGTGGCGCAGAAGCGGATATCGAGGAGCTGCTTCCCGTTTTTGATGCCCTTCGTCCCGAAGGCGACCGTGAGCAGAGTTTCGTCCATGTAGGCGAAATCGGTGCAGGACACTATGCCAAGATGGTTCACAACGGCATCGAATATGGAATCATGCAGGCGTTCGCGGAGGGGTACGAATTACTCACCGCCAAGGACATCATCAAAGATGTTCCTGGAACTTTCGGCGCGTGGCAGGAAGGGACTGTCATCAGGTCCTGGTTGCTCGACCTCTTGGTGAAAGCGCTTGAAGAGGATCCGGAGTTGAGTGACATCGCTGGGTATGTCGACGATTCCGGTGAAGGCCGGTGGACCGTGGAAGAAGCGATTGCGAATGCGGTCCCTGCTCCGGCTATCACCGCTTCGGTCTTTGCGCGCTTCGCCTCACGCCAAGACGACTCGCCGGCCATGAAGATGGTCGCTGCCCTTCGCAACCAGTTCGGCGGGCATGCGGTGCATCGGCCAGGGAAATAGCTAGGACCCTCAGCAGTTGTACATATCGCATGTATCTCTGACGGACTTTCGATCCTATCGACAGGTAGATCTCGAGTTGGGACCGGGGACGACTGTCTTCGCCGGCCCCAACGGCGTCGGCAAAACGAATATTGCAGAGGCCCTGGGATACCTTGCCTCGTTGTCTTCCCATCGCGTTTCCACTGACGGTCCGCTCATCCACTTCGGCTCCGAACAAGCCCTGGTCAGGGCACGCGTCCACCGTGCCCAACAGGCGGTGGGTCTTGAGCTCGAGATCACCGCGGGGAAGGGAAATCGAGCCAGGATCAACCGGGCGAACCCCGTGAGGGCCCGCGAAATTCTGGGAATAGTCCGAACTGTCCTCTTTGCGCCGGAGGACCTGGCTCTCGTCAAGGGCGACCCATCCGAACGACGACGCTATCTTGACGATGTCCTGGTCGCGTTGCACCCGCACCATGCCGCAACCAGAACCGATTACGACAGGGTTCTCAAACAACGCAATGCCCTATTAAAGTCTGCTCGAGCAGCCGGTCGGCTATCCGCGTCCCACGAGGCGACCCTGGCCGTCTGGGATGAGCACCTTGCGGCAGCGGGTTCAAAGTTGCTTCTCGGTCGGCTGGAGGTCCTGGGCGCTCTGGAGGGCCATATCGCCGATGCCTATGAAGGCCTGACCGATGGCTCGAAGCCAGCCACTTCCACGTACATTTCGACAATTGGCGGTGTAACCGAAGATGACGTGGAACCGGCAGCCCCGGGCCACGTCGATGCGTCATCGGTGCGCAGCCGCCTGCTGGACTTTGACGCGAAGGGACTGCACGAAGCCTTTTTGGAAGCACTGGCTGCGCAGAGGAAGAAAGAACTTGAACGCGGCCTAACACTTGTCGGACCCCATCGTGATGATCTGGTGCTCGGACTCGGAACCGCCCCGGCGAAAGGATATGCATCCCACGGCGAGACATGGTCGCTGGCCCTGTCACTACGCCTGGCGGTATACCGGGCCCTGTGTCAAGACGATTCACGTCCCGGTGCGAAGCCGATCCTCATCCTCGACGACGTATTTGCTGAACTTGATGTCTCTCGTCGACGAAAACTAGCAGCGGTTGTGGCGGATGCAGAACAGATCATTGTTACTGCGGCAGTCGTCGAAGACGTTCCCAACGAGCTCAATGGGAGGATCCTCACCGTCGGCCCCGGAACGGTGTCAGAATGATCAGCGGCCCAACCAACCCCAACGAGGGTTCCGATGAGTTCGACGCCGCCAGGGCCATGCTGAATCGGATGCGACAGTCCGCCATTGCCCGTGGCGAGGTCCGGATAGATGCGGCCAGGGCGCGGCGTGCAGGCGAACGAAGCGCCCAGATCAGAGAACAACGGCGTCGCTCCTCGAACGGGCCAGCCTACGACGATGGTCGGGACCCACAAGGCATAGGAACTGTCTTTGGACGCATGGTCCGGGATCGGGGGTGGACATCGCCTGTGGCAGTGGGCTCGGTCATGTCCCGATGGGCCGAATTGGTGGGCCCGCAGATCAGCGCCCATTGCGTGGCGGAGAGCTTCGATGACACTACTGTCGTCGTGCGGTGTGATTCCACAGCCTGGGCCACCCAGGTGCGTCTGCTGAGCCATAGCTTGCTCAAGACCTTCGACGAAAAGCTTGGCTCCGGCGTGGTCACCACAATCCAGGTCTTGGGGCCTTCGGCGCCCAGCTGGAAGAAAGGTCCGCGTCGGGTAGCTGGCCGAGGTCCGCGAGACACGTACGGGTAAGGTCCTCCCAAGATGATGACGACCTGCATTTGATGTCGATGGCGCACGGAGGGGTGTTGGCTCCGTGAAAGTTACTGGCAGGGAACCGGCTACAGGCGCTCTGCGGGGCCCAATGGCACATAGGGCCTCGGTCGGTGCCCATGTAGAGCGTTCTAGGGGGGTTATTTTGCCAATGAGGGGCAATTGTGGTCCGATGTGCCCCACCTGCCAGTTGTTAGGCGGTAGAATTGAAGGTACGGTGCCCAACCGATGAAAGCCAGGGTACCGGTTCATGGATGTCCGATCGCTGTGATCGCTGTCCGCCGAGAATGCACAAGGAGTCTGCACCGCCTGTGGATACTGAGAACCCCACCCCAGAGGAAGACAATTCCGGAGTCCCACAGGAGAGTGCTTCCGTTCAGGATTCGGCATTGATACCGGTTGCGGAGCCGGAGCCACAAGAAAAGTCGCACCGTGTGGAGCACGCCTATGGGGCCAACGACATCACAGTACTTGAGGGCCTCGAAGCCGTACGGAAACGTCCTGGCATGTACATCGGTTCCACTGGACCTCGTGGGCTGCACCACCTGGTCTACGAGGTCGTGGACAACTCCGTGGACGAGGCACTAGCCGGCTACTGCGACACCATCAGCGTGGCTCTTCAGGCAGACGGCGGCGTACGGGTTCAAGATAACGGCCGTGGCATTCCCGTGGACATACATCCGACGGAAGGAAAACCCACCGTCGAGGTCGTCATGACCATTCTGCACGCCGGCGGCAAATTCGGTGGGGGCGCCTATGCCGTCTCCGGTGGACTGCACGGAGTTGGGATCTCGGTGGTCAACGCCCTTTCCCGAAGGGTCGATACCGAGATTCGCCAGCAGGGAAATGTCTACCGCATGTCCTTCGCGGACGGCGGCAAGCCACAGACGGACCTGGTCAAGGGCGAAGCAACATCGGAAACGGGAACGACACAGACCTTCTATCCGGATCCTGAAATCTTCGACACCGTAGAATTCGATTTCGAGACCCTCCGCGCCCGGTTCCAGCAGATGGCTTTTTTGAACAAGGGCCTGCGGATCACGCTGACCGACGAACGGACCCTGGACGATTCGGCCGACGAGATCGCCGAGGATTCCAGTGAAGAACGTGCCGACGAAGCCGAGGAACCCAAGCACCGCTTCGTCGACTACTGCTATAAAGATGGCCTGCTCGACTACGTCAAATACCTGAATGCCTCCAAGAAGGTCGACTTGGTGCATCCGGATGTCATCGCTTTCGAAAGCGAGGATCCCGAACGCATGATCTCTGTCGAGATCGCCATGCAATGGACCACCGCGTACTCGGAGTCCGTGCACACGTACGCCAACACGATCAATACGCATGAGGGTGGAACCCACGAAGAGGGTTTCCGCGCCGCCATGACCTCCTTGATCAACAGGTACGCCAAGGAAAAGGGCATCCTCAAGGATAAGGACGACAACCTTACCGGTGACGACATCCGTGAGGGCCTCACCGCAGTCATTTCCATCAAGCTGGGCGAACCGCAGTTCGAGGGACAGACAAAGACCAAGCTCGGCAACTCGATGGCCAAGGGATTCGTCCAGGGGGTTGTCAACGAGGAACTTGGGGATTGGCTTGAACGAAATCCGGTCACGGCCAAGGACATCATCCGAAAGTCCCTTTTCGCGGCCCAAGCCCGTTTGGCCGCCCGGAAGGCTCGTGACAATGCGCGCCGGAAGTCGCCGTTGGAGTCCTTCGGCATGCCCGGCAAGCTTTCGGACTGCTCGTCGAAGAACCCCGCCGAGTGCGAGGTCTACATCGTGGAGGGCGATTCCGCCGGTGGTTCCGCCAAACGCGGTCGTGATCCCCGAACCCAGGCGATCCTGCCTTTGCGAGGCAAGATCCTGAACGTGGAACGAGCTCGTTTGGACAGGGCCCTGGGGAACGCAGAGGTCCAGTCCATGATCACCGCCTTCGGCACGGGGATCGGCGAGGAATTCGACCTGGCCAAACTCCGCTATCACAAGATCGTCCTCATGGCCGATGCCGACGTTGACGGCCAGCACATCACCACGTTGTTGCTCACCTTGCTCTTCCGCTACATGCGTCCACTGATTGAAAACGGCTACGTGTATCTGGCGCAGCCGCCGCTGTACCGGATCAAGTGGTCAAACTCCGCACATGACTATGTGTTCTCGGACGCCGAACGAGACGCTGCTTTGACAGCGGGTGCGGCGGCCAACAAGAGATTGCCCAAGGACAACGGAATCCAGCGTTACAAGGGCCTGGGCGAAATGGACTATTCGGAGTTGTGGGATACCACCATGGATCCGGACCGTCGCACCCTGCGCCAGATCACGATGGAGGACGCTGCTGCAGCCGATCAGATCTTTGCGGTGCTCATGGGCGAGGACGTTGAGTCCCGCAGGAACTTCATCCAGCAGAACGCCAAGGATGTGCGATTCCTCGATATCTGAGTGAGACCGCACCTTTCGTTCCCAGCAGCTTTGAGTAGAGGAAAAACCCGATGAGCGACGAAACGCCAGAAACCCCCCTGGATCCGGAGAACGGCGAAGACGTCTTGGCGGAGCAGCCTGTGGCAGCTGCCACCATAGACAGGATCGAACCGATTGATCTCCAAACGGAGATGCAACGGTCCTACCTCGACTACGCCATGGCCGTGATCGTCGGACGGGCCCTGCCAGACGTCCGCGATGGGCTCAAGCCAGTGCACCGACGGGTTCTCTATGCGATGTTCGACGGCGGGTACCGCCCTGATCGCTCCTACAACAAGTGTGCTCGTGTGGTCGGCGAAGTCATGGGCCAGTACCACCCCCACGGCGACTCGGCGATCTACGATGCCCTGGTACGCCTGATCCAGGACTGGACCATGCGCTATCCGTTGGCGCTGGGACAGGGGAACTTCGGCTCGCCCGGCAATGACGGCGCGGCTGCCCCACGGTATACCGAAACCAAGATGGCCCCGCTTGCCATGGAAATGGTCCGGGACATCGATGAGGAGACCGTCGACTTCCAAGACAACTATGACGGCAAGAACCAGGAACCGACCATCCTTCCGGCGCGGTTCCCCAACCTGTTGGTGAACGGTTCCTCGGGCATCGCCGTCGGCATGGCCACAAACATCCCCCCGCACAACCTGCGTGAGGTCGCGTCCGGGGTCCAGTGGTACCTGGATCACCCCGAGGCGACCAAAGAGGAGCTGCTCGAGGCGCTCTTGCAGCACATCAAGGGGCCGGATTTCCCCACGGGAGCGCTCATCTTGGGGCGTCGGGGCATCGAGGATGCATACCGAACCGGTCGCGGATCCGTGACCATGCGCGCTGTGGTCAACGTGGAGGAACTGCAGGGACGAACCTGCCTCGTCGTGACCGAACTTCCCTACCAGGCCAATCCCGACAACTTGTCGATCAAGATCGCCGAGCTGGTCAAGGACGGCAAGATGCAGGGAATTGCAGACCTGCGGGACGAGACGTCAGGTCGGACGGGCCAGCGTCTGGTCATTGTCCTCAAGCGCGATGCGGTTGCCAAGGTCGTACTGAACAACCTCTACAAGCACACTGAACTGCAGAGCAACTTCTCGGCCAACATGTTGGCGATCGTCGACGGGGTCCCCCGTACCCTCTCGCTGGACGCTTTCATTCGACACTGGGTAGCCCACCAGGTCGATGTCATCGTGCGGCGCACACAATTCCGCTTGCGCAAGGCCGAAGAGCAGGCTCACATCCTGCGTGGCTTGCTCAAGGCCCTGGACGCCCTCGACGACGTCATCGCGTTGATCCGTCGCTCGCCGACGGTTGAGGACGCCCGCAATGGACTCAAGGACCTGCTGGACATCGATGATCTCCAGGCTCAGGCAATCCTGGACATGCAACTGCGTCGACTGGCAGCCCTGGAACGCCAGAAGATCCAGGACCAGCATGCGAAGCTGGAAGCTGAGATCGCGGAATACAAGATCATTTTGGGCGACCCGGTGCGCCAGCGGGAGATCATCTCCGAGGAACTGTCCGACATCGTGCAGCGACATGGCGATGACCGACGGACACAGATTGTTGCCGGGTACGACGGCGACATGTCCATGGAAGACCTCATCCCCGAAGAGGAGATGGTCGTCACCATCACCCGTGGCGGCTATGTCAAGCGCACCCGTAGCGACAACTATCGATCGCAGAACCGGGGTGGCAAGGGGATCCGTGGCGCCCAACTTCGTGGTGACGACGTGGTTGAACACTTCTTCGTCACGACGACACACAACTGGCTGCTGTTCTTCACGAACCACGGGCGCGTCTATCGGGCAAAATGCTACGAGTTGGCCGAGGGGGGACGCGATGCCAAGGGACAGCACGTAGCCAACCTCATGGCCTTCCAACCCGATGAACACATCGCCCAGGTCCTTGACCTCCGTGACTACGAACAGGCCCCGTACCTGGTCCTGGCTACTCGCCGAGGACTGGTCAAGAAGACCAGGCTTGCCGACTACGACACGAACCGTTCGGCGGGCGTCATTGCGATCAACCTGCGCGACGGTGACGAACTGGTCTCCGCGCAGCTGGTCTCGGAAACCGACGACATGATGCTCGTTTCCCGCAAGGGTCAGTCGGTGCGGTTCACCGCGACAGATGAGGCCCTGCGGCCGATGGGGCGCAACACTTCGGGTGTCACGGGAATGAAGTTCCGCCAGGACGACGAGCTGTTGGCCGCCGATGTCGTCGGCGAGGATTCCTATGTGTTCGTCGTCACCGAAGGTGGGTATGCCAAGCGGACGTCGGCTCAGGAATATAGGGTCCAATCACGTGGTGGCATCGGCATCAAGGTGGCCAAGCTCGCTGATGACCGCGGCCATCTCGCGGGGGCACTCATCGTCCAGGAATCCGACGAGGTTCTCGTTGTCATGCAGGGAGGGAAGGTCGTTCGCTCACAGGTGAGCCAGGTACCCGCCAAGGGGCGCGACACCATGGGCGTCATTTTTGCGAAGCCCGACAAAAAGGACCGGATCATCGCGGTGGCCAAGAACTCTGAGCGTGGGCTGGGAACAGACGAAGACGGTGATGCAGTACCGTTGGATTCTGACGATTCTCAGGAAAGCGCCCCGGTAGTGGCCGATTCGCCCACCGAAGGTGGGATCGACGTGGTATCTGCCGACGACGTGGAAGTCGTCCCGGCCCCTGATGAGACCGAAACTGACGGAGGTATTGCGTGAGCACCCCGAACAACCCGCGCCCTGCGGCACCGCGCCAGAAACCCGGCGGACAGGGGCGTCCTGCGGCGCCGGCACCGCGCCAGGGCGGAAGTGCGTCACGTCCAACCGGCCAGGCCACACAGGGTAGGAACCAGAGCCAGCAACGGACCGGCCAACGTCCGCAACAGCTGGTCCGTCCGGCACCCAAGGCGAAGGTGCGTAAGGCACGCCTGCTGGTCAGCAAGGTCGACCCGTGGTCGGTCCTGAAAATGGCGTTTCTGCTTTCGGTCGCGCTGGGCATCGTCACCGTCGTTGCTGCGGTGGTGTTGTGGACTGTTCTTGACCTGACAGGCATCTTCGACCGCGTGAACGACTTGCTGGCCGAGGTCATCGGTTCGGAGTCCGGATTCAACCTCAAGGAGCTCATCTCCCTTGGGCAGGTGGCTTCGTTCGCGACGATCATCGCGGTCGTCAACGTTGTTCTGCTGACGGCACTTTCGATGCTCGCGGCTGTGCTGTACAACATTTCTTCGACCTTGGTTGGCGGAATCGGAGTCACCCTGACGGACGACTGAACCGTTTCGGGATCGGACCCACAGAGCGTGGGAACCCCACTCTGGAGGTCCGATTTGGTTTCCCGGCTGGGGGTCGGGTAAAGTCATATCTCGTCCTGAAGGGACACTGAGGGCGTATAGCTCAGGCGGTTAGAGCGCTTCGCTGATAACGAAGAGGTCCCAGGTTCAAGTCCTGGTACGCCCACGGAATCCCTCCACCTTCAAGGGTAGATCGGGGAACATATGCGGAAATTATTGCTAGCATGTGTCGCCGCAGTGTCCTTCGTGGCATATCGTAGGTGGAAGGTTTCTGAAACGGAGAAGTCCGTGTGGAAGGCATCGACGGATCACCTCGACTGATCTTGATCACGGGGGTATGGCGCAATTGGTAGCGCACCTGCTTTGCAAGCAGGGGGTTAGGGGTTCGAGTCCCCTTACCTCCACCCAATCAGCACAAGGTCCCGGACCAATGGTTCGGGACCTTGTCATATGCTTTCCCGGACAGGTCGCCTCAGGGCGCGACATGCTGGCCACCCAGTGATCTTCTTCCTGGCCCTCGTTGGAGTACTGGGTGTTTCCGCCTCAGGCCCCCTGGTGGCTGCGACGCCGAGCGTCCCACCGCTGGCGATGGCGTTCTGGCGAAACGGACTGGGCGCGGTGACAATGGGCACCGGGGCGCTCGTTCGGTCGCGCGGGATTCGTCGGTGGCCCTCACGCTCCGAGTGGCGATATTGCATCATCGCGTCAGTGGCCTTGGCACTTCACTTTGCATGCTTCATGGTCGCTGTCCGCTTGACCTCAGTGGCTGCGGCAACGGCACTCGTTTGCCTCCAATCGGCGTGGATTGCCGGTTACCAACGTCTGCGCGGTTCCACCATCGGGGCACAGGTGATGGCCGGGATGGGCTTGTCCCTATGCGGAGCCCTGCTGATCACCGGTTTTGACGTTGGCCGGTCTCCTGAGGCCCTTCTGGGCGACCTTTTGGCCCTAGCCGGGGGCGCCATGGCCGGAGCCTATACTCTGGCCGGGAGCAGAGCGCGCGCGACCATGGATACCGGAAGCTACACGACCCTTTGCTACGCGCTTACCGCGCTATTCCTGCTTGTCATGACGTGGTTCGCCGGTCAACCCCTCGTAGGCTTTCCGGCGATCGGATGGGCGGGAATCTTCACGCTCACGGTGGTCTCGCAATTGTTGGGCCATTCGATCTTTAACCACCTGGTGGCCGCCCTGGGTCCATTGGTGGTCTCGATGATCATCCTTTTGGAGATCCCGGGTGCCGCGATCCTTGCCGGAATCTTTCTGGGCCAGACGCCGCCTGTGTGGACCTACGTGGGGCTGGTACTGATCCTGGGGGGACTGATGGCTGTCGTTCGCGGTCAATCTGGCCCAGTGGTTCGGGGCAGTTGACCCGTTGATGCCCAATGCCCGGGCATGCAAAAGGGGCGGTGATCCGAATGGATCACCGCCCCGCTGCGGATTCCGGTGGTACTGGGAACCCGATGTCCTGATCTAGTTCGCGCCCGAGTCGTCGGCACGCCGACGGGCAGAGCCTCGAGGACCCGGCTTGGGGACTTCTTCGGCTGCCGGCTCCTCGCCCGCTGCTGCTGGCGCACGCAGTTCGGGGTCTGCCGAAACGGGTGCCGGTGCCGCAGCCTCGGATTCCGCAGCCGCGATGTCGGCGCGCACGTCTTCAACCTTCGCCTCCGGTTCCGGCTTAGGGACCGGAGCTGGTTCAACCGGGGTCTTCCAGGGGTCTTCAACCGGCTTGGAGGCACGCCACGCGGCCACTCCAGCAGTGACTACGGCAGCAAAGATGCCGAAGACCAGGAAACCTCGTTTGCGTCCCTGGCGGGCCTTTTCGCGCTTCAACTGCTTAGCGGCCTCCTTGGCAGCGGAAACGGCGGCTTTCTGGGCGCGCTTAACCGCCTTCTTGTCGCCGGACACCTTGGCCACTGCCTGTTCGACCTTCGCAGGGACCTGGACGCCGTCCAGGCGGCGCGCAGCGTACTCGGCAGCACTTCCGAGACGGGCGCTTGCCGTGGGGATGTACTCGTTCACCACGACATCGCGAGCATGTTGCAGGGCGGGGGTCGCCTTGTCGAGGGTCTCCTGCAGGCGAGGAGAAGCTTCATCGACGGCCTGTGAAATACGAGGGGCAACCTTGTCCAGGCCATCCTGGATGCGGGGGGTCACCTTGGCGACGCCGCCTGCGATCTCCGAGGCAGCACGATGCAGGCCTTCCTGAATGCGCGGGGAGGCCGACTCCATGCCCTTTTCCAGACGAGGCACCGCCCAATTTACAGCTGCGTCAACGCGTGGCCCCGCCCAATCACGGGCGCTTTCGACGCCTGCATTGACGGTTCCACCCAGATCGCGGGCAATTCGCTTCTTCTTTTTCACACGTTCCTCCCAAGTAGTTGGAGTATCCACGCCTAGCCTACGCGCTGGACTGTGCACGAGCCATTCAGCACGTGAGCGACGTTACATCGATCCATGGTTGTTCACTGTCCGCGTAGTCCGCAGCGCCCACGCACCCACCGAGGGTCCGCCGGAGATGGAAGAATGGGCCCATGACTGCAATCCCCACGCACAAGGCGACCATCCATACGAACCATGGCGACATCGTCGTCAACCTGTTCGGCAACCATGCGCCGAAGACGGTCAAGAACTTCGTCGGTCTGGCGACGGGCGAACAGGCCTGGACCCACCCCGAATCCGGCGAGGAGAAGACCGGCACCCCGTTGTACAACGGGACCATCTTCCACCGCATCATTTCCGATTTCATGATTCAGGGCGGCGACCCCCTCGGCCAAGGTATCGGCGGCCCCGGCTACCGTTTCGACGATGAGATCAACCCGGACCTGGACTTCACCGAGCCCTACAAGCTGGCGATGGCCAACGCCGGCCTCCAGATGGGCCGCGGAACAAACGGTTCCCAGTTCTTCATCACCACGATCCCCACCACTTGGCTGCAGGGCAAGCACACCATCTTCGGTGACGTCACCGACGAGAAGTCACGCGAGATCGTCTCCGCGCTGAACAACGTCGCAACCGACGGGCGCGACAAGCCCCTTGAGGACGTCGTCATCTCCAGTATCGACGTCGAGTCGCTCTGATACAGGGCGACCTCGTAGGGACCATCCCTGCGCAGCGAGGGCGGACAGCCGACGGTTCCACGGAGCCGAAGGCGTCCGCCCTTTTTCCTTCCACCCCCGGACCCTGACCCAGGAGTACGACATGGCCTTCGGCCAGCCCCAACAGGAACCCCACATGCAGGTCCCCACCTGTCCGCGCCATCCCGACCGCCCCTCATATGTGCGTTGCCAACGGTGTGGGCGGCCAGCCTGTCCGGACTGCCAACGCACGGCGGCAGTCGGTGTGCAATGCGTGGATTGCGTGGCGGAGGTGAACAGCCAGCAACGTCAACCGCATACGGTAGTCGGCTCCCGGATCACGTCGGGCCGCCCGATGGTCACGTATGTGGTCATCGCCCTGTGCGTTCTCATCTACGGCGGACAGTATCTGGTCCCCGGCCTCACCGACCGGCTGCTCTATGCGCCGTTGTACACCGGCAGCGAACCATGGCGCATGATCACCTCCCTGTTCTTGCACTCCACCGGGTTCATCATGCACATCGCCTTCAACATGTATGCGCTCTACATCCTGGGTCGGGTGCTGGAACCGGTGTTGGGCCACGTGAAATTCGCTGTCCTGTATCTGGTAGCCGGTTTCGGCGGTTCCGTCGGCGTGCTGCTGCTGGGTGAGCCGAACGTGGCCGTAGTGGGTGCCTCAGGTGCAGTGTTCGGCCTGTTCGGGGCCTTCCTGGTGGTGACCAAGGCCCACGGGGGGAACCTCGTGCCGGTGCTGGTGATCATTGGCATCAATCTGGTCATTGGATTTCTTCCCGGGGCAAACATTGCCTGGCAGGCGCACGTTGGTGGCCTGGTGACCGGTGGGGTCCTGGCAGCCGTCCTCGTCTGGGTGCCGCGAGGCAGAAACAGGGCCTTGATCCAATGGACCGGAATGATTGTGGTGGCGGCCCTCTTGGGCGCGCTGACCTGGTGGGGGTGGACACCCATTCGAGAGGCATACCCGTTCCTGGCCTGATGAACGAAGAGACTCCCTGACGGGGAACGGCAAGGTTCACGGGGTGGACGGTGGAGTAGATCCACCGTCCACCCCGTTCTTGTCCCGCCTCTATCCACAGAGGTTATCCACACTGTTAATAACTCACACCCTTGTAACTCACCGCGCCACGTGACGATACATCCCGGTCTACGCCCCGGTAACCTTCGATCCGGACCCGGATGCACTTGAATATTCACACGACAATCCACACCTGTGGATAACTATCGTGCACAGCCTGTGCGTTGGCGTGAGAGGCGGATGGGGAGCGATTCTCGGTTACGTATTCGACGGAAATCCGCTGAATTACGCGGAAATTCGAACACCGAACGGATATCCACAGCAGTTGTCCACACTGTTAATAACTTACATCCATGTAATTCATGGCTCGGAAGAGTGCTGCATCGCCGCCAGCCCGGGAGAATCGAACATAGTTACGCACAGTTCTATCCCCACCTGTGGATAACTATGTTCACAGCGTGTGCACGAACGCGTGATACCGGCACACTCCGTGTGGCGCAGGACGATTGCTGCCGCGGTGACAAGCGGCGGATGGGGCGCTATCTTGTCCTGAGGGCGTCCGGATGGCGGTCGCCCCGAAACCGACGGAGGCGTCATGGGTCTTCAGTACACGACACTTTCCCCTGCTTCCCTTGCCCAGTGGAGCGAGCTGACCAACCTGCTGGCGCGCGTGGATGACACGGAGGAGTTCTATGAACCCGAAGACCTCGCCGAGGAACTTGAGGAACCGGGGTTCGATCCCGAGCAGGACAGTGTGGCCGTATGGGATGGACGTGACATGGTGGGCTTCGGCCAACTGCGTCTCGGTGATGGCCTGCGCGATGGCATGGCGAAGGCCTCCATTACCGGTGGAGTCCATCCGGATCACCGGGGACGGGGAATCGGGCGTTCGATCATGGACTTGCTGGAGCCTCGCGCCATCCAGCTGGCCGCGGGGCGACACCCCGGCGTTCCGCTGACGGCCGACCTCTGGGCCGGCAAGGAAGGATCCACGGCCGCCCGCATGGCGCTGGCCAGAGGATATTCGCCCGTCCGCTACTTCACCGACATGCGCGTTGACCTGAGTTCATTGGCTGACACCGGCGAACGAACCGGCCAGTTGCCGGACGGCAGGCGGATCGACGTCTTCACGCCGGAACTGGGTGAAGCCGTACGTCGAGCCCACAATGAGGCCTTCGCGGACCACTGGGGCTCTGTCCCCCGATCGCCGGAGCGGTGGGCGGATCAACTGGCAGCACGCAGTTTCCGTGCGGGGCTGAGCCGCGTGGTCGTCACCACCGATGGCAGCGTGGATTCCGATGAACGTGTTGACGCGTATGCCCTGTGTGGCGAGTGGGTCAGCGGGGAGCTCTACGTCAGCCTTGTCGGAACCCGCCGACGTGCCCGCCGGCAAGGGCTCGGACTCGCCCTGCTGGGCAATATCGTTCAGGCGGCTGCCGAGGCCGGGTATCGGATGGTGGATCTGACCGTTGACTCGGAAAGCCCCACCGGTGCGGGACGGATCTATGAGCGGGCAGGATTCACGCCAGTACGCACCAGTGCCGTCTATCAACGACGACTGGCTTGACCGACATCATGCGCCGGTGACCAGTCCTCCGGCGACGAGCAGCATGACTGCAGCCACCAGGCAGTCCAAGACACGCCACGATGTCGGACGCGCGAAGAAGCCCGCCAACAGGCGTGCTCCGAATCCCAACAGCGGGAACCAGACGAAGCTGCCCAAAACTGCGCCGGCTCCGAACATCCACCGTCCCGGGTCGCCCTGGGCATTGGCAATGGTGCCGAGCAGGACCATCGTGTCCAGATAGACATGCGGGTTCAACCACGTCAGTGCGGCTGCCGTGCCGATGGCTCCGGCTCGTGACGCGTTGCCGGAGCCCACCGCGGTGAGAGCCGATGGTCTGACGGCCCGCTTGAGCGCCAGGACTGCGTAGATGACGAGAAAGGCGGCTCCCGCCCATCGTGCCACCGTGAGCACCCAAGGTGCCGTGGCGACCAGTGCCCCGACCCCGGCGACTCCGGCGAAGATGAGCACGGCGTCGGAGAGCGCACACAGCAGGACAACCCCGACGATGTGTTCCCGGCGGATGCCCTGGCGGAGGACGAACGCATTCTGTGCCCCAATCGCGACGATGAGCGATAGGCCGGAGCCGAATCCGGCCATAAGGGGGGTGAAAGTCAGCACCGTCCCACGGTAGATCGATCCGACATCAACAGACCAGCTAAAGTTTCTGCGCGTACATTAGTATCTCTAATCATGGATTTTCCCGTGGAACAGCTCAGGGCCTTCGCCGCCGTCATCGATGCAGGGACCTTCGAAGCCGCGGCGGTGCGCCTTCACGTGACGCCATCTGCCGTGAGCCAGCGGATCAAGGCACTGGAGATCCAGGTGGGAACCGTCGTCGTGCGCCGCAGCCAACCGGCGGCCCCGACGTCGGCTGGGCTGGTGCTGCTTCGCCTGGCCCGTCAAGTGGACCTCTTGGCGGCCGAAGCGGAGGCGGAGCTGTCCGGGCACGGTGTGGGAGGCCAGGGTCGGCGGGCCGCCGTGACGGTGGTCGTCAACGCGGACTCGCTCGCCACCTGGTTCCCTGCGGTGTTCGCGGAGCTGGCCCGGGATGATGGGCTGGAACTCGAGGTGCTCCGTGAGGATGAGACCGTTTCGTCCGAACTCCTGCGCGACGGGCGCGTCATGGCGGCCGTGACCACCGATGGACGGCCGGTTCGGGGAAGCACGACGCAGGTCCTGGGGACCGTGCGGTATGCGGCGATGGCGGCGCCCGGATTTGCCCGACGATGGTTCGCCGCCGATCCCGTCCAGGGCCTGGCGGTTGCACCGATGGTCAACTTCGACAGGTCGGACCAGCTGCAGAGTTCGCTGATCCGGGAGGTGACGGGGCGCCGGGCCAACCCGCCCACGCACCATGTTCCGGACTCGACGCAATTCGTCACCGCAGTGGCCGCGGGACTGGGGTGGGGAATGATCCCCGAGGTCCAGGATCCAGCTGACGGAACGCTGGAGCTGCTCGACCCCGCCTGGACCCGGGGCGTCCGGCTGTACTGGCAGCGGTGGAAGCTGGACTCCCCCGCCCTGGCGCGGGTCAGCGACGCCGTGTTGGGAGCAGCACGGACGAGTGGAATCCTAGCCGCCACGGAGCGGGGGGATGACGACCGCCAGACCGGCTAACCGCGGGGGATCGGTGGGCCCAGCATGAGCAGGACGGTGAAGACCACGGCGATGACGACCAGGGCGGCCACCGCAGCGGGAAGGGGGTGGCGGAGGCACCACGCCTGGACGACTTCAATGAAACCGCGGGGCTCATCCCCACCGGCCACCAGACGCCATCCACCGTCGAGCAGTCCGGCCCGGGCCGTGGAGCGTTCAAAGGGCACGGTGCAGAACGGGATGATCGATGATGCGAGGCCCAGCACGCCCCGGCCGAAGCTCCAGCGCTGGTTAACCCACACGAAGCAGGTCACGACGCAATAGCTCAGGAACGTCAAACCATGAATTGACCCGAATACGGGAACAAAGGCGTCGCTGACGTGGCTGTATTTGAGTACCATGCCCAGGATCAACAGACCCCAGGTGAACATTTCGGCAGTGGCCAGGAAACCATAGAGCCGCTGGGGCGTCAGAGTGGTCCCGGTCCGTGGTTCTACGGTGGATGGCATGATGTCCTTTCGTCCACTACCAGCATGACATGTTCCGCCCGGGGCCCGGTGCCGGTGTGCTAGCCTGCCGGGGCAGGAGCCTGCCGCTCCGACCGGACGAGGGAGCCGTACCCGGACTGCGACAAGACGGCCACCGGAAGGAATCGGTGAATGGTCATGGCATGGATCGTGCTTGTCGTCTCGGGGATGTTCGAGGCAGTGTGGGCCATCGCGCTGGGAAAAACGGAGGGCTTCTCCAGGCTGCTGCCCACCATCGTCTTCGGCGCCGGGCTCATCGTCAGTATGGCCGGATTGGCATATGCGATGAAAGACATATCAACGGGTACGGCCTATGCCGTCTGGGTCGGCATCGGCGCGTCCCTCACGGTGGTCTACGGGATGGCCGTGGATGGGGATTCGATCAGCTGGGCCAAGATCCTGTTGCTGACGCTGCTGGTTGGATGCGTCGTGGGCCTGAAATTCGTCGAATAGCCCTTAGCGCCAACGGGTTGTCATGAAGAATCCGACCATGGCGATACCGAAGCCGATGACGATGTTCCACCCGCCGACCGCGGCGATCGGGAGGAGGGCCTGCGAAATGTAGTACGTGATGATCCAGAGCAGGCCCAGGATCATCAGCCCGAACATCACCGGTTTGTACCACACGGGAAGCGGCTTGACGGCGCCGTACTTGTTGGCGGCTTCAGAAGCCTTCCGGGCCTTGCGGCGGGTCCTCGACTCGGGCACTACTTCTCCTGACCTAGTGCGGGCCGTTACACAACATGGCGCTGGACCCGGGCGATACTCTGATGGCTGGGAGCCGACACCTTGGAGTCAGCGGCCTCCCCGTTCCGCCATTCTACCGGTACCGCGGCCGTAGACCCGGAGCGATCCGCACCTGCCTCCCAGCTGCCCCCGGCCACTCCACCTGACCACCACGACCGAAGGCCTCCCGGGGACATGTCGGCCAGGCAGGGAAGCGCGCCTGAAGCAGTGTTGTGCGTGGGCACCGTCATGGACCGGCCGGATCCGGCCCGAGGAGGCCACGTCGTGATTTCGGCATTGCCGCTCGTCCTCGTCATACTGGTGCTGATGGAATAGGTGTTCCCCTGGGCCGATCAGTACAACCCATGGGCCGAATCGACGATTGGTCTGGTGCAGTGGAAATGACAGCCCCCACGCGGATCCTGGTGATCGACAACTACGACAGCTTCGTCTACACGCTGGTCGGCTACCTGCGCGAGCTCGGTGCCGAGACCACCGTGGTGCGCAACGACGACGTCGGACTCCAGGAGGCGATCGAGCTGGCCGAGGCACGCGATGGCGTCCTGGTCTCCCCCGGCCCCGGGACGCCCGCTGATTCAGGTGTTTGCATCGACCTCATCCGCTGGTGCGGGGAACGGTCCAAGCCGATGCTCGGTGTCTGTTTGGGACACCAGGCCCTCGCCGAAGCCTACGGAGGGATCGTGACCCACGCCGAGGAGCTGATGCACGGCAAGACCTCGCTGATCCACCACGGTTCGCATCCGCTGTTCCATGACATCAACAATCCGTTCACCGCCACCCGGTACCACTCGTTGGCCGCAGTGCGCTCCTCGGTCCCCGACGAGCTGGAGATCATCGCCGAGACGGAGGGCGGAGTGGTCATGGGGTTGGCCCATCGCGAGGCCCCCCTGTGGGGAGTGCAGTTCCACCCGGAGTCCGTCCTCACCGAGGCGGGCTACCACATGCTCGGCAACTGGCTCGAGTCGGTGGGCCTCGCCGGCGCCGCTGCCCGGGCCGCCACGCTCAGCCCGCTGATCACCGACTGAGCGGGGTCCCCGGGACTACTTCGACGGCTTGCCGGGGTTGGTCGGGTGGCTGCGCTCGGCCCCGTTGCCCTTTTTGGAGGGATCGGCGGCCTTGGGAGTCGTCGGGGCGCTCCCCGATGGGTTGGCCGAATCCGATGAACCGCCCGACGGGTCGGCCGATCCCGAACCCGCGCCATCGGAGGAGGACGGCGGAGCGGAGGGCCCGGGTTCTTCCACCACGGTGATGGTCACGGTGCCACCCTGGTCGATGTCCTGACCGGCCTCCGGGACCTGCTTGGTGATGGTGCCGGGCTTGAGCACCGGGTTCTGCTCGGTTTCGACCGCGAGATTCAACCCCACTGCCTTGTCGGCCAGCACCTCGCGGGCCTTGTCCTCGTCCAGGTCCATGACCGAGGGGACCGTGACCTTCCCGGTGGAAATGGTCAGTTCGACGGAGCTGCCGGCCTTGACCTTTTCACCCAGCTGCGGGTTGGTGCTGATGAGGCTTCCGAGCTCCACGGTCGCTGTGTTTTCACGCTTGACGTCGTTCGACACCTCCAGGCCCAACGCGTCCAGGGTGCTGCGGACCGTGGCCTCGGACTGGCCGGCAAGGTCCTTGGGCAGCGTCACCTGCTCGGGGCCCTTGGATACCAGCAGGTGGACTTCCGACTGCTGGCGGGCCTGTGAACCGGCTTTCGGGTCGGTTCCCACCACGGTGCCCGCCTTGACCTTCGGGTCGTAGACCTCTTCGGTGATCGGAATCAGATTGGACCCGTAGATCTGGTTCTGTGCTGCAGTCAGCGACAGGTTGGCGACGTTCGGTACGGCGACCGTGGCATTGCGCTCCTGTTCCTGTTGGGTCCAGTTCCAGAAGAACCATGCGCCAGCGGCCAACACCACGACGGCAAGGATCGAGAAGACGGTGATCCAGGCACGGCGTCGGGAGGTCCGATAATGTTCGGCGTCTTCGTCGCGGTGGTTCCGGTCGTCATCGTGGCCGAAGAGCGAGGACTCGGTGTGCTGCTCCTCAACGGAGGCCTGGACCCCGGTGGCCGGGGAGGAACCGGCAGCCACGGCCATGGCAGTGGTGTGCTCCGCCGGGTCCGGCGAGGACCCTCCGTCATGGTCCTCCCCCGCGTCGCTGGGCGCATCGGATCCCGTGGACAGGGCCCGGGTCGGGGCGTCCGTGGTGACCATCGCCTGGGTCGACATCGGCATCACCGCGAGGGCCTGGGTTGCGTCGCCACGGTCCCGGGGGACCGGGCGGTCGTCCTGCGCCGCCCGCAGGGCAGCCGAGAAGGCCGCGGCGTCCTGGTACCGGTCCTCGCGGTCCTTGGCCAGCGCTGTGGAGATGACCTGGTCGATCTTCGGCCCGAGGTCGGTGTTGTGCGTGCTGGGGGCCGCAGCCTCCTCGCTCACGTGCTGGTACGCCACCGAGACCGGGCTGTCGCCGGTGAAGGGAGGGCGCCCGGTCAGCAGTTCGTAGAGCAGGCAACCCGCCGAATACAGGTCGCTGCGGGCATCGACCGTCTCGCCGCGGGCCTGTTCGGGGGAAAAGTACTGGGCCGTGCCGACCACGGCCTGCGTTTGCGTCATCGTGGCCGCGGAATCGGCCAACGCGCGGGCAATGCCGAAGTCCATGACCTTGACCTGGTCGTCTGCGGTGACCATGACGTTGGAGGGTTTGATGTCCCGGTGGACGATCCCCTGGCGGTGGCTGTACTGGAGGGCCTCCAACACGCCAAGCGTGTACCTGACGGAGGATTCGGGGGTGAGTTCGCCGGCCTTGAGCAGGTCGCGCAGCGTTTTGCCCTTGACGTACTCCATGACGATGAACGGGGCCTTGACCTCGTGGTCGCCGGCGCCGTCGATCTCTTCTTCCCCGGTGTCGTACACGGCGACGATCGAGGGATGGTTCAACCCCGCTACGGCCTGGGCTTCCCGGCGGAACCGTGTCTGGAAGACCGGGTCGCGGGCCAGGTCGCGGCGTAGCAGCTTGATCGCGACAACGCGGCCGAGCCTGATGTCCCGGGCGCGGTAAACATCCGCCATGCCGCCGCGGCCTATGAGGTCGCCGACGTCGTAGCGGGAGTTCAGGATTCGGGATTCAGTCACGTGGTTCCTCTGCACACCCGAAGGCTAGGGCGTGCCGCTGTTCTGGTTCGGGTCGGTGATCTTGCGGCCATTGGCCTCTGGATGGGACGGGGACGACGTTGAGTCTGCCTGCTTCGAGGAAGCAGGTTCGCTGCTCGTCGTCGGGGTCGTGGAAGGTGCCTCGGTGGGCGTGCTCGGAGCAGGGGTGCTGCCGCCGGGGTCGGTGCTGCTGGGTGCCGTGCTGGAACTGGGCTCCGGCGGCACGGCATAGGTCAGCCGGACCACTGAACCGACGGCCACGGGACCACGCGGCTGCACGTCGATGACGGAATTCTCCGGCTTGTCGCTGGTCCGGCTCTCGTCGGAGACACGCAGGCCCTTGGCGATCAGCGCCGCGCGGGCGGTCTCGAGCTGCTTGCCCAGGTACTCATTGGCGTTGATGTCCACCGTCCGCGGGGAAGTGGAGGTCGGGGCCTCGCGACTCGAGGTCGGAGCACTGGTGGTCGAGGACTCGGAGCTGGACTGCGACGACGAGGACGACGAGATGCTCGAGGACGGCGCGGAGGAACTGGCCGGGGTGTCGTTGCCGGCGTTGTCGCCGGTGAACTTCGGGACCAGCCAGACGGCGAGGAGCGCCAGGACCACGAGGATGAGCAAGACGATCAGGGGCCATTTCCAGGGGCTGCCACCCGAGGTGTCCCGTGGTGGGCCACCCCGACCGCCCCGGCCCGATGAGCCGTCCGTGGAGGCATCGCCGTCGGGATCCCAGTCCTTGCTGGCGCCGAGGACGGAATTGAAGTCGTCACCGCCACGGCCCGCTGCCGCCGCCGATCCGGCACCGGCGACGGCTCCCGCTGCTGCGGCGCCCTGCACGGTGGTGGAGGGGCCGTCGTCGTAGTCCTTGCTGGCCTGGGGGCCAGTCGTCGTGGGGTCGCCCACGGTCGGCAGGGCACTGGTGCTCGGTGCCGCCGCATCGGCGACTGTGGTGCGCGGATTGGCGCGGGTGGGGGTGTCGGGCATCGGCACGGCCTGGGTGGCGTCGCCGGCGGATGCCAGGAACGGGATGATGCCGGGGACGGCAGCCCGTGCGGCGTCGATGTTGCCGGCACGGATGGCATCGGCCGCCTCGGCGAGCTTCGTGGCCGTCGCCGGGCGGTCCGCCGGGTCCTTGGCCAGCATCGACATGATCAGCGCCCGGTGGTTCGCCGGGATGGATTCATCCATTGGCGGCGGGTTGTCGTTGACCTGGGCCAGGGCGATCGCGATCTGCGACTCGCCGGTGAAGGGCCGGCGCCCGGCCAGGCACTCGTAGCCGATGACGCCCAGCGAGTAGATGTCCGAGGAACCGGTCGCCTGCTGGCCGGTGGCCTGTTCGGGCGCCAGGTACTGGGCCGTTCCCATGACCTGCCCGGTGGCTGTCAACGGGACCTGGTCCGCGATGCGGGCAATGCCGAAGTCGGTGATCTTCACCCGTCCGTCGGGGAGGATGAGCAGGTTCCCCGGCTTCACGTCACGGTGCACCAACCCCTGGGCGTGGGCCGCTGAAAGGGCACGTGCGGTCTGCGCGATGATCGACATCGTGCGGTCCGGTGCCATCACCTTTTCGCGTTCGATGATCGCCGAGAGCGGCTGGCCGGGAACCAGCTCCATCACGAGGTAGGCGGACCCTCCCTCTTCGCCGTAGTCGAACACGTTGGCGATGCCGTTGTGGTTCAACAGGGCCGTGTGGCGAGCCTCGGCGCGGAAACGCTGGAGGAACCCGGGGTCACCGGTGTATTCCTCCTTGAGGATCTTGATGGCCACGATCCGGCCGAGGATCTGGTCGCGTGCCTTCCAGACCTCCCCCATGCCGCCGATGGCTATCCGATCGGTCAACTGGAACCGACCGCCCAGGGTGATACCCGATGTAGGCCTCACTTGTTGAACACCGCCTCTAGGATCTTCTTCAGGTTGGGACTGGTCAGGTTGTGGCCGGTCGCGTAATCAGTCTTCTCAATGACAATGGTGACAGCCACCTGCGGATCGTCCGCGGGGGCGAAGCCGGTGATCCATGAATTGACCTTGCCCGTCTTGCCGATCTGGGCCGTTCCGGTCTTCGCGGCAATGTCCAGGCCGGGGATGTTCGCGGTGTAGGCCGTCCCGCCCTTGAGCGGGGAGCGCATCAGCTCGGTGACGTCGTTGGCCACGTCCTTGCTCGTTGCCGTGCTGAATTCCTCCGGCTTGGGCTGGCTGAGGACGCTGAGGTCCGGCGCGGTGACCTGCTTGATGAGGTTCGGCTTCATGATGACCCCGTCATTGGCGATCCCCATGGCCACCATGTTCATTTGCAACGGCGTGGCCTTCACGTTGAACTGCCCGATCGACGCCAACCCCAACTCGTCGGGGCTCATGTCGGTGGGGAATTCACTCGGGGTCACGCGCAGGGGGATCGCCAGCGGCTGGCCGAAGCCGAACCGCTCGGTGACGTCGCGCAGGGCATCCTGTCCGACCGCCTGGCTCATGGCCACGAAGGGGGTGTTGCAGCTTTGGCCGACGATGAACGAGAGCTTGGCCCGGGGCTTGTTGGAGCAGATGCCCTCGACGAAGTTCGGCAGCGGCGTATTCGTGCCCGGCAGCAGCATGGATTCGGGATTGTCGTACTCGTCCTGGAGGTTGTACTTGCCCGATTCCAGGCCAGCGACCAGATCGAGGATCTTGAAGCTTGATCCCGGCGCGATCAGGTGGCCGATGGCCGGGTTGATGTTCGGGCTCAGGCCCGGCGTCTTGAGCAGCTCGGCCATGTTGGCCGAGGCCTTGGCGCCGCTGTGCACGGCGAGCAGGTTGGTGTTGTAGCTGGGCTTCGACACCATCGCCAGGATGTTGCCGGTTTTGGGCTCCGAGACGATGATCGTGCCCTGCTGCCCGTCGGGGATCAGGTCGTAGGCCGTCTTCTGCAGTTTGGGATCGATGGTCAGCTCGACCGAGGCGCCCTCGTCCTGCTGGCCGGTCAGGAGGTTGACCATCCGGTTGTAGAACTGGGAGTCGCTCTGCCCTGTCAGTTCGTCGTCCATCACGCCTTCGAGCATGTTGGCACCGTAGGTCAGGGAGTAGAACCCCGTCAGGTGGGAGTAGAGCTTTGGATCCGCGTAGGTCCGCTGGTAGTCGAACTGGTCATCGGAGGCGACCGACTCGGCGATCGGCTTGCCGTCCACCAGGATGGCACCCCGGGCCAGGTCGAAGTTCTTGTACAGCTGGCGGGTGTTCAGCGGGTTGGAGCTCAGGTCCTTGGCGGCGAAGAACTGGATGTAGCTCAAGGCGCCGAAGACGAGGATGAACAGGGCGACGACGGAGATCCACACGTGGCGGAGTGCGGTGTTCATGCGCTGTCCCCCTTTCGTCGGGTGGTCGGTGCCGAGGATGTCGGTGCCTTGGCGCGGCGTCTGGCCAGTTCTTCCTCGCGTTCCTTCGCCCGGGCGCTGATGTCAGGACCGGCTGCTGCCATGTCGCGTTCATTGAGCGGACCGGTGACGGTGGGCCTTCGTGCGTTGTGGGAGACCAGCAGCAACAGGGCGACGATGATCCAGTTGGACAGCAGGGAGGACCCGCCGGCCGACATGAACGGTGTGGTCAAACCGGTGAGCGGGATCATCAGCGTCACCCCGCCCATGACCACGAAGCACTGCAATCCGATGGTGAAGGAGAGCCCGGCGGCCAGCAGTTTGCCAAAGGAGTCGCGGCTCCCCAGCCCGGCCCGGATGCCCCGGCTGATGAGGATGAGGAAGAGCAGGATGATCGCCACCAGGCCGATGAGGCCGAGTTCCTCGCCCAACGCCGTGATGATCATGTCCGAGTTGGCCAAGGGGACCAGATCCGGGCGGCCGTTGCCGATGCCCGTTCCGAACAGGCCACCGCTGGACAAGCCGAACAGGCCCTGCACAATCTGCCGGCTGCCGCCATACCGCTGGTCATAGACGGTCGGGTCGAAGGCATGCAGCCAGGAGTTCAGGCGCAGCGCCACATGCGACATGGTCTGCGAGGCGAAGACGCCGGCCACGGCCACCATGACCAGCCCGATGACGATCCAGCTGATGCGCCCGGTGGCGACGTAGATCATCACCATGAACAGCCCGAAGAACAGGATCGAGGAACCCAGGTCGCTTTGCATGACCAGCACGCCGATGCTCACCAGCCAGGCGATGACCATGGGGCCGAGGTCCTTCAGCCGGGGCAGCTGCAGGGGGCCGAGCTTCCGGCCGGCCAGCAGGATCAGGTCGCGGTGGGTCGAGAGGTAGCCGGCGAAGAACAGAGCCAGGCAGATCTTGGCCAATTCCCCGGGCTGGAAGGACAGCGGGCCGATGAAGATCCAGATGCGGGCGCCGTTGATGACCCGCCCCAGGCCGGGGATCAGCGGCATGATCAGCAACAGGGCACTGATCGCCAGGAAGATGTAGGGGGCCCGACGCAGGATGCGGTGGTCGCGCACCACCAATAAGGTGATGATGGCGGCCGCCATGGCCACGCCGGTCCACAGCAGCTGGCGGGTGGCCGCATCGTCGTCATTGACCAGGTCGAGGCGGTGGATCATGGCGATGCCGATGCCGTTGAGCGCCACGACGCACGGAAGGATGATCGGATCGGCATATTTGGTCCAAATGCGCAGCACGATGTGCATCACCAACGCCATGCCGGCCAGGACGGCGCCCTGGGTGATGAATCCCTGGTCGAGACCATCGGGGTTGCTCAGGCTCACCAGGTAGTTGGCTCCCACCGCGACGATGAGGGCCAGGACCAGGAGCAGCAGCTCGGTGTTGCGCCGTGGAACCGGCGCGGTTTGTATTTCGCTCACGGTGTCACCTCCTGACAGTAGCTGGGCAGAGTCGGCGCCTTCTCCGTGCTCTGCGGATCGGCCGGCACGATGACCGGGCAGGCCTGCTTGGCGCTGATCAGCAGCTCCGAGACGATGTCCTGGGCGTGGGCCAGGTCCCGTGCTGCGAGGGAATTGCGCAGGCGCTGTTGGGTATAGGACGGCAGTGCCTGGGTGGGGATGTGCGTGACCGAGTCGACGTGGGAAAGCTCGATCGGTCCCAGGTCTTGTGAAACGCCATTGAAGATGGCCACCTTGCCGTTGTAGTCGGCCACGTAGTACTGCGTCTGCGTCCAGGCATAACCGAACCAGAGAACCGACGCGAGGATGAGTCCCATCAACGTCAGGAACGTGGGGATCAGCCAGCCACGGTGGGCGGGGCGGCGGGTCGGATCGTATTCGGTCCCCGAGGCCGACTCCTCCGGCTGTGACGCCTTGTGGGTGAGCAGGGCAGCAGCGCGTTTTTCGGCCGAGCGCTGGGTGACCATGGGGATTTGACCGGTCTTGGTCGCCAGGTCGGCCGCCCCGACCAGTACATGCGGGCGAATCGACATGTCATGGCGGATGATTGCGGCGCTGGCCTCCAGGTCGCCCTCCTGGGCCACCTGCAGCTGGCCGGTATCCGGGGCTGGCTCCTGCGCTGGTGGAAGCGCGGGGTCATCGTCCGCGTCGTCTTCCGCGACTTCGACCATGACGATCGTGATGTTGTCGGGGGATCCGTGGTCGAGGGTCACTTCGACCAGTTCGTCCACGGTCTGTTGCAGGGAGCCCGCTTTCCTGATGATCCGTTCGGTGAGTTCATCCGGCACGACGGCGTTGAGGCCGTCGGAGCAGAGCAGCCAGCGTTCGCCGGGCGTGACGGGGTACTGGTCGATGTCCAGCTCCGGGCTGGCATCGGAATCGCCCAGAACGCGCATGAGCACGTTCTTGTGGGGGTGGTGCTCGGCTTCTTCGGGGCGCAGCCGGCCCTCGTCGACCAGCCGTTGCACGAAGGTATGGTCCTTGCTGACCTGCTCGAAGACGTCGTCCTTGAAGCGGTACGCGCGGGAATCGCCGATGTGTGCGTACTGGAAGCGGTCGCCGGTCAGCAGGAGAGCGGTCACCGTGGTGCCCATTCCGGAGAGCTTTGGATTCGCGGTGACCAGGTCGTTGAGGATCGAGTTGGCGGTTTGGATCTCGTCGGGGAGAACCGTTTCGATGTCGTGTTTCGTGTCCTGGTCCAGGTGAACGAGGTCCAACACGGTTGAGGCGGATGCTACATCGCCTCCGACATGGCCGCCCATGCCGTCGGCGACGACGGCCAGGTAGCGGCCGGCATAGCCGGAGTCATCGTTCTTGGCGCGCACCTTTCCCACATCCGAACGCGCTGCGAACCGCAACGTGAGCGCCATACTACGGCCTCAACTCCATGACCGTCTTCCCGATCCGGATGGTCTGCCCGATGTCCACGGGCTGGGCACGGGTCAAGGCGGAATCGCCCAGGTAGGTTCCATTCGTTGACCCGAGGTCCTCGATGAACCATCGGCTGCCCTGCGGGAAAAGGCGGGCGTGGCGTCCTGACGCGTAATCGTCTTCCAGCACCACTGTCGCCTCCTGGGCCCGGCCCAGCAGGATGGGGCTGGCCGCCAATTCGAGGCTGGTGCCCGCGAGGGGGCCCTCGATGATGGCCAGGGTGCGGGCCGTCTTCTTCGGTGCAGGTGCCGGTGTTGGCGCCAAATCGGGGTTCTTGCGGACCTCTCTGGCCGTCGGTTGCCCCGTTCGCGCCTTCTTGCCGATGGAAAGATCCCGGCGAAGGGCTGTGACGATGCTGAGGATCAGGATCCACAGCAGGATCAGGAATCCGAGGCGCAGGGCCGTCAGGACGAGGTCGCTCATGCGCTGCCTCCGGTGCGCTGGGGAACGAGACGGTAGGTGATGCGGGTGCGCCCCATCGCCACGATGGATCCGTCGAAGAGTTCCTCGCGGCCCTGGACGCGTTGTCCGTTGACGTAGCTGCCATTGGTGGAACCGAGGTCCACGGCCCAGGCGCGGTTCCCCTCACGGACGATCTCCACGTGCCGACGCGACGCCCCTGGATCGTCGATGGGGATGTCCGCATCGGCGGAACGGCCCAGGACGACGGAGTCGGCGTTCAGTGCATAACGTTGCCCGTTGATGTCCAGGACGGCCTGTTGGTTGGCGGGTTGGCGGGGTGGGGCTGCCGGGGCCTTCGGCGGCGCCGCCGTGGCGGTATCTGCCTTTTTCTCCATGGTGGCGTCGATGGTGAAGCGGCCGGCCTTGATCGACTCATCCCGGTTGAACGAGACGCTGACGGGCCCCTGCAGGGTGTACTGCTGGGAACGCGCGTGTTTGACGGCTACATCGCAAAGTTCCTCGGCCAGGGTGGCGCCCCATTGGCGCGCCCGCTCGAAGTCGGTGGTGCCCAGGCGGACCTTGAAGGAATTGGGGGCCAGGGTGCGCCCTTCGGAGAGCGTGAGCGTCCGGTTGTCCATCTCATTGCGCAGCTGGCTGGCGATCTCCACTGGCTGTACCTCGGCGGAGCCGGAACCCCGGAAGACGCTGGTCACCAGCTTTTCGAGACCGCGCTCAACGTTGTCCACCACACCCATGGGCGCCGCTCCTCTCGAAGTTGGTTGTCCTGTACGCCGTTCCGGCCACTGAGCGTGACGAAACAGCCGGCCGGTGGCCTGTGCTGGTCCGATACTACTTGCCCCGTCTGGGAATCGGTCCGAGGGAAGTGGCAACTCTTCCATAACGCAACGTGTTTTCGGGGCACTTTGGTTCCCTTCTGTGCCCCGCATCACACGGAAGGAGGCGATTAGGCGATGCCGCCCCGAGGGGGTTAGGATTGATCTCGCTGTTCCGGGGAAACCCGAACCAGCGACTCGCGCGAGTGGCGGAATTGGCAGACGCGCTGGCTTCAGGTGCCAGTGCCCGCAAGGGCGTGGGGGTTCAAGTCCCCCCTCGCGCACGCGAATGAAATGGCCCCTGACCTGGGATTTTATCTCTCGGGTTGGGGGTCATTCGTGTCGGAAGTGCTAGAAAAAGTGCTAAGTCTTGCCCAGGTGGGCGGCGAAGCGGTCTACTGCCGACCTCTGCATGGTCGGGGTGACGTGGGAGTAGATGTTCATCGTCGTCGTGATCGTTGAGTGCCCCAATCGTTCTTGGACGACCTTGGGGTGCTCGCCGAGTTCGAGTAGCAGGGTCGCGTGGGTGTGACGCAGCCCCTTGATCGTGACCCGGTGCAGGGAGTCGAACTTCGCGGTCGCCCATTTGAGGCGGCGATCCCAGCGGCTCGTCATCGCGTCGGGTGAGCGCAGCTTTCCGTCGTCGTCACCGAAGATGTAGGCGTCGGCCTTGGCGAGTGTGAACGAGAGTTCCGCGCGGGCAACCTTGTAGGAGTCGAGCACTTTCAACGTGTCCTCGTCCACGTCGATCACGCGGGCGTTGCCGGTCTTCGGGGGCTTGGTCTTCGTCCAGTCGTCGGTATCGACCGCGCGGCGGATGCTGACCGTCATCCGCTTGGTGTTGAGGTCGCTCCACTTCAGGGCGAGGGCTTCGCTTCTGCGCATGCCGGTGTAGGCCATGAGCCGCCACAGCGGGAACAGCTCGTCTTCCAGCTCGTCGCGGTTCCAGGTGAGGAACGTCTGCAACTGCTCGGCTGTCCAGGTGACGATTTCGGGTTTCTGCGCCCGCACCTCGCTCGTGGTCGGAGGCTTGACGGTGCGCTTCTTCTTCGCCGGGTTCACCGTCAGGTGCCCGTCGTCGATCGCGGCGTCGAGGATCGCACCGAGCACGACATGCACCTTGTGGACACTGTTGGCTGACAGCGGTTTGCCCTTGCCGTAGGTGTCCTTGCGGCCGGACTTCTCCAAGTCGCGGTAGTGGCGGGCGATCCTCGTGGCGGTGAGCTTGTCGAGCCGGATCGTGCCGAGCTGCGGGCGGATGTGGTTGCGGATGATCTTCTTGTACCCCTTGATTGTGGAAGCGGCGAGCTTCAACCCCGCCGCCCACTCATCCGCATACGTTCCGACCGTGGGCACCTTGTTGCCGAACTTCTCGTTCTGCTTCCGCTGCTTCAACGCCTCCTGCAAGGCGTCGTTCGCCTCGTCGGTGCTGGTGAACCCGGAACGCGTCAACCGCCGCGACCCCATCTCGGGATACTCCGGGTCTTTCAGGACGTAGATCTGAAACCGCCACCGCTTGCCCTGGTCGGTGTCGTAGGCCTGGATCGAGCCGGGCTGCCGGGAACGCGAACGTCGCTGCTTCTCACCCCCGCCGCGCTGCTCGGCGGGCTGCTTGGTCGTGGTCATGACAGGGTGCTCCTCGCGGTGGTCTGTCCGGGCTGGTGGGTGTCGGCGTAGTTCTCGGTGTAGTCCTTGGCGTTGAACACGCGCCCGGTCGGGTCGATCTGCACGCCCCGCTCGCGGATTACCTGCTCGCGCGCTCTGGCGGTCTGTAGTCGCTCGGCGTAGGCGGCGATGGTCTTGGGGTTCGCTCGTGGCTTCTCGGGGTCGTCCGGGTCGGGAGCGGTCATGCCCGCGAGCGTGGTTTCGAGGTAGTGGATGCGGTCGGTGCAGATCACCCATTCCTGCTGCCAGTAGTTGAACAGCCCCTCATCGGTGAGCACGAGTTCCCCGCGCATCCACCTGTCGATCTCTTCCGGCTCATACCCCTCTGGCACGCCCGTAAGCGTCGTCTGCTCGTCGGGCGGGGTCAGGAGTGCGGCAGGGGTAGTGCGCAGCAGGTAGGCGATCACGGTGAGGTCGTCCACGTCCACGCGGCGATCCCCGGCCTCCAGTTTGCTGATGCCCGAGGTGGAGAGCTTGCGCCCGGCCGCTTTCAGACCCTCGGACATGGTGCGCAAGTCCATGCCGATCGCTTGGCGGGCCGCGCGGATGTTCTGCGCGACGTGCGTGTTCGTGATGCCTGCGGGGTTGCCCCGCACCCTCTCTGTTTCCATAGTAGAAAACTACGACGCAATACTTGACAACGCAAGTGCGATTCTCTACGGTGTGAAGAATCACATTCACGCGCGCGACTGGAACGGATGGTGTGACGATGCGGCAGAGCACCCTCGACATGGACGACCTCCGCAAGCGGCGCAGCCTGGTCATCACCCGCAAGGAAGCCGCCGAAGCACTCGGCGTCGATCCCCGCACGATCACCACAAGCATCAACGAGGGCACCATCCCTCATGTCAAGCTCGGGCGACGTATCGTGATCCCCCGCGAGAAGTTCCTCGCGCTCTTCGCCGACACCGCTCCCGAGCACGACGGGTCTTAGGTGGCGCGCTGTGGCGGTGCCGAATCGGCACCGCCGCGCCGAGTTCCCGGAGGAATGTCGGCGGAGCGACGTAGACTGAACTCGTAACGCCGACCACAAGGAGGCACCTCGTATGGCTACGAAGACTCGCGTATCCGAGGCGCACGTTCAGCGCGTCCTCGCGGAAGTGCAGGCCGGTCAGCAGACCGCAGGCGAGGAAATGTCGCCCGAGGGCCTGGAACTGCTGGCGCGGCAGGTGCGCGGCGAGGTCACCGCAGACGAGGCCGTGGCCGAGGTGATCGCACGGGCCAAGGCTCGTTTCGCTCCTGCGCGGTAGCTCGCGCTCATGCCGGATCACTACACCTATCCGGGCTCCGATGTTCTGGTCAACAAGCTCGGCATCACGGACTACGAGCACTGGAAGTTCGTGGAAACCGAGGTCATCGGCCAGCGCATGGGTGAACTCCGCGAACACCCGATCCCCGGCAGCTACGACCTCGCCCATCTGCTGGCGATCCATCAGCATCTGACCTGCGACCTGTACGATTGGGCGGGCGAGGTCAGAGACACCGACACGCATCCCGGCGGCACCGGCATCATCCACTGCCGACCGCAGTTCATCGTCAGCGAGGCCGAGCGCGTCTTCGGGCAGCTCGCCGCCCGCGACTACCTGCGCGACCTCGACGCCGACGCGTTCTCCGACGGGCTCGCCTGGGCGTGGGGCGAAACAACCTCGATCCACGCGACCCGCGACGTGAACACGCGCAGTCAACACGTCTTCTTCAACCAGCTCGCCCGCGACGCCGGATGGGTCATCGACTGGTCGCGCATCCCCGGCGACGTGTTCGCCCACGCCCGCACCCTCGCCATCGTGGAAGACCACACGGGACTCGACGCGCTGATCCGCCCGAACCTCCTCACCGTCGAGGATGCCGAACAGCACGATCGGCTGATGGGGCTGCTGCACGAGCACACCGAGGGCTTCGCGACACGGAAAACCGCCCGCGATCCTGCTGTGCTCGACCGGGAGCTGGACGCCGCCCGTGAACGCTGCCGCACCCTGCCTCCGCCAGATGCGTTCGGACACCATGACCCGCCCAGCGGCGGGCGCGGCGGCCCGAGTCTCGGTCGGTAGCCGAGGGTAAGGGCGCGACGCGCCCGCGGCAGCCCGACCGCGCCGCGTCACAGTCCGCGAGCCGGGCCGTCGTGCCGGGGTGCGCTTCGGTGGTGCTGCTCGTAGTCGTGCGACAGGGCGCGCTCTCGCTCGGCTCGCCGGGCCTCGCGTGCAGCCTCTGCTGCGCGGCTCTGCTCGATCCGCTCTACGGCTTCGGCAGGGGTGAGCGTGCGCAGCAGGGCGGCTTCTTCCCGCGCCCGCATCGCGGTCTTCGCGGCTTGTGCGGCTTGCTGTGCGGGGTTGGTGGCGAGGTACGCCTGCTGGTTACGGATCACCGTTTCCGCGCCGAACGCTCGCGCGTATGCCGCGAGCCGTGCGGTCTGCGCGCGCTCTGGCCGGTACAGCATCACGTCGCGTGCTGCCTGGTGTTCCTGCTCGGCGTCGATCACGCGCGGGTCGCCGTCGATCCGGGACCGGGTCACTCGCTCCACCCAGCTATCGGCGCGCTCGTTCCATCTCGGCGTCTCACCCCACTCGCTCGTCAACTGCTGGTGAGCTTCGCGGGCTCGGGCCTGGGCGTTCTCGTGCTCGTCGCGGGCACGGCGCTTCCCGAACCACGACGACGCCCGCACCTGCTCGCCTGCCGTCTGCTCTACGGCGACGGCCTGCTGCCACTCGGCGAGCGCCGTTCGCGCGGCCGAGACGATAGGGGCGGTCACTTCGGTGCGCACCTGCTCGGCCCGTTGCCGTGCGGCATGCTCGGCGGTGCGGGCCGTCGCACGCGCCGCGTCCTCTCGGGTGCTCAGCTCGATCAAGGCGTCGCTGACCTGCTGCCAGCGTGCTGCCTGCGCCTCGGCGGTCGTGGCCCGCTTTACGAGGGCTGCTATCTCGTCGCTCACGAGCTGCACGGGGCCGTGCTCGGTCAGCCCGGCGACTTCCTCGACGGCGCGGCGGGTGGCGTCGGCAAGACCCCGGTCGGCGCGGTCGCGTTCCATCGCCTCGATGAACTGCACCCGCGCGTCGGCCAGGTTTCCGGCGACGATGTGCAGCAGGTTCTCGTTTCGGCCTCGCGTCATGCCGACGTAGACGCTGGCGGCGCTGGTCGTGTCGGTGAGGATCGTGTGCGACCCGGCCACGGTCGCGCCCTGCACCCCGTATGCGGTCGCCGCGTACGACAGGTGCGCGTGCTCGACCACATACTCGGCAGGGAGGCGCACTGTGCGCTGCCGCTTCCGCCCGTTCCCGGCCTCCCGCACGGAGAGCGCCCCATCGTCTTCGACGCGCTGCACGACCCATGTTTGACGGTTCGCCACCCCCACATAGGCGCTGTTCCTCCGCGTCTGAATCACATCCCCCGCCCCGACAGGGAGACCGTCGCTCCCATACACGGTCGTCATGTCGTCGACGAGCCCCTGTGAGACTCGTTCTTCGCGGATGCGGGCGTTGATGGTGCGGGCCTCGTCGTTCGTGCTGACGGTGACGGCTTCACTCTCGCGTGCGGATTGCGCAATGTGTTCGCGCGCATCCTCGCCGCTCTCGTGCAGGCGGATGAGACCGAGCCCTGCGAGCTGGTCGAACACCGAGCCGGGGTCGCGTCCGTCGCGCATCCGCAGCGTGACCTCGGCGTAGGCGGGGTCGGTGAAACGGTGTACCTCGGCCATGTCGAACGTACGATCGCGAATGTGCGCAGCCATATCGAGCACCCCGCCGCGACCGACCGCCGCGAGCTGCGCACGGTCTCCGACGAGCGCAACCGTCGCGCCCGCCTCATCGCAGACCGTCAGGAGGGCGATTGCGGTGTCTTGGTCGAGCATCCCGGCCTCGTCAACGATCACCCGCGCACCCCGCATGAGCCGTGCGTCCTCGGACGGGCCACCATAGCTGCGCTCCGTCTCCGGGTCGGTATCGCCGGGTGCTAGGCGCGTCCATACGCCGTCACTGTTCCAGCGCCAGCCGTGCGCGTGCACGAGTGCCGCAACACTGGTCGCGGGCACGCCGAGTTCATCGTGTGCGACCTGCGCGGCGCGCAACGTCGGCGCAACCACTCGCGACGCCCGCCCGTGCTGCGCTGCGACCTCGATTGCGACACCGAGCATGGTGGTCTTGCCCGCCCCGGCTGCCCCCTCAACGATCACGAGCGGATCGGCGGAGGCGACCGCAGCGACGGCACGCTCCTGCCCGGCATCCAGGCCCCGCGCCCTTGCCGCCTCGCGCACGTCCGGGTGCTTCGGCTCCTGCTTCGGTACTCGTGCGGTCAGGAGGTCGCGCAGCTCCGTCTCGGCCTGCACCACGCGCAGGCTGGTCAGGTGCGCCACATGCTCCGGCGTCGGTACACCAGGCGGGAGGATCGAGAAGCAATCCTCCATCGCTAACGCGGTCGCAATGCCGACGAACTCGCGTATCTCATCCGGTGCGGCTTGCACGCCGTACTCGGTCATGATCCGGGTCGCGTGCTCCTGCACGGTGTGCCGCGTCCACGCCGAACCGCTTGCGGCGCACCGATCCAGCGCCCGGCTTGCCACGGTCTGCACGGAGAGGTCATCCAGCGACGCCGGCGCACGACGTGCCGGCCGGCGCAACATGGCTGGGTCGTAGCCGGCCTCTCGCAACTCGGTCACCCACGCCTGTTCCTCACGCAACGCGGTGGGTTTCTTCGCGGGGCGCTCATGCGCCCAGGCTTTCGCCGCGAGCCGGGCGGAGACGACCGGCCCCATCGACTCGCCCGGATGTGCCGCTGCCCACTCGGCTTCGAACCGTTCGAGATGCTTGCGTACTTGCTCGCCGCGCTTGCTCATCACGCCGTTGAACCGCTCGAGCTCCACCACCTCGCCCGATACAGGGTCAAGGGTCAGGCCGTGCCGATCCAGCACCTCCGCAAGCTCCGGGTGCGCGGCGATCACAGCGGTGCCAAGGGCACGGATCGCGCCCTGCTGCCGGAACAACGCCGCCGTATCCAAGGCTCGCCACTTCCCCGCCGCCCAGACCCGAGTACCGATCTGAAAATGGATATGCCGGTGCGGGTCACCCGCACGGCTCGTGCGATGCGACACCGCCACGGTCTGCAACCGCTGGACAGGCACGACCTCCTGCTTCCCGCGCGGGCCGACACGGGTCACGGAGTGCTCCGCGAGCCACCGCTGAATCTCTGCCACGGCGTCCTGCTGCGCCCGGTCAAGAGCTGCGGAGACTTCCGGGTGAAGAGCGGCGGCAATCGACAGCGACTTCGGCGCGTTCACGACCATCTCCGCGAACCTGGGCGATCCCCGCCGCCCCTCAGCCGGCAGACGCGGCCTGCCCATCGACTCACCCGTGAGCGGGTTCGTCCAATCCACCCACTTCGCGTATGCCTCCGGGCCGAGCCCCAGCACAGCGGTCACGCTGCCGTCGCCGTCGAGAGCGGTGAACCCTGCAACGGACGCATCCGCGCCGAGGTAGTAGTCATCCGCGCGGGAACGGTCAGCCTCGACATAACGGCGCGCATCTGCTCCGGTTCCCCGGAACAGGATCACACCGCCATGCATGTCGATCACCACCCAATGTTTCTTGTATAGAAACTAGTGTATCTACCACGGTAGCATACGTTCATTCAGAAGAACAAGGGGAAGATCAATGCTGTCGGCGTGTGTAGTGGGCTAGGTGCGGGTTGTGGTGAGGCATGCCACAGGGGTGCATGTTGAAAACGGGAAGATCAAGCTGTGGCATCGATGTTGACCACGACCCCTTCTGGATGGTCGCGCAGTATCTTGTGAGCGCACGATCGATCAGAGTGAAATTGCCCTTCGTTGACACCGTCACGCTAACGAGCCTTCGCGAGTGGGGATGTGATGGAAATCCCCGCGGGTTAGGTTGAGGCCGACGGCTAGGCGAGCGTGAGAAAGAGTTTCTCGAGTTCGTCTTGATCGGGGGCGCCCTCCGTGCCTGGGTGGTTCAAGCATTCTTTCAATGCGCTGGAGATCAGAAGGAACCCCGCCCGGTCGAGCGCCTTGGAGACGGCGGAGAGCTGCTGCACGACATCGCGGCAGTGCGCGTCCTGCTCCACCGCGGCGATGACCGCGGCGAGCTGCCCGTGTGCACGACGCAAGCGGTTCACCACCTTGCGCTTCGCCTCCGCATCATGCTGAGCAGGAATAGGGTCTGCTGTTGTCTCATGCCCCATGACCTCTGCCTCCTTCACTGTGTTGAAACGACCTGACTTGACAAACATGATACCCCCCTGGGTATAGTTATCCTATTCCACAGGATACCCCCTGGGGTATATAGAACTAAGGAGAGCGTGATGTGTCGAGCGGTGACCTGTCGTACATGCATGAAGACGACCTGGGCGGGATGTGGGCAGCATGTCGCGATGGTGAAGGCGGGCGTGCCCGCATCGGACTGGTGCAACGGCAAGCACACTCAGGCGCAAATCGATGCCGCGAAGGCAAACCGGGGCGGGTTCTTCTCCCGCCTGTTCGGCCGCTAAACCGCAGAGAAGGAACGGAACAGGCAATGGCTACGAGGAATCTGACGCTGGACACCTTCGAGGGTGCCGTGAACGGTGATGGCATCGTGTTCGTCGATTTCTGGGCGGCGTGGTGCGGGCCGTGCCGGGCGTTTGCCCTCACCTTCGAGCGCGCCTCCGAGCAGCATCCAGACATTGTGTTCGGCAAGGTTGACACCGAGGCCGAGCAGCAGCTCGCAGCGAGCTTCCGCATCAGCTCGATCCCGACTCTCATGGTGTTCCGCGACGGGATCCCGGTCTACGCCCAGCCTGGGGTTCTCCCTCCTGCGCAGCTCGACCAGCTCATCCAGGGCGCCCGTGACCTCGATATGGACGACGTGCGTCGGCAGATCGCCGAGCGCGGCACGCAGCCCGCCTCCTGAAACCGGCTGAGATCCACTCATCCATCCAGCACATCGTCAGAAAGGACCCTCATTATGTGCGCACGAATCACCTGCTCTGCCTGCGGCAGGCCCACCTGGACCGGCTGCGGCGAGCACATCGAGGATGCCCTCTACGGCGTACCCGAGGCCGACCGCTGCACCTGCAACTGACTCCTGAATCACTACATCACTCGAGAAAGAACTGATCATGCTGCTCGAACGCATCTATGACGAGGATCTCGCACAGGCGAGCTATTTCATCGGCTGTCAGGCGAAGGGCGAGGCCATCGTCATCGATCCCCGCCGCGACATCGATGTCTACCTCGACCTGGCCGAGAAGAACGGCATGCGAATCGTCGCCGTCACCGAGACGCACATCCACGCCGACTACCTGTCGGGCACCCGCGAACTCGCTGCGAGAACCGGCGCCCGGATGCACGTCTCCAACGAGGGCGGGCCAGACTGGACGTACGGCCCCGACTTCGACAGTGCCGTGCGCATGAAGCACGGCCACCGCATCCGACTCGGCAACATCACCGTCGAGGCCTCGCACACGCCCGGGCACACGCCTGAGCACCTGTCGTTCCTCATCACCGACGGGGCGCAGGCGAGCGAGCCGGGTTTCATGCTCACCGGCGACTTCGTGTTCGTCGGCGACCTCGGTCGCCCCGACCTGCTCGACGAGGCCGCCGGGTTCGTCGACACCCGCTTCCGGGGCGCGAGGGATCTCTTCGCAAGCCTGCGCGACCGCTTCCTCACCTTGCCCGACTATGTGCAGGTGCTGCCGGCGCACGGCTCCGGTTCGGCGTGCGGCAAAGCGCTCGGCGCGATCCCTGCGTCGACCGTCGGCTACGAGCGAAACTTCTCCTGGTGGAGCCAGTATCTGAAGAACGACGACGAACAGGGCTTCGTCGATGAACTGCTCAGCGGTCAGCCGGATGCTCACGCCTACTTCGGCCGCATGAAGATCGAGAACAAGATCGGCCCAGCCGTGATCGGCGACATGCCCGAACTCGTTGAATACACGGCAAACGAACTCCGGTCGGCGCTCGATGCCGACTTCGTGATCTTCGTGGACACCCGCCACAACAGTAAGGTGCACGAAGGTACCGTGGAGCGCTCCCTGAACATCCCGGGCGTCGCGAAGGCCGCGAGCTACGGCGCGTGGGTCTATGATCCGCAGATCGAGGATCGCCCGCTCGTGCTCCTCGCCGGCTCGCTCGAAGAGGCGCAGCAGATGCGCGACCACCTGATGCGGGTCGGCATCGACACGGTACGCGGCTACATCACCTCACTCGACGGCCTCGAACTCGTCAAGCCGAAGCTCGTGCAGCCGGAGGCTCTCGACGGCTTTGACGGGGTGATGCTGCTCGATGTGCGCAACCGCACCGAGTACGCTGAGGGCCACCTGCCAGATGCCAAGCAGCTCTCCGGCGGTCGCGTGCTCTGGAACCTCGACCTGCTGCCCGAGCCCGAGGCCGGCACGATCGTCACCTACTGCCAGAGCGGTGTACGCAATAGCGTCGCCGCCAGCGCGCTGCGCCGTCAGGGGTATGACATCGCCGAACTCGACGGTAGCTACGCGGCCTGGGCAGCGCGCCCCGGCAACCAGCCCGTCACCGCCTGACCGGCGCACTCAGGAGTCCGAGTGGAACCCCATCTGATCGTCATCGCGCTCGCTCTGGCGGCGCTGGTCGGCGTGTCCCTCGGGCTCCTCGGCGGGGGTGGATCGATCCTCACGGTCCCGATCCTCACCTATGTGCTCGGCATGGCACCGCGCGAGGCGATCGCCGCGTCGCTCTTCATCGTCGGCGCGACCAGCGCCGTCAGCATGATCGGCCACGCCAGATCAGGTCGTGTGCGCTGGAAGACCGGTGCCCTCTTCGGCGTCGCGGGCATGATCGGAGCGTTCGCAGGTGGGCTCCTCGGCGGGTTCATTCCCGGGCCAGTGCTCATGATTCTGTTCGCTGTCATGATGATCGTCACCGCGGGCGCGATGATCCGCGGGCGCAAGAATCGCGGCAGCGGGGCCCCTGAAACGGTTCACTCGAGGCCGATCCTGCGCATCCTCGCCGACGGGCTCCTTGTCGGCATCGCCACGGGCCTTGTCGGCGCGGGCGGCGGGTTTCTCATCGTGCCCGCGCTCAATCTGCTCGGCGGGCTGCCCATGGCCATTGCGGTCGGTACCTCGTTGCTGGTGATAGCAATGAAATCGTTCGCGGGGCTCGGCGGCTACCTGTTCTCGGTCCAACTCAACTGGCCGATCGTGCTTGCCTTCACGGCGACCGCCACCGCGGGCTCCTTCGCGGGTGTCGCCCTCGCCGGGCGCATCCCCGAACGCGCGCTCCGTAAAGGGTTCGGCGTGTTCGTCCTCGTGATGGGGGCTTTCGTGCTCGTCCAAGAAGCCCCTGCGTTCCTGTCCTTGTTCACCTCAGCCTGAAACGGAAGACGCCTCCAATGATCGCTGACGCCTCAAGCGCCGAAACCCGAGCCTCGCGCATCGGCCGAGTCGTTCCCGGGCACGCGATCCCCGTCATCGACGAGCGGGCTGTGCGCGCGGCCGCGGGAATCATGTTCCTGCTGGGCGGGGCCGCATTCGCGACGGCGTTCTTCACCGGCTCGGCACAGCCGCTGCAGCCCTTCGGCATGTTCTTCATGATCGACATGCTTTTGCGTGTGACCGCAGGTGACCGCTGGTCGCCCACGCTGATGCTCGGCCGCCTTGCGGTGAAAGGGCAGCGCCCGGAATGGGTCGGCGCACCGCAGAAGGAGCTCGCATGGTGGCTGGGCTTCGGCCTCGCCCTCGTCGCCTGCGCGAGCATGGGCCTGTTCGCGGCACCGCTCTGGATCCCCCTCGCGCTCTGCGGCTCCTGTCTCACTCTGCTCTTCCTCGAGACCGCGTTCGGCATCTGCGTCGGCTGCGCCCTACAGAGCCGTTTCAGCAAGCAACCGCCCAAGTACTGTCCGGGCGACACTTGCGATACGGGTTCCAGCACCCACTTTGCTGCGCCCTGGTCTGCGCCAGTCGGACACCCGACCCCTGAACCATCCGTCACCACCAGACCAAAATCAAGCTGAAAGGGCCACCCGCCATGCTCCGTTCAATCACTATCTCCCTCTCCGCTGTCGCGCTCCTGCTCGGCTTGGCAGCCTGCTCATCCGCGCCGAACTCGGCTGGCGGTGCGAACCCGGTCGAAGTCGGTGATGCCACGATCCTGCTCGACGTCCGCACCGCCGCAGAGCACTCAGCAGGGCACCTCGATGGAGCCAAGCTGCTCGACTTCAACGGCGGCGACCTCGCCGCCGCGATCCCGAGCCTCGACCCAGACGCCGAATACCTCGTCTACTGCCGCTCAGGCAACCGATCCGGCCAGGCGATCGCGCTCATGGAACAGGCCGGGTTCACGAACCTCACCAACCTCGGATCCCTCGAACAAGCAGCTCAGGCGACCGGGCTACCGATCGTGAACTAAGGACAGACCCTTATCACCTATGGGTATCGGCGCTGCGATGGGCGGCGACGCTATCGGCCCCTACAGTAAAGAGCGTTGCAAAAGTGCTAACGAAAGTGCTAAGCAACCTGTAGGTCAAGGTATCGCGGCGGAGTTATCCACAGGTCACATGTCGTAGATCGTTGATTTTATACGGCAGAACGCTCGGCCCAGATTCGCGGCGCGAGGGGGTCGAGGTCAGTTCAAGTCCCCCCTCGCGCACGAGTTTCGAGGATGTCCCCTTCCCGGTTCACGGGAAGGGGACATTTTTGCATCCCGCTGAAACGTGCCGACGGAATAAGCGGGGGAATTTTCCGTTGTACCGGGCATGACCGCCCTGCCCCCGTTGTCCCTGCTGGATCGTGCCCTGGCACGTGCCGGTGAAGGTGAAGGTGCCGCGTTGCAGGCGGTGATCGCCCGGGCCGGTGCGGCGGACACGCAGGGGTTCTTGCGGTTTTGGGTCGCCGAACACCATGGGGTGCCGGGCATCACGGGGGCGGCGCCGGCCGTCCTGATGGCCGCGATCGCCGCGGCGACCACCGACCTGCGGGTGGGGTCAGGGGGAATCATGCTGCCGAACCACCAGCCGCTGGTGGTCGCCGAGCAGGCCTCGACCCTGGACCAGCTCCATCCCGGGCGCATCGACCTGGGGGTGGGGCGGTCACTGGGTTTCACCCCGGCGGTCCGATCCGCGCTGCGCACACCCACCTCCACGGATGCAGGGTTTGTCGAGGACCTCGTGGAACTGCTGTCCTACCTGGACGGGACGGCCCCCGTGACCTCCAGGCCGCGGCCCGCCTCCCGGATTCCGGTTTTCGTCCTGGCGACCCGGAGGGGTGTGGCCCTGGCAGCCCAGGCCGGCCTCGGCGTCGTACTCGGTGGGCCCGTGGTCGCTGACCCGGAGCGTGCCCGCACGCTCGTGGAGGGTTACCGCTCCTCCTTCCGCCCGTCCGGGCACGGGGACCGGCCCCACGTGGTGGTGGCGGTGAATGCCCTGGCCGCCGATACCGGCTCCGCGGCCCGGGACCTGGTGCTCCCGGAGGCGTGGGCGATGGCACAGTCCCGTACCGTGGGGGAATTCCGGCCGCTGGAGCCGGTGCAAGCGGTGCAGCAGGCGGCCATGACCGCCCGTCAACGTCGACTGGTCCAGGACCACGTGGATGCCGCCGTGCACGGGACACCGCAGGAGGTCGGCAGGGAACTGGAGGATCTGGTCGCCGCGACGGGTGCCGACGAGCTGCTGCTGACCGGGGCGACCCACGACCTTCGGGCCCAGGCCAGGTCCGATGAGCTGCTCGCGGAGCTGGTGCGGGACTGAGGTTCCCGGGCCGTCGGTGGTTCCACGCCGTGGATTCCGCCGGTGACGAATACCCGTCACCGGACGAGACCCACGCCACAGGATCTGCATAGACTGGGGGCGCATACGCGAACGACGACGATGAAGGGGTGCACCCGTGGCAGAAAAGTCAGCACATCAGAACGTCACCTTTCCCTCCGCCGGGCAACAGGCCCACGGCTACCTGGCCATTCCGGCCTCCGGCAGCGGGCCCGGGGTGATCGTCATCCAGGAATGGTGGGGGCTGACCGACCACATCCGTGACGTCGCCGACCGGCTGGCCGCCGAGGGGTTCGTGGCGTTGGCCCCGGACCTCTACGGCGGGTGGATCACCCACGACGGCGACGAGGCCGCCGAGATGATGCAGAAGCTTCCGGAGGAGGAGGGTGCCCGGCTGCTCACCGGTGCGGTGGACTACCTGCTGGGTCTCGAAGCTGTCACCAGCACGAAGGTCTCGGCCATCGGCTTCTGCATGGGTGGCGGATTCGTGTTGGCACTGGCCGCCCAGCAGGGGGACCGGATCGCCGCCGCCGTACCGTTCTACGGTGTCGGGCAGGGTGTTCCCGCGGCGTTCTCCGGGGTCCGTGCGGCCATCCAGGGCCATTACGCGACCGAGGACACCTCGTTCCCGGTGGAACAGGCGCGTGCCCAGGAGCGGCAGATCCGCGAGGAATCCGGCGCCGAGGTCACCTATTACTACTATGAAGCCCCCCACGCGTTCCATAATGATGGGAACCCGCAGGGGAACTACCGCCCGGAAGCTGCCCGGTTGGCCTGGGAACGGGCCGTGGGCTTCCTGCGGGAGAAGACCAGCTAGACCACGCACGACCAACAGGCGGCGGCGCCGAGGGCGTCCCGCCAGACAGGGAGGAAACACATGTCAGGAACAGTCATCGTCGGTGTTGACGGCAGCGAGACCGCGAACAAGGCGGCCACGCGCGCGGCCACCGTCGCGGCCGGTCTCGGCGCGGATCTCATGGTGATCACCGCGCACACCAAGGACAACACCGAAGTCGTGCAGATCGGCAGCGACACCTGGATCCTCGACGACGCGGAGCAGGCGCAGAAGCTGGCCGAGAAGTCGGCCACGAAGCTGCGCGAACTGGTTCCGGGGGCGAACGTCAAGGCCTCGGCCGTCAAGGGCAAGCCGCAGGACGCCCTGGTCGAGGAAGCCAGCCGCCTCGGCGCCCAGCTGATCGTGGTCGGCAACGTGGGCATGAAGGGCCTGGGCCGTGTGCTCGGCAGCGTCGCCTCCAGCGTCGCGCTGAACGCCCCCTGTGACGTCTACATCGTGAAGACCGCCAACTAGCGGCACCCACCGGCACGACGGCGGCGCCCCTCCCTGGTGGGGAGGGGCGCCGCCTTCGTGTGCGCGAGTTGCCGGAGGTGGGCTACCGGCCCCCGGCGCGGCCTTCCGCAGCCTTCTGGGCCGCGACGTCGCGCACGCGGGCCTCCTCGGCGCGGACGGCCGCCATGCTGGCCCGTTCGTTCTGCAGCCACTGGGGCCGATCGGCCAGCAGTGCGTTGATCTGCTCCGTGGTCAGCGCCTCCTCGACGCCGCCGCGGGCCAGCCCCGAAATGCTCACGTTCAGCTTCTGCGCCACGACCGGGCGCGGGTGCGGGCCGTTCTGGCGCAGCGCCACCAGCCATTCGGGCGGTTCGTTCATCAATTCGTCCAGTGCGGCCCGGGTGATGGGGCCCTCCTGGAACTCGGCAGGCGTGGCGGGCAGGTACACGCCCAGCTTCTTGGCGGCGGTGGCCGGTTTCATGCTCTGCGGGGTTTTCTGGCTCATCCCCCCAGCGTACCCGGGCCCGGACGGTAGGCTGTCCTGCGTGGCAGAGCTGAGAATCGCGTTCGTCCCCGGGGTGACCCCGGGCAAATGGCTGGAGCGCTGGCGTGAGCGCCACCCCGAGGTCCCCGTGGCAGCCACCCGGTACGACGACGGGCCGGACCCGCGGGGGCTGCTCGCCTCCGGGGAGGCCGACCTGGTCTTCCTGCGGTTCGCCGACGGTGTGAAGCCGGCCGATGCCACCACCCACGTGATCCCCTTGTATGAGGAGCTGCCCGTGGTGTGTGCGCCGCGGGACCACGTGGTCGAACTCTACGATGACGAGGTGCCGCTGGCCGACCTGGCCAGGGAGGCCTGGCTCGACCTGGCCGACTACCCGCCCGCCGTCGGTGGAACGGCCATGGCCATGGAGGTGGTCGGTACAGGTGCCGGGCTGCTGGTGCTGCCCATGTCGGTGGGACGGCTGCATCGGCGCAAGGACGTGGTGCAGAAGATCCTCGCCGGCGCCCCCTCGACCCGGATCGGCGTCGGCTGGCTCAAGCCGCTCGGCGATGACCCGGAGGATCCGCGCGTGGAGGAATTCATCGGCATCGTGCGCGGACGCGGGGCGAATTCCTCCCGCCAGCCCTCCGTTCAGGAACGTGAACGCCGCGAGGCCGCCGAGGCCCAGCGCAAACGCCAACGCGGCCCGCAGGATGCCCCCCGCGGCGGCGCCCGGAAGACGGGCCAGCGCTCCGGCGGCAAGCCGTCCGGTGGCAACAAGCGCCGTGGCGGTCCGGCCCGCGGACGCCGCTGACCGCCCACTGCCGCTGCCCCCACGCGGCGGGGCCCCGCACCGCTGCACCGGAAGGCGCTGCCGTGCGGGGCCCCGCGGGGGGAGAGCCGGATCAGCCGATCGAGGCGAACCCGAAGACGACGGCGGCGAGGGCGAAGCCGATCACGCCGATGAGCGTCTCCAGCACCGTCCAGGTCTTCAGGGTGGTCTTCACGTCCATGTCGAAGAAGCGGCCCACCAGCCAGAAGCCGGAATCGTTCACGTGGGAGATGATCACCGAACCGGCGGCCACGGCCACCACCATGGTGGCCAGCTGGATGTCGTTCAGTCCCGCGGCGGCCACCGCGGGGGCCAGCAGGCCGGCGGCGGTGGTCAACGCGACGGTGGCCGAGCCCTGGGCGACGCGCAGGATGCCTGAGATGAGGAAGCCGGCCAGGATCAGCGGGACCCCCAGGTCGCCCAGCACGTCGGCGAGGGCGTCGCCGATGCCGGAGGTGCGCAGGACGCCGCCGAACATGCCGCCGGCGCCCGTGATGAGGATGACCGAGCAGACCGGACCCAACGCCTTCTCCATGACCTGCTCGATGGCCGTCTTGGCCATGCCGCGGCGCATGCCGAGCACGACGGCGGCGACCAGCAGGGAGATCAGCAGGGCCACCGGGGTCTCGCCCAGGGCCCGGAGCAGCTGGAACCAGGTGGCCTCCGTCGTGGCCTCCTGGAACACCCCGCCGGAGGCCAGCGTGTTCAGGCCGGTGTTCAGGAAGATCAGGACCAGGGGCAGCAGCAGCACGGCGATGACGGTGCCGAAGGCCGGCGGGTTCGCCTCGTGTTCGGAGTCGGCCTCGCCCAGCAGGGTCGGGATCGGCAGTTCCCATTTACGTCCGGCCCACTTGCCGAAGAGGTAGCTGGCCACGTACCAGGTCGGCAGCGCGACGACGAGCCCGATGAGCAGCACGTAGCCGACGTTGGCGTCGAAGAACTGGGCGGCCGCGACCGGGCCGGGGTGCGGCGGGACGAAGACGTGCATGACGGAGAACGCGCCGGCGGCCGGCAAACCGTAGAGCAGCACGCCGCCGCCGAGCCGGCGCCCGACGGCGAAGACGACGGGCAACATGACCACCAGGCCGGCGTCGAAGAAGATCGGGAAGCCGAAGATCAGCGAGGCGACGCCCAGGGCGAACGGGGCCCGCTTTTCGCCGAACACCCGGATCAGGTAGTCGGCCAGCACCTTCGCGCCGCCGGAGGTCTCCACGATGCGCCCGAGCATGGCGCCCAGGCCCACGAGCAGGGCGACGGAGGCCAGGGTGGAGCCGAAGCCGCCGGTGAGCACCGACACGACGCTGCCGGCGGGGATGCCGGTGGCGAAGGCGGTCAGCAGGCTGACCAGGATCAGTGCCACGAAGGCATGCATCCTGAGTTTGATGATGAGCAGCAGCAGGACGACGATGGCGACGGCGGCGATGCCGAGCAACGGTCCCGCACCCAGGGTCTGGGTCCAGTTCTCGAGGGTCATGGGTTCTCCATTGGGGGTGGGTGGATCGGAGGGGTCAGGAACGTCAGGGGGCCGTGGGGGCCAGGTGAAGGCGCGCGATGGCCAGCTCGGCCAGGGCCTCGGGGGTGGTGTCGTTGGGCAGCGTGATGCCGTCCTCGTCGGCGGCGAGCGGTTCGAGCGTGGCCAGCTGGCTGGCCAGCAGGGTGCCGGGCATGAAGTGCCCGGTGCGCTGCCCCAGGCGCATGGCCAGGAGGTCGGTGTCCGCGTCGACGTGCAGGAAGCGCACGACGCCGGTGGCTTCCCTGAGCACCTCGCGGTAGCTGCGTTTGAGGGCCGAGCAGGTGACGACGGTGCCGGGACCTGAGTCGTGCCGGTCCATCCATTCCTTCAGGGAGGCCAGCCAGGGCCAGCGGTCGTCGTCGTCCAGCGGGGTGCCGGCCGCCATCTTGGCGATGTTGGCCGCCGGGTGGAAGTCGTCGGCCTCGGCACAGGGCCAGCCCAGTTCCGCGGCGACCAGGCCGGCGACCGTGGTCTTCCCCGAGCCGGAGACCCCCATGACCACGAGGTGCGTGGTGGGGGCGGGGGGTGCCTGATGTGGCATGTCATCTCCTGGAAGGACGTCCTTGGCCTGGTGCCACCGGAGTGGCTGGATAAAAGATAACACCTTATGACCGGGTAAAGATAGTACTAATTGTGATCGTGGTCGCGTCCGGACCATAGGATGGCCGGTATGCAGATTCCCACCGGGGCACGGGTGCTCCAGGAGCCGATTGTCGAGACCTTGGGCCGTGAGATCACCGACGGGGTGCTGCGTCCGGGGGACCGGCTGACCCTGGAATCCCTGCAGGAACGGTTTGGGGTCTCGCGGACCGTGATGCGCGACGGCATGCGGGTGCTGGAATCGTTGCGCCTGGTCTACGCCAAGCGCCGCGTCGGGCTCGTGGTCCAGGAACCGCACTTCTGGAACGCGTATGACCGCCGGGTGATCCGGTGGCGGCTCGCCGGCCCGGGACGCGAACGCCAGTTCACCGAACTCACCGAGCTGCGCGTGGCCGTGGAACCGCTGGCCGCCGCCGGTGCCGCGCGCCGGGCGCCCCGGGAGGCACGCGTGGAGATCCTGCGGCTGGCCGCCGAGATGCGCCGGTTGGGTGAGGCCGGGGACCTGGAGGCCTTCCTGGCGGTGGACATCGCCTTTCACGCACTGCTGCTGCAGGCCAGCGGGAACTCGATGTTCGCCGAACTCGAACCGGTGGTGGCCGAGGTGCTCACCGGGCGTACCGAACAGGGCATGATGCCGTTCCATCCGCGCGCCAAGGCCCTGGACGAGCACGATGCCGTCGCCGCAGCCGTGGCCGCCGCCGACGGGCCCGGCGCCGAGGCGCACATGCAGGTCCTGGTCGACGAGGTGCGCGCCGCGCTGGAGGCGACGCTGACCGACGGGCAGCTGCCGGACTGACCGGGCTGCGCTGACGGTGCTGCAGTGACGGGGCGGCACCGGCGGCGCCCGCCCCGGAGGGTGGGCACCGCCGTCGTGCCGGTTCAAAGGGTGCTACTGGAACAGCTGGCCCACCCGCGAGAGCGTCGTGGTGATCCCGTAGATGAGCGGGATGCCCACCAGTAGCCAGCCGAAGACCAGCTGGGCGGGGTTGACGTTGACGGGGACGTCGGTGGGTTCGGGGGTGTTCATCGGGCCTCCTCGGCGCTGGTGGTGGCGGATTCACGGTCGGGCTCGTGGAACCTGGGATCCACGGGGCGGATGAGCAGGGCGGCGACGAAGCCGACGATGAGCAGCACCACCATGGTCAGCAGCACCGGCAGGTAGTTGTGCGCGTTCATCGTGCCGGGCTTGCCCTGGGCGTCCAGCAGGCCGTTGACGATCAGCGGCCCCGCGATGCCGGCGGCCGACCAGGCGGTGAGCAGCCGGCCGTGGATGGCGCCGACCTGGAACGTGCCGAAGAGGTCCTTCAGGTAGGCGGGGGCGGTGGAGAAACCGCCCCCGTAGAAGCTGATGATCACGAACGCCAGCAGGATGAACAGCAGGGTGCTGGAACCGCCGAAGAACGCCAGGATGACGTACAGCACCGCGCCGAGGCCGAGGTAGACCATGTAGATGTTCTTGCGCCCGATCACATCCGAGGTGCTGGACCAGACGAACCGTCCGGCCATGTTGCCGATGGAGAGCAGGCCCACGAAACCTCCGGCGACGCCTGCGGACACCGCCGAGACGCCGTGTTCGGCCCGGAAGAAGTCCTGGATCATGGGCGAGGCCTGTTCCAGGATGCCGATCCCGGCGGTGACGTTCAGGAACAGCGCGGTCCAGAGCAGCCAGAACTGCTTCGTCTTGATGGCGTTCGCCGCCGAGACGTGGTTCCTGGTGACCAGTTCGGAATGCTTGACCTGGGCCGGATCCCAGCCGTTGGGACGCCAGCCGTCGGCCGGGACCCGGATGGCGAACACCCCGTACATCATGACGATGAAGTACACGATGCCCAGCGTCACGAACAACTGGCCGACAGCGTCGCCGCTGGCGACCCAGCCCTCGGAGCCGGACGCCGGGTCGAACGCCTTGAGCAGCTGCGTGGACAGCGGGGAGGCGATCAGCGCGCCGCCGCCGAAGCCCATGATCGCCATGCCGGTGGCCATGCCCGGGCGGTCGGGGAACCACTTGATCAGCGTGGAGACCGGCGAGATGTAGCCGATGCCCAGGCCGATGCCCCCCAGGAAGCCGTACCCCAGGTAGACGAGCCAGAGCTGGCCGGTGAAGATGCCCAGCGCTCCGACCAGGAAGCCGACGGCCCAGAAGACGGCAGCGGTGAACATGGACTTGCGCGGGCCCGAGCGTTCCACCCAGGTGCCCATGATGGCCGCCGAGAGGCCCAGCATCACGATCGCGATCGAGAAGATCACCCCGATCGCCGTCTGGGAGACCTGGAAGTGGCCGATCAGCGCCGTCTTGTAGACGCTGGTGGCGTACGCCTGGCCGATGCACAGATGCACCGCCAGGGCCGCCGGCGGGATGAGCCACCGGTTGAACCCCGGAGGGGCGATGGAACGTGACCTGTCAAGAAACCCCATGGATGTTGCCTCCAAAGTGGACGGGATGCCGGGCGGCGAACTGGTTGCCTCTGGTCATTGTGCTGCACAACACACTTCTTGCATAGTGGTTGTCCCGGTTCGGCGGGCGCGGCCCGTCCCGCTAGATTGGTGCCCATGCGCATCCTCGACTCACAGCCGTTCGTCCCGGTCATCCTGGGCGGGGACATCGGCACGTATTCGCTGGCCCGCGAGTTCCACGAGGCCTACGGGGCCGTCAGCGTCGCCGTCCCGGCCGGGACGAACGGGGTGCTGGAGCACTCGGTCGCGATCGACATCCGCCCGGCAGGCACCATGACCGACGAGGCGGCTGTCGTGGAACACCTGCTCTCCGTGGCGCGTGAGCTCACCGCGAACGGGGCCAACCCGCGCCCGCTGCTGCTGTTCGGCTCGCTGGACCTGCAGGTCGGCATCATCACGGGCCACCGCGAGGAGCTCGAACCCTGGTACACCATTCCGTATCCCGACACCGCAGTCATCGAGCGCGCCGCACACAAGCAGAACTTCTACGCCCTCTGCGCCGAACTGGACATCCCGCACCCGCTGACCGTCACCTACGACCCGGTTTCCCCGCGCCCGCTGCCGGCGGACCTGCCGTTCCCGCTCATCGGCAAGCCGGCGGACAGCAGCGCCTGGGTGCACGCGAAATTCGCCGGCAAGCAGAAGGTCCACACCATCGCCGGTGCCGACGAGCTCGATGACCTGCTCGCGCGCATCCGTGCCTCCGGCTACGCCAGCCCGTTCATCCTGCAGGAAATGATCCCGGGCGGGGACGCGAACATGCGCCTGTGCACGTTCTACTCCGACCGCGACGCCCGCGTGCGCTTCGCCGCCTACGGTGAGGTCGTCGTGGAGGAGCACGCCCCGCTGGTGCTGGGCAACTCGGCAGGCATCGTCACCGGGGTCAACGCCGAATTCACCGACCAGGGCCGGCGCATCCTCGAACACCTGGGCTGGACCGGTTTCTCCATGTTCGACGCCAAGCTGGACCCCCGCGACGGGGTGGTGAAGTTCTTCGAACTCAACCCCCGGCTGGGCCGCAACCACTACTACCTCACAGCCGCCGGGCACAACGCCGCCAGGTTCTACGTGCGCGAATACCTCGGCCCCGGGTACGACGACGGCGCCCTGCCGGCCGCCGCCGGGGACGCGCCTCCCGTGGTGGCCTCCGAGCAGATCCTGTACACGGTCCTTCCGCTGTCGCTGCTGCGCCGCCACCTGCGCGGCCCCGTCGGGGAGAAGGCCAGGGAGTTGATGCGCGCCCACCGGGTCGCGAATCCACTGCTCTACCGCGCCGAACGCGACCCCCGTAGGCTGTGGTACATCGCGCTCACGTCGCTGAACCAATTCCGCAAGTTCCGGCGGCATCCGCCGCGACTCTGACATGCTGGAGGAACTGGCCACCCGCGCCGGTCGATGATGACCCGGAAGGAAGCACCCATGGAATTCGCCCCCTACGACACGTTGCTCGTCGAGCAGGACGGTGCCGCGCTGGTGGTGACGGTGAACCGGCCGGACGCCATGAACGCCCTGGCGTCGACCGTCGTGAAGGACCTGCTGGACTTGACCGGGCGGCTCGCCGGCCTGGGCGTCGACGGGAACTGGCCGATCCGCGGGATCGTGCTCACCGGGGCAGGGACCAAGGCCTTTGTCGCGGGGGCCGACATCCGCGAGATGAACTCCATGAGCCCCGACGCCGCCGAGGCGTACGCGCGGCAGATGCATGCGGTCACCACCCGGCTGGAGGCCCTGCCCGTCCCCGTGATCGCCGCGGTCAACGGCTTTGCGCTCGGCGGGGGCTGCGAGCTGGCACTGGCGTGCGACTTCATCTACGCCGGCGTCCGCGCCAGCTTCGGCCAGCCGGAGGTCAACCTGGGCCTGGTGCCCGGGTTCGGCGGCTCGGTGCGCCTGCAGCAACGGGTGGGCCTGGGCCACGCCCGCGAACTGATCTACACCGGACGCCGGATCGACGCTGCAGAAGCCCTGCGCATCGGGTTGGCCAACGCCCTCTTCGATGACACCGACGCCCTGCTGGCCGGGGCCAAGGCAACGATCCAGGAGATCGCCGCGAAGGCCCCGACCTCGGTGGACAACACCAAGCGGGCGCTGAACCGGATCAACGGGCTCCCCGTCGCCGCCGGGCTCGAAGCCGAAGTGGAGAGCTTCCGGAAGGCCTTCGCCACCGAGGACTCCGTGGTGGGGCGCCGCGCCTTCCTGGCGAAGGAAACCCCCGAGTTCCCGGGGCGCTGAGACCATGGCAGAGAACGACGCAGTGCCGGCGGCACCCCGCGCCCCCGATGCACTCCACCGCTACGGGCCGAACCCGAGCCAGTACGCCGAACTGTACGTGCCGTCCGAACGACGGCTACCCGGGGTCATCGTCATCATCCACGGCGGCTTCTGGCGCGACACCTACGACGCCTCCCTGGGCCGCCCGCTGGCCGATGACCTGGTCCGCCGCGGCTGGGTCGTGTGGAACCTCGAATACCGCAGGACCACCGACGGGGAGCCGGGGCCGGATACCGGCGGCTGGCCGGAGACGTTCGAGGACATCGCGGCGGGCATCGACGCGCTCGGCCCCGCCCTGGCCGAAGCCGGGCTGGAACCGGGCAACGTCGTCGTCCTGGGTCATTCCGCGGGAGGGCATCTGGGCACCTGGGCCGCAGGACGGCACAAGCTGCCCGCCGGTACCCCGGGGGCCGGACCCGCGGTGAAGGTCGCCGGAGTGGTCAGCCAGGCCGGCGTGCTGGAGCTGTGGATGGCGAACTGGCTCAAGCTCAGCCACTCGGCGGCGCTGAAGCTCATGGGGGCCACCAGCGAGGAGGATCCCCGCCGGTGGCAGTGGGCGGACCCGGTGCGGATGCTGCCGATCGGTGTCCCGGTGATCGCCCTGCACGGCAAATCCGATGCCGACGTCCCCTCGGCGCTCTCACGGGCCTACACCGACGCCGCCCGCGCCCAGGGCGACCCGGCCCGGATGGTCTTCACCACCGGGGACCACCACGCGCTGATCACCCCCGGCACCACGGCATGGGATGCTTGCCTGGTGGCCCTGGCCGAACTCGCGGTTCCGGCCTAGCAGGACCCGAACCCGGTCGGGCAGCACCGGGATGAAGCGGACGGGGCGTCCGGAACGACCACAGGTAAGGTTGAGAAGTGCTGACTGTTATGGGCGAGGCCCTCGTTGACGTGCTGTCCGGCGGCATTGCCGCGCCCCAGGCCTACGTCGGGGGCAGTCCGATGAACGTCGCCGTGGGACTGGCCCGGCTGGGCCATCCGGTCTCCTTCGTGGGCCGCTACGGCGATGACGAGTACGGGCGCATGATCCACGAGCACCTGCGCTCCAACGACGTCCAGGAGGTCCTGGCCCCCGACGCCCTGCCGACGTCCACGGCCCACGGCACGCTGGACCCCGTGGGTGCCGCCACCTACGAGTTCGACATGGTCTGGGACCTTTCCGCTTTCGACCCCGCGACGTCGAATGCCCTGGCCGACTCGCAGCTGGTGCACACCGGCTCGATCGCCACGGTGCTCCAACCCGGTGCGGCCACCGTCCTGGCCGCCATCGAGCGCGCCCGGCCGCATGCGACCATCTCCTACGATCCGAACGTGCGCCCCAGCTTCGTGACGCACCACGCCGAGGCCGTCGAGCAGTTCGAGCGCTTCGTGGCGCTCAGCGACGTCGTGCGGGCCAGCGATTCGGACCTGCAGTGGCTCTACCCCGAACGCAGTGTGGAGGAGAGCGTGAAGGCCTGGCTGGCCCTGGGCCCGGCGATGGTCGTGGCGACCTACGGTTCCGGGGGTTCGCGCGGCGTCGTGGCCGCCGGGGAGGCCGAGGCGAAGGCGCCGGTGGTCGACGTGGCGGACACGGTGGGGGCCGGGGATTCGTACATGTCGGCCCTGCTCTCGGCGCTGGTGGACCGTGAGCTGGTCGGTGCCGCGCGCCGGGAGGCCCTGCACGCCCTGACCCCGGGACAGCTCGGTGAAGTCCTCGGCTACGCCACCCGGGCCGCAGCGGTCACCGTTTCCCGCCCCGGTGCCAACCCCCCGCACCGGGCCGAGATCTCCTGACCCCCTCACCGACGGACCGCCTGCCTCCATGCGCCTGATTGCCAGCGACCTCGACGGCACCATCCTGCACGCCGACGAGTCGATTTCCGCGCGCACGGTCGCCGCCTTCGCCGCGGCCCGGAACGCGGGGCTGCACGTCGTCTTCGTCACCGGCCGGCCCTTCCGCTGGCTGGGCCCCGTGCAGCGTGCGTTCGGACATCTGGGCACCGTGATCTGTTCCAATGGGGCCCTGGTCTACGATCTCGAGGCCGAAAGCATCCTGGCCAGCCACACGATCTCCGGGTCGACGGTCCTTCAGGTGCAGCGGCGCATCCGCTCGCTCGAGCCCGGGGCAGTCTTCGCCGCCGAAACCCTCAAAGGCCTGCTGCTCGAGCCGGGTTTCCTGGACGAGGCGGCCTCAAGGGCCCGGATCCGCGAAGCCGTCGAGGGGCCCTTCGACGTCGGGCTGCTCGATGCCGACGGGGTGGTGAAGCTGCTGGCCAAGACGCACCAGGTCGACGCCGAGGCCTTCCAGGACCTCGTGGAGCCCCGGATCGGCGGGCTGGTTTCCGTCACCCATTCGGCTCCGGGCGTCGCCCTGCTGGAGATGGCCCACCCCGAGGTCAACAAGGCGGTCACCCTGGCCGACTACGCCGCTGGCCTCGGGATCGGCGCCGACGAGGTGCTCGCCTTCGGCGACATGCCCAACGACGTGCAGATGCTCGCCTGGGCCGGGCGCGGCTATGCCGTCGACTCGGGACACCCGCTGGCCAAGACGGCCGCCGGACGCACCACCGCCTCCCTGCACGACGACGGCGTGGCCCGGGTGATCGAGCGGTACCTGGCGGGGGACCCGGTCTAGCGGACGGCCGTCCGGGCATCCACCGACCCCTCACAAGAGACGCATCCCCCGGCCTTGTCCACGGCTCCCCGCCGCCCGCCCCATCTGTCGGTGGCGGCTGGCAGAGTGGGGTCATGGAAGCAGTTGCGGAGTCGGTTGAGGTCAACGGGTGGAAGCTGACCCGCATGGCCGGCACCTCGGTGACCGGCTCGCCACGCCTGCAGGCCGCCGAAGCGCTGCTTCGTTTTGCCGAGTCCGAGAAATTCAGGGCCTCGGCGATGCTGCACGATGAGGCCCAGCATGCGGTCCCGCCGCAGTTGGAGGCACTCGAGGAGAACCCGGGGATGCAGGTGTCCCTGCGTACCGGACGCATGGTCACCTTCGCGGCAACGGAAAGCGCAGCGATGGAGATCGCCTTGGTTTCGGGCCTCTCCTCGGGCCAGGCCCACAGGATCCTGGGCCAGGCCGAAACGCTGGTCATGGACATGCCCGAGGTCCTCGAATCGCTGACGCTGGGCCGCATCGGGGGCAGCCACGTCCAGCGGATCCTCGAACACACCCAACACATCGTCCCCGAACCCCTGCCTCTACCGGATCGGAATGCCGATGAAGCGACCCGGGAAGAGTGGGAGCGGGAGATGGCACGGCGGTCCGCGCAGGCGCGTGCCGACCGACGTGATTTCGGGGTGGACATGTTGGCCGTCGCCCCCGGGAAATCGCCGGCTCAGTTGCGGACCCGGGGCCGCCAGGTCCTGGAGAAGTACTACGGCCTGTCCTTCACCAAGAGGTCCCGGACGGCGCTGCGCGATCGCCGGATCACCGTGGAAGAGGCCGCCGATGGCATGTCCTGGCTCACGGGATATCTGCCCACGGCCAGCTGCCAGGCGATCTTCTCGAAGCTCGATTCGATGGCCCGGCTGCTCAAGGCCGACCCCGACGCCGCCGCCCATGTGCAGAAGGCAGCGCGCGAGGCCAGGGGCGAGGGGACCCCGGTGCAACCGGCGGACGATCCCGCGGAAAGGCGAAGCATGGACCAGCTGCGGGCAGATGTCTTTACAGACATGATGCTCAATGGGCCCCGCGGGCAGGGGTTGGAGTCGGTGGCGGCAGAGGTGTTTGTCGCCATTCCCGCGACCATGCTGCCCGGAACGCCAGGTGGCCCCGTTGGCTGCGACGACACGGCGGTCGACGGCCCACCGGCCGGCGGCGTGGACGGAGTCCCCGGAATCGCGACGGCAGAGCTCGAACCCGGAGCGCCGGTTCCGACGCTTCTGGGGGGCGGGCCCATCGACCAGGAATCGGCGGTACGCCTCATGAATGCGGCCAGGACCTGGTGGAGGTTGATCACCGATCCGGTCACCGGTGCCGTGGTGGAATTCGGCAGGGAACGCTACCGCCCCACCGCTGCACAGCGCGCAGCCCTGCAATTCAGGGACGGATCGTGCACCACCCCCGGGTGCTCCGGGCCGCTGAGGACGTGCGAAATCGACCATACCGAGGAGTGGCAGGACGGTGGGGGAACGGACATCGCCAACCTCCATTTCGGGTGTCATCGTTGTCACCGGTTGAAGTCCCTGGGCCTGATCGAGATTGAGCAGCGTGCCGGCGGGACGATGCTGGTGACCAGCCTGTTTGGCACCCGTCGGGTCTTCTACCCCGCCGCGCCCTGGGCGTCCGCCGGCCCACGGGAAGGCGTTTCGGGTGAACCGATCCACGATGATGGCCGCGAACCACCGCCGAAGGATCCCGACGCGCGGATCCCCGACGTCGAACCGCGGCCTTATCATCCCAGCAGGCCGGACGGCGGGGACACCGGGTTGGCCGATGCAGCCGACGGGCCCGGGGACCAGGCGACGACGGAGCCGCCTCCCAGGTTGCGGGACACCCGGGCGGGGAGGATCGAGTATCGACGTTACGAGGCGTTGCAGCTGCGGGAGTGGGGGAGGATCCAGGATGTCCCCGACTCGTCGACCGAGCACCCGCTCCGTGGACGCTACGCCCAGAGCGGTGCCGCGAAGGCCACGAGGAAGCGTCGGCTGAAACGAATCGTCGGCGGCTACGGACCTCCCATCATCCGCCACTACGACGATGGGGCGGAGACTGGACCTCCGGCGTCGCAGGCACCACCCGATCCGCTTCAGGAGCCACCCTACTGATCGATGGCGGAGTCAGCGACTGCGCAGGCCAGGCAGGAACGCGGCCGTCGGCGAACTCAGGAACCCCACCCGGGTGCCGGGCGGATGGTGGTCTCCCACCAGGAATCGGCGATGCGTGGCAGGGGCCTCAACAAGGGCTCGGGAAGCGGTCCCGGTTGCGGGAATGGAATCCCGGTGTGCTTGGGGGCCCACGCCGGGGCCGGCTCGATGGATTCGGACCGGGTTGAAGCCGGGCCCAGCTCCAGGAACCTGCTGACGCCATGATCGCGCAGGTAGTACTCGTAGGCGGGATCAGCCAGGTCGTCCGCGAAGCCCAGGGCCACTCGACCCTTGATTCCCTGATCGGAATACATGCTTGTCAGAATGGAAAGCGGACGTCCGTCCCATGCGGTGAAACCCCGGGCGAACTGCCATTCCGCCAGGCGGTGCTTGCGTTCATGGGCCACCAGGTTCCCCGAGGAATCCCACCAATCCGCCCCGATGTAGGTGGCGGTGTCCGTTGTCTCCGGTGTGGAGGCGATAAGTCCGACCCCGGTGGATCTGGCCATCCAGCGCAGGCGTTCGCGCAGCAGCGAGCCGTCGGTCGTGGCCTCCGCGGTCACGAAGAGTTCGGGGGTGACCAGCAGCATCACGCCCTGTCGGCCCGCCTCCAGCAGCAGGGAATGGATCCGTTCGAGGTTGGTGCCCGGATCGGGGGCGGGCGTGGCGGCGGCATGGTGCACGCGTGCTGCCATGGCGGACCTCCCGGGCGGTAGAGTCGGCCGAATGGATATTCGGCGGACAAGGGCATTCCCCTACTTGCATCCTAATGGCGGTTCCCGGCGTGAGGGCTGGCCGCTGGCCTTTGCGCACCGTGGTGCGCACCCCGCGTTGGGGGAGAACACCCTGCAGGCCTTCCAGGCCGCCGTCGAGCGTGGATACGGCTATTTGGAGCTGGACGTGCGCACCACCCGGGACGGCGTGGTGATGGTCTTCCATGACGAGACCCTTGAGCGGGTCAGCAATGGCAGCGGCCCGATCGCGGAGGCCGACCATGCTGAGGTTTCCCGCTACCGGGTGGCCGGAGGGGCGATTCCGCGGTTCGAGGAGGTGCTCGCCGCCTGGCCGGACGTGCGGCTGAACGTCGACATCAAGGATGATCGCTCGGTGGAACCGTTTGCCGAACTGGTCAACCGGTATGGCGCGCACGACCGGGTCCTGGTTGCCTCGTTTTCCGATGTCCGGCGGCGCCGTGTCCTCGAGCTGCTCGAGGCCCCGACCGCCACGAGCCCCGGCGTCTTCACGATCACCGCAGCGGTGGTCCTGGGGAAGGTGGGCCTCATGTCACTCGTGGCGCCCTGGCTGAAGGGTGTTGCCGCCCTGCAGGTCCCGGAACGCCGTGGCCCCCTCCGGGTCGTGACCCCACGCTTTCTGGCCCAGGCGCACCGAGCCGGCCTGCAGGTCCACGTCTGGGTCGTCGACGACCGGGCGGACATGGAACGGTTGCTCGACCTCGGGGTCGACGGGCTCCTGACGGACCGCGCCGACGTGCTGGCCGAGGTCATGGAGGCCCGCGGGTTCTGGCCGCAACGCCGGGCCTAGAGCGTCAGCGGTGCGACCAATTCGGCCAGGGGACGCAACACGCGTGGTGCGTAGCGCTCCAGGTCGGCCTCGCTCGCGCCGGTGAGGATCCGCAGCCACGTCCGGTGGGACTGCAGCTTGCCCAACCGCAGCGCCGGCTCGATGTAGTGGCGCAACTCCTCGGCGGTGCCGTAGTCCTCCCACTCATGCAGGTACGCGGTCACGGCCCGGCGGATCCGCGGGTCGGCCGGTGTCGTATTCAGCTCCTTCGACATGGTGCGCAAGGGCACGGTGAGGGAGGAGAACGGGTGGGCCCAGTAGGCGTCACCCAGGTCGATGAAACGCAGGGGCTCATCGGGGGAAGCAGGCAGGAAGACATTGCCCCGGTGCAGATCGTTGTGGTCCAACGACAGCGGGATGGGACCGGCCGCGAGGAATTCGCACATGCCGTGGAGGGGTTCGAGCTGGCCGTTCAAATCGTCGGCATCCCGGGCGGGGAGATGCAGCGGATGCTCGGCCGGCAGGGAGGCGTGCAGCAGGATCTGGTCATCGATGTACCCGGGCAGCTGGGCCGGAATCAACTGCGTCAATCCTGCGTCGAAGAGCTCGTCGGCGTAGGGGGCCAGACCTCGTTGCAGCCGGGCGAAGTCCGCCAGGATCCTCTCCCACAGCCGGTAGTCGGTGCTGGGGATCCGCGCCATCGTCTCGCCGTAGTCGGGGGAGATCATCCAGCCGCGCATTGGCTCGACGGCCAGGGGCATCACGAGCTGGTCGGGGACCAGACGTGCTGCGGCGGCCGTCAGGGCCACCTCTGACTGCTGCCCGGGGTTGACCGCCTTGAAGAAGAGCCGGCCATGGTCGGTGGGCACCTGGACCTGGGTGGACCACAGTTCAATGCCACCGCGCTCCAACGGCCCCGTCCGGCGCAGTTCGTAGGTGTCGAGCACCATGGAGACCCACGTGTCGACCTCCGCGAACCACGCGTCGGTGGCCCAATAGTCGTTCCATTCCGCCATGCCGGGGCCTAACCGAGCTTGCTGGGCGTCGAGCCCTCGTAGTCCGGGGCATCCGTCGGCTCGGTACCGCGCCATCGGGCGATGAATCGCATGCCGTGGAAAATCACCAGCGTGGCGATCGTGCCCAGCGCAATCCCGCCGAACTGCATCGACCCGACGGCGATCGTCGGATCGGCGATGGCGATGATCAGGCCGGCGCCAGCGGTCATCAGGTTGATCGGGTTGGAGAAGTTCACCTTGTTCTGCACCCACAGGCGCGCGCCGATGATGCCGATCATGCCATACAGCACGATGCCGGCCCCACCGCTGACGCCGGTGGGGATGGAGTTGATGGCGGCCCCGAACTTCGGCAGGAACGCGAGGAGAATGGCCACGATGCCGGCGATCCAGTAGGCGGCCGTGGAATACACGCGGGAGGAGGCCATGACGCCGATGTTCTCGGCGTAGGTCGTGGTTCCGGAGCCGCCACCGAATCCGGCGACGACGCTCGCCACGCCATCGGCCATCAGCGCCCGGCCGTTGACGTCGTCCAGGTTGCGGTTGGTCATCAGGCCCACCGTCTTCACGTGGCCGATGTTCTCGGCGACCAGGACGAAGACCACTGGCAGGAACAGGGCGAGGGTATCGAGATGGAACTCCGGGAAGGCGAACGGCGGCAACCCCAGCCAGCCGGCCGCCCCGACGGCGGTGAAGTCCACCTGCCCCTGGACCAGGGCCACGAGGTAGCCGAGAACGATCCCCACCAGGATCGACAGGCGTCCCAACAGGCCCCGGAACAGGACGGCCGAGAAGACGATGGCGGCGACGGTGGTGAACGTGGTCAACGGAACGGTCTGCATGGCCTCCGTGGTGGCACCTGCCAGGTTCAGGCCGATCAGGGCAACGATCGTGCCCATGACCACCGGCGGCATGAGCGCGTGGATCCACCCGGTACCGGACTTCTGCACAACCAGGCCGATGATGAACAGGGCCAGCCCGGAGATGACCACCCCGCCCAAGGCGCCGGCGAAGCCGTGGCCTGCCATGGCGGCGGTCACCGGGGCGATGAAGGCGAAGGAGGACCCCAGGTAGCTGGGGACCCTGCCGGCGGTGATGAGCAGGAACAGCAGCGTGCCGACACCGGAGAAGAACAGGGTGGCGGTGACCGGGAAGCCGGTCAGGGCGGGGACCAGCACGGTGGAACCGAACATGGCCATCACGTGCTGGACGCCGATGCCGGTGGTCTGGAACCAGTTCAGCCGTTCATCCGGTGCCACGACGGTGCCCGGCCGGATCGTCTTGCCGTCGCCGTGGACCGTCCAGCCGTAGCCGAATCTGCTGCTCATGGGTGTCCTCCGTGTGGGCCCTGCGGGTGTTCTGCCGGGGCCCGCACCGATGCGGAACCCCCACGGAATCCTACAGGCTGGGCACGCCCACGAGCCCGTCGGCGTCGACCTCCCTGGGGGCGGCGACCCGGCCCGCTGCGGCATCGGCCGAGGTCTGCGCGAAGAACGCGAGCTCATGCCGGCTCGACTCCTCGAAGGCCCGGCGCATGGCCGCCAGCCCGGTCGCGTCGGCACGAAAGGCAACCTGTTGCACGGTGGCGATCGCGGCGGCGGTGGCCTCATCGAACTCCGGGCTGGAGTAGGCGTCGAGCCAGTCGGCATAGGGGTTCCCGGGGCTCGACGCCGCTGCCAGCCGCCGCCCGATGTCCTGGTACAGCCAATAGCAGGGCAGGATCGCGGCGACGAGTTGCGGGTAGGAGGTGTCCGAGGCGAGCAGGTGGTTCAGGTAGGCCGACGTGGTGGGGCTCGGCTCCGGATCGCCGGTGGCTCCCAGCCGGGACCGGTGCAGGTTGGCCTCCTCCTGAAGCGCACCGACGGCGCCGGCGGCCCAAAACGATTGCTCCTCGCGGTTCGGTGCCAGCTGCGCGGCCCGGGAGAGGACCTGCGAATACGTGCGCAGGTAGAGGGCATCCTGGGCCAGGTAGAAGTGGAATTCGCCGGCCGGCAGGCTTCCGTCCCGCAGCCCGCGGATGAACGTCAGGGAATCGATGCGCGAGCGCAGCCCGGCGATCCCGTCCCACCACGTCGAGAGCAACGCGTCGGCCGAGGGGGCCATCCGCCCGGCCCAGAGCGCCGAGAAGTGGTTCACCGGCCCGTGGCCACCACCCACCTCGAGCTCCCCGGCCGTGGCGAGGGCGTCCTGCAACCACCCGCGGGCCAGCCGGAGCGCATCGCCCCAGTCGCCACATCTGGCCCACAACGTGGCCAGCGCGGAGGAGAGCGAGCAACCGGTGCCGTGCGAGTTCGGGGTGTCGACGCGCGGGCCGGACACCTCGGCGTGGACCCCGTCGGGCCCGACCAGCGCGTCGGGGCGTTCCCCGCCGGCCAGGTGGCCTCCCTTGGCCAGCACCAGCACGTTGTAGCGGTGCGCCAACCGCTCCGCCTGTCCCAGCACCGCGTCCCACCCGGTGGCCTCCGGTTCCCCCAGCAGCGCAGCCAACTCCGCGGTGTTCGGGGTGACCACCGTGACCAACGGCAGCAGACGGCGCAGGGCGGCCTCGGCGTCGTGCTCCAGCAGCCGGTCACCTGACGTGGAGACCAGGACAGGATCCAGCACGACGGCGGTGCCTGGCTGGGTGCCCAGCCACCCGGTGACTGCCTCGATGACCTCGGCGGTGGCCAGCATGCCGATCTTCACGGCATCGATACGGATGTCGCCGGAGATCGCCTGAAGCTGTCCGGTGAGGAAGTCCGCCGGTGGGGTGTGGACCCCGGTCACGCCGCGGGTGTTCTGCACGGTCAGCGCGGCGATGGCCGCCATGCCGTAGCCACCGCAGGCCGCAATCGACTTCAGGTCCGCCTGGATCCCTGCCCCGCCGGAGGGGTCCGAGCCGGCGATCGAGAGGATGTTCGGAATGCGCGCCCCGCTCATCGGCCGCCCTCCCCGGTCGCTGCGGCCCACTCGACACGCAGATTGACGGCGGCCGCGCCCGGGTCCGCCGCGGCGCAGATCGCCCGGACCACGGCCATCCCGGCCGCCCCGGCGGCGTGGACGTCGGCGGCGTCGCCGTGGCCCAGCCCCCCGATGGCCACGCAGGGCAGCGGCGCCTGGGCCACGAGCCGGCCCAGGCCCGCGAAGCCGAGCGGGGTGGGGTGGTCCTTCTTGGTGGGGGTCGGGCGCACCGCACCGGTGCCCAGGTAGTCCACGGTGCCGGCCGGCAGGGCAGCCACCGCGGCAAAGTGTGCTGGGGTGCTGGCACTCAAACCCAGCACCGCGTCCGGTCCGATCAGGTCCCGGACGGCGTCGGCGGGCAGGTCCTGCTGTCCAATGTGGACCCCGTTGACGGCGAGGCCGGCGGCCCGTGCGGCGAGGTAGACGTCGATGCGGTCGTTCACCAGCAGCAGGGCCCTGCCCGCGGCCTGTGGGGCGCAGGCGGCGACCTCGTCCAGGAACGCCCGGGCCGGGAGGTCCTTGCACCGCAGCTGGATGGTGCTGATGCCCGAGGCAACGGCAGCTGCCACGATGTCGGCCAGCGGCCGTCCGGCGGTGCTGGCCGCGTCGGCGACGAGGTAGATCCCGGTCACGGCGGTGGGCGTGCTCATGCGATCACCGCCCGGGCGGCCAGGTCCTCTGGCGAGACGGCGGCCAGCGCATCCAGGAACCCCACGGCGAAGGAGCCCGGCCCCGAAGCCGTGGCGGCGGCCCGTTCGGCGGCCACCGAGTACAGCGCATGGGCGGCGGCCGTGCCCACCAGGGCATCGTCGTCGTTCGCCGCGACGGCGGCTGCCACGAGCGCGCCCAGCGCGCAGCCGCCGCCGGTGATGCGTGTCAGCAGGGGATCCCCGCCGTGGACGCGCACGGTGCGTTCGGAGTCGGTGACCAGGTCCACCGGGCCGGACACGGCGACGATGGAGGGGGTGGCTGCCGCCAGGTGGATGGCGGAGACGCGGGCGGCTTCGACGTCGTGCGTGGCATCGACGCCCCGCCCTCCGGTGCCCGAGGTCGCCAGTGCGAGGATCTCCGAGGCGTTGGCCCGGATGACAGTGGGGCGTTCGGCCAGCAGGGTTTCGGCGAGCCGTGTCCGCAGTTCCAGACCGCCGACGGCCACGGGATCCAGGACCCACGGCGTTCCCGCAGTGCGGGCGGCCCGGGCAGCCTGCAGCATGGCGCGGCGCTGCCCGGCGTGGGGTGTGCCCAGGTTGATGAGCACCGCCGAGGCCACTGCCGCGAAGTCGGCGGCCTCCCCGGGCACGTCCACCATGGCCGGGGAAGCCCCGGCGGCCACCAGGACGTTGGCGGTGAAATTCGTGACGACTGCATTGGTCAGGCATTGGACCAACGGCGCCGTGGTGCGCAGCCTCTCGAGGGCGAGGCCCAGATCGGCAGGTGTGCAGGTGTTGGTGGGCGCATGCGCATGCATGGGCGACATCCCTCCGCTAGTGCTAACTAGATCAGGTTCGTTCGGGTGTGATCTCAGTCCGCTCGTGTGGGGCGGACACCCCGTGTCAATGTGCGCGAGCCTACCGGCAGCGGGCGTCACGGGACAACTTGGTGACCCGGACCACCCGAATCACCGGCTGCGGGCGTTACTGTCATACGCATGGCCAAGAACCGACGTGCCCCCTCGACCGCTGCACCCCTGGATCCCCGGACGCCCGCCGAACGACCGGCCGACGCCGCCCGGCGGCTGCGCGACGCCACCGACTCCCGCCTGGCCCAGACCCGGCGATTCCGTTCCGTGCAGTTGAAGGCGCTCGAGAGGCTGCTCGCCGAAAACGACGAGGCGCTGTGCGCTGCCTTGGCGGCCGACCTGGGCAAACCGGACGCCGAATCCCGCCTGACGGAGCTGGACCGCATCAAGGCGGAGATCGACCACGCGCAACTGCATCTGGGCGACTGGGTCGCCGACCGGCACGTGAGGGTCCCCGTGTCCCTGCAGCCGGCCACGGCGCGCGTCCAGGCGCGCCCGCTGGGCATGGTCCTGGTCATCGCACCCTGGAACTACCCCGTCCTGCTGCTGCTCGGCCCCCTCGTCGGTGCCCTGGCCGCGGGGAACACCGTGGTCCTGAAACCCTCCGAACTCGCGCCCGCCACGTCGGCCCTGCTGGCCCGCCTGGTGCCTGCCTACCTGGACCGGCGGGCCGTCGCCGTGGTGGAGGGCGGCGCGGAGACGACGACCGAGCTGCTGGGGCAGTCGTGGGACCACATCTTCTACACCGGGGGCGAACGCGTCGGGCGGATCGTGGCCCACGCCGCCGCCGAGCAACTCACCCCCGCGACCCTGGAACTCGGGGGCAAGAGCCCTGCGGTGGTGTGTGACGGCAACGTTGCGGCCATCGCCCGACGGATTGCGCATGGGAAGTTCATGAATGCCGGGCAGACCTGCGTGGCACCCGACTATGTCCTGGCGGTGGGGGCGCAGGTGGCGGACGAGCTCGAGCGGCAGTTGCCGAAGGTGATCGCCTCGTTCTACGGCAAGGACCCTGCGGCCAGTCGTGACTACGGCAGGATCGTCAACGACGCCCACTTCGCGCGCATCGCCTCCTACCAGCAGCAGGGAAGGGTGGTCTCCGGAGGCTCGAACGACGCGGCCACGCGCTACATCGAGCCGACCGTGCTGGCCGATGTCGACCCGCAGGCGCCGGTGATGACCGAGGAGATCTTCGGCCCGGTCCTGCCGATCGTGCGGGTGGACCGGTTCGACGATGCTGTACGGTTCATCAACTCACGGCCCTCGCCGCTGTCCGCCTACCTCTTCAGCGAACGCCCCCGGCTGCACACCGCCTTCGAGGACCAGGTGCGTGCCGGGGGAATCGGGCACAACGTGTGCAACATGCACCTGGCCGTCCCCGACCTGCCCTTCGGCGGGGTGGGTGCATCGGGCATGGGGAACTACCACGGCAAGTGGGGATTCGACACGTTCAGCCAGCAACGCCCGGTGCTGTCGAAGACCGCGATGATCGACACCCTGCGCGCCGTCTACCCGCCCTTCGGCTGGGCAAAGCGCAGGATCATGCGTTCGATCGGCTGAGCGGGGCGCTGTCCGGTGGACAGACGAAAGACCCGGTCCGCAGCGGGTGCGAACCGGGTCTCCGGAGGGGATCTGGATCCAGACCCGTGGTGTGGCTACTCCTTGGTCAGGGCGTCGACGTAGTCCTGGTTCTCGGAGATCCACTTGTCGACGATCGGCGCGTAGTCGTCCGTATCGGTGCCGTTGAACATGGCGTTCTCCAACGAGAACAGGTGCTCGTCGTCCATCTTGAAGTTGTCCAGCCACTTGGACAGCCCCGGGTAGTTTTCCTTGAAGTCCTTGTTGCCGTAGGACGTGATGTTCTCGGCCTTGCCCATGGCTCCCTTGGGGTCCTTCAGGTCCTTGATCGGGAACTCATCGTAGGCCCAGTGCGGACGCCACAGGGTGACCACGATGTTGTCGCCGGCCTTGGTGGCCTTCTTCAACTGGCTCAGCATGGCCGGGGTGGAAGACGTCTTGAAATCCATTTTCTCCAGACCGTATTCCGGGATCGCCTTTTCCTGGGTGGCCTTGGTCAAACCGGCGCCCGGGTCGATGCCGTAGATTGTGTTGTCGAACTTGTCGGCGTTGGCTGCCAACTCGTCCAAGGAGTCAATGGGGGCGTCCTTGTTGACCGCGATCGTCAGTTTGGCGTCGTCGTACCAGGTGCCCAACTTCGTCATCTGGTCGCCGTACTTCTTCATGTAGTCCTTATGGGTCTGCGGCATCCACACGTCCATGGTCAGGTCGAGGTCGCCAGAGGCAACGCCGGAGAAGACCGGGGCGGCATCGGCGTCGGTGAGGGTGACGTCGTATCCCTTCTTGTCCAGGATCTGCTTCCAGAGGTTGGACACTGCGACGCCTTCGTCCCATCCGGCCATGACACCGATGTTCAGGGCCGCCTTGTCGCCGTTTTCCGGTGAGGCCGGGGCAGCGGATTCGCCGCTGCCGCCGCTGCCGCTTCCGCAGGCAGTCAGGGCCATGGCCGCCACGGCGGCTATCCCCATCATTGATGCGAGTTTCTTCTTCATTATTTGTTCCTTTCTTGGCGCCCCGCACGTGGGGCGGTTGGGTCAAGAGGCGTTGCGGCTCGATGCGTTTGACTGCCCGAGCGAGGCGGTGATGCGGTCCAGGATGATGGCCAGAACGACCACCGAGAGACCTGACTCGACGCCCAGCGGTGTGTTCAAGGTGGTTAGCGCCTTGTAGACGGCAGCACCCAAACCGCCCGCACCAACCATGCCGGCGATGACCACCATGGACAGCGAGAGCATGATGACCTGGTTGATGCCGGCCATGATGGTCGGCAGGGCCAGCGGGATCTGGATCTGGCGCAGGATGCGTCCGGGGGAGGCGCCGAACGCCTGGCCGGCTTCGAGGACCTCGGTGTTAACGTTGCGGATGCCCAGCTCGGTGAAGCGGGTTCCAGGTGCCAGGGAGAAGACGATTGTCGCCACGATGCCAGGCACGGCTCCGATCCCCAACAGCAGAATGGCCGGGATGAGGTAGACGAACGCCGGCATGGTCTGCAGGAAGTCCAATATCGGTTTGACGATCGTGGAAACCACCCTGGATTTCGCCGTGAGGATGCCCAGCGGGACGCTGATGACGACAGCGATGACACTGGCCACCAAGACCAGCGCCAAAGTCTCCATGGAGTTCTGCCATTGGTTCATGCCGTAGATGAACAGCAGCCCGACGATCGTCCCCACGCCGAGTTTCCAGCTTCTGGCCAGCCATGCCAGGACGGCCAGCACCAGGATGATGACCCAGAAGGGTGGCTCGGTCAGGATCCACACCAAGGAGTCGTTGAAATTCTGGAAGACCAGTTTGACGACATCGAAAAAGGCCTCGAAATTGGCGGTAATCCAGTCCAAAACCGTTTCGACCCAGTGGCCGACGGGAATGCGGAACAGGTTCTCTCCCATCTAGCGGACCTCTCCTTCGTCCTCGATCGGGCCGTCGTCGACGGCATCACCGGGTGCCATGGTGGTTCCCTCATCTGTCCCCGCGGTCTGGCCCGGGGTGACCACGGGCATGCCACTGGTGCTCGAGGGGACGTTGCCCAGGGCGGAGAGCAGTGTGGCACGGGCAATGGCACCGATCAGGCGGCCCTCGTCGTCGACGACCGGCAGCGGGACCGGTGACTCCACGGACCGGCCGAAGAGGTCGTTCAGGGCCGTATCGGCGGTGATCGGCGCATTGCGGGAGGTGATGATTTCCTCCAGGTTGGATCCGCCGCGTTCAAGCAGCGCCATCACCTCGCGGTCGCGAACGGACCCCAGCAGCACGCGTCGTCGATCCACGACGAAGGCTGCCGACGTCTGGAGTTCCCGCATGGTCCGCAGTGCGTTTCGGGCTCCACCGGAGAGGTTGACGACGGCGCGCGGGGTCTCCATGACGGTTCCTGCGGTGAGCACCCGGGTGCGGTCCACGTCGCGGACGAAGGCCGAGACGTAGTCGTTGGCTGGATGGGTGAGGATGTCATCCGGGGTGCCGATCTGCACGATCTCTCCGTCACGCATGACGGCGATGCGATCGCCGAGGAACATGGCTTCGTTCAGGTCGTGTGTGATGAAGATGATCGTCTTGCCGAGTTCGGCCTGCAAGGATGCCAGCTGCTCCTGCATGTCGCGGCGGATCAGGGGATCCAGGGCGGAGAAGGCCTCGTCCATGAGGAGGATGTCGGTTTCGGCAGCCAAGGCGCGGGCCAGGCCAACGCGTTGCTGCATGCCGCCGGAGAGCTCGCTGGGGTATTTATCGCCCCAGCCGTTGAGACCCACGACGTCCAGGACCTTGTTGGCCCGCTGGGTCCGCTCCGCGGTTCCAACTCCCTGGATCTCCAGGGCGTAGGCGGCGTTCTGCAGGACGGTGCGGTGCGGGAGGAGGGCAAAGTGCTGGAAGACCATGGAGATCCGTTGTTGGCGGACCTTGCGCAGCTTCTTGGCCGAGATCTTGGCGATGTCAGTGTCCCCGATGACAACGGAGCCGCTGGTCATCGGCCAGAGGCCGTTGAGCATGCGGATCAGGGTTGACTTCCCGGAGCCGGAGAGGCCCATGACCACGAAGATCTCTCCGGGCTTCACGTCGAAGCTCGCGTCGATGACCGCCGCGGTGCCCAGGGACGAGACGTCCTTGCGGGTCTTGCCGGCCTTGAGGAGCTTGACCGCCTCATTGCCCCGGCGGCCGAAGACCTTGTACGCGTTGCTCACGCGTAGCGCCGGTTGCGCTGTCTCAGTAGTATTCACGTTTTCCCGTCCACGGCCTGGGTCCGGGTGGAGGCAGACCGATTGCTCGGCAACCCGTCCCCGACGTGCAGATCCATGGCCGCCAGCGATGGGGCCAGGAAAGTCCGTCTGACAGGGCGAGTGATTGACTTTCTACTGCAACGCTAACAACCCGATGTTCGCCGTGGGCTGAAATCCGTTGTTTGACTGAGGCTACACCCGGGCTTGGTGGAGGTGCATCCCTTGGGGCGCAACGGGTCCAGCGAAGTTATGGCATTGTGACGGGAGATCTTGTCAAAGTGTCGGCAAACGGGTTGATTTGCTGTTGACGGGACGTCAAGCAGGTCAGCCGATGATGGAGTCCACCAGCGCCTTGGCCTCCTGCTGGACCTGCTTCAAGTGTCCCTCGCCCTTGAACGATTCGGCGTAGATCTTGTAAACATCCTCTGTACCCGAGGGGCGGGCGGCAAACCATGCATTCTCGGTGGTGACCTTCAGGCCCCCGATGGGGGCACCGTTTCCGGGAGCCTCGGTCAGCCGGGCGGTGATGGTTTCGCCGGCGAGCTCGGACGCGGCCACGTCGGTGGCCGAGAGCTTGGCCAGGGCCGCCTTCTGTTCCCGGGTGGCCGCCGCGTCGATGCGCGCATACGCCGGGGAGCCGAAATCGGCTGTCAGGCGCGTGTAGTGCTCACTGGGGGAGGAGCCTGTCACTGCCTGGATTTCCGAGGCCAGCAGGGCCAGGAGCAATCCATCCTTGTCGGTGGTCCACGGGGTGCCGTCGAAGCGCACGAAGCTCGCTCCGGCGGATTCCTCGCCGCCGAAGACGCCGGTGCCGTCCAGCAACCCCGGGACGAACCACTTGAAGCCCACGGGGACCTCGACGAGTTCGCGGCCCAGGGAGGCGGCAACGCGGTCGATCATGGAGGAACTGACCAGTGTCTTGCCGACCCCGGCGCCCTGGGGCCACTGGGGTCGGTGGCGGTACAGGTAGTCGATGGCCACGGAGAGGAAGTGGTTGGGGTTCATCAGCCCGGCGTCGGGGGTGACGATTCCGTGCCGGTCGGCGTCGGCGTCGTTGCCGGTGGCGATGTCGAAGGCCGCGCCACCTTCCCGGACCTTGGCGATGAGCCCGGCCATGGCCGACGGCGAGGAGCAATCCATGCGGATCTTGCCATCCCAGTCCAGGGTCATGAAGGACCAGCGGGGATCGACCTCGGGGTTCACCACCGTCAGGTCCAGGCCGTGGCGCTCGCCGATCGCGCCCCAATAGTCCACCGAGGCCCCGCCCATGGGGTCGGCGCCGATGCGGACCCCGGCGGCACGGATGGCGTCCATGTCCAGGACCTCGGGCAGTGAGCCGACGTAGGCGTCGAGGAAATCGTAGGTGCCCAGGTTCTCCGCGAAACGGGCCTGGGAGATCGTCACCCGGTTCACCCCGGCCAGCCCGGCGGTGAGCAGGTCGTTGGCACGATCTGCGATCCACGAGGTGGCATCGGAATCGGCGGGGCCGCCATGTGGCGGGTTGTACTTGAAGCCCCCGTCGGAGGGGGGATTGTGGGAGGGGGTGATGACGATGCCGTCCGCGTGCCGGGCATGGTCTCCGGCGGCCAGGTCCCGGTTGTGCGTGAGGATGGCGTGGCTGACGGCGGGGGTGGGAGTCCAGCCGTTGCGGGCATCGACGCGCACGTCGACGCCGTTGGCGATGAGGACCTCCAGGGCGGTGTCCTGTGCCGGATCGGAAAGGGCATGGGTGTCCTTGCCCACGAACAGCGGACCGGCGATGCCGCGTCCCTTCCGGTACTCCACGATCGCCTGGGTGATGGCGGCAATGTGGTTTTCGTTGAACGATCCGTTCACCGACTTCCCCCGGTGCCCGGAGGTGCCGAAGGCCACCCGCTGGGAGGGGTCTTCCGGATCCGGCACCACGTCGAAGTACGCGGAGCGGACGGCATCGAGATCGATCAGGTCCTCGGGGAGCGCACGCATCCCCGCACGATTGGCAGCCATGGGTACAGCTAACCAGAAAGGGCACCAAAAAGCCCCCGGCCCCCGACCAGAAGTCGGGGGCCGGGGCCAATTTGACGTGGCGTGAACCGGTTGGGCTACTTCACCCCGGACATCAGGGCCTTGATGGGCTTCACGGAAGCCGCCAGGGCGATGCCCAGGACGATCGAGGTGGCGCCGAGCACCAGGAAGTAGGGGACCTCGTTGCCCTCGGTGTAGAAGCCGGCCAGGATTCCGGCCAGGGTCGTTCCCAGGGAGACCGAGAGGTAGAACAAGGCAACCATCTGGGTGGTGAAGGCGACCGGGGCCAGCTTCGTGGCAACTGACAGGCCGATGGGGCTGAGCAGCAACTCGGCCATGGTGAACAGGAACAGGATCCCGGCCAGGGCCAGCAACGGCGTCTTCTCCAGCGAGTTCAACGGGATGAACACCAGGAAGGCGATGCCCATGACCACCAGCGCGCCGCCGAATTTCAGCGGCGTCGAGGGCTGCTTGTCACCCATCTTGGTCCAGATGCCTGCAAAGACAGCGGCGAAGATGATGATGAACACGGGGTTGATGGACTGGGTCCAGCTCGCCGGCATTTCCCATCCGAAGAAGTTGCGGTCCAGGCGCTGCTCCGAATAGACGGCGATGAAGGTGAACTGCTGCTGGAACAGGGCCCAGAACGCCGCCGAGGCGATGTAGAGCGGGATGAACGCCGTGACACGGCGGCGTTCGGTGCCGTCGACCTTCTTGGAGCCCAGGATGACGACGAAGTAGATCACCGATGCGGCGACCACGACGATGGCGATGGTCGTCGCCAGGTTGTCGGCGTGCACGAGGCCGGTGGTGAGCAGGACGATGATGACGGCGATGCCGATCAGCACGCCGATGCCGTAGCGAATGCGCAGGTTCCCGGGCAGGGGATCGGTGACGTGGTGCGTCGAAGCGGGCAGCTTCTTGCGGCCCAATGCGTAGATGGTCAGCCCGATCGCCATGCCGATCGCCGCCAGGCCGAAGCCGTAGTGGAAGCCCAGCCGGGTCTGGAGCAGGCCGGTGAGCAGCGGGCCAATCAAGGCACCGGTGTTCACGCCCATGTAGAAGATGGAGAAGCCCGCATCCCGGCGGTTGTCCTTCTCGGCATACAGCGAGCCGACCAGCGTCGTTGCCGTTGCCTTCAGGCCGCCCGATCCGAGGGCCACCAGCAGCAGGCCGACCGTCAGGCCGACGACGCCGGGAAGCACCGCCAGGGCAATGTGGCCGCACATGATCATGATGGCCGTATAGAAGAGCACGCGCTCGGATCCGAAGAGCCGGTCCGCGACCCAGGCGCCGAAGATGGTGCTGAGGTAGACGGTGCCGCCATAGGCGCCGACCAGGCTCAGGGACAGCCCCTGGTCCAGGCCCAGGCCGCCCTTGGACACCTCGAAGTACATGTAATAGGCGAGGATGCCCTGCATGCCGTAGAAGGAGAAGCGCTCCCACATCTCGACGTTGAAGAGGTTGAAGAGCATCCGGGGGTGGCCAAAGAAGGTCTTTCCGGCCGGTTCCCGCGTGGTATTCAATGAGGTCATTTACAGTATTTTGCGCTTGTGTGTCCCAAAACGCCTACTTCAGTGAAGTGAATCACATTCCGTTGGAGGCATGCGTTAGCTGGGCCGCCAGGGCGAGCAGATCGCGTTCCGATCCATTCGCCCCAGTCAGCTGGATGCCCATGGACAACCCGTTCGGTGTGTGCAGCGTCGGCACGGTGACCGCCGGGGTCCCGGCGACATTGACCACCGAGGTGTACGGCGTATAACGGCACTGCAACTCGTAGTCGAAGTCGGCATCGTGTTGGGTGTACCAGCCGATCGGCCGCGGGGTCTGCGCCATGGCGGGCGTCAACACGGCGTCGTAGCGGCCCCATTGGGCCCGGCAGTCCTCGGCGATCTTCTGCAGGATGGCGGCGGCCTCGCGTTTGTCCGCCTCGGGGCGGGCGATGGCCCGGGCCCTGAACGTGCGGGTGAGCTCCATCAGCGCCGGTGCTGCCTCCTCCGGCAGGCCCGCCTCGGCCAGTCCCGCCGTCCAGATGGCCTGGAAGGCCTCCGGGTAGCGGTTGTCGTACCGGATGTCGGCCTCCTCGACCCGGTGCCCGGCCGCTTCCAGCATCTCCACCCCGGCCTGCAGGGCCGCTTCGGCGGTGGGGTCCAGGGTGATCGGGTAGCGGCCGTCGAACGGCGAGGCGCGGGTCAGCCCGATCCGCAACGGGCGGCCGTCGGCCGGACGTGCGCGCCGTGCTGCTTCCAGATATCCGCCGGTGCCGGTCATCGCCTCCAGCAGCAATCCGGCATCCTCGGCGGTGCGCGTCAGCGGGCCGGAGACCACGAAGCGTGGTGCGCCGAACCGATCCACCCGTCCGTTGGCCAGGTCGGCGGGAACCGTTCCGAACCCCGGCTTCAAGCCGATGAGGCCGCACGCCGACGCCGGGATGCGGACCGAGCCGCCCCCATCGTTCCCGGGGGCGAAGGGCAGCAGGCGTGCCGCGACCGCCGCAGCGCTGCCACCCGATGAACCGCCGGGGGACAACGTGGGATCCAACGGGTTGCGGGCCGGCGGGGCGATGAGGTTCTCCGAATAGCAGTTCAGCCCGAACTCGGGGATCTGCGTCTTGCCCAGCGACAGGGCACCCGCGGCACGCAGCCGGGCCACCAGCGGGCTGTCCTCGCTCGCCGTCGGGTGCGGGACGGCGGCGCTGCCGAACGTGGTCGGCACGCCCTGGACGTCCCAGAGGTCCTTGTAGGCCAGCGGCATCCCGTGCAGTGCGGGCAGGGGGGAGCCGGTCGCCCGGGCCCGCGCACCGGCGTCGTCAGCGGCGTCGGCGTCGGCCAGTGCCCGCTCCGCGGTCACGGTGGTGAAGCTGCCCAGCCGCGGATTCTGCTCCTGGATCCGGGCCAGGAAGTGTTCGGTGGCCTCCCGGGAGGACACCTCGCCGGAGGCGATCAGGTCCCGGAGTTCGACGGCGGTGCGATCGTGCAGTGCCCCGCTGGCGGTGGCCGGGTGGTCGGCGGCGCCCATCAGTGGTTTCCTCCCCTGTCGTGTTCGTCATCGCGGTCGCGTTGGAAGACCAGGACCACCGAGCGCAGCGCCAGGATGAAGCCCATGAACAACAGCACATAGCCGAAGAACGCATGCGTCCTGACGTTTTCGGTGATGAAGGGGCCGGTGTCGGTGGTGATGAGGATGATCGCCGCCAGGGTCGCTGCGCCGGCCAGCAGGGCGACGACGACCTGCTGGACCAGCCGGTTCAGGAAGCCCCGGTCCGCGGGATGGGCCAGGACGCGGACGTTGACGGAGAGCCGGCCGCGCTCGATGTCCTCGGTGATCTTGTTCAGCCGCCGCGGCCATTCGCGCAGCGTCGGCAACAACTGCATGGCCCGGATCTCCAGTTCGTCCTTCAGGGTCCCGGGGGTGAACTGGGCGCCGATGATCTTCCGGCCGGCTTCCCGGGCCGCTGCCACGACGTTCAACGCCGGGTCGATCAGGCCCAGGGTCCCCTCCAGGGCCCCGAGGGCGCGCAGCGCGGCGGCGACCTGCGGGGGCACGGAAAAACCATGGCGGACGATCAGGGCGAACAGGGCGGTGAACATCTCCGAACCGCCGTGCCCGCCGAAGCCGTTGCGGTAGCGCACCAGCAACTGGCCCAGGGACCGCTCGAAACCGCGTTCGTCGAAGTCCTCGGGTCGGTCCAGCAACCCCAACAGGGCATCGGTGGCCAGCTGGTTGTCGTTCTTGTCGATGGAGAACAGCAACATGTTCAACGATTGCTGGCTCGCCGGGTCCAGCCGCCCCACGGCACCGAAGTCCAGCAGGGCCAGGCCGCCCTCGCGGGTGATGAAGATGTTGCCCGGATGCAGGTCGGCGTGGAAGACACCGTCCCCGGAGATCTGGTGCAGGGTGGCGCCAAGCAGTTCCCCGGCGAGTTCGCGCCGTCGTTCAGGGCCCCACTGCTGGAGGGCGGCGCCCGCGGAACCGACGGGCTGGCCGTCGAGTTCGTCCATCACCAGCAGCCGGGGTCCGCTGAATTCGGAGTGCACGCGCGGGACGGTGACGTCGAAGTCACGCAGGGAGGATTCGATGGCCAGCATGTTCTCGGCCTCGACACCGTAGTTCAGTTCCTCGCCGAGGGACTCGGAGAAGCCGTGGGCCAGGGTCGAGACGCCGAGGCGGCGGGCCCAGGGGGCGGAACGCTCCAGCCAGCCGGCGATCTGCACGACGATGGCCCGGTCGCGTTCGACCTGCTTCAGGGCCGAGGGACGCTGGACCTTGACCACCACGCGGGTGCCGTCATGGAGGGTGGCGCGGTGCACCTGGGCGACCGAGGCGGAGGCCAGGGGTTCGTGGTCGATGGACGCGAACGCCTCCTGGGGCGGCAGGCCCAGGCTCTCGGCCAGGGCCGCCTCCATGACGGGCCAGGGTTCCGGCGTCGCCTGCGTCTGCAGGTGGGACAGTTCGCGGATGTAGGGCTCGGAGAGCAGGTCGCGGCGGGCGGAGAGCATCTGGCCCAGCTTCACGAACGTCACGCCGGCCTCGTTCAGTGCCTCGCGCAGGGCGCGCGCCGTCTGGTCCTCGCGGGCCTCGGCGTGCCGCCGGTTCAGGCCCCGTGCCTGGGCCAGCAGTCCGTGGCGGACCGCAATGCGCATGACCTGGAAGTACCGGGCGCTGTGCGAACGGCGCGTCTTCCAGCCGGTGAACAGGCGGACCGGGGAGGGCAGGGTACCGGTGGGGAAGGTGATCTCCAGGACCATCAGCAGGGCCACCCCGAGGGCGAAGACCCAGATCAGGGCCAGCGCGGCGAACATCAGCGCGACGGCGGGGGAGACCTGCAACTGCGTCCCGTCCTGGACGTAGGCCGCCCGGAAGAGATAGCGCACCACGAAGCTCAGCCCCAGCGACATGAGCAGCCCGACGGCGATGGACCGGGGCCAGCCCACCGGGACCCCGAGCACGCGGCGGGAGACACCGGCGACGATCCACGCCTGCAGGCCCAGGAACACCGCGCCGAGGACGACTGTCAACGTCCAGCCGACGCCGTCCAACGCTGCCATGCCGGTAGCGGATTCCATAGCGGCCCTTCATCTTTCGGGGGAGCGGTCCGTACCCACTATAGGCTGGGGGCCTCAGCAGGAAACCGCAGGAAGGATGGACCATGAGCGAGTTCGAGACGGTCGAGGTGACCGGTGTTCCGGCCGGTGCGAAGGTGCTGGATGTCCGCGAGGACTACGAGTGGGTCGAGGGCCACGCGGCGGGGGCCGTGCACATCCCGATGGGGGAGCTGCCCGCGCGCCTGGAGGAGCTGGACCCGGACGAGGACACCTACGTCATCTGCCGCACCGGCGGGCGTTCGGCCCAGGTGGCCGGATGGCTGGTCGGGCAGGGGTACACCGCGTTCAACATCGCAGGTGGCAGCGGGGCCTGGCTTGAGGCCGGCCTGCCGCTGGCCAGCGAGAACGGGCAGGAGCCCACCGTCCGATGAAGTACACCTACCTGGGGCCGGCGGGGACGTTCACCGAACAGGCCCTGTTGCAGGTCCCGGGGGTCCAGGAGGGCGAACGCGTGCCCGCCACGAGCGTGAACCTGGCCCTGCAGCTGGTGCGCGACGGCGACGCCGACGCGGCCATGGTGCCGATCGAGAATTCGGTCGAAGGCGGGGTCTCGGCGACGCTCGATGCCATCGCCCGGGGTGGGGCCCTGCAGATCGTCCGTGAGGTCCTGGTGCCGATCACGTTCGTGCTGGTGGCCCGGGAGGGCATCACCGACGTGTCCCAGATCAGGACCGTATCGACACATGGCCACGCGATCGCCCAGTGCCGGGGGTGGGTCGAAACCCATCTGCCGGGGGCCGAGTTCGTTCCGGCATCCTCGACGGCCGCCGGCGCCCTGGGCCTGCTGGACCCCGACTGCCGCTACGATGCGGCCATCTGCTCGCCCCTGGTGCTCGAGCAGAACCCGCTGAACCTGGTGCGGCGCGGTGTGGAGGACAACACCGGGGCGGTCACGCGCTTCGTGCTGGTCACCCGCCCGGGAGCCGTCCCGCCGCCGACGGGAAACGACAAGACGACGGTGGTCATTCCGTTGCCCGAGGACCATCCGGGGGCACTGATGGGCATCCTGGAGCAATTCGCCGCCCGCGGGGTCAACCTCAGCCGGATCGAATCGCGTCCCACGGGCCAGGGCCTGGGGTCCTACTTCTTCTCCGTCGACGTCGAGGGGCACCTCGCCGAGGCCCGGGTGGCCGATGCCCTGGCCGGGTTGCACCGGATCAGCCCCGACATCCGGTTCCTGGGGTCCTACCCCAGCGCGACGGAACTGGACCAGCCGGCTCCTTCGCCGGCCCGGCACAACACCGACGAGGCGTTTGCCCGGGCCCATGCGTGGGTCAGGATGCTGCGGGGACACGGCGCCTGAGCCCTGCGGGCCGGCCGGGGCCTGTCAGTAGGCCGGGACGCGGACCCTGAGCCCGAGGGGCACGGTGGTCACCGTGACCGCCCGGATCTCGCCGGTGGTGTCCCCATCGAGCTGGGAACCGATGTCCTCCTGGGCCTCGATGCGGATCCGCTTCGCCTGGAAGTATTCGATGACGGGGATGGCGCGCCGGTGCCGCAGCGCGGTCTTCGCCGCGATCCACGCCCACCCCACCGCGGACCGGGGGCTCATGACCACCAGGTCCAGCACCCCGTCGTCGACCTTGGCGTCGGGGACGAAGTCGAGTCCGGCCTGCAGCTTCCCGGCGTTGGCGAAGATCACCGAGCGGATATTGCGCTCCAGGGGTTCGCCGTCGTCCAGGGTGATGGTCACCGGCCGCCGCTTGCCCGGCAGGTGGCGCATCCCGGCCTCGGCGTAGGCCAGTGGGCCGACCATCGCCTTGAGGTCATCACGGGTGTCGGCCATCATCTCCGCGTCGGTGCCGATGCCGGCCATGACCAGGAAGATGTTGGTGTCGGTGGTGCCGTCGGTCCGCTCCAACTCGATCCGGGCGGCGTCGATGCCGCGGGTGCGCCCCTGCAGCGCCGTGTGCACGCAGGCGCCCAGGTCCTCGACGTCGAATCCGAGGTTGCGGGCCAGCAGGTTTCCGGTTCCCAGGGGCAGGATCCCCAGGGAGGCCCGGGTGCCGGTGAGGACCTCGCCGACGGCGCGGACCGTCCCGTCGCCACCCGCGGCGATGACGATCTCGCAGCCGCCATCCAGTGCCTGGCGGGCCATCCCGTAACCGGGGTCCTCGACAGTGGTCTCCAGGACCAGGGGCTCATCCAGCCCCGCGGACGCCCACGCGAGCAACAGGGCAGAACGCGTGGAATCGGCGTCGGGCTTGGAGGGGTTGATCACCACCGCGGTGCGGGACGTGCTGGCCAGGGCGTCGGAGACCACGGGGGTCGAGGCGATGCCGTGGACCTTGACCCGCAGGCGACCGACGGCGACCAGGCTTGCCGCCGCGATGAGCAGGGCGACGACGACAAGGATGAGTGAGAGGTATTCGATGGTCATGGTGCCCCTTACGATAGCGGGGATTCGGTAACCTGTTGTGGTGATCGACGTTAAAGAGCTCGTAGAGCAGCCCGCAGCATTCCGTGACTCCCAGCGCTTCCGTGGTGCCGACGAATCAGTGGTGGATCGGATCATCGCCGCCGACGCAGCCCGGCGCAACGCCATCACCAGTTTCGAGAACCTGCGGGCCGAGCAGAACGCGTTCGGCAAGAAGGTCGCCGCCGCGAAGGGCGAGGAGAAGGCTGCCCTGCTGGCCGAGGTGAAGGAACTCGCGGCACGGGTGAAGGCCGAACAGGCGACCGCCGACGCCGCCGCGGACGAGCTGACTGCGCTGCAGCGCTCCGTGCCCAACCTCATCCAGGAAGGTGCCCCCGCCGGGGGCGAGGACGACTTCACCGTCGTGAAGACCGTGGGCACGCCCCGCGATTTCACCGCCGACGGCTTCGAGCCGCGTGACCACCTGGAACTGGGCGAGCTGCTCGGGGCCATCGACATGGAACGCGGCGCCAAGGTCTCCGGCTCGCGCTTCTACTTCCTCAAGGGCGTCGGCGCCCGGCTGGAAATCGCCCTGCTGAACATGGCGCTGGACCAGGCGGTGTCCAACGGCTTCATCCCGATGATCACCCCGACGCTGGTCCGCCCCGAGACCATGCAGGGCACCGGGTTCGATGTGGAGCACGACGACGAGATCTACCGGCTCGAACGCGACGACCTCTACCTGACCGGCACCTCGGAGGTCGCGCTCGCCGGCTACCACGCCGACGAGATCCTCGACCTCTCCGCCGGACCCACCCGCTACGCCGGCTGGTCCTCCTGCTACCGGCGCGAGGCCGGATCCGCCGGGAAGGACACCCGCGGCATCATCCGCGTCCACCAGTTCAACAAGCTGGAGATGTTCGTCTACTGCTCCGTCGAGGACGCCGCCGCCGAGCACCAGCGGCTGCTGGCCTGGGAAGAGGAGATGCTGGCCAAGGTCGAACTGCCCTACCGGGTCATCGACACGGCGGCCGGCGACCTGGGCATGAGTGCGGCCCGCAAGTTCGACTGCGAGGCCTGGGTCCCCACGCAGGATGCCTACCGCGAGCTGACCTCCACCTCGAACTGCACCACGTTCCAGGCCCGTCGACTGAACATCCGCGAACGCTCCGTCGGCGCCGACGGCAAGCCGGGCAAGACCCGCGCCGTGGCCACCCTCAACGGCACCCTGGCGACGACCCGGTGGATCGTGGCGATCCTGGAACACCACCAGAACGCCGACGGATCCGTCAATGTGCCCGCCGCGCTGCGCCCGTACTTGGGCGGACTGGAGGTCCTGCCGGTCCTCTGACCTGCAGTCCACCCGTGCGGCGCGTCCGTCCCCGAGGGGGCGGGCGCGCCGTCGGTTAACCGGTTCTTTGCCGAAGTGTTCGAAGACGTTCACCGTCGACTGTGACCCGGTCGATGTCCATCCGCCGGCGGGAATGTTTGACTAGAGTCATGACCATGACATTGAATACCGGCACCGAAGACCGGCGACTGACCACCCACCAGAAGATGGTGTGCCTGGACGTTGACGGCACGCTCGTTGACCACGACGGACACATGTCCGATGCCGTCCGGGAGGCCGCCCGCGGCATCGTCGACGCCGGCCACGAGGTGATCGTCTCCACCGGCCGCTCCCTCGGGGCCACGCTGCCCGTCGTCCAGCTCTTGGGCATCGACACCGGGTATGCGGTCTGCAGCAACGGCGGCGTGACGGTGCGCATCGACACCACCTTGCCGAACGGGTACCAGGTGCTGGACCGCAGGACCTTCGACCCGGCCCCGGCCCTGCGTGCCCTGCGCGATGCGCTGCCGACCGCCAAGTACGCGCTGGAGGACGACGAGGGCAACTTCCTGTCCACCGAACGCTTCCAGGACGCCAGCTTCGGCGTCGAGGCCCAGGCCGTTCCGTTCGAACGGCTCACCGAGGCGACGGCGGTGCGCCTGGTCGTGTTCTCCACCGACTCGTCCTCCGAGGAGTTCGGCGAGGCGGTCCGTGCCATTGGCCTGCACGGCGTCACCTACTCCGTCGGCTGGACCGCCTGGCTGGACATCGCAGCCGAGGGCATCACCAAGGCCAGCGCCATCGAGGCCCTGCGCGGTGAGCTGGGCTACGCCCGCCAGGACACCGTGGCCGTTGGGGACGGGCGCAACGACATCGAGATGCTCGGATGGGCCGGCCGCGGCGTGGCCATGGGGCAGGCCCCCGACGAGGTCAAGGCGGCCGCCGACGAGGTCACCGCCTCGGTCGACGAGGACGGGCTGGCGCAGGTGCTCCACAGCCTGCTGTAGGCACAGCGGCCCAGGAGCCCTGTTACGGGCCGAAGAGGCCGATCACCGAATCCGCGACCTCCACCGTCACCACGATCGGCCGCCACCCCATGGGGAGCGCTCCTCCTGGGGGTGCCCCTCACGGATTGCGCCCCCCACTGGCTGGCCCCCGGTCTCCATTGACGTGTCTGGGGCCTCCGGAGTGGCCCGGACAGCGGTTGACCTTGACGTAACGTCAATGAATACGCTGGCCTGACCGAGACGAAAGGAGGCCGGCGATGGACTGGTCGATCCAGCAGATCGCTGCGCTGGCTGGCACCACCAGCCGGACCCTGCGCCACTACGACGACATCGGGTTGCTCCCGCCGAGCCGCATCGCCGCCAACGGCTACCGGCACTATGACGCCGAGGCCCTGCACCGCCTGCAACGGATCCTGCTCCTACGCGAGCTCGGTCTGGGATTGCCCGCCATTGCGGGGATCCTTGACCGGCCAGTGGGGACCGCCGAGGCGTTGGGAGCACACGTGGACTGGCTCCGGCAGGAACGAGCCCGCCTGGACCGGCAGATCGCCTCGGTGGAACACACCATCACCACCATCACCGAAGGAGGGGTCGCGATGCCCCGGGACATGTTTGACGGATTTGACCACACAGCGCACCGCGAGGAGGTCGAGCGACGCTGGGGGAAGGAGGCCTACACCCGTGGCGACTCCTGGTGGCGGAGCCTGGACGCCCCAGGGAAGCAGGCCTGGCAGCAGCGGGTGGCCGAACTGTCCGCCGACTGGGCCGACGCCGCCACCCGCGGCATCGACCTGGCTTCCGCCGAGGCGCAGGAGCTCGCGCGCCGGCATGTCGAATGGCTGGCCTCGGTCCCCGGAACGCCCGGTAGCGAGCCCGGCGGCAACCTGCGCGGCTACGTGACCGGCCTCGGCCAGATGTATGTCGACGATCCGCGCTTCGGGGCCAACTACGGTGGGACCGAGGGGGCGACCTTCGTGCGTGACGCGCTGGCGGTCTACGCCGAACGCGAGTTGTAGAAGCCGAGCAGCATCGGCAGTCCGGCCATGTCCTCGAACGGGGTGGCGCCGGCCTCCCTCAGGTCTTCGGCCGCCGCCAGGCCGCCGGCGAAACCGAACACCTCCATGCCGGCGGCGCGTGCTGCCAGGACACCGTTGACGCTGTCCTCGACCACGACGCAGTCCGTGGGGGCGATTCCCTCGCTGGCGGCGGCGTGGAGGAAGACATCCGGCCAGGGCTTGCCCCGTTCGACGTCCTCTGCCGAGTAAAGGTGCCCGGCGAACCGGTCCAACAAGCCCGTGACCCCCAGCGTGTGGTCCATGCGGGCATGCGTTCCGGAGGAGGCCACGCAGGAGCGGACCCCGCTGGACTCCACGGCGTCCAGGACCGCCACCACGCCGGGAACCGGGGTCAGTTCGCGATCGAACGCCGCCCGGGTCTCGGCGGTGGCCCGCTCATCGAATTCCAGGGCCCGTTCCGGGCCGAGCAGCTGTGTCAGCAACGCGAAGCTGTCCGCATCGGATCGGCCCATGAAGGCGGCGACGACCTCGGCCTGCGTGTGGGGATGGCCCATGGCGGTGAGCGTCCTGGCCTCGATGGCCGTCGCCAGGCGTTCGGTGTCGACCAGCACGCCGTCGCAATCGAAGATGAGAAGCCCGGGACGCCCTCCGTCGGCGCCCGTGTCCACCGGGCTCACCGGCCGGGGTCGTAGGGATAGGCGGCTGCCGGAAGCTCTGCGGGGCCCGCGACCAGGGCCAGGAGCCGCGCCACTGCCGGTCGGCAGGCCCATTCCTCGTTCCAGTTGGAGCGCACCACTGCCTTGGAGACGGCCTGTGTTGTGATGCCCAGCTCGGCGGCGATGGCCTTTTGCTGTCCGCGGACCCCGGGGATCATCAGATCCAGCACCGACCACTCGGCCTCGGTGCGCGTGGTGACGATCTGCCCGACGAGCCGGGCAATGGCCTCCGCCTCGGCGGCCACGTCCGCATCCGGCCCGTCGATGGCCAACGGAATGCGTTCCCCGGTCTTCTGCGCCCTGTTCACCGCACGGCGGGCATAAACCAGGCCGAAGCCCTCGGCGTCGCTGATCGATGCCGGAAACGGCAATTGCACGGGTCCGACCCCGATGCCGACATGCCAACGGTGTTGCCGCAGGGCGATCAGTGCGGCGTCGAGCGCGTTCGAGGGATCGGCCACGACGCCGATGGCCTCGTCGCCGAAGGAGCGCTGGAAGGGCACCAGCGCCGGGACGGGATCGAGGGCGCGGATCAGGTCCTCGACGCGGTCCCCGGCCTCCCGTGAATCCCGTTGGTTGATGGTGAGGACGAACATGGCACCAGTCTGCCCGATGATCAACCGATTTCGATTGATTCCGGGGGCGTGCCGTCGTCGGGGCAGGGCGTCGTGGCCCGGTCCGCGGTCCGGCTGCCGATGCGGCGCGGCGGGGTGAGCTCGACGATCGTCCAGCGCAGGAAGAATTGCGTGGAGGGTCCGATGAGCAGTGCGTAGGCGACGGTCCCCAGGCCGACGGTCCCGCCCAGCAGCCAGCCGATGGCCAGCACGGTCACCTCGATGCCGGTGCGGATCAGGCGCAGGCTCCACCCGGTGCGCAGATGCAGGCCGGTCATCAGCCCGTCGCGCGGGCCGGCACCAAACTGGCTGCCGATGTACAGGGCGCCACCGAGGCCGTTGACGAGCAAGGCGACGACGATCACCGCAATCTGCAGCACCAGTCCGTGGATCTCCGGGAGCAGCCAGAGCGTGAAGTCCGCGGAAACGCCGATCCAGATGGCGTTGGCGATCGTGCCCAGGCCGGGCCACTGGCGCAACGGGATCCAGGCCAGCAGCACCAGCAGGCCCACGATGATGATGATCGTGCCCAGGCTCAGCGGGATGTGCCGCGCCAGGCCCAGGTGCAACACGTCCCAGGGCGCCACGCCGAGCCCTGCCCGGACAAAGGCCCCCATGGCCACCCCGAAGAACGTGAGCCCGATGAACAGGCGTACCAGCCGGGAGGGCAGGCGCCCGGCGCGGAGTTGCTGCAGCGGTGTCAGGGGGAGCAATGCGGGGCGGGTCGTGGACGGCATGGTTCCATTCTCGCGAAGAATGGCCTTGGAATGAATAGCCAATTTTAGGATAATGGCCACATGACGCCACCGGCCCGCCGCCTGCCCGCAGCCCGACTTCGTAGCATGCTCGGCGCACCGGACGCCGATCGCCCGGCGTACGCCTGGTTGGCCGACGGGATCCGGCAGCTCGTGGCCAACGGGCGGGTCATGCACGGTACGGCCTTGCCCAGCGAGCGTGACCTCGTGGCCGCCGTCGGCTTGAGCCGGACCACTGTCTCGAGGGCGTATGCGGAACTACGCGATCGAGGGTTTGCCAGCGCCAAGGTGGGATCCGGCACGGTGGTCAGGGTTCCCGGCGGACCCGCCAGCGGTGGAGCGGAACCCCTGCCGATCGGAGCGCGCGGCCTGGCCGCCGACGAGAGGTCGATCGACCTGACCTGCGCCGCACCGGCCGCTCCGCTGGGTCTGGCCGACGAGTATGCCACCGCCCTGGACCAGTTGCCGGCCTACATCGGCGGCATGGGGTACTACCCGCTGGGGGTGCCGGCGCTCCGCGAGGCGATCGCCAACCACTACTCGGGCCGGGGGCTGCCGACCGACCCCGAACAGGTGATCGTGACGGCCGGGGCCCTGGCCGGAATCGCCACGGTGGCCCGGGCCATCCTCGGGCGCGGGGCGACGGTGCTCGCCGAGAGCCCGTCCTATCCCAACAGCGTGTTGTCGTTGCGCCGCCAAGGTGTGCGGATGGCGCCGGTCCCGATCGGCCCGGACGGCACCGACCTCGACGTGGTCGGTCACGCCCTGCGCGCCACGGGTGCCGCAGCGATGTTATGCCTGCCCGATTTCCACAACCCCACCGGGACCCTGTTGGGTAATGCCGGGCGCGAGCGTTGGGCGCACGAACTCCAGGCCGCGGGCACAGTGGGGATCGTCGACGAGACCTCCGCGGCACTCTGGCTGGACCAGGCCCCGGATGTCCTGCCCATGGCGGCGTTCGGGGACCGGGTCTTCACCGTCGGCAGCTCCAGCAAGTCGCATTGGGGTGGTTTGAGGCTGGGCTGGATCCGCGCCCCGCGCTCTGAGGCGGCCGGCGTGGCCCAAGCGCGGATGACCTTGGATCTGGGTGTTCCGCTACTCGAGCAGCTGGTCCTGGCGCGCGTGCTGGAGCGCTCTTCCGGTCTGGTCCCGGAGACCCGGGAGCGCTTGCGGGCGAACCGGGACTGGCTTCATGCCGGGGTGTCCCGGCTGCCCGGCTGGAGCATCCGGCGTCCGGCCGGCGGGCTGTCCCTCTGGTGCAACCTGCCCTCGGCATCCTCCACCGCGCTCGCCGCCGAGACCGCACGGCACGGGGTGCTGCTCGCGCCCGGTTCGACCTTCGCCGTGGAGGATCACGGCCTGGAACGGTGGATCCGCGTGCCCTATGCCCTGCCCCGGGAAGACCTGGAACGAGCACTGCCGGTCATCACCTCGGCGTGGGAACGGATCGCCCGCTGACCCGGGTTTGAAGGGGCCCGGACACACCGCGGGGTGCGTTGGAAGCTGCTCCAACGCACCCCGGGACGGCTCCGTCCGGCTGCTAGTCGACGTCGCGGCCCTGCGGCTCGTCGTCCTCGGACTCCTGGCCGGCCTTCGCGAATCGTTCGATGGAGCGGGCGAGCTCGGCCTCGGCGGCCTCGCGGCCCTCCCAGCCCTCGTTCTTGACCCACTTGCCCGGTTCCAGGTCCTTGTAGCGGGTGAAGAAGTGCTCGATCTCCTTGACCAGCCACTCGTCGAGGTCCTCGAGCTCCTGGATGTGGTCGAAGCGCTTGTCGGCCGGAACGCAGACCAGCTTGGCGTCGCCGCCGCCGTCGTCGGTCATGTTGAACACGCCGACCGGGCGGGATTCCACGAGCACGCCGGGGATCAGCTCGACACCGGGCAGGAAGACCAGCGCGTCCAGCGGGTCGCCGTCCTCGCCCAGGGTGTCCTCGAAGTAGCCGTAGTTCGTCGGGTACTGCATGGAGGTGAACAACACACGGTCCAGCCGCAGGCGGTGCGTCTCATGATCGATCTCGTACTTGACGCGCGATCCCGTGGGGATCTCGATGGTGACGTCATGGTTCATGGGGGTCCTCGACTTTCGTGCTGCGGGGCGGCAGCGAACGGAATCCGGCCGCGCGCCGTCTAGGCTTAAAGCTACTGCCCCCAGACTATATGGCGGCGCCGGGCAACCACTAGTTGAGGAACAAGCCGATGAAACGCGCGATGCGGACGCTCACGTCCCTGCTGCTGGTGGTGGTGTTGGGGACCCTGGTGGGCGTGCTGGCACTGAACCTGCTGCCGGTGCTCCTGCCGAAGCCCGCCGCCTCGGCCCCCGCGCCCGCCCTGGACCCGTCGGTGGCACCGAGCGTGGCCGCGGCAACCGCAACGGCGATGGAGCCGCTGCATGGCCAGGGCCGGCTGCCGGACGCGGCAACGCTGAAGAAGAAGCTCGACGCCGCCTTTGCGAAGACGAAGGGCGGGGACTTCACCGCCGAGGTCACCGACGTGGCCACCGGGCAGCAGCTCTACAGCCGCCACGGGAGCGAAACCAGCGCCCCGGCGTCGAACCTGAAGATCCTGACGGCAGTCGCTGCCCTGAAGCAGCTGGGCGGGGAGACGACCTTGCCGACGACGACGATGCTGGGACCCGGCGACTCGGTGGTGCTCGTCGGTGGCGGGGATGTGCTGCTCGGCGCCGGGGCATCGGAACCGGATGCCACCGTCAGCCGCGCCGGCCTGGGGACGCTGGCCACCCGGACCGCCGCAGCGCTTTTCGCCTCCGGCCACTTCGCCGCCGGATCAACGACCGAGCTCAACGTCGTGCTCGATGACACCCTCTTCACCGGCGCAACCCTGAACCCCGTATGGGACGAATCGCTGATGACGACCTCGAACATCACTGCCGTGCAGCCACTGGCCATGTACGGTGCGCGCCGGGACTCCCGGCCCACGAGCACGCGCGTGGAGGATCCCGCCATGACGGCCGCCACCGTCTTCCGGGCCGCGCTGCAGAAGGCGGTGGCCGCCGAGTCGAAGAAGACGGCGGCCTCGCCCTCCTCCTCGTCCGCCTCCGCCGAGCCCACCGCCGGGCAGTCATCAGCTGCGGCGTCCACTGCGGCCGACGCCCGTCCGCCCAAGATCTCCATCGCCTCCCAGGTGGTCCGGGGCGAGGCGGGCACCGAAGCGCGGCGGCTGGCCGTGGTCCATTCCGCCCCGGTCGTGGACCAGCTGGCCTTCATGGGGAAGGAATCGGACAACTACGTCGCCGAGGCCATGGGGCGGTTGGCGGCGGTTGCCGCGGGACGCCCGGCGACGTTTGGCGGCGCGACGGACACGCTGCGGGCCACCGCGGCCGGCCTCGGCGTCGATGTGGAGGGCCTGTCCCTGGCGGACGCCTCGGGCCTGTCGGACCACAACCGCATCTCTCCGCGCCAACTCACCGGGATCATCCGCGCCGCCGCGACCTCGAAGGACCCCGACCTGCGCGAGGTCTCCTACCTGCTGCCGATCTCCGGGGCCACCGGGACGCTGGAGCACCGCCTGACGTCGGCGGCGACCCGGGGGGAGGTCCGCGCCAAGACGGGAACACTGACCGGAACCGCGACCCTGGGCGGCACCGCCGTCACCGCTGACGGGCGGGTCCTGGCGTTCGCGTTCTTCGGCCACGGGTTCGGTGCCCTGGACCCGGCGCGGGCCGGACTGGACCGGGCCGCCACGGTCCTGGTCGGATGCGGCTGTACCACCTAGGTGCCGGCCCGTGATCTGATGGGAGGCATGGAGACTTCCGCCACGAGTACGCAACTCATCAACTGGGACGTTGCCGGCGGCACGGCCGAGCGGCTGGTCGGTCCCGGCCCGAAGCTCACCGCCGCCCAGATCGGCGGTGTCGTCGCGGATCTGCGCGCCAAGGCCGACGCGTCCGTCGAACATGTCCACCGCATCACCGGGCTCGACGCCGCCCGCGACCTGCGCGACTCCACGGTCCTGGTCGTGGACCGTGGCACCTGGGCCCGCGCCAACGTCCAGAGCTACCAGGGCCTGCTGGCCCCGGCCATGGAACGGCTGGCCGCCTCCCAGAAGACCAAGATGTCCCCGGCAGCCGTGGCCGTCGGCGGCGGTGCAGCGGGGGTCGAACTCGGTGGCATCCTCGCGTTCCTCTCCTCCAAGGTCCTGGGGCAGTACGATCCGTTCTCCGGGCTCCTCGGCGACGGACCCGCCGGCGGCCGGCTGCTCCTGGTCGCCCCCAACATCGTGGAGATCGAACGCGAACTGCACGTGGATCCGCAGGACTTCAGGCTCTGGGTCTGCCTGCACGAGCAGACCCACCGCGTCCAGTTCGCCGCAGCCCCGTGGCTGCGCAACCACCTCCAGGACACCATCGCCGAGATGACCGGCGGGCTGCTGGACGCCCCGGGCGGCTTCGCCGAACGGCTCAAGACGGCAGCCCAGGACGCGATGGCGGCATTCAACGCCAAACGACGCCAGCGCACGACGGCGCCGGGCACCTCGGTGGACGAGACCCCTTCCACGGGGCTGCTCTCCGTCCTGCAGGATCCCGAGGGGCAGGCACTGCTCAGCCACCTGACCGCCGTCATGTCACTGCTGGAAGGCCACGCCAACGTGGTGATGGACGCGGTCGACGCCTCCATCGTGCCAACCGTGAAGACCATCCGCCAACGATTCAACGCCCGCGGCGGCAGCCGGGGGCCGGTCGATGCCTGGATCCGCAGGTTCCTGGGCCTGGACGCCAAGATGCGCCAGTACCGCGACGGCCAGCGCTTCGTGAACGCAGTGGTCCGCGAGATCGGCATGGACGGGTTCAACGCCGTGTGGGAGCGCGTCGAGAACCTGCCCAGCGAACATGAACTCCACCACCCGCGCGAGTGGATCGACCGCGTGGCACCCCACCCGGCAGCGTAGCGGTGGGCGGCCACCTGCCCCCCGTGCTCGCCAGCGCCCGCCGCGCCGTCGCCGACGCGGTGCGCACCGCCCACGCACCGGGGACCCGGCCCTTCGTCCTCGTCGCCTGCAGCGGCGGGGCCGACTCGCTGGCACTCGCGGCGGCCACCGCCTTCCTCGCCCGGACCGGCCGGTTGCGGGCCGGCGCGATCGTGGTGGACCACGGGCTGCAGGACGGTAGCGCCGAAGTGGCCTCCACCGCGGCCGGCCAGCTGCGCGGCCTCGGACTGGACCCCGTGGCAGTTCAGCGCGTCGACCCGGAAACCACCACCGAGGCCGGTGCCCGGACCGCCCGGTACGCCGCCTTCGAACGGGCGCTCGCCGACACCGGTGCCACGGCCATCCTGCTCGGCCATACCCTGGATGACCAGGCCGAGCAGGTGCTGCTGGGCCTGGCCCGCGGCTCGGGCACCCGCTCACTGGCCGGCATGCCCGCCGCCCGCGGCCCCTACCTGCGGCCGCTGCTTCACCTGCGGCGGGCCGACACCGAGGCGATCTGCGCGCACGAGCGCCTGGAGTACTGGGTGGATCCGACCAACGCTGACACCACGCTGCTGCGCAACCGCGTGCGGCACCAGCTGTTGCCGGCACTGGATGACGCCCTGGGCCCCGGGCTGGCCGAGGCACTGGCCCGCACCGCACAACTGGCCCGCCGGGACGCCGACCACCTGGACGCCGCCGCCGAGACGGCCCTGGCCCGGGTGGTGCGTTCGGCGCCGGGGGAGGTCCCCGTGGTGCTGGACCTGCCGGGCCTGCGCGCGCTCGACGACGCCCTGCTCTCCCGGGTGCTGCGCACCGCCGTCGTGCTCTGTGGGGCGCCGGCTCCCGATTTCGAACGGACCATGGCCCTGGAGCGGCTGGTCCACGGTGCCGGATCCGCTGGACCGATCCAGCTCGACGGGCACGCGCACGCCACCCGGCACCGGGCGGGCACCCATCCCGGATCCGCCCGCGCGGTGGTCGTTCTCGATGGTCCCGGTTCTGCGCTTCAGGCCTCTCTGTGGCAATCTTGAACCCTCAGGCGCACTCCCTCTGAGCCGCTGCGCAGGCACAACCGAGCACAGGAGCCATTCGTGGATTCGAACGACGTCACCGCCGACCTGGCACACGTTCTGTACACCAAGGAAGAGATCCAGGAGAAGATCAACGAGCTGGCCGCCCGGATCGACGCGGACTACGCCGGCCGCGACATCCTGGTGGTGGGCGTGCTCAAGGGCGCGGTGATGGTCATGGCCGACCTGGTGCGGGCCCTGCACTCCCACGTCTCGATGGACTGGATGGCCGTCTCCTCCTACGGTTCGGGCACCCAGTCCTCCGGTGTGGTGCGCATCCTGAAGGACCTCGACACGGACCTGCTGGGCAAGCACGTGCTCATCGTCGAGGACATCATCGACTCCGGCCTGACCCTGTCCTGGCTCAAGGCCAACCTGATCTCCCGCGGCCCGGCCTCGGTGGAGATCTGCACGCTGCTGCGCAAGCCCAAGGCCGCAAAGGTGGAGATCGACGTGAAGTACGTCGGCATGGAGATCCCCAACGAGTTCGTGGTCGGCTTCGGACTGGACTTCGACGAGAAGTACCGCAACCTGGACTTCATCGGCACGCTCGCCCCGCACGTCTACGAGTAACACCGCGGCGGCGGGATCCTTACGCCATCAGGGGAACTCCCCGGCGCGCTCAAGCGTGTACGGGGGTGAGAGTGTACTGATGGTAGTACTCACGAAACATCCGGGCGCGCCGTCGTCCGCGACCAGGAGGGATGGGGGTCGGGCCCCCAACGCATGAACGTCAAGAAGATCTTCAACAGCTGGGCCGTGTGGGTCCTCATCGGCGTGGCCGTGCTGCTCCTGTTCCTTCCGACCCTCACTTCGGGGAACAACGGAAAAGTCGACACCAGCGTCGGGCTGCAACTGCTGCACGAGAACAAGGCCACCGAGGCCAAGATCTTCGACGGCGACCAGCGGGTGGACCTGTCCCTGAAGAACGACTTCACCCTCGACGGCGACAACAAGGGCAAGAAGGTCTCCTTCTACTACTCCACAGCCCGCGCCGACGATGTGGTCAAGGCCGTCGACGACGCCTCCCTCAAGGGCTTCACCGACCAGCCGGTCCAGAGCAACTGGTTCATGAGCATGCTGGGCTTCATCATCCCCTTCCTGCTCATCGCCCTGGTTTTCTGGTGGCTGCTCTCCCGGGCCCAGGGTGGCGGTTCGAAGGTCATGCAGTTCGGCAAGTCCAAGGCCAAGCTGATCACCAAGGACATGCCCCAGGTGACCTTCGTGGACGTTGCCGGCGCCGAGGAAGCCGTCGAGGAACTGCACGAAATCAAGGAATTCCTGCAGGAACCCGCCAAGTTCCAGGCCGTCGGCGCCAAGATCCCCAAGGGCGTGCTGCTGTACGGCCCCCCGGGCACTGGCAAGACCCTGCTGGCCAAGGCGGTCGCCGGCGAGGCCGGCGTGCCGTTCTACTCGATCTCCGGTTCGGACTTCGTGGAGATGTTCGTCGGCGTCGGCGCCTCCCGGGTGCGTGACCTCTTCGAACAGGCCAAGACCAACTCCCCGGCCATCATCTTCGTCGACGAGATCGACGCCGTCGGCCGCCACCGCGGTGCCGGCGTCGGCGGCGGCAACGACGAACGCGAACAGACCCTGAACCAGCTCCTGGTGGAGATGGACGGCTTCGACGCGAACACCAACGTCATCCTCATCGCCGCCACGAACCGCCCCGATGTGCTGGACCCCGCGCTGCTGCGTCCGGGCCGCTTCGACCGGCAGATCCCCGTGGAGGCCCCCGACCTGGCCGGTCGCGAGCAGATCCTGAACGTGCATGCCCAGGGAAAGCCGATGGCCGAGAACGTCGACCTGAAGGCCGTGGCGAAGAAGACCCCGGGATACACCGGCGCCGACCTGGCCAACGTGCTCAACGAGGCGGCCCTGCTGACCGCCCGCTCCAACGCCCAACTCATCGACGACCGCGCCCTCGACGAGGCGATCGACCGCGTCATGGCCGGGCCGCAGAAGCGCTCGCGCCTGATGAAGGAACACGAACGCAAGATCACCGCGTACCACGAGGGCGGCCACGCACTCGTTGCCGCTGCCATGCGCCAGACTGCTCCCGTCACGAAGGTCACCATCCTTCCCCGCGGCCGCGCCCTGGGCTACACGATGGTGGTCCCCGAGGATGACAAGTACTCGGTGACCCGCAACGAGCTGCTGGACCAGATGGCCTACGCCATGGGCGGCCGCGTGGCCGAGGAGATCATCTTCCACGACCCCTCCACCGGCGCCTCGAACGACATCGAAAAGGCCACCGGGACCGCCCGCAAGATGGTCACCCAGTACGGCATGAGCGAGCGCATCGGCGCCGTGAAGCTGGGCAACGCCGGGGGCGAGCCGTTCATGGGCCGCGAGGGCGGCGCCGAACGCGACTACTCCGATGCCATGGCCGGTGTGATCGACGAGGAGGTCCGCTCCCTGATCGACGACGCCCACGACGAGGCCTACGCGGTGCTGACGCAGAACCGCCACGTCCTGGACCGCCTGGCGCTGGCCCTGCTGGAAAAGGAGACGCTGAACCAGAAGGAACTGGCCGAGGTCTTCCACGACATCGTCAAGCGCCCCGAACGCGACGTCTGGCTCTCCAAGGCCAGCCGCCCTGTGCACCCCGAGGGCCCGGTCCAGTCGCCGCTGGAACGCCGTCAGGCCGCCGAACGCGCTGCCTCCGGCGAGCCCGCTCCCGCCGAGGGCGAAGGCCACCCGGACAGCATCGTCGACCCGGGATCGGGCCCCGCGCTGCCCGGCGGAAACCCCGGACCGGACGCCGGCGGTGACGGCGGATTCGGCGACGGAAATGCCCCCGGCGGCACCGGCCAGCCGGGGCCCGGCCACCTCGGCTGACCCGTCGCAGGCTAGGATCGGAACTGTGAGCACCTTTGATGAAGAGGACACCGTCGTGTCCGGATCAGCCAGTCCCGTGGACCAGGAACGCATTGCCCGTGCAGTGCGTGAAATCCTCGAAGCCATTGGCGAAGACCCCGATCGTGACGGCCTGGTGGATACCCCGAAACGGGTTGCCAAGGCCTACACGGAGTTCTTCGCCGGCCTGCACCAGGATCCGGCGGAGCTGCTCTCGACCACGTTCGACATCGACCATGACGAGCTGGTGCTGGTCAAGGACATCCCGTTCTACTCCACCTGCGAGCACCATCTGGTGCCCTTCCACGGCAGCGCGCACATCGGGTACATCCCCGGGCGTGACGGCAAGGTCACCGGCCTGAGCAAACTGGCCCGGCTGGTGGAGCTCTATGCCCGCCGCCCGCAGGTCCAGGAACGCCTGACCACACAGATCGTGATGGCCCTGATGGAGCACCTGCAGCCGCGCGGGGCCATCGTCGTCGTCGAATGCGAACACATGTGCATGTCCATGCGCGGCGTGCGGAAACCCGGCGCCAAGACCGTCACCAGTGCCGTGCGCGGCCAACTGCGTGAACCGGCCACGCGCTCCGAGGCCATGAGCCTCATTCTCGGAAAGTAGGTCACCATGTCCCTCGGAGCAGTCCCCGGAACCGGACCCGCCACCTCACCCCTGCCCGTCGTCCGCGCGGTCAAGACCCCCAAGACCGTCCGCGACCTGCCCACCGACCGCACCCTGGTCATGGGCATCCTGAACGTCACCCAGGACTCCTTCAGCGACGGGGGCAAGTACCTGAAGGCCGACGACGCCATCCAGCACGGCCTGCGCATGCTCTATGCCGGCGCCGACATCATCGACGTCGGCGGCGAATCAACCCGTCCCGGCGCCGACTACGTGGACCCGGCCGAGGAGCAGGAACGGATCGTCCCGGTCGTCTCCACGCTGGTCAAGGCAGGTGCGGTCGTCTCCATCGACACCATGCACACCTCCACCGCCCGCGCCGCCCTCGAGGCGGGTGCCCACATCGTCAACGACGTCTCCGGGTTGACCCACGAGGCTGACATGCCGAAGCTCGTTGCCGAATTCAAGGTCCCCTACGTGTTGATGCACCGCCGCGGCGACCAGAAGTCCATGGTCACCGAGGCCAGGTACGACGACGTCGTCGCGGAAGTCATCGGGGAGCTGCAGGGGGTGCGGGACACCTTCCGCGCGGCGGGTGTCGACGACGAGCAGATCGTCCTGGACCCGGGGCTGGGCTTCGCCAAGGACCCCGAACACAACTGGGCGCTGCTGCGGGCCATCCCCGAGTTGAAGGCGTTGGGCCACAAGGTCCTCATCGGCACCTCCCGCAAGCGGTTCCTCGGATCCCTGCTCAGCGAGGGCGGCAAGCCGGCGGCCCCCGCCGAACGCGACGTGGCCACCGCTGCCACGAGCGCCCTCGCCGCGATGGCCGGTGCCTGGTGCGTGCGGGTGCACGACGTCGAGGGAACCATCGACGCGCTGAAGGTGGCCCGTGCCTGGGCCCACCCGACGACGGCGGCCGCCACGACGACGGCCGCGGCGGGACGCTGACCATGGCCACCCGGCAGCCGGTGGAAGCCCCACGCGGCGGGTGGGACCGGATCGCGGTCAACGGGATCACGGCCATCGGGCACCATGGGGTCTTCGAGCACGAGAAGCGCAACGGCCAGCCATTTGTCGTCGACGTCGTGCTGCACACCGACAACCGGGCGGCCGAGGCATCCGACGACGTCGCCGACACCGCCCACTACGGGGTGCTCGCCGAACGCGTCACCGAGGTGATCGCCTCCGGGCCCTACGACCTCATCGAGAAGCTGGCCGGTGAACTGGCCTCCATGGTCCTCGCCGAATTCGACGTCGCTGCCGTGGACATCACCGTACACAAGCCCCAGGCCCCCATCGAGGTCCCGTTCGGCGACGTGAGCGTCCACATCCACCGGGAACGCGCATGAACACCCCCGTCCGCGCGGTGCTGGCCCTGGGCAGCAACCTGGGCGCCCGTTCCACGACGCTGTCCGAGGCGGTCGACGAGCTCGTGGCCGATCCGGCGGTCCGGCTGTGCCGGGTCTCCGACGTCGTGCAGACGAAGCCGGTGGGAGGACCCTCGGGGCAGCCCGATTTCCTGAACCTGGTGCTGGAGGTCGAGACGACGCTGGCCCCGCTGGAGTTGCTGCGCCACTGCCAGGCGGTCGAACAGCGCCATCACCGCACCCGTGAGGTGCGGTGGGGGCCGCGCACCCTGGACGTCGACGTCATCACTTATGCGGACACCACCTCCGACGACGAGGTGCTCACCCTGCCCCACCCCCGTGCAGCGGAACGCGCCTTCGTGCTCCAACCCTGGGCCTGGATGGACCCCCAGGCCCGTCTGGGCAGCGAACTGGTCGCCGACCTGGCCGCGCGCGCCGCGGACCGGGACGGGCTGTCCGTCTACGTCCCCGACGAGGACGGCTGAGGCCATGAGCACCATCCGCCCCCTGTGGCTGCTGCTGATCTGCCTCGGATCCGCCCTGCTCGGGTGGATCGCGCAGGTCGCGCTGACCGGCAACGGCTACACCTCCCCGGTGCTGCAATGGCCCTCGCTGATCACCATGCTCGCCGGCATGGCCATCACCTTCGGGTTCGGGATGCGGGTCCGCCGGTATACCCAAGGCAAGCTCAAGAGCCGGCTCGACCCGCTGCAGGCGGCCCGCACCCTGGTCCTGGCCCAGGCCACCGCCTATGCCGGATCGCTCATCGCCGGATGGCACGCCGGGATCCTGTTGGACCTGGTGCGTGGTGCGGGACTGGGAAACCAGGTCGTGATCTCATCCTTGGTGATGATTGTTGCCTCGCTGGTGATGGTTATTGTGGGTTGGGTCGTCGAGCAGTTCTGCAAACTGCCTCCCGACGACCCATCCGCCCCGGGATCCCGGGACAGGAACCGAGAGGAAGACGAGGGGTATGCCGCAGGAACCAATTGACCCGGCGGGCCTGGAGTTCCAGCGGGTCTCACCGTCCTACGCCAAGGTCAGGCTGGTCGGCTGGGGGATTTCCGCGCTGATCACCTGGGTCGTGCTGGCCACCCCGGTGGTGTTGATGCTCACCGGCGTCTGGCCCGGCTACCCCGCGTGGCTGGCCTGGGGACTGCTCGGCATCGCCGTCGTCGCCGACCTGGCCCGCATGGCGGTCATCCCCCGGCAGGTCCGGGCCATCGGCTATGCCGAACGCGACGACGACCTGCTCATCCGCAGCGGCATCATGTTCCAAAAGGTCCTCGTCGTCCCCTACGGCCGCATGCAATACGTCGACGTCGCCGTCGGGCCCGTGGACCGCGCCCTGGGGCTGTGCAAGGTCCAGCTCCACACGGCCTCCACCACCGCCAAGGCCGAGATCCCCGGGCTGCCGGCCGCCGAGGGGACCCGCCTGCGCGAACGGCTCTCGGCCCGCGGTGAGGCGAGGCTGGCCGGACTGTGAGCGGCGAATCCACCGTGCCGGAGACCGCCGACCAGACGGTCCCCTGGAAGCGCGTCCACCCGGTTTCCCCGCTGGTCCGCGGGTGGATCGCCGTGTTGGCGATCCTGTACTTCTTCGGCCAGAACTGGATCGAGAACATCTTCAACGCGGAGGAGCGCTCCGGGTCCGACGGGGGCGGCTGGTCCTTCACCCCTGGCCTGGTCTGGGTCATCGTCGGTGGCGTCGCGGTCCTGCTGCTGATCATGGGCGCCTTCTTCCTGTCGTGGTACTTCACCAAGTACCAGGTGACCGAACGGCATGTGAACGTCAACTCGGGGGTGGTCTTCCGCCAGCAGCGCCAGGCCCGCATCGACAGGGTGCAGGCCATCGACATCGTCCAGCCCCTGCTCGCACGGATCTTCGGGCTGGCCGAACTCAAGTTCGAGGTCGCCGACGCCGGGTCGACGGCGATGCGACTGGCCTTCATCAAGATCGACGACGCCAAGGTCCTGCGCAACGACATCCTCGCCCGCGCCGCCGGACTGAAGCAGGACACCGCCCCGGCCGCCGGCCCCGCTGGCTCCGGGCACGACGGCGGTGCCTCCGCCGGGGGCGGGTTGCCCGCTGGCACGGATCGCGTTGCTGCCCCGGCCCCTCCGTCCGGGGCACCCGAGGCCCCGGAACGGGTCGTTGCGGTGGTCCCGCCCCAACGCCTGGTCGCCGCCACGCTGCTTTCCCCCTGGGTGGGGATTACAGTGCTGGTCGTCATCGGCGGGATCATTGCCACCATCGCCACGCACGGGGAATTCACGCTGCTGTACATGATCCCGTTCTTCATCGGCGTGGTCCCCGCACTGTGGGGACAGTTCAACCAGGGCTACAACTTCCGGGCGGCGATGGGCTCCGACGGCCTCCGGTTGAGCTACGGGCTGCTGGACACCCGCCACCAGACAGTTCCCCCGGGGCGCGTCCAGGCGGTCATGGTCACGCAGGGGATCATCTGGCGCCGTTTCGGCTGGCACAAGGTCGTCGTCAACGTCGCCGGATACGGCAGCCAGGGCGAGGACGCGACACTGCGCTCAACCCTTCTGCCCGTGGGCACCCGCCAGGACGTGCTCAATGTGCTGGGCATCGTGCTTCCCGACCCGGGCACCGGACGCCCCGCCGAACTGGTCGATGCCGGGATCTCCGGGGCGGGGACCGCGGAGGGGTTCACCACCTCGCCGCGCAGCGCGCGCTGGCTCTCGCCCTTTGCCTACCGACGCCAGGGATTTGCCGTCACGGACACAGCACTGTTCTCCCGGGCCGGAGTGCTCATCCATTCGCTGGTCATCGTCGCGCACGAACGCATCCAGGGGATCCTGCTCACCCAGGGGCCGCTGGATCGCCGCCTGGGCCTGACCGGGATCCAACTGTGCACCACCGACGGGCCGATCTCCCCGCGCGTGAAGCAGATGGCCCTGGCCACCGGACGTGACCTCTTCATGACCCAGGCCGACCGCGCGGCCATCGCCCGGCGGCTGAACGACAGGGACCACTGGCTGGAGGACGAACACCATGGCTAAACCCGGCCGCCTGGGCGTGGGCATCATCGGTGCCGGCAAGGTCGGTGCCGTGCTCGGTGCCGCCTTGCGCGCCGCCGAACACGCAGTCGTCGGTGTCCACGCCGTCTCCGAGTCCTCCCGTGATCGGGCCGACGCCCTGCTGCCGGGCGTCCCCGTGCTGGACATCCCGGAGATCGTCAGGCGCTCCGAACTCGTGCTCCTGGCCGTCCCAGACGACGCACTGGCCCCGCTGGTCCAGGGCCTGGCCGACGCCGGGCACTGGCAGCCCGGCCAGCTCGTGGTGCATACCGCGGGGCGCTACGGCACGGGCATCCTGGCTCCGGCGCAGGCCGCCGGCTCCATCCCGCTGGCCATCCATCCGGCCATGAGCTTCACGGGGATGAGCCTGGATCTTGATCGGCTGCAGGACTGCATGTTCGGGGTCACCGCCGCGTCCATGGTCCTGCCGATCGCCCAGGCGCTCGTCGTCGAAATGGGAGCCGAGTCCACCATCATCGAGGAAGCCGACCGGGGCATCTACCACGCGGCCCTGGCCCACGCCTCGAACCACCTGGTCACCATCGCCGGACAATCGGCCGAACTGTTGCGGCGCATCGGCGTCGAGGCACCGGAGCGCGTCCTGGGTCCCTTGATGCGCGGATCGCTGGAGAACGCCCTGGCCGCCGGGGAAGGTGCGTTGACCGGACCGGTGGCCCGGGGGGACACCGGCACGATCGATGTGCACCGCACGGCCCTGGCGGGCGATGACATCCCAGCTGACATCCGTGACGCCTACCTGGCCATGGGGCGGGCCACTGCCCAGCGCGCCCTGAACCGCGGGTTGCTCACCGAGGCCCAGGTCGCCGCGATCCTGGACGCACTGGCCTGACCTGTCCCGACCTCTCCCAATCAGCGGCGGCGGGACGGCGCTAGAATCGACGCGTGAGCACCCCAGAAACCCTGTACGACGGCGGCACCCCGGCGGGTGCCCAGCGCCCCTTCCTGGCCCGGACGGTGGCGGAACTGCGCGGCCTCTCCGCCCGGCTCCTGGAAGCAGGGGCCGCCGAGGGGCAGACCCGCCGGCTGGCGCTGGTCCCCACCATGGGCGCACTCCACGAGGGCCACGGACATCTGGTGAGGGCCGCCCGGGCGGAGAACGACGTCGTCGTGGTCTCGGTGTTCGTCAACCCGCTGCAATTCGACGACGCTGCCGATTACGAACGCTATCCGCGCACCCTCGACGCCGACCTGGAGCTGCTGGCCCAGGCAGGTGCCGACATCGTCTTCGCCCCCGATGAAGCAGAGGTCTATCCGCAGGGCGCCCCGCTGGTCCGGGTCCTCAGCGGGAAACTGGGGGAGAAGTTCGAGGGCGCCTCGCGTCCCGGGCACTTCGATGGGATGCTCGCCGTCGTGGCCCAGCTGCTGCACCACGCGGGTCCTCCGGCCCTGGCGTCGGTCCCCGTCGACTACGGTGCCTACTTCGGGCAGAAGGACGCGCAGCAGCTGGCGATCATCCGCCGCATGGTCACTGACCTGGCCTATCCCGTCCGGATCCAGGCAGTACCGATCGTCCGCTCGCCGGAGGGGCTTGCCCTGTCCAGCCGCAACCGCTTCCTCACCCCGGAACAGGCCGACGCCGCATTGGTCCTGAGCCGGGCATTGTTCCTGCTGCGTGACCGGGCCGCAGCGCACGAGCCCCTGATGATCGACGAGGCCGAGGCCCTGATCGCCAGCCAGCCCCTCGTTGACCTGGACTATCTCGAGGTCGTCGACCCGGACACCCTGGAACCGTTGGCCTTCAATTGCCGCGAGACGCCATTCACCGGAAGCGCGCTGGTCCTGGTGGCAGCGCGCGTGGGTTCCGTCCGGCTGATCGACAACATGCCCCTGGGCGACGCCTGACCCCCGGCCTGCCGGACCGACGTCCGGTGGCGGGCGGGGCTACAGGTGGTTGAGGACCCGGGTGAGCATGGACCGGCCGTGCTCCTCGAAGGCGGCGTCACCCATGTCCCGTGACCAGACGATGGTGCCCAGGGACTGCATCAGTTCGTCCAGCCGGCGTCCCGGTGCCGGCGGACCTCCTTCCAGCCCGGCAGGGACGGGCTCCTGGCCGTAGCCCGCCATGAAGGCAGTCCGTAGATCGGCGCGGCGAACGAAGTCATGGTGGTCCATGCGCACCAGATCCGAATACCAGGGGCGCAGCTCGGCACGGCCGAAATCGATGACGGCGAGCCTGCCGTCGGGCCTGACCAGCCAGTTCCGGGGCTGGTAGTCGCCGTGGGTCGGGACCAGATCCACCGGCCGGGGTTCGAAGCTGTCCAGCCAGGTGGCCACGAGCGAGAGCTGGTCGTCCGGCACCAGCCCCGACGCCCGGCCCAGCCAGGCGCGCGTCTTGGCGGCCATGGATTCCTCGTAGTGCTGTGCGGTCCGTGGTGCTGTCCCGCGGTGGAGCCGCGCCAGGAGGGCGCCGGCCTGCCGGAAGGAACCGGCGTCGTGCTCCTGGGGTGTTCCCAGCACGATCCGGCCCGGGAGGAAGGTCTTGACGAGCACGCCGGCCGTGGCGTCGTAGTGCACCAGCTCGGGGACATCTCCCGTGAGGGGGCCCAGCCAACGGGTATGCGCCCGGTATTCGCGCTCCAGATGGTGCGACGATGCGCTGGCCTTCAGCAGCAGATGCTGTCCACGATGGACGAATTCCAGCACGGTGATGCCAAAGGGCCAACTGTGGTCCGCCTCGAGGGCGGCACCTGGATACATGTCCTCCAGATGCGCTCGCTGCCCGGGCGAGAGACCCGGGTGATCCCACGACGACATGTACTCACCGCCAGCGGCGGGCCGCTGCCTGCAGGTGGTCCCGGAAGGCAGAGAGGTCGGCGATGATGTCGGCAGCCGACTCGCCACCACGACTGAGCGCCGCCGATTGTCCGGCATAGACGGGGGCGGTGGAGACGTCGGCCCCGCGCCGTGCCGCGTTGATGGCCTCGGTGATGGCCGGGTCCGCCGCGACTGCCGAGGCAAGCGCCTCCTCGTGGCCACCCCATTGGTCGCTGAAGTCATTGCGCAACGCCCGGCCGCCGAACTCCTCGGGCCACGGGATGCGCTGGGCGATGTCGAAGGCACGGGTGAAGACGGTGTCATCCAGACCTGCCCCGGCGATGGCCTCCTTGACCCGGTCGTGGCTGAGCGACTCGGTCGACGCGGCAAAGCGGGTCCCGATCCATGCCGCCTGTGCACCGGCAGAGAGCACGGCGGCCACTCCGCGGGCATCGGCGATGCCACCGGCGGCGATCACCGGCTTCCCGGTGGAGGCCAGCGTCTGCTGCAACAGGGGAAGCGTCGCGACGTCGTTGCGCCCATGCCCGCCGCCCTCGCCCCCGCGGCAGACGATGACGTCCACATCGGGCGCCAGGGCGCGCTCCAGATCCGCGCCACTGCCCACCTGCATGGCACAGGGGAGTCCTGCCTCATGGATGAGGGCCGCCGCGGGTCCGGGGTCACCAAAGCTGACGCACACCAGGGATGGCCCTTCGGCAAGCAGGTACTTCAGCGGATCCAGCGACTCCTCGAGCACCCAGGCCATCAAGCCGGCGCCCCAGGCGCGTCCGGAAGCCCGGGCGAGGGCGGCCTGTCCGGCGATCCATTCCTGCGAGGCCCCGGAACCAATGCCAACCATGCCCAATCCACCCGCCGTGCTGACCGCCGCGGCCAAGGCTCCGCCGGCGGCACCGGCCATCGGGGCATTCACCAGCGGTTGCGACATCCGCAGCCGGTCCAACAGGTCGAAGGTCGGGGGTGTCTGGGGCATGGGATCTGGCAGATTGGACATGTCTCCAGTCTAGGGACCGGGGCTGTGACGCAGGACTCAAGACCTCATAAGGGTCGATGGGTCGTAGCGTGACGGCAAATGGCCCGAAATCCCGCGGAATTCCGGTCTTCCCGGGGAGGAGGCCCCCGATTTGGTGGGCACCCGATTTCCGTGTAAAGTTTTCTGAGTCGCCGGGACGAGGACAGCGGAAACGCTGAAGATCGCAAGGCGACCAAACCCTACAAAATCAGTCCACATTGGACCGGAATGCTTTGCGCTCCGGATTCACGAGGATTGACTGCGAAGAGTAGTGCAAAAAGCACCGGGAACGGTCGATTTGCACGGCGACACGCGGTAGGGTAAGTTAGACAAGTTGCTCCAGAGCGTAGCGGCCGGCCGGATGGCGGGTTTGTGGAAGCTGGAAGCGTCTGTTGTTTGAGAACTCAA
>NZ_JBLXAH010000010.1:0-120022 GCF_048266065.1 Arthrobacter sp.
AGCCGCACCCTATGGACCCTTGCTATTGCGTCGGCGTTTTAAAGTTCGGGCTCAGCATTATTGACCCACGCACCTAGATACGCAGAGGTGCCAGTAACCGTTATCCGCCCCGGCCCCGGGGGCATTGTGGGGTCCGGGTGTCGTCCCGTGTTCTTCGACGACGTGGCGGACGATGTTGATGACATTTCCGTCCGGGGCGCGGACCAGGAAGCGTCGGACGCCCCAGGGTTCTGTCGTTAACGGGTGCACGATGTCGTACCCGCATTCAAGTGCTTCAGCGTAGGCGGCGTCCACGTCCGGCGTGTGCACGGAAATCACCGCGTCTTCGGACGACGTGGCCTCTTGGGTGACAAGTTGGACGTGTGCGCCGCTGTCCGACGAGGTGTAGCGGGCAACCCATCCCAAGTTGAATTCCTCCAGATCCAACGAGAGGAAATCCTGGTAGAAGGACTTGGCCCTCTCCAGGTCGGCGACGCGCAGGTTCGGGGTGACTCGTACTGACCGCATGGATTCGACCCTTCCTGTGACGGAATCAATACCCCAGATCCTCCTGCGGGCAACGGTCGCTGTCGAGGCCTGGCGGGGGTGCCACTCCCCCTTGCCGTGGATCGCACCGTGAGGTAACTTAGCCGTGTGGCTAAGTGTTTAGACTCGCTCGACATCGTCTTCCGGGCGCTGGCGGATCCGACGAGACGATCCGTGGTGGCCCGGTTGGCTGCTGGCCCTGCCACCGTGGGCGAGCTCGCGGGCGACTTCGCCATGGCCCTGCCGTCTTTCGTCAAACACGTCCGCCAGCTCGAGGCCGCGGGGTTGGTGGCGACCCGTAAATCGGGGCGTGTGCGCATCTGTACTCTCGAGCGCCAACCCTTCCGGGTCGTGGAATCGTGGATCGACGAGCAGCAACGGCTGTGGGAAGAGCGCGCCGACCGACTCGAGGAACTCGTCACCACCGAAGAAGACAGTGAGGACCGGCCATGAACGACAGTTCTGCAAACCCCTTTGATCTCACGATCACTCGGATCATCCATGCTCCACGACAGAGGGTTTGGGGTGCCTGGGCTGATCCTTCCACCTTCGAAAAGTGGTGGATTCCAGCACCCTTGACCTGCAAGGCCAGGGAGATGGAGTTGCGTCCGGGTGGATCGTTCCGCACCGAAATGAGCGAGGACGGCGTCTCCTTCGAACCCCACATCACGGGTTGCTTCCTCGCGGTTGAGGAACTCGAGCGCATCGTGTTCACCGACGCTCTCGTTGCCGGGTGGCGACCAGCCGATTCGCCATTCGTCACAGCCTCGTTCACCTTCGCCGATCATGCCCAGGGAACCCTTTACACGTCCACGGCCATGCACCGGAACCGGGCCGATCGCGATAAGCACGAGCAGCTGGGGTTCCACGACGGCTGGGGGACGGTCATCAACCAGCTCGCGAAGCTGGTCGAAACGCGTTGAGGGGATAAAACAGGCACCACTCCCCTGCTGGCAACGTCAGATGCCGGAAACCACCAACGCGACGTTGTGCCCGCCAAATCCAAAGGAGTTGACGACGGCGACGCGGGCGTCGGTTGGGCGGGCCCGGTTGGCCACGACGTCCAATTCGATCTCGGGGTCCTGGCGGTCGAGGTTGGTGGTGGGCGGGATGGTCCCGTCCCGTAGCGCCATGACGGTCGCCAGGGTGCTCAGTGCCCCCGATGCTCCCAGCAGGTGTCCGGTCATTGATTTGGTGGAGGTCACCGGGACCCCGGCCAGGCCGGCGCCCGTGATGGCACGGGTTTCGTTGATGTCACCGGCCGGGGTCGACGTGGCGTGGGCATGGACGAATCCAATGTCCGCGGTCTCCCACCCGCTGGCCCGGACGGCCATCCGCATCGTCCGCGCCTGGTTCTCAGGATCGGCCCCCACGATGTCGTGTGCGTCCGAGGTGATCGCCGAGCCGTCGACGTAGCCATGGATGCGTGCACCCCGCGCGTTCGCGTGGTCTTCGCGCTCGAGCACCATCACCACGGCACCTTCGCCGAGGACGAATCCGTCGCGATCCGCGTCAAAGGGGCGCGAGGCGGCAGCTGGATCGTCATTGCGCTTGGACAACGCACGCGTCTGCCCGAAGGAGGCCATGGTCAGCCCGGCGACGGCAGCCTCGGTACCGCCGGCGACGACGGTATCCGCACTCCCGGACAGGATCATCTCCCGGGCCATGGCGATCGCCTCGGAGCCGGATGCGCAGGCGCTGACCGGGGTCCGTGCCCCTGCCTTGGCCCCCAGGTCGATCGAGAGCCAACCTGCCGATCCGTTGGCCATGAGCATGTTCACCGTATGGGGTGAGACTCGGCGCGGGCCCTTTTCGGCCAACACGTGTTCCTGGACGGTGGTGGTGCCGATGCCGCCGATGCCGGTGCCGATGACCACGGCGAGCCGCTCGGGATCCACCTCGGGGGCACCGGCGTCGTTCCAGGCTTCGCGTCCTGCCGCCATGGTGAACTGCTCCGAGCGGTCCATGCGCTTGATTTCCCGGACGCTGAGAGCCTCCTGGAACGAGTCGTCCACGAGTCCTGCGAAGCGCGTGGTGAGCGGTTCGGACCAGGGGGTGTCCAGGGGAACGACGCCGGAGGCGCCGGAGGTCAGGGCTGCCCAGGTGCTGGGGGCGTCGGTGCCCAGCGGCGACACGGCGCCCACACCGGTGATTGCGATACGAGTCATGTTCCCAGTCTGGCCGCTTCGGCAGTCTTTCCCGGGAGTGCGGCCTTCAGGATTTTGGCGCGCCGTTTGTGCCGGTCCCACAAACGGGTGGATTCGGGAGATGCCTCAGCGGGTGAGCAGGTGCTCGCGCAGCCCGGGGATGGCGAATTCCACGATCCCGTGCCCCGCCGGCTGGATCAGGCCCGCGTCGATCAGTCGTGCCCGGTAGTTGCCGATGGTGTTGGGACGGTTGCCCAGCCGTTCGCCGATGTCGCCCGTCGAGGACGGTCCGTCGTCGAGCGCCATGGCGTGGAGGAACTCCATGTCCTTGTGGGAGATCGTCGCCAGCGCGGCACCGATGACCACCCGGGTGTTGCGCCGTCGCGCCGCGTCGATGGCCAGGTCCACGTCATCCGATGCCAGGGGCCCATCCGTCGCCTCGGCCAACTGCCAGAGGTGGTAGCCGATGAGCTGGATCAGGAACGGGTATCCCCCGGTGGCTGCTGCTGCGCGGCGGATGAAGTCCGTCGGCAGTGCGTGGTCCAATGCGGCGAAGGTGTCCTCGAACGAATCGGCCACGTCATCGATGGCCGCGGCGTGCAGGTCGATCCGGTCGGCACGGCGCAGGAAGGTGGCGACGCCTTCATTGAGCAGATCCGATACCGCGGCCGGCAGGCCGGCGAAGACCAGGGCGATGGGCAGGCCGTCGCGGATGAAGTGCTGTACCGAGGCGGCCAACTGGGCCAATTCGTCGCGGTCGGCGCCGTGGATTTCGTCCAGGGTGATCAGCAGTCCGGTCCCCTGCTCGTCGAGCCGGCGCAGCAGGTCCTCCCCCAGATCGCGCCAGGTGGCTTGTTGTTCGGGAGGGAGTTCGGTTGTCACCGAAAAGCCGGCGACCCGCACTGCGGTGATCCGCCGACCGGGTGGCCCCTCCCCCAGTTCTTCGGCGTGATGCCGCATGGCCTCGCCGATCCGGCCGAGGAATCCTCGCGTAGCCGTCTCGGAGACGACCGCCCAGCCACGCATGCGGGCCTCGTCTTCCGCCTCCCCGAGCATGACCGTCTTGCCGATGCCCCGCGCGCCGGTGAAGATCGTCAACAGCCCGGGAGCCCCGTGGCGAATCCGCAGCCCGTAGATGAATTCGTCGAGGATTCCGGTGCGGCCGATCAATTGCGGTGGCTCGGCACCTGCGGTGGGGCGGAATGGATTGTCCATGCGGGTCTCCCTGTCGACAGATGGCTACCGGTGGATCATGACGTCTTGAGTGTATATCAGTGTATTCATTGATTAGTTGTGAATTTGATGAATATCTTCGGGATCAGAGATGGCCTGACCATGACGTCTGGCGCGGAACGGTACGCTCGATTCCATGTTGAAGTGGAAATACTGGGTCCCGCTGTTCGTCATCGACCTGCTGTTGGTGGTCTTGTTTGCGGCACTCGGACGCCGTTCCCATGCCGAGGGACTCGATATCGCGGGGATCCTCGGGACGGCGGCACCGTTCCTGCTGGCATTGCTCGTTTTCTCCTGCATCACCGTGATCTGGAAGGAACCGAACAGGTTCTGGCCCCATGGAGTGGTTCTCTGGATCGGCACCGTGGCATTGGGCCTGATCCTGCGGGTGCTGTTCGGGGCGACCGCCGCCGTGCCGTTCATCATCGTCGCGACCATCGTTCTCGGTGTCTTCCTGCTGGGCCGGCGACTGGTCGGCACCCTTCTGATGCGTCGCAAAGTGCGCACCAGCGACACGGTGAACTAGGCTCATGGCACGAGTCAAGAGCCGAATGGGCTCCGGTGACAGAAGGTGGAGGAACACGCGATGATCACTGCATTTGTAATGATCCAGACAGTTGCCGACAGCATTCCAGAGTGCGCGCAGAAGATCTCCGAGCTCGATGGGATCAGCGAAGTCTATTCTGTCGCCGGCGACTGGGACCTCATCGCCATCGCCCGCGTCCGCAACCACGAAGACCTCGCCGAGGCCATCGCCAATCGGCTGTCCAAGGTCGATGGAGTCGTCGAGACCACGACCCACATAGCGTTCCGGGCCTACTCGCAGCACGACCTCGACGCTGCGTTCAACCTCGGCCTCGAATAGGGGCCCGGCCGACGCCCCCTGGCTGCCACTTCCCCACTACCTTTGCCGTAAGGGCCTGCGGTGGACACCGGCCTAGCATCTACTCGACGTTGGTCGCGTCAACCCACCGTTGGAGGGCTTGGCGCGCGGACCCGCTGTCAATGGCGTCCTCGGCCCGACCCGCTGCCTTTTTCAGCCGTTCAAGCAGGCTGCCGTCCGCCGAACGGTCAAAGGCCACGAGACCCGCGGCGGCGTTGAGCACCACCGCATCGCGGACTGGTCCGCGCGCGCCGGCCATGACGTCATGGACGACGGAGGCGTTGTGCCGCGCATCCCCGCCCCGCAGATCGTCCAGGGTGGCCCGGTCCAGCCCCAGGTCGACGGCGTCGAAGACCGAGGCCTCGACGGTTCCTTCACGGACCTCCCAGACATGGTTGGTCGTGGTGGTGGTCAGTTCGTCGAGTCCGTCGTCACCCCGGAAGACCAATGCCCTCGAGCCCCGGGCCGCCAGGACGCCGGCCATGAGCGGTGCCATGCGTTCATCGGCGCAGCCGATCGCCGAGGCGGTGGGCAATGACGGATTCGTCAACGGTCCCATGAAGTTGAACGCGGTGGCGATCGCCAGACGGGAGCGGACCCCTGCTGCGTAACGCATGGACGGATGGAACATCTGTGCATAGCAGAAGGTGATCCCGGCCGCTTCAAGGATGGGGCCGAGTTTTTCTGCCGGGGCATCCAGCCGGACCCCGAGGGCTTCCAGGACGTCGGCTGACCCCGACGAGGAGGATGCTGCCCGGTTGCCATGCTTGACCAGTCGGGCCCCTGCGCCAGCGCACACCAGGGACGACATGGTGGAGATGTTCACGGTGTTGTGCCGGTCGCCGCCGGTTCCAACGATGTCGAGCTTCTCCCCCGGCAGCACCAGTGGCCGGGCGCTGTCGATCATGGCCTCGACCAGGCCGGTCAGTTCGTCCACGGATTCACCTTTGGCGCGCAATGCCACCAGGAAACCTGCAATGTGGACATCCGAGGCGTTTCCACCCATGATCTCGCTCATCGCCCAGGCGGCGTCTGCCGTCGAAAGGTCCTCCCCGCGGATCAGCGAAGTGAGGATAGTTGGCCAGTTTGGGAACTCGGACTGCGAAGAAATCGTTGACACGCAACAAGGTTATCTACGTTTTGTAGAAAGTGCTGAATTGTTTCTCCCTTGATATTCCGCGGAACTTGGGCCTGACCGGCGCAAAAACAGGCGACTCGGGAGTCGATGCATTGGTATCTGGGGCACTTTTATAGACATAATGGCTCTGTGACAACTGCGACTCATGCCCTCAATGCCCAGGCGCACCCTGCGCCTAACCGCCCCAACATGGTGTCGGTCGGAACCGTCGTCTGGCTTTCCAGCGAGCTGATGTTCTTCGCCGCGCTTTTCGCCATGTACTTCACTCTCCGTGCGGCCTCGCCGGAGTTGTGGGCGAACGAGACAGCCAAGCTGAACGTCCCGTTCGCACTCATCAATACGATCATTCTGGTTTCCAGTTCCTTTTCTTGCCAGCTCGGCGTGTTCCGTGCTGAGGATCTCCAGCCGCGCCGCCTCGGCGGTCTGCTGAACTTCCGCAAGTGGGGAATGGTCGAGTGGTTCATCGTCACGTTCATCCTCGGGGCGATCTTCGTCTCGGTGCAGGCGTACGAGTACACCGAACTCGTCCACCATGGTGTCGCATTGAGCTCGAACCCCTATGGCTCGGCGTTCTACATCACGACCGGTTTCCATGGTCTTCACGTTGCCGGCGGACTTGTCGCCTTCGTGTTGATCATCGGCCGTGCCTTCGTGGCCAAGAAGTTCGGCCACTTCGAGGCAACCTCCGCAATCGTCGTGTCGTACTACTGGCACTTCGTCGACGTCGTGTGGATCGCCCTGTTTGCGATCATCTACTTCCTGAAGTAGCCATCGGCTTCCGGGCCATATCAAGCATCACCAACCAAACCAAGTGAGGAACCAGCAAGTGAAGGCTCTTTCGCAAAGGCGCCGCCATCCGCTCGCCGCCGTAGCGCTGTTGTTGATGGGTCTGCTCATCACGGGCGGCCTGTATGCCGCAGCCAGCAGCGTCAACGAGGCCCAGGCGGCGACGACGACGTACAGCGCCAGCGACGTCAATGAAGGCAACAAGCTCTTTGTTGCCAACTGTGCCACCTGCCACGGCATGCATGCCGAAGGCAGCCCCAGTGGCCCTTCGCTTGTCGGTGTCGGCGCCGCAGCCGTCGACTTCCAGGTTGGAACCGGACGCATGCCGATGCAGATGCAGGGGCCCCAGGCTCAGGCCAAGCCGGCGCAGTTCAACGACGAGGAAACCAAGCAGCTCGCAGCATTTGTCGCATCCCTGGGTGCCGGTCCGGCAGTCCCCGATGGCGAGGCCCTGGATACCTCCAAGGGCAATGCCGCCACGGGTGGGGAAATCTTCCGCGTCAACTGCGCCATGTGCCACAACGCTGCCGCTGCAGGCGGTGCCCTGACACGAGGCAAGTTCGCCCCGTCCCTGGCAGGCGTCAGCGAGCAGCACATCTACGAGGCCATGGCCACCGGGCCGCAGAACATGCCGGTCTTCAACGACTCGAACATCACTCCCGATGAGAAGCGCGATGTCATCACCTTCCTGAAGGAAATCGAAGCCCAGGGCTCCCCCGGTGGTGCACAGCTCGGTTCGCTCGGTCCGGTTTCCGAGGGCCTGTTGATCTGGACCGCCGGTCTCGGCATTGTCATTGCCTTCACGATCTGGCTGACCTCCCGGCCTTCCTGATCCGGCGCCGCGGTCTCCGGCCCGCACACCACACCTCGTACCAAGGAATTTGAGAAAAAGGATGAGAGAGAACATGGGCGACCATAGTCACGGCAGTCCGAACGATCCGGGCACCGTTGCTAAGGCTGGTCAGGGCTCCATGGACACGTTCCAGGACCCGGGCCTGCCGCCGCACCGGCCACGCCTCGCTGACGTTGACCCGCGCGCCGCAAAACGAGCCGAACGCCAGGTAACGCTGCTATTCGTGCTGTCCGTACTGGGAACACTGTTGTTCTTCGTGGCCTACTTCGTGGTTGGACACCCGGATTCGATCGGGCAGATCCGTTTGCAGAACACCCTGCTCGGCATCGGCACCGCCTTCGCGATGCTCGGCATTGGCGTGGGCATCGTGCACTGGGCCAAGACCCTGATGCCGGACCACGAGATCACCGAAATGCGACACGAGGTCCGCACCGAGGAGAACCGCCAGATCGCCGAGGGGATGCTCGGTGACATCATCGAGGAAACCGGCATCAAGCGCCGTCCACTGATCCGCAATTCGCTGATTGCTGCAGTGGCGCTGGCACCGATCCCCGCCATCTTCATGTTCCGCGACCTGGATCGCACCGGTGCTACCGCCGGCCAGATCGTCGACCGCCTGCGCCACACCATGTGGGACAAGGGCATCAAGCTGGTCCGCGATCCTTCCGGCACTCCGATCAAGGCATCCGATGTCCAGATCGGTTCGGCCTTCCACGTCATCCCCGAGGGGCTGAACGAGATGGAAGATCCGCTGAACGAGAAGGCCAAGGCAGTTGTCCTGCTCATGCGCCTGGACCCGGAGAAGATGCACATCTCCCCCGAGCGCAAGACCTGGCACCACGATGGCATCGTGGCGTACTCGAAGATCTGCACCCACGTGGGTTGCCCTGTCGCCTTGTACGAACAGCAGACGCACCACCTGCTGTGCCCGTGCCACCAGTCGACCTTCGACCTCACGCAGGAATGCAAGGTTATCTTCGGACCGGCAGGTCACGCACTTCCGCAACTTCCGATCACGGTCGATTCCGAGGGCTACCTGGTCGCCCAGAGCGACTTCCACGAGCCTGTCGGCCCGAGCTACTGGGAGCGTGGCTAAACATGTCTTCAACTACCGAGTACCGCGCCAAGACCTCGACGGGGCGCATCGCCGACTTCGTCGACACCCGCGTGGGCGCCTCCCAGATCGTCAAGGAATTCGGGCGCAAGATCTTCCCGGACCACTGGTCGTTCATGTTCGGCGAGGTCGCCCTGTACACCTTCGTCATCCTGCTGATCTCGGGAACGTTCCTGACGTTCTTCTTCGATCCCTCGATGGCCCACACCACGTACAACGGCAGCTACAACCCGCTCAAGGGTGTCCAGATGTCTGTCGCTATGTCCTCGACCATGGACATCTCCTTTGATGTCCGCGGCGGCTTGTTCATGCGCCAGGTTCACCACTGGGCAGCACTTCTGTTCGTGGCCGCCGTTTCCGTTCACATGCTGCGCGTCTTCTTCACCGGCGCCTTCCGCCGGCCCCGCGAACTGAACTGGGTCGTCGGCGGAACGCTGCTCGTGCTGGCCATGGCCGCCGGATTCACCGGCTACTCACTCCCCGATGACCTGCTCTCCGGCAACGGCCTGCGCATCATCGACGGCGTCATCAAGGCCATCCCGGTCGTCGGGACGTTCATCTCGGCCTTCCTGTTTGGCGGCGAATTCCCGGGCACCGCAATCATCGGCCGCCTGTACATGCTGCACATCATGCTGGTACCGGCGATGATCCTGCTCATGGTGGCCATCCACCTCTTCATGGTCGTCGTGCACAAGCACACCCAGTACCGTGGACCGGGGCGCACCAATGACAACGTCGTTGGCTTCCCCGTGGGCCCCGTCTACGCAGCCAAGGCCGGTGGGTTCTTCTTCATCGTCTTCGGCATTGTCGCCGCGATCGCCGGGTTCTTCACGATCAACCCGATCTGGAACTACGGTCCCTACGACCCCTCCCCCGTTTCCGCAGGTACGCAGCCTGACTGGTACATCGGCTGGGTCGACGGTGCCTTGCGCCTGATGCCCGGTGTGTTGGGCAACTTCAGCTTCGAGTGGATCATCCCCTTCCCCTGGGGCGATAACAACCTGATCCTGAACGTCCTGCTGCCGATGGTCCCTGCAGCGATCCTCATCGGTGCCATGTTCGCCTGGCCCTGGATCGAACGCTGGATCACCAAGGACAACCGCGAGCACCACCTGCTGGATCGCCCCCGCAATGCCCCGTTCCGTACCGGCGTCGGCGTAGCCGGTGTCATCTGGTACTGCGTGATGTGGTGCGCCGCTTCGTCCGACCTCATCGCCACGCACTTCCACGTGGCCCTGAACGACGTCACCTACTGGCTCCGGGCGCTGTTCTTCCTGGGACCGATCCTCGGATTCATCGTGGCCCGCCGCATCGCGTTGGCGCTGCAGCGCAAGGACCGCGAGATCGTGCTGCACGGTCGCGAGGCCGGCGTCATCGAGATGTCGCCGGAGGGCGGGTTCTCCGAACGCCACGTCCCGCTCGACGAGTACAAGCTCTACAAGCTGGTTGCCTTCGAGTCACACGAGGTGCTTCCGGCCGAGGCCGATCGTGCCGGGCACGTGACCCGAACCGAAAAGGCCCGTGGCGCCGTCTCGAAGTTCTTCTTCGAGGATCGCGTCGCTCCGGTGACGCCAGCCGAGCTGGAGGCCGCGCACGGCCACCACGCGCCGGCAATCGAAGGATCGTCCGAGGACGCATCCGTCGAGCACTAGGTATCGACCACACGCGAAAGGACCCCGATCAATGGATCGGGGTCCTTTCGCGTTCCCCGGCTGGAAAGAATCTGCCGGTCCACCGGACCCTAGGGCGGCGCCACTCCCCCGACGCGCTGGACCCCGTGCTCCCGCAAACTGATGACGGCCATTGCGGGGGCCAGGGGCGGTGGCCGCCTGCGATCCACCCGTGGGCGAGGTGCTCCGGTGATGAAGCTCGGCGTCCCGCGGCAGACGGGGCGGGCGCAGTGGCCACGGGGCGTGTGCGCGTATATGCCCCGTACAGGGCGAGGAGATCCGGACCCGATGACGACAACGGCTGCCCGGCCGGGGGGCACCCCCGGGCAGCCGGCAGCGGCGCTGGTTTGTCTTGGGCTGCTTCAGAGGTGGATTGTGAATATGTGAAATATCCGACGCTGAGGATTAGTCGAGCGCCGTAGCGGCCTATATTTGCCCGGTTTGATCTCATTGGAGCTCGCCAGATGCGGCTATTCCAGAGTAAGGGCGCCATTGACAAATATGAGTCGGGTGGCGCTCTGAGTTCCTGACTCCAAGGCTTCGTACACGTGTACGGAGAATAGATTCAGTGAAGCCTCCTCTGCGGACAGGTCAGGCCAGAGATCTTGCGCGTCCGTACTCCTGACTCGCTCAACCAAGTCATCGAGCGTTCCGTCGACTGCCAGATTTCGACCGTTTGCGGAGAGAAACCAGACCGCGCTCGTGCTGGCTAGCTCGTCGGTTATGAACAATCCGTGTTCGGCGGACTTTTCATTGAGTCTGGTCAGAAAGCGACCATAGTCGGTCATTGGTACCTACCGTCCGCTGGAAGGGAAGGCGGTGATCATCTTGTAGTTGCCGGCCGCAACCACAACCCGCGGGTAATAGGTCTTCACGGTTTTTCCGTCATATCGCTTGAGCTGAACTACACCCTTGTAGGTGTAGGTGTCATTCTTCTTGCTGTATGCGCCGGAGTACATGTGGTCGAGGGCATCCGAAATGGCAAAGTCGGCAAAGTCGCGCCAGTTGGCCCCAAGTAGGACGGCGATGTCATTCCAATGGCGCATGTGGCTACTCTTGATATGCCGGTAGCCATATCCATTGGTTCCGCAGTACATGGGCACGTTTCGAAAGACCCATGGCGTAGTGGTGGTCTGGAACATGCGGACAAGCTTGCTATTGGGAGTGGTGACACCGCAAGCTCCCCATACCTTCGCTTGGTAAGCGTATGTGGTTGCGGATTTTGAGGCCCTTGCTGCAGTGCCGGAAGTCTCGGCGGTGGCTTCTTCTTGGGGTTTGAACTCAGTTCCACCGGCCCAGGCCGTAAGCTCCCCTCCCTTTGCTAGGGCCTTTAGCTCCTTCGCTTCGCGTTTCAAAAGCGGCGGCGCGTCCACTACCGCCTCGTCGGCTATACGGGCTAGTTCGCTGTCAGTCAGCGGATTCTCAAGGGCGGCCCTGTCGGCGCGCTGCGATACTTCTGGAGTTAGCGCGATCCCGTCTTGATTGTCAGCGTTGGCTGGCCCTGCTCCAATCAGAAGCGCGGATGTTAGGGCAAGCGCTGTGAGTGTAGAGATTGTCCGTGGCATGCTTCCCCCGAAGTTGATTACTTGAGACTGAGCCGACCTCGCTGTAAAGGTTGGAGCGCGAAGAATACTCCGCTTGGGACAGAAGCATTGTCCAAGCCCACAAGTCCTGTCAACAGGGTCTGGCCGATTTTCAAGGCAGCTCGTGATGCGCGAGAAGTTGCCAATGCTGGGCAAAACCCATCGCCGGGAATGCTGGTTCCGGCGGCCATGGCCGCCTTCAAACGCAGGTATAGGCCCACTGCACTGGTCTAACGGGATCCATAGTGGACACGCGAAAGCTTAGCGTCGGATACTTGTCGAATTAACAAGCCGTCCCTTCATGGACGACAGGAGCGCGCCAGGGACCACCCACCCGTGGGCGGCGCCCCAGCGGCTCTCTGTGCCGTTAGAAACCTTCGGCCTCGTACGAATGCCTCTGACGCGTTCCGGGGCGTTGTAGAGGCACGAAGAGCTTGTAGCGGTCGGCGCGGTAGAGGGACACCGAGTAGTCGACTAATTCACGTTTGACGTAGGCGTGGCGTTGGATCTTCAGCAACGGGGTCCCCGCGTCCACGCCCAGGTGCTTCGCATCCTGTGGAGTCGCGGCAGCGGCTTCCACCTGGTCCTCGCCCCACTGCAGCACCAGTCCGTAGCGTTCGTTCAGCGACGCGTACAACTGACGTGGTGCCGCGTCGTTGAGGAACCCGGGTACCCGATGCGAGGGGAGGTAGTTCTCGTCAAGGTTCATCGGCAGTCCATCGGCCAGCAGCAGCCGACGCAGGCGCACCACTGGCGTCCCGTCCTCGAGTTCCATCTCCCGAGCCAACTGGCCCGTGGCGGGTATCTCGTCAAAGCGCAGGACGCGACCCGTGGGAACCATCCCCCGGCGTTCCATTTCCTCACTGTAGGAGGTGAGCTTGACCTGAAGGTCGACCTTGGGAAAGGCGGCGAAGGTACCGACACCGACGATGCGTTCGAGCACGCCATCGTCGACCAGGGCGTCTATGGCATTCCTGACGGTCATCCTGGCCACGCCGAATTGCTGGGTCAGTTCGCGTTCCGAGGGGATGGGCCGCCCCGGATCACAGACCTCCGTGGCATGGTGGCGCAGGATCGCCTTGAGCTGGAGATGCTTCTTGAGCGGGGAGTCCTCATCCAGATGTCCGGTCACCGGGACTGGCGGCCTGTGGGGCATGCTGTACTCGCTCTTCTGTTGGCGGCCTTCATGGCAATTCTACCGCCGACCGGCCTCCCTGCCGCCGTCCCGCATCTCCGCCCCGGTCCGAAGCCGACGCACCGTGGCTGCCCCAGCGCGGGAACGATGACCCCCGGGAATGGGGAAAGGGCGGCTCCCTCCTGAAGGAGGGAACCGCCCTTTGACGATGCGTGGAGACCTAGTGGGCGTGGTCCCCGCGGCTGTACTCGTAGACCCAGCCAATCAAGGCGATGATGACCAGCCCGACGCCGATGTAGGTGATCCAGAAACCAACGGCAATGCCGAGGAATCCGATGGCCGCTGCCAGGCCCAACACGATGGGCCACCAGCTCCACGGAGAGAACTGGCCGATGACGCCTGCGTTCTCGTGGATCTCGCCGTCGACACGATCCTCGGGACGATCACCGACGCGCTTGGACGTCGTGTACAGGTAGAACCCGATCATCAGGCCCAGGCCCATGGCCAGGGCCAGGGCGATGATGCCGACCCACTCGTCCCAGTCGGTCATGATGCCGTAGACGATGAAGACGGGCAGGAAGAAGACCGCGAGAACCAGGAAGAGTCCGGTTTCAACTTTCATGGTTACACGTCCTTCTGGTCGGCCGGGCCAAAGACCTTGGCAACGCTGGCGGTCGGGGTTGCACGGGCCGAGAGCTCCGGGTGGTGGAGGTCAAGAGCCGGACGTTCCGAACGGATCCGGGGAATGGAGTGGAAGTTGTGACGCGGCGGCGGGCACGACGTGGCCCACTCCAGCGAGGCACCGAAGCCCCAGGGATCATCGACCTCGACGCGCTTGGCCGAACGGGCGGTGACCCAGACGTTCCAGAAGAACGGGATCATCGACAGACCCAGGATGAAGGCGAACACGGTGGAGAACTGGTTCATGGTGGTGAACCCGTCCTCTGGCATGTAGTCCGCGTAGCGACGCGGCATCCCCATGACGCCCAGCCAGTGCTGGATCAGGAACGTGCCGTGGAAGCCGATGAACAACATCCAGAAGTGGATCTTGCCCAGGCGCTCGTTGAGCATCCGGCCGGTCCACTTGGGCCACCAGAAGTAGAATCCGGCGAACATGGCGAACACGACGGTGCCGAAGACCACGTAGTGGAAGTGTGCGACAACGAAGTAGGTATCCGAGACGTGGGTATCCAGGGACGGAGCCGAGAGGATGATGCCGGTCAGACCGCCGAAGAGGAAGGTCACCAGGAAGCCGATGCTCCAGAGCATGGGCGTCTCGAAGGTAATCGACCCTCGCCACATCGTGCCGATCCAGTTGAAGAACTTCACACCCGTCGGAACGGCGATGAGCATCGTCATGAATCCGAAGAACGGCAGGGCGACCGAGCCCGTGACATACATGTGGTGCGCCCACACGGCCACGGACAGGGCTGCGATGGAGATGGTGGCGAAGATCAGGCCCTTGTAGCCGAAGATCGGCTTGCGGCTGAAGACCGGGAAGATCTCCGAGACGATGCCGAAAAACGGCAGCGCGATGATGTAGACCTCCGGGTGGCCGAAGAACCAGAAGAGGTGCTGCCACAGGATCGGTCCGCCGGCATCGGGGTCGTAGATGTGCGCTCCGAAGCGTCGATCCGCGCCGAGGGCGAACAGGGCTGCGGCCAGCGGGGGGAAGGCCATCAGGATCAGCAGGGCGGTGATCAGCGTGTTCCAGGTGAAGATGGGCATGCGCCACATCGTCATGCCGGGGGCACGAAGGCAGATGATCGTGGTGATGAAGTTGACGGCACCAAGGATCGTACCGAAGCCCGACAGTGCCAGGCCGAAGACCCAGAGGTCACCACCGACACCGGGGCTGAAGGTCGTGTTCGACAGTGGCGCGTAGGCGAACCAGCCGAAGGAGGCGGCACCCTGGGGGGTGATGTAGCCGGCGACGGCAATGGTGGAACCGAAGAGGTAGAACCAGAAGGCCAGGGCATTCAGTCGTGGGAAGGCCACGTCCGGAGCGCCCAGCTGCAGCGGCATGATCACATTGGCAAAGCCGGAGAACAGGGGCGTCGCGAACATCAGCAACATGATGGTGCCGTGCATCGTGAACAGCTGGTTGTACTGTTCCTTGGTCTGCAGGATCTGCATGCCGGGTTCGAAGAGCTCGGCACGGATCAGCAGCGCCATGACGCCGCCGATGCAGAAGAAGATGAACGAGGCGATCAGGTACATGTACCCGATGGTCTTGTGGTCGGTGGAGGTGATCCAGTTGACGACGATGCGTCCCTTGGAGACCGGCACGACCCGGGGGGCGAGGGGCTTGGCCTCGTCCGTCGCGTATTCGTAGGTAGTCATCGCGACCTACTTCCCTTCCTCATGAGGAATCATGATGGAGTTCACTTCATCGGGCTTGCGGTCGTAGTCCGCTCCGATGTGTCCGTCCTTCATGTCCGACAACTTGCTCTCGAATTCCTGTTCCGAAACGACCTTGACGTTGAACAGCATTTCGGAGTGGTACTCGCCGCACAGCTCGGCGCACTTGCCGGCGTAGGTGCCCTCCTCCTGGGGAGTGAGGTAGATGCGGTTCGTCTTGCCCGGAATCATGTCCAGCTTCTGCAGGAAGGCGGGAACCCAGAATGAGTGGATGACGTCGCGGCTGTTCAGCTCGAGGGTCACCGGTACGTTCACCGGAAGGTAGAGGACGGGAAGCGTCGCTTCCTTTCCTGCAGAACCGTCCAGGTGTGCCTGGACGTTGGCGTCGTACTTCTCTTCGCCCTTGTAGCTGTAGTTGTAGTCCCAGGACCACTGCTTGGCCTGGATGTCCACGACGAGCGGGGAATCCACCGGAGCGTCAACGGTGCGCTGGGTGGTGTCCGAGAACGTGAAGAAGGTCAGCACCATCATCAGCGGGACAGCCGTGTAGAGGATTTCCATCGGCAGGTTGTAGCTCAGCTGGCGTGGGAAACCGGTTTCGCCCTTGCGGCGCCGGTAGGCCACGATGCACCAGATCATCAGTCCCCAGGTCAGGATGCCGACGATCAGGACGGTGACCCAGCTGTGGACCCATAGGTCCTGGATCATGCCCGTGTGGTTGGTAACGTCCCGGGTTTCATTCGGGAGCCAGCCACGCTGGACTTGTTCTGAACAACCCGTCAACAGCAACGCCCCCGCGCCGACAATGGCCAATGCCTTGGCCCTGCCCCTGCGACTGCTGCTGGTTCGGTCTTGCGAACTCACAGACGGCCCTTCCTCTTTGTTGGTGCGATACGTGGTCTCGTCCAAGCCGTGCGTGGCATCGGGCGCAGCAATGCATCCGGTACCGGCTCGGCGAGGCCATTAGTTTTACTACTCATCGTAGAGCTTACCCTCTTGCCCGACGGAATGCCGACCGAAACCCCGTGTCAACCGATGGTTACGTGGACCCGCGGATCCGGCCGGCAGTGCTTCCTAGTGGAAGGAATCGCCGCAGGCGCAGGAGCCTCCGGCGTTGGGGTTGTCGATGGTGAAGCCCTGCTTGGAGATGGTGTCCTCGAAGTCGATGGATGCACCGCTGAGGTAGGGCACGCTCATCTTGTCGACGATGACCTCGACGCCGTCGAACTCCCGCACGGCGTCGCCGTCGAGCATGCGCTCGTCGAAGTAGAGCTGGTAGATGAGGCCGGAGCAGCCGCCGGGCTGGACGGCCACGCGCAGGCGCAGGTCGGTGCGGCCCTCCTGCTCCAGGAGGCTGCGGACCTTGTCCGCAGCCACATCGGACAAGAGCACCTCATGGGTCTCGAGTTCTTCGGTGGAACCGACGGTGGAATCGTTGGTCGTGGCGGTCATCTGGTCCTCCAATAGTGCTTGTCGCGGAGGGCGGCGCCGTAGCGCACCGTCCTCTCGTCTTCCATGGTACGACGGACCTGCCTTATTGGAGGCCCTCTGCGTCGAGACGTGCCAGGAGCAGGGCCTCGGCCAGGATGGCCTTGCGGAAATCCTCCAGGTGCAACGACTCATTGGCGCTATGGGCCCGCGAGTCGGGGTCCTCCACGCCGGTGACCAGGATCTGTGCCTGCGGGTAGAGCTCGAGCAGGTCGGCGATGAAGGGGATCGATCCCCCGATGCCCGTTTCCACGGGCGTCACGCCCCAGGCCTTTTCGAGCGACCACAGGCTGGCCCGGGGTGCCGCTGCCGTGGTGTCCGTGGCGAAGGCATTGCCCTGTTCGACGGCGGTGAAGTCGACCTGGGCGCCGAACAGGTCCTGCGCCTCCACGTGGCGTTGCAGCGCGTCGGCGGCGGCCTGCGGGTCCTGGCCGGGTGCCAGGCGGACACTGATCTTCACGCGCGTCGCGGGCTGCAGCGTATTGGAGGAAACGGCAACTGAGGGCACGTCGATGCCGATGACCGACAGGGCCGGCTTGTTCCAGAGCCGGTCAGCCAGGGCACCGCTACCTGCCAGGCGCACGCCGTCCAGCACCGAGGAATCGGCACGGAAATCGGCCTCGGGGTAGTCCACGGGATCCGTGTCACGGGCCAGCAGCCCCTCCACGGCGACGTTGCCCTGATCGTCGTGGAAGGAGGCGATCAGCCGTGCGGCCAGTGTGGGGGCATCGAGCACTGGTCCCCCGAACATGCCCGAGTGCACTGCATGTTCCAGGACGCGTATGTCGATGACTGCACCGACCATGCCGCGCAGGCTGGTGGTCAGGGCCGGGACCCCGACCTTCCAGTTGCTGGAGTCGGCGACGACGATGACGTCGGCGGCCAACGCGTCGCGGTGCTGTTCGAGGAACGGGCGGAAGGACGGCGACCCTGCCTCCTCCTCGCCCTCGAAGAAGTAGGTCACCCCGACGCCGAAGTCCTCCACGGCGTCCAGGACGGCCCGCAGGGAGGCGATGTGGACCATGATGCCTGCCTTGTCATCGGCGGCACCGCGGCCGAAGAGCCGTCCGTCGATCTCGGTGGCCCCGAACGGACTCGTCTGCCACAGCTCGGCGTCCCCGGGGGGCTGCACGTCATGGTGGGCATAGAGCAGGATGGTGGGCTTGCCCGGCTGGGCGGGACGTCGGCCGACGACGGCCGGCGCGCCGGGGACCCCGTCCTCGGTGTCGACGGAGAGGATCCGCACGTCATCCATCCCGGTGGAGCGGACCAGTGCTGCGACGGCTTCGGCGCTGCGGTCCAGCTCGGCGGCGTCGAAGGCCTCCCAGGCGATGCCCGGGATGGCCACGAGGGATTTCAGTTCGGAGACGGTCTGCTCGAAGGCGCGGTTGACACGCTCGGTGAGGGCGTCCAGATCGACGCCGTGATCGACGGAGCCGGTGGTGGAATCGGAAGTAGTCATGGCTTCACCCTACAACTGGCCCGCGTTTCGGTTGCGGGCCACCCGCCGCTAGACTTGGGGCGTGTTTGGAAGCAAAAAAGCCGATGCCGCACAGCCGCCGGCCACCCCAGAAGAGCCCGATCGTCCGACCGTGGGCAAGGGTGCACCGACGCCGCGCCGGAACAGCCAGCAGGCGCAGAACAAGCGTCCGCTGGTCCCCACCGACCGCAAGCTGGCCAAGGCGCAGGCCCGCGAGCAGCGCATGGCTGCCCAGGAGCGCATGCGCCTGGCCAACGAAACCGGCGACGAACGCTATCTGGCGGCCCGTGACAAGGGCCCGCAGAAGCGGTTCGCCCGTGATTTCGTCGACTCCCGGTGGATGGTCGGCGAATTCCTGATGATCGTGATCCTGGTGTTCCTGGTCGTCGCCTTCACCATGACCAACAACCTCCAGGTCCAGGCCTACATCACCATGGGCCTGTGGATCGTGCTGGGGCTGGTCATCGTCGACACGTTCATCATGACCCGGCAGCTGAAGAAGCGCCTCGTCGCGAAGTTCGGCAGCCAGGACCGCGGCGTCCTCTGGTATGCCTCCATGCGCGGGCTGCAGTTCCGCCGCCTGCGCCTGCCCAAGCCGCAGGTCGCCCGGGGAACCAAGGTCGAGTAGCACTCCCCCGGCATCCGGTACGACGACGGAGGGCACCACCGCATCGATGCGATGGTGCCCTCCGTCGTTTCCGGTGCCTACCGGGAGGCCAGCGCCCGGCGCAGTCCGCGGTTGATCCGCCAGGCCCAGAACGGACCCTCATAGAGGAAGGCGGTATAGCCCTGGACCAGGTCGGCGCCGGCATCGAGGCGTTCGCGGACGTCAGCCGCGGTTTCCACTCCCCCGACGGAGACCACCGCGGTGCCGGCCGGCAACGTGGAGCGCAGCCGCCGCAGCACCTCGAGTGACCTCTTCTTCAGCGGTGCACCGCTGAGTCCGCCGGCCCCGTACTCGCGGATCCGGTCAGGGACCGTCACCAATCCGGAGCGGGCGATGGTCGTGTTGGTGGCGATGATGCCATCCAGTCCCAGTTCCAGGACCAGGGCCGCGACGTCGTCGACATCGGCGTCGGCCAGGTCCGGTGCGATCTTCACCAGCAGCGGCACGTGCCGCCCGGCGGTGGCGTCCGCCTCCCGGCCCACGGCGGCCAGCAACGGGCGCAACGTGTCGATCCCCTGGAGCAGCCGCAGCCCCGGGGTGTTCGGGGAGCTGACGTTGACCACCAGGTAGTCGGCCTGGCCGGCCAGGGCCCGCGTGCTGGCCAGGTAGTCCCCGACCGCGTCGGCGAGTTCGACGACCTTGGTCTTGCCGATGTTGATGCCCACGATGGGCCGGGTGGCCCCGAAACGTTCCGACAGGACGGGGCGCGCGGAACGGATCCGTGGTGCCACCGCGTCGGCGCCGTCGTTGTTGAAGCCCATCCGGTTGATGACCGCCCGGTCATCCACCAGGCGGAAGAGGCGCGGTTTCGGGTTGCCCGGCTGGGCGCGGCCGGTGATGGTGCCGACCTCGATGTGCCCGAAGCCCAGGTCCGCCAGGGCGGGGATCCCGTGGCCTTCCTTGTCGAAACCCGCGGCGAGGCCGAAGGGCGAGGGGAAGTCGATGCCCATGACCGTGCGGCGCAGGCTCGGGTGCGGCCGGGTGATCCGGCGCAGCACCGCCGAGGCGCCGGTGGATTCGGCCAGCCGGATCAGCCGGAAGCCGATCTGGTGGGCCTTTTCGGGATCCATGCCGGAGAAGACGACACGGAAGAAGGCGGGGTAGATGCGCATGCCCCCAGTCTTCCCTGCGCGCGGCACCGCTGCCAACTTCGGGGTGGCTATGCTCAACATATGCGCAGCGACGAAGCACGGTATGCGATCGACACCGAACCCGGGCAGTGGCTCGACGACGAGCTGGGACCGGGCTTCAGCTACACCAGCATCAGCCCCGGTCGCGACGAGGAGGGCCCGTTCTGCGCCACGCTGGTGCGCTACCTGCCGGCCGTCGGGGAGAAGCCGCATTGGCGTGATGCCATGCTCAACGTGCGCCAGGGCCTGGACCGGGCCCGCGCCCGGGGAAACCATGGCACGGGGGCCCCGGTCGACGTCGTGCTGGGTCTGCATGGGTGGACCGACTATTTCTACAACCCGGAGCTGGCCCGCTACTGGTCCGACCGTGGATACCGGTTCTACGCCCTGGACCTGCGGCGCTACGGACGCAGCCTGCGGGCGTGGCAGACCCCGGGGTTCATCACCGATCTTCGGGAGTACGACGCCGACATCGAGGCCGCGCTGGAGGCCATCCGTGAGGACGTGGGCCAGGTGGGGCGGATCGTGGTCGTCGCCCACTCCACCGGTGGCCTGACGGGGAGCCTGTGGGCGAACCGCAATCCCGGGATCCTCTCGGCGCTGGTGCTGAACTCCCCCTGGCTGGAGATGCAGGGCAGCTGGCTGGTCCGCAACGCCGCCGCCGGGCTGCTGGAACCGCTGGCGCGGGTGCGGCCCAAGGCGCGGATCAAGCTGCCGGAGGTGGACCACTACTGGCAGTCGCTGTCCAACCGGGCCCATGGCGAGTGGGAAGTGCATCCGCTCTGGCGGCCCCGCAACGCGTTCCCGGTCACCGCCGGATGGATTTCCGCGGTGCTCGCCGGCCACGCGGAGGTGGCGCGCGGGCTGGACATCCGCTGCCCGGTGCTGGTCATGACCTCCTCCAAAACGCACCTGGGCACCGTGTTCGAACCCGAGATGCTGGTCACCGACACCGTCATCGAGGTCGAAACTGTCAGGCAGCGGGCACTGAAGCTGGGCAACGAGGTCTCGATCGTGCGGATCGAGTCCGGGATGCATGACCTGTTCACCTCGGCGGCCCCCACCCGGCGCAAGGCCTACGACGCCGTCAGCCGGTTCAGCGACGGCTACCTTCCGACCCGCTGAGGCCCCCGGGCCTCCGGCTCGAGGTCCCGGGCCGCCGCGGTCAGGCGGTGGGCGTGTCCAGGGCGGCACCGAACCGGCGGTCGCGGCGGGCGTAGATCTCGATGGCCTCCCACAGGGTCCGGCGGTCGACATCGGGCCAGAGCACGTCCATGAACACCATTTCGGCATAGGCCGACTGCCACAGCATGAAGTTCGACGTCCGCTGCTCCCCCGACGAGCGCAGGAACAGGTCCACATCCGGAAGGTCGGGCTCGTCCAGATACCGTGCCACGGTCTTCTCCGAGATGCCGCGCGGGGACAAGCGGCCGGCGGCGACGTCCTCGGCAATGGCGGCGACGGCATCGGCGATCTCGGCCCGCCCGCCGTAGTTCACGCACATCGTCAGGTGGCAGACGTCGTTGTCCCGGGTCTGCTCCTCGGCGGCCAGCAATTCGTTGACGACCGATCGCCACAGCTTCGGACGGCGTCCGGCCCAGCGCACCCGCACCCCCCAGGCATCGAGCTGGTCCCGCTGGCGGTGCAGCACGTCCCGGTTGAAGCCCATCAGGAACTTGACCTCATCGGGGCTGCGCTTCCAGTTCTCCGTGGAGAAGGCATACACGGAGACGTATTCGACGCCGATCTCGATGGCGCCTGCCATGACGTCCAGCAGCGCCGCCTCCCCCGCCTTGTGGCCCTCGGTGCGCGGCAGGCCCCGCTGGTTGGCCCAGCGGCCGTTGCCGTCCATCACGATGGCCACGTGCCGGGGCACCAGGTCGGCGGGAATCCGCGGCGGGACGGCACCGCTGGGGTGGGGCCACGGCGCGACGGCGGGGGGCCGGGCGGCGCGCTGACGGGTGGGTCGCTTCAACAATTCAGGTTCTTTCCACGAGTTTGAGGGACTTGACGACCCGTTCCAGATGCCACTGCAGGTACCCCGCCACCATACCCGCAGCCTCCCTGCGGGCGGAGGCATCGGCGTCGTGCGCGCCCTCCCAGTCCCCGGTCAGCAGGGCCGCGAGCAGGGCAACGGTTTGCGGTGCCGGCGAGTTGGATCCGGCGGGCCGGCAGTCGGCGCAGACCACCCCGCCCAGCGGGATGTTCACCGCAGTGTGGGGGCCGGGCTTGCCGCAGCGCACGCAGTGGGTGAAGCTCGGGGCCCACCCCGCAGTGGACAGGGCGCGCAGCAGGTAGGAATCGAGCAGCAGCCCGGGATCCTGGTCTCCGCGGGCCATCGCCGCCATGGCCCCATGCAGCAGCCGGAACTGCGGCGCCGCGGACTCGGTGTCGGCCTCCGTGAGGCGTTCGGCGGTCTCGGCCATGGCGCTGGCGCTGGTGTAGCGGGCGTAGTCCAGCGAGAGCGACTGTCCGTAGGGGTGGCGCAACTGGGCCTGGGTGATGATGTCCAGGCTGCGGCCGCGGACCAGCTGGGCGTCCACGAGCATGAAGGGTTCCAACGTGGCACCCATCTTGGAGCTGGTGCGCCGCACCCCCTTGGCCACGGCGCGGATCTGCCCGTGCCCGGGGGTGAGCAGCACGATGATCCGGTCGGCCTCCCCCAGTTTGTGGGTGCGCAGCACCAGGGCCTGGGTCCTGTAGGACTTGGCTGCGAAACTGGAACGGGGCACGGCTCCAGTATCCCAGAGAACCCGTGCCCCGTGGCGTGCCGGCGACCGGCGTCGCGGTGCTAGCGGCCGGTGGTGGCGTCCAGGATCGCCCGGTTCACCGCCGAGATGACGGCCTTCAGCGAGGCCGTGGTGGTGTTGGCGTCGATGCCCACGCCCCAGAGCACGCGTTCGCCCACGGCGCACTCGACGTAGGCTGCAGCCTGGGCCGATCCGCCCTCGCTGAGCGCATGTTCGGTGTAGTCGAGCACGCGCAGGTCCACGCCGTCGGCGGCCAGGATGTTCACCAGGGCGTTGATCGGCCCGTTGCCGGTCCCGGAACGTTCCTGGGTGGTGCCGTCGACCTGCAGGGCGGTTTCCAGGGTGAACGAACCGTCCTCGTCGGTGCGCGTGCGGGTGTTGCCCAACCGGTAGTGGCCCCAGGCGCGGCCCTCGAACTCATCGGCGGGCAGGTATTCGTTCTGGAATTCCTGCCAGATGCTCGCCGGGCTGATTTCGCCGCCGTCGCCTTCCGCCTTGCGCTGGATGACCCCGGAGAACTCGATCTGGGCGCGGCGCGGCAAATCCAGGCTGTGGTCGTGCTTGAGCACGTAGGCGACCCCGCCCTTGCCCGACTGGGAGTTCACGCGGATGACAGCCTCGTAGGAACGGCCGATGTCCTGCGGGTCGATTGGCAGGTAGGGAACCGCCCACGGGATCTCATCGACCGACTTGCCCACCGCTGCGGCGTCGGACTCCATGTGTTCGAAGCCCTTCTTGATGGCATCCTGGTGGGAACCGGAGAAGGCGGTGAAGACCAGGTCGCCGCCGTAGGGTGAACGCTCGGGCACCGGCAGCTGGTTGCAGTATTCGACGGTGCGGCGGATCTCGTCCATGTCGGAGAAGTCGATCATGGGGTCGATGCCCTGGCCGAAGAGGTTCATGCCCAGGGTCACCAGGTCCACGTTGCCGGTCCGCTCGCCGTTGCCGAACAGGCAGCCCTCGATGCGGTCGGCGCCTGCCATGTAGCCCAGCTCCGCTGCGGCGACACCGGTCCCCCGGTCGTTGTGGGGGTGCAGCGAGAGGATGATCGAGTCGCGGTACTCGAGGTTGCGGTGCATCCATTCGATCGAGTCGGCGTAGACGTTGGGGGTGGCCATTTCCACGGTCGCCGGCAGGTTCAGGATCATCTTCTTCTCCGGCGAGGCCTCCAGCACCTCGGCCACGGCATCGGAGATGCGCTTGGCAAAGGCCAGTTCGGTTCCGGTGTAGGACTCGGGCGAGTACTCGTAGGTGATCCTGGTGCCGGTGAGCTGTTCCTCGTACTTCTTGCACAGGCGCGCTCCGGTCAGCGCGATGTCCACGATGCCGTCCTCGTCCTGGTTGAACACGACGCGGCGCTGGAGCACCGAGGTGGAGTTGTACAGGTGGACGATCGCCTGTTTCGCGCCCTCGAGGGCCTCGTAGGTCCGCTCGATCAGGTGCTCACGCGACTGGGTGAGGACCTGGATGGTGACGTCCTCGGGGATCCTGTCGCGCTCGATGAGCTGGCGGACGAAGTCGAAGTCCGTTTGCGAGGCCGAGGGGAAGCCGACCTCGATCTCCTTGAAGCCCATGCGCACCAGCAGGTCGAACATCTGGTGCTTGCGTTCGGGGCTCATCGGGTCGATCAGGGCCTGGTTGCCGTCCCGCAGGTCGACGGCACACCAGCGCGGTGCCTGGGTGATGACCTGGTCCGGCCAGGTGCGGTCCGGCAGTTCGACGGTGATCTGGTCCTGGAAGGGGACGTACTTGTGGACGGGCATTCCAGAGGGTTTCTGCAGGTTCTGCATGGTTCTAGGGGGCCTTTTCAGTGGTGGTTGAAAATTGAGGCCGGCAGCACGAAACTCCGCAGCGGGGGGTCGGCCCTAGTGACTGGTGTCCAGATTCGCCCCGCCGCGGCTGCCTAGTAGAAGGATTCCCGCATGCATGTTCCCCACCCTAGCATCGTGGCCCGTGGCGTCCACCGGGAGTGCTTAATGTTGCGGCACCGCCGGACTCAGAAGCCCAGTCGCCCGAGCTGCTTGGGGTCGCGCTGCCATTCCTTGGCGATCTTCACGTGCAGGTCCAGGTAGACCCGTGTGCCCATCAGCGCCTCGATGCCCTTGCGGGCGTTGGTCCCGACCTCTCGCAACCGGGTCCCCGCCCGGCCGATGATGATGGCCTTCTGCGAGGAGCGCTCGACGAAGAGGTTCACATGGATGTCCAGCAGCGGGTTGTCCTCGGGGCGGCCCTCGCGCGGGATGATCTCCTCGACGACCACGGCCAACGAGTGGGGCAGCTCGTCCCGGACCCCTTCCAGGGCGGCCTCGCGGATCAGCTCGGCGATCATGACCGCCTCGGGTTCGTCGGTCAGCTCGCCATCGGGGTAGAGCGGCGGGGACAAGGGCATGGCAGCGGCCAGCACGTCGGCGACGGCATCGACCTGGAAGTCGCCGGTCGCTGAGACGGGGACGACGGCGGTCCACCCCCGGTCTCCGAAGGTCTCGGTACCCAGCTCGGTCACCGCCACCAGCTGGCGGGCCAGTGCCGAGCGGTCCACCAGGTCGGCCTTGGTCACGATCGCCACGACCGGCTTGCGCTGCAACTGGGCCAGCTGGGTGGCGATGAACCGGTCCCCCGGCCCGATCTTCTCGTTGGCGGGAAGGCAGAACCCGATCGCGTCGACCTCGGAGAGGGTCTCGGCGACGAGGTCGTTGAGCCGCTGGCCCAGCAGGGTGCGTGGACGGTGCAGGCCGGGGGTGTCGACGAGGACGAGCTGGGCGTCCTCGCGGTGGACGATCCCGCGGATGGTATGCCGCGTGGTTTGCGGCTTGGCCGAGGTGATGGCGATCTTCTGCCCCACCAACGCATTGGTCAACGTGGACTTTCCGGCATTGGGACGGCCCACGAAGGAGGTGAAGCCGGCGCGGAAGGACTCGGGCCATTCACGCGGCAGCGCCGTACCGGTGTGCGCGGGGCCGACCTGGGGTTCGCGGACTGCGGCATCCGAGGTGTGGGACTTCTGCCCGCCCTTCGAGGCCGACGGGCCGCGGCCACCGCCCTGCTTCTTCGGCGCCCGACGTTGTCCCCCGGCCGCCCGGGCCTGCGATGCTGGGCCCTGGCCCGAGGGACCGCGCCGTGGGGCTCCGTTGTTCCGGGGCTTCTGTTCTGCCATGGGTTCAGTCCTTGCCTTCACGGGAGACATCGTCTGCGGCCAGCCGGCCCAGCGATCCCTCATCATTGTCTGCTGCCTCGGGATGTTCGTCGACCCAGGCCAGGACGGAGCCGATGCGGTTGCGTCGCCCAGCGAGGCGTTCGGCGTGGATGCGGATGCCGTCGACGGTGACCTCGGAACCCACGATCGGGACCCGGCCCAGCGTCTTGGCCAGCAGGCCTCCGACGCTGTCGACCTCGTCGTCGTCGATCCTGCGGTCGAAGAGGTCGGCGAAGTCGTCGATGCCCATGCGGGCGTTGACCCGGAAGACCCCCTCCTCCACTTCCTCGGACTCCACTGAGGAATCGTCGTATTCGTCATCGATTTCCCCGACGATCTCCTCGATGAGGTCCTCGAGGGTGACCAGGCCGGCGGTTCCGCCGTACTCGTCGATGACGATGGCCACATGGGTGGACTCGCGCTGGAGTTCCTGGAGGAGTTCGGCGACCGATTTCGATTCCGGAACGTAGCGCACGTCGCGGCAGACCTGTTCGACCCGGTGCTCGTCCCCGGGGCGGGCATGGAGGCGTGCGGCGACGTCCTTCAGGTAGACGATGCCCACGATCTGGTCGGGGTTGTCGCGGATGACCGGGATCCGTGAACACCCCGAACGCAGGAACAGGCTCATCGCCTCGGACAGGCTGGTCCCGTGGTCGACGGTGACCATGTCGGTGCGGGGCACCATGACGGCCCGGACCCGGGTATCGCCGAGTTCGAAGACGGAGTGGATGAGGTCGGCCTCGACGTCCTCGATGATGTCCGCCTCATGGGCGCGGTCGACCATGTCGCGGAAGAGTTCCTCGGTGAAGAAGGCCTCCTCCTGGACCGGGGACCCCTTGGCGACGTTGCTGCCCACCCGGACCAGCCACCCGGGGATGGGGCCCAGCACCAGGCGCAGCGCACGCACCAGCGGTGCGGTCAGCACGACCACGCTGCTGCTGCGGACCCGCCCGTAGCGTCGGGGTGACACCCCGACCAGGACGAATCCAACGGCCGCCATGGTGGCGGTGGCCAGCAGCCCGGCGAGCCAGATGTTCCCCAGCACGTCGTGGTAGAACAGCGCGATGGCCACCGCGCTGGCGGTTTCGAACCAGATGCGCCAGAACCTCACGGCGTGGGTGTGCGCGGTCGGCTCGGCCAGGATGGCCCGCAGGTTCTTGCGCGGGCGCTCGGCAAGCATGTCCTCGGCCTCCTGGCGTGGCAGCACCAGGAACGCTGCCTCGGCGGCGGTGAGGATGGCCGCGCAACAGACGAAAGCCAGTGCGAGCACCAGCAGGAGCGTGGCGATCATTCGGTGGTCTCGCGCGGGGCTTCCCGGCCGAGGAAGGCCTCCAGCAGGCTGCGCTGCAGCGAGAACATCTCCTCCTTCTCCTCGGGCTCCTCGTGATCGAAACCGAGCAGGTGCAGCATGCCGTGGGTGGCCAGCAGGAGGATCTCGTCGGCCGTGGTGTGGCCGCCGCGGGCCGCCTGGGCCGCAGCCACCTGGGGGCAGATGACGATGTCGCCGAGCATGCCCGCCGGGCTGGTGGAGCCAGGGGTTCCCGGACGCAGCTCATCCATCGGGAAGGACATCACGTCGGTGGGTCCCTCGAGGGACATCCAGTCGATGTGCAGGCGCTCGATGGCCGCCTCGTCCACCAGGATGATGGAGGCCTCTGCCTGCGGGTGGACGTACAGTGCGTCGAGGATGTGCCGGCCGAGCCGGGCGAGCTCCTCGAGATCGGCGTCGATGCCCGATTCGTTGTTGACTTCGATGCTCATGGTCTAGGACTCCGGATCGGTGGCGGGCCGGCCGCTGGGCCGCCCCGTCGGGTGGCGGCGTGCGGCCATCCGCTCGCGGGCGGCCTCGTTGTTGGACTTGGCGGTGCGGCGCCGTGCGGCGGCCGGGCTGGTTTCCGCCCGGGCGGACCAGCGTTCGTAGGCGCCGACGATGTCGCCGACCAGCCGGTGGCGCACCACGTCGGTGGCTTCGAGCTGGCAGAAGGCGATGTCGTCGACGGAGTCGAGGATCTCCGAGACGACCTTCAGCCCCGAGCGTGTCCCGCCCGGCAGGTCGACCTGTGTCACGTCTCCGGTGACGACGATCCTGGAGCCGAAGCCGAGGCGGGTGAGGAACATCTTCATTTGTTCCGGCGTCGTGTTCTGTGCCTCGTCGAGGATGATGAACGCGTCGTTGAGGGTGCGCCCGCGCATGTACGCCAGCGGTGCCACCTCGATGGTGCCGGCCGCGATGAGGCGCGGGATGGATTCCGGGTCGATCATGTCGTGCAGCGCATCATAGAGCGGACGCAGGTAGGGATCGATCTTGTCGGTGAGCGTACCGGGCAGGAAGCCCAGCTTCTCCCCCGCCTCGACCGCCGGCCGGGTCAGGATGATGCGGTTGACCTCCTTGGCCTGCAGCGCCTGGACGGCCTTGGCCATGGCCAAATAGGTCTTGCCGGTGCCCGCGGGCCCGATGCCGAAGATGACGGTGTTCTCGTCGATGGCATCGACGTAGGCCTTCTGGTTCACGGTCTTCGGGCGGATCTTCTTGCCGCGGCCGGAGAGGATGTTCAGGCCGAAAGTCTCCGGCGCCGAGGGGCGCACGGCACCCTCCGAGTCGACCATGCGCACCAGCTGCTCGACCAGCTGCGCCGAGACCCGGGTGCCCTTGGCCGCCAGCGAACGTGCTTCCTGGATGACCTGTTCGGCGCGCGTTCCCTGGGACGGATCGCCGGTGATGCGCAGTTCATTGCCCCGCACATGCAGTTCGGCCGAGGGGTACACGCCTTGCAGGATGCGCAGGACCTCGTCGTTGGCTCCCAGTGCCCCGACCATCTGCTCGGTGCTGGCAAACGTGATCACCGTGCCCGCAGCGGCTTCCGGTGCGCCGTTGTTGTCCTGATCGGTCATCCTGTTGGGTAGTCCTCCCGTTGCCGTGTCGTCTCCATGCGCCGGGGCCCGTAGTGGGCTCTGTTCCTGCGCCTTTCCATCCTACGTGACGGCCCCCGCGCGGCCCCTGTTATTCAGGTAAGTGTATATATCGGTCCTGCAACAGTCTCCGTTGGGGGCCTCCGCGGGTGTCCGGTCCGCTCTCGTGTGTGCCAAGGTTAATGGTCGGCACGGCACCAGTGTGTCCGCTGGCCTTCCCCCATCCCCGATCCGCTCAAAGGATTCCAGTGAACGTCCCGTCCCACCGCCAACGCACCCGGGTCCGCCTGGCACTGCTGGCCGCGGTGACGACGCTGGGGACACTGGCCGCCTGCGTGGGGGGATCGGGTGGCTCCCCCAGTTCCATGCCGGCGGCTTCGCGGCAACCGCCAGTCGTGTCTAGTCAAGGCAGCACGGCACCCCTGGAATCGCTCAGCGCGCCGCGTCTGTCGCCGATCTACTGGTTGGGCGAACGCGACTCCACCGTCTACCTGTACCGGCAATACACCCAGGCCGAAGACCAGGGCGATCCGGTCACCACGGCCATCAAGTACCTGACCGAACACGAGCCCCTCGATCCGGACTACTTCAACTTGTGGAGCAAGGCCTCGCGGATCGGGACATCGATCAGTTCCGGCAACGTGATCACCGTGGACATCTCGGCGGACGCCTTCGCACGGCGCCTCGATGCCGGGTTGGCCCAACGCGCGATCCAGCAGCTGGTCTACACGGCCACTGCCGCCGCCTCGGCCGCCGGCCTGCTCACCCAGACGCCCACCGCCAGCGTCGACATCCTGGTGGATGGGCACTCCGGCTACGAGGCCTTCAGCCATGTGAAGCTCGCCGGCCCCATCCAACGCGATGCCGCATTGCGCGCACCGATCTGGATCATCGACCCCCAACAGGATGCGTCCCTCACGGCCGGGAAGGCGACCATCCACGGGGTGTCGGCCACGTTCCCGGGGGGCACCCAGTGGGTGCTGAAGCGTGACGAGGACGGCAAGGCCACCCGGGTCGCCGGAGGCAAGCTGCACTTGGGCGGCGGTTCCCGCGCCGATAACGAATTCCAGGTCACCCCCATCCTGGAACCGGGCACCTACACCCTCTCCGTGTGGGGCCGTTCCCGGGCCGACTCGAAGCGGTTGAGCCTGGACGACAAGACCTTCACGGTCAAGTAGCCGCCGGCGCGCAGCTCAGTCGTCGAGGACGCCGGCCAGGTGGCGGGTCAACACCAGTGCCGCCGGACCGGCGGTGGAAGCGCGGAGGACATGGCGCCCGAGCAGGGCGGTGCGAGCCCCGGCGGCGACGAGCCGCTGGACCTCCGCCTCGGAGATGCCGCCCTCGGGACCGACGATGAGCAGGATCGTGGGCCGGCCGGCCTGGTCCTCTCCCCCGGTGCCGGGCGCCTCCAGGCCGTCCAGAAAATCGCGCACGACGACGGAGAGCGGCTCGGTGGCTGCCTCATGCAAGATGATGGCCAGGTGGGAAGGCTGCGCGGCCCGGTCAGCCGGTAGCTGGCCGGCCAGCTGGGCGGTGGTCACGACGCCGGCGACCGGGGGTAGCCAGGTCCGCCTGGACTGCTTGACCGCGGAACGGACGGTACCGGCCCACTTCTGGCGTCCCTTCTCCGCCTTGGCCGCGGGCCACCGCACCACCGACCGATCGGCCTGCCAGGGAATGACAGCCTCGACGCCCAGTTCCACGGCGGCCTCCACTGCCTGCAGGTCGCGGTCGCCCTTGGCCAGGGCCTGGACCAGGACGATTTCCACCCCGGGGGCCGCCTCGTGGGTGATCCGGTCCACGCGGGCCGTCAGGCTGGCCTTGTCGGTGGTGAGCACCGTGCAGCCCGCCCGGGTGCCGGCACCATCGAGGAGGTCGATCTGCTCGCCGGCCCGCACGCGCTTGACGGTCACCGCGTGGTGGCCCTCGGCGCCCTCCAGGGTGATCGTCGTTCCGGGCCCGGCCGCCGGTGGCAGCCCGTCGTCCAGCAGAAAGGCCTGGTTGCTCATCAGGCGCGGTGGCCCAACTTGTCGCGGAGCCGGGAGAAGACGCCCCCGCGTTCGGCCAGGCGGCCCTCGGTGAATTCCTCCTCGCGCAGGCTGGCGAGCCGTTCGAGGAGTTCGCGCTGTTCGGCATCGACCTTCGTGGGGGTCTCCACGTGCACGTGCACCAGCAAGTCACCGCGTGAGCCACCGCGCAGACGCGGAACGCCGAGCTGGGTGAGCTTCACGGTGTCGCTGGATTGGGTGCCGGCCTCGATGCGGATCTCCTGCTCCCCGTCAAAGGTGTCCAGCTTCAACTCCGTGCCCAGCGCCGCTGCAGTCATCGGGATCCGGAGGGTCGCGTGCAGGTCATTGCCCTCTCGCTCGAACACCGCATGGCGCTTGACGTTGATTTCCACGTACAGGTCGCCCGCGGGGCCGCCGCCGGGGCCGGCTTCGCCCTGGTTGGCCAGGTGGATGCGGGTGCCGGTGGCAACACCTGCGGGGATCTTCAACTGCTTGCTGACGCGTTCACGCACTCGGCCCTGGCCCATGCACTCGTTGCAGGGGCTGGGAAGCGTGGTACCGAACCCCCGGCAGGCACTGCAGGTCTCAACTGTCATCATCTGGCCCAGGAACGAGCGCACCGGCCGCTGGACCTGGCCCTGGCCGTGGCAGATCGAGCAGGTTTCCGGCGACGTGCCGGGCTGGCAGCAGCTGCCGTTGCAGACGGTGCAGGTCACCGCCGTTTCGATGTCGAGCGTGTAGACGGTCCCCTGGACGGCATCCTTGAGCTCGATGGATGCGGTCACCAGTGCGTCACGCCCGCGCTGGGTCCGCGACGCCGGTCCCTGGGCCTGGCCGCCACCGAAGAACTGCTCGAAGATGTCGCCGAAGCCCCCGAATCCGGCGCCGCCACCGCCGCCACCCGCGGTGCCGTTCTCGTTGCCGGTGGTGTCGTAGACCTGGCGCTTCTGCGGGTCGGAGAGCACCTCATAGGCGTGGGTGACCGCCTTGAACTGGTCCGCAACGTCCTGGCCCGGGTTCACGTCCGGGTGGAGCTTGCGTGCCAATTTCCGGTAGGCCTTCTTGATTTCCTCGGCGGAGGCGTCGCGCGCGACGCCGAGGGTTTCGTAGTGGCTGCTCACAGTGAGTGCTGTGTCCTTTCCGACAATCTGTACATGCTGGTTCCCCGCGTTTGGGTGGCGCTAATCGGCCAGGATGCGGGAGAGATATCGGGCCACCGCGCGTACGGCGGCCATGCTGGTGGGGTAGTCCATCCGGGTGGGGCCCAGGACGCCGACCTTGGCCGAAGCACCGGGGCCATAGCCGGTGGCGACCACCGAGGTTTCAGCCAATCCGCCATAGGGGTTTTCCCGGCCGATCTGCACGGTGATCCCGCGGGCGTCCTGCTCCATCTCGGAGAAGAGCCGCAGCAGGACCACTTGTTCCTCCAGGGCCTCCAGGACGGGGGTGATGGTCAGCGGGAAGTCACCGGTGGAACGGGCCAGGTTTGCCGTGCCGGCCAGGATGATCCGGTCGATCACCGAATTATCACCCAGGGTTCCCAGCGCCGCTGCGAGAATCTTTCCTGGTGCCCGCAACGACTGGGGCAGGTGGTCGCAGGCGACGGCGGCCAGCTCGCCGATGTTCTCCAGACGTTGCCCGGACGTGGCAGCCAGGAAGGCCGCCTTGAGGCTGGCCAGGGAGTCATCGGTGGTTTCGGGGGGCACCAGGACCACCCGCTGGTCCACCTTTCCCGTGTTGGTGATCAGGACCGTGAGGACCTGTCCGGCACCGAGGCCGACCAGTTCGATGTGCCGCACTGTGGCATTGCTGAACTGGGGCACCTGCAGGACGGCGACCTGGTTGGTCAGCTGCGCCAGCAACCTGACGGTGCGTTCCAGGACCTCGTCGAGATCGTTGGTCCCCTCCAGCATCTGCTGGATGGCCCGGCGTTCGGCCCCCGACAACGGACGGACGGCATCGATCTGGTCCACGAAGTAGCGGTAGCCCTGCTCGGTGGGGATGCGTCCGGCCGAGGTGTGGGGGGCGATGATCAGCCCGTCCTCTTCGAGGGCCGCCATGTCGTTGCGGATCGTGGCGGCGGACACGCCGAGCTGGTGCCTCTCGACCAGCGCCTTGGACCCCACCGGTTCACGGGAATGGACATAGTCCTCCACGATGGCCCGCAGGACCTCGAGGCGTCGCGGGACAGTCATTCGCTCCTCCTGGGTCTGCTGGTGGACTGATGTGCCGGCAAGTGTCGCTTAGCACTCGACACGCCTCAGTGCTAAGTCTAATACGAATCCCCGGTTGTTAGCATGGTGGCCGCGCGCCCCGGCGCCGCGAGGCCGCCCGGGCGGCCCACCGAACCCATCGAAAGGCCGTGTCAGGAATTGAATATCCACCAGTGGGGTGCGCAGGATCTCTCGGCACCGAAAGCCCGCGAATTGCGCAAGGTGCCCGCTGCGGTGGGTCTGCTGCTGGAAGACGTCCAGTCCGGATGGGTGGGCGAGGTGGTGCGCATCGAACGGTCCGGGGGCATGCGCGTGCTCGTCCTGGAGGACCGCCGCGGAAAGACCCGGTCGTTTCCCACCGGATTCGGCTTCCTCCTCGAGGGGGAACCGATCGAGGTGACCGGCCCCGTCCAAGCCACCTCGGCACCGGCCACGGCGCGGACCGCTTCGGGATCGGTCAAGGTGGAGAACCTCAAGGCGCGCACTGCCCTGGCCAGCCGGATCTGGGTCGAGGGAAAGCACGACGCCGAGCTCGTGGAGAAGGTCTGGGGCCACGATCTGCGCGTCGAGGGCATCGTCGTGGAGCCCCTGCATGGGGTTGACGACCTGGCGTCGGCAGTGCGGGAATTCGCACCCGGCCCGGGCCGGAAGCTGGGCATCCTGGTGGATCACCTGGTCCACGGCAGCAAGGAGGAACGCATCGCCACCGAGGCCATGCGAATGCCCGGTGCCGCCTCCAACGTGTTGATCGTGGGCCATCCGTACGTCGATGTCTGGCAATCCATCCGACCGCAGGTAGTGGGGATCGCTGCGTGGCCGGTGGTGCCCCGCGGCACCGATTGGAAGACCGGGATCCTGCGCGGTCTGGGCTGGCCACATGCCACCCAGGCCGATGTCGCCCTGGGATGGCGGCGCCTGCTCGGCCAGGTGAACAGCTATGCCGATCTGGAGGCCAGCCTGCTCGGGCGGGTCGAAGAGGTGATCGACTTCCTGACCACCGGCCGGCACTGAGACCGGCGCGGCGTGGTGGACGCCGCGCCGCAGGGCGGCCGGTCGCTGCGCCAATTCGCCAGTGGCCTATAAACTGGGTGGACACACCACGCCGGACGGGAGGAACGTCGGAGAATGAACGGCATTGATCGAAACCCGAAGGACGGCCCGGCTGATGCGGGACGGTTCGAGGGTTCTTCAGCGGCCCCGCTGCCGCTCACTCCTTCCGAGGACCGCCAGTGGGCCACCATTGCCCACTTCGGTGGCATCCTTGGGTGCATCCCCTCGGGGATCATCTACCTGGTCTATCGCGATCGCGGTCCGTTCACTGCCCAGGAGTCCAAGGAAGCACTGAACTTCACCCTGCCGCTGACTGTCCTGGCGCTGCTGTCGAACCTCCTGATGCTCATCCCCGTGATCGGTGGGGTCTTCGCCATCATCGCCGTGGCCATCTGGGTCTACATCACGGTCAGTGGCGTCGTCGCAGGCATCGAGGTCAACCGTGGCCGGCCCTACCGGTATCCCGTCAACTTGCGGCTGATCAACTAGCGCCAACGACATGAAACGGACCCCCGGGACAGCAGTCCTGGGGGTTCTTTCGTTCGCCGAAGGGGTGCCTAGAAATCGAGCAACCGGCGCACGATGGTGTCGGCCAGCAGGCGCCCCCGCAGCGTGGGAACCACGGTTCCCCGGACGGCCGCAGGTCCTTCGACCAGGCCGTCGGCGATGAGACCGGCCACCGCCTGGCGGCCACTGGCCGGCAGCTCGCTGGTGGGCAGCCCGTCGACGATCCGGGTCAGCAGCATCGTGCGTTCGAGCAACCTGGCCTGTTCGTCGGGGGTCTCGCGTCCGGCCGCGGGCGAGAGTCCGGCATCGATTCGCTGTTGGTAGGCCGCTGGGTGCTTGACGTTCCACCAGCGCAGGCCGCCGACATGCGAATGCGCGCCGGGGCCGGCGCCCCACCAGTCGGCTCCCGTCCAATAGGCCATGTTGTGGCGGCACCGTGTGGCCTCGTTGCGGCTCCAGTTGCTGACCTCGTACCAGGAGAACCCGGCAGCGGTCAGCAGTTCCTCGGCCAGCAGGTACTTGTCGGCGTGGTCGTCGTCATCGATGTCAGGCACCTCGCCGCGGCGGATGCGGGCGGCCAGCCGGGTACCCTCCTCGATGATCAGCGCGTAGGCCGATATGTGGTCTGGCCCATAGGACAAGGCCGTCTGCAGCGAGGTCCGCCAATCATCCAGGGACTCGCCCGGTGTTCCGTAGATCAGGTCGACGCTGACGTCGAGGCCCGCCTCCCGGGCCCAGCGGACGGCGAGGCCGACCCGCTCGGGCCGGTGGGTGCGATCCAGGGTCTTCAGGACGTGGGGAACCGCGGATTGCATGCCGAAGGAAACCCGGGTGAACCCCGCCCGGGCCAGTGTCGCCAGCGACTCGGGTGTCACGGAGTCGGGGTTCGCCTCGGTGGTGACTTCCGCCCCCGGTCGCAGCCCCCAGGTCCTGCGGATCGTGGACAACACGGAGGCCAGGTCCTCGGCCGGCAGGAGGGTGGGTGTCCCCCCGCCGAAGAAGACGGTCGAGACCTCGCGTTCGGGAAGCCCGCTGGCCCGCAGGACCCCGGCGCCGAATTCGAGCTCGGTCGATGCGGCTGCAGCGTAGGTGTCCTGGCTGGACCCGGAACCGAGTTCGTGGGCCGTATACGTGTTGAAGTCACAGTAGCCGCACCGTACGGCGCAGAAGGGGATGTGGACGTAGATGCAGAAGTCGCGCTCCGTTGCGCCGTCGATGGTGCCGGGCGGGAGCAATCCGTCGGCCGGTGCCGGATCCCCGAGGGGTAGTGCAGAGGGCATGGACGCTACTTCTTGGCCTTGTCCTTGGATCCATCGGAGGACAACGCCGCGATGAAGGCCTCCTGGGGGACTTCGACGCGGCCAACCATCTTCATGCGCTTCTTGCCCTCCTTCTGCTTTTCCAACAGCTTGCGTTTACGCGAGATGTCGCCGCCGTAGCATTTGGCCAGCACGTCCTTGCGGATGGCGCGGATCGATTCGCGGGCGATGATGCGCGAACCGATGGCGGCCTGGATGGGGACCTCGAACTGCTGGCGTGGGATGAGCTCGCGCAGCTTGGAGGTCATCAGCACTCCGTAGGCGTAGGCCTTGTCCTTGTGCGTGATCGCACTGAAGGCATCGACCTGTTCACCCTGGAGGAGGATGTCGACTTTCACCAGGTCGGCGATCTGTTCGCCGTCGGCCTTCCAGTCCAGTGATGCATAGCCGCGGGTCTTGGACTTGAGGATGTCGAAGAAGTCGAAGACGATTTCCGCCAGCGGCAGCCAGTAGCGCAGTTCGACTCGGTCCTCCGAGAGGTAGTCCATGCCGCGCATCTGTCCGCGTCGGGTCTGGCACAGTTCCATGACGGCGCCGACGAATTCATTGGGAGTGAGGATGGTTGCGGCAACCATCGGCTCGTGGACTTCCATGATCTTGCCGGCGGGGAACTCGCTCGGGTTGGTCACGGTCACCATGGTCTTGTCCTCTTTCATCACCTCGTACACCACGTTCGGTGCCGTGGAGATGAGATCGAGGTTGAACTCGCTTTCGAGCCGTTCGCGGGTGATCTCTAGGTGCAGCAATCCCAGGAAACCGACACGGAACCCGAACCCCAGGGCCACTGAGGTCTCGGGTTCGAAGGTCAGGGCAGCGTCATTGAGCAGCAGCTTGTCCAGGGCGTCACGCAGGGCAGGGTAGTCGGACCCGTCGATCGGATACAGGCCGGAGAACACCATGGGCTTGGGGTCCTCGTAACCTCCCAGGGACTCCTGGGCCGGCTGGTTGAAGGTGGTGACCGTGTCGCCGACCTTGGACTGGCGGACGTCCTTGACGCCGGTGATCAGGTAGCCGACCTCGCCGACGCCGAGGCCCTTGCTGGGGGTCGGCTCGGGTGAGGAAACGCCGATCTCGAGCAGTTCGTGGGTCGTGCGCGTGGACATCATCTGGATCTTCTCGCGCGGGGAGAGCTGTCCATCGACGACGCGGACGTAGGTGACCACGCCACGGTAGGTGTCGTAGACGGAATCGAAGATCATCGCACGGGCCGGGGCATCCACCTGGCCGACCGGTGCGGGGAGATCCCGGACGATCTTGTCCAGCAGGGCCTCCACGCCCTCACCGGTCTTGCCCGAGACCCTCAGCACGTCTTCGGGTTCACCGCCGATCAGGCCGGCGAGCTCCGCCGCGTACTTTTCGGGTTGGGCCGCCGGGAGGTCGATCTTGTTCAGGACCGGGATGATGGTCAGGTCGTTTTCCATGGCCAGGTACAAGTTGGCCAGCGTTTGCGCCTCGATGCCCTGGGCGGCATCCACCAGCAGGATCGCACCCTCGCAGGCGGCCAGCGAACGGGAGACCTCGTAGGTGAAGTCGACGTGTCCCGGGGTGTCGATCATGTTCAATGCGTAGGAGGTTCCGTCCAGCTCCCACGGCATGCGCACGGCCTGGGACTTGATGGTGATCCCGCGTTCACGCTCGATGTCCATGCGGTCCAGATACTGGGCCTTCATGTCACGGTGGGAGACGATTCCCGTGGATTGCAGCATCCGGTCGGCCAGGGTGGACTTCCCGTGGTCGATGTGGGCGATGATGCAGAAGTTCCTGATGATCGCCGGATCGGTTGCGGCAGGCACCGGGGCGGTGCGGGCCATGGGTGACACGTGGGAAACCTCGCTCTGGGACGGATGGGGAAACGAACCGTATTGCGGATCGACCGCAAAACATCATTCTTTCATGCTTCGGGTCAACTGGAGTTCCCTGGTGCACGTGTTGCGCCCCGCTGTTACCGTGGCCCCATGCAGATCAACCCACGCATGATCACCCGGCTGGTGCGACTGGGCACTAGGGCCTTCCGGTCATTCCAGTCAAGCCAGAAGCAGAATCAGGGGCGCCCCCAGGGCGGGCAACCGCCCGCGGGCTCCACCGGTTCCGGGCAAGGCGGCCCCGGCCAGAGGCGCACCGGCGACGGTTCCGGCGGTTGAAGAGACCGGGCCTACCCGGGGGACTACACCGGCCGGGTCAGGGCCGTGTACGCCCCCCAGCCCGACGGCCGCCCCGATCCGGGAGAAATCGTCTGGACCTGGGTCCCCTATGAAGAGGACCACTCCCAGGGCAAGGACCGGCCGGTCCTGCTCATCGGGCATGACGGCGGTTCCCTCCTGGGGTTGATGCTCACCTCCAAGGACCATGATCGTCCGGGTCACCAGGACCGGGACTATGTGGACATCGGCACCGGCGCTTGGGATCGGCAGAGGCGGCCCAGCGAGGCCAAGGTCGACAGGATCATCCGCGTCGATCCCGAGGGGATCCGCCGGGAGGGTGCAGTCCTCGGGCGGGCCGCCTTCGATCGGGTGGCCGCGGCCCTGCCCCGCTCCTGAGCGCCGGCCATCTTCGGCCGGTCGGCTGGGCCTGCCCGCGACCCGCCGGATCGGTTCCCGAATCGCGGGGATCAGGCATCCCTGCTAAGATTGCTTGCTGTGTGTCCGCGCAGGTCGACGGGCACTTCTCCCGGGTCGCCATAGGTATCCCCACGCCGCTCAGTCGATGGCTCGGGAGGGATCCCTCACCGACCATTTTCCGCGATAGCAAGAGAGTTTATACAAGTGGCTAATATCAAGTCCCAGAAGAAGCGCATTCTCACCAACGAGAAGGCCCGCGCCCGCAACGCCGCCGTGCGTTCGGAGCTGAAGACCGCCATCCGCTCGGTCGACAAGGCCGTTGCAGCCGCCGACAAGGATGCAGCTTCGGCCGCACTTGCCACCGCCGGCCGCAAGCTGGACAAGGCCGTCAGCAAGGGTGTCGTGCACAAGAACAACGCTGCCAACCGCAAGTCGGCCATCTCCAAGAAGGTCAACGCGCTCTAAAGGCACGTCAGCAGCTTGACCGGCTGGGGCCGTCACCGGGTAACCGGTGGCGGCCCCAGCCCTTTTAAGCGTCCAACCGCGCGGCGCCGATCACACGTCGTCGGGGCCCGCTCGTCACCGACGGGCGGCCAACGCGATTCCCGTGACGGCCCGTTCCACCGCGTAGTGCGGATCGCGCGACGCTCCCTTGACCTGGGCGTCGGCTTCTGCCACCAGTCGCAGGCAGTGCACGAGGTCATCGGGCGAGAAGTACCTGGCCTGTTCCTGCGCCTGCTGCACCTGCCAGGGGGGCATGCCCAGTTCCTTGGCCAGCAGGCCCGAGGACTTTCGTTGTCCGGCGACCTTGGCGACTTGACGTAGTTTCATGGCCAGGGCCGCGACGATGGGCACCGGGTCGGTTCCCGTGGCCAATGCGTGGCGCAGGGTTCCCAGGGCGGTGGGTCCCCGTCCGGAGAGGGCCGCGTCGGCGACCTTGAAACCGGTGGCCTCGACGCGACCGCCGAAATAGCGGTCGACGGTTTCCTGGTCGATTTCCCCGGTCGTGTCCTGGACCAGTTGGGTGCACGCTGCCGCCAATTCGGCCAGATCGGAGCCGACGGCCGCCACCAGCGCTCGGATGGCTTCGGGAAGGATCCGGCGTCGGGCCGACTTGAACTCCTGGGACACGAAATCGACCTTGTCGGCGTCCTTCTTCAACGGTTGGCATTCGATGACGACCGCCTGAGCCGCCTTCAGCGCGTCGAGGACCTTTTTGCCCCGGTTGCCGCCTGAGTGGTGCAGGACCATGACCACGTCGGTGGCGGGGGACGAGGCGTAGGCCATGATGTCCTCGAGGAAGTCCTCGTTCATGGTGGCCATCGACGTGACCTCGATGACCTTGGCGTCGCCGAACAATGACGGGCTGGCCGCCAACAGGAGTTCACCGCGTTGATAGGTCGAGGCGTCGAAGGCGGTGATTTCGGCTCCGCCATCACGGTCCTTGACCTGTTGGCGGATGGAATCGAAGACCCGTCCTGCGATGTAGGACTCGGGGCCTTGCAGCAGGACCAGCGGTGCCGGGGCGGCCTGGCGCCAGTTTGTTCCGGCACCTGCACGGTTCGAGGAGGAGCGGGAGCCTCCTGCTGGTTTGTTGGCCACCATGTTCCGCCTTCCGTTGGAGTCCGACATAGCATCCTATCGCCCTCCTACGGTGTGCGTCGCCCGTGGACCACGAGCTGGCCTTCGGGGCTCTCGTGCAGGCGGATCGTCCCGTTCGTGTCGGTTCGATACACCTGCATGCCGGCGGACCGTAGTGCCTGCAAGGTGGCCGGCGCCGGGTGCCCGTAACTGTTGTCCGCCCCGACGCCGATCAGCGCCACCCGGGCACCACAGGCGGAGATCACATCGGTGCCGCCATTTTTCGCCCCGTGGTGACCGACCTTCAGGACATCGACCTGGAGGCTCGGATGGGCACGGACCACCTCCCCCATCGCCTCGGCCTCCATGTCCCCGGTGGCCAACAGGGTCACTGCCGGCCCCGGCCCACCGGCGATCCTGAAGACGATCACCAGCGATGCGTTGTTTTCCTCTTCCCCTAAGGGGTCCTCGAGGGGGCCGATCACGCTCCAGCTGACGCTTCCGGCGCGTCCGGTCGATCCTGCAGTGGGTTCGGTGGCCAGGTGACCCGGCGGCAGGCCGGGGAGTGCGGTGCTGTCGGTTCCGGTGGAAAAGTAGGCGCTTTTGAGTGAACGCCCGCTGGCGGCTCCGGAGACCCCACCGGCGTGGTCTGCGTGCAGGTGGGTCACGAACAGGGCATCGATGGTGTCGATGCCCAACATCGTCAGGCAGTGGTCTACCAGCCGTGGATCGGGCCCGGTGTCCACCAACACCGCGCTTCTCGCACCGGATCGGAGGACGAACGCATCGCCTTGGCCCACGTCGCAGGCGGCCAGAAGCCACGGTCCCTGACGCGAGGGAAACCACGCGGTCGCGGGCACGACCACTCCGCCGAGGAGGCCCAGCCCGGCCAGTGCCGCGCCCGCTGCGAGGCCACGTCGGCGCCAGGTGAACACGAGGCCACCCCAGGGCACAAGGTGCAGCAGGCGCCCGCGAAAAATGGGGCCCCGGTCAGCGCCGACCGCCTCGGTCGGTTTCCCCGTGGTTGAGTCGAGCCACACGGCCACCAGTCCCAGGATGGCCACCATGAGCGCCGCCATCCGGCTGCCGCCCCCCTCGGGCCAGTCAAGGGCGGCCCCGGGCAACCCGGCGGCCCCATGCCCCAGGCCCCCGATCCAGCTGGCGGGAATGCCGGCTACCCAGACGAACGGCTTCAGCCACGGCCCTGGGATCCCTGCCAGCACCAACCCTGCAGTGCCGGCCACCGTCACCAGCGGAACCAAGGGGGCCACCAGGATATTGGCCGGGACGGAATAGGTGCTGAAGACCGGGGCCAGCCCGAGCAGGACCGGCAGGCAGAACAATTGGGCGCTGGTACTGACCCCCACTCCGTCGGCGAGCCATCCGGGCATGATGCGTCGACACAGCCCCGCGAGCCGCTGGCCCATCAGGACGATGCCCGCCGTGGCCAGGGCGGAGAGCTGGAACGCCGGTTCCGTGGCATACCAGGGATCCCATGCGAGGATGAGGACCACGCATACACACAGGGCCGTCAGCGCCTGCCTGCCACGACCCGCGTAGACTGCCAGCGCGCCGATGGACCCCATGACCGCCGCACGGATGACACTGGGTTCCGGGTGGACCAGGACCACGAAACCCACCAGTCCCAGCAGCGACAGGGCCAGGGCCGGCCACCGGCCGAGGCCGCAGAACCTGCAGGCCCACAGCACCGATCCCAACAACATCGCCACATTGGCTCCGCTCACTGCTGTCAGGTGGGCCAGACCGGAGGTCTTCATGTCCGCCGAGAGTTCGGCGGATTGCACGCTGCGGTCGCCCATGACCATCCCCGGCAGCAGGGCAGGCCCCTCCCCCGGCAAGACTTCCGACTCGGAGGCCAGCCGCTCGCGCCAGCGTTCCGTGGGAGCACGGCCACCGGCCGTCCCGGTGGGTGCGATCAGTGAGGAGGCACGCAGCCAATGGCCTTGCCGCTGGCCCGGTGCAGCCTCGCTGAGCCGCCCCAGGCCGGCCAGGTGCTGGCCGGGGACCGGGGGCGCCGGCTGATCCCATTGCCCGGAGCCGAGGACCAGGACGACGTTGGCGATCGACGAATGCCAGTTCCCTGCGGCTGTATAGCGCGTGAGCCTGACGTCCACGAGGACCATGGGCTCTGCCTGCGTGGCGGCTGGTTCCTGTCCAACCAGCGCCTCGCCTGGAACACCGCGTGACGCCGTGACGGTGCGGGCATCGCCGGTCACCTCCGCCTCAAAACGAATCGTGGACCCCGCAGCTGCCAGGGACCCCAGCGTCGGGTCCCGCTGCGTCAAGGCGTAGGTGGAGACCCCCGCAGCCACGAGGAAGATGCCGACTGCGGCAGCTGCCACCGGAGTCCACCAATGGTGGGACCAGGCGATGATCCCGCGATTGCGCAGCAGCAACCAGAAGACCAGCGCCAACAAGGCGCCGAGGACCGCGGTCACCAGGAACGACCAGCGGGGATCCACCGACACCAGGAACGCGGCAGCGGCCCAGGCGCCCACAGCCGTCGACAAGCTCCGCAAGTCCAGCCGTCCGTCGTCCTCGGGGCCCGTAGCGGCCGCGGGACGCGGCGTGAACCAACGGGCCAGGCGAGGCAGGCGCACGGGGGCCACCCGTGGTGCCGTCCCGGGAGATCCCGCCCGGTGGAGTGGGCCGGACCGCTGTGGGCCATCCCGCCCCCGACGCGCAGCCCCGGCCGCCGGTCCGCTCAACGGAACCGCACCAGGGGTTCGAGGCGGGCCATCATGGCTGGTCCGATGCCGGGCACGGCGTCGAGTTCGTCGAGTGAGGCGTACGGTCCGTTGGACGTCCTGAACTCCACGATGCGGGCCGAGAGCGCCGGGCCGATGCCGGGGAGCTGTTCGAGTTCGGTGGCCGAGGCGGTGTTGATGTCCAGGACCTCGCCTCCACCGCCGTCAGCGGCGGCGGCCGAAGGCGCCGCCGCCCCGGGAGCCGTTGCTGAGGAGGCGACCTCGTCCTGCGTGGGCAGGTACAGCTGTTCACCGTCCTGCAGTGGCGCTGCCAGGTTCACTGCCGAGGCGACAGCACGCGCCGTCAGCCCGCCGGCCTTCCTGACGGCGTCTCCAGCGCGTTGACCGGACGCAAAATGGTAGACGCCTGGCCGCTTCACGGCTCCGGCGACGTGGACGACGATCTCAGCTGGGGTCTGCCCCGCAGCGGTTCCGGGCGCGGGAGCCGATGCCTGGGCCGATCCGGTGCCCTGCGTGGCCGCAGGGGAAGGCTGCGCCGTCGTCGTTCCGGTGGCGGCGCTGGGATCCATCTGCACGGCACCCAGCCGCTCCCCCGCGCCTTCGGGTGGATGGAACAGCAGGCTTGCAGCGATCCAGATGACTGCCGTGAAGAGAAGGCACATGATGGCGCCGCGGCCCATCCGGAAGCGGAATCGCACCCCGCCCGCGCGGCCCGGCGTCGGGTCGGTGCGCAGTTCCCAACGGTGTCGGACCATGTAGGCAGCCTAGGAAGCCGCGATGGTGAACCCGTCGGCGTGGGTCAGGCCTGTGGACAGGCCGTGCGCCACGCCGGCTGTGGAGGACCCGTCGCCGACCACTGCCATGCCGGCCGGGCAACCAGCGGCCCGGCTGACAGGAGGGCAGGCGATGAGCCGCGTCTAGTCGGCGGTCTCCGGCTCGTCGGCTGATCCCGTCGCCTGCTCCGGCTCGGCGTCGGCATCCCCTGCGCTGTCACCGGGTAGTGGAGTCGGCGTGGGGTCGGCGAGGGGGGCGATGACCACGGCCAGCACCCCGGCGCCGGCATGGGCCGCCAGGACGGAAGGAAGCGGTTCGCACAGGACGTCGCCGCGGCTCGAACTTTCCAGTTCGGCCCGCAGCTCCTGGGCCTGGTCCGGATTGCCGAAGTAGTGCACGGCCACACGGGCACCGGCCGGTGCAGCGTCGGCGGCAGCCCGGGAGATCTCCACCAACCGGGCCATCGCCCGCGGCATGGTCCTGACCTTCTCCCGCACCGCGATCCGGCCTTCCTGGATCGCCAGGAGAGGTTTGACGGAGAGCAGGGTGCCGAACATGCTGGCCGCGGCGCCGATGCGCCCGCCCTTGCGCAGCTGCTCGAGGCTGGGTACGACGAAGCAGATGGGATAGTCCCCGGCCCGGCGGGCAGCGGCCTCCACGGCGGCCAATGGCAGTCCCTCTTCGGCTGCGAGCACCGCGTCCATCACGGCCAGGCCCTGGGCCAGGCCCACGGTCCGGCTGTCGATGACCACCACGGGAATCCCGACCTCTCCGGCTGCCCACCGTGCGGCGTCCACCGTGCCGGAGAGCTCCTTGGACAGGTGCAGCGAAACGATGTGTTCGTAGCCGGCCGCGGCGAGCGACTCATAGGCGCGTTGGAACACGCCGGGAGCCGGACGCGAGGTCTGGACGGTGGCGCCGGTGGCCAATGCGAGTGCCAACGCGGTTTCGACGTCGTCCAGTCCCTCGGTGTAGATCTGCCCGTCGATCATCACCGGCATGGGCAGGACGCGCAACCGGTCGGCGTGGGCCTCGACCCAGCTGTGCGGGATCGCCGCCGCGGTATCGGTGACGACGGCGATCCGCGGGCCGGCCGGGCGTCCGCGCTGACGCCGCTCGCGCGGGAGGAACCGGTCCAGGAACCCGGGATGCCGTTCGGTGCGCTGCCCGGGGGGATCTGCGCGGCGCTGGGCTGGAACCATGTCCCTACCCTAGGAGGCCGGGACGAGATTCACGAGCTTCGGGGCCCTGACGATCACGGTGCGCAGCTCGCGGCCTTCCAGGGCCCGCTGGACCGGCTCCGAGGCCAGCGCGAGTTCACGCAGGTCGGCCTCGCTGATGTCGGCGGGCACGGTGAGCCGGTCGCGGACCTTGCCCTTGACCTGGACGATCGCCACGACGGTATCCTCCACGAGCAGTGCGGGATCCACCACGGGCCATCCGGCGTTGGCAACCGAGGGCTCGTGTCCGAGCTGCTCCCACATTCCCTCCGCGGTGTAGGGCGCGAAGAGGCTCAGGATGACGGCCACCGCTTCGGCGGCCTCGCGGACGGCGGGGTCCGCCGGACCGGCGCCGCTGTCGATGGCCTTGCGGGTCGCGTTGACCAGTTCCATGAGCTTGGCGACGACGACGTTGAACTTGCTGGAATCGAGCAGTTCGGCGGCTTCGGCCACCGTCCGGTGGGTGATGGTGCGCAGCGCCCGGTCACCGGTTTCCGGGTCGCCGCCGGCCGGACTGGACACGTCCTGGGCCACACGCCAGGCCCGGGCGAGGAACTTGCCGGCGGCAGCCGGCGAGACATCCGCCCAGTCGACGTCGTCCTCGGGCGGGGAGGCGAAGACCATGGTGAGGCGGACGGCGTCGACGCCGAAGCGGTCCAGCTGCTCGCCGAGGTCCACGCCGTTGCCCAGCGACTTGCTCATCGCCTTGCCGCCGTTGAGGACCTGTCCCTGGTTCAGCAGGGCCGAGAAGGGTTCGGAGGCGCTGATCAGGCCGAGGTCGTGGATGACCTTGGTGAAGAAGCGGGCGTAGAGCAGGTGCAGGATCGCATGCTCCACACCGCCGACGTATTGCCCGACCGGCATCCAGTTGCGTGCGGCCTCGGGGTCGAAGGGCCCCTCGGTGTAGTGCGGGGAGACGAAGCGCAGGAAGTACCACGAGGAGTCCACGAACGTGTCCATGGTGTCGGTGTCGCGCAGGGCGGGTGCACCGCAGGACGGGCAGGAGACGTTGACCCAATCAGTGGCGGCGGCCAGCGGTGAGGTTCCCTTCGGCGCCAGGGCCTCCCCGCGCAGGTTGTCCGGCAGGCGCACGGGCAGCTGGTCGTCGGGGACCGGGACCTCACCGCACTCCGGGCAGTGGATGATCGGGATGGGGGTGCCCCAGAAGCGTTGGCGGGACAGCAGCCAGTCGCGCAGCCGGTAGTTCACCGTGTGGCGGCCGGTGCCGGCGGCCTCGACGATCTGCACGGCGCGGGTGATGGCTGCCGACTTGTCCAGTCCGTCGAGTTCGCCGGAATTGACGAGGGTTCCCTCCCCCGTGGCGGCGACGCCGCTGACGGCCGGATCCTCTTCCCCGGTTTCGAGGACGACCCGGATCGGCAGGTCGAAGGTGCGTGCGAAGTCGAGGTCGCGCTGGTCATGTGCGGGCACTGCCATGATGGCTCCGGTGCCGTAGTCGGCCAGCACGTAGTCCGCGGCCCAGACCGGAAGCCGGGCCCCGGTCAGCGGGTTGATGGCGTACCTGCCGAGGAAGACACCGGTCTTGGTGCGTTCGGTGGATTGCCGTTCGATTTCCGAGAGGGCCTTCACCTGTTCCTGGTAGGCGGCCAGGGCCTCGCGGTGTTCCGGGGCGACGATCTCATCTGCGAGGGCCGCGTCGGCGGCGACGACGAAGAACGTGGCACCGTGCAGGGTGTCGGGGCGGGTGGTGAAGACGGTGACCTTGTGCTCGTCACCGGAGTCCTGGAGCGCTTCGATGGCGAAGTCGACGTGGGCGCCCTCGGAACGGCCGATCCAGTTGCGCTGCATGGCCAGCACCCGCTCGGGCCAGTGGCCCTTCAGGGCATCCATGTCATCGAGCAGGCGGTCGGCGTAGTCGGTGATCTTGAAGTACCACTGGTTCAGCGACTTCTTGGTCACCGCCGTGCCGCAGCGCTCACAGGTCCCGTTGACGACCTGTTCGTTGGCCAGCACTGTCTGGTCCTTCGGGCACCAGTTCACGGGGTGGTCCTTGCGGTAGGCCAGGCCCTTCTCGTGGAACCGCTTGAAGAGCCACTGCGTCCAGCGGTAGTACTCCGGGTCGGAGGTGTGGATGCGGCGCGACCAGTCGGCGCTGATGGCATAGCGCTTGAACGATGCGGCCTGGGTGTCGATGTTGGCGTAGGTCCACTCGGCGGGGTGGGCGTTGCGCTTGATGGCAGCGTTCTCCGCCGGCAGCCCGAAGGAGTCCCAGCCGATCGGGTGCAACACGTCGTAGCCGAGCTGGCGCCAATACCGGGCGACGACGTCGCCCATGGCGAATGCCTCGGCGTGGCCCATGTGCAGGTCCCCGGAGGGGTAGGGGAACATGTCCAGGACATACCGGCGTTCGGCGGAGCCGTCGTCCCGGGGGGTGAAGACGCCCAGTTCCTCCCACACGGGCTGCCACCGGGCTTCAAGGTCCCTGAAGCTGTAGCTGGTGCCGGTGTCCGCGGTTCCGGTTGCCTCTGTGCTCACGATGTGTTCGCCTTCTGGTTGTGCAGAATGTGTGGGTCGTGCAGTCCCGGCCGCCACTGCCCTCGATGAGGCGGGGGAAGCCGAACACGAAAAAGCCCCTTGGCATGCAAGGGGCAGCCGGGGTGGTGATCCCGGCTAGGAAAGACGTAGGACTGCTGACATGCGGCCAGTCTACAGCACGGTGGGGCGCGGGCGCCGCAGGGCACCGGGCCCCACCGTGGTGTCGGGGTGGTGCTACTGCACGTCCTCGTCGACCCAGTCGAACGTCTTGGTCACTGCCTTCTTCCACAGGCGCATCTGGCGTTCACGCTCCTCCTGTTCCATGGACGGCTCCCAGCGGGTGTCCTCGGCCCACTTGGCCCGCAGTTCATCGCGGTCCTTCCAAAAGCCCACGGCCAGGCCCGCGGCATAGGCGGCACCCAGTGCAGTGGTCTCGGTGACCTGCGGGCGGACGACCGGGACCCCGAGCAGGTCGGCCTGGAACTGCATCAGGCTCTCGTTGGCGACCATGCCCCCGTCGACCCGCAGCTCGGTCAACGGCACCTCGGCGTCGGCGTTCACGGCGTCGAGGACCTCACGGGTCTGGAAGGCGGTGGCCTCCATGGCCGCGCGGGCGATGTGGGACCGATTGGCAAAACGCGTCAGGCCCACGATCGCGCCCCGGGCGTCCGGACGCCAGTAGGGGGCGAACAGGCCGGAAAAGGCCGGGACGATGTAGACGCCCCCGTTGTCCTCCGCCTGGGAGGCCAGCTCCTCGACCTCGGCAGCCGAGGAGATCATGCCGATGTTGTCGCGCAACCACTGCACCAGGGAACCGGCGACGGCGATGGAGCCCTCGAGGGCGTACACCGGCTTCTCGTCGCCGATCTGGTAGGCGAGCGTGGTCAGCAGGCCGTTGGAGGACTTCACGATCTCCTCGCCTGTGTTGAAGATCAGGAAGCAGCCGGTGCCGTAGGTGTTCTTGGCCTCGCCTGCGGCGAAGGCGGCCTGGCCGAAGGTGGCTGCCTGCTGGTCCCCGAGGATCCCGGCGACGGGGACTTCACGCAGCAGCTGGTTGGTGTGCACTGTCCCGTAGACCTCGGAGGAGGACTTGATGGCCGGCATCATCGACACCGGGACACCGAAGTCCGCCAGGATGTCCTCGTCCCACGTCAGTTTTTCCAGGTCCATGAACAGGGTGCGTGAGGCATTGGTGACGTCGGTGATGTGGATGCCGCCGTCGGTGCCTCCGGTGAGATTCCACGTCACCCAGGTATCTGTGTTGCCGAACAGCAGGTCGCCGGCTTCGGCCCGCTCGCGGACCCCTTCGACGTTGTCCAGGATCCACTTGACCTTCGTGCCCGAGAAGTACGGGGCCAGTGGCAACCCGACACGGTCCTTGTAGCGGTCGCCGCCGCCGTCGGCGGCGAGCTGGTCGACGATGTTCTGGGTCCGGGTGTCCTGCCAGACGATGGCGTTGTAGACGGGCTTGCCGGTGTTCTTGTCCCAGACGACGGTGGTCTCACGCTGGTTGGTGATCCCCACCGCCGCAATGTCGTGCCGGGTGAGGTTGGCCTTGGACAGGGCGCTGCCGACGACCTCGCGGACGTTGGTCCAGATTTCCGTGGCATCGTGCTCGACCCAGCCGGCCTTCGGGAAGATCTGCTCGTGTTCCTTTTGGCCGACGGAGACGATCGATCCGTCGTGGTCGAAGATGATGGCACGTGAACTCGTGGTGCCCTGGTCGATGGCGATGATGTACTTGCTCATGGGATTTCCCTTCGGGGTTCCGGTGTGGGGGTGGCTGCTGCCGTGACGCGCACCACAGGATTCCGCTGCTGCGAGTCTAGGACATGGAGTCTGGCCGTTGGGGCCGGGTAGGTGCGGCGGCTCTAGAAGAGGGCTGCGCCGGCAACGCCGCCGACGGCCCCGCCGATCAGCGGTCCGACGATGGGCACCCAGGCGTAGCCCCAGTCACTGCCGCCCTTGCCCTTGATCGGCAGGATGGCGTGGGCCAGGCGCGGGCCCAGGTCGCGGGTGGGGTTGATGGCGTACCCGGTGGGCCCGCCCAGCGAGGCGCCAATGGCCACCACGAGCAGGCCGACGGCCAGGGGGCCGAGCTGGTGCGGTGTCTTGCCCAGGCCCGCGATGACGAAGACCAGCACGAAGGTTGCGATGATTTCCGTCATCAGGTTCCAGAACTTGCCCTTCAGCGCCGGACCGGTGGAGAAGACGCCGAGCTTGGTGGCGGGATCCGGTTCCTCGTCGAAGTGCTGTCGGTAGGACACCCAGCACAGGACGGCGCCGAGGAAGGCCCCGATCAGCTGCGCCGCGAAATAGAGCAGCGTGGAGATGAACGTCTTGTCGACGCCCGGGGCGTATTCGGCGACGTCCGGGTTCACCAGCAGCCCGATGGTCACTGCGGGATTAAGGTGGGCTCCCGAGGCGGCGGCGACGAACACCCCGGCAAAGACGCCGAGCCCCCACCCGAAGTTCACCATCAGGGTGCCGCCGCCCCTTCCCTTCGAGCCGGCCAGGGAGACGTTGGCCACGACTCCCCCTCCGAGCAACAGCAACATCATGGTGCCGAGTAGTTCGGCGCTGAAGACATGCAGAGACATCGTTGACTCCTCGTGTTGTGTGACGTGGTCAGGGCATCGGGTGATGCGCCCGCTGCTTCCGTCTCCCGACTGGCGCCGGGGGGAAATCGTGGGGGCCGGTCAGTGCGCGGTGGCACGGACCGGCCGGTGGGCGGTTAGGTTGCCGCCGGGGCGAACTGGACCCCGTGCTCTTCGACCAGGACGCGGATGGCGTCGGCCCGTTCGGCTGCCATGCGTTCGGCATCCCAGCCCAGGACGGGGGCCAGCACGCCGGCGCATTCGTCGATGAGCCCGGTGGTGACCAGCCCGCGGAACGCCAGCGAGGTGCGGCGGATGAACACGTCCACCAGTCGCCCGACCTGCTCTTCGCGTGCCATGTGAACGAGTTCGTGGACGCTGAGTTCCGGGCAGTGACGCAACGGGGCATCGTCGGGACCACAGGCGTCGAGCACCTCGTCGGTGCGGGTTCCGTACCGTTCGAGCAGGACTGCCACGCGGTCGCGCGGTGCCCGGGCGGTGCGCGCCGAGATCCACCGTTCCCGCTCGACGGCATTGCGCGGGTAGTCTCGTCCCCCACCGATCGGCAACGCCCGGGTATCGGGTCCGGCCGGGCGGCCCAGCACGTCCAGGACCTCGGCGCCGAGGTGCTCGGCGAGGGCGCGGAAGGTGGTCCATTTGCCGCCGACGAGGCTGAGCACCGTGGTGCCGCGCGCACCGGAGCGGCGTTCGATGCGGTAGTCGCGGGAGACGAAGCCGGGCTGGGTGTCGTCGTGGCGGGGCAGCGGGCGTACTCCGGAGAAACGGTAGACGATCTGCTCCCGGGAGACGGCGACGTCGGGGAAGACGTGGTTGACCAGTTCGAAGAAGTAGTCGACCTCCTCGGGGGTGCAGCGTGCGGGCTGGCTGATGTCGGCCTCGAGGTCGGTGGTGCCGACCAGGACGCGGTCCCCCATGGGGTAGATCAGCACGATGCGCCCGTCGCTGTGCTCGAAGAAGATCTCCCGTCCGCCGCAGGCGGCGAGCAGTTCGGGGCTGTCCAACACGATGTGCGATCCCTTCGTCCCGCCCATGAACCGGCTTCCCCCGCCGAGGGCATGGTTGGTCAGGTCGACCCAGGCTCCGGTGGCGTTGACGATGACCGGGGCGGTGAAGTCGAATTCGTCCCCGGTGAGCTCATCGCGCAGCCGGGCAACGCCGTCGTGCTCGGAGACGAGGGAGAGGTAGTTGGAGGCGCGGGAGTCGGGGTTGGCGGCCAGGCCGTCGTGCAGCACGTCCAGGGTCAGGCGTTCGGGGTTGTGCACGGAGGCATCGAAGTAGGTGGCCGCGTATTTCACGTCGGGGCGCAGCGCGGGCAGGTCGGCCAGGGCGCCGCGCCGGCGGTGGAAGCGGTGGCGCTCGGTGAGACGGCCGGAGCCGGCGAATGCGTCGTACATCATCAGGCCCGCCTTGATGAGCAGTGCACCGCGTTCCTGGGGTTTTGCGTTGCGGTGGGTCAGGAAGCGGGCCGGAGCGCTGAGGATCCCGGAGAAGGTGGAGAAGATGGGGATGGTGGTGCGTAGCGGCTTGACGTAGTGCGGGGCGATGGCCAACAGGGTGTTGCGTTCCCGGACCGATTCGCGGACCAGGCGGAATTCGCCGTTCTCCAGGTAGCGGATGCCGCCGTGGATCATGTGCGAGGAGGCCCCGGAGGCCCCCTGGCAGTAGTCGCCGCGTTCGACCAGGGCGACGTCGATGCCCTGCAGGGCGAGATAGCGGAAGGTCGCGACGCCGTTGATGCCGCCGCCGACGATGAGGACCTGGGCGCGGGGGCGGTTTCGGAGATCCGAGACCGCCGGACGGGCTGCTGGGGTGGTGGACACGCTCTACGTTCCTTTGCTGCGAGATGGTGCTGGCAATCCGGTATCGGGCCGCCGCCCAGTAGTCTGGTAACGGCGGAACGTTACAGTCAATCGAAATGCACATATGTGCAGAAGGCGGGGAATCCATGGGTCGTGACGGCCATCTCACCGAGGCGGGCGTGCGGTTCGGTGAACCGATCGTGCAGGGTGCACGCCACACCGCGGACCGCAGGGAACGTGATGCCCTGCGCGCCGCCCAGCTCTACTACGTCCAGGATCTGACCATGGAGGCGATCGCCCGTGACTTGGGGGTATCGCGTTCGACGGTCTCGCGGTTGCTCTCCCTGGCCAAGCGCACCGGGTTGGTGAAGATCGAGTTGAACCCGCCCCGGGGCCGGGCGACGTCGCTGGTGCGCGACCTCGAGGCACGTTTCGGGGTCAGGGCCCAGGTGGTGCCCACCGATGGCTCCCTCAGCGAGTCCGAGGTGCTCGAGCGGGTGGCCGCCCATGCGGCCCACGTGGTCCAGCCGCTGATCTCCTCCGGCATGACCGTCGGGCTGGCCTGGGGCTCGACGCTCAGTGCCCTCAGCAAGCACCTGGTGCACAAGCCGACCCATGACACGGTCTTCGTCCAGCTCAACGGGGCGGCCAATCCGCAGACCACCGGAATCTCCTACGCCAGCGACATCCTCTTCCGGTTCGGCACGGCCTTTACCGCACGGGTGGAGCAGTTCCCGGTGCCGGCGTTCTTCGACCGCGCCGAGACCCGCGCGATGATGTGGAGGGAACGCTCGGTCATCCGGGTGCTGCACACCCATCGGGACATCCGCCTGGCGGTCTTCGGCCTGGGGTCCATCGACTCGGCGGTCCCCAGCCAGATCTACCGTGGCGGCTACGTCAGCACCCAGGAAGCCCGGGCGCTGCGCGAGCAGGGTGTGGTCGGGGACGTGGCCACCGTCTTCTACCGCAGCGACGGAAGCGACGAGGGCATTGCGATGAACGAACGGGCGACCGGGCCGCGGCTCGATGAGCTGCGGCGGATCCCGCAACGACTGGCCGTCGTGGCCGGGCGGGGCAAGCTCCCCGCACTGCGTGGTGCCCTGGAGGGACGGCTGATGACCGATCTGGTCGTCGACGAGGGCACCGCCTGGCGGCTGCTGCGCTGAACCGGGGGGACGGACCCGATAGGCTCGCTGCATGAGTGCAGCCCCCGCCCCCCGCACGCCGTTGAGAACCCACCACAGCCATCGCGGATCGGATCTGGTGGTGCGGACCTTTCCGGCCCAGGGTCCATCCCGGGGAATCATCCTGGCGATCCATGGATTCCGCGGAGACCACCATGGGCTTGATCTGCTGGTGCGCCATCTTCCCGGATACACCCTGGTGGTGCCGGATCTGCCGGGCTTTGGCGATTCAACAGCCTTCACCACCTCACCTCATGACGCCGCCGCCTACGCCACGGTCATCGACACGCTGCGTTCGGACCTGGGCCTGCCCGCCTCAACGATCCTGTTGGGGCACTCCTTCGGTTCCATCGTGGCCTCCCGGGCGGCCGCGGAGCATCCCGGGGCCTTCGCGCGGCTGGTGCTGGTGAACCCGATTTGCGAACCGGCGTTGGAGGGCGGGCAGGCGCTCTTTTCGCGGCTGGCCGCCGGTTACTACGCGGCCGGGCGGATGCTTCCGGAACGCTGGGGCCTGGCGGTGCTGCGCAGCCGTCTGGTGGTCGATGCCATGTCCGCGCTGATGGGCACCTCGTCCGACCCGGCGACCCGGGCGTACGTGGTGGACCAGCACCGGCGCTACTTCAGCCGGTTCGCCACTCGAGAGAGTCTGCAGGAGGCCTTCGCCTCCTCGATCCGCGACACGGTCCGGGACTTCGCCGCCCAGATCCGGATGCCCACGCTGCTCATTGTCGGCGAGCTCGACGATCTGGGGTCGGTTCCCGGACAGTACTCCCTGGCGGCACAATTCCCCCACGCCCGCCTGGAGGTCATCGCCGGAGTGGGACACCTGATCCACTATGAGCGTCCGGCCACCGCAGCCCGCCTCATTCTGGACTTCTTGTCCACTAGTGGACAAAACTCCTAGAGGAGTCCGGGGGCATCCACCCGGACGTTGACCACCGGATCCCGGCTCGCCGAGGAGCGGGCCTTGACCCGCCGCAGCTCACCGGTCACCGCCGCACCGTGGCCGTACGGGAAGAACAACAGCCAGCGGTGCACACCCTCCTCCTCGATCACGGGACCGGTCAGCCGGACCGTGTCGTCCAGTTCCAGGGCACCAGCGAATGCATCGGCGGCCGCAGCAGGGCCCGACAGCGCAGCGATGCGCACCGCCGGTGGCAGGCCGAGGTCGCGGCGCAATCCCAGCTCGCGTTCGGCGAATCCCGCAGCGTCGAAGCGGACCAGCGCCTTGACCGGGTCCGAATCCCCCGCCGCGACGACCACCACCCCGCCCTCGCGGGACGGCCTGGCCAGTGAGGCGGCGGCCATCCAGCGGTGCAGGACCTCCTCTCCCGTGCGCAACTCGTCGCGGGCCAGCATCCGGTCCCCGTCCAGCAGCAACACGGCGGCATAACCGCCCTCCGCCACCGGCTCCGCCCCCGGAGTGGCCACCACGAGCGATGGGGAGGAGGGCACGCTGCGCCGAGGGTGGTCGCCGGTGGCGCTGATGACCGGGACCTGGGGGAAGGCCCGGCCGAGTTCCTCGGCGGTGCGGTCAGCCCCGATGGCCGCGGCGCGCAGCCGGTGCCCACCGCACATCTGGCAGGTCCACCCGGGTGCCTGCCGGCCACACCACCGGCATCCAGGGGTGCCACCGGCGGCCTCGAGCGCCAAGGGGCCCGAACACTCGGTGCACCGGGCCGGTTCCCGGCAGCGTTCACAGCGCACGGCCGGCAAAAAACCAGTGCGCGCCACCTGGACCAGGACCGGGCCCTGCTCCAGGGCCCGGGATGCGGCGGCCCAGGCGATGCGTGGCAGTCGTGCTGCGTGCAGGAGGGGGTCGCGTTCCTGTTCGAAGGAGTCGGAACTGGCCGTCACGCGGGGGGCCTGGGCCCTGAGCAGCTGACGGGGGGCCGTGAGCTCGGGGGCCCAGCCGGTGAGCACCAGGCGCTGGGCCTCGGCGCTACGGGAGGTGGAGGCCACCAGCAGCGCGCAATGGGTGAGTTGGGCCCTGAGCAGCAGCACCTCACGGGAATGCTGGTAGGGGGCGCGGGGCTCGGCGTGGCTGGAGTCGTGGTCCTCCCACAGGACCAGCAGGCCGAGGTCCCGGACCGGGGCATAGGCGGCCGAGCGGGTGCCGACGGCCACCCGGGCCCGTCCGCGGGAGACCTTCAGGAACGCCCGGTAGCGCGGTGTGGCCCCGTCCTCGGCACTGAGCCGGGCCACCTGTTCCTCCCCCAACGCGTCGGTCAATGCCGACGCGGCACGTTCCAGGTCGCGGGCGTCGGGCACGACCACCAGGGCACCGCGCCCGGAGTCCAGGCACGCCCTGACGGCCTCGACGATGAGGCCCGGCCAGCCACCTGGCTGGTTCGGGATCACCGTGAGCACGGCCCGGGGTGAGGAACCGGTGGCGAGCTGGCGCAGGAAGTCCCCGCCGCCGTCGTAGGCGGGCAGGCACGACGGCGGTTCGGCGTCGGTCCCGGCGGCAGGTGCGGTCCCGCAGGGAGTTGGTGGCTCCGCCTCGGTTTCCACCCGGGCCATGCGCGGCGGGATGGCCGAGCGGATGACATCCGGGACGGTGCCCGCATAGCGGGCGGCGACGGCCTGGCAGAGGGCCAGCACGCCGGGGCCCAGCACGACCTCGGGCGAGACGACCTTGCCCAGCGGCTGCAGTTTGACGCCGGGGTCGGTTTCGGCCAGGCGCTCGACGAGGTACCCGCCCAGTTCCTGCCCGCCGAAACGGGCCCGGATCCGCACGCCCGGCACCGCTGCCTCATCGAGTTCCACGGGCACCAGGTAGTCGTAGAGCCGGTCCAGGTGCGGTACCTGGGTCTCGAGCAGGACGCGGGCCACCGGCAGGGTTGCGGCGGCGGTGATCCCGCCGGGCAGCGGCCCGCGGAGGTCGAAACCCTGCAGCAGCGTGGGCTGCCCGGGTTCGTCCGCTGACCGGTTCACCGGACCCCCCTTAGAGGTTGAAGTAGCTGCGCAATGCGTCCACGCGATTGGTCTGCTCCCAGGTGAACCCGGGTTCCTCGCGGCCGAAGTGGCCGTGGGCCGCCGTGCGCTGGTAGATCGGGCGCTTGAGGTCCAGGTCCTCGATGATGCCCAGCGGGCGCAGGTCGAAGACCTCATCGATGGCGGTGGCAATCCGTGCCGGGTCCACCGTCTCGGTGCCGAACGTCTCCACGTAGAGCCCCACGGGGCGGGCGACGCCGATCGCGTAGGCCACCTGGATCTCGGCGCGTCGGGCCAACCCGGCAGCGACGACGTTCTTCGCGATCCAGCGCATGGCGTAGGCCGCCGAGCGGTCGACCTTGGAGGGATCCTTGCCGGAGAACGCTCCGCCGCCGTGGCGGGCGAATCCGCCATAGGTGTCCACGATGATCTTGCGTCCGGTCAGCCCGGCGTCGCCGACCGGGCCGCCGATGATGAACGGGCCGGAGGGGTTCAGGATGATCCGGGTGTTCGAGGTGTCCAGTTCGGTGCCGGCGAGCACGGGCTGGACGACCAGGTCGTCCAGGTCGTGGCGCAACTGGTCCAGGTCCAGTTCGCGGGCGTGCTGGGCGGAGACGACGATCGTCTCCACGGAAACGGGGGTGTTGCCGTCGTAGCCGATGGTGACCTGGGTCTTGCCGTCGGGGCGCAGCAACGGCTGCGAGCCATCCTTGCGCACCTGCGTGAGCTTTTCGGACAGGCGCTGGGCCAGCCAGATCGGGGTGGGCATCAGCACGGGGGTCTCGTCCGAGGCATAGCCGAACATGATCCCCTGGTCCCCGGCACCCTGGGCGTCACGCGGATCGGCGCCGGAGCCTTCGCGCATCTCCCAGGAGTTGAAGACGCCGTCGGCGATCTCCTGGGACTGCTGGCCGATGGACACCGACACGCCGCAGCGGGCGCCGTCGAAACCATTGGCGGAGGAGTCGTAGCCGATGTCCAGGATGGTCTGGCGGACCAGCTGCGGGATCTCGACGTATCCGGCAGTGGTGACTTCCCCTGCCACGTGGACCAGTCCGGTGGTGGTCAGGGTTTCCACGGCCACCCGCGAGTTCGGGTCCTGGGTGAGCATGGCGTCGAGGATGGCATCACTGATCTGGTCGCAGATCTTGTCGGGATGGCCCTCCGTCACCGATTCGGAGCTGAACAGACGCAGGGCGGGATTCTGGGAAGTCACCCGTCCACTCTACCGGTTCAGCGCGGCGGCCAGCGCCGTGACAACGGCCTCGGCGACCTCGTCCTTGGTCCCGGCAACTTCGGTTTCCGGGGAGCCGTCGGCCGCGAGGATGGTCACCGTGTTCTCCTCGGTACCGAACCCGAGGGTGGCGCCCACTTCGTTGACGACCAGCAGGTCGCATCCCTTGCGGGCGAGCTTGGCCCGGGCATGGTCCATGACCGATCCCTCGTCGTCCCCGGTTTCGGCGGCGAATCCGGCGATCACCGCCGGCCCCTTCCCGGGGTCGGCGCGCCGCCGATCCACCAACCCGGCGAGGATGTCGGGGTTGCGGAGCAGCGTGAGGGTGGGGGCGCCGTCGTCGCCCTTTTTCTTGATCTTGGAGCCGGCATAGTCCGCCGGGCGGAAGTCGGCGACGGCCGCCGCCATGACGACGGCGTCGGCCCCCTCACAGGCCTGGTCCACCGCATCGCGCAGTTGCAGGGCGGTGGAGGCGGTGAGCAGTTCGACGCCGTCCGGAACCCCCGTTTCCAGATGGGCTGCGACCAGTCTCACCTGGGCCCCTGCGGCGAGGGCGGCGCGGGCGATGGCCGTGCCCTGCTTGCCCGAGGAGCGGTTGCCCAGGAACCGCACGGGGTCCAGCGGTTCGCGGGTGCCGCCGGCCGAGACCACCACTGTCCGTCCGGCCAACGGGCCCGGGGCCACGGCGTGGGAGGCCGAGGGCGCCCGCTGCGCCAGCAGGCGTTCGGCGGCGGCGAACAAGTCGGCGGCCTCCGGCAAGCGCCCCGGCCCGGAGTCCTTGCCCGTCAGCCGCCCGATCGCCGGGTCGATGACGGTGACGCCGCGGGAACGCAGGGTCGCGATGTTGGCAGTGGTGGCCGGGTTCTCCCACATCTCGGTGTGCATGGCCGGGGCCACCATGACCGGTGCGCGGCTGGCCAGCACTGTGTTGGTGAGCAGGTCGTTGGCCATGCCCGCCGCCAGACGGGCCAACAGGTCAGCGGTCGCCGGGGCGATGAGGACCAGGTCCGCTTCCTGGCCGAGCCGGACGTGGTTGACGTCCTCCACTGCCTCGAACACGCTGGTGTGCACCGGGCGGCCCGAGAGGGCCTCCCAGGTGGCCCGGCCGACGAACTGCAGGGACGCCTCGGTGGGCACCACGTCAACGTGGCGTCCCGACTCCTTAAACAAGCGCAGCAGCGCCGCGACCTTGTAGGCGGCGATCCCGCCGCCCACTCCAAGGACGATGCGCTGCTGGGCCGTCACGGCGCTGGTGCTACTCGGCGGTCTCGGGGACTGACGGGTTGACCTGCAGGAGCCCCTCGTTGATCTCGCGCAGGGCGATGGACAGCGGCTTCTCGTTCAGCTGGGTGTCGACCAGCGGGCCGACATACTCGAACAGGCCCTCGTGCAGCTGCGAGTAGTAGGCGTTGATCTGGCGTGCACGCTTGGCCGAGTTGATGACCAGGGCGTACTTCGAATCGGTGGTGGTCAGCAGCTCGTCGATCGGCGGGTTGATGATGCCTTCAAGGTTCGTGGACACGAATCCTCCAAATTCTGTGTGGTGTTTCTCGGTGCCGGCGGGTCCTGCCTACCGCTGGTGCGGTGTCAGCCCCATCTGGGATACCAGCTCGTCGGCTGCACGCCGGATGTCGTCATTCACGATCGTGACGTCGAATTCCTTTTCGGCAGCAAGTTCCAGTTTAGCGGTATCGAGTCGTCTTTGCTGTTCCTCGGCCGTTTCGGTGCCGCGGCCGATGAGCCGACGCACCAGTTCATCCCAGCTGGGAGGCGCCAGGAAGACGAATTTCGCCTCCGGCATCGACTCCTTGACCTGGCGTGCGCCCTGCAGGTCGATCTCCAGCAGCACGCTGCGCCCGGCATCCACCGCCTCCTGCACCTTGCTGCGAATGGTGCCGTAGCTGTTCCGCCCATGGACCACCGCCCATTCGAGCATGTCACCGCCGGCGACCAGTTCCTGGAACGCGTCGGGACCGACGAAGAAGTAGTGGACGCCGTCCTGCTCCCCCGGCCGCGGTTCCCGCGTGGTCGCCGAAACGGACAACCAGACCTCCGGGTAGTGGTCGCGGATGTAGGTCGAGATGGTGCCCTTGCCCACGGCGGTGGGGCCCGCGAGAACGGTGACTGTCGGGTGGCTGGAAGCCGGCATGGTGTCCTTTGTTACTTTTTTGCGTGCGGCGGCGTGTCGGCGAAGTGTGCCAGCAGGGCGCCCTGCTGTTTGCGACCCAGGCCACGCAGCCTGCGGTTCGCCGAGATGCCGATGCGTTCCATCAGCGCCGCGGCCCTGACCGTCCCGACACCGGGTACCGACTCGAGCAGATCCGCAACGCGCAGGCGCCCCACGGCCTCCTCGGTCCGGGCCAGTTCGAGCAGGTCGGCGATCCCGAGCTTCCCGCTGCCGAAGTCGCTCTTGACTTCGGCCCTGCGGGTCCGCGAGACCAGGGCCTTGGCCCGCGCCTTGGCGCGGTCCTCCTCCGATAATGACTTCAAAACCATAGCGTAATCCCCTGCCGGCTAGGAATCGGTCGTGACTAGGCACCACACGCCATCTTCGACGACGTGATCCGAACCTAGCGAACCCGGGCACCGGGCGCAATGGCCCGGCACCCGCCGGCTTCAGGAACGCAGGTCCTCCTGGACCCGTGCCGTGGCGTCCCGCAGGGCAGCCACCGTGGGCCCGTGGCGCAGGATGTCCCGGCTGGAGGTGGGGACCAGCTGGTTCCACACCGACCCGAAGACGGCCCGCAGGTCGGCCCCCGTGGCACCCTGGGCGCCCAGCCCCGGGGCGAGGATCGGGGCATGGCTGGCGGCCAGGTCGATGCCCAGCTCACCCAGCGCCGGCCCCACGGTGGCGCCGATGACCAGGCCCGTTGACCCGAAGGGGGTTGCCCCGGCGTTCTCGGCTGCGGTGGCCTCCACGATGGAACGGGCCACCGAGGCCGCTCCCCCGACGTGCTGGACGGAGGCGCCTTCCGGATTGGACGTGAGCCCGAGGACGAAGACCCCGCGCCCCGTCCGTGCCGCCAGATCCAGTGCCGGGCGCAGCGAACCGAAGCCCAGGTAGGGGCTCAGGGTCACCGCGTCGGCGGCCAACGGTGAACCGTCGGCCAGCCAGGCGTCGGCATAGGCGGCCATGGTGGAGCCGATGTCGCCGCGCTTGGCGTCCGCCAACGAGAGCAGCGACGCGTCGGCGCAGGCGGCCAGCGTGCGCTCCAGTGCGGCGATCCCCGCCGAACCGTGGCGTTCGAACAGCGCCACCTGCGGTTTGACCAGCGCGACGTTCCCCGCCATGGCCTCCACCATGGTCAGCGCGAAGCGCTCCACGCCCGCAGCGGTGTCCGGCAGCGACCAGTCGGCGAGCAGTCCGGGATGCGGGTCGATGCCCACGCACAGCGGTCCCCGCTCCCCCATCGCCCGCGCCAGGCGGGTGCCGAACGGGTCCCGGGTGCCGCCGTCGTGCCCCGCCTGTGCGGCTGCCGATGCCACGGCTCAGGCCCCCGCGCGGGAGGCGTTGAGGCGTTCGGCGTGATCCTGCAGGCTGGTGACCGACCATTTGTATTCGCGCATGGCCTGGATCGCCTGGATGGCCGCACCGAATTCGGCGACCGTGGTGATCACCGGGGTGCCCACTGAGGTGGCAGCGGCCCGGATCTCGTAGCCGTCCCCGCGCGCGTCGCCGCCGGAGGGGGTGTTCAGGATCATGTCGATCCTGCCCTCGGTGATCAGGTCGGTGATCGTCGGGTCGCCCTCTTCGGCGCCCTCGCGGACCTTGCGGACCACCGTGGCGGTGATGCCGTTGCGGCGCAGGACCTCGGCCGTGCCGCCGGTGGAGACGATCTCGAAGCCGAGGTCGGCCAGGTGCTTGACCGGCAGCACGATGGAGCGCTTGTCCCGGTTGGCGACCGAGACGAAGACCCGTCCGCCGGTGGGCAGCGGCGAGTTCGACGCGGCCTGGCTCTTGGCGAAGGCGGTGTCGAAGTACTTGTCGATGCCCATCACCTCGCCGGTGGAGCGCATTTCCGGGCCGAGCAGCGAGTCGACGACCTTGCCCTCCGGGGTGCGGAAGCGGGCGAAGGGCAGTACCGCCTCCTTCACGGAGACGGGGCAGTCCGCCGGCAGCTGGGAGCCGTCGCCGGTGGCGGGCAGCAGGTGGTGCACCTCGCGCAGTTCGGCGATGGACACCCCGGTGCCGATCAGTGCGGCCCCCTTGGCCAGCTGGACGCCGGTGGCCTTGGAGACGAACGGGACGGTCCGCGAGGCGCGCGGGTTGGCCTCGATGACGTAGAGGACGTCGGAGGCCAGGGCGAACTGGATGTTGATCAGTCCGCGCACCCCCACGCCCTTCGCGATGGCCAGCGTGGCCTCGGCGACCCGGGCCTGCACGTCGGTGCCCAGGGTGATCGGGGGCAGCACGCAGGCGGAGTCGCCCGAGTGGATGCCGGCCTCCTCGATGTGCTCCATGATGCCGCCGATGTAGATGTCGGTGCCGTCGTAGAGGGCGTCGACGTCGATCTCGATGGCGTCCTCCAGGAACCGGTCCACCAGCACCGGGTGGTCCTCGGTGATCTCGGTGGCGTGGGCGATGTAGCGCTCCAGGTTCGCCTCGTCGTAGACGATCTCCATGCCGCGCCCACCGAGCACGTAGGAGGGGCGGACCAGCACGGGGTAGCCGATCTCGTCGGCGATCTTCTTGGCGTCCTCGAAGGAGACGGCGGTGCCGTTCTTCGGGGAGATCAGCCCGCCTTCCTCCAGCACCCGGGAGAAGGCGCCACGGTGTTCGGCCAGGTCGATCGCCTCCGGGGAGGTGCCCAGGATCGGCACGCCGGCGTCGGCGAGCTCCTGCGCGAGCTTCAGCGGGGTCTGCCCGCCGAGCTGGACGTAGACGCCGAGCACTCCCCCGGTCTCCTGTTCGGCGTGGATGACCTCCAGCACGTCCTCGAGCGTGAGCGGCTCGAAGTACAGGCGGGTGGAGACGTCGTAGTCGGTGGAGACGGTTTCCGGGTTGCAGTTGACCATGACCGTCTCGTAGCCGGCCTCGCGCAACGCCATGGTGGCGTGGACGCAGGAGTAGTCGAACTCGATGCCCTGCCCGATCCGGTTGGGGCCGGACCCCAGGATGATGACCGAGGGCTTGGCGTGGGCTCCGACCTCGGTCTCCTCGTCGTAGGAGGAGTAGTGGTACGGGGTGTAGGCGGCGAACTCGGCGGCGCAGGTGTCGACCGTCTTGTAGACCGGGCGGACCCCGAGCGCGTGGCGTACCCCGCGCACGACGGCCTCGGGGGTGTGGGTCAGCTCGCCGATCTGCTCGTCGGAGAAGCCGTGGCGCTTGGCCAGGCGCAGCACGTCCTCGCCCAGGGACCCTGCCTCGCGGATCTGCTCGGCGATCTCGTTGATGAGCACCAGCTGGTCCAGGTACCAGGGGTCGATCCCCGTGGCCTCGTACGCCTCCTCGATGGTGGCCCCGCCCAGCAGCGCCTGCTGCACCATGGCCAACCGGCCGGTGGAGCCGACACGGCTGCGCGCCAGCAGCGACGGGACGTCCACCGGGTCGGGGGCGGTGAACGTGAGCTGGGCACCGCGCTGCTCAAGTGAGCGCAGCGCCTTCTGCAGCGCCTCGGTGAAGTTGCGGCCGATCGCCATGGCCTCGCCGACCGACTTCATGGTGGTGGTCAGGGTCGGATCGGCCGCCGGGAACTTCTCGAAGGCAAACCGCGGGACCTTCACCACGACGTAGTCCAGCGTGGGCTCGAAGCTGGCCGGGGTCTTGCGGGTGATGTCGTTGGGGATCTCGTCCAGCGTGTAGCCCAGCGAGAGCTTGGTGGCGATCTTGGCGATGGCGAAGCCGGTGGCCTTGGACGCCAGTGCCGAGGAGCGCGAGACGCGCGGGTTCATCTCGATGACGACCACGCGTCCGGTGTCAGGTTCGATCGCGAACTGGATGTTGCAGCCGCCGGTGTCCACCCCGACCTCGCGGATGACGGCGATGGAGATGTCGCGCAGCTTCTGGTACTCGCGGTCGGTCAGCGTCATGGCCGGGGCGACGGTGATGGAGTCGCCGGTGTGCACGCCGACCGGGTCGAAGTTCTCGATGGAGCACACGACGACGACGTTGTCGTTCTTGTCGCGCATCATCTCCAGCTCGTATTCCTTCCACCCCAGGATGGACTCCTCCAACAGCACCTCGGAGGTCGGCGAGTACTGGATGCCGGCACCGGCGATGCGGCGCAGGTCCTCGGCGTTGTAGGCCATGCCCGAGCCCAGCCCGCCCATGGTGAAGGAAGGGCGCACGACGACGGGGTAGTTCAACTGCTCGACGGCGGCGAACGCCTCGTCCATGGAATGCACGATGATCGACTTCGCCGACTCGGCACCACAGCGTTCGACGACGCCCTTGAACTTCTCGCGGTCCTCACCGAGCTCGATGGCCTCGATGTTGGCGCCGATGAGCTCGACGTTGTAGCGCTGCAGCGCACCGGACTTGTCCAGGGCGATGGCGGTGTTCAGCGCGGTCTGTCCGCCGAGGGTGGGCAGGATGGCGTCCGGGCGCTCCTGGGCGATGATCTTCTCGACCACCTCGGGGGTGATCGGTTCGATGTAGGTCGCGTCGGCGAACTCCGGATCGGTCATGATGGTGGCCGGGTTCGAGTTGACCAGGATGACCCGCAGGCCCTCCTCGCGCAACACGCGCAGGGCCTGGGTGCCGGAGTAGTCGAACTCGGCGGCCTGGCCGATGACGATCGGGCCCGACCCGATGACCAGGACTGACTTGAGGTCTTCGCGCTTGGGCATTAGTTCCCTTTCTGGGAGGTCGTGGTGGTGGCGCCGTGGGCGGCCATCAGGTCGATGAAGCGGTCAAAGAGGTAGGCCGAATCGTGGGGTCCGGCGGCGGCCTCGGGGTGGTATTGCACCGAGAAGGCCGGCAGGTCCAGGCAGCGCAGCCCCTCCACGACGTGGTCGTTGAGCGAGATGTGGGAGACCTCCACGCGGCCGTAGCGGGACTCGGGGGCCTCGTGGGCGCCGTCACGGGGTGCGTCCACGGCGAAGCCGTGGTTCTGGCTGGTGATCTCCACCTTGCCGGTGCCCAGGTCCATGACCGGCTGGTTGATGCCGCGGTGGCCGTAGGGCAGCTTGTAGGTGCCGAAGCCCAGCGCGCGGCCGAGGATCTGGTTGCCGAAGCAGATGCCGAAGAACGGGATCCTGGCGTCCAGCACCTGGCGCAGCGTGGCCACCTGCTCGTCGGCGGTGGCGGGGTCCCCGGGCCCGTTGGAGAGGAAGACGCCGTCCGCGCCGGTCGCGGTGATCTGCTCGAAGGTCGAGCTGGCGGGCAGGACGTGGACGCGGACGCCGCGTTCGGCGAAGCGCACCGGGGTCATGCCCTTCAGCCCCAGGTCGATGGCTGCAATGCTGAAGCGCGGTTCCCCGGTCCAGCCGTGGTCGGCCGGCTCGACGGTGTAGGCGGCGTCGACGCTGACCTCTTCGGCCAGCCGGGCGCCGGCCATCGGCGCCTGGCCGCAGACCTGCGCCAGCAGGTCGGCGTCGCTGGCGCGGGCGGCATCGCCGGAGAAGATCCCGGCCTTCATGGCACCGCGTTCGCGCAGGTGGCGGGTGATGGCGCGGGTGTCCACGCCCTGGATGCCCACGACCCCCTGGCGGGCCAGTTCATCGTCCAGGGTGCCCTCGGAACGCCAGTTCGAGGGTCGGCGGGCGGCATCGCGGACGATGTAGCCGGCGACCCAGATGCGACGCGATTCGTTGTCGGCCTCGTTCACCCCGGTGTTGCCGATATGCGGTGCTGTCTGCACCACCAGCTGGCGGGCGTAGGAGGGGTCGGTGATCGTCTCCTGGTATCCGGTCATGCCGGTCGCGAACACGGCTTCGCCCAGTGCGGTGCCGCCGGCGCCGTAGGCGCGGCCGCGGAACATGCGTCCGTCCTCCAGGACCAGGACTGCGGGTTCGGTGGTCGTCATCGGGCTCATTCGTTGTCCTTCTTCGCTGCTGTGTGGTCGTGGGCCGGGCCGGTGGTGCCGGCGGGGATCAATGCTTCGGTGGCGGCCACCAGGGTGGCCATGTCCTCGGCTCGTCGGGGTCGGAACCCGGTGTCGAGGTGGTGTTCGCCCAGACGCCAGCCCAGCACCAGCAGGCCTCCGGCCTCGACGAACTTTCCTGCCATGCCGGCCTCCCGTCGCACGGATTCCAGGTCGGCGGCCGGGATGAAGACGTCGGGGGAACCGGTGCGGGTGAACAACACGCCCTGCGGATGGACGGTGAGGGTGGCGTTTGATTTCATGCCCAGTCCGTGGACGCTGATCCGGTCCAGCCAGTCCCCCGCCGTCGTGGTGGAGACGTACTGGCCGGTGGCCTCGGCCACCGGTGCCGACAGGTCGCCGGGGATCGCCGGCGGGGGCGCGACGTCGGACTGGCGTCCCTGGCGGTGCCGCCAGCCGACGCGCATCATCGCGATGGCCACCGCAGCCACGACGATGATCCCGATGATGTAGGGGACGTATTCGTTCACGAGGCGGCTCCGGTGTAGGGGCGGGGGGTGTTCAGGGCGCCGTCCAGGACCGTGGGGTGGCCGTGGAAGAAGGTGGCGCGCACGCTGCCGGGCAATTCCATGCCGGCGAAGGGCGAGTTGCGTCCCTTGGTGGCCATCTCCTCAGGTTTGACCGTCCAGCGGGCCGCCGGGTCCACCAGGATGAGGTTGGCCGGTTCCCCGGCCGCCAGCGGGCGTCCCTGGTCGGGAAGCCTGCCGATGACGGCGGGGGTCGTGGAGGTGATCCGGGCGACGTCGTTCCAGCCGATCAGTCCCGTCTCGACCATGGTGTGCTGGACGACGGAGAGCGCGGTTTCCAGCCCGGTCATCCCCATGGCGGCCTGGGCCCATTCGCAGTCCTTGGCCTCCGACGGGTGCGGCGCGTGGTCGGTGCCGATGACGTCGATGGTGCCGTCGGCGAGTCCGGCCCGCAAGGCCATGACGTCTGCCTCGCGGCGCAGCGGCGGGTTGACCTTGTAGACCGGGTTGTAGCTGCGCACCAGCTCGTCGGTGAGCAGCAGGTGGTGCGGGGTGACCTCGGCGGTGACGTTGATGCCCAGGGACTTGGCCCAGCGGATGATCTCCACCGACCCGGCGGTGGAGACGTGGCAGACGTGCAGCCGGGACCCGACGTGTTGGGCCAGCAGCACGTCGCGGGCGATGATCGATTCCTCGGCGACGGCGGGCCAGCCGGCCAGCCCCAGGACCGCGGAGACCTCGCCCTCGTTCATCTGGGCGCCCTCGGTCAGCCGGGGTTCCTGGGCGTGCTGGGCGATGACCCCGTCGAAGGCCTTCACGTATTCCAGCGCGCGGCGCATCAGCACTGGGTCCCAGACGCACATCCCGTCGTCGGAGAAGACCCGGACCTGGGCCCTGGAGTCGGCCATGGCCCCGAGTTCGGACAGTTGGGTTCCGGCCAGGCCCACGGTGACCGCGCCGACGGGGCGCACGTCGACCCAGCCGCTGCGCTGTCCCAGGTTGTGGACCTGTTCCACCACGCCGGCGGTGTCGGCGACCGGGGTGGAGTTGGCCATGGCGTGCACCGCGGTGAAGCCGCCGCGGGCCGCAGCCCGCGTTCCGGTCTCGACGGTTTCGGCATCCTCGCGGCCGGGTTCACGCAGGTGGGTGTGCAGGTCGACCAGGCCGGGCAGGGCGATGAGCCCGGCGGCGTCGATGGCCTCGGCGGTCCCGGCGTCGGCGTGGGTGGAGGCCCCGGGGCCGGTGGCGAGAATCATCCCGTCGCCGATCAGCAGGTCGGTGGCGGGCCCGCCGGCGAGGGCGGCACCGCGGATCAGGTAGGTGGTGCTCATGTGGTTCTCGATTCTCAGAGGGCGCCGGGACGCTGGGGGTCCGCGGAAAGCAGGAGGTACAGGACGGCCATGCGCACGGCGACGCCGTTGGAGACCTGCTCCAGGACGGTCGAGCGTGGCGAATCGGCGGCGGCGGAGGAGATCTCCAATCCCCGGTTCATCGGTCCGGGGTGCAGGATGACCGTCTCGCGTCCGGGTTGGCTGTCCAGGGCGGCCAGGCGGGCGTCGTCGAAGCCCCAGCGGCGCGAGTATTCGCGGGCGCTGGGGAAGAAGGAGGCGTGCTGGCGCTCGCCCTGGACGCGGAGCATCATGACGGCGTCGATGCCCCCGGCCAGGGTGGCGTCCAGGTCGTAGCTGATCGTGCACGGCCAGGAGCTGGCACCGATGGGCAGCAGGGTCGGCGGGGCCACCATGGTCACCTCGGCGCCCAGGGTGCGCAGCAGCCACAGGTTGGAGCGGGCGACCCGGGAGTGCAGGATGTCCCCCACGATGGCCACGCGCATGCCCGACAGGTCGGATCCGGTGGTGTCGACGCCGCGCACGCCGGCCCAGTGGTTGCGCAGCGTGAACGCGTCCAGCAGGGCCTGGGTGGGGTGTTCGTGGGTGCCGTCGCCGGCGTTGACCACCGGCGCGTCGATCCAGCCGGCGGCGGCCAGGCGGGCGGGTGCCCCGGAGGAGCCGTGCCGGATGACCACCCCGTCGGCGCCGATCGCCTTCAGGGTCTGGGCGGTGTCCTTCAGCGATTCGCCCTTGGACACCGAGGAGCCCTTGGCCGAGAAGTTGATGACGTCGGCGGAGAGCCGCTTGGCGGCTGCCTCGAAGGAGATCCGGGTCCGGGTGGAGTCCTCGAAGAACAGGTTCACCACGGTGCGACCGCGCAGGGCGGGGAGCTTCTTGACCTCGCGGGTGCCCACGGCGGCCATGTCCTCGGCGATGTCCAGGATGCGGATCGCGTCGTCGCGGGCCAGGTCCGCGGTGGAGAGCAGGTGCCTCATGGCTGCCCCACGATCACGACGTCGTTGACCGGCACGCCGTCTTCGCTGTCGATTTCGCCGAGCCTGACCCTGACCTTCTCGGAGGCGGCGGTGGGCAGGTTCTTGCCCACATGGTCGGCGCGGATGGGCAGTTCGCGGTGGCCACGGTCCACCAGCACCGCCAGGCGCACGATCCGGGGCCGGCCCAGATCGGACAGGGCGTCCAGGGCGGCGCGGATGGTGCGCCCCGAGTAGAGCACGTCGTCGACCAGGACCACGACCTTGCCGTCGATCCCGCCGGCCGGCAGGCGGGTGGGCGAGGGGGTGCGGGTGGTGGAATGGCGCAGGTCGTCCCGGTACATGGTGATGTCGAGTTGACCGGTGATGGCCGCCGGGTCGGTGCCGGGTTCGGTCCGGGAGATGCGCTCGGCGAGCCGCTGCGCCAGGGGGAAGCCGCGGGAGGGGATCCCCAGCAGGACCAGGTCCCGGGTGCCCTTGTTGGCTTCGATGATTTCGTGCGCGATGCGGGTGAGCACGCGCGAGATGTCGGCTTCTGAAAGTACCGTACGAACGCTGGTGGGACCGGTGGGCCCGGATCCCTGGGTGGCGCCGAATGTTTCCATGATGCCGCCTCCTTCCCCGCCTCACAGGACGGAATTTAAAGGGTGACTGCCCGCTCCAAATTAGCACAGGACGACGCCGGTCCCCGAGTCACGCTGGCCACCGGGGACATTGCGACTTCACTGTGACGCGGTGGCGGTGATCGGCGCCACGCCCGCCCGTGGATGCCGCCGTTGCCGGGCCGGACTACGCTGAGGTCCATGAGCGCATACCCACCCGCGGATCCGCAGGGCAACGGCGCGGATCCCACCGCTCCGCTCACCCCTGCCTGGCCCCGCGATGAACCGGCCGTTGACCTGTCACTGGCCGCGCGTCTGGCCAAGGCGAGGGCACCGCGGCGCTACAGCCCCGGGCTGGTCATCGTGTCGGTGCTCAGTGTCCTGCTGCTGCTCGGGGTGGCCATCTGGCTGGGCACCGTGTTGGGCACCGGGACCTTGTTCGTCGTGGGGTTGCTGGCCCTGGTCCCGTTGGGCCTGTGCCTGGTGGCGCTGCGTTGGGTGGACCGGTGGGATCCGGAGCCGCGCCTGGCGCTGTGGTGTGCCTTTGCCTGGGGTGCCGGTGCCTCCATCGCGGGGAGCCTGATCTTCGGTGAGGCCTTCGGCAAGGCGTTTGCCGCACTGGCTGCGGCGACCGGTCCCGACCTGTTCAGCGCCGTCGTGCAGGCCCCGGTCGTCGAGGAGACGATGAAGGGCATCGGCGTGCTGCTGATCTTCGCGGTGGCCCGCTCGCACTTCGACGGGCCGGTGGACGGCATCGTGTATGGCGGGACCATCGCAGCGGGGTTCGCGTTCACCGAGAACATCCTGTATTTTTCCGATGCCTACGCCGACGCCGGGTCCACGATGATCCAGGTCTTCGTGTTGCGTGGCCTCTTCTCGCCGTTTGCGCATGTGATGTTCACCGCGTGGACGGGGTTCGCCCTGGGGCTGGCGGCCCAGCGCGGTGCCCGTCGGCTGTGGCCGGTCTACTTCCTGCTGGGTCTGCTGCCGGCCATGGTCGGGCACTTCTTGTGGAACGGCGGGATGGGCCTGATCTTCCAGGACTTCTGGACGTTCTACCTGTTGCTGCAGGTCCCGCTGTTCATCAGCGCTGTCGTGGCCGTGCTGCTGTTGCGGCGGGCCGAACGCCGGCTCATCAACCGCCGGCTGGCCGATTATGCGCAGGCCGGGTGGTTCAGTCCCGAAGAAGTCACCATGTTCTCCACCCGCACCGGGCGCAGGCAGGCCGCCGGTTGGGCGGCCGCCACCGGGCAGCGGGTGCCGATGCGCGGTTTCACCCGCACTGCGATGCGGTTGGCTGCCACCCGCAACCGGATCGTTGCCGGCACCCGGCGCGAGGCAGCGCTGCGGGACGAGGCGCGGTTGTTGGCGCTGATCCTGCGTTACCGCACCGAGCTGACCGGCACCCCCCAGGCTCCGGGCCTCTGACAGCCGGTGCCCGGGTACACGAACGGGGTGCCGTCCCGTGGGGACGGCACCCCGTGTCGTACGTGGTGTCTTGCCGGTCAGGCCAGCAGTGTCGGCTTGAGCTGTTGGATGCGTCCGAGGAGCCCGTTGATGAACTCCGGTGAGTCATCGGTGGACAGGACCGTGGCGGAGGCCACTGCCTCGGCCACGGCCACGGCATCAGGAATGTCGTCGTTGTAGAGCAGTTCCCAGGTGCCCAGGCGCAGGATGGTCCGGTCCACTGACGGCATCCGGTCCAGGGTCCAGCCCTTGGCGTAGGTGCCCAGGATCTCGTCGATCCGCTCCCCATGGGCCATGACCCCCTCGATCAGCGTCAGCGTGTAGTCGTTGACGGTGATGTCGGTGGTTTCGCGGCGCAGGCGCATCGCCTCCAGGGGCGAGACGTCGCGCTGCTCGGCCTCGAAGAGGACGTCCAGCGCCCGTCGACGGGCCTTGGTGCGGGCACTCACTAGTTGACACGCCCCAGGTAGTCGCCGGTGCGGGTGTCGACCTTGACCTTGACGCCCTGTTCGAGGAACAGCGGGACCTGGATCTCGTAGCCGGTCTCCACGGTGGCCGGCTTGGTGCCGGCGGATGAGCGGTCGCCCTGCAGGCCGGGCTCGGTGTAGGTGATCTCCAGGGTCACCGACGGGGGCAGTTCGACGTAGAGGACCGCGCCTTCGTGCATGGCGATGGTGACCATGTCGGATTCGAGCAGGAAGTTGGCGGCGTCGCCGACGACCTTGCCCTCGACCGTGAGCTGGTCGAAGTCGGAGGTGTTCATGAACACGTAGTCCGCGCCGTCCTGGTACAGGTACTGGTAGTCGCGGCGGTCCACGGTGGCGGTCTCGATCTTGAGGCCGGCGTTGAAGGTCTTGTCCACCGTCTTGCCGGAGAGCACGTTGCGCATCTTGGTGCGCACGAAGGCGCCGCCCTTGCCGGGCTTGACGTGCTGGAACTCGGTGATGGTCCACAGCTGGCCGTCGATCTTCAGGACCGTGCCGTTCTTGATGTCGTTGGTCGTAGCCATGGGTACTCTCTCTGTTCAGTCCCGGTCCGGACCCGACACCGGGATGTCCAGCGGTGCGGCGGTCCAGGGCGCAATTGTCAAAAAACCATAGCCATTCTAACGTACGGCCGCGGACTTGGCCTGCGCGGCGGCCAGCGACCGGCGGGAGATCTCGATCCGGAACTGCTCGTCCCCGGCTTCGATGCGCAGTTCCAAGGCCGTGCGGAAGCGCGTCACGGCAGCGTGGTAGTCGCCCACCGTGTAGTACAGGACCCCGAGCTGCTGCTGCAGCACCGCCTCGTGGGCGCTGTCCTTGTACTCCTCGATGAGGTTGCGCAGGCGCTTGATGGCGCGTTCCGGGTCGCCACTGGCCCGCACCACGTCGGCGTCGACCACCCGCATCGGGAAGTTCTGCGGATCCAGCAGCCGGGTCTCGGTGACCAGCTCGGCAGCGGCGGAGACGTTGCCCCGTGCCACCTCGATCATCACCTGTTCCACGGGGTTGGCCGTGTCGAAGGCGCCGCTGGCGGCTGCCTCGTCCATGACCTCGGCCAGCAGCGTCCCGGGGTGGATGGACAGTCCCGGGATGCCGGTGGGGATCCAGTCGATGTCGGCACTCATTCGGCGATCTCCTGGTAGGCGGCGAACAGCAGCGAGGTGTCCGGGACCTCCAGCATGCCCGGCTTGGCCAGGTCGTCCAGGACGACGAAGCGCAACAGGTCACCGCGTGCCTTCTTGTCCCGGCGCATCCCGTCCAGCAGGGCGGCCCAACGGTCCTTGCGGTAGGTCACCGGCAGGCCGAGCGAGGCCAGGATGTCACGGTGCCTGTCGGCCAGCTCGTCGCTGATGCGGCCCATGGACCGGGCCAGCTCGGCGGCGAAGACCAGCCCGATGGACACCGCCGCGCCGTGGCGCATCTGGTACCGCTCGGCCAGTTCGATCGAATGGGCCAGGGTGTGTCCGTAGTTCAGGAATTCGCGCTGCCCGGCCTCGCGCAGGTCGGCGGAGACGACGGCCGCCTTCACGGCGATGGAGCGTTCGATGATCTCGCGCAGTTCGGGTGTCCCGGCGGTGGAGGCGGCCTGTGGGTCGGCTTCGATGATCTCGAGGATGCGCGGATCGGCGATGAAACCGCATTTGACGGCCTCGGCCAGGCCGGTGACCAGTTCGTTCGGGGGCAGCGTCGCCAGGGCGTCCAGGTCAACGAGCACGCCGGCCGGCGGGTGGAAGGCGCCGACCAGGTTCTTGCCCTCCGCTGTGTTGATGCCGGTCTTGCCGCCGACCGCGGCGTCCACCATGCCCAGCAGGCTGGTGGGCACGTGGATGACCTTGACCCCGCGCAGCCAGGTGGCGGCGACGAAACCTGCAAGGTCGGTGACCGCGCCGCCGCCGACGGCGACGATGGCGTCCGAACGGGTGAAGTCGTTCTGGCCCAGGACCTTCCAGCAGAACGAGGCGACCTCGATGTGCTTGCCTTCCTCGGCGTCGGGGATCTCGGCGGTCATGGCTGTGAATCCCGCGGATTCCAGGTCGGATTTGACGGTGTCCCCGGTGGTCCGCAGGGCGCGCGGGTGGATGATCAGGACCTTGCGGACGCGTTCACCGAGCAGCGCCGGCAACTCGCCCAGCAGTCCCCCGCCGACCACGACGTCGTAGTTCTGCTCGGGGGCCGAACCCGTGACGGAGATTCGGGTTGAAGCGCTGCTCATGTGGTGATGCCTCCAGTGGTTGATGCACGACGCCGGTAGGCGTCGAGGATGTGCTCGGCCAGTTCCGCCACGGTACCGGTGCGTGCGTCGACGGTCAGTGTCGCGCAGTGGCGGTAGTGGGCTTCGCGGGCCGCGAAGATCTTGACCCAGCGGTCCAGCGGGTTGCCCTCCAGCAGCGGGCGTCCCGGTGCACCGGCGATGCGTGCGGTGACGGTTTCCAGGTCGGTTTCCAGATAGACCGTATACCCCGCGCGCAGCAGGGCCCGGTTCTCCGGGGCCAGCACCGCCCCTCCCCCGGTGGCGATGACTGCCGGTTCCCCGGTGGTGGATGCCTCGGCCAGGGCGGCCGACTCCAGGGCGCGGAAGGCCGGTTCGCCTCCCGCGGCGAAGATGTCGGCGATGCTGCCGTGGGCCGCGGTGACCTCGGCGTCGGTGTCGATGAAGGCGACACCGAGCCGGGATGCCAGTTCGCGCCCCACCACCGACTTGCCGGTGGCCATGGGGCCGATCAGGAAGATGCCTGCGGACATCAGGGGCGGCCCGAGCCCAGTTCCGCGGGAATGGCTGCCAGGTAGGCCTCCAGGTTCCGACGCGTCTCGGCGAGGGAATCGCCACCGAACTTCTCGGTGACCGCCTCGGCCAGGACCAGGGCGACCATCGCCTCGGCCACGACTCCGGCTGCCGGAACCGCACAGACATCGGAACGCTGGTGGTGGGCCGTGGTGGGTTCGCCGGTGGCCACGTCCACGGTGCGCAGGGCGCGCGGGACGGTGGCGATCGGCTTCATGGCGGCACGTACGCGCAGGGGGTCCCCGATGCTCATGCCGCCTTCGATGCCGCCGGCACGGTTGGAGGTGCGGCGGATGGTTCCGTCGCCGTCCCGCACGATCTCGTCGTGGGCGGCCGAACCGCGGCGGGAGGCCGTCAGGAAGCCGTCGCCGACCTCGACGCCCTTGATCGCCTGGATGCCCATGAGGGCGGCCGCCAGGCGGCCGTCCAGGCGGCGGTCCCAGTGGACGTAGGAACCCAGCCCGGAGGGCAGGTTGTAGGCGATGACCTCCACGATGCCGCCCAGGGTCTCGCCGTCCTTGTGCGCGGCGTCGACCTCGGCGACCATGGCGTCGGAGGTGTCGCGGTCAAAGCAGCGCAGCGGGTCGGCATCCAGGGCGACCACGTCGGAGGGGATCGGGACCGCGGAGCCCTCGGGGGACGAGACGGTGCCGACGGCCACCGTGTGGCTGACCAGTTCGATGCCCAGGCCGGCGAGGAATCGTGCCGCTGCGGTGCCGAGGGCGACGCGGGCCGCGGTTTCGCGGGCGCTGGCGCGCTCCAGGACCGGGCGGGCGTCGTCGAAGCCGTATTTCTGCATGCCGGTGAAGTCGGCGTGTCCCGGGCGTGGCCGTGTCAGGGGCGCATTGCGGGCGAGAGATTCAAGTTCGGTGGCGTCGACGGGGTCGGCGTTCATGACCTTTTCCCATTTGGGCCATTCGGTGTTGGCGACCTCGATGGCCACCGGTCCGCCCTGGGTCAGCCCGTGGCGGACGCCTCCCAGGAAGGTGACCTGGTCCTTTTCGAACTTCATGCGGGCACCGCGGCCGTATCCGAGACGGCGCCGTGCCAGCGCATCCTGGACATCGGAAGTGGTCAGGGGCACGCCGGCAGGCAGGCCCTCCAGGATTCCAACGAGTGCGGGGCCGTGTGATTCGCCCGCCGTCAACCAACGCAACATGAAGACCATACTGCCATGTCCGGGGGTCAGTGGATCGGGTGCGGCAGCCCTACTGCGTCACACATCACATTTGTGACTTCGGGCCAATCGGCGTCGCGGATGCCGGTGAACAGGCGTACCTGCTCCACCGCCTGGTGCAGCAACATGGACAGCCCCCCGACCACCGATCCACCGGCGGCGGACCAGGCGGAGCCCAGCGCGCTGGGCCACGGGTCGTAGGCGACATCCAACAGCGGCGTTCCCGCGCGCAGGGCCTTCAATCCCAGCCGTTCGGGGAGCCCGTCGGCTGCGTGGGGTGGAAGCGTGGAGACGACTGCGTCGTATCCGCCCATCCGATCCGCAGCGGCGTCCACGTCGATGGCCTCGGTGGTGTGCCCCAGGGAGGAGGCCAACTCGATGACACCGCGGGCCCGCTCGGGCGTGCGGACCACGAAGTCCAGGTGGGTGGCCCCCAGCAGCGACAGTGCCTCGGTGGCCGCACTGGCGGTGCCACCGGCACCCAACACGGCCACGGTGTCCACCCGCGTGGCACCGGCGTCGGTGAGGGCGCGGACGATTCCCTCGACGTCGGTGTTCTCCCCGCGCAGCCGGATGGCCCCCGGTTCCCCGCTGACCACGATGGTGTTCAGCACCCCCAGGCGCCTGACCCGCTCGGAGACCTCATCCATGAACGGGACCATCGCCTGCTTCAGCGGCATGGTCACCGAGGCCCCCCGCCACCCGGGTTCGGTGCCCAGCATCTGGGCCAGCTGAGCCGCCTCTGCGGCTCCGGCATCGATGGAACCGTACTGGAGGTCCACCCCCAGCGCCGCGTAGGCGGCCAGGTGCAGGGCCGGGGACTTGGAATGGCTGATCGGCTGGCCGAAGACCGCGGCCCGTCCGGTGATGCTCACTTGCAGGTCGCCTCGTTCGCCTGGCACCAGTCGCGGAACTGCTGCTGGTAGACCTTGTGCTGCTCGTAGGTCTTGGCGAACTTCGTCTCGCCCGTCTGGGTGTTGACGGTGACCCAGTAGTAGTAGTCGTTCTTCTCCGGGTGGATGGCCGCCTCGATCGCCGTGTCGGCCGGGGAGCCGATGGGCGTGGGCGGAAGTCCCTGATGGGCGTAGGTGTTGTATTTGTTGGACTTGTCGGCCTTCTCCTGCTTGGTCAACTGCAGCGTGTAGCGGTCCAGTCCATAGATGACGGCGGAGTCGACCTGGAGATAGCCGCCGGTTTCGGTGTTGTCGGGTTTCAGGCGGTTGTCCAACGCGCCGGAGACGGTCTTGTAGTCCTTCGGGCGTGCCTCGGCCTGGAGGATGCTGGCGATCTTGAGCATCTTGTACTGCTCCGCGGGATCCGTCACGCCCTGGCTGGTGAGTTCCTTCAGCGTCGCGTCCACCATCTGCTGCAGGATGTCCTTGGCGCTGGCATCGAGTGGGAAACGGTATTCGCCGGGGTGCAGGAAGCCCTCGAGGTTGCTCACCGGTGCCTTGAGGCCGAAGTCCCCTGGCTTCTTGTTCAGCGCCGCCAGGTCGGCGACGGGAATGCCGGTGGCCTTGTTGACCGCCTCGAAGACCGCCGTCGTGCGCACGTTCTGCTTGATGGCGACATAGTTGACCTTCTCGGCTGCCTGGCCCACGAGGATCGTTGCTGCGTCGAGGGCGCGCATCTTGTACTTGAGCTCGTATTTGCCGGGGTGGATGGTCTTGTTCTCCGCGTCGACCTGTTGGATAGCGTCGATGAAGATCGTCTTGTCGGACACGATGCCGTCGTCGGCCAGGTGGCCCCCGATCTGTCCCGGGCCCCACCCCGGCTCCACGGTGAAGGTGACGCTGCCCTCGCCGGGGCCCGGGTAGTCCTCAGGGGCCCACATGCCCAGGAAGTTCTGCAAGATCAGCACGGTGCCGGCCAGGATCACCGCGAAGACGCCCACCATGATGGCCATGATGATGTTGCGGCGGCGCCGCCGGCGCTTGCGGACCCCCGGGGTGGTTCGTCCCCCGGACAGCAGGAAACTCGTGGTGGGGTCCTCGTCCTCGACCGGTTCACCGTCGTCGGATGCGGCCTCGGGGTGCTCGTGCACCGCGTCGGATTCGGGCGCGGCGTCGGTGGCCCCGTCGTCCACGGGGTGCGCCTGGAGGACTTCTGCGTGGTGGTGGTCCCTGACGGGCAATTCCTCCAGTGGAGCGGCCTCGGCGGCCGGCACGCTCTCCTGCGGCCCGGACTCCGGAGCGGTAGCGGGTGCGCCATGGCGCGATGGATGCCGGGGCTCCTCGGAGGAGTCCGCGTCAGGTGCGTGGTCCAGCGGTGCCGTGGGTTCGGCGCGCCGACGGCCCGAGCGGAGGCGACGGAACGGAGCGTTCCCGTGGGGAGCGTCGGCGCCGCCGGCGCGCTCCTGGGGGTCCCCCGGCTCGGCGCCGGGACCTCCGGGGTGCTTGTCGTTCATCAGATGATGTCCTTCAGTCAAGTTCCGTGCTGGCGGGAAGTGTGCCGTGTTCCACGGCCTCGCCGACATCCCGCTGTAGCGATTTTTGCATGTCCACCGCTTGTTGCAGAATATCCGCAGCCGCAACCTGGTCCACGACCTGGCGGTGTTTGCGTCCGTCAAGCCCCGATTCACGCAGCGCGCGATGGGCCGAAACGGTGGTCAGCCGCTCATCGATCAACCGCACCGGGATGCCCGGTGCCGGCTCGGAGAGCTCCCCGGCCAGCAGGTCTGCATACTCCCGGGCCATGCGGGTGGACCCGGTTTCACGGCCCTGCAACGAGCGGGGGAGGCCGACGAAGACCTGGACGGCAGCGTGCTCGCGGGCCAAGCGGGCGAGGACACGCACGTCGCTGTTCTTCTTTGCATCCCTGGCCAGGGTCTTCAACGGGGTTGCCAGCACGCCGTCGGGGTCGCAGAGCGCGACACCGACACGGGCCAGGCCCACGTCGACGCCGAGCTTGACGCCGCGGGGGTAACCCGCGGCGTCCGCGCCGCTCAGGATCGCTCCGAGATCTGGCGGAGCACGGCTGCCAGTGCGTCGGGGGTCTTGGAGGCATCGGAGCCGCCACCTTGGGCCACGTCGTCCTTGCCGCCGCCGCCGCCTCCGAGGATGCCCGCGGCGGTGCGCACCAGCGCGCCGGCCTTCACCCCGGCGGCACGGGCCGCGTCATTGGTGGCCACCAGGACCAGGGGACGATCGTTGGCGACACCGGTCAGCGCGACGGCGGCTGCCTCGGATCCCAGGCGCGAGCGCAGGTCCAGGGCCAGGGCCCGCAGGTCATCCGCGGAGGCCACCGGACCGGCGTCGTGCGCCAGGACCTTGACCCCGGCGACGTCGCGTGCCTGCGAGGCCAGCGCGCCGGCCTGGGCGGTCCGCTGCTCGGCCCGGAGTTTCTCGATTTCCTTTTCGGCGGCCTTCAGCTTGGCCAGCGTTGCGTGGATGCGGTCCGTGAGTTCGGCCGACGGGACGCGGAAGAGGTCGGTCAACTCGTTGACCAGGGTCCGTTCGGCGGCACCGTGGCGGAACGCCTCCATGCCCACCAGGGCCTCCACGCGCCGGTTTCCCGAGCCCACCGACTGTTCGCCGAGCAGGGTCAGGGTGCCGATCTGCGAGGTGTTCGCCACATGGGTGCCGCCGCAGAGTTCACGCGACCAGGCGCCGTCGATCTCCACGACGCGTACCGTATTGCCGTACTTTTCCCCGAACAGGCTCATGGCACCGAGGTTCTTGGCCTCGGCCAGCGGCATCACGGTGGTCTGCACGTCGAAGTCGTTGCGGATGGCCAGGTTCGCGACTTCCTCCACCTCGGAGCGCGCGGCGGCGGAGAGGGCCTCGGTCCAGCTGAAGTCAAAGCGCAGGTAGCCGGCCTTGTTGAAGGATCCCGACTGCAGGGCCTCCGGGCCGAGGATCTGGTGCAGGGCCGCATGGACCAGGTGGGTGGCCGAGTGGGCCTGCTCCCCCGAACGCCGCCGCTGGGTGTCGACCTGGGCGGTCACCTGGGCGTCGGCGGGCAGTTCGCCCTCGCGCACGACGGCGCGATGCACCGAGAGCCCCTTGACCGGCGCCTGGACGTCCAGGACCTCGACCACGAATCCGTCACCGGTGATCAATCCGACGTCGGCTGCCTGTCCGCCGGCTTCGGCGTAGAACGGGGTCTCGTTGAGCACGAGTTCGATTTCCTGGCCCTGTTCGGCGAACGGCACCAGTACCCCGTCGCGGACGATGCCGCGGACGCTGGATCCGCTGGCCAGTTCGTCGTAGCCGGTGAAGATCGTGTCCCCGGCGCCGTGCAGCTGGGAGAACACGCTCAGGTCGGCATGTCCTGCCTTCTTGGACTTGGCATCCTTCTGCGCCCGCTGGCGCTGTTCGGACATCAGCGACCTGAAAGCCTCCTCGTCGACGGCCAGGCCGGCCTCGGAGGCCATCTCCAGCGTCAGGTCAATGGGGAATCCGTAGGTGTCGTGCAGGGCGAACGCCTCTTCGCCCGACAGGTGGGTTCCTGCGGCCTTCGACGCGGTCACCGCCTGTTCCAGGCGCGCGGTGCCGCTGGCGATGGTGCGCAGGAAGGCACGCTCCTCGGCGTAGGCGATGCGCGAGATGCGCGCGAAGTCTGTGTCGACCTCCGGGTAGACGCCCTTCATGGCGTCGCGGGAGACCGGCAGCAGCTCCGGAAGCACGGGGTCCTCCACGCCGAGCAGGCGCATGGCCCGCACCGCACGGCGGATCAGGCGGCGCAGCACGTAGCCGCGCCCCTCGTTGGAGGGGGACACCCCGTCGCTGATGAGCATCAGTGACGAACGGATGTGGTCGCCGACGACCCGCAGGCGCACGTCGTCGGTGTGGTTCGGGTCGGCGGGATCCTCCGTCGAGGTGTATTCGCGTCCCGCCAGGTCGGCCGCCCGGTCGATCACGGGGCGGACCTGGTCGGTCTCGTACATGTTCTCCACGCCCTGCAGGATCATCGCCAGGCGTTCGAGGCCGAGCCCGGTGTCGATGTTCTTCTGCGGCAGTTCCCCGGCGACGTCGAAGTCGGTCTTGGAGCGGACCGCCGAGAGGCGGTACTGCATGAACACGAGGTTCCAGATCTCGATGAACCGGGTCTCGTCGACCGCCGGGCCGCCGTCGAGCCCGTAGGCGGGACCGCGGTCGTAGTAGATCTCCGAGCAGGGACCACCGGGGCCGGGCTGGCCGGTGCTCCAGTAGTTGTCCTCCTTGCCGGTGCCCACGATGCGTTCCTCGGGGATCCCGACCACGTCGCGCCAGATGTGGCGGGCCTCGTCGTCGCGTTCGTCGCCGTCCTCGTAGACGGTCACCCACAGCCGCTCGGGATCCAGGCCGAAGCAGCCGTCCTCGACGGAACCGGTGAGCAGTTCCCAGGCGAAGGGGATCGCCTCGGCCTTGAAGTAGTCGCCGAAGGAGAAGTTCCCGGCCATCTGGAAGAAGGTTCCGTGGCGGACGGTCTTGCCGACCTCTTCGATGTCGGCGGTGCGGATGCACTTCTGCACGCTGACGGCGCGGTTGTAGGGTGCCTGTTCCCGGGCAGTCAGGTAGGGAATGAAGGGGACCATCCCGGCGACGGTGAACAGCAACGAGGGATCGCTGGAGACCAGCGAGGCGCTGGGCACCGGGGTGTGGCCCTTGGCGGCGAAGAACTCAATCCACCGGCTGGCGATTTCCTGCGATTTCATGACTGCTGATGATCCCTTCGTGGAATGGGTGTTCGAGGCGGTGCTGCGGCTCAGCCGCGGTGGCTGGGTCCGCCGGCCGGCGGCTGGTCCAGGCCCAGGGCGGCACGCAGTTCGGTTTCCCGGCCGTGCATGCCGTCGCGGAAGGCGTCGGCCGAGTAGGCCAGCGCATCGGCGAGCCGGCCGACGGAGCGGTTCAGGCCGTCCCGGCCGAGGTTCTGCTTCACCGAGCCGACCTTGCGGGCGGCGAGCACGCCGACGCCCACGCCGATGCCGACCCAAAAGAGCTTCCTGATCATGCTGGCCTCCTAGCGGCTGCGGCGGCCGGTGCCGCCGGATCGTGCGTTGACGGCGCTGCGGACGCCATGCGTGAACGCCGCAACCTTGATCAGCGGACCGCCCAGGACCGTGGCGGCCAGCGAGGAGAGCGCCGTGACATTGGCCGTGGCATCGGAGACGTTGTTGGTGATCCCGTCCACCTTCTGCAGCTGGGCGTTGGTGGAGGCCACGGTGGTGGTGACCTCTTCGAGCAGCGGGCTGGTGCCGTCGGAGAGCTCGCGGACGGCCAGGCGCAGTTCGTCGAAGACCTTTCCGAGCTTCAGCACGGGCACTGCCAACAAGGCGACGAGGATGGCGAAGACCCCTGCCGCGATGAGGCCGGCGATATCGGACCCGGTCATATGGAACTGCTCCTCCTGCTAGGCGCTAATCAACAATGACCTACAGTACCGTTTCCGCGCACCGGGGGCCTGCGGCACACCCCGGATCCGGTTCGGAAAGTCACGGCGGTGTCCCCATCGCTCCCGAACGGCAACCAGGGGAACGACGACGGCTCCAACGCACGGAGCCCGTGACCTGTCGGTCACGGGCTCCGTGTGGTGCGCGTACCGCGCCCCGGGATTCAGCTGCTGCTGGTTCCTAGCGGGCGTAGTACTCGACGACGAGGTTCTCTTCGCAGGTCACGGGGACCTCGGAGCGCTTCGGGCGGCGCACGAGGCGGGCCTGCAGCGATTCCAGCTTGACGTCCAGGTAGGCCGGGGCGGCCGGGAGGACATCGCGGTGGGCGCCGGCGGCGGCCACCTGGAACGGAACCATGGTCTCGGACCGCTCGTGCACGGCGACCAGCTGGCCTTCGCTCACGCGGAACGACGGACGGTCAACGCGCTGGCCATCAACCACGATGTGGCGGTGGACGACGAGCTGACGGGCCTGGGCGATGGTGCGGGCGAACCCGGCACGCAGGACCAGGGCGTCCAGACGCATTTCGAGCAGTTCCACCAGGTTCTCACCGGTCTGGCCGGCGGTGCGCTTGGCTTCCTCGAAGTAGCGGGCCATCTGCGATTCGCGGATGCCGTACTGGGCGCGCAGACGCTGCTTTTCGCGCAGGCGCACCGCGTAGTCGGAGTCCTGCTTCTTGCGGGCGCGTCCATGCTGGCCGGGGCCATAGGGACGACGCTCCATGTACTTTTCTGCCTTGGGGGTCAAGGCGAGGCCGAGGGAACGCGACAGGCGGACCTTACGGCGGGCACGGGTGTTGTTAGCCACTGGTGTCCTTCTTCTCTTACGGCGACTGTGTGTTACTGGCCTCCATGTCGGAGAGTTAAGGGAAGTCGCTCCCTTGGTACTACAACTCGACCTCCATCCACGGCACCAGGGTGCCCCCGAAGGGTCATGCGGAAGGGATCGGCTTGCCAGCCAAGGGTCCATCCTAGCATCGTGGGCACCGCCGTCGTGCATTCAGCGCCCGCGGATGATCCTCCGGATCCGGGCCAGGCGCTCCCCGATGCCCCGTTCATTGCCGTTGGCGTTCGGGGTGTAGTAGTCCCGTCCCACCAGGTCATCCGGCGCGTACTGCTGTTCGGCGATCGAGTGCGGGGCGTCGTGGGAGTAAATGTACCCCTTGCCGTGGCCGAGCTGGCCGGCCCCCGGATAGTGGGCGTCGCGCAGGTGGGTGGGGATGCCCTGGCCCTTGCCGGCCCGCACGTCGGCGATGGCCGCGTTGATCCCGTTGTAGGCGGCGTTCGATTTCGGTGCGGTGGCCAGGTGGACCACCGCCTGGCCCAGGATGATCCGCCCCTCCGGCATGCCGATCAGCTGGACCGCCTGGGCGGCAGCCACAGCTGTCTGCAGCGCGGTGGGGTCCGCCATGCCGATGTCCTCCGAGGCGCTGATCATGATCCGCCGGGCGATGAACCGGGGGTCCTCCCCCGCCTCGATCATCTTGGCGAGGTAGTGCAGGGCGGCGTCGACGTCGGAACCCCTGATGGATTTGATGAACGCGCTGATGACGTCGTAGTGCTGGTCCCCGGCCCGGTCGTAGCGCTGGACGGCTGCGTCCATGGCCCGTTCGGCGTGGGAGGCGTCCACGGTGATCCGCTCCGGTGGTGCCTCTTCGCCCGCGGCGGGGGCATCGCCGTCGTGCTCCGGGGAGGTGGCGCCGGCCTGTTCGCCCCAGGCGACGCCGGCTGCGGCTTCCAGTGCGGTCAGGGCGCGGCGGGCGTCACCTCCGGAGAGCCGGACGATGTGGTCCAACGCCGCGGGTTCCAGGGCCACCGTGTCCTCGAGTCCGCGGGGATCCCCGACGGCGCGGAGGACCAGGTCGCGGATGTCGTCCTCTTCGAGGGGTTTGAGCGTGAGCAGCAGGGAGCGCGAAAGCAGCGGGGAGACGACCGAGAAGGACGGGTTCTCCGTGGTGGCGGCGATGAGCACCACCCAGCGGTTCTCCACCCCGGGCAGCAGTGCGTCCTGCTGGGCCTTGGTGAACCGGTGGATCTCGTCCAGGAACAACACGGTGGTGATGGAGTTCATGTCGCGGTCGGTCAGCGCCTGGTCCATGACGCGGCGGACGTCCTTGACGCCTGCGGTGATGGCGCTGAGTTCGACGAACCGGCGGCCCGGGGCGCGGGCGATGACGTGCGCGATGGTGGTCTTGCCGGTGCCCGGTGGACCCCAGAGGATGACGCTGGAGGGGCCTGAGGGGCCGGGGCCGTCGACGCCGGCGAGCTGTCGGAGTGGGGAGCCGGGCTTGAGCAGGTGCTGCTGCCCGACGAGCTCGGCGACCGTGCGGGGGCGCATGCGCACCGCCAGCGGTGGACGCGGCCGCGAGGCGCGGCCGGGCTCGTCCTCGGCGTCGTCCTGGGGGCTGAGCAAATCTCTCACCCATCCACCCTAGTGCCTGCCCGGGGGGCGTGCCGGTGTGCCTGCCGCGGCCGGATACGGTGGACGGGGAACTGGCCACGGAGACAAGGACACGGGTGTGAGGGCTGTAGTGCAACGGGTGGGACGGGCCTCGGTCGAGGTGGACGGGGCGGTCGTCGGCGCCATCGATGAGCCGGGCCTGCTGGTCCTGCTGGGGGTGACGACCACCGACACCGCCGATGAGGCCGGCCGGTTGGCGGAGAAGATCTTCAGGTTGCGCATGCTCGACGATGAGCGGTCGTGTGCCGATACCGGGGCACCGGTACTGGTGGTCAGCCAGTTCACGCTCTACGGGGACGTGCGCAAGGGGCGGCGGCCCAGCTGGTCGGCCGCGGCGCCACGTGCCGTCTCCGAACCCCTGTACGAGGAGTTCATGGAACGGCTGCGCGGGCTCGGGGCCCGCGTGGAGCACGGGGTGTTCGGCGGGCACATGGAGGTGTCGCTGGTGAATTCCGGGCCGTTCACCCTCATCGTCGACACCGCGGACTTGCCCGGCTGAATCGCGCGGGTGCGGCCTAAGCGTGCGGGTCGATGACCAGGTCGATGCGCCGGGCACGGGCGCTGCGGAGCCGAAGCAACGTGTCGGCGTCTCCGGCGCGGCGGGCCGGCACCAGCCGCCACAGCGACCACGCCAGGACCAGGACGCCGAGGGCCACCATGAGCGCACCCTGCCCGTCGAGTCCGTCCTCGAGGATCCCCGGCACGCCCACCAGGCCCAACCAGAGTGCCACGGCCACCAGCCAGGCCAGCCGCTTGAGAAGAATGGTCCGTGCCGCGGCTTCCGGGGTACGGGCGGCCAGCCGTGCCGCGACGACCTCCGGGTGTCCGTCCAGGGCATCGGCGACGGGGGACGCGGAGTTGGAGGATGCAGAGTTGGACGCGGGAGCCTCGGGCAGGGCAGCGGTGGCGGAGGCGGCCACGGCCCGGGGGAATCCGTAGCGGCCGATCAGCAGGTGCCGGATGCGGGTCGCCTTGGCGTCCGGGTCGTTGCCGTCCACGCCGTCCAGCGGGCGGGCCGGGCCCTCGCGCAGGAGCACACCGAGCACGATCGCGACCACCCCTGCCAGGGCCATCATCCAGTGCGGGAACCCAGGGAACAGGTCCTCGGGCAAGCGGCTCACGACTGCGATGCCTCCGCCGAAGACCAGCACCGCGGCCGCCCCGAGGCACACCGCGCGCCGGAGCCGGCCCCGGGTCCACATCATCCACCCGCCATAGAGCAGTGCCAGTCCCAGGGCGATGACGGGCAGCAGCGGGACGAAGGGCCCGTTGAAGGAACTGCCGGCCCAGCCGCCCTCGAAGGACAGGCGCACGGCGACGAAGACCAGCATCACCCCGAACCCGAACAAGAGCAGCCGGACCAGGCGGCGCCCGGTGGAAGCCAAGCGGTCGTGGTCCAGCACCGTGCTGATGTGCTCTTCCCTCGTCGGCATGGGAGTCCTCTCGCTGGTGGGATCGGTTGCGGTAGATGCACCAAGGGCGCCCGCAACGGTTGCGGGCGCCCCCGGGTGAGCTGCTGGAGTGGAGGGGCGGCTACTTCGCCGCTTCCTCGTCCTTCGGTGCCTTCTTGGCCTCGGGCTTGGTGTCGACCCCGGCCTCCTTGCGCTGCTGGGCGGTGATCGGTGCCGGTGCCTGGGTCAGCGGGTCGTAGCCGCCGCCGGTCTTCGGGAACGCGATGACGTCGCGGATCGAATCCGAGTTGGTCAGCAGCTGCACCACGCGGTCCCAGCCGAAGGCGATTCCGCCATGCGGCGGGGCGCCGTACTTGAAGCCCTCGAGCAGGAAGCCGAACTTGGACTGCGCGGCCTCCTCGTCCAGGCCCATCAGCTTGAACACGCGTTCCTGCACGTCGCCCTGGTGGATGCGGATGGAGCCGCCGCCGATCTCGTTGCCGTTGCAGACGATGTCGTAGGCGTAGGACAGTGCGTTTTCCGGATCCTTATCGAACGTGTCCAGGAACTCCGGCTTCGGGGAGGTGAAGGCGTGGTGGACTGCCGTCCACTTGCCGGCGCCGACGGCCACGTCGCCGGAGGCCACTGCCGCCTCCGCGGATTCGAACATCGGGGCGTCGACGACCCAGACGAAGGCCCAGTCGCCGTCCTTGATCAGTCCGGTGCGGTGGCCGATCTCCACCCGGGCCGCGCCCAGCAGGGCACGGGACTCCGCGGGGGTTCCGGCGGCGAAGAAGATGCAGTCGCCGGGGTTGGCGCCCACGGTGGCTGCGAGGTTCTCGCGCTCGAAGTCGGTGAGGTTCTTGGCCACCGGTCCGGTGAGCGTGCCGTCCTCCTGGAGCAGGACGTAGGCCAGGCCCTTGGCGCCGCGCTGCTTCGCCCATTCCTGCCAGGCGTCCAGGGTGCGGCGCGGCTGCGAGGCCCCGCCGGGCATGACGACGGCGCCGACGTACGGTGCCTGGAAGACGCGGAAGGTGGTGTCCTTGAAGAAGTCCTTCAGCTCGGTCAGCTCCAGGCCGAAGCGCAGGTCCGGCTTGTCCGAACCGTACTTCTGCATCGCGTCGGCGTAGGTCATCCGCTGGATCGGGGTCGGGACCTCGACGTCGATCAGCTGCCAGAGGGCCTTCACGATCCCCTCGCCCAACGCGATGATGTCGTCCTGTTCGACGAAGGAGGCCTCGATGTCCAGCTGGGTGAATTCCGGCTGGCGGTCGGCACGGAAGTCCTCGTCGCGGTAGCAACGGGCAATCTGGTAGTACTTCTCGAACCCGCCGACCTGCAGCAGCTGCTTGAACAGCTGCGGCGACTGCGGCAGGGCGTACCAGGACCCGGGGGCCAGGCGGGCCGGGACCAGGAAGTCACGGGCGCCCTCGGGGGTCGACCGCGTCAGCGTCGGGGTCTCGATCTCGACGAAGCCCTCACCGTGGAGCAGTTCGCGCGCCACCCGGTTGACCTCGGAGCGCAGCCGGATGTTGGCGTGCGGGCCGGGGCGGCGCAGGTCCAGGTAGCGGTGGCGCAGGCGCGCCTCCTCGCCGACCTCGACGTGCTCGTCGACCTGGAACGGCAGCGGTGCCGAGGTGTTGAGCACGACGACGGACTCGGCGATGACCTCGATCTCGCCGGTGGCGAGGGCAGGGTTCTCATTTCCCTCGGGGCGCCGCTCGACGGTGCCGGTGATCTGCAGGACGAATTCGTTGCGCAGCGAGTGGAAGTCGGCCTCGTCGCGCACGACGATCTGGGCCACTCCCGAGGCATCACGCAGGTCCAGGAAGGCGACCCCTCCGTGGTCCCGGCGGCGGGCAACCCAGCCGGCCAGGGTGACGGATTGTCCAATGTGCTCGGCCCTGAGCGTGCCCAGGTCGTGAGTGCGCAGCACTGATGTCCTTTCGAAGGGTTCTTCGCGTGCGAACCGGCGGATGGCCGGGCCACGGCACGCGCTGTGGTTCGTGGATTTCCTTGGAGTTTACCGGCAGCCGGTGGCGCCGGGGCAATCGGGGGTCAGGAGGTGGTGATTCCCGGCTGCAGGTCCTCGGCGGGTGGGGTCCAGGACTGCGGGTCGGCGGCCACCTGGTCGCCGCTGCGGATGTCCTTGACCTCGTGCGTTCCCTCAGCTGTGGTGAACCAGACGAAGGGGATGCCGCGCCGGTCAGCGTAGCGGATCTGCTTGCCGAACTTCTCGGCCTTGGCGGCGACCTCCACGGCGATGCCGCGTGCCCGCAAGGCGGTGGCGACATCCTGCGCCTGGTACCAGGAGTCGTCGTCGATCAGTGCCACCAGCACGGCACTGGGCACGTCCCGGGACGCCTGCAGGCCGCCGTCGGCCAGCAGCCGGGAGACCAGGCGGGAGACACCGATGGACAGCCCGACGCCGGGGAAGACCCGGTTGCCCTTGGAGGCCAGCGACTCGTAGCGTCCGCCCGAGCAGATGGAGCCGAGCTTCTCGTGGCCGACCAGCACGGTCTCGTAGACGGTGCCGGTGTAGTAGTCCAGTCCGCGGGCGATGGACAGGTCGGCGACCACGGTGCCGGGCGCGCGCCGGCTGGCTGCCTCGATGACCTCGGTCAGTTCGGCCAGGCCCTCGTCCAGGAGTTCGTGCTGAACGCCCAGGGCGCGGACCTGTTCGACGAAGGAGGTGTCGGCGGTCCGGATGGAGGCCAGGGCCAGGGCGGCCCGGGCCTGGTCTTCGGTGGCGCCCGTTTCGCTGATGAGCAATTCGGCCACCTTGTCGGGACCGATCTTCTCCAGCTTGTCGATGCTGCGCAGCACCGCAGCGGTGTCCTCCAACCCGAGGCCGCGGTAGAAGCCCTCGGCCAGCTTGCGGTTGTTCACGCGGACGGTGAACTCCCCGATCGGCAGCGACCCCAGGGCGTCGGCGATGACCAGGGCCAGTTCGACGTCGTAGCGGAAGGGCAGGGCGCCGTCGCCAACGACGTCGATGTCGGCCTGGGTGAACTCGCGGAACCGGCCATCCTGGGGGCGTTCGCCCCGCCAGACCTTCTGGATCTGGTAGCGCCGGAAGGGGAAGGCCAGGTGTCCGGCGTTTTCCACCACGTAGCGGGCGAAGGGCACCGTGAGGTCGAAGTGCAGGGCCAGCGCGTTCGGGTCGGTACCGGCTGCCTCGCCCTCCTCGGCCTGCAGGCGGGAGAGCCCGTAGACCTCCTTGTCGATCTCGCCCTTGCGCAGCAGCTGGCCCACGGTTTCCACGGCACGGGTCTCAATGTTGGAAAAGCCATGCAGTTCAAAGGTGCGCCGGAGCGTATCCAGCACATGGAGCTCGACCAGGCGTTCGTTGGGCAGCCATTCGGGGAAACCGGACAGGGAGGCCTTGCGTGCCATATCGGGTGGAGCTCCTTCGCGAAAGTTCATGGGCGCCACGTCCCCGGACCGCCGGAAACGGGTCGGGAAGCGGGCACTGACCGCACAATTCTAGGCCGTGCGATCCCGGCCCGGCGACCCGGGCGGTGGCAAACTACCGTGTTTCCGCGGCGACTCGGTAAAGTGACGGGGGAAACATGGGTCCCGGGGCACTCCCGGGACGATCCCCGACGAAAGAGTTCTAGCGGTGACCAGCTCCAAGCAATCCGACGACAACGACCAGCAGCCCGAGGCAGTGACCGGCGACGCGGCAACCACTGACGCCCCGGCAACCCCCGACGACGCGGCCCCGGCAGCGGTCGAGCCCAACGCCCCCGCGGCGGAGGAGGCACCGGCAGAGGAAACACCTGCGGAGGACACAGCGGCAGAGGACACAGCGGCTCCGCCCGCCGAGGCCCCCCGCCCCGCCCCGGTCCCGAAGCCGGCCGCCACGCCGCGGCCGATGCCCACTCCCGGGTCGGTCCCCCACCCGCCGGCCAAGCCGACACCGGCCACGGCCACCGCCGGCCAGCAGCCCCCCACCACCCCGGTGGTTCCCGCCCCGCCCGCCTACAGCAGCGACCCGGCCGAGGCCGCCAAGTTCAGCCGCGTCACCGACGACGGCCATGTCTTCGTCCTGGTCGAAGGCGAGGAATTCCCGGTCGGGCAGTACCCCGACGCCTCCCGCGAAGAGGCCCTGGCGTACTTCGTCCGCAAGCACGACGACGTCGTGAGCCAACTGCTCCTGTTGGAGCAGCGCGTGGCCGCCCAGGCCCCGTCCGCCGACATGAACAAGACCCTGGACCACCTCCAGCAACTGGTCACCGAGCGCATCATGGTCGGGGACCTGGTGGCCCTGCAGCAGCGCCTGGATGTCGTCCGCGGCGAGGTCGCCGAGCGCCAGAAGGCCGAACGCCAGGCCCAGGAGGCCAACAGGGCGAAGGAGCTCGCGGCCCGTGAGGCCATCGTCGCCGAGGCCGAGGCATTGGCCGCCCAGGACCCGGCTTCCGTGCAATGGAAGCAGGGCAGCAACCGGATGAACGAGCTCTTCGACCTGTGGAAGACCGCCCAGAAGAACGGGCCGCGTCTGGGGCGGCCCACCGAGGATGCACTCTGGAAGCGTTTCCGGGGTGCCCGGACCACGTTCGACCGGCATCGTCGGGCCTTCTTCTCCCAGCTGGACGCCGACAATTCGGAGGCCAAGCGTGCCAAGGAAGAGCTCATTGCCCGTGCCGAGGCACTGTCCGGCTCCACGGATTGGGGACCCACCGCCGGGGAATACCGTCGGCTGATGGACGAGTGGAAGGCCTCCAAGCGCGCTTCCCGCAAGGATGATGACGCCCTGTGGGCACGGTTCCGTGCGGCGCAGGACGTCTTCTTCAACGCCCGGTCCCAGGCCAATGAGGAACTGGATCAGGAATTCGAGGCGAATCTGGCCACCAAGGAGGCCATCCTGGCCGAGGCCCGCGCCCTGTTGCCGATCAAGGACCTGGCCGCCGCGAAGAAGGCCTTCGAGCCGATTCGCGACCGGTGGGAAGCCGCCGGTAAGGTGCCTCGTTCGGCCATGCAGCGCATGGAGGGTGGCATGCGGACGGTGGAAGAGGCCTTGCGCGACGCCGAGGACGAGAAGTGGCGTCGTTCCAATCCGGAAACGAAGGCCCGGACGAACAGCATGCTCTCCCAACTCGAGGACACCATCGCCGACCTCGAGTCGGATCTGGAGACTGCGAAGGCCTCCGGCAACGAGCGCAAGATCCACGCTGCCGAAGAGGCGCTCTCCGCCCGCCGTGCCTGGCTTGAAACGCTGCAGAAGTCCGCGGAGGACTTCGAGTAGAGCGCATCCCGTCGGGCCCGGGCGACCAGCACCGGGCCGCGCACGGACGAGGGCGGGACCTGTGAGGGGCCTGCCACCAGTATCCACAACTGGTGGCGGGCCCTTTATCATCGGATCGGCCTTTGCCAGAGTGTGTTCATGACAGAGCTGCTGGCCGGTCCGTCCGACACCGCCATCTACCAACCGGGAGAACCCTTCACGGCACCTGAACTTGCCGTTTTGCGGGCCGAGGGTGCGTTGCGGATCGTCCTTCCAGGCGCCTACGTCTGCGCGGCCCGGCCCGACACGGCCGAGGTCAGGACGGCGGCTGTTGCCTCGTTTCTCGGTCCACGGTTGCGCGAGGCGGCCGTCATCGGCCGGTTGACGGCCGCCTGGGTCCACGGTTGCCACCCGCTGCCGGCGGAGCTGGAGTTGCTGGTGGCCAGGTTCCACCGGCTCCCGTTGCGGCGCGGGGACCTGGGCATCTCATTGCATGAGTGCGTGCTCGGCGATGACGACGTCCTGAGAATCGGTCGGATGCAGGTGACCACACCGGTCCGTACTGCCCTCGATGTGGCCTTCCACGCGCCACCGGGTCCGGCCCGGCGGGTCCTGGCACGCATGCTCGGGACCGGCCGCATCGCCTGCAACCGTGAAGAACTCGTGGCAGCGATCGAGGCGACCGGGCGACGCCCGGGCAAGCGCGCGGCCCTGGACCTGGTCCACGGTCTGCCACATCTGGCCGCCGTACCCTAGCTCCTGCGCTTTCCCTCCGAGGTCCGGTAGACGTCGTAGACGCCATCGATGCGCCGGACGGCATTGAGGATGTGGTTGAGGTACTTCGGGTCGCCCATCTCGAAGGAGAAGCGGGAGATCGCCACCCGGTCACGGCCGGTGACGACGCTGGCCGAGAGGATGTTCACCTGGTTGTCGGAGAGCACCTTGGTCACGTCGGACAGCAGGGACTTGCGGTCCAGGGCCTCGGCCTGGATCTCCACGAGGAACACGCTGGATTGGGTGGGGGCCCATTTCACGTCCACGAGCCGCTCCGAGTGCTCCCCCAGGGCGAGCAGGTTCGCACAATCGGCACGGTGTACCGAGATGCCCGATCCACGCGTGACGAACCCGCGGATGGCGTCCGGGGGCACCGGGGTGCAGCACCGTGCCAGCTTGGCCATCACATCACCTGCGCCGGCGACCACCACGCCGGCGTCGGAGGTCTGACGGGATGTCCCGGGGGTGAAGGACGGTGTCTCGTCGAAGTCGGCTTCGTCGGGATGATCGGGGCCGACCAGCGCCGTGAGGTGTTCGATGACGTTCTGGGCCGAGGTATGCCCGTCGCCGACGGCTGCATACATCGCAGCGATGTCGCTGTGGCGCAACTGCTGGGCGACGGCGGTGAGCGTGTCGTGCGTCATCAGCTTCTGCAGTGGCAGGTTGTTCTTGCGCAGGGCGCGGGTGAGCTGGTCCTTGCCCTTGTCGATGGCCTCTTCGCGGCGTTCCTTCGTGAACCACTGCCGGATCTTGTTGCGGGCACGCGGACTCTTGACGAATCCCTGCCAATCCTGGCTGGGACCCGCTCCCTCGGCCTTGGAGGTGAAGACCTCGACCCAGTCGCCGTGGTGCAGTTCGCTGTTGAGCGGGACCAGTTTGCCGTTCACCCGGGCCCCGATGGTGCGGTGGCCGACCTCGGTGTGGACGGCGTAGGCGAAGTCCACTGGCGTCGAACCGGCGGGCAGGGCCATGACCTCGCCCTTGGGCGTGAAGACGAAGACCTCGGCCGCGTTGATCTCGAAGCGCAGCGAATCCAGGAACTCACTGGGATCGCGGGTCTCTTGCTGCCAGTCCATTACGCTGCGCAGCCAGTTCATGTCCTGGCCGTCCTGGCCGACTGCCTTCGTCTTGGCGGCCCCTGACTTGTATTTCCAGTGGGCGGCAATGCCGTATTCGGCACGGCGGTGCATGTCGTGCGTGCGGATCTGGATTTCGACCGGCTTGCCTCCGGGGCCGATGACCGTCGTGTGCAGCGACTGGTACATGTTGTACTTCGGCATGGCGATGTAGTCCTTGAACCGCCCCGGTAGCGGGTTCCATCGCGCATGCAGGCTCCCCAGGGTCGCGTAGCATTCCCTGACGGAGTCGACCAGGACGCGGACGCCCATGAGGTCGTGGATGTCGTCGAATTCCTTCCCACGCACGACCATCTTCTGGTAGATGGAGTAGTAGTGCTTCGGGCGTCCGGTGATGGTCGCCTTGATCCGCGCCTGGTGCAGGTCCTCGCCAATGAGGGTCCTGACAGTGGTCAGGTACTTTTCGCGTTCGGGGGTCCGGTCCCCCACCATGCGCACGATCTCCTCGTAGACCTTGGGGTGCAAGGCGGCAAAGGAGAGGTCCTCGAGTTCCCACTTGATGGTGTTCATGCCCAGCCGGTGGGCCAGCGGGGCGAAGATCTCCAAGGTCTCCCTGGCTTTTTTGGCGCTGGACTCCGGTGAGACATACCGCCAGGTGCGGGCATTGTGCAGCCGGTCGGCGAGCTTGATCACCAGGACCCGGATGTCCCGGGCCATGGCGATGACCATTTTCCGGACGGTCTCGGCCTGGGCGGCATCGCCGAACTGGACCTTGTCCAGCTTCGTGACCCCGTCGACCAGCATGGCGACCTCGTCGCCGAAGTCCCGGCTGAGGTCAACCAGGGAGTAGTCAGTGTCCTCGACGGTGTCGTGCAACAGTGCCGCCGCCAACGTCGTACCCGTCATCCCCATCTCCGCCAGGATCGTCGCCACGGCGACCGGATGGGTGATGTAGGGGTCGCCACTCTTGCGCTTCTGGTTCTCATGGCAGCGTTCTGCCACGGTGAACGCGCGGGTGATCAAATCCAGGTCTTCGCGGGGGCTGTTGGCGCGGACCGTGCGCAGCAATGGCTCCAGGATCGGGGGCTGCCCGGACGTGGTCCGGCCGGCGAACCTGGCCAGGCGCGACATGGTACCGCCGCGGCGTCGGGCGGGCGGGGGCGTGGGTGCCGTTTCGTCGGCCTCACGCGCTGCCCGGGCTGTGGGTTCCGCCATGGCAGCTCCTCTCGCTGGTGCCGTTCGCTCCATGCGTCCGGGCTCTGGTGCCGGTGGGCCACGGTTGGGTAGTCCCAACCGTGGCCCGTCCATTATTCAAAGTTATAGCACCCGTGGCGCTCCGGGGTCACATGCGACCCCGGCCGTTCCCTCAACCGGCGGTTGCGGCCTTGGACACGGAGGCCTCTCCCCGCTTGGCGAGGACCTTGGCGTTGTGCTTGCGCACCGCGGGCTCTGCATGGCGGAAGACGGCATAGAGCGGTGCCTGCACAAAGATGGTGCACAACGTGCCCACGATGATGCCGACGAACAAGGCCAGTGAGAGGTCCTTCAAGGTGCCGGCGCCGAGCAGGTAGGAACCGATGAACAGGATCGAGCCGACCGGCAGAACGGCCACCACCGAGGTGTTGATCGATCTGACCAGCGTCTGGTTCACGGCCAGGTTGATCTGCTCGATGAAGGTCCGCTCCGATTGGTTAAAGGTATGCGCCGTGTTTTCGCGGATCTTGTCGAAGACCACGACCGTGTCATAGAGCGAATAACTCAGGATCGTCAGGAACCCGATGATCGCACTGGGCGTGACCTCGAAGTTCGAGAGCGAATAGATCCCTGCCGTCACGATGACCACCGTGAAGAGCCCGATGATCGCCGCCAGCGACATCTTCCAGGTCCGGAAGTAGATGGCCATCAGCAACGCGACCAGCACGACGAACGCGATGAGGCCCCAGAACGCCTGCTTGGAGACATCGGCACCCCAAGACGGGCCCACGAACGAGGAGGTCACTTCCGAGGCGGATACCCCGTAGGCGCTGGCCAGGGCGTCGGCCACCTGCAACGTCTGCTCGTTGGAGAGCCGGTCGGTCTGGATGCGCATGGTGTTCGCCGCAATGTTCGTCACGGTCGGCTCATGATCGGAGGCCGAGGCCTTGACGGCCTCCTCACCCGGCTTGATGTCGGTGTGCTGGACCTGCGAGACGGTGAATTCAGAGCCGCCCCTGAACTCGATGCCCAGGTTGAAGCCGCCCTTGGCGATGGGGATGATGATCGAGATGAGCACCAGCGCCCCGGCAATGGCGAACCACAGATTGCGTTTGGCGATGAACGGATAGGACCGCCGGCCGGTGTAGAGGTCATTGCCCCAGGTGGCGAGATTAGGCATTGTCGTTTTCCTTCGTCGCGGAGGACTGGTCTGCGCCGGAGCGGGCAGCTTGCCGTCGTTCGGCGATCGTCTGCCGTCGGGCGGCTTCCTTGGATGCGCCGGCGTTCCGCTTCCCGGACTCCGGGGTGGGACGGTATTCGCGGAGCCGACCGGCTCCCTTGTAGAGCGGCTCGGCGCCAAGCAGCGACGGGTCCAGCCCGGAGAGCCGGTGCCCTTCCCCGAAGAAGCGGGTCTTGGCGAGCAGCTGAAGTGTCGGGTGCGTGAACAGGAACACGACGATGAGGTCGGCGATCGCCGTCAGCCCCAATGTGAAGGCGAAGCCCTTCACGTTGCCGACCGCGACGATGTACAGCACGACGGCGGCCAACATGTTCACGGCCTTGGAGGCGATGATCGTCTGCTTGGCCCGCTTCCACCCGGTTTCCACGGCGGACGGCAGGCTCCTGCCATCACGGAGTTCATCCCTGATTCGCTCGAAGTAGACAATGAACGAGTCGGCTGTCAGGCCGATGGAGACGATGATGCCGGCGATGCCGGCCAAGGACAGCCGATAGTTCTGCGCCCACCCCAGCAGCACGATCGCCAGATAGGTCAGCAATCCCGCGACCACCAGGGAGAAGATGGTGACGAATCCGAGCAACCGGTACTGGAAGAACGAGTAGAGGGCAACCAGCGCCAGACCGATGAGCCCGGCAATGAGTCCCATCCGCAGCTGGTCGGAGCCCAGCGTTGCGGAAATCTGCTGATCGCTCTGGATCTCGAAGCTGATCGGCAAGGCGCCGTACTTGAGCTTCTCGGCCAGGGCCTTCGCGGACTCCTCGGTGAAGTTGCCGCTGATCTCGGCCTTGCCGTCGGCGATCAAGGCATTGGTCGTCGGTGCGGAAAGGACCTTGCCGTCCAGGACGATGGCGAACTGGTTCTGCGAACCCTGCATCTTGACCAGGCGTTCGGTGACCTCACGGAACTTGGTGGTGCCCGGGCCGTTGAACTCGAGGTTCACCACCCATTTGCCGGTGTTGAAGCCCTGCTGGGAGGTCTGCATGCCCGACGTGGCATTGGCGATGTCGGTGCCCGGAATGGCCACCGGACCCAGAATGTACTTCACATGCTGGTCCGGATCGCAGGAGATGGTCGGCTTGTCGGGGTCGGCCGATTCGATATCCGATTTGGCCAATTCCGCGGTGCAGTCGTAGGCCTCGAACCGCTTCTGGAGATCGGCATCGATCCAGTTGGTGTCTGACCCGTTGGCCGGCTTCTTGGTGGGCTTGGGCAGATCGGCGGCCTTGGTGCGCTGGTCCTTCGGCGTGGCATCCCAGCTACCGGCTTGGATGACAGGACGGAACTCCATGTTCGCGGACGCCTGGATCAGTTCCCGGGTCTTCTCATCGGGAACACCGGGCATCGAGACAACGACGTTGCGTCCCGACTGCGTGGTGATCTCTGCTTCGGAGACACCGGAACCGTCGACACGTTGGCGGATGATCTTGACCGCCTGATCGAGCTGGTCCTGGTTGATGGCGGCTCCACCTTGGACCTTCGGGGAGAGGATCATCTGCGTTCCGCCCTCGAGGTCGAGGGCGAGCTTGGGTGCGAAGGTTGCGTGGTTGGTGGCAATGCCGGAAACCAGCACCGCCGACAGCGCGATGATGATCACGCCGAGCCACAGCAGCGCGCGGCGGGCGTGTCTGATCGGGCCAGTCTTAGTCATGATGGGACTTTCTGCTCAAGACACCGCGGAAGGCATCGAAGTACGGCAGAACGCGGCGTCGGTCCCCCCCAGGGGACCGACGCCGCGATGCACTTAGTCGTTCTGGTTCTTGCCGTCGTTGTCGAGGCGGCGGAGCGTCTCCTCCGGAGTCTCGGCGGCGTCGGGCTCCGAGGCGGGTGCCTCGTCGACGGACTCGGCGGAGGCTACCGGCACGACCTTGGCGATGGCCTGGGAATGCACCGTGGCCGTGTTGCCCGGCGACAGTTCCAAGGTGACCTTGTTGTCATCGGGGTTGATCGAGAGCACAGTGCCGAAGAGGCCGAAGTTCGTCATGACCTCCGAGCCCGGCTCCAGTTGCGAGCGCAGCTGCTGCTGCTGCTTCTGTGCCTTCTTGCGACCGCGGAACATCATGAAGATGAGGAAGGCGAACGCCAGGATGAGGATGAGGGTCATCGGATCGAAGCCTGATTTTGCGCCAGCCTGGGCCAATATCGTGGAGGTCAAGGGTTACTACCTGTTTCTGTTCTTGGGGCTTCCGTGCACGCTGGCTAGAGGGCGCACTGGAGGGCAAGTACTCATTGTATAGGTCGATACTGGACATTCAGTGACCGGCACCTCACAACGCCCGTCGAATCAGCTGCCCTCAGGCGTCGAATTCGTCCTCCGGGGCGGGCACCTGGCGTCCGAATTGGCTGGCCGCACCCTCGTTGAGCGGGGCGTCGGCCGGCACGGTGAGGCCGAGGTGTTCCCAGGCAGCGGGCATGGCAATGCGGCCGCGGGGGGTCCTCCCGAGCAGGCCCTCACGGACCAGATATGGTTCCGCGACGGTTTCGACCGTTTCGGTTTCCTCCCCGACGGCGATGGCGAGGGTCGACAGGCCGACGGGCCCTCCCCCGAATTTGGTGCACAAGGCAGTCAGGACGTTGCGGTCCAGCCGGTCCAGGCCACGGGAGTCGACCTCATACATGTCCAGGGCGGCAGATGCCGACCGGGCATCGATTTGCTCGATGCCGTGCACCAGCGCCCAGTCCCTGACCCGCCGCAGCAGACGGTTCGAAATTCGAGGCGTTCCCCGCGATCGCATGGCAATCTCGGCGAAGGCCGCCGAATTGACCGACATGTCCATCAACATCGCCGAGCGGCGCAGCACCAGTTCCAGTTCATCGGTGGAATAGAACTCGAGATGACCGGTGAATCCGAACCTGTCGCGCAACGGGCCGGGCAACAGGCCGGCACGGGTGGTGGCGCCGACGAGCGTGAACGGCGGAAGGTCCAGCGGGATGGCCGTCGCACCGGCTCCCTTGCCGACGACGATGTCGACACGGAAGTCCTCCATTGCCATGTAGAGCATCTCCTCGGCGGGACGGCTCATGCGATGGATCTCATCGAGGAAGAGGACTTCGCCTTCCGTCAGGGACGAGAGGATGGCGGCCAGGTCCCCGGCGTGCTGGATGGCCGGTCCGGAGCTGATGCGCAGGGGGGCGTTCATCTCCGCGGCGATGATCATCGCCAGCGTGGTCTTGCCCAGGCCCGGAGGGCCCGACAGCAGGACGTGGTCTGCCGAGCGTTCGCGGATCTTCGACGCCTCCAGGACCAGGGAAAGCTGCTGGCGGACCCGGGCCTGGCCGACGAAGTCGTGCAGGTTCTTGGGGCGCAACGCCGCCTCGAGGGCGCGTTCCTCCGGCTCCGAGGTCGAGGCGGTGATCTGCTGGTTCTCGGACATGGTCGTAGCCTAGCGTCCGCCGACCGAGGCCCCGCGGCCCAAGTCGCGCAGGACGGATTTGAGGATATCCCCGACCTGGCCCGCCGCGACGAGCTCGGGCTCGGCCTGGGCGGTGGCAGCCAATGCCTTGTCCGCGTCCTTTTCCGTCCAGCCGAGGCCAACCAGGGCCTGCAGGACCTGTTCCTTCCAGATCGGGACGGCGACGGCCGGTGTGGAGGTGGTTGCCTCGCCGGTGGGTGCGAGTTTGCCGGCCAGTTCCAACACGATGCGTTGGGCGCCCTTGGGGCCGATGCCCGGGACCCGGGTGAAGGCCTTGGTATCGCCGCTGGAGGCCGCGACACGCACGTCCTCCGGGGTATGCACCGCCAGCACGGCCAGGGCCAGGCGTGGTCCGACGCCGGCGACGGAGAGCAGCACCTCGAAGACCTCCCGCTCCCCCGGCGTGGCGAAGCCGAACAATGTCATCGAATCCTCACGGACCACCATGGAGGTGTGCACCAGGGCGTCGCGCCCCACGTGCAGCCCGGCGAGGGTCTGCGGGGTCGCCTGGATGAGCATCCCGAACCCGGAGACGTCGATGACCGCACTGTTCAGGGCCACATGCGTGACCACGCCGCTCAGGGAACTGATCATGAAATGCCTTCCTCCGGCGTCGTCCTGGTCTCGGCGCCCGACCGGGGCATCCGAACATATCTACGAATAGCCTACCCGTTCGCGGGCCGGCACCGGGTCAGCGACGCGGTGCACGCGGCGCCCGGGCGGCCGCCTCGGCGGCGGCCCAGGCCCGCTGGGCTGCCGTCAAACCGCTGGAACCTCCACTGACACCCGCCGAGGTCTGGGCGCCGGGGACGGCACCGCGCCAACCGTGGGTGATGGCCAACGCCGCGGCATCCGCAGCATCTGCGGGTGCGGGCGGCGCATCGAGGCGCAGGATCTTGGCGACCATCTTGCCAACGGCCGCCTTGTTGGCCTGTCCGCTGCCGGTGACCGCCGCCTTGACCTCCGTGGGCGTGTGCAGGGCCACCGGGATGCCCCGGCGCGCTGCGGCGACGATGACGATGCCCGACGCCTGGGCGGTGCCCATGACGGTGCTGACGTTGAGCTGGCTGAAGACCCGCTCGACGGCCAACACGTCCGGGCTGTGCCTCTCCAGCCACGCGTCGATGCCCTCCGCGATGGCCAGCAGCCGCTGGTCCAGGGGGGTGTCCGGGGTCGTGCCGACGACGGTGACATCGACCAGGGTGGCCCGGCGGTTGGGTTCGATGTCGACGACGGCCAGCCCGCAACGGGTCAGGCCGGGGTCGACACCGACCACACGCAATGCCACGCGGTGCTAGTCGTCCGCTTCGAGCTCGGCCATGACCTCGGGTGACAGATCCGCGTTGGAGTAGACGTTCTGCACGTCGTCCAGGTCCTCCAGCGCGTCGGCCAGCTTGAGGAACTTGCGGGCCGCGTCGGCGTCGAGGTCCACCTGCATGGAGGGGACGAACTCGACCTCGTCGGACTCGTACTCGATGCCCGCTTCCTCCAGGGCGGTGACCACGGCGCGCAGGTCGGTCGGCTCCGAGTGGATCTCGAAGTTGTCCCCGGATTCCTTGACCTCGTCGGCGCCGGCCTCGAGGACCGCCAGGAGGATGTCGTCTTCGGTCAGGTCCTTCTTGGGCAGCGAGACGACTCCCTTGCGGGCGAAGAGGTAGGCGACCGAACCCGGGTCGGCGACGGTGCCGCCGCTGCGGGTGATGGCCAGGCGCACCTCGGAGGCGGCCCGGTTCTTGTTGTCGGTCAGGCACTCGATCAGCAGTGCCGACCCCTGGGGGCCACGGGCCTCGTAGATGATCTCGGCGTAGTCGATGACCTCGCCGGTGAGCCCTGCACCGCGTTTGACGGCGCGGTCGATGTTGTCATTGGGGACCGAGGTCTTCTTCGCCTTGGAAACGGCGACTTCCAGTGCCGGATTGCCGGCCATGTCGGCACCACCGGCACGTGCGGCGACTTCGATGTTCTTGATGAGCTTGGCGAACGACTTGGCACGTCGCGAATCGATGACTGCCTTTTTGTGCTTGGTCGTTGCCCATTTGGAGTGGCCTGACATGCTTACGCTTCTCCCTTGATCAGCTGGATGAAAAGTTCGTGGATCCGGCGCTCCCCCGTGACCTCCGGGTGGAAGGAGGTGGCCAGCAGCGATCCCGAACGTACTGCAACGATTCTACTGTCAGTTCCCGAATCCGTGCCGGGGCCGGCCGCGGGGACCTGGACGGAGGCCAGGACCTGGACGCCGTCGCCGACGCTTTCGACCCACGGGGCGCGGATGAATACGGCGTGCACCGGCTCGGGCGGGACGTCGGCCGATCCGCCTGCCGGTCGTGGCAACGACTCGAGCCCGGCGAAGTCCAGGTCGGTCTCGAACGATTCGACCTGACGGCCGAACGCATTGCGGCGCACGCTCATGTCGATCCCGCCGAAGCTCTGTTGGGCAGCGCCCCGGCTGTCGGTGGCGGGGTCGAGGATGCGCTCGGCCAGCAGGATCAGTCCGGCGCAGGATCCGTAGACCGGGAACCCGTCTGCGATGCGTTCCTTCAACGGCTCGGCGACGCCGAACATCCGGGCGAGCTTGTCGATGGTGGTCGATTCCCCGCCCGGCAGCACCAGCCCGTCGAGTCCGGCCAGCTCGTCCGGGCGGCGGACCGGAACGGCCCGCGCACCGCAGGACTGGAGGGCCGCAACGTGTTCGCGCACGTCCCCCTGCAGGGCCAGGACACCAACTGTGAGCATGCACAACCGCCTCTTCCGGCACATACCGGGGATCGGGCCGCGCCGGGGCGGCCGGGACATGGGGACGCTCCAGCATAGTTCGACGCGGCGCCCCGCCGTGCGTCCGGCGACACGCCGCGTCTTCGGCCCGCCCACCGGCGGGGGCAGGATCAGCGGTCTCCGGGGTGCCAGGGCCTTGCACCGTCCTTCTCAGCGCCCAGGGCGTTGAGGGTGGTGCGGGTGCGTTTCAGCGATGCGGCGTCCCCGTCGGCCGTGGTGCACGGTGTCGTCGCCGGCAGCGCACACCAGCGCACGGGGTCCTGCGCCATGATGTCTGCCGCCCAGCGGGGTGGCGCCGTTTTCCACGAGGCGCCGCTCCGGATGAAGTCCAGCTTCAGGCTCACGCCCTCCCGATTGACCGCCAGATCCGTTGCGTGGGCGGAGACGCTGTTGCCCAGCCCATAGGCGATCCAGACGCCGTCGTGCTTTTCCAGGGGCAACACGGAGTGGGTGTGGTGCGAGTACACGAAGTCGAAGGCCCCGCTTTCCGCCAGGGTGTGGGCGGTGGAGCGCTGGTCGGCGGTGGGCCGTTGTGAATACTCCTGACCGGCATGGAAACCGGCGAGGACGACGTCGGCACCTGCCTTTCGTGCCTTCTTCGCCTGGGCGATCATGTGCCCGGTGTCGATGAGGTCGACCCGCCAGCCGGTGTCGGCCCGCAGTCCGTTGAGTCCGTACGTGCCGGTGACCAGACCGACCCGCACTCCCCCGGCCTCCAGGATCAACGGCCGGGCCGCTTCCGCCGCGCTGCGGTAGGTTCCGGTGTGCCGTAGTCCGGCCTTGTCGAGCCCGTCGAGGGTGCGCAGCAGTCCCGGGGTTCCGCCGTCGACGGCGTGGTTGGTGGCGGTGGTGCAGGCGTCGTAGCCGGTGGCCTTCAGGGCCGGGAGGATCTGCGGCGGAACGACGAAGGACGGATAGCCGCTGTACGGGCCGTCGGCGTCGCCGACCGGGGTCTCCAGGGAGCAGACGGCCAGATCGGCGTCGTCCAGGTAGGGGGCCAGACCGGCCAACAAGGACCGGAAGTCCGGGTCGGCAGCCGTGCCATCGGCGCGGGCCTGCTTCCACAGGGGCGGATGCAGCAGGACGTCGCCGGTGACGACGACCGAGACCCGCTCCGTGTTCGTCGAGGTGGCCGCGGCGGACGGCGAGGATGAGGTCGGGGAAGACGCGGCATCGGACCCCGGCGCAGCGTCAGTGGTGGCAGGAACGGTCGGGGACGTGCTGGTCCCCGGTGTCTCGGCGGGGCCACCGGCTGGCGTGCAGCCGGCCAACACCAGGATCATGGCGCCGGCTGCTGCCAGTTGTCGTGCCGCCAGCCGCCGTCCGGTCCGGCCACGCGTCGTCTCCCCGGTGGATGTCATGCCTTGATGTTATGCGTCGCGCCCGGGCCCCAGGTGTGAAAAACTGCCTTCATGAACAATCCCCTGCTCTCCGCCAGCCAGTTGCCGTTCGAGATGCCCGCTTTTGACACGCTGACGGCGCGGGACTACGTCGACGCGGTGCGGGCCGGCATCGCGGAGCAGCTCGCGGCCATCGACGCGATCACCTCCTCGAACGAGGACCCCACGTTTGCCAACACCACGGAGGCCTTCGAGGCCAGCGGCGAGACCCTGCGCCGGGCGGTCATGGCCTTTTCCAACGTCAAGCCCTCCCACGGCACCCCCGACATCGTCGATGCGGACGGGGGGATCCAGGCCCTGCTGACCGAACACGGCGACGCGCTGCACCTGAATGGCGCACTGTATGCGCGCCTGGAGGCGGTCGACTCGGCCGGAGGTCTCGAGGGCGAGCAGGAACGGCTCAGCGGGGAAACCCTGCGGGCCTTCCGCCGCGCCGGGGCGGGCCTAGATGCCGCGGGGAAAGCGCGCCTGCGCGGGCTCAACGCGGAGATCTCGGCACTGTCCACCCGGTATTCCACCGCACTGCTCGCCGGGATGAACGACGCGGCAGTGCTCTTCGGGGATGCCGCGGAGCTGGACGGGCTCTCCGAGGCCGAGATCGCCTCCGCCGCCCGCGCCGCAACCCAGGCAGGGCACGACGGCGGCTACCTCCTCACGCTGGTCCTGCCCACCCACCAGCCGGCACTGGCCCGCCTGGAAAACGCAGCATCACGCCGGCGGCTCTTCGAGGCCTCCATCGGCCGGGGGCAGGACGGGCAGCACCGCACCCTGGACCTGGCCGCGTCGATGGCCCGATTGCGTGCCGAACGGGCCGGCCTGCTCGGGTACCCGAACCACGCGGCCTCCGTGCTCGAGGCACAGACCGCCCCGTCGCTGGAGGCGGTCCGCGAACGCCTCGCGGCACTGGTCCCGCCGGCGGTGGCCAATGCCGCCACGGAAGCGGCCGTCATGGCCGAGGTCGCCGGAGGCGTCGTGGCCCCGTGGGACCGCGCCTACTTCTCCGCCCGCGTCCACCGCGAGCGCTACGCGGTCGATGCCGCAGCCCTGAAGCCCTGGTTCGAGCTGGACCGGGTCATCCACGGTGGCGTCTTCGCGGCGGCCACCCGGTTGTATGGCATCGGGTTCACCGAACGGCACGACCTGCCGGTGTACCACCCGGACGTCCGCGTCTGGGAGGTCTCCGACGCCGATGGCAGCGCCCTGGGCTTGTTCCTCGGCGACTACTTCGCCCGCCCGACCAAGGCCGGGGGCGCGTGGATGAACAGCATCCGGGTGGGCGCCTCGCTGTTCGGGGAGCGGCCCGTGGTCACCAACAACCTCAATATCCCGGCACCGGCCGACGGCCAACCCGCGTTGCTCACCCTCGACGAGGTCCGCACCCTCTTCCATGAGTTCGGACATGCCCTGCATGGGCTCTTCGCCGACGGGGTCTACCCGTCGCTGGCCGGCACCGCGGTCCCCCGCGACTTCGTGGAATACCCCTCGCAGGTCAACGAGATGTGGCAGTACGACGAGGAACTGATCGCCGGCTACGCCCGCCATGTCGAGACCGGCGAGGCGCTGCCCGACGGCGCGTTGGACCGGATCCACGCCGCCGGACTCTGGGGCGAGGGTTTTGCCACCACCGAGTACCTCGCGGCTGCGGTCCTCGACCTCGCCTGGCACTCGCTGGCCCCCGGGGAGGACCCGGGCGATCCGCTGGAGTTCGAGGACCGGGCACTGCGCGAGGCCGGTTTCGATCCCGACGTCGTCCCCCCGCGCTACCGCACCGGCTACTTCAAGCACATCTTCGACGGCGGATATTCGGCCGGGTACTACTCCTACATCTGGAGCGAAGTGCTCGACGCCGACACGGTGGAATGGTTCGCGGAGCATGGAGGGGGGACCCGGCAGAACGGCGACCGATTCCGTGCCGGGCTGCTCGCCCGCGGCAACACCCGCGACCCCCTGGAGTCGTACGAGGACTTCCGGGGCCGCCCGGCGCGGCTCGAGCCCCTGCTCGTGCGTCGCGGACTCGATGCGGCCGCCCGGTGACGACCATTGCCGGCGCGCAGGCCGCCTTTGCCGACTGGAACCGCTCGCTCGCGGCGGCGACCGGTGGCCGCGAGTTCACCACCCACGGATGCCAGTGGGTGTGGCAGCCCAGCAGGGAGCGCCTGGTGCTGCTCTTTCCCGCCCGTCCGGAGGCTGCGGGCCTTCGCCCCGGGCTGGCCGAAGGTGCCCGGCTGGGTGCGCGCGAGGTCCATGTCTGGCTCAACGCCGCCGCACGGGACACCGCCCTGGTGGACCTGGGGTTCCGCGACGCCCCGCCGGTGTTCTGGCACGCCGGGGGGTTCGACGACGTTGCCGCGGAGGCCAGCCAACGGCACGGCTGGGACGGAGCCGTCCAGTTGACGCCGGACCTGCCCGAAGCCACCGGCCCCGACCATGACGAGCTCGCCATCGTCGATCCCGGGCACATCGAGCACGCGGTGGCCCGCACGCGGACCGGTGAATTGGCCGGGCGGGGAATGGCCTACCGGCACGACGGAGGCGACGTGTCCGTCCATGCGCTGGCCGTGGGGCCGTCCTCGAGGCGGCAGGGTGTCGGCACCGCCTTGTTGGCTGCCCTGGCGCGACCGCTGGGGTCCATCGGGAGTCCGGACCAGCTGTTGGCCGCTTCGACCCCCGGTGCGTCCGCCTTCTTCCGGGCGAACGGGATGGATCTGATCGGCAAGGGCCGGCACCTGGTCCAGTAATACGGCTCATCCCAATCGGGGGTGTAGGAGTTGGGGTCTGAAGCCGCCGGTCTCGAGCAGGCTTCGGGCGATGTAGTTGGTCAGGTTGCGGAACCCGAGTGCGGAGCCGCGCAGGTGTTCGAGCCGTCCGTTGAGCGCCTCGGTCGGCCCGTTGCTGGTGCCGGGTCGTTCGAAGTAGGCGAGCACGTCAGCGGCTCGCTTCTTCAGGGTCCGGCCCAGGGTGGTGAGCTCGGTGAGCACCTTGGGGACGCCGGCGCTGAGGTCGGTGAACAGCTTCTCCATGAGCTCGCGGCCACGTTGCCGGTCCTCGTGGCGATAGGCGGCGATCATGCGCTGGTAGACACCCCAGGTCGCCTCGACCTCGACGTGAGCGTCATCAACGAACAGCGCGCGTAGCCTGTCGCTCTGCTTGTCGGTGAGCAGGTCCGCGCCGGTGTGCAGCGTGCGCCGCGACTTGTAGAGCGGGTCGTCCCTGAACCCACGGTGCCCGTGGATCGCGAGTTGGACCCGGCGCCGGCACCTGTCGAGGGCGTCACCGGCCAGGCGCACGACGTGGAAGGGATCCATCACCGTGACCGCGTCCGGGATCTCCTCTGCAGCGGCGGTCTTGAACCCGGTGAAGCCGTCCATCGCGACCACCTCGACCGCGTCACGGAAGGCGTCGTCGCGGTCGGCGAGCCAGGTCTTGAACGCCGCCTTCGACCGGCCCTCGACCATGTCCAGCAGCCTTGCTGGGCCGGCGCCATCGCGGACCGGGGTGAGGTCGATGATCACGGTGACGTACTTGTCGCCACGCCTGGTGTGGCGCCAGACGTGCTCATCGACGCCAATGACCTTCACGCCCACAAACCGCGTGGGGTCGTTGATCAGCAGCCGCTTGCCTTCAGCCAGGACCGCGTTGTTGGCGGTGTCCCACGCGACCCCGAGTCCCTCGGCGACACGGGCGACGGTGAGGTGTGCGACCACGATCCCTTCCAGCGTCCACCGCAGCCCGGTGCGCGAGAGCTTCGCGCGTGGCTCCGCCACGGCGCTGGTGTCTTGGCGCCACACGTGTCCGCAGTCGGCACAGCGGTAGCGGCGCACTACAACTTCCAGCACGGTCGGTCGCCAGCCCAGCGGCTCGTGGGCCAACCGCCGGATCACGGTGTCACGAGCAGCGCCTTCGCTGCCGCACCGTCGGCACCACTGATCTGGTTCCACCACGCGGCACGCGAGGACCGCACGATCCGGTTCAAGTCGTTGTCCGGTCACGCTCAGACCGAGGCCGTCGAGTCGAGCGAAGGCGGTCAGGTCAGGGCGCTCGAAGCCGGCCGGCGGGGTAGCGTCGGACACGTCGAGGTCTTTCGGATGGATGGCGTAGGAACCTCCGTCGTCGGGAGACCTCGACGTCTATCTGCGGACCGACGCGCCCGGCCGACCTACACAGTCATCTGAGAAGACCCCTGAAACGTCTTCGACGACGACGGGACCGGCGAGGAGGAGGGCGCGGTGAGCTAAAGGAATGGAGCTTGCTCGGCTTCGACGCCGCCGCAAGCTCCGGTGAAACGGTCGGTACTGGTCGGTCGTCGTCGGTCACCACCGGATGGCGGCGTCCCCCACGCTCGGCGTTTGCGCAGGTCAGCGGCTCGTTCGCCCAGTGGGCGCATCAAGCGATAGACGCAAAGCCGACGTGATTCGGTCGTCGGTTCGATTCCGACAGGCGGCTCCGGCGAACAGCCCCTGACCTGCGGAAACGCAGGGCAGGGGCTGTTCGGTTCTGGTGGTCGCGCGATGCGCTGGCCTCACGGCTCTGCCCGACACCGACGTCGCTCTCCTCTGCGACGGACCCCTCGCAGGCTGAGCGCTCGCGGCCGGCATCCTGTCCGTGTGCCGATAGGCCTCGCACCGCTCGGCAACGCAGCGTGGCGTTGCGTCGCGACCTGGCGACGGCTCGGCGGGGCGCGATCGTCTCGTGCGTTGGCGGACTACGGGAGCTTGGACGCGAGGACGTCGGCCGCCAGGATCTCGGGTGCTGCGCCGAGGAGGTGCTGGTTGGCCATCAGGGCTGCGACGATGGCGCCGTTGGCGTGGGCGTCGCGAGCGGCCTCGTCGGGGAATGCATCGAAGATCCAGAAGGTGTCGGCGTGGGTCCTGACCGCGAACCAGACAATCGTTCCTACTTCTTCGTTGGCGAGCGCGACAGCGCCGGCGAGCAGATCGGCGAGCGCGTCGTGCTGTCCATCGGCCGCGACGATCTTGGCGACGAAGGCATACGGAAGTGATGCGGGTGTTGACATGAGGGGTTCTCCTAGGTGTCGAGGTTTCTTGGTGAAGCGAGTTCAGTGTATGACGAGCAAGGGCATGTGAGAAGTGGCGTATACGGCAGTATTGCTATTGTTTACGTCATGCGTATCGGACTGATCGCGATCGACGGCTGCTTCGGTTCGGCTATCGCGTCGATCATCGACATCGTGCGGGTGGCCGACGGAGCCCGCGGCGATGTCGACCCGCGGATCGATCCGATCGAACTCGCCATCCTCGGACCGAAACGGCGAGTGACCACGACGGCATCGATGACCCTGTCGGTGGACCACCCGCTGTCGGAGTCCGGAGAGTTCGACGTGGTCGTCGTCCCTGCGCTTGGAACCCTTACGGCCGCCGCTACCAACGACGCCCTCCAGAGCCGAGATGCTCGTTCGGTCATCGCCTCGCTCGGGCGCCTCGACGAGGCGACCACCCGGATCGCCGCGGCGTGCACCGGCGTGTTCGCCGTCGCCGAGACCGGACGGATGCATCATCGGCGGGCGACGACCAGCTGGTTCCTGGGGCCGGAGTTCCTGAAGCGCTATCCGACCGTCGCCCTCGATCTCGACACCATGGTCGTGGTCGACGGGAACCTCGTCACCGCCGGCGCCGCCTTCGCCCACATCGACCTCGCGCTCTCACTCGTGCGATCGATCAGCCCCGACCTGGCCCAACATGTCGCCAAGCTCCTCATCATCGACGAGCGTCCGTCGCAGGCGGCCTTCGTCGCCTACGAACATCTCCGGCACGAGGACCCGATCGTCGTCGAGTTCGAACGCTTCGTGCGCGCCCGCCTGGACGAACCGTTCAACGTCGCCTTCGTCGCGCAGTCGCTCGGCACCAGCCGGCGCACCCTCGAACGACGAGTCCGTGCGGCGCTCAACCTCACTCCGCTCGGCTTCGTCCAACGGCTTCGCATCGAACGAGCTCGGCACCTCTCAGCAACCACGGACCTCACCTCCGCCGAGATCGCGCTACGGGTCGGCTACGCGAACGCCGAGACTCTGCGCTCCCTCCTGCGCAGGGAGCGACGCCGTTCCTGACCTATCGCCATGCCTTAGAACCACCTCTCAGCACGTCGCGTCGACGCTCCTGCGTCGCCCCTGGACGCCCCACTCGACACGCCCGCAGCACAGGCCATGCGACGTGCCCCGGCTTCCCGGACGGTCGGGGTTGGGTGGCTATGATGTCGCTGCGTTCTCGTCGAGAGGATCAGCAGACCCGATCAGGGTCGATGGGGATGAGACGCGAAGGCGGTCAGGTCAGGGCGGCCGAAGCCGGCCGGCGGGGTAGCGTCGGTCACGTCGAGGTCTTTCGGATGGATGGCGTAGGAACCTCCATCGTCGGGAGACCTCGACGTCTATCTGCGGACCGACGCGCCCGGCCGACCTACACCCTCATCTGGGAAGAGCCAGTAATACCATCGGCACCGGCCGAACTGCTGCTTTAACGCCGGATGGCGGCCCCCCGGGGGAACCGCCATCCTCGTGGTGCTGCCGGGCGTCTACCAGCCGCGCTCGGCGAGCCGGTGCGGCTCGGGGAGCTCCTCGACGTTGATGCCGACCATGGCCTCACCCAGTCCGCGGGAGACCTGGGCGATGACCGACGGATCATCGTGGAAGGTCGTGGCCTTCACGATGGCGGCGGCACGCTCTGCCGGGTTGCCGGACTTGAAGATGCCGGAGCCGACGAACACGCCGTCTGCGCCGAGCTGCATCATCATCGCTGCATCAGCCGGGGTGGCGATGCCGCCGGCGGTGAACAGCACGACCGGCAGCTTGCCGGTCTGGGCGATTTCGCGGACGAGCTCGTAGGGGGCCTGGAGTTCCTTGGCGGCCACGTACAGCTCGTCCTCGGGCAGGGAGGACAGGCGGGCGATCTCGGAACGGATCTTGCGCATGTGGCCCGTGGCGTTGGAGACGTCACCGGTGCCGGCCTCGCCCTTGGAGCGGATCATGGCCGCGCCCTCGTTGATCCGGCGCAATGCCTCTCCGAGGTTCGTGGCTCCACAGACGAAGGGGACGGTGAAGTCCCACTTGTCGATGTGGTTCACGTAGTCGGCGGGGGTCAGGACCTCGGACTCGTCGATGTAGTCGACGCCGAGGGACTGCAGGACCTGCGCCTCGACGAAGTGTCCGATGCGGGCCTTGGCCATGACGGGGATGGAGACGGTTTCGACGATGCTGTCGATCATGTCTGGGTCGGACATGCGCGAAACGCCGCCCTGGGCGCGGATATCGGCCGGAACCCGCTCGAGGGCCATCACGGCCACGGCGCCGGAATCCTCGGCGATGCGGGCCTGCTCGGCGGTGACGACGTCCATGATGACGCCTCCCTTGAGCATCTCGGCCATGCCGCGCTTCACCCGGGAGCTGCCTGTGGTGGAAGGCTGCGCGGGGGTGTTTTCAGTGCTGGACACGTCGGGTCCTTTCAAAACGGTGGGAAAGTACGTTCCATCCTAAGCCTCTGTGCCGCCCATCACCGCCCACCGTGACGCGCGGGGAAGACGGCCTGCGCATGGAACGCGTCAGTGATGAGGCCAGGCGTCGGCAATCTCCTGGCGCACGTCGCCGAGCACTGCAGGAATCGCCTTGGTCTGGGCGATGATCGGGAAGAAGTTCCCGTCCCCACTCCACCGCGGGACCACATGCTGGTGCAGGTGCGCCGCGATCCCCGCGCCGCCGGAAACGCCCTGGTTCATGCCCAGGTTGAAGCCGGTCGGCTTGGCCACCGCCCGCAGCACGCGCATGGCCTGCTGGGCGAGCGCCCCCATCTCGGCGGTCTCCTCCACGGTGATGTCCGTGTAGTCGGGCACGTGCCGGTACGGGCACACCAGCAGGTGCCCGGAGTTGTACGGGAAGAGGTTGAGCACCACGAAGGCTGTCTTGCCGCGGTGCACGATGAGCGCTTCCTCGTCGCTGCGCTGCGGGCCCGCGCAGAACGGGCAGTCGTCCTCGTTGGTGACCTGGCCTTGGCCGCGCTTGATGTAGGCCATGCGGTACGGCGTCCAGAGCCGTTGGAAGGAGTCCGGGACCCCGGCCAGTTCGAAGTCGTCGGTGATGTCCTCGTCGTGTTCCGGGGTCCCCATGTGCTACGCCTCCCGGTTCTTCACGGCGGCGACGATGCGCTCGATGGCCTCGGCCACCGGCACCCCGTTGTCCTGGCTGCCGTCGCGGAACCTGAAGGAGACGGCCCCGGCTTCGGCGTCCTCACCGCCGGCGATGAGCACGAAGGGGACCTTGTCCTTGGAGGCGTTGCGGATCTTCTTCGGGAAGCGTTCGGTGCCCAGATCGGCCTCGGCTCGGATGCCGCGGGCCTTTAGCTGGGCCACGATGTCCTGGATGTAGTCGTTGAACGTCTCGGCCACGGGAACCCCGAGCACCTGGACCGGTGACAGCCAGGCAGGGAACGCGCCGGCGTAGTGCTCGATCAGCACGCCCATGAAGCGCTCCACGGACCCGAAGAGCGCACGGTGGATCATGACCGGGCGTTGGCGGGTGCCGTCGGCGGCCTGGTACTCGACTTCGAAGCGCTCCGGCGTGTTGAAGTCGAGCTGGATGGTGGACATCTGCCAGGTGCGGCCGATGGCATCGCGGGCCTGGACGGAGATCTTCGGACCATAGAACGCGGCTCCGCCCGGATCCGGGACGAGTTCGAGACCCGATGCGGTGGCGACCTCCTCGAGGGTCCGGGTGGCTTCCTCCCAGATCTCGTCGCTGCCGACGTACTTCTCGGGGTCCTTGGTCGAGAGCTCCAGGTAGAAGTCGTCCAGGCCGTAGTCCTTGAGCAGCGAGAGGACGAAGTTCAGCGTGGTGGTGAGTTCGTCCTTCATCTGGTCGCGGGCACAGAAGATGTGCGCATCGTCCTGGGTCATGCCGCGCACACGGGTCAAACCGTGCACGACGCCGGACTTCTCGTAGCGGTAGACCGATCCGAACTCGAACATCCGCAACGGAAGCTCGCGATAGGAGCGCCCACGGGACCTGTAGATCAGCGTGTGCATCGGGCAGTTCATCGGCTTCAGGTAGTAGTCCTGGCCGGGCTTGCGCACCGATCCGTCCTCGTTGAGTTCCTCGTCGACGTGCATCGGGGGGAACATGCCGTCGCGGTACCAGTCCAGGTGGCCGGAGACCTCATAGAGGTGGCCCTTGGTGATGTGCGGGGTGTAGACGAATTCGTACCCGGCTTCCTCGTGGCGCTGGCGCGAGTAGTCCTCCATGGCCCGGCGGATGATGCCGCCCTTGGGGTGGAAGACCGGCAGGCCGGACCCGAGCTCGTCGGGGAAGGAGAACAGGTCAAGTTCCGCGCCCAGCTTGCGGTGGTCGCGGCGCTCGGCCTCGGCCAGCCGCTCCTGGTAGGCCTTCAGGTCGGCCTTCGTCGGCCAGGCGGTGCCGTAGATGCGCTGGAGCTGCTTGTTCTTCTCGTTGCCCAGCCAGTACGCCGCCGCCGTGCGCGTCAGGGCGAAGGCGTTGGAGATCAGCTTGGTGTTGGGCAGGTGCGGGCCGCGGCAGAGATCGCACCAGATGACGTCCCCGCTCTTGCGGTCGACGTTGTCGTAGATGGTGATTTCGCCGGCGCCGACCTCGATGTTGGCGCCCTCGCCGACCTCGTCGGCGTCGCCGGACTTGCCCAGCAGCTCGAGCTTGTAGGGCTCGTTGGCCATCGCCTGGCGGGCTTCGTCCTCGCTGACGACACGGCGGGCGAATTTCTGGTTCTGGTTGACGATCTTGAGCATCATCTTCTCGAGGGTCTTGAGGTCCTCGGGCGTGAAGGGCTCGTCGACGTCGAAGTCGAAGTAGAAGCCGTCGGTGATGTAGGGGCCGATGCCGAGCTTGGCGTCGGGGCGCAGTTGCTGCACGGCCTGGGCCATCACGTGGGCCGTGGAGTGGCGCAGGACTTCCAGGCCGGCGGGGGAATCGATGGTCACCCGTTCGAGGACGGTGCCGGCCTCGAGCTCGCGCGACAGGTCGCGCAGGACCCCGTCGACCTGCATGACGACGACGTCACGGTCATCGAAGTACAGCTCGGCGCCGGTAGTGCCTGCAGCCACCTCTCGCTGTGCTCCGTCGACGCTGAGGGTGATCTGCTCTGACACGTGGGTCTCCTGGTTCGTTGGGGGCTTCATGACTTGTGGCATACGGTGACCACAGCCAGCCAGGAACCAGCTTAACCGACGGGTTCGCACCCGTTCCAATCTGGCCCGGCGCGCTGGAGCCGTTGATCAGCGCAGGGCGCGCAGGTAGCGCCGTCGAACGACGCGCTGTGCCACGAGCAAGAAGGGGAAGAGGGCCCGCCAGGGTTGCTCGGCGGCCGCGCGGGTGAGCGAGCGGACCGTGAGATGCACCGTGTCGTCCTGCCGATGCACGATGAATGCCTCCTCGCCCTCCACGGGGTGGCCGGGCCTGGTCGTGTAGGCGAAGCCGACCCGGTCGGCTTCCGCGACCACCGAGGTCACCTCCACCGGTTCGATGATCACCCGGCCCAGCAGGTGGACCCTGATGTCCAACCGCTCTCCCACGGACACCGGTTCCGTCGAGTCCACCGTGAAACCGCTGGCCGTCTTGACCCGCCAGCGCAGGACCTGCGCCGTTGTGCGTTCCCAGACGGCGGCACCACGGCCGAGGAACGCCGTGTCTTCCGACCTGCGGTAGCGGCGATCGGTGGCCGGCCAGGCGCTGAGTTCCGGACTGGTCATATGTTGATTCCCCTCGGTTGCCGGCCGTTGGCCCTGTTCTGCACCAGCCTATGTGTCGGGCAGCTGCCCGGCCTTAGCCGACGTCGAATTCCGGCCAGTTGTCCGGGATGCCGTCGGGGCCCCGGTGGTCCAGGTCCTCTGCTTCCATCCTGCGTGCCAGCGGCTGCACACCGCCGTCGTGCCGGGTGGGTTTGCCCCGCACCCCGGTGAAGGTCTCCTTCACCCGGGCGGGGTTGGACAAGTGTCCGGGGCCCGGAAGCGAGCCCTGATCGGCCAGGTCCCAGGCCTGCAACGCCTGCAGGCTGATCCCGCGTGGCCCGGTGCGCCGGGTGAGGCCGTGGACCAGCAGCAGGCGGGTCGCGAAGAGCAGGGGGCCCGAGTTCTGCTGGGCCTCGTGGAAGAAGGTGCAGTCCACGCAGCCGGTGCCATCGTCCAGGGAAATGAACACCACCCGGCGTCCACCGCGCATCGGGGGCGTCTGGGTGGCCACCCGGACCCCGGCGACCAGGACCTCGGTTCCGTTGCGCAGCCCCAACAGGTCCTTCGCCGGCGTCGTCCCCAATTTCGCGAGCAGTGGTGCATGGGAGGACATGAGGTGGCCGCTGACATCCACTGCCATGAGGTCCAGTTCGGTGCGGATGGTCTCCTCCAAGCCGGGGGCTGCAGCGCCCACCGCCAGGCCGCCCAGTTCCACATCCCCCAGGGGCAGCGGGAGCTGCCCGGTGATCGGGCGGTGGCGTTGCGGCAGGGCCTTGGCCGGCCGCCCGGCGAGGTGGAGCATCAGATCGGCACGGTTTCCCCGGCCGGCTGCCTGTTGGAGGGAATCGAACGCCCCCAGCGCCGCGAACGTGCGCAACGAGGACCGGCTCAAACCCGAGCGGTCCCGCACATCGGCCAGCGAATCATAGGGCTGGCCGGCAACAACCCGCTTGACCTCCGTGCCCGAGACGCCGTGGATGCCGCTCAGGCTCAGCCGGATGCCCAACCGTCCTGCCCGTGTCGTCCCCGGGGCACGGTAGACCGGCGGAACGGTGGCCGGCGGCAGCAGCCCCTGGATCTTCTCGACCCGGTAGGAGGCATCGGAGCGGTTGATGTCCAGGGGCAGGATCGGGATGCCCATCCGCCGTGCCTCGGCGACGAGGAGGCGTTTGGGGTACATGCCGGGATCGTGCTCCCAGATACCGGCGAGGAAGGCCTCCGGGTGGTGGGCCTTCAGCCAGGCCGACTGGTAGGTGGGGACCGCGAAGGCTGCGCCGTGGGCCTTGCAGAAACCGAAGGAGCCAAAGGCCTTCAGGGTCTGCCAGACCTCGTCGATCACCACCAACGGGTAGCCACGTTCCAGGGCGCGGGCCCGGTAAAGTTCCTCGACCCGGGGCTCGGCCTGTTCGTTGCCGAGCAGCCGGCGGTAGACATCGGCCTTGGCCAGCCCGCAGCCGGTCATGACATCGAAGATGCGCAGCACTTGTTCGTGGAAGACCGTGACCCCGTGGGTTTCCGCCAACGCCGGTTTCAGATCCGGGTGTGGATAGGTTTCCGGGGCGAATCCGTGCCGGTTCTCCAGGTAGGGCTTGACCATGTTCGACTGCATCGGGCCCGGCCGGAAGAGCGAGATGTCGATGATCAGGTCGTTGAACTCGCGGGGGGCGAGCTTGCCGATCAGTTCGCGCTGGCCCGGTGACTCGATCTGGAAACACCCCAGCGTATCGGTGGTGCGGATGAGCTCGTAGGTTGGTTCGTCATCCAGCGGCACGCGATCCAGGGCAATCGTCCCGTCCGCCTCGAGGTAGCCGGGCAACGTCCCCCCGGGGCCCCGGGGGTGGGCTCCTGCGGTGGCCACGGATTCGGCGTCGCCATGGATCCTGACGACCTCGGAGACGGCATAGGCCATCGCCGATTGCATGCGCACCCCCAGGACATCGAGCTTGAGCATGCCCATGGGGTCCATGTCGTGCTTGTCGAACTGGCTCATGGGCAGGCCGAGCCCGCTGGGTTGGACCGGGGTGCGGTCCAGCAAGGTGTTGTCCCCGAGGATGACACCACACGGATGCATGGAGATGTGCCGGGGCAGCCGATCCAGGCGTTCGGTCAGATCCACCAGCAGGTCCAGTTGCCGTTCGGCCCCCATCCTTTCGGCGAAGGGGCGCAGCTCGGGTTTCTCCTCCAACGCCTCGCGGAAGTTGCTGGCCGAGAAGCGCCACAGCTGCTTGGCGATCACATCCAGTTCGCCGTCCTCCATGCCGAGGGCCTGCCCGGCATCACGCACGGCGCCGCGGGCACGGTAGCCGTTCTGCATGCTCATCAAGGTGACCCGTTCGGAACCGAACCGTTCGAAGATGTGCTCGTAGACCCGATGCCGTTCGGCGGACTCGACGTCGATGTCGATATCGGGCAGGGTGGTCCGGTCCCGGGAGAGGAACCGTTCGAAGAGCAGATCGTGGGCCAACGGGTTCACCTGGCTGATGCCCAGCAGGAAGTTCACCAGCGAGGAGGCCCCGGATCCCCGGGCGGCATTGCGTACCCCCAGGTCGGTGATCATCGCGCTGACCTCGGCGACGGTGAGGAAATAGGTGCTGAACCCCAGATCGGTGATGGTCCCCAGTTCCAGGGCCAACCGGTCCCTCAGTTCCCGGGACCCGGCTTCCCGGGGCAGCAGCCGGGTGATACCTGCGTCGCACCGTGCCGCGAGTTCGTCATCTGGACGCCCGGTGATGCCGATGACGCTGGCTTCCGGCACGACGGGAATCCCCCATCCGGCGTCGTCCGCTGGGTCCATGCGCGCCCAATCGGCCAACGTTTCGGTGGCACGCAGCAACTCGGCTGCCAGTGTCGCCTCCCTCGCTTCCCGCGCGATCTCCCGGGCCAGCGACTGCATGTGTCCCGGGCTTTTGAGCCACCCCTGGCCGTTGGGTTGCAGATCGGTCAGGGTTTCCAGCGAGCTCAACGCCCGAGCGGAGTCGAGCACGTCGGCCGTGGCCGCACCATCGGGATCGGCGTAGCGCACCGCGTTGGTGAGGACGGACTGCACGCCCAGTGATTGGGCGGCCCGGAGCATGCGGATGGCATGGGCGCTGCTCAGTCGTTCACCGGGCGTGTTCAGATGTACGACCAGCTCCACCCGCACCGATTCCCTGCCCAGCGCGGCCAGCCAGGCGGCCAGGGCAGATCGGGCCCGGGACACCTCCCGCCGCAGGGCAGCCTGGCCGACGTCGGAATCCGGTCCCAGCAGAACGGTGAGCACCGTGCCTTCCTCCGGATCGGTGGCACAGGCCGCCAGCTCGGCCCGGGTGACACCGAGGGGTTTTCCCCCTGTGGCTCCGCGTTGCGCCGAGGTCCCCTCATGGGCCAGGGACACCAGCCGGCAGAGGGCCCGGTACCCGGCCCCGCCGCAATTCCCCCGGGCCAGCACGATGATCCGCCCCTGTGTCTGGAGGCGGGGACGGCCCCGCGAAGCGGGCGTGGGGTGTCGTGGGGTAGTGGCCTCTGGGCCCAGCACTGCCAGATTCACTCCGAGGATGGGGTCCAGCCCCGTTTCCCGGCAGGCCTTGAGATGCTTGACGGCGCCGTACAGCCCATCGCGTTCGGTGGCGGCCAGGGCATCGGCCCCATCGGCTGCGGCCCGGCGGGCCAGGTCCTGCGGCCAGGAGACCCCGTAATGTGCACTGAACGCGGAAGCCACGTTCAGATGGGTGAAGCTCACGCGCTCTCCAGCAAGGCGTCGTGGATGCGGATGAGCCGCCAGCGGCCATTCTCCACATCCCGGGAGACATCGAAGGTGAGCAGGGGCCCCCGGCCGGCCAGCCTGACCTGGAGCCTCCAGATTTCGTGATCCACGAGTCCCGGCCCGCGACCGCGTTCGGCACGGATTTCCTCGGCCCACCATTTTCGGCGTTCGAACCAGCGGACAGGGTCCGCTGCAATACGGTATTCACGTCCCTGCCAGCGCAGGCGCAGCGGCAGGCCTGCTGTGCTGCATTCCACGTCGACTGATTGGGTGAAAAGCCCCATCTGATACCTCCAAACCGCCCCGGAAAACAACGTGGGTCACGGGGCACTATGTGACGGACGGGGCCGCGGATCCGCAGGGGCATGACGACCACTCCATTCTATTCGAATCTATGTTCTAAGCAAGATCAGACTAGAAAGCTTGTACGACACTTTGGTCCCGGGAGCCCAAAACAGGAGCCTGACCGGGCACGTCGTCCCAGCAGGGAACTTATCCACATTCCATCGGATCCCTGTGGTGGCCATCGGCGCCTCGTTAGCGTCAAGACATGGGAAAACGCATAGCCACTGGCCTCGTCTCGCTCGCACTTCTTCCGCTGGCCCTCACCACAGCCTGCACGGCGGCTCCCGAACCACCGGAGGCATCCACCTCCTCGGGCGTCCAGAAATCGAAAACCACCCAGGCAGAATCCATCGCCCCACGCAGCACCGAGAAGATCAAGCCGGTCTGGACCAAGAAGCTCGACCCCATCGGCCAACCCTTGCTGCAGGACGGTGTCGCACTGGTTATCACCGGCGAGGGACAGCTCATGGAACTGGTGGCCCTGGACGTCAAGAGCGGCAAAGAGCTCTGGCGCAAGGACTACCACCCGGGACATGTCGCACACGGCATCTACACCTCCCCGAGCATCACGGAAGATGCGAAGGGGCGCGCCCGAGCCATCTTCCTGCAACATGGGAAGATCCCGGACCAAGACCTCGGAACGTACGACTGGACGGTTCCGGTCGCGGTGGATTTGAAGACCGGCAAGGAGATTTTTCGCGGTAAATCATCGGAAGTGGCCAACAATCGCCCCGGCGCTTGCAATGACGGAACGGACCTTTGCTACCAGCGTTGGAGCCCCGTCGACGGCGACAGCGAACTGGTTCATGTAGACCTGGTCACTCGTCATATCAAGTACGGCCATGACGCAGGACCACTCGGTCGGGAATTTCAGCCCATCGGTGGCGGGGGGCTCAATACAGTGTGGTCAACGCCGGAACGCATCGCCCGGGTCGACAAGGACAAGGTGATGTGGAAGAAATCCACGGAGTCCGTCTTTGGAAAGGGCGCGTCTGCTTCTTGGGGCTGGGCGTTCGATTACTTCAAGAAGAAGGACCTCTTCATCGGCGCTGTTGGCATCAGCCCCCGTCCCGAACTCAGCGACGAGGAATTCGACAAACTCGAGTCCTACACTGTCGACCTGACACACGATGTCCTGGCGGGAATCGACGCAACGACCGGCAAGGTTTTGTGGAAGGCCGAGGGATCTGATCCGTGGTGCACCTCTGGCCTGGAAATGTCATCGACGGTACTGCACGGCGGCAAGAGCTTTCCTGTGCGTTGTGAATATCTTTCTGGAACCTACAAGGTTCCCAGCAAGGGCAGATTCCACCACGCCAAGGCCCGGCTGGTGGGGTACGACCCCACAACTGGCAAAACCATGTGGAAAACCAAAACCGTAAAAGTCACCAGGGGCGGACAGCTGCTGCAAAGTGTCGCAGGCCGAGGAGAGTATGTGCTGACCGGAAAGCCCGGCGGGAATCTGGTGGTCGATGCCACCACCGGCAAAGCCCGGAAAGCATCGACCGGTGAAACATTCCTCTGCACGAGCACGGGAACCTATGCACTCCCCGTTGAGCAGGGCGAGGATTCCCTCGCCCGCGCCAACGGTAGTCTGCTCCTGTCTTCGTGCACATCAACCGGCAAGAAGGCCAAGGGCTACACCGTCGGGGCAGTAAAGGACATCGACAACACCGAGCACGGAATGACGCTGATCTCCGAAGAAGACCGCGTTTCAGGATTCAAGCTGCCCTCAGGGCAGAAGTCCTGAGGTTCATCGTCGGCGTCCACGTGCACGCCAGCGAACCCGGAGTGCCGAGGGGCCCGAAACATCAGAGGCCTAATCGCCACCTACCTCACCTTGGTACCGCTTGACTTGAAAATTCCGACCCCGACGACTTCCGCTGGGACTTCGTGCACAACCCGAACTTCACAGTGCACGACGACGAACCACTCACCTTGACTGCCTGACGCTGCGGCCTGACCGACGGCCAGCATGAATTAGTCAGGCAGCGCGGCTACGCAACGTCATCCCACGCGACGCACAACACTTGAGATGCTCAAGGAAAGCAGCTTGCCTGCCCACATCCTAGCTTCCCGACAACACTTGTCGATCAAGAGAAGAAATGCCGAAAGCGCGTTTGTGGGCGACGGGAGACGAGACACCTTCGTCGGACCAGCCCAGTCACACTTGACTATCCGCCCAAGTGTGAGCGGACTGTGACACTCACCCCTTCGGTAGGGTCTTTCCCGAACAAGCGAACTGCACTTCTTAGTGTTTGCACTCCGCGGGCGGTGTAAACAACGTGGTTTGGTCCTTCGGCAAACAGCTCAAATGTCCTTCCATTACGTTTTGCTTTCGCCCACTCAAGAACCTCATCAACATTCTCCACTTCTGTAATACAAACAACTTGCGAGCGAAAGCCTTCGCTCTCAGTAGTTGGCACATTCCAGAAGCGAACAAAGTATTTGTCCGCTGGAATTCGTACTTCCAATGAATGCAAGTCCGTTTCCTCAGTCTTCATGCCTATACGAGCCTCTCGCCGACGAGTACGGGCGTTGTTCTTCTCATTGTGAACGGTCCACCCCCTTCTCACCAGTTTTCAAAGCATCGCTGGATAGCCTGAAGAAGATCATGTCCAGGTATTGCGCATAGTTGATCGACAGATTTGCTCAAACGAACCAACATCTGGGGGGACGATGGGAAAGCGCCACATACTGTCAGCCGCGACGATTGGCAGTTTGACTGCGGTCGGAGTAGTCGTAGGAGCAGCGGGAATGGCAGCGCCTGCCTCGGCGGCCGTGAAAGTTTCTGTCTGCACGATCAAAACAAACTACGCTCACGGATCCACTCACAAGACAGGCACGATTAACGTAGAAGGGAATATCTACTGCTCGGACGTCATGCCAGAAATCTACCTTCGGACAACCTTGAGGAAGACCGACAACAACCGAAGCTGGCAGGGTACGCCAAAGGACTATTTCAACGCACAAACCTTCTCTACATTCGCCGACACTAGTTGTAGCCAGGCTCCTGGAAATTTCCGCGGTGAGACGTACTACTCATTGCACTTTCCGCCCGGATATTCCCCCGCGACCGCGAAGGGCTCGGTTACAGGAGCAACTAAGTGGGTCTCATGCAGCACGGCGAATCGAACAGCGGCTGCTCGAACTAGGTGCGTGGGTCAGTAGTGCCGGGCGCGAACTTTAAAACGCCGACGGATTGACCGAGTCCCGGTCCAGGTGGCTGGGAGAATTGGGGTATGGATACCAGTTCTCCCGGCCCGGATGGTTTGTTCGACGAGTCCCTCGTTGAGCGCGT
>NZ_JBLXAH010000011.1:0-98083 GCF_048266065.1 Arthrobacter sp.
ACCGACAACTCCGTGGCCCCCTGCTCCAGCAGTGCCTGGATCAACACCATCGGATTGCCCGACAACCCAAAACCGCCCACGGCGATCGAGGACCCATCCCCGATATCAGCCACGGCTTCCGCCGCCGAGGCAACACCCTTATCCATTGCCAATTCAATGACCTCCCTTGCCCAGAGAATTTTGTATCGGCCCCAACCATCCAGGACTGTGACCGGCGTTACCTTCCAACCTATCGCCATCGAGCGCTCAGCCCGAACATTGACTGACGCGTTGAGCGCGGTGCTACCGGCTGCTCCATCCACCGTCGACGGTGTACGAGGCCCCAGTGACCATTCCGGCGTCGGGCGATGCCAACCAGGCGGCCAATGAGGCTACCTCCTCCGGCTCAACAAGGCGCTTGACGGCGGACTCGGTGAGCATGATCTTGGCGACAACCTCATCCTCGGGTATGCCATGCATCTTGGCTTGGTCCGATATCTGCTTTTCGACCAAAGGAGTCCTGACATAGGCCGGCTCGATGCAATTGCTTGTAACCCCATGTTCTCCCCCCTCCAAGGCCGTGACCTTGGAAAGACCCTCGAGCCCGTGTTTGGCTGCCACGTAGGCACTTTTGAAGGCGGAGGCGCGCAAGCCGTGGATGCTCGAAAGATTGATGATCCGACCAAATCCGCGTTCATACATACCTGGCAGTACCGCACGAATGAGCAGGAACGGCGCTTCGAGCATGAGCCGGTGGATCATCCGCCAGTCGTCGGGGACGAATTCGTGGACTGGGTTGATGCGCTGGATGCCCGCATTATTGACGAGGATGTCGGCATCCAGGCTGAGTGACTCCAATGTGGCCGTATCTGAGAGATCGATTTGCCACGCCTTCCCACCCACCTCGGATGCGACCTTCTCGGCAGCCTCGCCGTTGAGATCTGCGACGGTCACGGTTGCCCCGCGTTCGGCGAAGGTTCGGACGCAGGCGGCACCAATGCCGCTCGCTCCCCCGGTGACAATCGCGTGGCGTCCTTGCAAGTTTCCGCGCATGTGTCTTCTCCTGTTCTGGCCATCATGGCAATGTCAGGGCAGTACCGATAGCCGCCTGGACGGGGCATCCATCGGACATGGCCCCTCAACGGATCATTGCATGCTGGACGCATCTGCGTCAGCAGCTGGGTTCCGTATGGCCGCAGAGGCAGAAGCCAACGCAGGAAGAATGCAGGAATGCGCTCCGGTCATTCCGCCAGTTCGTGGCGTGCATTTGCCCGCCAGCGGATACCGGCATCGACAAAATCGTCGATTTCGCCATCGAAAACGGCGCCGGTATTTCCCACTTCGTGTTCGGTCCGAAGGTCCTTGACCATCTGATAGGGGTTGAGGACGTATGAGCGCATCTGGTCCCCCCACGAGGCCTTTACGTCTCCTGCGAGGGCCTTCTTAGCCGCATTTTCCTCTTCTTGCCGCACAAGAAGCAGTCGCGACTGAAGGACCCGAAGCGCCGCAGCACGGTTTTGAATCTGCGATTTCTCGTTCTGCATCGACACCACGATCCCGGTGGGGATATGGGTCATTCGCACCGCGGAGTCCGTCGTGTTCACGGACTGCCCGCCGGGGCCCGAGGACCGGAAGACGTCCACCTTGATTTCGTTGTCCGGAATCTCAATGGAGTCGGTTTGTTCAATCAGCGGGATGACTTCGACGGCGGCAAAGGATGTCTGTCGCCGCCCCTGGTTATCGAAGGGGCTGATCCGTACCAGGCGGTGGGTTCCGGCCTCCACCGACAACGTGCCGAAGGCATACGGTGCATTGACCTCGAAAGTCGCCGATTTGATCCCGGCTTCCTCGGCGTAGGAGGTGTCCATGACGGCTGTCGGGTAACCGTGCCGTTCTGCCCACCGGAGATACATACGCAGGAGCATGTCGGCGAAATCGGCCGCGTCAACGCCTCCGGCACCTGCCCGGATGGTCACTACGGCGGCCCGTTCGTCGTATTCGCCCGCCAGCAACGTGACCACTTCTAGTTCGCTGAGTGCCTTTCGGAGTGATTTGAGCTCCTTTTCGGCCTCGGCCAAGGTATCCGCATCGTCTTCCTCGCCAGCGAGCTGGACCAGGACTTCCAGATCGTCAATCCGTGCATCCAGCCGTTCGATGCGCTCCAGTTCGCTCTGCCGGTGAGAGAGCTTCGAGGTGATCTTCTGTGCTGCCGACGGATCGTCCCAGAGGTCCGGTACACCCGCCTTTTCTGATAAATCGACGATGTCCGCTTTGATTCCGTCGACGTCCGTGACGGCTTCGATGGAAGCGAATGTGTTGCGCAGGTCGCGGATTTCCGCGGAGAAGTCAGAAGAGGCCATGATCCACCAAGCCTACGTCATCTTGTGAGTCCCGTTCTGGCGCTGGATTCCACGCTAATGGGAATCCCCTGCGGCACGAACCAGCCGATGATCGGAGGATGTACCACCGCGCTCAGCCTCACGACGGCCGTTGTTCCGTCGCTACTGGCTCCGGCGCGTGTGACGGAGAATCCATCGAACCGGCTGGCAGCGCCAACGTCGTCGACGTATTTCGACGCTGCCGCGCCGACTCCTGCATCACTGAGCCGGATGCTGATCTGGTCTGTCGAACCGGCGTTTTCCACTTCGAAGCTATCGGCTGCAGCGGTGACGGCGCTGTCTGCAACGCTGAGGAGCTTGCGCGCTTGGGTATTGACCAGAGTGGCCGCCAATGTCGCACTGACCGCCAACAGGACTATGACCACGTAGCCGATGATCAGGATCATGGATTGTCCATCCTCGGCAGCGGCGTCCATGCGGGCTGCTGCTGGCTGAATAGGTCGGCTGTCCATCCGGGCATGGTGACTCCGTTGTATTGGGGGACTGCGGCGTTGCATCTCAGCCAAATCGATCCACCCTGACCGTCGAGGACGACGACGCCTGGCCAAAATCCAAGTCGACGCCCGCAGGCAAGAACGGCAGCGGAACCCTGATGACGACCGTGACGGAGACCGTAGAACCGGGCTCCAGGCAGGCCGAAGAACAGTGGTATTCCATGGTGGCCGAGTTCTCATCAACGTCGAGGTTGCCCACGGCGATATCCACAGCGTTGCGCGCGCGGGCGGCGCCTTCGTCTTCACGGTCTGCGGCCGCGAAAGTCCGTGCTGCATGATCCGCTGCACCCACCGCGGCAAATGAAGCCGCCTGCAATTGGGAGGCGCTGATGATCAGATAGGTGACGGGCACGAGCAACAGGACGCCAAGAAAGATGAATTCGATGATCGACGACCCTGCTTCACCGGCATGCGCGTCCGACCACATACGGTGAATCCATCGTGGGAGTTGCCTAGCTGCCATAGCTTGCCGCCTCTCCGCTGACGCTCAGATGTCCGGTGACGGCAAAGTATCCCAACAGTGGGAAGGGCGTGCTGACCGTCACCCGCACTCCCGGCTGGCCCCCGATGGTGATCGATTGGTAGTCGACGTCCGCTTTCAGCCCCGTGCCCAGCGAACCACCAATCAGATCCCGGGTCCGCTGCGCGCCCTCTGCCGGGGATCTGTCCGCCAAGGTCCCGAATCGTGCGCCCGAGGCAGCAGCGTCCATCAATGTGTTGCGCACATGCAGTACCAGGGCCAATTGCAAGACCGAGATGAAGAGCATCGTCAACAGTGCCGATACCATCACGAATTCGGCAACTGCTGACCCGTCCTCCCCGTGGTGGACGCGGACGGGGTAGGGCACGAGGCGTTGGGGTTCCTGCCCGTTCTTCTGCATGCGTGTCGCGCTGCCAGTGGCGTTCTCAGTCGAGACCTGAGACCCGGTTAATGGCCTGGTTGAACAAGTCGCTCAGTCGAGGACCGGCAATTGCCAGCAGTGCTGCAACCAATACCGCCGACATCAATATGAATAGGTCCTGATGTCACCCGCGCGTGGCCACCGGACGACCACAGACTCAAGCATGCCGCATTTTGAGTTCCCGCGACGCCGTATCCGGGCGGTCCTCCCTCGGCTGGCTCGCCGTTGTTCCGGGGTTTTTGCGGCGGCTGCTGTCGCTGTCTGTCCACCCTCAGCCGAAAGAACTACCACCAGAACTACCACCACTGCCCCGCGCGCCCATATGCTTGCCCGCATGAAGCCCGGGGATCGCGTCGAGTCCACCCGGCCACCCCACCAGCACGGCACGGTCATCCTGGGCGTCAACCTCTTCCCCGGCATGATCCGAGTCCAATGGGACGACGGCACCCGCACCTTCGAGGGCCCCGAATTCCTCCAGCCACTCCGCCGGGCATGACGAAGGCGCCCCACCGCCTCCGTATGGAGAGGTGGGGCGCTATGGAAGGCTGCTGTTCCGAGTCGGTACGGAGGCCGGTACCTATGAGGATTCCAATGCCTCCGACTCCTCGGCTTTCGAGCTGAGTTGCTTGTTGATGGGATCTCGTTTTCCGTTATAAAAGAGCCCTATCAGTATGACGAACTCAGTCGTCATGATTCCAGCGGCGACGACACCATGCCCGACAAAAAGGTTGCCCAACGACCCAACTATTCCCACACCGGCGAGACATCCAGCCCAAATTTGGCCGCGCTTTGCCAAACCTATACGCTCACGATCCATGGCGTGTTCGTGATCCATCTGCCGAAGAAGCTGTGCCTCCTCGACATTGGATGGCTCGAAACCCACTTCAGTATTTCCGAACCGATTTCATGATCCGAGCCACCTTGGCCTCGGCATCCTTACGAATCTCTTCGTTTGTCCGCTGGCGCTGGTTTCCGGCCGCACCCGTAATCGTCGAAGCTCCGGCGAGCAGGGCGCGCATCTTTTCGCGCTTATTCAAACCTTTCCTCCTCTTTCGTGCAGTAGTGCTTGAGGATACGCGCGTCGACAGCACCAGCCCTGTCACAGACGTCGCCAAGTCCAACCGGCCGATTTCGACGCGCAAGGCATGCAGGCCCACTTCCTTTGCAGACTCCGCCGAGTAGCTAATTATCGAACTATCGGAGCTGGGCGTAGACCTGAAACTTGCAGCGGATACAGCAGTTCTGGAGCGAGTTGGTGTTCTCAGATATCCTGCCGCAACATTACTCACGCTGTCGCCTCTTCCTCGCTAGATGGCGCCAAATTCTCGGTGAAGTTCTTGGCGAATTGCTTGTCCCCCGCCAGGCCCACGTTCTGAAAGCGGCACTGGTAGAAGAAGCAGTCCTTAAACTCGACTGCCCCAACGACAAATTTCCTGCCGTCGGTAATAGGCCACAAGAGGGCTTCCGGCGGCGCGTCGAACGTACATCCATCGAGCGCCCCCTTTCCGCTTAGCACGGCGACCGCGGGGCCAAGTATCAGACAATCGCGGAACACCTTGCCCGAAATCGAACTAGACGTGACGGTGAGGTCCGCTACTCGGACAACTGATCCTTGGAAGTCGGCCTTATCATTCGACATATCTACATCATGCCGCATCCCTGCGGCATATGCGCAATAGGCAGTCGGGCAATGCGCTGCCTCACCCAAGCAGGGGAGGCAGCGCATTTTCGCCGGCTACTCCCGTCGGGATCTAGGTTCGTCCTCGGGTGGGAGGTTCACGTGGTCTGCTGCAGCGTACTGCGGCAGACCGTTGGCTACGGGTTTCTGGTCGACGTCGCCGGAGATGCTGTTCTCGTTCCAGTACGTGGGTGCCTTTGCGGAGCCGAGGAGGATCCGGGTGAGCCAGTCGGGCAGACGCGGTTCGAGCCACCGCCAGAGGGCGTACCAGGCGCCGATGAGGACCGCGCTGATGACCGGGATCGCGAGATCCCCATACGCGATCAGGTCGGCCCGCAACGGTTCGAGGACCGGCACGACCGCCAGCACCCAGCCGATGAAGCTCCCCCACAGCGCGGGCACGAGCGTCCGAAGTATTGATGTGAGCATGGTGGTCTCCTAGAGTCCGCGGTTGGCTGGCAGGTTGAGGTAGGCGATTTCGGCCCTGATGGTGGCGCTGCCACGGCTGCCGTCGGCCTTGCCGTAGTAGATGTGCGCCGGCTTCCCGCCGGGGCCGGCCGTGTCGTAAAGCTTCTTCTGCAAGGCCTCCACGAGCATGGGGCCAAACACGGGCGTCTTGCCGTGGTCGGCTTCGATAAGACCGGTGTAGTAGCCCTTGCCCGTGCGCGGGTCGCGGAGTTTGGAAAGCCACCGTTGGACGTTGGTGGTGAGGTTCTTGTCCTTGTAGCCGATGGCGGCCATGAGCTCGTGCCACGCCTTGTCGGACGCGGCGGTGTGCTTCGACGTGACCGGGAGCGGCTCGGCCGGCCACCCCTTCCCGGAAGGCTTCGGCTTCGGATTGGAAGGTGTCGCGGGCTTCACATTGCCGGGTTTCTCGTCCAGGTATTTCCCCTTGGCGACGTAGGCGCGGAATGCGCCCATGTCGAAGGTGGGGTCGATCTTGCGGCCCTTGGGGACGGCGATTTCCTTGTGCCCTAGGACAGCCGACACAGGGAGCTTGAACTCTGCGACCAGTGCGGCGCAGAGCTTCACGTAGGAGTCGTACTGGGCCGGCCCCCACTTCTCACCCTTGCCGTCATTCTCGGCTTCGATGCCGATGGCATGGGTGTTCCCGTGATTCGGGTTGCCAACGGCTCCTGCATGCCAACAGAGACCAGCGGCGACGACGTAGATGGTGCCGTCGCGGCCCAGCACAAAATGTGCCAGCGGTCCGGGCAGCGCGCCCTTGTTCGATTCCACGTATCCGAGCGCGGGGGCGTTGCCGGTCTGGGCGCTGGCAGTGTGGTGGCAGATAACGGTCTTGATGGCACCCATCTGGCCGTGGCCACGGGTCTTCCACCCCGGGCGTTCGACCACAGGATAGCCAGTGGTCTTCGCGACTCGTGCGAGTCCAGTGAAATAGGTCATGACGGCCCTCCTAGGGCATGAAAAAGCCGCCCGTGGGCGGCTGGTGGTCAGGGTCAGATCGGGCGGGGCGGGGGTGGAGGATCGGCACGGGACCAGATCATCCCCTCGAGGATCGCGATGTGCCCACCGTCGCGCTCCCGTGCCTTGCGCAGGGAAATGATCTCGGCTTCCAGCTCCGTGATCCGCTTGTCCTGGCGCTCGATGGTGTTCTGGATCCGGGTGGTGAACTCGGACCAGTTCGCCGACTCCTTGCCAGCGGCCTCGACCTCGTTGCCGGCCATGCCGACCTGCGCGGATTTGCGGGACGCGTAGATGGTCGCAACAGCCGAACCAACACCCAGCCCCCCGAGGGCGGTGATGATCAGCTGGATTGCATCCACTCCCGCTCCTTCCACGCATTCACCAGGCGGTGCAGGGACGCAAGCCGGGCGATGATCGCGCACGAGAGCGCGGTCATCAGCAACGCCTGCGGGCCACGGGTGATCGTCCCCGGGACCAGGGCCAGCAGGGTGGCCGCGTAGATCAACACCCCACCGGCCATGATCGGCAGCACCGCGTACTCGACCCGGTATCGGCGCCACACCGTGGCCACGCACGCGATCAGGGCAGCCAGCAGGAAGATGCCCCACGTCGTGGTCAACAGGGTCCCCGCCGCCCCCTCGATGGTCCGGGGCGGGGCAAACAACACCCACACCCCGGACGTTCCGATCAGCAGGTACCCAATCCCGCGAACAATGGACTCCGTCAGCGACGGCGGGCCGTTGGTGGTCATGGTGTCCTCCTAGACCTTGATGCTTCCGGTGTTCGAATCCGAGACGGTGAGCCCGTCCAGGAAGTTGTTCAGCACGTACCGTGGCCGGACCGCAGCCGCGTTGACCGACAACGCGATCAGCGCCTGCGTGGCGGCCCCGGACTTCGTCACCGTGTTCAGGTATAGGTACGGGTCCACCGCCCCGGAACCGATGGCCATGGCCGAGCGCCCGTTCGGGTTCGTCGTCGCCGCACCAATGACGTGGTTGTTCCCCGCCACGCACCCGGTCGAGAGTCCGATCACGACGCCGATGTTGCTGGATCCCTCGGAGGTGTTGCCGAGGACCTGGACGTTCTTCAGGTCGGCGGCGGTCCCCTCGGAGATGACGCAGATCCCGAAATCGGACTGGTTGTCCTTCACGTGGTTGCCTTGGACGAGGCCGGATGTGCAGACGATCCCGGCCGGCGTGGACACGCTGATGCCCCGGGTCACCGTGTTCCGCACCGTGTTCCCGACGACCTTGAACCCGGACCACCCGTAGGGGTTGATGCCGCGGGACTGGGCGCCGTCGACCACGTTGTACAGGACCTGGATGTTCTCGAACGGGATACCGAGCGTGGACACCGAGTGTGATCCGATGAACCGGCCGCACGTCGGCCACACCTCGGCAGTCTCCGGATCCGTCCAGGGCCCGACCCGGCAGTTGCGGACGGTCACGTTCTTGGTGATCGTCCCGTCCAGCGGCCGCATCGACGCGGCCCCGCTGATGCAGGAGTCGATCTGGATGGCTTCCTTGTGGGTCTCGGAGATGTTGAACCCGAGCATCCACACGTCTTCGATCGTGACCCCGTCGCACCCAGGCAGGTCGAACACGTGGTCACGGTTGCGGATGCACGTCATCCCCCGGAACTTGATGTTCCTTGCGTGGGCGAACGTGAACGTGTTCCCGCCCGGTATCTTCGAGTTGTTGTCCCAGGTGCCGCCCTCGATGACGATGTCACCGTTGCCCGTATAGCCGGGGAAGTCGTCCTCCACGCCATCGAACGAGGTCTCACGGTAGTTCCTGACCATGTGCATCGCTGCCTGGTCGCGGATGACCTTGGCACCCCAGGCCATCACGTGGTTGCCCTTCTTGAAACGCAACCGCTTCTTCAACCGGAACGTGTACCCGACCGGCAACACGACGACCCCGGTGTTGTCATCCAGTGCCGCCTGGATGGCCCAGGCATCGTCCGAATACCCGTCACCCTTCGCCCCGTACTGCATGACGTTGACATATCCGGTCCCCACGCCGCCGCCACCGCCGCCCCCGTACAGGGCGTTGAGCAGGGAACGGGTCGCCGAATCCGTGTCGGCAATGACATCCCGGGTCATCTGATCCCAGATCGGGCCGATGATCCCATTCACCAGGGACGTGGTCTCGGCACGGGTCGCCGTCCCCGGGGTCGCCATGTTCGTGCCCACCGCCTCGTCGGTGGCCACCCCGTTCGTCCCCGGCAGGCCGGGCGCACCGCGCTGGCCCTCCAGGAACGGCTGGTAGCTGGACACCGGTCCGGAGACGAACCAGACACCCGGAGCCGTGGACGTCGACGGGATGTCCACGGTGAAGCCCTCCACGAAACCGTGGATGTTCGAGAACGGGGTGTACGTGGTCCCGTCCTTCATCCGGTGCGCCTGCACCAGGGTGGACGTCAACGTCGCGTCGGCCGCGGCGAGGACCACCTCGCCGGCCGCGCCCTTCGCAACCAGCGGGACCCCCTGGCCCCCGGCGTCTGCCTGGTAGGCCATGAACCCTGGAACCGTGCGCCTGCTCATATGGTGCCTCCTTGGACACAAAAAAGCCCCTGCATGCAGGGGCAAGAGAGTTGTGGTCGGCTCAGGCGATCTGCCACGAGGCATCCAGCCGGATCGCGTTCCCCGTGTTCAGGTAGACGCCCGGGGCAGCATGCGTGATGGCCGCGACCCCACCGGAGTCAATACGGCCCCCGTACCCAGAAGTGCCCGGGCGGGTCCATGTCACGTCGTAGGTCGCCCAGATCGGCTGCCACCCTGATTCGATCGTGAAGATCGACGTGTCGACCATGTTCCCCGTCCCCGCATCCGCTGTGACCATGGGCCCCGTGTAGACGAGGTCCACGCGGGCGGTGACCGTGGTTCCCTGCCTGCTGATCGCATACGAGGTCAGGGTGGCCACCGACGATGCCGTGATGCCCACCCCGGTGGTCAGGACGCCCGTCTTCCCGTCGACCCAGGCCCCGCCGACGAAGACGTCGAACACGGCGCCCCTGGTCGACTGGTCCATCCGCAGCGCTATCGTCCCATCGGGGATGACACCATCCGGCGCCGAAGCCGAGAGGGAGTCGCGCTCCGACTTCGAGAACACCGGAATCACCCGGTTCCCCAGCAGGGCGGTGCGTCGCCAGTCCGGAACCAGGTTCCACATGTCGTCGTCGGACGGGACCCGTTCGCCGTTCCAGAGAGTCTGTGCCATGGTTTATCTACCCTTCCCAGGTGATTCGTACTTGGCCCGATCGGGCGTCGCCGTTCTTGCCGGAGATCCCGGCAAATCCTGCATATGAGCCACCGGCCATGCCGATGCCACGGCCCGCGATCAGCTGCGCCCCCCACGAGACGGGGAGTTCCTTCCACCCGCCCTTGAACCCCTTGGGGATGGCCACGTCGAACGAGGATCCGCGGGAGACATCTGACCCGCCGCGCTTGGCCGAGAAGTGGAGGAAGAGATTGAGCGTGACGGAGGAGTTGTAGGACCCGGCACGGAGCCGCTTGGGCACCCAGATCTCCACCTTCACCGGGCTCCTGCCCTTCAGCTTGGAGGGCTTGTTGTGGTAGAACCACGCGCCGCGGTTCGCCCCGGTCGAACCGTAGGAACCCTGATAGAGATCCCGGCCCATATAGGAGTTCCACGACCCGGTCCCCGTCGACCATGTCGCCGATTCCGCAGCCGTGAACGTGTCCTGGCCCTTGCCGCTGCCGGTTGGCGGCGGCGGGACATCGGGCTTCTGCTTCGGAGGCTTCGGAGCAGGCGGCGCCGGAACCTTCGCGGACTTGCCCAGCACCCACGCGTTGTCGTCCTGCCACAGGAGGCGGACCTTGTCCGAGACCTGCGGGGTGTAGGAGGCCGGGAACGCGGCATCCACGTTCCCGGACGCGGTGCTCACGGTGATCGTGTCGGAACCGATCGGCGCAGCCGTCACGGTGCCGGTGATCGGCTTCACCACCAGCTGGTCCGGCGGCCCGTTCACCCCGATCACCACGGCCAAGGACGGGGCATCGGGCCGGTCGAGCATCAACACCCACACCGGGTCGTACTCCTGGGCGTCAATGTGGGTCAGCCAGAACGCCGGGACCGAGACGCCGCCAACGGTCACCGCGCCCGGGGCACTGGTTGCGTAGCCGTTGACCAGCCGCACCCGGTGCTTGGCCGGGTCCACGAGATCCTCCAACCTCAGGCTGGCGGGCGTGTCCTGCTCGGGCATCATGTCTGGGTCCCCCTGATGTACCGGGCCACCGCGAGAACATCGGAGGTGGCACACTCCATGGACAACCGCATCTCACCGAAGCCTGCAGCACCGCCGGAAATCTCGACTTCCACGCACCGGCCAACCAGCGGGTAGGTTTCGCCGCCGATAACCGGCTGCGCCACCACCCCCCAATCCCCGATCTCGTACAGCGGGTTCGCCGCACAGTAGACATTCAGGATGGTCGTGGCCGACTCCACCTGGTCACGCAGGTACTGCTCCGCCTCGAGCTTCATGGCGTAGTAGCTGGTCGCCGACGACGTCATCTCCGTGGGCTTCTGCCCAAACGGGCCACCCCAACGCAGGGGCCCGTCCACCGTCGTGGCGTAGGCGCGGATCTCCTCCCCGCCCTCCGTCTGGCCGGAAGCCGTGACCGCGTTGAACAGGGCGTCCTGCGACTGCTCACGCCCCACGGTGATCATCGCCCCGCCGGGGCCGGCATCAATCGTCCAATGCGGCGTGCCCGGACGCTCCGGGTCGAACACCTGCAACAGGCCGACCCCGTTGATCCGGTAGTCCCCGACCATCCGGGCCAGGTCCGCGATCGTGTTGATCCGTTCCTGGGCGTAGACCATGTTCTTGGGGACCGGCTTGTCCTGCACGCCGACGAACTCGACACCGACCAGCCCGGCACACAGCCGCTCGATCTCCCCGAACACCGTCCCGCCCGATTGGGGCGGGGCCTCCGGTGACATGAACTTCGCGTTCGCGAGCAGCTGCGACAAGTCGGCACCGTCCAGGGGAACCGTGGCCCCGCCGTTGACCCAGCGCACCGACTGCCCGTTGCCGTACCGGGTCAACCGCCACAATTCGTTGGGCTGGTTCCGGGTGATCAGCCACTCCCCCAGGGGGACGGTTTCACCGGCGCATTCGAAGACCGCCTGGATGCGCGATCCGCCCACGGAGAGCGGTTCGTCGTACCCCCATGGGGCCAGCAGGCCCTCCGAATCCTGGACAGTGAACGACGCCGACCCCTGGACCGTCTGCTGGTCACCCAGCCGCCAGTTCATCGACCACGCCGACACGTCCAGCCTGTCCCGGACCACGGCGCCGTCATACAGTGCCGCGCAGGACAGCACGGCGCCGGAGCTGGAGCCGTCGAACGCGGCCAGCATGGCCTCGGGTACATCACGCACAGCGGCTCCTTAGAGGTTCGAGAAGATCAGGGGGTTCTTCTGCCAGTCCAGATATGTTGTGGCACTGGCTGCGGCTTGGACTTCCCCGTACGTGTACCCGCCGAGCAGCTCCTGCACCTGCCCGTAGGTGATGAACCCGGACTGGGCCGCCTGCAGGACCGCCTGCACGAGGTTCCCGGCCAACGCCCAGTGGGTGAGGTCCTGGCCTAGGCGGACGGTGCGCTGGTCTTCGGTGACGTCTCCGGCGATGTAGGCCAGAGGTGGGAGGAGGCGGTGGCGTGGCAGGGGCCGCAGCAGCAACACGGGGGCTTCCAAGACCATGGTCCGGAACGATGTCTCGGTGGGTTCGTCGTCGGACCACATGGTCACGGACACGTCGGACGCCGCGGACCGCAGCCCTGAACTGAACCTTGGGTAGCGGGAGCCCATGACGTTGGCGCTGGTGCCGTTGTTCGCGTAGGTGGCCGTGCTGATCGCCTTGGAGTCGAGCAGCAGCATGCCGTCGATGATCCTGGTGGAGTGCACAGGTAGTGCCCCGTCTGGGTGGAGGGGGTCCTGGATCCAGGCGACGTCCGATTCGATGGTGATGCTGGCCGTCGATTGGACCTGCCCGTCGACGAGGACCGTGTATGTGACCTCACGGTTCAAGGGGACGGCCCAGTCGTGGGCGATTCCGAGTCCCGAGACCCGCCAGGACCTGTGCCCTTGGACCGGCCCGGACTCCCCGGAGCTCGACCACCGCAACTCCAGGGTGCTGCCATCCGGGACGTTGTAGACAGTAAGCCGGGTACGCGGGGCACCCTCGCTGAACTCCCCCCACTCCTCCACATACTCAACCCGCTCAGCAACACTCACCGAAGCATTCGGCACCCCCTCCCACCGATACTCCCAACCATCAGCACCAGGGGTGTCCCCATTGAATGACTCCGCCGCCGTTACGGTCTCTGTCAGAGTGATGCCATCCAGCATTTCAAGGACAGAGCCGGCAACTGGCTTGGCTGCCGATGCGCTGTAGTAGATCGAGAAGCGAATGTCCTTCGCGTCCGGTTTGGCGACGAAATTCTCGATCACCACATCACGCTGCTCCCCGGCCGCAAGAGTGAATGACGCAGAAGCGGCGGTATCACCTGTAGTAACCCCAGCAATCCAAGTCAGAATCGAGATTGGAACCGGAGAAGACCCATTGTTTCTTAGCGGAATGCGCCAACTGTAGGGTTTCCCCGGCTCCACAGAGACGCGAAATCCTGTATTGGTGTAGACCAACGAATAGGCTCCAGTCGGGGGCGGGCCGGTCGTGATGACAAGCCCGGATGCTGATTGTTCCGTGATTGAACCAGCGGTTGTAGAGGCCATGGCCGCTCTGTCGCTAGACAGTGCAGACCCGCGCCACAGGTTCCGTCGCGTCTCCAACACCCGCCGCAACACACGCCGCGTCCGCCCCAAAGACTCCACCTCAAGAAAAAACGGAGTCTCCTCACCCAAACCAACAGCCACGAAAACCACCTCTCATCAGGATGATGGGGCCGAACCCGAAGCCCGACCCCACCACCACTTACTTACGCCGACCCAACGACGCCCTCGCCACACCAGAAATCTCCTGACGCGCCACACCCCGGACCTTCCCCAAGAACTCCCCCGAATCCAGGAACAAATCCCCACGGAACTCCGCCGGGCCTCCCCCGCGACCGGCGAGCGCGTGTTGGGCGAGGTTCTCCAGCGTCCCGAGTTGGGGTTGGTTGAAGATCCATTCGTTTCCGCCGGTCTTGTTCAGGACGGTTGAGAGTCCTGGTGGGAGGGCGCCGCCTTGGTCGCGTAGGAGTGTGGCGTAGTTGTACGGTTGCCGGTTGCGCCATAGTTCCGCGTGGAGGTGGGGCCCGGTGGAGTTGCCGGTGTTGCCGGATCGGGCGATGGTCTGCCCGGCCTTGACCCGGTCGCCGGGTTTGGCCACCCACCCGGAGAGGTGTCCGTAGTAGGAGTTCATCCGGTTGCCATGGGTCATCAACAAGCCCTTGCCCGTGCGCCCGGCGACCGCGTTCCAGCCGATCTTGGACACGATGCCGTCGAACATGGCCTTCACCGCAGTACCAATTGGCACAGCGAAGTCGATGCCCGCGTGGGGGTACCGGCCACGGGAGGATCCGAAGCCGGACGTGATGCGCCCGCCGGGGCGGTAGAACCGTCCCAGGGGCCCGTCGTATCCGCCGACGAACCCACCGCCGCCTGCCCCGGCTTGGGCGGCTGCTGCGGCGTCATCCTTCCTGGTCGCCCAGCCGGTCATGTCGTCGACCAGCTTGAACCCGGCACCGCGGATGAGTTCGTTCATCCCGGCCCCGGGCAGGGCTGCCGACATTCCGGTCTTGATGGGCTGGACGAGGGATTTCACGGCGGAACCGATCATTCCCACGGCCCAGTCCTTGACCTTCCCGACCGTGGACTTCATGCCTCCCCACACGTCGCCCCAGAACCCTCCGATGCCCTTCTCGGCCTGCTGCCCCTGGTCGATTGCGGCCATGGGCATCTGGCGTTGGCCGTCGAGCATCCGACGGGTCTCCCCCGCCGTGTACACGTAGCCGGGGCCGGTATTGATGAGCTCGGGGCCTTCCTCGCCCACGAGCTTCCAGCCCCGGCCCATCTGGCCGCCCTTCGCGAACGCCGGGATCTCCGCGGCGTCTGGCAGACGCCACGGCAGTTTCAGCTTCCCGGCGATCCCGTTGAACATTGCCTTTAGGCCCTTGTTGTAGACGGTCCCGACCACGAAGTTCACCGGCTTGCGGGCGATGTTCGCGACCCGCTTCCAGATGGCCTCGATTGCGTCCCGTCCCTTTCGGAATCCGTTCGGGATGGCTTCCGTCACGAGCTTCACCAAGGCGTTGAACACGGGCTTGATGCCGCGCTCATAGACGGATGCGATGACGGTCTTGATGCCGTTCCAGATCGTGGTGACCTTGTCGGAGATGGCCTTCCACCCGGCATCCCACAGCAGCCTGATCGCCAGCATCTTAGACAGGATCCAGCTGCGGACCCATTCGATGGCAGCGGATACCCGAGTCTTGATGTTGGTCCACGCCGTGGTGACGAAGCCGACGATGTTCGCCCATGCTTCCCTGGTGAATTTGGAGATCTTGTCCCAGTTCGCAATGACCAGGGCAGCGAGGCCGATGACAGCGGCTATGACCCAACCAACCGGGCCCATGGCCAGGATCCAGGCAGCAGCCATGCGGGCGCCCTGGATCAGGGACTGCACGCCCATGAGGACCCACGCGCCCACGATCCGGAGGGACTGCAGCGCGAACACGGCACCGGACTTGATCGCCTCGAGCTTCGCCGCCACGAAGGTCGCGATGATCTTGCCCCGGGCGATCAGGGCCTGGACCCCCATGCGGATGAACGCCGGCAGGAGCAGGGCCGTAATGACACCCGCGATGATCGCGATCGGCTGCTGGTTGTCGATCAGGAACTGGCCGAACTGCGCCACCGCCGGGATCACGGTCAGCTTGAAGTAGTCGAAGGTCTGCCGTGCCACATAGCCCAGGCGCTCCATGAACCCGGCGAACCCCGAAGACGTGACCTCTCCGTCGTTGTAGACCCACGCCGCGGTGAAGGCCTTGATGCCCCCCGAGAGCAGGTCAAACGTCTGGTGCGCGATATAGCCGAGACGCTCCATGAACCCAGGGATGCCGGAGGAGGTGATCTCGCCGTCGTTGTACTCCCACGCGGCGCCGAAGGCCGTCACGGACTGGTTCACGACATCCATGGCTGTCCCGAGGGCACCAAAGACCTTCGTGCCCAGAGGTTCCAGCCAGACCAGGACCTTGTTCTTGAAGAGCTGCCACTGCTCGGCAAAGTCCATCGTCTCCTCGCCGGCGCCGAGGATCGTGTCACTCGTCTGGCCGGCGGCCTTGGACATGTCGTCGAGGTTCAGCGTCCCGGACTTCAGGGCCCCGATGAACTGGGTGGCCCCGCGGGTGCCGAAAACCTTGGAAGCAAGATTCAGCGCCCCCGCCTCGTCGCCCTTCTCCAGGAAGCCGGAGATCTCGCCCTGCACCCGCTTAAAGGCCTCGGCAGGCTTCTCCCCGTCCTTCGCCATCGTGACCAGCCCCTTGGACAGGGACGCCATGATCTGGGAACTGTTCAGGCCCGCCTTGTCGAAGGAACCGACCATGGCCGTGGTCTCCTCGAAGGAGAACCCGAGGGTCTGCATCGCCGGGGCATTCCGGGCGCTGGCATCGGCCAGCTCGTTCATGCCCATGCCCGTGGCCTGCGACACCTGGTACAGATGGTCCAGTGCCCCGGAGACGTCCTCCCCCTCGATCTTGAAGGCGTTGAACGCGGCCGACGTCTTGTTGACGTCAACTTCCTCACCGAGGATCCGGCCCGCCTCCAGGTACTGGGAGGAGACTTTCTGCAGGGTCTCCCCCGACAGGCCCATCCGGGTGTTCACGTCGGCGACCGTGGACCCGATGTCCTCGAAGGAAGCGGGCACGGTGGACCCGACCCGCTTTGCAACGTCGACCAGCCCGTCAAGATCCTTCCCCGTCGCCCCCGTTCCGACCCGGATGGTGTCAGCGACGTCGTCGAAGATCTCGCCCACGTTGTACAGGGCCTTCCCCACGGCGAGCGCACCGGCTCCGACGACGGCTGTTCCCGCTACGACTGCGAGGCCGAACCGCTTGCCGACGGATTTGCCTGATTTGTCGGCTTCGGCGCCTGCTCCCTTGACCAGGGCGGGGCCGAATCCCCGCATGGATGGGAGTACCGGGAGCCATACGGTGTCTTCGGCCTGTGCCACGGGTCCCCCTTCGGGTGCTTATTCGGTTATGCGGGCTTGCCAGCGTTCCTGGGCTGCCTCGACCTCTGAGAGCAGGTCGGTGTAGTTCCGGTCTGCGCGGGCCTTCTGGGCGCGGCTGATGGCCGTTGAGGGCCGCTTGGCAGGGCGTTGGCGGCCGGGTTTGCCGCCTGCTGCTGCGATGACTGTCGCCTGGAGGGCTGAGAGCATGTCCGCGAGGGTGTCGAGGCGCTCCACGACGGGCGTGTACTCAGAGATCCGGGGCCCGTTGTCGGGGAGGTCCTTCACGGATTCGAGCATCGTGTCCGCGAGCTCGTCGTCGTTGACGCGTGCCTCCACCGTTTGGGACCACGCCGGAAGCCGCTCGATGAGGTTGAGCAGCTTCCGGGGTGAGTACCGGCGGCGGAAGAAGTCGAGGAGGTCCAGACCGTATTCGCTGTGCAGGTCCGCCTCGATCGCGTCCCCGTACCGATCGACGAGTGCGATCAGGTACGGGAGTCGGCTTCCCCCTGGACGCGGTAACCCGCTTTCAGGAGCGCGCGGACCTTGCGGGGATCCTTCTCGGTGATCTTTCCTCCTCCCTGGCCGACGAGGGTGATCTCCTCGGCGAGGTCGAAGAAGATCATCATGTCCGTGACCAGGTTCTCGAAGGCCTTCATCCCGGCCTTCGCGAGGAGGGGCTCGACGCTCGGCCACTGCTCGCCGCAGAGGGTGATGAGCATGGCTTCCATGTCGTTGTGCCGGTAAGCGCGGGCCCACTGGATCAGGGACGCGCCCGTGGGGGCCTGGATGATGATGGTCTCGTCAGCGGACACCGGGAGCTGGAAGGGCTCGGCCTTCGCTTCCTCGGCGTACTGGTCCCATGTCTTAAACTGCTGCTGGTTGCTCATGGTGGTAGGGCCTTCCTGGTCGGGCTACTTGTTGGACTTGGGGGTATCGGCCTTGGCGGCCGGCTTGCCGTCGGCGGGCTTCCACCCGCGGGCGCGGAGGTTGGTCGCCTCGACTGCGTCAGCCGGCGTCCACTTGCGCGTGCCGTCCGTGAGTTCCTGCTGTGCTTTCGCCATTGCTCTCTCCTGCTTCGGTTGGTAGGTGCCTGGATGAAGCGGTGGCCCCGGCAGGCCCTACCAAGGAACCGGGGCCACCAGTCGGGAAAGCCTGCCGTCATCCGCCGGCCGGGGCCGGGAAGCCCATGGCCGCGTGGTCCAGACCCGGGCCGCCCCAAAACTCGCGGAAGCTCGTCCCGACGGGCTCGTCGGTGTAAGCGGTGAACGTCGCCGGGTAGCGGATCTCGTCACCCTCGGACCACGCCTGCTCGCCGTTCTCCGTGATGGAGGCACGCGGCAGCCAGCGGGCCATGTAGATCGCGTCCGGGCCGTCGCCGTCCTTGCCGATGGCCAGGACGCGGTACTTCTTCTGGACCGGGCGCGAGGCCTTGTCGAAGAAGAAGTTCCCGTCGGTGTCCGTGGTCACCGCGGAGAGGTCCAGCCCGTGGTAGAGCTCCATGGCCTGCCGCTTGGACTCCTGCATGGTGAACGCGAGGCCGCTGACGTCCTTGAGGATGTCAACACGCCCCGGCTCGGCGTAGCCGTGGGAGTCGACCTCGGCGGTGTCCTGGTCGCGGGACCAGGTCGCGCCGTCGTCCTTCGTGGTCCGGCCGACGCCGACATACCCTGCGGGGACGACCAGGCCCTCGGTGGCGCTCCAGATCTTCGTGATCTCGGTGTCGGATTCCTCGTAGGGCTTGACGAAGATCGCCATTTCGAGGGCCTTGCGGATGTTGGCCGGGTTGTGGGCCTTCACCTCGTTGAACGTTTGAACTGCCATGATGGCCACCCTTTCTAGGTGTCGAATTGCTGCCTGAACTCGATGCGGTACGAAGCCACGAATCGGTTCGTAGCCGGGTTGCGGTAGTCCACCCAGGCGGGGGAAACCGATGTGCGGGCCCTGTCGACCAGGACCACGCCGATACGACGGCCGTTGAGCCGGTGGAACCACTGCCGGGTTTCCTCGGCGAGCGCCTCCGCTGTCCCGTAATCGGTGGAGAAGCACTCCACGTCGATGAGCGGGGCGTCAGTGACCATGTCGTCCGTGCCGGGGCCGCGGGCCATCCTGACGAACCCGGCCAGCTGCTCGACGTCCGCGGGGACCTTGGTGCCTGTCTGGACGCCAGTGTCGGTGCGGTGGGCTGCGATGAGTGCTTTGATGATGCTGGGCCAGCTCATCCGCCGGCCGCCGCCCTGCCGAGGATCCGCCGGCGGCCGGTGCGGGATGATCCCCACTCCTGCTCGGCGTTGTCGGCCACGACGTTGACGAACGGTCGGCCCTTGGGCCGGACGCCGGCCACGGTGGTGACCTGCATGTCGACCTCCTCGCTGGCCGCAATGCCCTCGGCCCGGGCCTTGACCCGGTTCGCGACGACTTGCAGATGTGCCAGGACGCCCGGCTGTGTCATGGCCGAGGCGATGAATGCGGGGGTGATCTCGACTTCGCCCATCAGCCGCCCACTTTCTCGATCGCCGCCTTCTGGAAGCCGTCGACGATGAACCCGCCCGGTTGGCGGCCGGGTTCGCCGACGACCTGGTGCTCGTCGCCTTCGACGACGACCGCGTCCGCGCCTTTCAGCGGGGCGCTGAGCGGCAGGTAGACCCAGTAGCCGTAGATCTGCTGGTCCTTCGCGGACGTGTCCTCTGTGGAGCCGCGGGGCTCGTACCAGCAGGGCCACGTCTCGTCCCGTGGTGGGCCGATGACGGGGTTGCCGTAGTCGTCGAACTCACCGGGGATCGGCTTGCCCCGAAACCGGAGGACGCACGTCTCGGTCATGAGGTTCATCAGGCCTCCCCGGAAAGCGTGTACTTCGCCAGGACGACCGACCCGACGGTGTCGTACCCGGCTTCGAGGGACACCGAGCGGCTGCCCAGCGACTCCTGCCGGACCCGGCCAGCGGATCCGGAGGACGCGCGCTCGGCAATCACGGCGAGCAGCTCCGGCGGGCATGTCTCGTAGCCGTGCCGGAACTCGATCTCCACCACGTGGGGGAAGCCGCCCCGGCGTTCGATGACGCCGTTCTGGTACCACTCCCACCCGGTGACAGGTTGGCCGCCGGCAGCGATGCCTAGGACCTCGACCAGCCTCATGGTGGGGAGAAGAACGAACCAGGCGCCCGCGGTGCGGATCTTCACCGTCTCGGTGATGACCGGGGCGATGTGCCACTCGCATTCGGTACGCACGGACTCTGCCGCGCTTTGGATGACCGGGTCGGGGAACGGGGCACCCTTGAATCCGACCAGGTCACCAGCTGTGATCAGCTGCTCCATGAGCGCCCCTCCCTCCTACTTGTCCGCCGGGGGCGGGGCCTGCTTGTTCGCCGGCACCGGGCCACCCTTGGCCCCGGCCGCGGCTTCCGCTGCGGCCTTCTCCTTGGCCGCGGCCTCCGCTGCTTCGGCAGCCTTCTTCGCAGCGGCGTCCTCGGCTGCCTTCTTCTTGGCTGCCGCTTGGCTGGCCTTGCGGCCAGATGCCTTGGCGGACTCCGCGTCGACGTCCTTGCCCAGTAGGCCGCGCAGCTTGGCGTCCGCGTCGCTGTACTGGATCGTCGTCACGTAGCCGCTGGTGGTGCGGACCTCGTAATCCTTCAGATCAGACATTTCAGACCCTCCTCAAAGGGGTTGGACGACTGGCGGCGCAGCCCTCGGGCGAACGCCGCCAGCCGGTTCAGGGTGGGTCAGGCCGCGACGGCCGTCTTCACGAAGGCGGACGGGCGGGTGACACCGAACGCGATGCGCTCCTCGGCGAGGATCGCGACCATGTTGCGGATGAAGAAGTCCGCGTGCGAGTCCGTGATGCTGACCGAGGTCTGCTCGCGGTCCCACAGGACGGCCTTCGAGAAGTCGCCGACCAGGGCCTGCCCGGCGGCGATGCCCTCCGTCTCCAGCACCGGGACGCCCCAGAGGGTGCGCGGGCCGAGGGCGAACGGGCCGGCGCCCAGGAACTTGCCGGTGGAGCCGTTTTCCCGGGCGAGGTCGATGGTCTCGACGTCAACCGGGTTCAGCGCGACCGCGTTCGGGACCACCCGGCCGACTGTGCGGGCCTTCGTGAGGGCCTTGCGGGTCGAACGGAAGATGTCCGTGTCGAACGCCTGGGTTTGGACACCCGAGGTCGAGAGAATGCCGGTCAGGTTCTCGCCCGACCCGTCACCGGTGAGAATCTGGTTCTCCTCCGCCTCCGCGATGTCCGAACGGAGCTCGTCGTTGATGAGCCCCTCCAGCTGGGCGGCGTCGGCCAGGGCCCGCTTGGTGGCAGGCACCCACTCGGCGATCGTCTTGACGTTGGTGGTCTTGCGCTCGAACGCCCACGACCCCTCGGGCTTGTATCCGCCACCGGTCGGAAGGACCAATGCCCCGCCACCTTCAGGCGCCGTCGGCGCGGCGCTGGACGTCGCCTCGGCCACCGGGGCCGCCGCGTTGGTGTGGGACACCTGACGGACGTACTCGATGGCATCGGCACCGGTGCGACGGACGCTGATCACGTCGCGGATCGTCAGCGGCCGACGGCCCAGCATCTCGATGATGCCTGACTGCTCCGGGGTGACGAACGCGCCGGCCGAAGCCTGGTCGCCACCGACGAACAGGCCCTTGACCCGGATCGGCGCGGTGGAGAACTTCGCCCGCTCCGGCACACGGCCGTCGGTGAACGGGGACATGGCGTCCTTGAACTGCTGGGAGTTCACGACCTCCAGACCGAGATTCTTCACCCGGCGCAGCGACTTCTCCGCGCCCTTCTGCGCCTCGACGTCGTCCGCGGCGCTCCCGCCGATCTCATCGGCGAGCGCCTTGGCCTGGTCGAGGATGTCGGCGTCGGCCTTGGCGGTCTTGATCTGCTCGAGCAGGTCGCGGCTCTTGACCATGTCGCGGTCGTAGTCGGCCTTCTCGGCGTCGGTGAGGGAGCGGCCCTCGGCGTCGGCCTTCTCCGCGATCTCGCGTGCGGACTTGACAGCCGCCCGAGCTGCTTCCTGCAGCTGCTTCAGCTTGCTCATGTTCTTCCCTTTCTGGGGATGAGTAAGGCCCCCGGTGTTTCCGGGGGCCTCGTTGTTCGGGTGGTTAGGCGCTGAACTCGATTTCGAGTTCGAGCACCTCTGCCAGGTTCCGTGCGGACGGGTCCGGCTTGGGGTCCTTCGACTTGGCCGCTTCCGGCTCCTCGTCGTTGCCCCGCGGCGGCCCGCTGGCCTTTTCCTGGTCGTCTTCGATTTCGGCGGCGGCGATCACCGCGCCGATTGCTTCCTGCGCGGATCGCAGGGAGTCGATGTGCTTGGACGCGAGGACGCGGCCGGCCTTCAGTCCCCCTCCGATGGCCTCGGCGAGCGCCTTGACGGCCACCACGGAGGTGTCCTGGTTGGCGCCGATGGGGACGAAGGAGAACTCGTAGACCTTGAGCTTGCGCAGCTCGTTGGCCTTGACACCGTCCTCCAGCTCCACGGCGCCCTCGTCGAGGGTGTCGAATGCGAAGGAGAGCTGGCTGAGTCGGCGGCCCTTGACGAGCCGGTAGACGTGGGGGCCCTTGGGCGAGTCCATGTCGAACTTGCCCTTGACCCGCCAGCCGTGCTCGTCCTGGGTCATCTCCAGTGCGCCTGCGACGAAGAAGTCCGGGTCGTCCATGCGGTGCCCGTACAGGCCCGGCAGGACGTTCCCTGATTCCTCCCACTCCTTGATGGTGTCGGTGAACGCGCCGGGTGCGACGACGTCGCCGTAGGAGTCGGGCTCCCGCGTGAAGGTGGAGGGGTAGACGATGAACTCGCCTTCCTCCAGCCCATCATCCGGGCCGGCCTTCACTCCCCCGATCGGGACTGTCTTGATGTGCATGGTTCCCTCCTGGGGGGCTAGCTGATGATCACAACGGAGCACTGGCAACCGGCGACCTCATCGACATCGCCGTTGAACGAGCCGGGCCACATCAGCCCGTTGCTGAACTCGTCATCGATGGGGACCTCCTCGCCGTTCACGCTGGCATGGGAGGACCGCGGGTTCCCGGAGTTGACCTGCCACCGCTTCTTCGCCTTCGGGCGGGTCTGCCGAGCGGCCTCGACCATCGCGAACCCCACGAACGTGGCCGCGGCGGTCATCCCGGACTGGTCTGCCCGGGACTCCTCCGCGACGTCGAAAACATGCGCCGGGGCGTCGCCGTCATTGCTGGAGAACGCCGCCTCCAGAGCCGCCACGGTGGCCGCGTTGACCTGCGAGGCGATCCGCTCGGCAACCTTCCTCAGGAAGGCCTTCGTGCGGTCCACGCTGTACTTGTCCGGATCGACGCCCATGCCGGTCAGGGCGGCGAGGGCGGTGGCCTTCGTGACGTCGAGGGACTGGTCGAGGATGTCCTCGGACAGCTCCTCGTCCCACCGGTCTTCGTCCCACCAGTCGGGGCTCTTCGCCCCGGCCGCGGAGAGGACCACGGCGCGCTGCCGGGCGAAGAACTTGGAGAACACCTTGGCCATGGCCTTCTGGTGCTCGGACGGGATCTCCTCCGGCGCCTTGATCTCGTACTCCGCGGCCTTGATGCGCCGCCGCGGGGCCGCCGATTCGCCGCCGATGTTCTGGCTTCCGGAGTCCACAGGGGACGCCTGGCCGCCGGTGATGACGTTCAGCGGGACGATGAGCTCGTCCCCACCATCGATGGCCTGGAGGTTCCGCATGGAGCGGGCCTCGTTGCGGGTCATCCACGGCCCACCCACGGACTGCTGCAGCTGCGCCGCCTGCTCCTCGAACGAACCGCGCATCTTTTCCTCGAGGTTGAATTCGAGGTAGAAGCGATCCGAATCCGGGAAGTCCCCGAGCAACTGGAGCTTGAGCTCCTGCACGATGCGCTGCAGCCACGGGCCCAGCGTGTCCTGGTAGAGGTTCTTGTGCTGCTCCTTGATGTTGGAGAACGTCGCATGATCGAGCAGGCCGATCATCGGCGGCGGGATGAAGTACGCCGAGGCCACCTCCTCCCGGGTCAGCTTCCGGGACTCGATGTACTGCAGGTCCTTCGCAGACTGCGAGGCCGACACGTACTTCATGCCGTCCTCAAGGATCGGCGTCCCCGCAGCATCCGAGCCGCCCGAACCGGCGTACTGCGAGCGCCAGCCGGTGCGGAAGCGTTCGCGGCCCTCACGGGACCACTTGGGCGCTCCTGCGGGGCGTTCGAGGTAGCCGCTGGTGCGGGCGCCGTTGCGGAAGGTCTGGGCCCGCATGCGGGCTGCCTCGTATTCCTCGGCAAGGATCTCGCGCAGGGACTCGATGGAGGAGACCCCGCCGAGGTCACCGTCCGGGCTGTACCCGTCGATGAAGAGCACCTCCTCGCGGGCGAACGTCTTCTTGCCCTTGGTGCCCTTGACCTCGAAGGCCTCGGCGAACATCCACGACGAGGAGGTGATCGAGTACATGGCCGGGGGGATCCGCACGAGCGAGTAGCCGCCGGCGTCGTTCTTGACCTTCACGGCGAGGAAGCGTTCGAAGATTGCCAGGTCCCGGACGAGTGCGTCGAAGAACGTGTAGTGCGTCGTCCATGGGTTCGGGGTCCCGATCATCTTGGCCAGTGGGTGGTCGGTGACGCGGCGGCGGTCGTTGTCGTCGACGCGCTCGAAGAGGTGCAGTCCGAGGCTGGCGATGTTGCGGCCGAGGAAGTTCACCACGGTCTGCACGCTGCCGTGCCGGCGCCAGATCTGCGCGTAGTCCGGGGAGTAGTCCGCGGAGATCGCGAGCCTGCTGGCCACGGTGACGGTCGGGCGGGAGATGCTGGTGAGCTGTCCCTGGGAGATGATCGATGCCACGCTCTGACCTCCCCGTTATGGTGCCTGGATGAATTCGACTTCGGATCGTTCGACGACGATCTCGCCGTCCATGGCCACCGGCTCGCTGCCGGGCTGCAGGAATGATGCGTCCCTGACGAACAGGAGCGGACCGGATTGACGGACCAGGAACCCGTCGAGGGACTGGCCGGACTTGAGGTTCACCACCACCCGGTGGGCGACAAGCGACCGCCAGTGCAGGCGCAGGGCCAGCCAGACCGCCGCAGCGCCGATGATGAGGCCGAGGGTGGCCAGGACTGCAGCGAGCACGTGGCCCTCCTTCTAGACGATGAACAGGTCGTCTTCCTCGTAGGCGGATTCCCCGGTCCCCGGGTCCACCCCGGCAAACCAACCGGCGAGCGCGCCGGCTTCGAGTGGGGTGATGTCGTTGGTCGATGCCTTGCGGCCGAGCGCCCACCGGTCGCCCACGGGGCGCTTCACCGCCCCGGCGACGGCGTCGTTGAGCTCCTTGGCTTCCTCGTACAGGAAGTGGTTCTCGCGGACGAGAGTGGCCATGTTGGCGCAGGCGTCGAGGACGTCCTGCGTGGTGGCCACGTGGAGGCGTACGCCGGCCTTCTCCAAGTGCGGGATGAGCACGGCGCCGGGGCCGCGGCCGTCGATGACGACGGTGACCCCGTAGGTGTCCTGCAGCTCCTTCGCCCTCTCGACCATCCAACTGGTCCCGGGGCCGTGCTGCAGGGGCTTGATCCAGACATCCTCCCCGTCGGCGCCGGAAGCGACGATGGAGGAGCTGGTGAGGTCGAGGGAAACCGCGATGGCCATCGCCTGGATGGCCAGGTGTGCCGGCCGCTCGTCGCGCAGTCCCAGCTCCCACTTGCCGGGGCCGAAGATCTCCGACGTCGACGGGTCGTCCCACCAGCCCATCCGCTCCCTGGCGAACTCAGCGGGCGGCAGGGAGTCCCGCTCGGCGCTGATGTACTCCACGGTCAATCCCGTCCCGTTCGAGCGTGTACGGCCCAGCAGCGGGTTTGCCGCCTGCCAGTTCTCGACGACGTCGAGCTGGCAACCTTCCCGGGTTGTCTCGTGGTCGCACTTCTCGTCCTCGCACGCTTGCCGCTTGGCACACCATTCGATGTAGGCCAGCCGGTTCGATTTGCCCTCCCGGCCACGGTCGCGGATCTTGCGGAGGACGTCGGAATGCATGACGCCGGCGCTGGAACCGTAGATGACCTGGGGATCGGGGCGGACGGACAGGGTCGGGATGAGGGAGCCCATGTGGTCGGGCTGTAGGGCGAACGCCTCATCAAGCACCACCTTGTCTCCGGAAAGGCCGCGGCCGCCGGTGCGGGTCCGCGCCCGGAACTTCAGACGCTGCCCGGTCGTGAGCTCGATGCCCTCCGACCCGGCCGCACGGTGGATCTTCTTCACCCTGGACGACAGGGAAGCATTGCCCTCGATCAGGATCTCCATATCGCGGAACGCTTCCTGCGCCGTGGAGAACTCGTGGGCGGACCAGATGACGAGCTCCTGGTCGGTGATGAACAGCCACCCGAGTGCGGCCTGCTTGAACAGGCCCGTCTTGAGGTTCTGCCTCGCGCAGATGACCGTGAACTCGAACGATGCCGCACGGCCCTGCTTGTCGATCGCGAACATCAGATCAAGCGCCAAGCGCTGCTCCGGATCGGGATTGAACCCGATCGCCTCGTTCAGGTCCGCAACTTCGGGACCGTACGTGTCGTGGTATTCCGGAGTCGTCAGGTAGGCCGGTTCAACCAGCAGCCCCGAGTTTCCTAGCACGGCGCGCCCTCAATTCATCCAGCGGGTCAACCGCCTTGCTCTGTCCGGCGAGCGCTTCGTCAAGGGTGGCGCTGAGCTGCTTCACCATCGTGGAGACCGCGGAGCCCGTGTCCATGGTCGGCATGTCCAGGCGGCGGGCGATGACCAGGGCCGACTGGCCCATCACGGTCCCGACCCGGTCGGCCTTCTCCAGCTCGGCGCGGACGGCGTCCTCGACGCTGAGCGGTTCCCCGTCCGGGGTCGTTGGCCGCTCGACCTTCCCGCCGGCGGCACGCGGCGCCGCGGCCGCTACAGCAGCGGCAAGCTTCGGCCCCTTCGCCCGGTGCGCCCGGACGCGGCAGGAGTCGCTGCAGAACCTCGCGGTGCTGCGCTTGGCAAGGAACACGTTCCCGCAGGTGGCGCATGCGACTTCCACGGCCACCGCCTCCTCCTTGCTCAAATGGGCGATCCCGTTACCGAACACGTTCCGTTACCGAGGATCGGTAACGTTACGTCGCGGCCCCGCGAACGTAAATGACTACCAGGCGGAGTCAGGCTGACTAGGAGCTTTGGAGATTTCTACCCCCCTACCCCCGGGCGGCGGCTCACCAGTCGCGGACCGTCATCTTGTTCCGTTCCATGCGAACGGCGGTCGCGTTCCGGGCGCCGGCACCGCGGTTGCACCGTTGATGTTCAGGTCCAGTCCACGCGGTGCGGTCATCGTTGTGCCCGAGGTCCCACGGCCCGTCAGGGTCGATGGGCTCACCACACCGATAGCACGTTGCCTGTCCGCTCTTGACCGTTGGTTCCCATCGCCGACGCTCGGCCTGGTGCGCTGCACCGTAGCCCCGCGACGTGGTCGTCGGCATCGACATGGCCAGCTCCTTCGAACGTGTTGCCCCTGCCAGTGTCGGCCGCTGGTTGAGGTGGTGCCCGGTGTTGCGTCCACCTTCCGCCAACACCACGCCTGGTCGAATGCAGCTGGGGCGCGTGGGCTTGGCTGGGCAGGACGGGTAGGCCACCCGATGGGGCGGGTGGGGGTGAGAGGGGGTGGGGTGCCACCCGGGGGTGGGTGTCCCCCGGGTAGGGCCGGGGGTGGGGTCCGTCCCGGGTAGGGCCGGGGGGGGTGCCAGCAGGGTGGGGTACCCCGGGCATGCGAAAGGCCCGGCACCCTTGGGGGGAATGTGCCGGGCCTTTCAAGCGGTGGGCGATCTGGTTTTAGATATACGTCACCGGATTGGTTATAGATTAACGCACTTCGACACCGATGTCATGCGGACTGCGTATTGAGCGTGTCGGCCAGGTCATGGATCGTCCCGGCCGGCCACTCCGCGCCACATGCACGGCAGCTGGCCAACACCTGCTCTGACCCAACAGCCGCGACCAAGGCCGGCTTGCGGATCGTCTCACCGAACTCCTGCACCATCGCCCACGTGTTCCGGCACTCCGGGCAGCAGGCACCCCGCAACTGCAACACCTTGGCCGGATCCAACAACCCTTCGATCTGCGTCACCCACTTGCCCAGGACCTTCCGCGCCTCGAGCCTGCCAGTCGGCTTCGTCCGCATGAACTCCACCCACGTCAGCACCCGCTGCTCCATCGTGGCCATGGGTCTGACCACCAGCCGCTCACGCTCCAACCACATCAGGTCAGCCGACTCCCGGTCGATGGCCACGAACAGGTCCACCGCCTCGATGGAGACCGCAGCCTGCGAACCACCAGCACCACCACCGCCGCCCTCAGACCGGTTGCCCATGTCCGGGCGGGCAGCATTGCGCAGCAGCACGAACAGCGGCGGCTCCTGCCAGAAGTGGCGGTCCTCGTTTCCCTGGTTGTCCCGATAGATCGCGGTCTCTGTCGTCGTACGCAGCAGCCTGTCAGCCAACCGCATCACGTCCTGCTCAGTCACAGTCCCCATCGTCCCCAGCTCCTTCCACCACATCGACGTCTTGTTCCTTCAGGCCCAGCTGGTCCAGGGGGCGAACCTCGTACTGCTCGCGCTCGTATCTGGCCAGCTCCTCGTTGATGCATCCCCAACAGCCACACGGCTTAGGGCGCCGGCACTCAGGCACCACGCACCTGCCTACCCGTCAGCTCGGTGTGGATGCGGCGGCTGACCCAATCCCGAGGACGCCACACGCCGGCATCGTTGCCCGTCAGGCCCAGCCCGATGATCCACCGATCCTGCTCCGCCGTCGTCCTGCCCTTCTCCGTCTTCAGCTCACGGAACAACAGCAGGCCACGCTCCGGATGACCCAGCACCAGATCAGGAAACCCCGGCTCCGAACGGCGACTGTCGAAGACGTGGTACCTCAACGTCCAACCCAGTGCCTTCGCGGCACCGAGCACCTGCTCCTGCAACTCCTTCTCAGACCAGGCCAATACCGACCCAGCCAAACCACCAGTACTCACGGGGTCACCTTCTCTTCCTCGGTCTGTTCCTACGTCTGTTGTTCTTCTTGGGTTGATCACGGGGCTGGGGTACCGAACCTGCCCTCCCCGTACCGGCCCGACCCGACCCGTCCCTACCCGTCCCGGTAAAGACAGCGCCGGCAGAGTGGCCTCCTGCGGATTCTGCTGATTTCTGCGGAAGCCCTGCAGACGGCTCAACAGGGGCCTCGACAACGGGAGCTGGCACTGGTGCCTGCTCGACCGTGGAAGCCGCCTCAGGCCGGGTGTGGCCGTTGCCTGAAGGCTGTCCTGGAGCGATGGGCTGCACCGGAGGCTTGGGAGCCTTGTAGCCGTTGCGCTGTGCCCATTCGTTCGTCTTGATCCACTCGATCGTTGCCGCCGAGTAGTAGGGCTTCTGCGGTACCGGCAGAAGCGGGAGCGCCTTGTCGGCGTCCGGGTTGTTGTTGCGGGACGAGTTGCACCCCTTGCAGGAGACCACGTAGGTCTCTACCGTTGCCGCTTGGCCGGGACTGCGATGGTCGTACGTGCCGACGTGCCGGCCCGTCCTCGCACCTGGGGCGAACTTCACCACCTGGCCGCAGTAGCGGCAAGCGTCGCCGTCGCGAAGGCGGACCGGGATGATGAGGGCCGGGTTGGAGTTATCCGACTTCCGTTGCCTCTCCCACTCGATCTCTTCACGCGTGCGCATGTGGATGAACTCGGGCTCGTCCATGATCTTGTACACGGTGCGCACGCCTTGACCGTCGCCCAGGTCACGCTCCTGCGTGGTCATGTACCCGGCGAAGAGGGCCACGTTGAGCAGCTTCTCCGCCCGGCCAAGACCGCCGATTGACAGTGCCGTGCCGCGGTTCACGACGTAGTCCGTGAGGTGCGCCGTCGATTGGGCGGCGCATCTGACCACGAACCCGAATACCTCGTTCACGAGACGATCGTCGATGTCCTGGTGCTCGAGCACTCCGAGCACCGTCGGGTGGTTAGCCGCGGTGTCTCCGACTCTCAACCAGGGCATCTGCTGTCCTTCCTTCCGTAGACTCGTCGCCGCCGGCCTTTACCGGAGCGGTTTCCTGCTCGTTCTTCGCTTCGCAAGCCCGGGCCAGAGAGGGGACGACCTTCACGTCCCCGCACACTGCACAGATCCAGTTCGCGTCGTACTCCCCCGGCGTCATCTGCGGAACGCCTGACGCCGGGCCGCAGCCGCCATGCCCTGCAACCAGGACTTGAACTCGCGGTCCTTCGTCCCATTCCCCGGCACCGCAATGGCCGTCCGGGAGAGGACCTCGTACTTCACGAACGGCTTGCACGCCTCCAACGCCGCCTGACCGGCGAGCGCGAGTTGCGCCTGGTCATTGATGCTGAGGGTGGTCCATGGTTGGTCGAGTGCCTCGGCGATGGCGCGGCCGGCGGCTTCTGCTGCTGGGTGGCGGGTCACTGTTCGTCCTCCCCTCGGAGTGGGCTGGTGTTGGGCGTCTCGGGTGCCCACTCCTGCTGGTAGTCCGGGTGGTCTGCGTAGACGGCAGCCAGAGTTCGGATCATGGGTGCTGTTGGTGCGGCGGTGCCGAACCGGGCGATGTACTGGCGTTCTGTCAGCCACATGATCTGCTGGCTGGCCCGCATGGCGAAGCCTCTGAGGTCGGTCGGGTATTCCTCCATGACCGGATCCTCACTAACCAGTACCGGCCAGGTCTCGTGCTGGGCGATGATCGTCCGCTTGGCCACGCATTCAGCGAGGACTCTTTTCCAGCGGCGGCCGCTCACGTCTTTGCCCTGCGAGTACGCGCGAAGGCAGAGGTTCGCCTCGAACTCATCGTCCGAGATCCGGGCCTGGAGGAACTCCAAGATCTTCTCGGCGTCGTTCATCGCGCGTCCTCGCCGTCGAACTTGCGCCGCTCGAACTGCAGCGGGCCCCGGGCGATCTCTTCATCGATTGCCCGCCGGTTGCGGATGAGCATTATTTCCTGGTTGATCCTGACCACTTCCTCCGCGATCGCCCGCCGATCGAGATCGGCGAGCGTGGTGGCAAGCTCCTCGGCCTGATGGGCTACATGCGCATCGATGGTCCCGTCTGTGTATGCTCCACACGGGCAGAGGAACTCTCCCGGGGCGCGATAGACGAGTTGCTGGTGCGCGGCGAGCACTTCGGCGATCTTCTCGGCCATTCCGGCCGAGGCGTCCTGTCCGCGCCCGTAGGTCGCTTCTGCCTCGTCGTTCGCGCTCATGCTGCTGCTTCCTTTCCGTCTTCGAGGGCGTACTGCAGGGGCGGGAGGCGTTCGGCCCAGCCGTCCCGCCATTCCTGGAGGTCGTGGTCGAGCTCGTCGCCGTCCTCCGCCCGAATGGGCATCAGCAGGCCGAGGAACGAGTCACCACAGCTGATGAGCATCCGCTTATTCGTCTCCGTCGGCTCGATCGACAGCGGCTTCTTGTAAGAGGCGGCGGCGTGGGCGAAGAGCTGGAGCAGCTTCCCGTTTGTCACGATCCGCGAGGGGACCTGCCGGTCGGCCGCGATCGCACCCCAAAAGACCCGGGCGAGATTCGGGAAGACGTCCGTCGTCGCCCCGTTGGGGATCGAGTACGCCTTGCCAGGGAACAGGCCAGAGATGTCGATGAAGGCGATCTCACCATCGGAGATCGTGATCCGCAGCGCGTCGCCGATCTCGTCCTCCGGCTGGTTCTTCCCGGCCTTGAACACGGCCAACAACTCCTTCACCGTCGACGGGTCCAAGTCGAAGTGATCCTCCGCCGGGTCACCGGTCAGTCCCTCGTGCTCCCACACGGAAACGATGGCCATCGCCGCCGAAGCCGTGTTCGTCGCCTGCACGTACACGTGTTCCCCGGTGACCGTGAAGTGCACGACGCCAAGGCCCGTGGCCGGATCCGAATGCACATGCGGGATAACCGAGGCCAGCGCCCGTCTGAAGTCCAGCGTGTTCAGATTCAGGATCACAGGGAAACACCGCCCGCGTTGCGCCGGTCGATTGCTTCGGCCCATTGGGCCGCGACGGCGGCGACCTGGATCAGTTCAGTGCGCAATGCCGCGGGGTCGGATTCTGCCAGAGCCTCGAACACTTCCTCTAGCAGGATGTCCTTCCACGCGCATTCGCCGCGGGATGCACGACGGTCGGTTACCTGCGTGGCCAGCTCTGCGAGTTCGATGGCGTCGTAACGAGCATCTCCGGTGATCGGATGGAGTGGGAGGCGGGCCGGCCCGGTGCCGTCGGGGTGGTTCTGCTCGCCCCACTTGGCGTCCTGGCGTTGGCGTTCGTCGTCTACGTCGCTGAGGACGGTTTCGCGGGCACTGGTCGCGGTGGGGTGGAACGCCTCGTGCGCGGCCTTGGCTGCCTTCGTCGCTTCGTCCTGGTTCAGGTGGAACGTGTGCCCCTGCTCGAGCAGCTCCATGGTCCCGCCGTTGGGGCGGATGCTGATCCGGACGGCGTCACGGATCGCCCGTGCCGCGGCCTCGATCTGGTTCTGGTTGATGGTCATTTCGTATCGCCTTGTCCGAGGATCGCGGCTCCCGCAATCAGGGTGACCAGGGCCGTTAGCCCTGCTTGCCAGTGGTACGGGGTCCAGATCGCGACGATCACCATGACGACGGTGGCAACGATCAGCGCCCTCCCTATTGCGGTCATGCTGCTTCCTCCTGGGTGTGGCAATGGTGGGCGCAAGGGACGACGTCGTCCGTTGCCTGGTCGAGTGCGCGGCCATCGCATGCCCGGCACTTGCCGTGCAGGCAGTCCGGGCCGATGGGCGGCGCGGCACCGGTGACCTCGACAACGTCGCCCGGGAGCAGACGCAGGGATTTGAGGGCTCCCTCAAGCCAGAGACGGACCGCATGGCCAGTGGTCTCCAAGGCGTTCAGGACGCCCGAGACTGTCTTTCCGTTGTCCGGGTTCGTGCACTCGATCCTGCGGCCGATGTCGCGGTGGCAGAGGTCGGCGGCCTGCTTCTGTGTCGTCACTTGCCTGCCACCTGCTCGACGATGAATTCGTGCATGACCTTCACGTGGCGGGCATCGGCGAGCGCGTTGTGCACGCCGTCGGCCTGTTTGGGTAGCTCGTTGGTGCCTTCCCAATCGACGAGTGAGCGGACGTCGTTGGTGTACATGGGGATGCCACTGGGCAGTTCAACCATGGGGCCGAAGAGTTGGGCGAGGGCGACGTGGTCGTATGCGCCGTACCAGGCCCAGAGCTCGGTGTGCGGGGTGGCGGTGAGGAACTCTCGGACTTCGTTTGCGATGAGGCGGTATGGGCGGATGGTGGTGCTTTTGTCGTCGAGGTGTCCGGGACCTCTGACGCCGCGGGTCGGGAGTGATGGCCAAACGTTCTTCATGAGCCATGGGTGGTTCTTGATTCGGTCTACGGGCATGTCCGCGTTCACGGCGTAGTACTCGCGGCCGTCCTCGGCCACGATGGCGATGCTGATGAGTTCGATGGTCTTGCCATCTTCGAGGAACTCTGTGTCGTAGAAGTACTTCATGCTGTTGCTCCTTGTCTTCTGACTGCTCTGGTGGTGGCCCGTAGCGTGTACGGGCAGTGAGCTGATTCGGGGTGGGCTGCTGCCCTGGGGTTGGATGTCGTCGGGATGATGGAGAACGACGGCGCGCCGAGCATCTCGACGCCGAGGCCGCGGGCGATCTTGTGGATCTCGAACATCGCGATCGTGCACAGCCCCTGGGCTTCGTCCGGTGTCGGTGCGGTTCGGTTGTGGGGGCCGGTGATCGGCCAGACCGCCTCGAACACGTCCCGAACCGGGGTGGGCGGTTTGGCCGCTGTCTTGGCCTTCACCGCCGCCCCACCCCGCGGCGCCGACCCGAGCGGGTCACCGTGCTTCAGGAGCCGCTGGTAGTGCTTACCGCAGTACCCGCGGGTCTTCGCATCGGATTCACAGGCCTCGACGTCGCAGGCCGGTTTCTCGGTGGCCATCAGGCTGCCTTTCCTTCGGCGTTCTTCTGGGCACGCTTACGGCTGCGGTGGAGGTTGTACCGTTCGTCTGGCGTCAGACCGCCGTACATGCCGTGGCGCTGCCTCCCATGGACCGCCTTCTCGTCCGCCATGGCCGCATCCAGGCACTGCTGCGCGACCGGGCAGACCGCGCAGACCTTCGCCGCGACGTCGTAAGCCTTGGGATCGCTGAGGTTCTTCGGGAACCACGGGTCAACGCCCTTCTCCGCCCAGCCCTTGCACTCCGCGAGCTCGCGCCAATCGATGACCTGGGACGCACGCTGCGGGGACTTCGTCAGCCGCCGTGCCCTCGTCCGGGCTAGCACGGCGGTTCCCCTTTTGGGCTGGGGCGCTTGGCCTCCCAATCGGCCTTCAGCTCCGCGAAGGACATCATCCCCGCCGAACCAACGACCCGGGCGTCCTGCGTGAACCGCAAGACGCCGACCTCCTGGACTGCGTAAGCGAACGCCTTGGCCCGGTCCGAGTACTGGCCGGCCAAAAGCATGGACTGGCGACGGGCCGGAACACCCGGGGACTGCCACACCTTCACCGCCCACCAGCCATCCACCAGGCGGACCGCCGCACGCGGCCACACCGCACCGTCCGGCGCCCGCATCGCCGCGTACTGGGCAGAGGCAGCCGAGAGGTCCAGCTCCAACAGATCATCAGGTCTCGGGGCGCTCACGACTCGTCCTCGCCGTCATCCTCAGCCGCGTCGGCGGCAGCGTCCGCGGCCTCGCGTGCTTTACGCTTCTCCTGCCAGTAGTCGAAGACGATCTCCTCGATCGGCGTGAGCTTGTAGCCCAGCAGGTTCTCCCGAACATCGGACCAGGCAGTCAGCCGTTCCGCGTAGTAGTAAGCGAATGGGTTCCACATGCTGAAGTCGCCGACGTCAACGCGGAAATGGTCGATGGCCAGCAGCAGGAGGATCTGGTCAGCCGAGAGCTTGACCAGCGCCTCACCGTCCTCGTCCGGGTCAAGCCCGGTCAGTTCCTTGACGACGCCGCCACCCACCACTTCCTGCAGCAACCGCGCGCCCACCACCTGGGCAATACCCTTCGGCGGAGTCCCGACCTTCTCCGCCAGAAAGTCATCCTCCACCGCCACAGCGGTCCGCAGATCTATCTGCATCTGCTCGCGCTCGGCATGGGCTTTGGCCTCAGCCAGCTCCTCCGCAGTCGGTTCGCGCTCAGGCTCCTCCACCCGCTCGCGCACCCACATGGCCGAGTGCTTGTTGAGACTCAGATCATCCAACAGCAGCGACCAGCCGCCCTCAGCTGCCTCCGCAGCCGTCATATCGGAGCTGTACTGCACCTGGTACTTGTTATGCCATTCGTACTGCTGGCCGTCAGGCCGCTCGATCCGGGCGATGCCCGCCTCGTCCGCAGCCTTCTCCAAGGCAGGTCGATCAACCTCCAACCACTCGACCTGCTCCTCGGAACGCTTCACCTCATACGACCAGTTCCACGGGCTACTGAGCGTGTTCTCCAGCTTCTCCACGATGGACGGGTGATCGGCGAACCGGGCAATATCCAGAGCCTTCTCGATGGTCACCTGATGATCGGCAACCTTCGCCTGCGTCTCCTCCGATAGCCTGGCCAGCTTCAGCCGCTCCGCCACCGTCTTACGGGCCCGGCCCGTGGACTTCGCGATCTTGTTCAGATTCAGGCCCTCGAGTTCGAGCTGCTCGTACGCCTTCGCCTCCTCGATCACCGTGATGTCCGAGCGCTGCAGGTTCTCCACCAGCATCGCCGTGATCTGGTCGGCCTTCGTCACCAGGTTGTGGTTGATCACCACCGGCAGGTACGACAGGCCGGCACGCTTGGCCGCGGCCAGACGGCGGTGGCCGGCGATGACCGTGAAGTCACCTTCCAGGGTCGGGTGCGGTGCCACCGTCAGCGGCTGCAGGATGCCCTGCGCCTTGATGCTGTCCGCCAGCTCGTCGATGTCACCCACGCTCTCGCGGATGTTGCCGTCGTGGTTGCGCAGCTTCTCGATCTGCATGTCCTCGAACGTCGATGTCTTACCCATGGTCAGTTCTCCCCTTCGTCGTTTCTTCTCTCCACTAGGCGACCCGCTGCGACTTCGCATTGCAGGGCCTCCACCAGATGGGTTACGGATGTCGCGGCCGCGCCGAGGACGTCGGACAGCGGCTCGGCGCGCTCGAGCTTGTACAGGGCCCGGCGCAGCGTGGCCTCGGCCGCCAGGATCAGGTCCGCGGCCTGCTGGGCCGCGGCTTCACGCCGCTCCGCCTCACGCTGCGACGGGTGCAGCGCCATGGCACGGGCCCGGGCCTGCTGCAAGTCCAATGTGTTGCCAAGAAAATCGGCCTCCGTCATGCTCATCGCAGCTCACGCCCCAGCCCATCGAGGATGTCCAGGCGCGACAGGTCAGCGCCGATCCCGTCCATTGCCGACTGGTAGCGGGCATTGCGTGCCTGCCGGCGGGCCGCCGCCCGGCGCAGCACGCCACCCAGCAGGACGAAGGCCCCGACCAGGACCACAACCATGACGACCAGCACGACGAGGACCACGATCCAGAACGTCATCGCATCCTGCAGGCTCATGCCTCGGCCCTTCCGCTCTGGCCGTCGTCGGCCACGATGCCGACGGCGGCGAACATCAGCAGGCCGAACCCGAGCACGGTGGCCCCGTTCCCTGCCTGGTAGGTGGCCAGCCACAGGATGGCGGCCAGGAGCGCCAGCGGCGCCCAGATCAGGACACGGCGGCGGAACGACGCCTGTGCCGGTGATGGTCTTCTCACGATGCTTCCCCTCCAAAATCGAATGCTTCTGTCTCCGGCGCCGTGCGCGGGATGACTGGTGTGAACGACGCCGCGTCGCGGCTGTCCACAAAGATCCGGCCCGTACAGGCCGACCAATGGCCGCGGACCTCGACGTCGATACGCACGCCGCCCGGCCAGACCGACCGCGCCGCTGCCGCGACGGACTTACGCAGCTCGCCCCGGTCCTTGAAATGGACCATCGGGCGGTCCTTGCGGGGCTTCTCCCCCGTGGGCTGGATGATGATCTGCCGCGACACCCTTGCCTGGCTGCTCACGACGGGCCACCCTTCGACGGTCCGCCCAGCACGTAGTTGCCCTGGTGGTCCTCGGCCAGCTTGTATCCCAGTTCCCTGGCTAGGGCCTTGAACGGCTGCCAAGCCCGGGCGGCTCTATCGAACGCGTCAACTACCGATTGCCCCGCGCGCTGGAACGCCAGCCACGTCTCAAAGCGGGGGCCGCGCTCCGCGGCCACCAGTGTGCGGGACTCCTCGATCAGCTCTCCGGCCCGGCGGACGTAGGTCCGGCAGAGCATCGGCTGGCCCGTCCCCTCGAGGTGCGCGGCCCGCTCCAGGAGATGTTGGGCGCGCTGCATGCGCTCCTCGGCGGCGTTCATGCCGCGTCCCCGGCGTGGTGGACGAGCGTGAGGCCGAGCTTCGCGCCGAGCTGCAGGGCGAACTGCTGCCGGATGTAGAGCGTCTGCCGCACCTGGCCGTTGTGGTAGCGCGGCGCTTCATGCTGGGGCCGCAGATCGAACCACTCGATGTACCGGGCGTACGGGCGGTACTCGTACTCCTCGACCTTGCGCTGCTTCGCGTTCGACCAGCGCCATCCGATGCTGAAGCGGTAGATCACCTTGGCCGCCAGCAGCATCTCGCGGGCCTTGGGGTCCGAGATCCCGAACTGCGCCGCCCAGACCCGGACCAGGGCCGCGTCGCCGTTGGCCACGTACCGGTCGTGGTAGGCGATCGCAGGGGCCGCGGACTCCAACGCCGCGGCCATGACCTGCTTCTCCTCCTCGGCCTCCAGCACCATGCGGGCCAGATCGGCACGGCTCACCAACTCCGGATGCACCGGCGCCGGGGCAACCGCGTAGGATCCCGTCTTCCGAATGGCCGGCAGGACCTCCGCGGTAACCCAGCGGCGGAATGGTTTCGCGCCCTCCGCGTTGCTCCGAAAGACCGCGTCGTACAGTCCGGACTCGTTGATGACCGTCAGTTCCTGCTCGCCACCAAGGGTGCGCACTTTTGCGTACCCTTTGTCCGCTTCCTCCAGGCGACGGGTCATATCCGGCGCCGTCCTGTAACTGAGCACCGTCGCGACGTCCTTGGCCACGAACCAGGGTGCGCCATCGATCTCGACAGTGCGGAGCATCGTTCCTTCGTATTCGAATCTCTGCAGGTCGTTCATCGTCTTGTTCCGTTCTCGAAGTGGAGGTGCTTGCTGGCTGAACTGCGCTTTCCCCCGATTCGGCCGACGACGTCGCCCTTCTGGACGATGCGCATCGTCTTGGGTGCGGCTTGATCTGCCAGCAGGTTCCGGATGTCCACGAGCAAGGCCTCGATGCGGTCCAGCTGGGTCGGCGCCGGAACGTCCTGGGGGGAAGTGGGCGTCCCGGCGGTCTGGCCCCGGTCGGCCTGGGGGGTGGCCGACCGGGAATCTATGGGGATGAGGGAAGCGGCGCGGGCCATGGTGCGGTCGCCGTTGTCCCATCGGACGGGCACGAAGCCCGGGTACTCGGTGCGCTTGGCGTCGTCGTCGAAGACGACGCCGAAGTGGGCGCTGCTGTTGTCGAGGCAGACGCGGGTGCCGGTCTTGAAGTCGGTGCTCATGCTGCTGCGTCCTCGCGCTGCGCCGGGATGATGTCCCGGACGGCGGTGGCCAGGACGGCGGCTGCTGCCTGGATGCATTCCTCGCGGGTCGGACGCAGCTCCCCCGCCATGACTGGGTGCCGGGTCTCCGGTATCGTTGCCATTGAAATACCTCTTCCTGAATTGGTTTTCACTGCCCTCAGCCGCTAGTCCCGGCTGGGGGCATTCTTCTTTTGCTGCGCCTTCAAGAGGCGAGCGGGATCTGGCCACTCGTGTGCACAGCACTTTGCACGACGGGCATTACTTCGTGCTCCTCGAGTTCGAAGTAGTCCTCCCAGTCGACGCCGAGCCGCGCCGATATGAGAAGTGCCAGATCTTCCGTGAGGGTCGGCATCTTCCCCGTCTCCAGGAGGCTGATCGTGTTCTGAGACTTCCTGACCAGGTAGGCCAAATCTCGCTGGCTGTACTGGCGGTTCATCCGCTTCCGCCGGAGTGCCGCTGGATCCTTGACGCGCATCCAGCTCTCCTTTCGTAGGAGCTTCAAGTGCGATCGGTTGGTACGCCTCATCAGTATTGCCCTTTCGTTTCGGTCTGACAAGTCGAGTGTGCACGACTGTGCATCTACTTGTCAAGTAGACAATCCGGATAAACCCTTTCTGAACTGGCAAGATGGGTTCGTTACTTGTCTTCGACTTGTTATTCCCGTTAGCGCAAGTTGGCACCCGTCAGGAAGAGTCACCGCTGTGAACCAACCCCAGAGCTTGAGCGAACTGATCAACATGGCCTTTCACCGCCATGACACCTCAGCGCGCCAGCTGGGTTTCCTTGCTCGGCGCGAAGGCTTCCGCATCGTGGCCACGACGATCAACCAGATCCGCAACGGCTCGTACAAGTCCACGCCGTCGGCAGAGACCATCCGGGCGATTGCCTGGCTGGCCGGCGTAAGCGATGAGGTTGCGTTCACGGCAGCGGGACAACCAGTCCCGGGCCCGCCCCTCGCTGACGAACTCCCGCCCGGCACAGACAACCTCTCGCCGAAGTCCAGGAAAGCCGTCATCGAGATGCTGCGGGTCCTCATCGACCTTGAAGCGAGTAACCATGACGACCAGGAACAACCCGAAGCGAATCCATCCGGCGAGCGCGCTGGTAGTGCGGCTCGGCGTAGCGGTGGTGTTGTCTCGGGACAGAAGACGGGTCTTTCTTTTGCCCCGATTGTCCAGTCGCAGATCGACGAACACGACAATGAGGTACCGCCGGCCGACTTGCTGGCGGCACACCCGCCGATGGAGTTGGACCGCGACCGGTTCGAGCGTGAGCATGGCCAGGCGGGCGAGGAATCTCAGGCCCGGCCGGAGGACGATTAACCGTTCAGTCGTAGCAGCTGGTGCGGACGGATCGGCGCGGCGGGCGTAGCAGTGGCGTCATGTGTGACTTAGTACATATGTTCGGATCATGTTTCATCCTTGGGGGGCGTTACGTGGTCTCGCGCACGTCATCATCATCTGGGCCAGGCCCGCGCCTGGCGTACCTGCGGCCACCGACGGCGAGCGCCGCATCTGGATCGATCCGCGCATGGGCCAGCGGGAGCGGCGTTGTGCGCTCTCGCATGAGCTCGTGCATTTGGAGGCCGGGCACCGCGGGTGCCAGCCGGGCGGCGTTGAAGCATGGGTGCGTGGGGAAGCGGCCCGCCGGCTGATCGACCTGGACCGCCTGGCTTCGACACTGCTGTGGTCGCAGGACCTGCGGGAGGTTGCCGACGAGCTATGGGTGACCGAGCTCGTCCTGGCCGATCGCATGGCTGCATTGTCGCCGACCGAACACCACTACCTGGAAGTCCTCTGGGCTGCCGCGCAAGGCTGACACCACCTACCGAGAGGGGAAGGACCATGGCTGGAAAGCCCAGGGCCGTGCTGTACCTGCGACAATCGGTCGCACGGGAGGACTCCATCAGCCTCGAGCTGCAGGAGACTGCCGGCCGCGCCTACGCCAAGTCGCAGGGGTACCGGGTCGTCGCCGTCGAGGCAGATCCCGGGATCAGCGGCCGGACGTGGAAGCGGCCCGCCGTGCTGCGGGTCATGGCCCTCATCGAAAACGGGGACGCCGACGTCATCGTGCTGTGGAAGTGGTCCCGCCTGTCCCGGTCCCGCCTCGACTGGGCGGTAGCCGCCGACAAGGTCGAGACCGCCGGCGGTCGCATCGAATCCGCCACCGAACCCCTCGACGTCTCCACCAGCACCGGACGGCTCGCACGCGGCATGCTCACCGAGTTCGCCGCCTTCGAATCCGAACGCATCGGCGACGTCTGGAAGGAATCTCACGCCCGCCGCGTCAGCCGTGGACTACCCGCCAACGGGAAACCCCGGTTCGGCTACCAGTACACCCGGGCGGAAGGGTTCACCCCAGACCCTGTGAGCGGGCCTGTGCTCGCCGAAATGTACCGGCGGTACAACTCCGGGCAATCGGTCTACTCGCTTGTCCAGTGGGCCAACGACGGCCCCACGCGACCCGTCACCGGGTACGGGCCCTCCGGCGACGGGCTCTGGTCAGCGCGCACCATCCGCCGGATCCTCGACCAGGGCTTCGGGGCCGGCTACATCACCCGCCACGGCGAGCGCATCCCCGGAGCCCACGAGCCCGTCATCACCCCAGCCGAGTTCGAGGAGTACCTGGCACGCCGGGATACCCGCCGGGTGTCCCGGCGGACGGAGCGGTCCGAGTACCTGCTCTCCGGACTCATCCGCTGCGACTGCGGATCAACGATGAACGCCGGCCTATTCGGCACCGGGAGGATTCCGAAGTACCGGTGCAAGGCCGCGAATGAGAAGCGTGCCCACACGGGTGGCTACGTCACCACCGCCGTCGTGGAAGACGCCGTCCTGGACTGGCTCCGCAGCGTGGCCGACGACATCACCCATGCCGCCCAAGACCTTCCGGCGCCGAAGCCCAAGGCCGGGGCAGGTAACCAGGAAGCCGCACTCAGGCGGAAGGTCGTGAAGCTCGGTGCCCGCATGGACAATCTCACCCTGAAGCTCGTCGACGGGACCATCCCCCAGGACTCCTACGAACGACTCCGCGACCAAACCAAGACCGAACTGGCCACCACCGAAGCGCAGCTGCGGAACCTCGCCGTCGCCGAAGCCAAGCCCGCCGCCGTCATCGTCCCCGACCTCCTGGCCAACTGGGGCGGCCTCCCCATCCCCGTACGTCGAGACATGCTCTCCCGACTCATCCACCCAGTACGCGTAAAACCCGGCAGGCCCCGCTCCATCGTGGCCGTCGCCGGCCTCTGGGAAGACCCACCAATCCTCGGGTGAGATCAGGCACCAGTCATGAACGTGATCATGACCCACCCCGGGACATCCCCGCGCTCGTCGTCGCGGACGCGTCGTCCCATGCGGTTGACCTGCGCCAAACAGACCAATGTGGCTGTCAAACCGATTGCTGCTGCCCTGTTCCATGTGTTTTTCATTGCGTCCTACTCTCCTCGGTGGTTCTCGGCATTGCGCGCCAGTTCACAATTGGTCGTTACAAATTCATGTCGATGAGCGAGAGGCCCGGATAGACCGCGAAGACGATGGTCAGTGGGAGGATCCCGAACACCACCGGAATCATCATGCTGATCTCCTTGCGTCCCGCCGTTTCCATGAGTTCCCGTTTCGCTGCATCCCGGACATCCTGGGCTTGTGCCTTCATGACTTCCGCCAACGGGGTTCCTCGCTCCGATGCCACGGTGATGGCGTCGACGAACCTCGTCATGGCGTTCAGGTCCAGACGTTTGGCCATGCTGTGAAATGCCGTGGTCATCGGTGTCCCCGACCTGATGTCGGCAAGAAGCTCATTGAACTCGTCGGGCAAGTCGCCTTCCGAACTGTTGCAAACACGTTCAATGGCTCCAACCGTGCTCTCGCCTGCGGCAACGGCCAATGCGATGAGCTCGGCAATACTGGGGAACTGGCCCAATATGCGGCGACTGCGCTTTGTTCCCTGCTCCGTGAGGTACCACTCGCGAAAGAGATAGCCTGCCACAGCCGAAAAAATCAGCACTGCAATCGAGAGCACACCGTTGAACGTTCCCCCGGCGACGGAAGCGGCAATCAGCAGGCTACCGATCAGCAGTCCACCGCCAGCGTAGGTCAGCTGCGATATGCGGAACTCGGTGACGGTCATGTCAAGGCCCGCACGCTTCAAACGCTGCTGCAGCCCGCCGCTGGCGGGATTGAAGCGGTTCAGCACGGATACGAGATCCTTGAGTACTGGCCACATGATCTTGACCAGTGGCCCCAGTGGCGACTCGGCGGCTACCTGCCCGACTCTGGCACCGGTGCGTTCGCGCCCGGACCGCAGCTGTCCGGCAATCCGGTCCGCAAAGTTCACGCGACGCATCGCAGGAAGACGGACAAAAACCAACCAAAGACCTGCCCCCAGAAGCAGGCCCAGCGCCAAACCCCAGGCAATCGCTGCGCTCATTTGAGGATCCGTTCTTCGCTGGGTAGCGAGCCAATACCCAGCATGACCCGGTAGCAAATGAAAGAGATGGCCACCCCTGCCAGAAGAACCATTGCACCACTAAGGGTTGAATACGCCTCGACGGCCTGGCGCTGGGTGGACATCAGCAGGAGGATCACCCAAGGAGCGGCTACGGCGAGGCGGGCGGCATTCACCGTCCATGATTGTCTGGCTTCGAGTTCTCCTCGAGTCCGGGCGCTGTCGCGGAGAAACCCGCCCAGCGTTCCCAACATCTCACCGAGATCGGATCCACCGACGTCCCGGGTGATCATCAATGCGGCAATGATCTTGTCGGCTACGGGATCTGCCAGTCGATGCCTCAGTCGTTCTATGGCCTCGTCAAAACGCGATGTTGCGCGGTAGTCCAGTCCGAAGTCAACGAAGGCGGGTCTCAACGGCTCCGGTCCTTGGGTGCCCAATTGGATGAGTGCTTCGGGGAGTGACAGGCCCGCGCGAATGGCGGAACGCAGATGGTCAACGACGTCGGGCCACTGCTCGCGAAGGGCAACTGCGCGCTTCGCGGCGCGCCATCGAACGACGAGCAACGGAAGCGTTCCGCCGAATGTCCCGAAGATCAGGGCGATCAGTGGCGACAACGTCATCACGAAGACGATAACGGCGACCACGAGAAAACAAATCACTGTCGCTGAGACGAACCCGCCGACGGTGACCTTATGCAGTCCCGCATGGAGCAGCAAGCTCTCGATCCTGTGCTTTCGCGCCTGTTTCCGTTTGACCGGTTCACTCCAGCATGCCTGCCAGATCAAGAGGAATCCCAGGCCCAGCAGTAGTCCATAGACCAGGCTCATCGTCCGGCCCCCAGGAGCGTGGATGTGTCAACACCGGCGTTATCGAATTTCTCATGAGTCAGGTCAGCCGACGGGGCCAGCTGCAGTTCGCCGTCCACACGCCGGAAAATGGTGGACGATTCGATAATGCCGTTCTCCACTCGGCGTCCCAACTTGAGGATTTCGGAGACGCCGCGTTGACCGGATGAATTGCGTTCGCAATGTACTACAAGGTCGATGCACGAGGCGACAGTGGGTAGGACGAAGTTCGAGTTGATGTTCTCGCCCGCGAGCAGGGGCAGCGTGCAAATCTTTGTCACGGCATCCCGGGCAGAGTTCGCATGGACGCTTGCCATCCCGGGCAGGCCGGCGTTCATGGCAATCAACATATCCAGGGCTTCTGCTTCACGGACTTCGCCGACAATGATGCGGTCCGGACGCATGCGCAATGCTTCCTTGACGATCCTGCGCATGTCGATTTCGCCGTGTCCTTCAAGATTGGATTGACGGCATTGCATCGCCACGACGTCCCGGAGGGGAACCTTTAATTCAAAGATCTCCTCGACGGTGATGACCCGTTCCCGGCTGCCAATTCCGGAAGCCAGGCAATTGAGCAAGGTGGTCTTGCCCGCCTGGGTGGCTCCCGAGACAAGGACGTTGAGCCCGGCACCTACTGCCATGTAGAGGAAATCCGCCGACTGGCGGCTCAGTGATCCGAGCTCCACCAAGTGATCCAACCGCGAAGCACGCGCAATGAACTTCCTGATGTTCACCGACCAGTGCTTCCGGGTGATGTCAGGAATCACCACGTGGAGGCGCGAGCCATCCGGGAGAGCTGCATCGACGAAGGGCGTTGAGAGGTCCAGCCGGCGTCCGGAGGACTTGAGCATTCTTTCCACCAGCAGTCGAACATGTGCGTCGTCCAGACGGATGGAAGTCAGCTCGGAGCTCCCACCTCTGGCCGCAAAAACTTCTGTCGGCGAATTGATCCAGATCTCCTCGACTTCCGGATCGTCCAAGAGTGGCTGCAGAGGCCCAAAACCGGCGACCGCATCGAAGACGGCACGACCCGTCTCGTCCAGTTGGCCCAGGCGCGGCAACCCCTCCAACAACGATCTCTCGTCGTAGTCCCTGACCGCGACATCCACGATCCGTCTGACTTCCGCAACGTGCTCGGCAGGATCAAGCCCGCGGCGCCGGACGTGCTCGCGGACCTCGTCTTCGATGATGCGTTGACCGTCCATCGTCACCTCCCGACACGGAATGGCAGGGCACGCGCCCTTGGCGTCCACGACTGGGACAGCACCTGCGACACTACCGACAGCGAACCAGCCAAACAAGCGGTTAAGCCGACGTGTGGATAATCTCCGCCCATGTTTTCCACAGCTCCACGATTTCCACAACATCCTTTGTGTATCGCAAATAGCCTTGGGACCAGGATGAACTGGGAACAAGGAGGAACCCCATGGCGCTGCACGTTGTCGTAATCCCGCGGCCGACAGGTAGTTTCGAGGTCCCATCCACTGCGTATTTCGATGTCCATGGACCGGGCGGAGTTGATGGAGCAGCACTTGCCGGAGCCTTGGAAAAATTGGGGCATCATGACCTCTGGCCAGACGGCGATCTACCACTGCGTGCCCTTGGCCCGCTACCAGCGAGCGGCATGTTGACGCTCTCCCCTTTTAAGCGTTCCGGACCTTCGGGATCCCCAGCACCCGAAGTCCTGCTCGTGGCCATCAAGGGTCCCGACTGTGGACAGCACATCACCCTCACCCGGGGCAGCTATTCGATCGGTAGGGGCGATTGCGACCTCCGTGCCCTGGATCCCGCCCTATCACGGCACCACGCCGACATCGTGGTCGATCAGACGTCAATTGCACTCGTCCATGCACCCACCGATCAACGAGCCGCCTCACCTGCTCCTCGGGGTCCATTCCTTCTAAGTGTGGGGGACGAGTTTCAACTGGGGACCACAACCTTTCGCATTTGCCCGGCTCGACCACACGGCACGGAAAACGCCACCTCGGCACAAATTGAGTGGCCGCCTCGACCGTCCACCCTTCACGTGAGGTCGGCCACGAACAGGCCCTGGCTGACCATGGCAACCGCGGTCATGCCACTGCTCATCGGCATCATCCTGGCCGTGACCCTCGGCTCATGGATCTTCCTGGCATTCAGTGCATTGGGACTCGTCACCGGCGGAGTACCGGCGACGAGCGAATTGTTCAATCGCCGAAGGACACGCCTGCGGATACGCAAGCGATCCGCCCTTCTCCTAGCCGAAGTTGACGCGGCCGTCCCGCCTGCTGGGCTTCTCGCGTTCCGCAATACGCGTCCACCCGCCGATGCACATCCTGCCAAAACGCCTGGTGCCTCGAGCGTCCATCCCCTGCGATTCGGCTCAGGCTGCGTCAGGCCCCCTCTCAAACTAGAACCCGCTACATACCGCGGACCACAAATAGTCCCGATACCCGGTGCCGTCATCGCCAACGTTTCTCCAGGAGGACTTGGCCTCATCACAGGAAGCGGCGCAATGTTCGGCGCTGTCATCCGTTCCGCCGTGCTGCAACTCGCGTTCTCCTGCGAGCGTTCCAGCGCGCATCTCCTGATCGTGGGCGCAACGGAACTGCTACCGCCCGAGGCCCGGTATCTACCAGGGGTCCACGCATGCCATGACGTGGATGCCGTCGATTCGTTCCTCGATTTGCTGCCTCCCGGATCGGTGGTGATGGCCATGCCCGGGCTCGAGAGACACGGCCAATTGGTTTCGCGTGTCCGGGCAGCGGCCCATCGTGGACAGATCCCGGGCGTCGTCCTGGCCGGGGTGTCACGGCAGGAGACATCGGACTGGGTCCTCGACGTCACGACGGCCAGTCTCCACATCGACGACCTGGTGGTTCGACTCGGTCTGGACGGCATCTCGCAGGCAACCCTGGCGAACGTCGGAATCGCGGCCGAGCCGGAGATCTCCACCACCGTGTTCCCCTCCACAGGGGTCGACGGCGTCACCGGCCGACTCGCATCGCCGGGATCCCGCACAACAGAACGTGTTTGGCGCGACTCCAGCGAATTGGACTTGCGTTGCCGCATCGGGCAGGGCATCGAAGGCGACCTCGATCTGGATTTCGTGGGCGATGGCCCCCATGTGCTCGTCGCCGGAACAACCGGGGCCGGAAAATCCGAATTGCTCAAATCCATCACCATGGACCTCATTTGCCGCTATGGTCCAGACCAGCTCGCTCTGGTCTTGCTCGATTTCAAGGGCGGTTCGACGCTGAGCCCGTACGCCGAGACTCCGCACTGTCAAAGTCTGGTCACGGACCTGAACGTCGAATCCGGAGAGCGGGTGTTGGCCGGCCTCAGAGTCGAGCTCCGGCGTCGGGAATCCTTGTTCAAGGATGCCCATGCCGAGGACTACCAACGCTACCGTCGCTCGGCGCCGTCCGGAGCGCCTCCCCTGCCGCGGTTGCTCGTCATCGTCGATGAGTTCCGTATCCTGACGGACGAGTTGCCCGACGCCGTGCCGGAGCTCATGCGCATCGCCACCGTTGGGCGCTCGCTCGGAGTCCATCTCCTGCTGGCGACCCAGCGACCCCAGGGCGTGGTGACGGCGTCCATGCGGGCCAACATCAACACAATCATTTCGCTTCGGTTGCTCAACACGGGAGACTCGCAGGAATTACTGGGGTCGGCCGTGGCAGCGGAAATTCCCACGTCTTCCCCGGGATCTGGATATGTCAGGACAGCGGGCGAGCCGCCACGCCCCTTCCGCTCCATGCCCGTTGATGGGCAAAACAGGACGTGGACCGTCCAAGAACTTGGACCACGATGGCAGGATTGCCGCACCGTGGCGACAGTCCATGGGCCAACCCCGGCTGAGTCGACACCGGCCTTGGAACTCGCCGCCTTGACTGCCAACAGGGTCATGCCAGCCCTGCCCGTCTCGTCGTTTGCCCCGCCCCTGCCTGTCGAGCTTCATTTCATCCCCGGCAGGTTGAGACGCCAACGGCCCAACGGTGCCATCGCCCTTGGCCTGCTGGACGACATCGAACACCAGAGACTGGCTCCCCTCTGGTGGGATCCTGAACGGCAACGCCGCCTTGCGGTGATCGCCGGACCTGGCAGCGCTGCGCCGTCCGCGCTGCTGCGCGTCGTGGCAACGCTCGCCCGGGAGTCGCCCGAGCGCCACATCTACGTTCTGGATGGCACTGGCCACTTTTCCTGTGTGGCGGGGATTCCCCGCGTAGCCGGTTACGTGGGTATCGATGAACCCGAACGAGTCTCGGACCTGTTGGATTCCTTCGAGGGTCCTGCCGATTCGACGGTCGATGCCAGCCCAACGCGGATTCTGTTGATCAGCGGCCTGGCCGGCTGGGCAACCGCGTTGGGTGCATCGAATTTCGCCTCCCTGGACGATCGGGTGGCCGTCCTCGCGAGAACGGCGAGCCAACGAAACGCCAGTCTCATCGTCATCGGGGACCGCGATTTGGTTTCGTCCCGCTACCTCGCTTTGGCGGAGCACCGCCTGTATGTGCGTTTTGGTCTTGGCCCTGAGACCACCATGGGCTGGCCGAAACTTCGCCAGACCGCGCCACTTCCCGGCCGGGCGGTTTGGGTGGGACCGGATACAGCTGCGCAAGGTGGCATCGTCCAACTTTGCACGCCTCCGCCGTCGAGCACCAACGTCGGCGGACCGCGCCCCGAGCTCCCCATACGCAGGTGTCTTCCGCTGCCGCATCACGTCCCCGCTGCACCAGTGGAACACAACCGTGCGCGGCCCGGCGTTTACCACGTCGGCGTCATGGGGCCGGAGAACCGGCCCTGGACGTGGGAACCGGGTGCCATCGGCCTGGTTCTTGGCGGACCGCGGTCGGGAAAGACGAGCTTGATCAGGCTCCTGGCACATCAGCTGGACGGGCAATTCAGCATTGCCCAGGACGTGGATCCCGACGACGTTGCCCCGGATGTCCTCCTCCTGGACGATGCACTGGAGCTTTCCGATGCACGCTTGGCAACCCTGGACGCCATGATCCGCTCCGGAACGCATGTCATCATGACGTCCGTTCCGGATCGCGCCAGGCTTCAACGCCTTCCGTCGTCCGCGCGGATGTTGCCCTCCAACGCCTACCTGTTGCTCAATCCCCGGCAGGCAAGCGACGGCGATCTTCCTGGCTGGCGCCTGCAGCCCCATCGGCAGTCACTTCCGGGTCGGGCGATCGCCATGGTCGGCGGCTCCTTGAAACAAGCCCAGTGCGCCCACTGGGAAGATGGCCAGGAGGGCTAGTCCCGCTGCTGGCGGTCGCCGAAATATGCCGTGGCCTTCGGATCGAAAGTCAGCAGGAGAATCGCTGCGGCAGGAACGAGCAGCGCAGCACCCAGCGCCAGGGCCCAACCGCCCGCACCAAGAAACGAGACGGCAAAAATGATCTGGAAGACCTGCCACACGACGGCAGCCGCCCGCGTCCAGGCATGCCCACGGTAAACCTGGAACGCAAGATTCGCCTGCCAGGCAGCCGCCCCCACGATCAAGGCCAGCATGAAGAGCCGTCCACCCAACGGCACCGGGCCCGCAGCCGGCAATGAGGTCGCATACCAGGCTGCGGCACCCAAGGCAGCCGCCGCCTCCAGGAGCAATAGGCCAAACACGACGAGGATGGACACCGGCCGAGTCGGACTCGGAGCACGGGCTTCTGGGGTCTCACCGGAGGCGTTCGAAGAACTCACGTCCTCGAATCTACTCGACGGCACCAATACCGCGCCGACATATCCGCCCCTCCGCGGCCATCCACGGCATCATTCCACGCGCAATACATGTCCTCTTGTGACGGATCCCTCACGCGTAAACGCCGATTAGTTCCCATCCACCCCTTGTTTACGTGCAGGTAACATGAAAACCTTATTAGGCAGTTGCACGGGAGCATGGTTTGATGCTCCCTTTTGTGCTGCCACCGCCCCGCTTTTCGGTTCGTCCGTGGTGGGTCGTTCCCTGACATCTAGCCCCAAGGAGCATCAAAGAGCATGGATTGGCGTAGTCGCGCAGCCTGCCTGGACAAAGACCCCGAGCTGTTCTTCCCCGTGGGGAACACCGGCCCGGCGTTGCTCCAGATCGAAGAGGCCAAGAGCGTCTGCCGCCGGTGCCCCGTCATCGACACCTGCCTCCAGTGGGCCATCGAATCCGGTCAGGATGCGGGCGTCTGGGGCGGCATGAGCGAAGATGAGCGTCGCGCGTTGAAACGGCGTGCGGCAAGGGCCCGCCGCGCCTCATAGGCGCAGGACCTCAAGCCGTACGGAGGGGGCGAATCCCAGGATTCGCCTCCTCCGGCTCGTTAAACTTCCCGTTGAACGACGCCCCGAATCCCGATGAAGTGCCCGATCCCGGCTACACGGCCTCGGATCGGTGACGGTGTTTCCGGCTCCCCGGGCAGATGTCCCCGGTATCCTCCGGGATTCTAGCTACCATCGTGGGGTGAGTGAACATGGAGGCAGCCCCGGCCAGGGCACACTGATCGACGGCCGCTACCGCATCATCGAGCGGTTGGCGGTCGGCGGCATGTCCACCGTGTACCGGGCCACGGATATCCGGCTCGAACGCAGCGTTGCCCTGAAACTGTTGCACCCGCACCTTGCCGAAGACCCAGCATTCGTCGAGCGGTTCCGCACCGAAGCGATCACTGCCGCCGGCTTCTCCCACCCCCATATCGTCGGGGTATTGGATACCGGTGTGGACGGAACCACCGCGTATTTGGCCATGGAGCTCATCCGGGGGCACACGCTGCGGCAGCTGCTGAAGGATCAGGGTCGTCTGGCGCCGCGGCAGACGTTGGCGCTGCTGGACGCCATCGTTGAAGGGCTCTCGGCTGCCCACACCGTCGGTCTGGTCCACCGGGATATCAAGCCGGAAAACGTGTTGCTCTCCGACTCCGGCCAGATCAAGGTCGCTGACTTCGGGTTGGCTCGTGCGGCGACGAACCAGACGTCCACCGGAAACCTCATCGGAACCGTTGCATACGTTTCCCCCGAGCTGGTCACAGGTGCCCCCGCCGATGCCCGAAGCGACATCTATGCGCTGGGCATCATGGCCTATGAAATGCTGACCGGACAACAGCCATTTGTCGCGGACACCCCCATTGCCGTTGCCTACAAGCACGTCACCAGCGATGTTCCGGCCCCCTCCCTGGTTCTGCCCGGCCTGGCCACCGATCTCGACGAACTCGTCGAGTTCTGCACGCGGCGCGAGCCCGAGGACCGGCCGCAAGATGCGGAGGCCCTGTTGGGCGAGATCCGACAGATCCGCCGTACGCTCACCGACGAACAACTGGATCATCCGGCTGTCGAACCACGGGAGACCGGAGGCCCGGCCTTCGCCCCGCACCCCCCCACCAGCGTCGGGGAACCAGCTGCGGGATCGGCTGAAACGGAGGTCATCGACCGCGGCGGGCAGCAGGGCAACGCGACCGAGGTCATCGGAGGGGGAAGCAACGAGACCAGCGTGATAGCTGCGGCCGGGGCCACCCGGGCGCTGCCCCGCCTCCAGGACGGCACCGACACGGGGCAGCTCTCAGCTGTCGTTCCGGTATCCGAAACCACCCCAACGGGCGATGACCGCCCCCTCTCCCCCCGGGCCAGGGAACGACAGGCCCGCAAGGACGACAAGTCAGCCCGCAAGCAGTGGGCGCGCGAAGCACAGAAACCGCGCGAGAGCCTCGAGTCCCCGTCGTCGCGACGGCGGGGCTGGATCTTGGGCATCGTCCTGTTCCTGGTTGCCGTAGTCGTCGCCACAGGGGCCTGGTTCTTCGGCATGGGGCCCGGTTCACCGGTGCAGATTCCCCAGTTCAGCGGCCAACCAACCGCAACGGCGGTGCAGTCGCTGGCTGCCGATGGTGTGGCCTCGACCCAGCGGCAGGTCTTCGACGAACAGATCAAGCAGGGGCGGGTGGTCGGTTCCGAACCGGAGGCGGGGGCGACGATCCGCCGTTACCAGTCAGTCGAGCTCCTGATCTCCAAAGGTCCGGAGCTTTTTGCGGTCCCGAACGTGGTCGGCCGTGACGCCAAGGCCGTGGACAAGACATTGAAATCGGCCCACGTAACCGCGGGGAAGGTATCCAGGGAATACAACGAATCCATCGCCGCTGGCCTGGTCGTCTCGCAGGATCCGGCGCCCGACCGCCAGGTCCGCCGGGGAACCAAGGTCGCCTACGTCGTCTCACGGGGCCCGGCTCCCGTCAAGGTCCCCGACGTCACCGGACGCTCCGAAAAGGATGCGGTGGCCACGTTGGAAGCCGCGGGATTGACGGCGAAGAAGGCCGGCGAGGAGTTCGACGCGAAGATCGCCAAGGGTTCGGTCATTTCCCAGGATCCGGCCTCCGGAACGGCCAAGCGGGACTCCACCGTGACCTATACCGTGTCCAAGGGACCAAAGATGGTCGAGGTCCCAGGAGTCCGGGGCAAGCAACTCGACGAGGCAACACGGATCCTCGAGGAAGCCGGGTTCGTAGTCAAGGTGAACGAAAGCAGCTTCGGGATCATCTTCAACACGGTGGCCACACAGGATCCGAAGGCCGGCAGCAAGCAGCCGGAAGGGTCGACCATCACGATCGGGGTCGTCTGACCGAGGGTCCACCCTGCCACGGCAAAGCCCCCGCCGGGATCACTCCTGCCGGGGGCTCCGCCGTGGGGACAAGCGCTCAGTCGGTGCGCGGCTTCCGTCCGGCCAACGCACCGGAGACCAGGAATGCCATCTCCAGGGACTGGCGGTGGTTCAGGCGCGGATCGCAGACCGATTCATAGAGGTCATCGAACTGGTCTGCCCGGATGGGATCGGCACCGCCGAGGCATTCGGCCACGTCATCACCTGTCATCTCAACGTGCAGGCCACCGGCATAGGTGCCCAGTGCGTTGTGGACTTCGAAGAAGCCGCGGACCTCGTCCATCACGTCGTCGAAGCGACGGGTCTTGTAGCCGTTCTCGCTGGTGACAGTATTGCCATGCATCGGATCGGTGACCCAAAGGACCTGGGCACCGGAGGCGGTGACCTTCTCGACGATGGAGGGGAGCTTCTCGCGGATGTTCTTGGCACCCATCCGGGTGATGAAGGTCAGGCGGCCGGGCTCCCGGTGGGGATCCAGCTTCTCGACCAGTGCCACGGCGTCCTCGCCGGTGGTGTTCGGGCCGAGCTTCACGCCCAACGGATTGCGGACCCGGGACAGGAAGTCCACATGGGCACCGTCGAGCTGGCGGGTGCGCTCCCCGATCCACACGAAGTGGCCCGAGGTGTCGTAGGGCTGGCCGGTCCGCGAGTCGGTGCGGGTGAGGGCCCGCTCGTAATCGAGGAGCAGGGCCTCGTGGCTGGCGAAGAACTCGGTGGTCTTCAGTGCATCGAAGTCGGCGCCACAGGCGTCCATGAAGCGCACGGCCCGGTCGATCTCGGCTGCCAGGGATTCGTACTGGGAGTGGGCCGGGTTGGCGCGGAAGCCCTTGTTCCAGTTGTGCACGCTGCGCAGGTCGGCGAACCCGCCCTGCGTGAACGCACGGATCAGGTTCAGCGTGGCGGCCGAGGTGTTGTAGGCCTTCACCATGCGTGCCGGGTCGTGCCGGCGGGATTCGGGGGTGAAGTCGAAACCGTTGACGATGTCCCCGCGGAAGGCCGGCAGCGTCATGTCGCCCCGGGTTTCGGTATCGGAGGAGCGCGGCTTGGCGAACTGGCCGGCCATGCGGCCCATCTTCACCACGGGCATCGAGGCGCCGTAGGTCAGCACCACGGCCATCTGCAGGATCGTCTTGACGCGGGCGCTGATGCGGTCGGCTGTCGCGGCGGCAAACGTTTCGGCACAGTCCCCGCCCTGCAGCAGGAACGCGTGGCCCTGGGCCGCTGCGGCGAGCCGTTCGCGCAGGATGTCCACCTCACCGGCGAAGACCAGCGGCGGCAAGGATGCCAGTTCGGAGACGGCCTGGGCGTGCTCCGGGGTGCCCGACCAGCTCGGCTGCTGCGCGATGGGCAGCTGGCGCCAGGCATCGAGGCCGGGATCCGTTGCGGGCCCGGGCACCGGGGTGTGGAAGGGAACGGAGGGCTGGGTCGTGTCATTCACCCGACCAGCGTAGCCGGGTCGGAGTCCGGCGCCCTATTTCCCGCGTAAAGTTTCGGAGCCGTCGGCTTCCCCGTCCTCGCGGGGTGCACCGTCGTCGTGCCCTGTGCCGGTGCCGGTGGGTTCGTCGTGGCCGGGCGTGGGGGTGCCGTCCTTGGGGGTCCTGATGTGTTCGACTTCCTTCTTGGCCGCGTCGACGGTCGCCCTGACCTGGGCGCGGGCGTTTTCGGCGAGCGTTTCGCGGGCCGCCTTGCGCTCGGCGACGCGTTCGGCGGTGAGCTTGGCCTTGACGGTGGAGGCATACGTGTCGACGTATTCCTGGCCGGAGAGGCGCATGAGGGCGTACATGATCTCGTCGGTGACCGAGCGCTGGACGAACCGGTCCTCCTCCATGCCGGCGTAGCGCGAGAAATCCAGTGGTTCGCCGATGATCATGCCCACCCGGCGGATGTTCGGGACGGTCTTGCCGATGGGCTGGACCTTGTCGGTGCCGATCATGGCCACGGGGATGACGGGCACCCCGGTCGACAGGGCCAGCTTGGCCACGCCGACCTTGCCGCGGTAGAGCCGGCCGTCGGGGCTGCGGGTTCCCTCCGGGTAGATGCCCAGCAGCTGGCCGTCCAGCAGGGCGCGTTCACCGGCGCCGAGCGAGTTCGCCGACGCGGCCCCGCCGGAGCGGTCCATCGGCAACTGGTTGGACAGCCGGAAGAACAGTGCGGTGGCCTTGCCCTTGAGCCCCTTGCCGGTGAAGTACTCCATCTTGGCCAGGAAGACCACCGGGCGCTCCACGGCCACGGGCAGGAAGATCGAATCGGAGACGGAGAGGTGGTTGCTGGCCAGGATGGCGCCGCCCTCGGCGGGGATGTTGGACATCCCCTTGACCCACGGCCGGAACAGCAGGTTGACCAGCGGCGCGATGAACAGCCGCTTCATGAACCAATAAAACACGTGTGGGAGCCTTCCGCCGGGCGGATCGTCGGGCGCCCGCATCTCACGGACCCCATGTCGGTTACGCTCTACTCTAGGCACATATCCATTCCGGGGCACCAACCCCGGCCTGCTTGGGAGCGGTATGGAATTCTCGACCCTGGCCCCGTCCGACGCCGCCGACGGCTTCCGGGTGCGCGGTCCCAACGGCGATGCCGTGCTGCTCATCCACGGTTTCACCTCGGGTCCGCGCAGCCTGCGCCCGTGGGCAGATGCCCTGCTGGCCGGCGGATACACCGTGTCGTTGCCGGTGCTCCCCGGGCATGGCACCCGGTGGGAGGATCTGGCCGCCACCGGACGCGAGGCCTGGACACGGGCCGTCGAGGACGAGTTCGATGCCCTCGCCACCACGCACCGCTTGGTCTTCGTCGCCGGGCTGTCCATGGGCGGCACACTCGCCCTGCATCTGGGCATCCGCCGCGACCCGGCGGGGATCGTGCTGGTCAACCCCGCCTTGAGCATGGTCGACCGGACCTCAATGCTGGCCGGTGTGCTGCGGCGCTTCATCCCCTCCGTACCGGCCATCGCGAACGACATCGCCCTCCCGGGCCAGGACGAGGGCGCCTATCCACGCACCCCCGTGGCTGCGGTGCACGAATTGCGCCGGCTCATCACCGCCACCCGCCGCCACCTGGACACCGTGCGCGCCCCCGTGCTCGCCTACCGTTCCCTGGTCGACCACGTGGTCTCCGAATCCGGGATCAATGCACTGCGCCGCGTCCTGGTCGGCATGCACCCCGCGGGCGTGCCGCGCCTCCAACTGACGTATCTGGAACGCAGCCTCCACGTGGCGACCTTGGATTACGACGCCGATGCCATCTTCGCCGGTTCCCTCGCCTTCTTCGACCGGCTGGGAGGGCATGGACATGGGTGAGGACGAACGCCATTCCCCCCGGGACAAGGCGGCCGACGAGGCCGCGTGGCAGGACCTGGTGAACCGGCTCGGAGACGTCGGGGCGGACGTGGAAGCCGAAGCGGCTGCTGCCGACCCGGCCCCGGGTGGACCCGATGCGCCGGCGGAACCGGAGGCACCACACCTCGGTGGCCCCCGTGACTACGTCGCGGCCGACGAGCCGGAGGAGGACTGGGCCCCGGAGGATCCCCCGGCCCTGGGCTCCGGCAACCCGGTGACGGTGCTGGCCTGGATCTGTGCCGCCGGCGGGCCGATCGCCCTGCTGCTGGTGGCGATCCTGTGGCGTTCGGCGCCGATGCCCGTGTGGATCGGGTTGTGCGTGGTGTTTGTCGCGGCGGCCGGCTACCTGGCGTTCAGGCTGCCCCGGCATCGCGCCGAGGGCGACGACGGCGCCCGGGTCTGATCCGCAGGATTCCGCACCCGGGGCCCCGGTTACCGTTGGGCGTCTGCCGCGTCGCGGCGGGCCAGGTCCGCGGCGCCGATGAGACCCGCGTCGGCGCCGAGCCCTGCCCGGCGGATCCGCGCGAAGGGCCGGTAGCCCCGGCCCGTGAGGTGGCGCCGGTAGGACAGTTCCGCCTCCTCCAGCAGCTGTGCCGATGCCGCGCCGAGTCCGCCGCCGATGACGAAGGTCCCGGGGTCCAGGGCGGCGGCCAGGTTGGCCAGTCCGAGCCCGAGCCAGCTGCCGGCCTCGGCGACCAGTTCCCGGCAGGCCGGATCGCCGGCGGCCGCCAATTCGGTGACCAGTGCCCCGTCGATTGCGTCGATGTCGCCGGCGGCGGCGTCGAGCAGCGTGTGGGCGACCGGGGAATGGGCGCGTGCCAGTTCGCGGCCCTCCCGGCCCAGCGCGTTGCCGGAGGCGTACTGTTCCCAGCAGCCGCGGTTGCCGCATTCGCACCGGTGGCCTCCGGGCATGATGACCTGGTGGCCGAACTCCCCCGCCACCCCGTACCGTCCCCGCCGCACCCGGCCTTCGGTGACCAGCGCCCCGCCGATGCCGGTCCCCAGCGTCAGGCACACCAGTGACGATTCGTCCCGCCCGGCGCCGAACCGGTATTCCGCCCACCCTGCGGCGTCGGCGTCGTTCACCACGGCCACGGGCGTTCCCAGCAGCTGCACCAGCCGGTCACGCAACGGTTCGTTGCGCCAGGCCAGGTGGGGGCTGAACAACACGGTCCCGGTCTCGGGGTTCATCCAGCCGGCGGCTCCGACGCCCACGGGTGCGTCAGGGGCCTCCCGGCGCAGCCCGGCCACCAGATCGGCGACGGTGCGTTCGACCAGTGCGGGGCTGGAACCCGGCGTTGCGGCGCGGTCCCGGCGCAGGATCCGTCCGGAGGCATCTACCAGTCCGGCGGAGATCTTCGTGCCGCCGATGTCCAGCCCGATGGATGGCCGGTCCTCGGATCCCGGGGCCATGGCACCGAACCTTTCATCGGTCCTGTTTGGACCATAAGTTACTAGCGAGTACGTTAGTGATGCGACCCACTATGCTTGGAGCAACGATCCAGATCGTCCGCCACCCACTGGTGAATAACTATTGAAGCAAGAGGAGCACACCGTGCGAGAGTTCAGCGTACCCCCGCTCGTGGTCAGCCCGCCGACGGCCAACACCACGGATTTCGTCCTGGAACAGGCCGCCGGGTCCAACCCCATGCTCTTCGCCCGCCCGGACGGGCACGGCGGCTGGATCGACGTCTCGGCCCGCGAATTCTCCGCCGACGCCAAGGCGCTGGCCAAGGGCCTCATCGCCTCTGGCCTTGAGGCGGGGGCACGCATCGGCATCATGTCCCGGACCCGGTACGAGTGGGCGCTGGTGGACTTCGCCGTCTGGTTTGCCGGGTGCATCTCCGTGCCGGTCTACGAGACCTCCTCCCCCAGCCAGGTCGCCTGGATCCTCGGCGATTCCGGTGCCACTGCCGTCATCGTGGAATCGCCGCACCACGAGAACGTCGTCCGCCAGGCGGCCATTCAGGAGCAGCTGGACCAGGTCACCTCGGTGTGGCAGCTCGACGGCACCGGCCTGGACACGCTGCGCGAGGCGGGCGCCGACGTCAGCGACGAACTGCTCGAGGAACGCCGCTCCTCGCTGAACCTGGAGAGCGTCGCGACCATCATCTATACCTCCGGGACCACCGGGAGGCCCAAGGGGTGCGAACTCACCCACCTGAATTTCGTCGAACTCAGCCGCAACGCCCAGGCGGCCCTGCCCGAGTGCGTGCACGAGGGCGCCGCGACGATCATGTTCCTCCCGCTGGCCCACGTCTTCGCGCGCTTCATCTCTGTGCTCTGCGTGGCCGGTGGCGCCAAGGTCGCCCACACCCCCGACATCAAGAACCTGCTCGATGACCTGCAGGGCTTCAAGCCCACGTTCATCCTCGCCGTGCCACGCGTGTTCGAAAAGGTGTACAACTCCTCGATGCTCAAGGCCGAGGACGGCGGCAACCTCAAGGCCAGGATCTTCCACGCCGCGGCGCGCACCGCAGTGGCCTGGTCCCGTGCGGAGCAGTCCGGCAGCGTCCCGCTGCCCCTGAAGCTGCGCTACAACCTCTTCGACAAGCTCGTCTACTCCAAGATCCGCGAGGCCATGGGCGGGCGGATCAAGTACGCCGTCTCCGGTGGCGGCCCGCTGGGTGAACGCCTGGGCCACTTCTTCCACGGCGCCGGGCTGACCATCCTGGAGGGCTACGGCCTCACCGAGACCACGGCGCCCATCACGGTCAACACGCCGAAGCGGATCAAGATCGGCTCGGTGGGCACCCCCCTGCCGGGCAACGCCGTCAAGATCGCGGACGACGGCGAGATCCTCACCCGTGGTGTCTGCGTGATGCGCGGCTACCACGAGCGCCCGGATCTGCGCGAGGAGGCCTTCGACGGCGACTGGTTCCGCACCGGGGACATCGGAGAGCTCGACGCCGACGGCTTCCTGCGCATCACCGGACGCAAGAAGGAGATCATCGTCACCGCCGGCGGCAAGAACGTCGTCCCCGGCCTGCTCGAGGACCAGATCCGGGCCGACGTGCTGGTCTCCCAGTGCCTGGTCATCGGGGACAACCGCCCGTTCATCGCGGCACTGGTCACCCTCGACGCCGAGGCGCTGCCCGGATGGCTGGCACGCAACCAGCTCAAGGGGCTCTCCATCGAGGAGGCCGCTGAGCGCCCCGAGGTCAGGGACGCGATCCAGGCGGTCATCGACAAGGCCAACCAGTCGGTCTCCCACGCCGAATCGATCAAGGCGTTCCGGATCGTGCCGACCGACTTCTCCGAGGCCTCGGGGCACCTCACCCCGTCGCTGAAGGTCAAGCGCGGCCAGGTGCTCAAGGACTTCGAGTCGGTCGTCGAGGAGATCTACTCCGCCCGGAAGCCCGCCTGAGCTAGAGCGGGGCGTCGGCGCCCTGCGGCAGGTCCAGTCCGAGCAGGGCGTTCTCCACGACCTCGGTCAACGCCGGGTGGATCCAGTATTGCCCGCGCGCCATGTCCACGACGCCGAGCCCGGTGGCCATCGCCTGGATCAGCGGCTGGATGAGCATTGAGGCCTCATGCCCCATGATGTGGGCCCCCAGCAGCCGGCCGGTGGAGCGGGAGGCGACGAGCTTCACCAGGCCCTCCTGGTCCTCCATGGCCCAGCCGTAGGCGGTGGAGCCGTACTCCTGCACGACGGCCACCACGTCGCTTTCGTCAGCTGCCTGCTCCCGGGCCTGCGCCTCGGTCAGCCCGACGGCTGCGATCTGCGGGTCGGAGAAGACGGCTGCCGGAACCGCCGTCCGGTCGGTGGCCCGCAGCGCCCGGGGATGCTCGAGGTTGTGGGCCACCACGCGCGCCTCCCGGTTGGCCACGTGCTTGAGCTGGTACTCGTTGGACGCGTCCCCCAGCGCATAGCACCCCTCCACGGGTACACCGCCGGAGAGCACCCGCTGGAAATCATCCACTGCCAGCCGGCCGTCTTCCTCCAGATCCAGCCCGGCGGCCGCGGCGTCGAGCCGATCGGAATTCGGGATGCGCCCCGTGGCCAGGAGCACGACGTCGGCCCGCACCTCGAGTGGCTGCCCCTCCTGCTCGAAGTGGCCGGTGACGGTCCCGTCGTCGTTCCCGGTGATCGAGGTCAGCGCGTGGTCGAGCACGACCTCCCACCGCTGCCCTGCGGCAGCGGTGAAGCGGCGCGAAATCTCCTCGTCGTGGTGGCGCAGCAGCGCACCGGAGCGGTTGACCTGCGTGACGGAGGATCCGAGCCCGTGGAAGACGTGGGCGAACTCGGCGGCGATGAACCCGCCGCCGATGACCAGCACGCGTTCGGGCAGGTCATCCAGGCGCATGATCGTATCCGAGGTGTGGACCTGCGGCAGTTCCACGCCCGGGACATCGGGCAGCACGGCACGCGAACCGGAGGCGAGGACCACCTGGTCGGCGGTGATGACCTCCCCGGAGCCGGTGACCAGTGTGTGCGGGTCGCGCAGCACCACACGCTCCTGGTACACGTCCACGTTGTCCAGTTCCTGGTCCCTGTAGCGCAGGCCGGCAGCGGAAATGGCGTCGATCCGCCCGAAGATCCGGTCGCGGATGCCACGCCAATTGGTGCTCCGGCGCTCCAGGTCGATCCCGAGCCGGCCCGCCTGCTGGGTGGAGGCCCCCAGCGTGGCCGGGTAGACGAACATCTTGGTGGGGATGCACCCGACATTCAGGCACGTCCCGCCGAAGATCCCGGCGTCGATGAGGGCGACCTTCTTGTCATCCCAGTACGGCGTGATCAACGAGTTGCCGGAACCGGAGCCGACGATGGCCAGGTCGTAGCGGGTCATGGGGTCACGCCTTCAGTTCATCGACGACCAGGGCCGCCAGCTCCAGGGCAGCATCCCGTGTTGCCGGCTTGAGCCTCTCCAGGTCCACACGCGATCCCTCGGCCAGATGCGGGTCGTGCGGCAGCCGGACGACCGTCGCCACGCGGCTGCGGAAGTGGGCCTCGATCTCCTCGACGTTCACGCCGCGTCCCTGCCCGGAGGACTGGTTGATGACCACGATGGCGTTCGAGGCCAGATCGGACCGGCCATGGGCCTCGAGCCACGACAACGTCTCGGAGGCCAGCCGGGCCTCGTCCACGCTCGCCCCTGAGACCAGGACGACGGCGTCGGCCTTCTCCAGTGTCCCCTTCATGACCGTATGGACCATGCCCGTTCCCGAGTCGGTCAGCACGATCGAGTAGTACTTGGAGAGCAGGTCGGTCACGGCCCGGTAGTCGGCGTCGTCAAACGCCTCGGCGACCCGGGGGTCGGTGTCGGAGGCGAGCACGTGCAGACGCGATCCCTCCCGGGCGGCATAGGCCGACAGCTTGGAAAACGAATCGACCATGAACCGGTTCTGCACCAGGTGCCGGGCCGTGAACGCCGATTTTCCCGGCGAGCGGTCGCTGAGCGTCCCACGGTCTGGGTTCGCGTCCAGGGCGATGATGCGGTCCTCCCGCAACTGGGCCAGTGACATGCCCAGCAGCGTCGTCACGGTGGTCTTGCCGACCCCGCCCTTGCGGGATAGGACGGGAACATAGCGGGTGGCGCCGCCCAGCGGTGCCGCGATGCGTCGTTCCGTCTGCCGGCGGATCCTCACGGCATCCGAATCCCCGACGTTCACCCGGCCGAAGGTCGCCCGGTACAGCAGCCGCCGCCAGCCACCGGCCGGCTCCCGGTCACGGGGTTCCAGCAATCGGTCGGCCGTCAGCTGGGCCGCACTTTCCGGGGTACCGGTTCCGGAGGGGGCATCCTGGCCGTGTGGCTCGGCGGTGCTGCCGGCCGCAACGGCCGGCTGCCCGACGGGAGCGGCGGGAATGACCTGGCCATCGCCCAGCGGACGCGCAGAGACCACGGCGGAGCCGTCCTCGTCCCCCGCCGGCTCCCAATCGGAGAGCTCGGGGACATCGGCGGCGCCGTGGCCCGCCGTTCCGACAGTGGGTTCTGCTGCCTCGTGGTCCGTCGACGGATCCGCGTCGGGCTCATGCTGCTCCGCCGCGTCGGCCCCGGGTTCCCCGGACCCGGTTTCCACGGCGTCGTCATCATGGTTCTGGTGGGGCTTGGTCATGGAATCCTCTGCACAAAAAATACTGTCAAACGGCTCGTCAGCACTCACCCTAGCGCACCGAGGGGGCGGCCACATGGTGCATGTGACCGCCCCCTCGGTGCGCCAAGGCGCTGGTTTCAGGCCTCGAGAACGACCAGCAGATCGCCGCCCTGGACCTGGGCCGTTCCATCGACCGCCACGCGGGCCACCGTGCCACCGGTGGACGAGGTGATCGCCGCCTCCATCTTCATGGCTTCGATCGTGGCGACGGTTCCGCCGGCTTCGACGGTGTCCCCCACCGCAACGGATGCGGTGACCGCACCGGCGAAGGGCGCCGCGACGTGGCCCGGATTGGCGGTGTCTGCCTTCTCGGCGGATTTCACCGTGGACTCCACGTTGCGGTCCCGCACGATGATCTGGCGCATCTGCCCGTTCAACGTGCACATCAGGGTCCGCATGCCCTTCTCGTCGGGTTCGGACACCGCCTGCAATGTCACCAGCAGGCGCACGCCCTTGCCGAGGGAGATCACGTGCTCGGCGTGCTGGACCAAACCGTAGAGGTAGTCGCGGGTGTGCAGCACCGAGACGTCTCCGTAGTCGGCCCGTGAGGCGGCGAAGTCGCGGGTCGGGCCGGGGAAGAGCAGCCGGTTCAGGGTCTCCCGGCGCGTCGCTGAATCGCCCTGCAGCGCCGCGGCGTCCTCCGGGTCCAGATCCTCCATCCGCACCTTGACGTTGCGGCCTTCCAGGGCCTTGGAACGGAACGGTTCGGGCCAGCCTCCGGGCGGATCACCCAACTCCCCGGAGAGGAAGGCGATGACCGAATCGGGAATGTCGAAGGCCTGCGGGTTCGCTTCGAATTCCTTCGGGTCGACGTTCATGCCGACCAGTTGAAGGGCCAGATCGCCCACGACCTTGGAGGACGGGGTGACCTTGACCAATCGGCCCAGGATCGCATTGGCCGCCGTGTACATGTCCTCGACGTCCTCGAACCGTTCGGCCAGGCCCAGGGCCTTGGCCTGCTGGCGCAGGTTCGAGAGCTGCCCACCGGGGATCTCGTGGCGGTAGACCCGTCCCGTCGGCCCCGGCAGCCCGGACTCGAAGGGGGCATACATGGCACGCACTGCCTCCCAGTATGGCTCCAGCGATGCCGCCGCCTCCAGTTCGATGCCGGTGTCGCGTGCGGTGTTCGCCAGCGCGGCGATCAGTGCGGACTCCGAGGGCTGGGAGGTGGTTCCTGCCATGGAGGCGACCGCGACGTCCACGGCGTCCACCCCGGCGTCGGCTGCTGCCAGCAACGTGGCCAACTGGCCACCGGCGGTGTCATGGGTGTGCAGGTGCACCGGCAGGTCGAACCGCTCGCGCAGGGCGGTGACGAGCTTCGCGGCGGCGGCGGGCCGCAGCAGTCCTGCCATGTCCTTGATCGCCAGGATGTGGGCTCCGGCGTCGACGATCTGCTGGGCCAGGTCCAGGTAGTAGTCCAGCGTGTAGAGGTCCTCGGCCGGGTCGAGCAGGTTCCCGGTGTAGCAGAGGGCCACTTCGGCGACGGCGGTGCCTGTCTCCCGGACGGCCTTGATGGCCGGTGCCATCTGCGAGACATCGTTGAGCGCGTCGAAGATGCGGAAGATGTCGATACCCGATGACGCGGCCTCCTGCACGAACGCGTCGGTGACCTCCGTCGGGTACGGCGTGTAGCCGACGGTGTTGCGCCCGCGCAGCAGCATCTGCAACGGGATGTTCGGCATCTCGGCGCGCAGGCGCTCCAACCGGTCCCAGGGGTCCTCACCGAGGAAGCGCAATGCCACATCGTAGGTTGCACCGCCCCAGACCTCCATGGAGAAGAGCTGCGGCAGCGTGTGGGCGTACGCCGGCGCCGCGGCCAGCAGGTCGCGGGTGCGGACCCGGGTGGCCAGCAGCGACTGGTGCGCGTCCCGGAAGGTGGTGTCGGTCAGTGCCAGCTCGGTGCGCGAACGCAATTCGGCGGCAAACCCCTCCGGGCCACGCTCCAGCAGGACCTTGCGCCAGCCGGCCGGGGGCTCATGCTCCGAGGGGCCGTCAAACGGGCTGCGCATCGGCTGGTCCGACTTGTCCCCGGGGTAGTACGGGAGCTTCTTACGCGGATCGATCCCCTCGATGCGCTCCCCGTTGGGCCGGTTCACCGTGACATCGGCCAGGTAGGTGATCGCCTTCGTGCCACGGTCCTGGCTGCGGTTGCCCTCCAACAGGTCCGGACGGGAGTCGATGAAGTCGGTGGCCACGTCCCCGGCGATGAATTGCGGGTCATCGAGCACATTCATCAGGAACGGGATGTTCGTCGCGACGCCACGCACGCGGAACTCCGCCAACGCCCGACGCGCCCTGCGCACCGCTGCCTCGTAGTCGCGGCCACGGCAGGTGAGCTTGACCAGCATGGAGTCGAAGTGCGGGGAAACCTCGGCACCGGCATAGATCGTTCCGCCGTCGAGCCTGACCCCGGAGCCACCGGCCGACCGGTAGACGGTGATGGTCCCGACGTCGGGCCGGAAGCCGTTGGAGGGATCCTCGGTGGTGATGCGGCACTGCATCGCTGCACCGCGGATCCGCAGGTCCTCCTGGTGGATGTCCAGGTCATCGAGGGTCTCCCCCGCCGCGATGCGCATCTGCGCCGAGACCAGGTCGATGTCGGTGATTTCCTCGGTCACCGTGTGCTCGACCTGGATGCGGGGGTTCATCTCGATGAAGACGTGCTCACCCGCCCGCTCTCCGACCGTGTCGACCAGGAACTCGACGGTTCCCGCGTTCTGGTACTTCAGCGCCTTGGCGAACTTCACCGCATCGGCGTAGAGGGCCTGGCGGATGTTCTCATCGAGGTTCGGGGCCGGGGCGATTTCCACGACCTTCTGGTGGCGGCGCTGCAAGGAGCAGTCACGCTCAAAGAGGTGGACCACGTTCCCCTCGCCGTCGGCGAGGATCTGGACCTCGATGTGCCGCGGGCGCAGGACTGCCATTTCCAGGAAGACCGTGGGGTCCCCGAAGGCCGTCCCGGCCTCACGCATCGCCGCATTGAGGGCGTCGGGCAGGTCCTCACGCTTGTCGACCCGGCGCATGCCGCGTCCGCCGCCACCGGCGACCGCCTTGACGAAGATGGGAAAACCGATCTTGTCCGCTTCGCCGATCAGCCACTCCGGGTCATCGCTGGGCTCGGAGGAGGCCAACGTGGGGATGCCTGCGGCCTTCGCTGCCTTGAGCGCCTGGACCTTGTTGCCGGCGAGTTCGAGCACGTCGGCCGGCGGGCCGATGAAGGTGATGCCGGCCTCATGCGCTGCACGGGCCAGGTCGGGGTTCTCGGAGAGGAAGCCGTATCCGGGGTAGATGGCATCCGCGCCGGCGTCCTTGGCGACACGGATGACCTCCTCGACGTCGAGGTAGGCACGGACCGGGTGGCCCTCTTCGCCGATCTGATAGGCCTCGTCGGCCTTCTGGCGATGGATGGAGCCGCGGTCCTCGTAGGGGAAGACCGCCACGGTCTTCGCCCCCAATTCGTAGCCGGCACGAAACGCGCGGATGGCGATTTCGCCGCGGTTGGCAACCAAAACCTTTGAAAACATGATGCTCCTGCAGGGTGTCTGTTGGTCAGGACGAACGCGACGGTACTCCCGGGTTTCGGGCGATGCTGCTTCCGTGCGCCAGGCGCGATGTGTAGATCCAAGCCTGCCGATACCCTACAGTGGCGCACCACACACCGGTAACTGTGTTTCGTTATGACGTGTGGCACACCGCCGCCGGTGGAGCGGCGAAGCGCGGGGCCACCTTATGATGGGTAGGAGCCGAAACAGCGCAACAACACAGTAAGGTCGTGGTCCGTTCCGTGCAGGTCGTGAGCATCAGCAGTCTCAAGGGTGGCGTCGGGAAGACGTCGGTCACCCTCGGTTTGGCGTCGGCGGCATTGGCCGCCGGCATTCCGACCTTGGTGGTGGACCTGGATCCACATGCCGATGCGAGCACCGGCCTGGGTGTGGAGCCCAATGGCGAGAACGACATCGGCCATCTGCTCAAGAACGCGCGACGTGCCGATATCGCAGCGGCCGCGGTATCCAGCCCCTGGACCTCCCGCGCATCGGCAGCCGAGGACGCCACGGGGCCAGCAGTGTTGGATGTGGCCGTGGGCGGTGCCTTCAGTGGTATCTATGACCGTCCCGACTTGAAGCTGCGCAACCTGCGCCGGCTCCAGACCATTCTGGCCCGCCAGGATCGGTACGAGCTGGTGCTCATCGACTGCCCACCGTCCCTGAACGGGCTGACGCGCATGGCCTGGACCGCCAGCCAGCGGGTGCTGCTGGTCGCCGAGCCCAGCCTGTTCTCCGTGGCGGGTACCGAGCGGACCCTGCGGGCCTTGGAGCTCTTCCGCCAGGAGTTCGTCCCCGGGCTGCAGACGGCCGGGGTGGTGGCCAACCGTTTCCGCGATTCCTCGTCCGAACAGCGCTTCCGGCTCGATGAAATGCGCACCATGTTCGGATCGTCGCTGCTCTCCCCCGTCCTGCCGGACCAGGCGAACTGGCAGCAGATCCAGGGCGCGGCCTACGCGGTGCACCAGTGGCCCGGCGACGCCGCACGACAGGCAGCGGCACGCTTCGACGAATTGCTGCGCGGCATCACGGCCCACTGACTTTCCGGCCATGGGAAGAGCGCGTGTCCCCGTCGGGGACACGCGCTCTGTGATTCCGGGTCAGGGGGCCAGTTCGTGGCTAGCTGGCCGACTTCTTGGCTGCCCGACGGCGGCCCAGTTCATCCCCGGGGAAGATCGCTTCCTCGTCCACCGCGTGCTCGCTCGGCAACTCGGACAGGCTGCCCTCGACTTCGCGCCAGACGCGCCCGACGGCGATGCCGAACACCCCCTGGCCTCCCTGGACCAAGTCGATGACCTCGTCGGCCGACGTGCACTCATAAACGGATGCGCCATCACTCATCAGGGTGATTTGCGCCAGGTCCTCGACACCGCGTTCGCGGAGGTGGACCACGGCCGTGCGGATCTGCTGCAGCGAGACCCCTGTATCCAGCAGCCGCTTGACGACCTTGAGCACGAGGATGTCCCGAAAGCTGTACAGGCGCTGGCTGCCCGAACCGGCGGCGCCCCGGACGGCCGGCTCGACCAATCCGGTGCGGGCCCAGTAATCGAGCTGACGGTAGGTAATGCCGGCCGCCTTGCAGACGACGGTACCGCGATAGCCCGCCCCCTCGTCGAGGACCGGCAGGTCCTCGGTGAAGAGCAGCCCCTGCGCATTCACAGCAGTGGTCGACCGGCCGACGCCGGACGACGCTCCGCTGTGCTCACCTATCGGACTCACGTGGACCCTCCTAGTCAAAAACTCCCCCCATAGGGAGCTTGCCGGCTGCCGGGAACCGTGGAGGCATCGAAGGCCGTCCACTGTGCCGAGTGATGGGACAGCGAAGCAATGGGATTCTTATGCTTTGACGGTACGGCCGAACGGGTCCCACGTCAAAGACCTTCAAGCTTAACTTGAGGGCGTGTCGCTATTCGCCAAAATCCTCGGGCTCGACATCGGCCAGGAATTCGCGGAACTGGCGGACCTGGTCCTCCGCGCCGTCGGCGGTGTTGCCGTCCTCGCTGACCATGACCCCGGCCTCCTCCAGCACCTCGTCGGAACAGGTGATCGGGCATCCTGCACGCAGGGCGAAGGCAATCGCGTCGGAGGCCCGCGAGTCGACACTGGCGCCGCCGTCGAATTCGAGTTCGGCGTAGAAGACGGTGTCCTTCACCGCCACGAGGCGCGCCTCCACCAGGGGATGCCCCAGGGCCGAGACCACTGCCTCGAGCAGGTCATGGGTCATCGGGCGCGGCGTGGCCATCCCCTGCTGGCTCATGGCAATGGCCGATGCCTCGGGAGCACCGATCCAGATGGGCAGATGGCGGGGCCCGTCGATTTCCTTGAGCAGGACCAGCGGCTGGTTGGAGGGCAGTTCGATCCGAACGCCGACGACCATGAGCTCTCGCATGGGTTCCTCCCGCTGTCCTAGTGGTCCATCCGGGCGATGGCTCCATTGACCAGCGCACTGTGCAGTGCCAGGCAGGCATCGCTGATCTCGCGTGCCGTCTCGGCCGCACGGGCGCGGGACGAGACATCCCGTCGGCTGGACAAGGGGGCCACGGCCCGTTCGACCAGTCCGAGTTCACGGTCGGCGGCGGCCCGGAAGCCACGCAGGTGGCGCGGTTCGATTCCGTGGGCGGCCAGCTTGGCGCTGGCCGTGGCAATGCGCACCGCATGCTCGTCGAACCGCTGGTCCTCTTCTGCGATGACGCCATAGGCCAGCAATTCGGAGATGAGTTCATCCGATGCCCCCGTGACACCCTGCAGTTCCGCTCGGGTCAGCGGACGCGTGTGACCTGCCAGCTCCTGGGCCAGTTGGTCGGTCACGCTGCGCGGGGCGAGCGTCAAGCCACCGGCCAGTTGTTCCGGGCGTTCGCCGCGGTCGACGGCGTCGAGGTAGTCCTTGATGACCTTCAACGGCAGGTACTGGTCGCGTTGGAGCGACAGGATGAACCGCAGCCGGTCGATGTCGCCGGCCGTGTATTTGCGGTATCCGGCGGCGGTGCGCTGCGGGGTGATGAGACCCTTCTCCTCGAGGAAGCGGATCTTCGAGGCGGTGGTCTGCGGGAAGTCTGCCGACAGTTCGGTCAGGACCTCGCCGATATTGAGCACGCTCGCCCGGGGGGCCTCAGCGCCCGCCCCGATGCCGCGTCGGGAATGCGCCGATGCAACCACAGAAATTACCGTCAGTCCTGCCGCGAGGCGGTCGTGGGGAGGGTGCCGGCGTAGAACGTCAACCGGAACTTGCCGATGCGTACTTCCGAACCGGTGCGCAGCCGGACCGCGTCGACGCGGTCGCCGTTGACATAGGTGCCGTTCAGGCTGCCGGAATCCACGATCTGGAATCCGGAGCCGTCACGGCGGAATTCTGCATGCTTGCGGGAGACGGTCACATCGTCCAGGAAGATATCCGCCTCGGGGTGGCGTCCGGCAGTGGACACTTCGCCGTCGAGCAGGAAGCGGGCACCACGGTTGGGGCCGGAATGGGCGATCAGCAGCGCGGAACCCTCGGGCAGCGCGTTGACGGAGGAGCGTTCCTCGGTCGACAGCGATGCCTCGGGAACGACCTCGTCCCGCATTGGAGGCAAGCTGATGTTGGTGGTCTCCGCCGCGGATTTCCTACGCTCCGTAGCGCCGTCCTCCCAACGGTGATCGCCACTCATATGCTTCCTCCCTGGAATGGTGAATGCTCGATGCCGGCCGTTTGGACAGTGGTCCAAATGACGCGCCGACTTTGTGTTTTATCCAGCCTAGCCTACCGGTTATCCCTGTTTGCAAGCCGGTTGGCGTCATGATCGCCGCATTGCCTGCGCAGGAGGGTCCGGAGCATGGAGAAGGGGCCCTGCGGAAACGGAATTCCGTTCCCGCAGGACCCCTTATCGCCGGTCGGGCTAGCGGGATTCGAACCCACGGCCTCCTGACCCCCAGTCAGGCGCGCTACCAAGCTGCGCCATAGCCCGGCGGTTCCGCAGCCGTTATCCCGTCCGTGAGGGCGGGTGCCGTCTGCGAAAAGCTCCTCAGCTACTCTACCGCATTTCCGGAGCTACTTTGACCGCCCACGCTTCTCACGCACGCGCATGCTGACCTCGATGGGCGTTCCGGTGAAACTGAACGTCTCCCGCAGGCGGCGGGTGATGAACCTGCGGTACCCGGGGTCCAGGAACCCCGTGGTGAAGAGCACGAAACGCGGTGGGCGTGACGATGCCTGGGTGGCGAAGAGGATGCGCGGTTGCTTGCCTCCACGGACCGGGTGCGGGTGCGCCGCCACCAGTTCGCCCAGGAAGGCATTGAGCTTGCCCGTCGGGATGCGCCGGTCCCACGACTCCAGGGCCAGGTCCAGGGCGGGAACGAGCTTTTCCTTGTGCCAACCGGTGGCCGCTGACATGTTCACGCGCGGGGCCCAGGCCACGTGGGCCAGGTCCTGCTCGATTTCACGTTCCAGGTAGCGTCGGCGTTCGTCGTCGAGCAGATCCCATTTGTTGAAGGCCAGCACCAGGGCGCGGCCCGAGTCGATGCTCGTCTGCAGGATCCGCACGTCCTGTTCGCTGAGCACCTCGTCCACTGCCAGGAGCACGACGGCGACCTCTGCCTTTTCCAGCGCCGACTGCGTGCGCAGGGAGGCGTAGTAGTCCGAGCCCTGGGCCATGTGCTGACGGCGCCGGATGCCTGCCGTGTCCACGAAGCGCCAGGTCCGTCCGCCGAGTTCGACGAGTTCGTCCACGGGGTCGCGCGTGGTGCCCGCCGTGTTGTCGACGACGACGCGTTCGGCGCCGGCGAGCTTGTTCAGCAGCGAGGACTTGCCGACGTTGGGGCGCCCGATGAGGGCGACGCGGCGCGGACCGCCACGCGGGACCATGCCGCCGAAGGCCGAGTAGGCGGGAAGCTTCTCGAGCAGGTCGTCCAGCAGGTCGGCGGTGCCGCGGCCGTGCAGTGCCGAGACCGGGTAGGGCTGGCCGAAACCGAGACTCCACAGCGACGCGGCATCGGCTTCCTGCGCTTCCCCGTCGACCTTGTTGGCGACCAGGAACACCGGCTTCTTCTGCCGGCGCAGCATCTTGACGACGAGTTCGTCGGTGGCCGTGGCCCCGACGGCGGAGTCGACGACGAAGATGACGGCGTCGGCCAGGTCCGCGGCGACCTCGGCCTGCTCGGCCACGCGGGCGTGGATGCCCTTGGCATCGTGTTCCCAGCCGCCGGTGTCCACGAGCGTGAAGTCACGCCCGCTCCATTCGGCGCTGTAGGTCACCCGGTCCCGGGTGACGCCCGGGACGTCCTCGACGACTGCCTCGCGGCGGCCGATGATGCGGTTGACCAGGGTCGACTTGCCGACATTGGGGCGTCCGATGATGGCCACCACCGGGGGGACCCGATCGTCCTCGTCCTCGAAGTCGTCGTCATCGACATGCGAGAGCAGCCGGGTGTCCTCGTCGTCGAGGTCGTAGTCGGCGAGTCCTTCGCGCAGCGAGGCGGCGCGTTGCTCGGCCTCCTCGTCGGTGATCTGGTTGAGTCGTTCGGCGACGTGGTCCTCTCCCGAGGGGACGTATTCGTCTCCGTCGCCGGGAACGGCGGCGTGATCGGTCATGTTCAGGGATTCCTTTGTTCGCCGCTTCCGCCGTACGCGGAAGCACTTACCATTTTTGCATGCCGTGGGCTGCCCGGCCTTCAGGCCGGGGCGTCGGCTGCTTCCACGACGGAGAGCACTGCCTGGACCGTCTGCTCAAAATCCAGGTCAGAGGAATCGACGGTGACGACGCCGTCGGCAGCAGTGGTGAAACTGGTGACCGTTGAGTCCTTGGCGTCGCGGGCCACGACCTGGCGTTGCAGGTCCTCGCTGGTCTGGGTCCCGCCGAGTTGCAGCCCGCGCCGGGCCATGCGGACCTCCTCGCGGGCGGTCAGCAGGATACGCGCCGGTGCCTCGGGGGCGACGACGGTGGTGATGTCCCGTCCCTCGGCGACGATGCGTGCGTGTCCGGCGATGATCTCCTGTTGACGGCGAACCAGTTCGGCGCGGACATCGAGGATGACTGCCACCGTGGACACCGCCTCGGAGACATAGGGCTTGCGGATCTCCGCCGTGACGTCCGCCCCGTTGACCAGGACCTGTTCGAGGTCGGGGTCGACGCCGATCTGCACGTTGGCTTCCCGGACGGCAGCGGTCACCGCGGCCGTGTCGGAGAGATCGGTCCGCGCATCCAGGCACGCGAACGTCAACGCCCGGTACATGGCCCCGGTGTCGAGGTAGGCGGCGCCGATCCGTCGGGCGACCTCCTTGGAGATCGAGGATTTTCCGCTGCCGGAGGGGCCGTCGATGGCCACCACGAGGTTCTTCACTTACTGCACTACCTTCCATGAGCGTTCGGTGAGGGCTTCCATCAATTCCTGGCTTCGCCCGGGCAGGACCGATACTTCGACCATTCCGACCTTGTGGCCGGAGGAGTGTTCCATACGCAGGTCCTCGAGGTTCACCCCGATGTCCGCGACGTCGGCGAGCAGCTGGGCGATCTGGCCGGGACGGTCATCGACGATGACGGTGACGACGGCGAAGGCCTGCGGGGGTGCCCCGTGCTTTCCAGGGATGCGCGCCTGTCCTGCGTTGCCCTCCCCCATCAGTTCCGCCAGATCCAGCAGGGCACCGGGTGCCGCGGGGTCCTCGAGGGTGGAGATGAGCCGGTTGAGGTCCTCCCGCAACCCGTGCAGGATGCCCACGAGCTCCGGGGCGTTGTGGCTGAGGATCTGGATCCACAGTCGTGGGTCCGAGGCGGCGATGCGCGTGGTGTCGCGCAGGCCGTTGCCCGCGAGCCCGAGGGCATGGGCCGGTGCGTTGAGCAGCCGGGAGGCCAGCAGCGACGAGGCGATCTGGGGGAAGTGCGAGACCAGGGCGACGGCGGCGTCGTGCTCGCCGGCGTCCATCCGGTGCACGGTGGCACCGAGGTCGATGGCCAGGGCCTCGGCGGTCCGCACACTGTGCTCGCCGGTTCCGGGGTGCGCACAGATCACCCAGGGCATGGCGGTGAACAGCTCTCCGCGGGCCGCGGCAGGACCCGACTTCTCGCGGCCGGCCATCGGGTGGGTGCCCACGTAGCGGGAGAGTTCGCCATGGCCGAGCTCCGGGTCCGTCTCGAGCGCACGCAGGATCGAGGTCTTGACGCTGGCGATGTCCACCACAGTGGCCGTGGGGTGTTCGCGCAGGGCACGGGAGACCACGGCGGCGGTGACATCCGGGGGCGCGGCCACCACGACCAGCGCCGGTTCCGGCGATGAGGCGGGGTCGAAGACCGTGCCCGCACCGATGTCCTGGGCGACCTGCTGGGCCGTCGGCGAGGTGTCGGAGAGCAGGACCGGGATGCCCAGCCGGCTCAGCCCCAATCCGACGCTGGCGCCCAGCAGGCCGGTGCCGATGACCAGGACCGGCCCGGTGAGATGTGTGGCAGCCACCGGCTACATGCCCACGCCGGCCAGCAGGTGGCCGACTTCGTGGTGGCCGAGCTGGCGGATGGTCCCCTGCTTCTGGGCCCCGAGCTTGATCGGGCCCATCTGCACGCGGACCAGGCGCTTGACCGGGTGGCCGACGGCGTCAAAGAGCCGGCGGACGATGCGGTTCTTTCCCGAGTGCAGGATGACCTCGACGAGGACCTTGCCCGGGGTGGAGTCCACGAGCTTGAACGAGTCGACCTTGGCCATGCCGTCCTCGAGGGCGATGCCCGCCTTCATCTGCGCCCCGATGCCGTGGGCCATCGGGCCGGGCACCTGGACGAGGTAGGTCTTGGGGACCTCGTAGGAGGGGTGGGTCAGGCGGTTGGCCAGCTCGCCGTCGTTGGTGAGCAGCAGCAGCCCCTCGGTGTTCACGTCCAGGCGCCCGACGTGGAAGAGCCGCTCGCTCTTCTTGCGCAGGTAGTCCGCAATGCAGGGACGGCCTTCGGGGTCCTCCATGGTGGAGACCACGCCGCGGGGTTTGTTGAAGGCGTAGTAGCGCATGGTTTCGTTCAGCTGGATGCGCATGCCGTCCACGTGGATGCTCGTGGTGGCCGGGTCCACGCGGATGCCGAGCTCGGTGACGATCTCGCCGTTGACCTCGACGCGTCCGGCGGTGATCATCTCCTCGCTGACGCGGCGGGAGGCCACCCCGGCATTGGCCAGCACCTTTTGCAGGCGCACTCCATCGTGATCCTGGTCCTCGGCGGGCCGCTGCGCCGGACGCTGGGATGGGGCGGGGCGGTTCTTCTTGACAGGACCCAGGTTGCGTCCGAATCGTTCGCCGCCGAAAGCCTGCGGGCCGCGCGGGGTGCCGCCGGGTTGGCCCTTCTTGGCCGGGCCCTGCTTCTTGGCGCCGTAGCTGCCGCCCGACTTGCCGCCTGATGCCCCACGGCCCGAGCCGGCCGCACCGCGTCCGCCACCCTGGCCGGGCGTTGACCGGCGTTGGTTGCCGCGGCCTGCGCCTGAATTGGATCCCTGGGTCATGTTGATTCCTTCGTTGCTGCTGGGTGTGGTGGCCTAGAAAGGGACGTCGTCGTACTGGTCAAGATCGTCCAGCCCAGGCAAGTGGGGAGCGAGCTGCGGTAGATCCGCCACGCTGTCTATCCCCAATCTTTCCAGAAAATATGGGGTGGTCCGATACAGCATGGCCCCGGACTGCGGATCGGTGCCTTCTTCGGCGAGCAGTCCGCGCAGTGTCAGGGTGCGTACCACCGAGTCTACGTTGACCCCCCGGATGGCCGCGATCCGGGCGCGGGAGACGGGTTGGCGGTAGGCAACGACCGCCAGGGTTTCCAGGGCCGCCTGGGATAGCCGGGACGTGGCACCGTCCAGGACGAAGCGGGAGACAACGGGAGCAAAGTCACGTTTGGAGTAGACCCGCCAGCCGCCGGCCAGCTCCCGCAGCTCGAACCCGTGGTTCGCCGCATAGTCGTCCTGCAGTTCCCCCAGCAGCGTCCTGACCTGCCCCGCGTCGATCTCCAGCACCTCGGCGAACCGCTGGACGGTGACCGGTTCGTCGGCAACCATCAACACGGCTTCCAGGGCCATCCGGGGATCGGGGGCACCGTCGTCGTGCTGGCTCATTCGTTCTCCTCCTGGCGTTGACCCGCCGCGGCCGCGGGCACCGGTGTGCCGTCGTATTCCCCGGCGATCCGGTCGGGATGCCAGGGGCCCGCGTCCTCGTTCCAGCCCACCAGCAGTTCGCCGAGCGGCCCGTCCTGTTCGAATCCAACATATTTGTCCCGGAACATCTCCAGCAAGGCCAGGAACCGGGCGATCACCACCATGGTCTCCCCCGCATCGGCGATGAGCTCGGAGAAGCTGGTGAACCGGTCGGCATCGAGCCGTTCGGCAATGAGGTCGGCCTGCGCGCGCACGCTGACCGTGGGCGCGTGCAGGTGGGCGACGCCGACCTCCGTCGGTTCCGCCGGGCGGGGTTCCATGGCCTTGCGGGCCAGCTCGGCCAGCTGCTCCGGGGTCGTGGTGAAGACCAGCTCCGGGAGCAGTGCTGCAAAACCGGGCTCCAGCGCGACGCGGCGTGGATGCATCTCCCCCTGGTCGGCGAGCCGCTCGGACAGCTGTCCGGCGATGGCCTTGAACGCCCGGTACTGCAGCAGCCGGGCGAAGAGCAGGTCACGTGCCTCCAGCAGCGCGATGTCCTCGTCCGACTCCACCTCGCCGGTGGGCAGCAGCCGCGCCGCCTTCAGGTCCAGCAGGGTGGAGGCCACGACCAGGAAGGAGGTGGTCTCCTCCAGGGCGCGGTCCCCGGAGCGCTCCCGCAAGTCCCGCAGGTAGGCGATGAACTCGTCGGTGACCCGGGCCAAGGCGACCTCGGTGATGTCCAGCTGGTGCTTGCCGATGAGGTTCAGCAGCACGTCGAACGGCCCGGAGAAATTCTCCAGGGCGACCGCGAATCCCGCGACCGGGTCGGGCTCCGTCTCCGGCGCCGGTGCGGCGGATGGCGACCCGGTATCCGCCCGGCCCGCCGCGGTCATTACGGGGCGCCGCCGCGGCTGATGAGCTCCCGGGCCAGCATCCTGTAGGACTCGGCGCCGGGGTGGTTCCCCGCGTAGCTGGTGATCGGTTCCGCTGCGACGTTGGCGTCGGCGAACTTGATCGTGCGCTTGATGACCGTCTCGAAGACCTGGTCCCCGAAGGCCTCGATGAGCCGTCCGATGACCTCGCGGGAGTGCAGGGTCCGCGCGTCGTACATGGTGGCCAGGACGCCGTCGACCTGCAGGGAGGGGTTGAGCCGGTCCTGGACCTTGTCGATGGTCTCGACCAGCAGGGCCACCGCACGCAGGGCGAAGAATTCGGCGGTCAGCGGGATGATCACGCCGTGGGCGGCGGTCAGGGCGTTGACGGTCAGCAGGCCCAGGGACGGCTGGCAGTCGATGAGGATGACATCGTAGTCGTCGGAGACCTTGCGCAGGGCACGCTCGAGCACCTGTTCGCGGGCCACCTCGTTGACGAGCTGGACCTCGGCGGCGGACAGGTCGATGTTGGCCGGCAGCAGGTCGATGTTCTCGATATCGGTGTGCAGGATCGCATCGTGGATGCTGGTCTTGCGTTCCATCAAGACGTTGTAGACCGTGATGTCCAGCTCGTGCGGGTTGGTGCCGAAGCCCGCGCTGAGTGCCCCCTGCGGGTCGAAGTCGACCAGCAGGACCTTGCGTCCGTACTCGGCGAGCGCGGCGGCCAGGTTGATGGTGGAGGTGGTCTTGCCGACCCCGCCCTTCTGGTTGACCATGGCGATCACGCGTGCCGGACCGTGGCCTTCCAGCGGCTGTGGTTCGGGGAAGACCGTCAGGGGTCGACCGGTCGGCCCGAGGGCCGGCGGCTCTTTCAGCAATCCGGCCGTACGAGTCCTCGAACCCTTTTCCTCGCTCACGGTATGAACCACGCTTCCGTTCGTTGCTTGTCACTCACTACTAGCCCCAAGGCTATCGCCGCACGACGCCGGATTCCCGGATGTTTGGCCGGTCGCGGCGAGCCTTTACCTTGAAGCTGAACTCGAGGGTTGGTCGGGTGGCGGCACCCTGATTCCCCCCACCACGGCGTCGGCCGCCCCTCCCCCGCAGGGGATGGACGGCCGACACCGCAGGGACGGAGGGGACGGGGCCCCGCCGGTTCAGGTGCTACCGGAGGGCCGCCGCCTCGGGGACCTCGGTGGCCGGTGCAGCGGCATGGGCATCGGGCTCCAGCGAGAGTTCGTCGAAGGGGCGCTGGCCGGACAGCACGGCCCGGGTCTGCTCCATGTCGATCTCACGCGTCCACTTGCCGATCAGCAAGGTGGCGACGGCGTTGCCGGTGAAGTTGGTCAGGGCGCGGCACTCGGACATGAACTTGTCGATGCCCACGATCACTCCCATGCCATCGAGCAGCTCCGGGCGGTGGGACTGCAGGCCCGCTGCCAGCGTGGCCAGGCCGGCACCGGTGACGCCTGCGGCACCCTTGGAGGCGATGATCATGAAGACCAGCAGGGAGATCTGCTCGCCGAGGTTCATCGGCATGCCCATGGCGGTGGAGACGAACAGCGAGGCCATCGTCAGGTAGATGGCGGTGCCATCGAGGTTGAAGGAGTAGCCGGTCGGCACGGTGATGCCCACGACGGGCTTGGAGACCCCTGCGTGTTCCATCTTGGCGATCAGCCGCGGCAGCGCCGACTCCGAGGACGACGTCGAGAAGATCAGCAGGTATTCGCGGGCCAGGTACTTCAGCAGCGCGAAGATGTTCAGGCCGGTCACTGCCTTGAGGATGCCGCCCAGGACGACCACGATGAACAGCGCGCAGGTCAGGTAGAAGGAACCCATGAGGATGGCCATGGATCCGATGGCCGCCCAGCCGGTGGCGCCGACGACGGCGGCGATGGCACCGAAGGCGCCGATGGGGGCCGCCCACATGATCATCATCATCAGCTTGAAGACCACCGCCTGGATGTTCTGGATCCCGTGCAGGACCGGCTCGCCGGCCTTGCCCATGGACTGCAGCGCGAACCCGACGAGCAAGGCCAGAACCAGGGTCGGCAGCACCGGGATGTCCCCGGGGATCAGGCTCATCAGGAACTCGACCATGCCGCCTTCACTGCCGCCGGCCGCCGCCTTGTAGGGCTGCAGGTGCAGGCCCGCGCCGGGGTGGATCAGGTTGCCCACGACCAGGCCGATCGCCAGCGCGAAGGTCGACATGATGATGAAGTAGGCCAGTGCCAGGCCACCGACCTTGCCGACGGTCGCGGCACGGGCCACGGAGCCGACGCCCAGGACGATGGTGCAGAAGATCACCGGGGCGATGATCATCTTGATCAGGGCGACGAAGGCCGTGCCCAGCGGTTTGAGCGATTTGCCGACCTCGGGGAAGACCAGGCCGATCGCCGCGCCGAGGACGACGGCGATGATGACCATGATGTACAGCCAGTGGGTCCTGTCCTTCTTGCGCTGTGGCGGGGTTGCCGCCGTCGTGCCGCCCAAGGCGGGTTCGTTTTCTCCAGGCCTCGTTGCCATGTCGACTCCTTGTGGTGTTCAGGTTCTGCTTCCACTCCATGGTGGGCTTCGACGTGACCACGCTCACGCTTGCGTTCATATTGTTCACACCGGGTTCCGCCGTGGGAAACTGTCCTTTGGATTCCGAGGAGGACCGCCATGGCAGCGAGGGCACATCCGGCGACGGCGCCGCGCGGCACCTATTCGCTGGCCACCCGATTGTTCCTCGCCCAGCTGCTGCTGGTCGCCCTGGTGACTGCGGCCCTGAGCATGACCAGCTACGCCACGGCGCAGTCCCGCGCCCAAGAGGCCACGGGCGCCCGGGTGCTGAGCATCGCCGAGACCCTGGCCAACGACCCGTTCGTGGTCCAGGCGGTGGTCTCCTCCGACCCCTCCGCCCGGTTGCAGCCCTACGCCCGGAAGATCACCGCGATGGCGCCGGTGGATTTCGTGACCATCATGGCCCCGGACAGGACCCGCTACACGCACCCCAATCCGCGGGAACTGGGACGGCACTACATCGGCAGCATCGACAGCGCGCTGGCCGGACACAGCCAGATCGAGGAGTACGTCGGGACCCTGGGGCCCTCGGTGCGCGCCATCGCCCCCGTCTTCGACGACGGCGGAACGGTGGTGGCCATGGTCGCCGTCGGCGTCACCCTCCAGACCCTGTCGCTGACCCAGGCGGCGGCCCTGCCGGCGATCCTCTGGGTGGCGTTCGGCGCCGTCGTGCTCGGGGGCATCGGGTCCTGGATGCTCAGCCGCTACCTGCGCCGGGTGACCCTGGGTTTCGGGCCGGAGGAGTTGCGGAGCCTGTTCGCCTACTACGACTCGGCGTTGCATTCGCTGCGCGAGGGGCTGGTGCTGGTCGACGAGAAGGCCCGGCTGGTGCTCTACAACGACCAGGCGGCCGACCTGTTGGGCCTGCCGCCGGCCGGGGCGTTGAAGCCGGCACCGGTGGCGTCGCTGGGACTGCCGGAGACCGTGGCGGAACTCTTTGCCTCGGGTCGCCGCGCCGCCGATGAGATCCACCTGACGCGGGACCGCATACTGGTGATCAGCCAGCAGCGCGCCGCCCAGCCGGACACCGGCCCCACGGCCCGCTTCCCGTTCCGTTGGGCGCCGGCCCTGCGCCGCGGGGCCTCCAACGCCCGGGCGGCCTCTGCCTATCTGGGCACGGTGGCAACGCTGCGTGACCATACCGAGCTGCAGGCGCTCACCGGCGAACTGGAATCGATGAAGACCCTCTCCGAGGCGTTGCGCGCGCAAACCCACGAACATGCCAACCGGCTGCACACCGTGGCGACGATGATCGAGCTGGGCCGCGAGCGCGAGGCGCTGGACTTCGCGGTCCAGGACCGGCAGGAGTCCCAGCGGCTGACCGATGAGTTCGTGCAGTCCATCGACGAGCCGTTCCTGACAGCCCTGATGATCGGCAAGGCAGCCCAGGCCCACGAACGCGGGATCCGGCTGACCATGACGGCCAGCGGCGAGCTGCCCCCCGGGTCCCTGGATGCCCGCGACCTGGTCACCGTGACCGGGAACCTGCTGGACAACGCATTCGACGCCGCGGCCACCTCGGAGCTGCGCAGCGTGTGGGCTGACTTCTCGGCCGCCGACGGGGTGCTGATCATCTCCGTCGCCGATTCCGGCCCCGGGGTGGACACCGAACACCTGGAGGAGATCTTCCGGTTGGGGGGTTCGTCCAAGACCGGAGGGCCCGCGGGCGGGCGGGGCCTGGGCCTGGCCCTGGTGCGGCAGGCGGTGGCGCGGCTGGACGGTACGCTCGACGTTGAATCCGACGGTGGGGCGATCTTCACCGTCACGCTGCCGCTGCTGCCCCAGCTGCCCGGCGCCGACCCGTCAGGAGCACCCCATGGCCGCTGAACGTGATCTGCGCGTGCTGATCGTCGACGACGAGCCACTCACCGCCCAGGCCCACGCCGACTACGTGCGGCGGGTGCCCGGCTATGCCGTCGACGCCGTCGTGGCCACCGGCGGCGAGGCCCTGGCCCGGCTGGACGAGGCGGCCACCAGCGGGGTCCCGGTGGACCTGGTCCTGCTGGACATGAACCTGGCGGACCTGCACGGGCTCGATGTCGCCCGGCGGCTCCGCGGCCGCGGCCACCCGGTGGACATCATGGCGATCACCGCGGTGCGGGACCTGTACGTGGTGAAATCGGCGTTGGCCGCCGGGGTGAGCCAGTACCTGATCAAGCCGTTCACCTTCGCGGTCTTCCGCGAGAAGCTGGAGAACCACCGCAGGTTCCGGCTCAACCTGGCCGACGACGGCGGCACCGCCACCCAGGCCACGATCGACAGCGCGTTGGCGGCGCTGCGCACCGTGGGGCAGTCCCGTTTGCCCAAGGGGCTGCTCGAGGCGACCCTGGCGGCGATCTCCAGCGAACTGCGCGATACCGGGGACGCCCTCTCGGCCACCGAGGTGGCAGAGCGGCTGGAACTCTCCCGGGTGACGGCCCGGCGCTACCTGGAGTACCTGGCGGGGCAAGACCAGGCGGTGAAGACCCCGCGGCATGGGACGCCCGGGCGGCCCGAGTACGAATACCGCTGGCGGTAGGTCCCCGTCCGGGTCAGAGCCGCAGGAACGGCACCAGGGCCTCCAGCACCGCGGGGTCCTCGATCGTGGAGGGCACTGAGTAGGCCTTGCCGTCGGCGATCTGGCGCATGGTCTTGCGCAGGATCTTGCCCGACCGGGTCTTGGGCAGGCCCTCGACGACCCTGACCTGGCGGAAGTCGGCCACCGCTCCGATCGTCTCGCGCACCGAGGCCACGAGTTCGGCACCGAGCTGCTCGGCCGTCGTCTCGACGCCTGACTTCAACACCACGAACCCGCAGGCCCGCTGGCCCTTGAGTTCGTCGGCGACGCCGATGACGGCGCATTCGGCCACTGCGGGGTGGGATCCGAGCACCTGTTCGATCGCCCCGGTGGAGAGCCGGTGCCCTGCCACGTTGATCACGTCGTCGGTGCGGCCCATGACGAACAGGTAGCCGTCCTCGTCCAGGTAGCCGGAGTCGCCGGTGGCGTAGTAGCCGGGGAACTGCTCAAGGTAGGCGCTGCGATAGCGCTCGTCATTGCCCCACAGGGTCCGCAGCGTCCCGGGCGGCAGCGGCAGCTCCAGGGCGATGTTCCCCTCCTCCCCCGCACCCACCGGTTCGCCGAGCCCGTCCAGGATCCTCACGTGGTAACCCGGCACCGGGACGGTGGGGGATCCCGCCTTGATCGGCAGGGCCTGCAGTCCCAACGGGTTGGCGGCGATCGGCCAACCGGTTTCGGTCTGCCACCAGTTGTCCACCACCGGAACCCCGAGCACCCGGCCGGCCCAGTCGAAGGTGTCCGGATCCAGGCGCTCGCCGGCGACGAACAGGGCCCGCAACGACGAGGTGTCGTACCCGGCCAGCAATCCGGCCTCGGGGTCTGCCTTGCGGATGGCGCGCAACGCCGTCGGGGCAGTGAACATGACATCGACGTCGTGCTCGGCCACCACCCGCCAGAAGGCTCCGGCGTCGGGGGTCCCCACGGGCTTGCCCTCGTAGAGCACCGTCGTCGCCCCAGCGATCAGCGGCCCGTAGACGATGTAGGAATGGCCCACGACCCAGCCGACGTCCGACGCGGTGAACATGGTGTCCCCGGGAAGGACCCCGTAGATGTTGCGCATCGACCAGGCCATGGCCACCGCGTACCCGCCGATGTCGCGGACCACTCCCTTGGGCGAACCGGTGGTCCCGGAGGTGTAGAGCACGTAGAGCGGGTCCCCGGCCGCCAGGTCGACGGCTCCTGCCGGTTCGGCCCCGGCGGCCAGCTCGTCCCAGTCATGCCAGCCCGCGGCCGACCCGCCGAATTCGGAGCGGTCGTGTTCGAAGCCGTCGCGGTGATGCACGACGACGGTGTCCACCTGGTGCGAGGCGGTCGTCACCGCCTCGGCCACCGCTGGCAGGTACTCGACCCTGCGGGCCGGTTCCACCCCACCGGTGGCGGTGACGATCGCCTTCGGCCGGCAATCGTTGATCCGGGCAGCCAGTTCCTTCGCGGCGAATCCCCCGAAGACCACCGAGTGCACCGCGCCGATCCGGGCGCAGGCCAGCATGGCGATCGCTGCCTGCGGGATCATCGGCAGGTACACGATGACCCGGTCCCCGGTCCCCACCCCGAGATCCCGCAGGACCCCGGCGAAGCGGGAGACCTCGTCCAGCAGCTCGGAGTAGGTGTAGCTGCGCTGGATGCCCAGCACCGCCGAATCGTAGAGAAGTGCCCTCTGGTCGCCACGGCCGGCGGCCACATGCCGGTCCAGGGCGTTGACCGTGATGTTCATCCGCCCGTCGGGGTACCACCCGTACAACGGTGCCCGGGAGTCGTCGATCCCGCGCGTCGGCTCGGCGCTCCATTGCACCAGGCGCGCGGCGTCGAGCCAGAACCCGGCGGGGTCCTCGGTGCTGGCTGCGTAGGCTTCTCGGTATTGCGCTGTCATGGCCACTCCCACTTCGTCGGGCAAGTACAGGGCCACTCTATGGTCCAGGTCACGATCCCTCAAGCAGTTTGTATACATAAATCTGAGTATTTCGACGTACCTGCCCGATTTTCGGGGTGGTCTGGCATCGGCCATCGGCTTCTGTATACACTGATGGCATGAAGGCAAGCGACAAGGCCTACACGGCGCTGCGACGGGACATCGTCTCGTGGGCCCTGCCCCCGGGCACCGTGCTGGGCGAAGTCGAGCAGTCCGAGCGCCTGGGCGTTTCGCGCACCCCGCTGCGCGAGGCCCTGTCCCGGCTCACCGCCGAGGGCCTCGCCGTCGCCCAGCGCGGACGCGGCGTCGTCGTCTCCGATGTGTCCCTGGACCACGTCGACGACCTGTTCTCCCTGCGCCGGGCCCTGGAGACCGAGGCGGCCCGCAGCGCCGCCCGGGCCGGGCACCCTTCGCGTTTCCTCCACCTGGCGGAGCGCTTCGACGACGCGGCGGCCACCCTCGATGCCACCGCTGACCGCAATGCCTACTACCTGCTGGCCGGCGAATTGGATGAGGCCATCGACGAGACCGCCGCCAACCCGTACCTCCGCCAGGCGCTCACGGGGTTGCGCGTCCACCTCGCCCGGCTGCGCCGGCTCTCGCACGACGATCCGCAGCGGCTGCGCGCCTCCGCCAGGGAACACGCCCAGCTGGCCCGGGCCATCGCCTCCGGGGATCCCGGCCTCGCAGCGGCGGCCACCCTGCTCCACCTGCACAACAGCCTTGACCACATCAGCAGCCACGCCCTACCGAAAGAGGCCACCGCATGATCAACCACCACGTCCGCGTCTACCGCTCCGAGGAAAACCTCCCCCGCGAGGAGCAGCTCGCCCACAAGATCGCCACCGTTGCCGCCGACCCCGTGGAGGTCTCCGCCGAGGTCACCGACATGGTGGTCAACCGCGTGATCGACAACGCCTCAGTGGCCATCGCGTCGCTGAACCGCGGGCCCATCGTCGCCGCCCGCTCCCAGGCCCTCACCCACGCCCCGAGCTCCGGCGGCTCCGGGGCCTCGGTCTTCGGCATCACCGAAAAGGTCTCCCCCGAGTGGGCGGCCTGGGCCAACGGGGTGGCCGTGCGCGAACTGGACTACCACGACACGTTCCTGGCCGCCGAGTACTCGCACCCGGGAGACAACATCCCCCCGATCCTCGCCGTCGCCCAGCACACCGGGGCCTCCGGCGCCGACCTGGTGCGCGCCATCGCCACCGGCTACGAGATCCAGGTGGACCTGGTGAAGGCCATCTGCCTGCACGCCCACAAGATCGACCACGTCGCCCACCTGGGCCCCTCAGCCGCCGCCGGCATCGGGACCCTGCTGGGCCTGGACGTCGAAACCATCTTCCAGGCCGTCGGCCAGGGACTGCACACCACCACCGCAACGCGCCAGTCGCGCAAGGGCGAGATCTCCACCTGGAAGGCGCACGCCCCGGCCTTCGCCGGCAAGATGGCCGTCGAGGCCGCCGACCGCGCCATGCGCGGACAGACCTCCCCCGTGCCGATCTACGAGGGCGAGGACGGCGTCATCGCCTGGATGCTCGATGGCCCCGAGGCCTCCTACGAGGTCCCGCTCCCGGAGCCCGGTGAGGCCAAGCGGGCCATCCTGGACACCTACACCAAGGAGCACTCGGCCGAATACCAGGCCCAGGCGTGGATCGACCTGGCCCGCAAGCTGCACGGCGAGCACCCCGAGGCCACCGACCCGGCCAACGTCCAAAGCGTGCGCATCAAGACCAGCCACCACACCCACTTCGTCATCGGCTCCGGCGCCAACGACCCGCAGAAGTACGATCCCACCGCTTCGCGCGAAACGCTGGACCACTCCATTCCCTACATCTTCACCGTGGCCCTGCAGGACGGGTCCTGGCACCACGTGGATTCCTACTCCCCCGAGCGGGCCGGCCGCGCCGACACCGTGGAGCTGTGGCACAAGGTCACCACCGAGGAGGACGCCGAATGGACCCGGCGCTACCACTCGCTGGACATCGCCGAGAAGGCCTTCGGCGGTTCCGTGGAGATCACCCTGAAGGACGGCACGGTCATCACCGACGAGATCGCCGTCGCCGACGCCCACCCGCTCGGTGCCCGCCCCTTCGCCCGCGAGCAGTACATCAACAAGTTCCGCACCCTGGCCCAGGGCCTGGTCGCCCCCGAGGAGATCGACCGCTTCATCGCCGCGGCGGAACGCCTGCCCGAGCTGGCCACCGGGGAACTGGACCAGCTGAACATCATCGCCGCACCGGGCGTCATCGACACGGCCGCCGCACCGAAGGGACTGTTCTAGATGTTGTATTCGACCACCACCCCCGAGGCCAAGCGCCGCTCCCTGCGCGAGCTGCTGGTCCCGGGCACCGCACGCCAGTTCCCCGGTGCCTTCAACCCGCTCTCGGCCCGCCTGATCGGCGAAAAGGGGTTCGACGGCGTCTACATCTCCGGTGCGGTGCTCGCCAACGACCTCGGCCTGCCCGACATCGGGCTCACGACCCTGACCGAGGTCGCCACCCGCGCCGGACAGATTGCCCGGATGACCGACCTGCCGGCCATCGTCGACGCGGACACCGGCTTCGGCGAACCGATGAACGTGGCCCGCACCATCCAGGAGCTGGAGAACGCGGGACTGGCCGGATGCCATATCGAGGACCAGTTCAACCCCAAGCGGTGCGGGCACCTCGACGGCAAGAACGTCGTGGACCTGGACACCATGCTCAAGCGCATTGCCGCGGCCGCCGATGCCCGCCGGGATCCGAACTTCCTGATCATGGCGCGCACCGACATCCGGGCGGTCGACGGGCTCGACGCCGCCATCGACCGGGCCAAGGCGCTCGTGGACGCCGGGGCCGACGCCATCTTCCCCGAGGCCATGCGCGACGTCTCCGAATTCGAGGCCGTCTGCAGTGCCGTCGACGTCCCGGTGCTGGCCAACATGACCGAGTTCGGCAAGTCCGAGCTCTTCACCCGCCAGGCCCTGGCCGATGCCGGCGTCGCGCTGGTGATCTACCCGGTGACCCTGCTGCGCAGCGCCATGGGGGCCGCCGAGCGGGTGCTGGAGGCGATCGCCGCCGACGGCACCCAGCAAAGCCAGGTCCCGCAGATGCTGACGCGGGCCCGGTTGTATGATCTGGTGGACTACGAGGCCTACAACCGCTTCGACACCGGGATCTTCAACTTCCAGGTCCCCGGCCTCGACATCGACGGCAACAACGCACACCTGGCAACGGGTTCAAAGGAGCACCAATCATGAGCGAGAACGAGACCGAGATCAAGAAGGGCCTGGCCGGCGTCGTCGTCGACTACACCGCCGTGTCCATGGTCAACTCCGACACCAATTCGCTGCTCTACCGCGGCTACCCGGTCCAGGACCTCGCCGCCTCCAGGAGCTTCGAGGAAGTGGCGCTGCTCTTGTGGACCGGCGAGCTGCCCACCGCCGGGGAGCTGGAGGAATTCGTGGCCTACGAGCGGGCCAACCGCGCGTTGGAGGACAACGTGAAGGCCGCGGTGGACCTGCTGCCGCTGGACTGCCACCCCATGGATGTCGCCCGGACCGCCGTCTCGGTGCTCGGCGCCAACCATCGGCTGGCCGAGGACTCCTCCCCGGAGGCGGAACTGGAGAAGGCCAAGTCGCTGCTGGCCCGCTTCCCGGCGATCGTCGCCTACGACCAGCGCCGCCGCCGCAAGCAGGAGCCCGTGGCACCGCGTGATGACCTGGACTACTCGCAGAACTTCCTGTGGATGACCCACGGCGAGGAAGCCGCCCCCGAGGTCGTCGATGCCTTCCGCGTGTCGATGGTGCTCTACGCCGAGCACTCCTTCAACGCCTCCACATTCACCGCCCGCGTCATCACCTCGACCCTGTCCGACCTGCACTCGGCAGTGGTCGGGGCCATCGGCGCCCTGAAGGGCCCGTTGCACGGCGGCGCGAACGAGGCGGTCATGCACACGTTCGAGGAGATCGGCATCCGCACTGACGAATCCCGCGAGGATGCCGCGGCCCGCGCCAAGACGTGGATGGAGGAGGCACTGGCCGCAAAGAAGAAGGTCATGGGCTTCGGCCACCGCGTCTACAAGAACGGCGACTCCCGCGTGCCCACCATGAAGGGTGCCCTGGATGCGATGATCAAGCACTTCGGCCGCGACGAGATCCTGGGGCTGTACGACGGGCTCGAGACGGCCATGGCCGAGGCGAAGAACATCAAGCCGAACCTGGACTACCCGGCCGGCCCGACGTACCACCTGATGGGCTTCGACACCCAGATGTTCACCCCGCTGTTCATCGCCTCGCGGATTTCCGGTTGGACGGCGCACATCATGGAGCAGCGCGCCAACAACTCGCTGATCCGCCCGCTCTCGGCCTACAACGGTCCGCAGCAGCGCGAACTCTGACCCGCTCCGGGCCCGGCCCGGTGAGGCGGCAACGGCGTCCACGGCTTCGGCCGGGGGCGCCGTTGGCGTTCAGGGGCCCGCGTTCATGGACGCTGTATCGCGCGGTAGCTGGCTACTGCCAGGTTGTCATCGGCGAGCACGACCTCGGCGTCCAGTTCCGCGCCGCGCAGCAGCGGGATGAGCCAGCGCGGGGAATCATCCCACATGCGTGCCGTGGGCAGCTGGTCCACCGGATGCCAGGCCGGGGAGAGTTCGGCGGTCCTGCGGGGCGTGCCGCTGAAATCCGCGACCCGGAACACCGTGCAGTGCATGTCAGAGGCCGGGCTCGCGGGGAACGTGAAGCGGATGGTCGCGATGTCCTGCAGGGCCTCCGGGGCGGCGGCCAGGCCGGTTTCCTCGGCCAGTTCCCGGGCCGCGGCCTCGGCCGCCGACTCCCCCGGTTCCAGTTTTCCGCCGGGCAGCACGAACTTTCCCTGGCCGAACCCCCGCAGCTTGCATCCCAGCAGCACCTCCCGGCGCGGGGCCGGCCCGCGTTGGAGCAGGCACAGCACGACGGCGGTGGCCCGGGTCCCGGTATCGGCTGGCTCAGCCACGGGCCCGGGGATGCGCGGAGGCGTAGACCTCGCGCAGGGTCTGCGCATTGAGCATGGTGTACACCTGCGTGGTGGTCACCGAGGCATGGCCCAGCAGCTCCTGGACGACGCGGACGTCGGCACCGCCCTCGAGCAGGTGGGTGGCGAAGGAGTGGCGCAGCGTATGCGGGGAGACGTCCTTGTCAATGCCCGAACGGGCAGCGGCTGCCTTGAGCACCGACCAGGCGGACTGCCGGCTCAACCGCCCGCCGCGCAGGTTCAGGAACAGTGCCGGGGTCCCCTGGCCCTTGGCTGCCATGCCCGGACGGCCCCGGACCAGATAGGCCTGAAGCGCGGTGGCCGCATAGGATCCCAGCGGCACGATGCGTTCCTTGGAGCCCTTGCCGAACAAGCGGACGACGGCCGGTCCGTCGGCCGGTCGTTCCAGATGCAGGTCATCGACATCGAGCCCGACGGCTTCGCTGATGCGCGCCCCGGTGGAATAGAGGAATTCGAGCAGGGCCCGATCGCGGATTCCGGCGTTGGTATCGGTGGGCACTGATTCCAGCAGTGCGGTGACCTCGTCGATGCTGATGGCCTTGGGCAGGCGTTGCCCGGCAGCCGGCGGGTGCAGGTCGGCTGCCGGATTGTCGGTGGTGACCCCCTCGAGGGCCCAGAACCGGTGCAGGCCGCGCACTGCAACGATGCAGCGGGCGGCGGAGCGGGCGCTGAGGGCTGCGCCCCCGTCGGAGCCGTCGCGCAGGGACTGCGCGAAGGCGGTGAGGTGGTGGCGGGTGATGCCGGTGGCCGTGGTGACGTCGCGGGCCGCCAGGAACTGCGCGTAGCGTTGCAGGTCCCGCCGATAGGCGGCGACCGTGTTGGGGGCCATGCCCCGTTCGACGGCGACATGCTGGAGGTAGCCGGCCAGCTGCCGCGCCAGCTCCCGGGGGACCTCCCGGTCCCGGGTGGAGGGGGGATCCGGTGTCACTGCAGTGGACATGCGCTCACCGCTGCCTATCCCCCGGACGCCCGGAAACGGGGGTGCGCATTCCAGGGGGTGTCGGCGGGACGCAGATCGCTGAACCCGTTGGCCCGGGCCGCCGCGGCGGCCAGCACCCCGGCGACGGCGGACACGTTGTGGATGCGTCCGGCCAGGACGGCCTGTACGGCTTCCTGCAGCGGAACCCAGGCCCACTGCATCTCCGCTTCCTCTTCGGTGCGTTCGAAGCGCTCGTGCTCGGGGACGGCCTGCGGATCGCGGGCCAGGTAGATGCGCAACGCCTCGCTGGAGGAGCCGGGGGTGTTGAAGATCTCCGCCAGCACCGCCCAGCGCCCCGCCCGCAGATCGGCCTCTTCGGCCAGTTCACGGGCTGCGGCGTCGAGTGGGTCCTCGCCGGCGATATCGAGCAGGCCTGCGGGGATCTCCCATAGCGCCATGCCCACCGGGTGGCGGTACTGGCGCACCAGCAGGACCCGGTCCTCCTCGTCCATCACCAGGATCGCGACGGCTCCGGGGTGGTCGATGTAGTCGCGCACGAGCGGCTCGGCGCCGTCGGACAACTCGAAGGTGTCCTGGACGACGTCCCAGATCCTCCCGGTGTACACCGACTCGGAGTGGATCACACGGCGCGCACTGGGCTCATCGCCCAGCGCGGCGCCGTGGTGACCGTGGTGTCCCATGGACTACCGTCCGGCCTTCTGGTGTTCCAGCCCCGCCTTGATCAGTCCCGCGAAGAGCGGGTGCGGGCGGGTCGGGCGCGAGCTGAGCTCCGGGTGCGCCTGGGTGGAGACGTAGTACGGGTGCTTCGCTGCGGGGAGCTCGACGAACTCGACGAGCTTGCCATCCGGAGAGGTACCGGAGAAGACCAGTCCGGCCTCTTGGAGCTGGGCACGGTAGGCGTTGTTGACCTCGTAGCGGTGGCGGTGGCGTTCGGCGACCTGGGTGGTGCCATAGGTCTGCGCCACGACGCTCCCCTCGGTGAGGGTTGCATCGTAGAGGCCCAGGCGCATGGTGCCGCCCAAGTCCCCCTTGCCGGCGACGATGTCCTCCTGCTCGGCCATCGTGGCGATGACCGGGTTCTGGGAGTCCGGCTCGAACTCGGTGGACGAGGCATCGTCCAGGCCTGCCACGTTGCGGGCGTACTCGATGACCATCGACTGCAGGCCCAGGCACAGGCCCAGCGTTGGCAGGCCGGTTTCCCGGGCGAATTTCAGGGCGCCGAGCTTGCCGTCCAGGCCGCGGATCCCGAAGCCGCCCGGAACGCAGATCGCGTCCACGCCCTGCAGGGCCTTCTTCGCCCCGGCCTCGGTGGCGCAATCGTCGGAGGGGACCCACCGGATCGAGACCCGGGTCTCGTTCGCGAATCCACCGGCCCGCAGGGCCTCGGTGACCGAGAGGTAGGCGTCGGGCAGGTCGATGTACTTGCCGACCAGCGCGACCTCGAGCTCATGGTCGGGGTGGTGAACCGCATGCAGCAGACGGGTCCACTGGGTCCAGTCCACGTCCTTGAACTTCAGGCCCAGCGACTGCACGATGTGTGCGTCCAGGCCCTGGTCGTGGATGATGACCGGGATGTCGTAGATGCTCGGGGCATCGGCGCAGTTGATGACCGCCTCGGGGTCGACGTCGCAGGTCCGGCCGAGCTTTTCGCGCATCTCATCGGGGATCTCCCGGTCCGAGCGGATCACCAGGGCGTCCGGCTGGATGCCGATGGAGCGCAGTGCCGCCACGGAGTGCTGGGTCGGCTTGGTCTTCAGCTCGTGCGAGGGCCCGATGTAGGGGACCAGGGAGACGTGGACGAAGAACACGTTGCCGCGTCCGACGTCCTGGCGGACCTGGCGTGCCGATTCCAGGAACGGCTGCGATTCGATGTCGCCGACGGTTCCGCCGATTTCGGTGATGATGACATCGGGGGCGTTCTCCGATTCGGAGGGCAGGCGCATCCGGCGCTTGATCTCGTCGGTGATATGCGGGATGACCTGGACGGTGTCGCCCAGGTAGTCGCCGCGGCGTTCCTTCTCGATGACCCGGGAGTAGACCTGGCCGGTCGTCACGTTGGCCGAGCCGTCCAGGTTCTCATCCAGGAAGCGCTCGTAGTGGCCGATGTCGAGGTCGGTTTCCGAGCCGTCGTCGGTCACGAAGACCTCGCCGTGCTGGAAGGGGTTCATCGTGCCGGGATCCACATTCAGATAGGGATCCAGTTTTTGCATCGTCACCGTGAGACCACGGGCCCGCAGAAGGTGACCGAGGCTGGAGGCCGTCAGTCCCTTCCCCAGGGACGAGGCCACACCGCCGGTGACAAAGATCTGCTTGGTAGTTTCGGACCGGGACTTGGAATTTGTTCGCTGCACCACGGAATTCGAGCCTATCATCTATTTGCCGGACGGGTTGTGGCCACTCTACTGCCCGAACCGTGCCGGTGCCGTCGTCTCCGACGGCGCGGTCACGGCCCGGCACCACCTAGGTTGCCAGCCCCGACAGGGCCTGGCGAGCTCCTTCGAGCAGTTCCTCGGCATGGGCCTGGGCCGTGTCGGAATGTTCCTGGCCGGCCAGCATGCGAGCCAACTCACGGACACGGTCGGCGTCGTCGAGGGTCACGACGTCGCTGGCTGTGAAACCGGCTCCTTCGCGTGCCTGGGCGTCGGAGTTCTTGATGACCCGGATGTGGCGTTGGGCGTAGGCGGCGACCTGCGGCAGGTGGGTCACCACGATCACCTGGACATGCCGGGCGAGCATGGCCAGCCGCTTGCCGATCTCCACCGCCGCCTTGCCGCCGACCCCTGAATCGACCTCGTCGAACACGAAGGTCGGCACGGGATCCGTTTCGGCCAGCACGACTTCGATGGCCAGCATCACCCGGGACAGCTCGCCGCCGGAGGCGCCCTTGCCCAGCGGCCGCGGTGCACTGCCGGCATGGGGTTGGAGCAGCATCGCGATGCTGTCCGCGCCGTGGCGGGCCGGCTCCTCGAGCGTGCCGACCTCCACCACGAAGCGCGCATCCGGCATGGCCAACGCCGCCAGTTCCGCGCTGACGCGTTCCGAGAGCCGTTCCGCCGCCGCCACGCGCAGGGCGCTCAACGTCCTGGCCTGTTCGCCGAGCCGGTCCCGCAGGCCGCCCAGCTGGGCCGTGAGGGCCTCGATGCGCCCTGAGTCGTCCTGGAGGTCCATATGGCGTTGCCGGGCCGTCTGCGTCCAGCTGATGACCTCGTCGATGGTCGGGGCGTATTTGCGGATGAGCTGGTTCAACGCCGCCCGGCGTTCCTCGACCTCGGCCAACCGGCCGGGGCCGTCGCCGTCCAGCCGCGCCAGGTAGCTGCCCAATTCCATGCTCACATCGGCCACGAGGATGCCGATCTCGTTGACCCGGGCGCCCAGGGCCTGCAGTTCGGGGTCGTCATCGGCGACCATCTCGAGTGCGCGCTTGGCCACGTCAACCAGGCCGACGGCGTTGGGCTCCTCGCTGAACTCGTCTCCGGTCAGGGCACCGTGGGCGGTCACCGCCGCGGAACGCAGTCCCTCGACGTTGGCCAGTTTCTGTGCCTCGATCTTCAGTTCGTCGTCTTCGCCGGGCCGGGGGTCGACGGCGTCGATCTCCTCCAGTGCGACCTGCAGCGACTCTGCTTCCCTGACGCGTTCACGCGCCGCCGAGGTGATCTCCTCCAGTTCGGTGGCCACGGCCTGCCAGGTGTCGAAGGTCTCCTGGTAGGCACGGAGCGCGTCGGCCAGTTCGCGGCCGCCGAACTTGTCCAGTGATTCGCGTTGGGCGATGGCGCTGCGCAGGCGCAGCTGGTCGCTCTGGCCATGCACGGCGACCAGGTGGTTTCCGAGCTCGGAGAGCAGTCCCACGGGCGCCGAGGTCCCGCCGACGGCGGCCCGGCTGCGCCCCTCGGCGCTGAGGATGCGGGCCAGGATCAACTCGGCACCGCCGTCGTGCTCCTCGATGATCGCCCCGCTGTCCTCGGCGCGGGCCAGCGCTGGACTGCCGGAGGGAAGGTTCAGCGTCGCCTCGGCGACAGCCTGCTTGGCGCCGTGGCGGACCGCGCCGGCATCGGCCCGGTTGCCCAGCAGCAGGCCCAAGGCCGTGACGACCATGGTCTTGCCGGCACCGGTTTCGCCGGTCACCACCGTGAAGCCCGGGTCCAGCTCCAGGGTGGCCCGCGTGATGACGCCGAGGTCCGATATCCGGATCTCCTCGATCATGGGTGCTGCTCCGTTTCGGGACGCGGCTGGTAGTGGCGGGGTTCGACGACCTGCAGCGGTGGACTGACGATCGGCAGCGCCGACGTCTCGGTCCCCCGGTGGACCTCCGAGACGGGGCCGCGCCAGCCGCTGGTGGGCAGTTCGAACTTGCGCACCAGCCGCTCGCTGAACGGGGTGCGGTTCACCCGGGCCAGGCGGACGGGTTTGGAGGAGCGGGTGACCTCGACGCGGGCACCGGGGGGCAGGTCAAGCGTGCGGCGTCCGTCGCACCACAGCACTCCCTGGGCGTCGGTGCGCGAGAGCAGTTCAATGGCCATGGTGGAGGTCGGGGCCACGACCAGGGGCTTGGCGAAGAGGGCGTGGGCGGAGATGGGCACCATGATCAGGGCCTCGACCCCGGGCCATACGACGGGCCCTCCCGCCGAAAAGGCGTAGGCCGTGGAGCCGGTGGGGGTGGCCATGACCATTCCGTCGCAGCCGAAGGTGCTGATGGGGCGCCCGTCGACCTCCATGACGACCTCGATCATGCGTTCGCGGTTGGCCTTCTCCACGGCTGCCTCGTTCAGCGCCCAGGTGTGTGCGATGCGGCGGTTGCCCAGCCAGACCTGGACGTCGATGGCCATGCGCTCCTCGACGACGTAGTGCCGGTTCACGACCCAGTCGACGGTTTGGCGCAGGTCGGCCCGTTCGCTTTCGGCCAGGAACCCGACGTGGCCCAGGTTCACGCCCAGCAGGGGAACCGCCGAGTCGCGCACCATTTCGGCGGCACGCAGCACCGTGCCGTCCCCGCCCAGGACCATGCCCAGGTCGATGTCGCTCAAGGAGACGTCCTCGTCCAGGATCTGCACTTCGATGCTGCGGCCGTCGGGGGCGTTGCGCAGGTTGCGCACCTCTTCGCGGCGCATGACGGGGACCAGCCCGGAATCGCGCAGCCGAAGGCAGGTGTCCAGCGCTGCGCGGAGGGCGTCTTCCCGTCCGGTGTGCGCCAGAACCAGTATTCGTCTCATGCGTTCCTTCCCTAGTGGACCTACTTCACCGTAGACGAAGGTATGTTCGATCGCCGTGCCTGACACGGACCCAACGGGCGAACCGGATCATCTTCAAGAATAGTCAACATCGGCCCATTCGGAGGCGGAGAGGTCAGCTTGTGGGTAGCCGGGGGCTCCCCCGGCCCGCAGGCGCAGGAAGAATTCGACGTTTCCGTCCTGCCCGGGCAGCGGGCTGCGGGCCAGCCCCGCCAGCTCCAGGCCGGCTTCGGCGGCCGCCCGCACCACACCGGCCACGGCGGAGCGGCGCAGCTGAGCGCTGCCGACGACGCCGGTGCGTGCGAGGTTGTCCCGGCCCACCTCGAACTGGGGCTTGACCATCAGGACCAGGTCCCCGGAGGCCCGGGTGACGCCGGCCAGGGCGCCGACCACCAGGCGCAGGGAGATGAAGGACAGATCGGCCACCACCAGATCGACCGGGCCGCCGATCATCTCGGCGTCCAGGTGGCGAACGTTCATCCCCTCGTGCACCACGACGCGGGGATCGGTGCGGATCGACTCCACCAGTTGGCCGTGTCCGACATCGACGGCGACCACCTCTGCGGCACCCCGACGCAGCAGCACGTCGGTGAATCCGCCGGTGGAGGCACCGGCGTCCAGACAGCGCCTCCCGGACACGTCGATGTCAGTGAACACGTCCAACGCACCGGCCAGCTTGTGCCCGGCCCGGCTGACGAATTCCACCCCGGTGCCCGCCGCTACCACCAGCTGCTGGGCGGGGCCCACCTGTTTTGAGGCCCGGGCGGTCGCGCTGCCGTCGACGCTGACCCGCCCGTCGGCGATGAGCTTGGCGGCATGGGTCCGCGAGCGGGCCAGCCCGCGTGCGACGAGTTCCTGGTCCAGCCTGCTCATGCGTCCGTGGGTTCCTCGTCGAGGACCTGGCGCAATCCAGCGTGGAGCGCCGCGTACACGTCCTGGTGTTCGGAGACGGGCAGCTGGTCAAGCGCATCGAGCGCCTCAAGCTGTGCGTCCACTGCCGCATCACCGGTGGATTCGGTTCCGGGCTGGTGGTCTTGGGGCTGCTGCTGGTGGTCCACGATGTTCCTCCTCGCTGTGATGCCGCGGCGATCATGCCGCGTGGTGGGCTACGAGCTGAAGTTGATCTCCGGCGTCGTGCGCTCCGCGGTGCGGGGATTGGCGTACCACCAGGCGCAGCAGGCGGCCCGCCAGGCATCAAGGTCACCGCGTTCGCCGGTCACAGAGATGATCCCCTCGACGACCGCGGCACGTGCACTTCCGCAGACGATCTGCTTGCCGGTGGCGCGCACCACGGGATAGTCGGAGAAGAGTTCTGCCAGCGTCGCCAGGAGGTACCGCGGGCGCTGGTCGGCTGGCGCCCCCAGGACCGACGCGGCGTCGTCGACTCCGGTGAGGACGACGGCGGTGGCGAAGCCGGCACGGTTGCCTCCGAGGATGTCGGTATCCAGGCGATCCCCGATGACCAGTGGCCGGGAGGCCTCGAGTTGTTCGGCGGCGATCTGGAAGAGCCGCGGCTCGGGTTTGCCCGCCACCACCGGCGTGGTTCCCGTAGCCGTGGAGACGGCCTGCACCAGTGACCCGTTTCCCGGGGCGATGCCGCGGGCCCGCGGAATGGTCATGTCGGTGTTCGTCGCCACCCAGATCGCCCCGCCGTTCACGGCATGGGCCGCCTCGGCCAGGTCCCGCCAGTTGACCTCCGGATCGAATCCCTGGATGACGGCAGCCGGCGACTCGTCGGCCGACTCTGCGAGGGCCAGGCCGCGGGCGACGACGCAGTCCCGGAGGTAGGCACTACCCACCACGAGGACCTTGCTCTTCGCGGGTATCCGCTCCGCCAGCAGGTCGGCGCCGGCATCGGCCGAACCGAACACGTTGCCGGCGCTGGCCGGTGCCCCGAGCTGGCGGATATGCCGGGCGACGACGTCCGGGGAGCGGGAGGCATTGTTGGTGATGTATGCCAGCTCAACGCCGACGCCGGCCAGACGCCCCAGGGCCTCGGGGGCCCCGGAAATGGCGTCCGGGCCGGCGTAGACGACGCCGTCCAAGTCGGAGAGGACGGCGTCGAAGGCGGAAATCAGCATGGTGGAGCCCGCTCCTACTTTTCCGGGTCGAACGGGTCCGAAACGGCATCCGCATCGCCGTCGGTCGCCGATTCGCTGTCGTCATTGGATCCACCGGGTACGTCCTCGGTGGTGACAACGGCTTCTGCCGGCTCCTCGGCCGCTTCGGCGTCGTGATCGGGCTCCGACTCCGACTCATCAGTTTCGGAATCAGCCCCGGCCTGCCCCTCGGCGGGCTCCGTGCCGGCGTCGTTGACCAGGTCCCGGGCGCGCGGCCGGCCGCTGGGGGCATCCTCGTCTTCGTCGTCGTCCTCGCCCAGATCCATGATGTCCGGATCGGAGAATTCGCCGACGCCCAGGGCCCGCTCGGCCAGGGAAATCTGACGACGCCAGAGCTCTGCCTCGCCGTTCTTCCCCAACGCCTCAAGCGCGATGGCGTAGGCCTCGAACAGCCGCGGGCTGAACGAGAAGGCCCGGTTGATGTCCAGCTGCGGGATCTGCAGCTCGGCCAGGGCAGCCTCGCGGTTGCCCAGATCCGATTGTGCGCCAGAGGCGACAATAGCCATCTCGACGCGGCCCGGGGTGTCGAGGGTTTCCGCTTCGTCGCTGTGCGCCGTCTCGAGCGCCTTCTCCGGCTTGCCCAGACCGCGTTCGCAGTCGGCCATGACCGGCAGGTGGATGTTCGACCCGCTGATGCGACGGAAGGTACGGAATTCCCGCAGCGCTTCGGCATAGTTGCCGGCTGTATATGCGGTCAGTCCTACCGCCTCACGCACCACGGCGACACGTCCGCCGCGGCGGCTGGCAGCCATGGCGTGCTCGTAGGCGACATCGGGATCGATATCGATCAGTCGACCGGCCATGACCAGGTGCTTGGCCACCCAATCGAAGTTCTTCTCGTCCAGGTAGCGCAGCTCGGCGCGGGTGATGCGATCGAGTTCCTTGCCCGTGACGTCCGGGTCGATCTCGGGTGAGCGCGGCCGGTCAGCGCGATTCGAAACGCGCAAGTCGGCAGGGTTGTGCGCGGGGCGCTCCCCCTCATCCAGCCCGGGGAAATTGCGGCGGGTATCGTCCCCGCGGTTCAGCTCCCGAGGCGGCCGGCTGGAGGCGCTGCCACGGAACGAACCATCATTGCGCTGGGGCTTCCCACGGAAGCCGCCCTCACGACGGTCACCGCCGCCCTGGTAGCCACCTTCACGACGGTCGTTACCACCACGGTAACCGCCCTCGGAACGCTCAGGCTTCCCACGGAAGCCACCTTCACGACGATCATTGCCGCCACGGAAACCACCCTCGGAACGCTCGGGCTTCCCACGGAAGCCACCTTCACGACGATCATTGCCACCGCGGAAACCACCTTCACGGCGATCATTGCCGCCACGGAAACCACCCTCGGAACGCTCGGGCTTCCCACGGAAGCCACCCTCGCGGCGATCATTACCGCCGCGGAAACCGCCCTCGCGGCGATCATTACCGCCGCGGAAACCCCCCTCGCGGCGATCGTTACCACCCTGGTAACCACCTTCACGGCGATCACTGCCACCACGGAAACCGCCTTCGGAACGCTCGGGCTTCCCACGGAAGCCACCCTCGCGGCGATCATTACCGCCGCGGAAACCGCCCTCGCGGCGATCGTTACCACCCTGGTAACCACCTTCACGGCGATCACTGCCACCACGGAAACCGCCCTCGCGGCGATCGTTGCCACCGCGGAAACCGCCCTCGGAACGCTCGGGCTTCCCACGGAAGCCGCCTTCACGACGATCATTGCCGCCGCGGAAACCACCCTCGCGGCGATCGTTGCCACCGCGGTAACCACCCTCGGAACGCTCGGGCTTCCCACGGAAGCCGCCTTCACGACGATCATTGCCGCCGCGGAAACCGCCTTCGGAACGCTCGGGCTTCCCACGGTAGCCACCCTCGCGGCGGTCATTGCCGCCCTGGTAACCACCTTCACGACGATCACTTCCACCACGGAAGCCACCGTCGTTACGGTTTCGGTCAGTCGATCCGGTGCGCTTGGACTTATCGTCCCGCGGCCCCCGGAAATTGTTGCGTTCGTCAGCCACGGTGGCCGTTCCTCTCTGAGATCCGGCCGGGCCGCATCTGGGTTACATCTCTTGCGCCCCGGAAAAGTCCGAGGGCTTCTTAAGCTCATTCAATCTTAGACGAGTCAACACATTCATCGTTGCCGCGTCGACTATGCGCCAACGCTAATGCAATGCGCGTTAACGAGTTGAGGCCCTCAACCAAGGGCTGAGGGCCTCAACTTCAAAGATGGTCCGGCGGCGTCCTACTCTCCCACACCCTCCCGAGTGCAGTACCATCGGCGCAGTGGGTCTTAGCTTCCGGGTTCGGTATGGGACCGGGCGTTTCCCCCACGCTATGACCGCCGTAACTCTTCCAC
>NZ_JBLXAH010000012.1:0-86139 GCF_048266065.1 Arthrobacter sp.
AGCAATTTAGCGAATTTATTTCCGCTTTATCTTTGCGTTTCTCTCGTTGTTACTAAACTAATTTATTGGATTGAATTGTCATTGTCAAATCGAGGTTTTCGATTTGATTTTGACCATTCAGGCCTTCAATCACCCTCGCCATCGTCATCAGGGCGTACGAAGTACGCTGTGAATTTCGATTATTTGAAGGGGATCGGCCGCTGTTCCGGAAACTTTCGCTTCCGTTGTCCGCTGCAGTAGCGGCGGCGACAAGAGAAAACATTACACGGACTGGCGGGGGTCCGCAAATCGAGCTTGCCCCCGCCCGTGGCCGGGTTCCTGCAACAATATTTCCGCGGAATCCCGGCAATCCCGCGTCAATCCGGCCGCCGGTGAACGTTGTCCGGGAACGCAACAGGCCGGTTGCCGTCGACGTGATTCACATCTCGGGCCAACCGGCCTGCTCAATAGCTTGGGTCTTGAGGGGGGCGCTGCCTCCGCGCTGACTAGGCAGCGACCTCGACCATGGCCAAGTTCTTCTTCCCCCGTCGAACCAGCAAGTACCTGCCATGCAGCAAAGCTGCCGGATCAATAACTGCCTCTGCGTCGGCGACCTTGGTGTTGTTCACATAGGCACCACCTTCGTTTGCCGTGCGACGTGCTGCCGATTTGGATTCCGCTAGGCCAGTTGCCACGAGAAGGTCAACCACCGACAGCGAATCGGGCGAAACCTTGACGCTGGGCAGTTCCGCCGTCGCCGCCACCAGCAATTCCTCGTCCAGCTCCTCCAGGGCGCCCTGGCCGAAGAGCGCTGCGGAAGCGGCAATGACCTTCTCAGTCGCCTCCACGCCATGGACCAATGAGGTGACGTCATAAGCCAGCTGGCGCTGCCCGGCACGAGCGAACGGGCGTTCTGCGACCTCGGCCTCAATGGCCTCGATCTCTTCGCGGGTCCTGAACGTAAAGACCTTGAACCGGCCCACCACGTCGGCATCAGCTGTGTTGAGCCAGAACTGGTAGAAGGCATACGGACTGCACATCTCGGCATCAAGCCAGATGGCGTTGCCCTCGCTCTTGCCGAACTTGCTGCCATCGGAGTTCGTGATCAGCGGCGTTCCGTAGGCATGGACCGTGGCCCCCTCGACCTTGCGGATCAGATCGGTTCCACTGGTCAGGTTTCCCCACTGGTCCGAACCACCGGTCTGCAGCCTGCAGCCGTATTCGCGGTACAGCTCCAGGTAATCCATGCCCTGCAGGATCTGGTAGCTGAATTCCGTGTAGCTGATGCCCTCATCGCTATTCAGGCGTGAGGCGACAATGTCCTTTTTGACCATGGTCCCCACCCGGTAGTGCTTGCCGATCTCCCGCAGGAAGTCGATCGCGCTCATGGGGGCGGTCCAGTCCAGGTTGTTCACGATCTGCATGGCATTGGAGCCGTCGGTGGAGAGGAACCAACTGACCTGGCGCTGCAGCCGGCCCACCCACTCGTTGACTGTTTCCTTGGTGTTCAGCACCCGTTCGGCGGTCTGCCGCGGGTCGCCGATCAGCCCGGTGGATCCTCCCACCAACCCCAGGGGGCGATGTCCCGCCAACTGCAGTCGGCGCATGTTCAGCAACTGGACCAGGTTCCCCAGATGCAGCGACGCTGCGGTCGGGTCGAAACCGCAGTAATAGGTGATCGGCTCCCCCGCCAGCATTTGTTCCAGCTCGGCTTCGTCGGTGGATACGTGGACCAGGCCACGCCACTTCAGCTCCTGCCAGATGTTGGGGAAGGACGGATCATTCTGCTGTCCCGCGATCGCGGGATTCAATTCACTGAGCGACACGCGATTAAACCTAGCAGCATGCCGCTGCGGATCAGGAGCCGGACTCGATGCCCGCCGGAATGTTGCCGCTGGAGAGCACCCGAAGGCGCTGCGTCGCACGGGTCATGGCCACATACAGGTCGCCGACGGTTCCCCCGGCCTCGTCAATGATCTCCTGGGGCTCGAGGATCATCACGACGTCGAATTCCAAGCCCTTGGATTCGGTTGCCGTGGTCACCACGATGTCCTGGTCCAAGGCACCAGAACCGCTGCCGACGCGGCGTCCGTACGTCTGGACCACCGCTGCACGCACCTTGCTGATCTTGCTCGAGGGGACAATGACCGAAACCAATCCGCCATCGGCGATCTTGATTTCCCCGGGCAGTGCGGCCAGGGTTGCCTCCACGAGATCGGACTCCGCGACCTTGTCGATGACCGGGGGCCAGTCACCTTCGCGAACTGCCTTGGGCGTCGAGACGGCCAGGCCGGCCGCCTGGGCCATCCGCGCGGCAGCCTCGGCAATCTGGACGGGCGTCCGATAGTTCACCGTCAGTTCTTCCAGGGTGAAGCGTCCACCCACGAACGGTTTCATGGCCGCGCCCCAGCTTCCGGCGCTGGAGGCGGAGCTGGCCTGGGCAATGTCCCCGACCACGGTGAAGGACTTCAAGGGGCATCGACGCATCAGCAAGCGCCACTGCATCGGGGAGAGCTCCTGGGCTTCGTCTACGACCACATGGCCGTACGCCCAACTCCGGTCCGTCGCCGCACGCTCGGCGGCCGTGAGCCGCTGGCCAGGCTCCTCGTTGAGGTCCGCCAACTCCTCGGCGCTGACCGAACCATCGATCCCGATTTCGGCCAGGGTCGCGCTGACGTTCTTCAGCGCTTGCTCGGCGTTGGCCAGGTCGCGCTTTCGATTCGCTTCGGCTTGGGCCTTTTCATGCCCGGCACTCGCGTCGAAGGCGCCCAGCAGCTCGGCGGCCTCGTCCAACAGGGGAACGTCGGCCTCGGTCCAGGGCGCATCCGGCGATCGCCGCAGCACCCGGCGTTCGGCATAGGTCAGGTCCGGTGCCACCGCTTCAAGGGTTTCCGGTTTGGCAAAGAGGTCGGAAACCAGTTGTTCGGGGCTCATCGGCATCCAGCACAGGTTCAACGCAATCCGAACGTCGCGTGAGGCCCTGACGTCCTCGAGCAGATATGAACGGTCGGCCGCATTTCCGCTACCCGATGAGTCCTCGAGTTTCTGTTGCAACTGGTCGGCCAGTTCACGCAGCATGACCTTCACAAAGGTGGCCCGCGCCTCGTTGTATGGCTTGCCGGTGGCCCTGGCCTTGTCACCCGCACGCCTGACCTGGCGCGGGGTGATCGTCAGCGGAGTGCCCTCGACGACGATGCGACGTGGTCCGGCGGGCACGCGCTGGCGGTTCGCGACGGCACGGGCGATGACGTCGGCCATGGAGAGTTGCCCCTTGATGCGTGCCGCTTCGCGGTCACGTTCGGGCACGGCGTTGATGCCTGGCATGAGGCGCCCGACGGAGGACATGACGACGCCGGTCTCACCCAGGGACGGGAGGACGCGTTCGATGTAGCGCATGAAGGCGGTCGAGGGGCCGACCAGCAACACGCCGGCCGTCTTGAGCCGCTCGCGGTGTTCGTAGAGCAGGAAGGCCGCACGGTGCAGTGCCACCGCTGTCTTGCCGGTGCCGGGCCCGCCCTGGACGACCAGGACTCCTGCCAGCGGTGAGCGGATGATCCGGTCCTGCTCGGCCTGGATGGTGCTGACGATATCTGCCATGTGGCCGGTGCGCCGGCTGGTCAGGGCCGCCAGGAGTGCGCCCTCCCCCTGATGTGAGGCCCCGTCGGTGAGGAGTTCGGGATCGAGCACGTCGTCTTCGAGTCCGACGACGGTGCGCGACTTGAGGATCAGGTGGCGGCGCCGGCGCACGCCATGGCGTTCGAATGCCGTGGCCTGGTAGAAGGCGCCGGCTTCCGGGGCCCGCCAGTCCACCATCAGCCGCGTCTGGTCCTCATCGGTCATCCCGATGCGGCCGATGTAATGGCTGGACGCCTCGCCCTCGTCGTTGGTGCCTTCCAGATCCAGTCGGCCAAAAACGAGTCGGTCCTCCACCGCGTTGAGCTGCGCCAAGCGGTCCTCATACAGGTTGGCGAAGGAGTCACGCTCGGAGATGTTCTGCAGGGATCCGACGGCTCCGCTGCCGCGGACCCGGGCCAATTGGGCAGTCTTTTCCTCGCGCAGGGCGTCGAGCCGGCGGTACAGCCGTTCGACGTAGGCCCGCTCTCGCTCCAATTCAGGGGCGGGTGAGGGTGACTGCGGCATGGAATCCTCCTGATGCGAAATGACGGGCCGACAAGTCTACCGGTTGTGCGGTCCCCCGTGGGCAGATGACGGTCAGACTTCTTGCAACGACACCACGCGCTGACCGGCGAGACGTTCGCGTCCGCCCAGCTCCGTGAGCTCCAGGACGACGCCGATGCCGACGATTTCCGCCGAGGCACGGCGCAGCAATGCGACCGCCGAATTGATGGTGCCTCCGGTGGCCAGCACGTCGTCGAGGACCAGGACCCGGGTTCCCGGGGCCACATCATCGCGGTGCAGCTCCAGCGTCGCCGTCCCGTATTCGAGCGTGTACTCCTCCGAGTGCACGGCCCGGGGCAGTTTCCCCTTCTTGCGGATGGTCACCATTCCGGTTCCGCTGGCGTAGGCGGCAGCGGCCGCCAGGACGAAGCCCCTGGCTTCCAGCCCCGCGACGGCGTCGAAGGTCCCCTCAAAGGGGGCGATGATCGCATCGACCATGCGCTTGAGGCCCTCGGCATCGGCGAAGACGGGGGTCAGGTCCTTGAAGGACACGCCGGGCTGCGGATAGTCGGGGACGATCGCGCACAGGCGGTCAAGGAGTTCGGGCATGGTCTCGGTCGTGGATTGCACGCATCTACTCTAGTCGGTGCGTGGCACGCCTCCGGCCGGTTTCCGGCGTTTGCGCGGCTGGGCGGCACGATAGGCCGATACGCTTTCCTCGCCCTCGAGCCAGAAGCGCCACGGATAGTCGGTGGTGCCTCCGGGGCCCGCCACCCCCACACGGGGTCCGGTGCGCACCCGGGGAGGAACTGCGGAGGGCAACGGCGACAGCGTGATCGCCGATTCCGGGCCGGTTGGCCCGGCGCCCGGCTCGGGCTGGTCCTCCACGCCGGTGGAGATGGCCCACCCGTCGCAACTCAGATCCAGTCCGAGTGCCTGGGCGAGCTTGGCGGGGCCGTTGGCGAGGTCCCGCGCCCGAGCCGGATTGCGGCGTCGTGCCCTGGCCTCGTCCTCCCCCGCGATGATCTCGCCACCGCGCAGCAGCACGGCCGAGGCCCGCCCCTCGGTGCCACACACGATGTTCGCGCAGTGGTGCATCCCGTAGGTGAAGTAGCAGTACAGCGTGCCGGGCGGGCCGAAGAGCGAGGCGTTGCGGGCAGTGCGTCCGCGATAACCGTGGGATCCGGGGTCCTGCTCGCCCTCGTAGGCCTCGACTTCGGTGATCCGCACGGCGACGGTCACGCCGTCGCGCCGGACGGTGAGCACGGCGCCCAGCAGCAGCGGCGCGACCTCGAGCGCGGTGCGGGACAGCTGTGGATCCGTGCCCGTCACCGCGCTGGGGCCAGTCCCGATGGCCACGGCAGCAGTCCGGGCAGGTCGACGCCGTCGGCCGAGGCCGTCGCGCGCACGGGTCCGGAGGGTTCGCGTCCGGCCAGCCAGGCGGCGAGGTCGAACTCCATGCCGGTGACCACGTAGCCGGTGGCACCCTCGCCCAGGGTCAGCGGTTGGCGTCCGGTGGGCTGGAGCAGCAGCCGGACGTCTGCGGGCACCCTCAGGGACAGGAAGTCGAAGAGATGGGCCGAGAACTCGGCGGGCCAATCGGCGAGGCCGACCGTGGTCTCCAGGTCGGTGGCGTGGATGAGGACCTCACGCCAGGCGGCCAACACGCAGTCGGTGACGGTGCCGTCGCCGCGGAAGCTCGTGGCCGCGTCCCAGCCGCCGTCCGGGATGTCCGTGATGGCCTCGTCGAGCAGGTCCAGCCCCTCGCCGACCCGGGTCGCGAGCGCTGCGGGCTGCTGCAGGGCACCGAGTTCGATCCGCTCGTTGCGCCCGTCGACTCCCCCGTCGTAGAAGCCGATGCGCTCGCCCCGTGCGGCGTAGGCCAGTTGCCGGGCGAGGGCGCGGGTGACGCCGTCGAGGTGGGCCAGCAGGTGGGCGTTGCTCCAGCCGGGCAGGGACGACGGCGCGGCGTAGGACTCGGGGGCGAGGGCGCCGATGGCGCTGCGGGCCTGGGTGGTGGCGTCGTGGACGGCAGTGGCCAGCGACGCGGTGGATAGCTGTGTCATGACAGCAGACTACCGCCGTCGTCCGGTGTGGACGACGGCGGTAGCGCGCGGGGGTGCCGGGTCAGGCGGCGAAGTCGCGCAGCGGTTCCAGCTGCTCCTTCAGTGCGGCCAGCTGTGCGGCGACGGCTGATGGCGCCGTGCCGCCCTGCGAGGAGCGCGAACCCAGCGAGCCGGCGGTGCTCAGAACCTCGCGGACCGCGGGGGTCAGCTCCGGGGAGATCGCGGCGAATTCCCCGTCCGTCAGGTCCCAGAGTTCGACACCGCGCGATTCGGCCTGGCGGACCGCCGCTCCGGAGAGCTCGTGCGCGTCGCGGAACGGCACGCCCTGGCGGACCAGCCATTCGGCGATGTCGGTGGCCAGGGCGAAGCCCAGCGGGGCCAGCTCGGCCATGCGCGGCGTGTTGAACTCCAGCGTGGCGATCATCCCCGAGACGGCCGGAAGCAGCAGCTCCAGAGTGTCGGTGGCGTCGAACACCGGCTCCTTGTCCTCCTGCAGGTCCCGGTTGTAGGCCAGCGGCAGGCCCTTGAGCGTGGCCAGCAGCCCGGTCAGGTCGCCGATCAGGCGCCCGGCCTTGCCGCGGGCCAGCTCGGCGACGTCGGGGTTCTTCTTCTGCGGCATGATCGACGAGCCCGTGGAGTACGAGTCGTGCAGCGTGACGAAGGAGAACTCCTTGGTCGCCCAGAGGATGACCTCCTCGGAGATCCGGGACAGGTCCACCCCGATCATCGCGGCAACCCAGGAGTACTCGGCGAAGACATCGCGCCCGGCGGTGCCGTCGATCGAGTTCCAGGTCGCCGAATCGAAGCCCAGGTCGGCGGCGACGGCGTTCGGGTCAAGCCCCAGCGAGGATCCGGCCAGGGCGCCGGAGCCGTACGGGGAGACCGCGGCGCGGCGGTCCCAGTCGGCCAGCCGCTGCACGTCGCGCAGCAGGGCCCAGGCATGGGCGAGGAGGTGGTGTCCCAGCAGCACCGGTTGGGCGTGTTGCAGGTGGGTGCGGCCCGGCATGGCCGCCTCCGGGTGCGCCTCGGCCTGCTCGATCAGCGCGTCGATGGTGGCCAGCACGCCGGCCGCGATGACCCGGGCGTGGTCGCGCAGGAACATCCGTCCCAGCGTGGCGATCTGGTCGTTGCGCGAGCGTCCGGCGCGCAGCTTGCCGCCCAGTGCCGGACCGGCGCGTTCGATCAGGCCGCGCTCGAGCGAACCGTGCACGTCCTCGTCGGAGTCCGCGGCGGTGTAGGTGCCGTCGGCGACGTCGGATTCGAGCTGGTCCAGCGCGGCGATCATGCCCTGCAGCTCGGCCTCGTCCAGCAGGCCGGCGGTGTGCAGGACGCGGGCGTGGGCGCGGGAGCCGGCGATGTCGTAGCGGGCCAGCCGCCAGTCGAAGTCGGTCGACTTACTCAGGGCCGCGAGGGCGTCCGCGGGGCCGCCGGAGAACCGGCCGCCCCACAGTGCGCCCTCGTTGGTGCCGTGTGCCTCGGGCATGGCTACTTGCCCTCGGCCACGCGCTCGTCGCGCTCGGTGGCGACCTTGGCCGAGAGGCCGAAGATGTCGATGAACCCGCGGGCGCTGGACTGGTCGAAGGCGTCGCCGGTGTCGTAGGTGGCCAGGTCGAAGCGGTACAGCCCGGTCTCCGAGCGGCGGCCCTCGACGACGGCGCGCCCGCCGTGCATGACCATGCGGATGTCGCCGTTGACGTAACGCTGTGTGTCGGCCACGAACGTGTCCAGCGAGCGCTTCAGCGGGGAGAACCACTGGCCGTCGTAGACCAGTTCGCTCCACCGCTGGGAGACGGTGGACTTGAAGCGGGCCTGCTCGCGCTCGACGGTGATGTTCTCGAGGTGCTTGTGGGCCTCCATGAGGGCCATGGCGCCCGGGGCCTCGTAGATCTCGCGGGACTTGATTCCCACCAGGCGGTCCTCGACGATGTCGATCCGGCCGATGCCCTGGGCGCCGGCGCGCCGGTTCATCTGCTCGATGGCCTCCAGCGGGGTGACGGCCACGCCGTCGATGGCCACCGGGATGCCCTCGCGGAAGGTGACGGTGACCTCGTCGGGTGCCGGCGGGAACTCCGGGGAATCGGTGTAGCTGTAGACGTCCTTGGTCGGGGCGTTCCAGATGTCCTCGAGGTAGCCGGTCTCCACAGCGCGGCCCCAGACGTTCTGGTCGATCGAGAACGGGTTCTTCTTGGTGGTCTCGATCGGCAGGTTGTTCTTCTCCGCGTAGTCGATGGCCTTGTCGCGGGTGAGGGCCAGGTCGCGGACCGGGGCGATGCACTTCAGGTCCGGGCCGAGGGTCTGGATGCCGACCTCGAAGCGGACCTGGTCGTTGCCCTTGCCGGTGCAGCCGTGGGCGACGGTGGTTGCGCCGAACTGCTTGGCGGCGGTGACCAGGTGCTTGACAATGACCGGGCGGGAGATCGCAGAGATCAGCGGATAGTGGTCCTGGTAGAGGGCGCCGGCCTGCAGGGTGGGCATGCAGTACTCGTTGGCGAACTCGTCGCGGGCGTCGGCCACGTAGGCCTCGACGGCGCCGCAGCCCAGGGCGCGGTCGCGGACGGTTTCGAGGGATTCCCCGCCCTGTCCGACGTCGACCGCCACGGCGATGACCTCGGCGCCGGTGGCTTCGCCGATCCAGCCGATGGCCACGGACGTATCCAGGCCGCCGGAGTAGGCCAGGACAATGCGTTCCTTCACGGTGTTCTCCTCTGGGAATGGGGACCGGCGCTGCTCCGCGTCCGGCATATTCGTTTCTTATTCATTAGTCTACATAATTATGCAGCCTATGCAATGTGCGCTCCGATGGCCGGTAGGCTGGCGACCATGAACGAGCCAGCAGAACAGCCCGCAGACCAGCCGACGCCGGAACTCACCGACGAGGAACTGGCTTTCCTTCATTCCACCTTCGACCTCGCCCGTCAAGGTGAAGCCGCGAAGCTCCTGGCACTGATCGAGCAGGGGCTGCCGGCGGACCTGACCGACCACAAGGGCGACACGCTGTTGATCCTGGCCTCCTACAACGGCCACAACGAGCTGGCCCGCTCCCTGGTCGAGCGCGGGGCGACCGTCGACCGGCTCAACGACAAGGGCCAGTCGGCGCTGACCTGCGCCGTGTTCCGGCAGAACGCGGAGCTGACGCGGTTCCTGCTGGAGGCCGGCGCCGACCCACGGCTCGGCCAGCAGAACGCCCTGGCCGTCACCGAGATGTTCGACCTGCCCGCCATGCGCGAACTGATCGACGGATACCTCGGGAACGGGAACGACGGCGACACCACCCCGCCGGCGCCGGTCGCCTAGCGCCCTTGGCCCTGGACCTGCCCCGCCCCGGCCGCATCGCCCTCGGCCGCCCGCTTGATGGCGGCCAAGTGGTCCTCCCAGGCCGCGCCCAGGCGGTCCAGGTGCTCCCGCGCCGGAACCAGGCCCGCGGGGACCACGGCGAAGCGCACCTCCCGGCCGTGGCGCTGCCGGGAGACCAGTCCCGCGTCCTGCAGGACCGCCAGTTGCTGGGCCACCGCCTGCCGGGTGATGCCTACTGCAGGGTGCAGCTGGGAGGCCGTTGCCGGGCCGGCGGCGAGCAGATCAAGCAGCCGCTGGCGGACCGGGTCGCCCAGGGCCGCGAAGACCGCCGCCGCGCCGGGACCGCTCACGCGGCCGCCAGGTGGCTGCGGGCCACCTGCAGCTCCTGGTCCCACCCGGCACTGTTCTCCTCGACGGCGCGCCGTCGCTCGTCCGCGCTCCCGGGCAGGCCCGCGAAGCCGCTCTCGGTCACGGTTAGCCGCACACCGCCCCCGCGCAGGTCCTCGATGCGGAATTCCACCAGCGTCGCCTCCTGGGTGTCGGCTCCTCCCCCGGGTGTGCCGCCGAGCCAGCGGAAGGCGGCGTAGCGCGGTGGTTCCAGCGTTTCCGTGCGGAGGGCGAAGGACCCGTGGACGGGATCGTGGACGGTGGCGACGCCCCCGTCGACCTCGATGCGGTGCACGCGGTACTCGCCGTCGTTGATGAACCAGCCCGGTTCCGAGACCAGGGCCCAGACGCGCTCGGCGGGCGCGTCGATGTCGATCGAACGGGTGATGCTGTCGGGAAGGTTCTCGTCCATGGCCCTGGCCTCTCGTCGGTGCCCGGCAGGTGCCGGACATGATGTGCAAGTAAATGCTTGCACATCATGTCCGGCGAGGACAAGGGTCGCGGGGACAAGGCCCCGGCGCACGAGTGCGGCGCCCTGCTATTGCGGCCCCTGCTACTGCGGGTTCGCCAGTTCCAGGAAGCGTGCGGCCACGTCGGCACCGCCGTCGGGATCCCGGGTGATGAGCATGACCGTGTCGTCGCCGGCGATGGTCCCGAGCACGTCGGGCATGACCGAGTGGTCTATCGACAGGGCCAGGAAGTTTGCCGCGCCGGGCGGGGTGCGCAGGATGACGATGTTCGCCGATGACTCGGCGGTGACGATCAGATCCGCCGAGAGCTTGGCCAGGCGTGCGTCCAGGACCTCCTGGGTGATGCCGGTCTGGGGCGCCCGGTCCCCGCCCTCGGAACGCAGTGCGTAGACCAGCCCGCCCTCGACGCCACGGACACGGATGGCTCCCATTTCCACGAGGTCCCTCGACAAGGTGGCCTGGGTGACCTGGACGCCGTCGGCCGCCAGCAGAGCGGCGAGCTCGGCCTGTGATCTCACGGAGCCGGCGCCGAGGATCGCCTTGATGCGCGCCTGGCGGGCGATCTTGGTCGTGGGCTGCGTACCCGGCTGGGTGCTCATCGTCGCTGTCCCCCCGCAACACCGGGGACTTCGGCCAGTCCCGAACGCGCCATGAGCCAGGCCATCAGTGCCTTTTGGGCGTGCAGCCGGTTTTCGGCCTCGTCCCACACCACCGACTGGGGTCCGTCGATGACCTCCGCGGCAATCTCGTATTCACGGTAGGCCGGCAGGCAGTGCAAGACGATCGCGTCGTCCGCGGCGTGGGCCATGGCTGCCTCGTCGACGCGGTAGTCGCCGAAGAGCTTCACGCGTTCGGCCTTCTCGTCCTCCTGGCCCATGGACACCCAGGTGTCGGTGGCGACGACGTCGGCGCCGGCCAGCGCCTGGGTGGCGTCAGTGGTGATGGTCACCGATCCTCCGGTCTGCGCGGCGCGGGCCCGGGCCGCGGCGACGACCTCCTCCTCCGGAAGGTAGCCCTGGGGGCCGGCAATGCGCACGTGCATGCCGGCTGTCACTCCGGCCAGCAGGTAGGAGTTGGCCATGTTGTTGGCGGCGTCCCCCAGGTAGGCCATGGACAGGCCAGCCAGCTCGCCCTTGTGCTCGCGGATGGTCAGCAGGTCCGCCAGGAGCTGGCACGGGTGGTAGTCATCGGAGAGCGCGTTGATCACCGGAACCCGGCTATGGGCCGCCATCTCCTCCAGGCCGGACTGGGCGTAGGTGCGCCAGACGATGGTGGAGACCATGCGGCTGAGCACGCGGGCGGAGTCGGCGATGGATTCCTTGTGGCCGAGCTGCGACTCCCCCGCGTTGATGACCAGAGGCGAACCGCCGAGTTCTGCGACGCCCGCGGCGAAGGAGACCCGGGTGCGGGTGGAGGTCTTGTCGAAGAAGACGGCGACGGTCTGCGGTCCGGCGTACGGGCGGTAGGCGAATCGATCAGCCTTCATCGCCGCTGCGAGGTCCAGGACCTCGGCCTGTTCGTCTTGCGTGAGATCGGTATCCACCAGGAAGTGGCGGATGTTGTTCTGGTGGCTCATGCGTGGTCCTCCTGGGCAGTGGCGTACAATCCGGGCAGTGCTTCGATGAAACCCTGCAGCTGGTCGGCGGTGATGATCAGCGGCGGGGCCAGTCGCAGTGACGCCGGACCGGTGGAATTGATGATGAATCCTGCCTCGAGGGCTGCCCGCACGACGGCGGGTGCGATCGGGGAGGCGAGGTCGAACCCGACGAGCAGTCCGTGGGCACGGACCTCGGTGACGAAGTCCAGTTTCCCGAGCCCCGCGGTGAGGAGTTGCCCCATGTCGCGGACGTGTCCGAGCAGCCCCTGGCTTTCGATGACGTGAAGGGTCGCCAGTGCCGAAGCGGTCGCCGCGGGATTCCCGCCGAAGGTCGTTCCGTGCTGGCCGGCGGAGAGCAGCTTCGAGGTCCGCTCACCGAAGGTGACCAGGGCCCCGATCGGAAAACCGCCACCGAGCCCCTTGGCCAGGGTGATGGCGTCGGGTTCGATGCCTTCGGAGGCGAACCAGGTGCCGGTGCGTCCGATGCCGGTCTGGACCTCGTCGATGATGAGCAGTGCCCCCGCGGCCCGGGTGATCTCGCGGGCTGCCCGCAGGTAGCCCGCAGGGTATCCGCGCACGCCGGCCTCCCCCTGGATCGGCTCGATGAAGACCGCTGCAACGCTTTCATCCACTGCCGCGCGCAGGGCCTCCTCGTCGCCTGCGGGAACCCATTCCACTCCCCCGGGCAATGGCTCGAAGGGTTCGCGGTAGGCCTGCTTCCAGGTCAGCGCGAGGGCCCCCATGGAGCGGCCGTGGAAGGCGTTCTCGAGGGCGATGATGCGACGGCGCGGGGTGGGGGTTCCTGCCCCGTCGTTGCGCCGGGCCAATTTGAAGGCCGCCTCGTTGGCCTCGGTGCCGGAGTTGGCAAAGAAGACCTTGGAGCCCTTCGGTGCCCGGGCGAGGTCCAGCAGCTTTTCGGCGAGGGCGATCTGGGTGGGGCTGGTGAAGAAGTTGGAGACGTGGCCCAGTGTGGCCAGCTGGCTGGAGACCACCGAGGTCAGGAACGGGTGGGCGTGGCCCAGCGCGTTGACGGCGATGCCACCGAGCAGGTCCAGGTATTCGCGGCCGTCGGCGTCCCAGACCACGCAGCCGGACCCGCGGACCAGGACCCGCTGCGGTGTGCCGAAGACCCCCATCAGCGAGGCGTTGTAGCGCTCGGTCAGTTCTGCCGAGTGCAGACCCTGCAGGCCGGCGAGTTCGGCGCTCTGTTCGGCGGACGGGGCCGGTGTGGGGGCCGGGTTTTCGTTCATGGTTGTTCCTCCGGGACCACTTGGGTGCCGACGCCTGCGGAGGTGAAGACCTCCAGCAGCATCGAATGGGGTTGGCGTCCATCGACGATGTGCGCGCGTTCGACGCCGTCCTCGACGGCCTTCAGGCAGGCTTCCATTTTGGGGATCATCCCCGATTCCAGCCGGGGCATCATCCGCCGCAGTTCGGCCACGGTCAGCGAGGACACCAGCGAGGAGCGGTCGGGCCAGTCCGAATAGAGGCCCTCGACGTCGGTGAGGATGACGAGCTTCGAGGCTCCGAGCGCGGAGGCCACTGCTGCGGCTGCGGTATCGGCGTTGACGTTGAGCACCTGGCCGGTGGGTTCGCCGTCGTCGTCGACCTCCGGGGCGATCGTGGAGATCACCGGGATGCGGCCGGCGGCCAGCAGGTCCACGACGGCGCGGGGTTCGACTCCGGTGACCTCCCCGACCAGGCCGAGGTCCACGGCTTCCCCGTCCACGACGGTCCCGGTGCGCACCGCCTGGAGCAGGGCCCCGTCCTCGCCGGAGAGCCCCACGGCGTAGGGTCCGTGGGAGTTGACCAGCCCGACGAGTTCGCGGCCGACCTGACCGGTCAGGACCATGCGCACCACGTCCATGGCCTCCGGGGTCGTCACGCGCAGCCCGCCGCGGAATTCCGATTCGATGCCCAGGCGTTCGAGCATGGAACTGATCTGCGGTCCTCCCCCATGGACGACGACGGGGTGGATGCCCACGTGGTGCAGGAAGACAATGTCCTCGGCGAAGGCCCGGCGGAGCTCGTCGTTGACCATGGCGTTGCCGCCGTACTTGATGACCATCGTGGTTCCGGCGAAGTGCTGGATCCAGGGCAGCGCCTCGATCAGCGCCTCGGCCTTGCGGTGCGCGGTCTCCCAGGCATCCCCGGAGAGCGACTCCGTGGGCGCGGCGGGTGTGGGGTTGTTCATGGTCGGCAGCGTCCTAGCTGGAGTAGGCGGAATTCTCGTGCACGTAGTCGTGGGTGAGGTCGTTGGTCCAGATGGTGGCCTCGGCATCCCCTGCATGGAGGTCGATCTCCACCAGGACCTGGCGGCCCGAGAGGTCCACCAGCGAGCGGTCATCGCCGATGCACCCGGCCCGGCAGACCTGGACCTGGTTGATCGCCACGTCCAGCGCGTCCGGTTCGAAGGCGGCGCCGGTGGTCCCGACGGCGGAGAGCACACGCCCCCAGTTCGGGTCCTGGCCGAAGATCGCGGTCTTGAACAGGTTGGAGCGGGCCACCGCCCGGGCCACTTCCTCGGCGTCGGCCACGGTGGCGGCGTTGAACGCCCGGATGCTGATCTCGTGCGCGGCACCCTCGGCATCGGCAATGAGCTGGCGGGCCAGGTCGGTGCACATCTCTGCCAGCCCGTCGGTGAATTCGTCCAGGTCCGGCCGGACCCCCGAGGCACCGGAGGCCATCAGGATGACCGTGTCGTTTGTGGACATGCAGCCATCGGAGTCGGCGCGGTCGAAGCTGACCCGGGTGGCTGCCCGCAGCGCGGCGTCCAGGTCCGCCGGGGCGAGGTCGGCGTCGGTGGTGAGGACCACCAGCATGGTGGCCAGGCCCGGTGCCAGCATGCCGGCCCCCTTGGCCATGCCGCCGATGACGTAGCCGTCTCCGGCGAAGCCTGCCTGCTTGGGCACGGTGTCGGTGGTCATGATCGCGGTGGCCGCGGCAGCACCGCCGTCGTTCCCTGCCGCCCCGGCCAGTGCCCCGGAGAGCGTGGCGATGCCCGCGTGGATCTTGTCCATGGGCAGTTGTTCGCCAATCAGGCCGGTGGAGCAGACCAGGACGTCGCCGGCGCTGAGGCCCAGTGCCTCGGCGGTCGCCTCGGCGGTGGCGTGCGTGTTCTGGAAGCCCTCGGCCCCGGTGCAGGCGTTCGCTCCCCCGGAGTTCAGGAAGACGGCGTCGGCCCGGCCGTCGGAGACCGCCTGGCGCGACCAGTGCACCGGGGCCGCCGCGACGCGGTTGGAGGTGAAGACCGCTGCGGCGTGCTTCAGCGGCCCGTCGTTGAGGACCAGCGCGACGTCGGGCTTGCCGGAGGCCTTCAGCCCTGCCGTGGCGCCGGCGGCGCGGAATCCCGCGGCGGCGGTGACGCCGATCGGGCCCGGGGCTGCGGGTTCGGTGGTGGGGGTGCTCATGGTGCGATGCCTTCCAGTTCGAGTCCGCGGGTTTCGGGCAGGCCCAGGGCGATGTTCATGGACTGCACGGCGCCGCCGGCGGTGCCCTTGACGAGGTTGTCGATGGCGCAGACCACGATCACGCGCCCCGCATGTTCGTCGAACGCCAGTTGCAGCGTGGCGTGGTTGGAGCCCTGGACGGCCTTCGTGGACGGCCACTGGCCCTCCGGCAGAAGGTGCACAAACGGCTCATCGGCGTACGCGGCCTCCCAGGCAGCGCGCAGGGTTGCCGCGTCGGCGCCGGGGGTGACCCGCGCGGTGGCGGTGGCCAGGATGCCGCGGGCCATGGGCGCCAGGGTGGGGGTGAAGGAGACCGAGACGGGTTCGCCGGCTGCGGCACCGAAGCCCTGCTCCATTTCGGGGGTGTGGCGGTGTCCGCCGCCGACGCCGTAGGGGCTCATCCCGCCCATGACCTCGGAGCCGAGCAGGTGCGGTTTCATCGACTTGCCGGCCCCGGAGGTCCCGGAGGCTGAGACGATGACGACGTCGTGGGGTTCCAGCAGCCCGGCGGTGAACCCGGGGACCAGGGCCAGTTGGGCCGAGGTCGGGTAGCAGCCGGGGACGGCGATGCGCTTGGCCCCGCGCAGCTTGTCCCGGTGGCCGGGCAGTTCGGGCAGCCCGTAGGGCCAGTGTCCGGCATGGTCTCCCCCGTAGAACTTCTCCCAGGCCCCAGGTGATTCGAGCCGGTGGTCCGCCCCTGCGTCGATGACCAGCGTGTCCGCCTGCAGCTGGGCGGCGAGCGCGGCGCTGGTCCCGTGCGGCAGTGCCAGGAAGACGACGTCGTGCCCTGCGAGGTTCTCGGCGGTGGTGTCCACGAGGGTGCGGTCGGCGAGCGCGTGCAGGTGCGGCTGCAGGGAGCCCAGCCGCTGGCCGGCGTTGCTGTGCGCGGTGATGGCCCCGATCGTGACGTCGGGGTGGTGGGCCAGCAGCCGCAGCACCTCGCCGCCGGCATATCCACTGGCCCCGGAAACGGCTACCGAAATACTCATGAAGCCACCCTACAACGAACTTATGCACCATGGCTAATAATTATTCACCCGGTCATCGGGAGGATGCGGATGGTCCGCTCCGACCCGGGGACGGAATACAGTGAACTGAACACCCCGTCTGAAGGAGTCCCAGCATGCCATACGCCCTCCAGGTCCCCCACGCCGGTGGCCCCGACGTCTTCGAACGCGTCGAGGTCGACCGTCCGGCCCCCGGCCCCGGCCAACTCCTGGTCAGGGTGGCCGCCGCCGGCGTGAACTTCATCGAGACGTACCAACGCTCCGGGGTGTACCCGGTGAAATATCCGCTGGTTCCCGGCTCCGAGGGTGCGGGAACCGTCGAGGAGACCGGTTCCGACGTCCACGGCTTTTCGGTGGGCGACCGGGTCGCCAGTTCCCAGGCCGTGGGCAGCTACGCCCAGTACATGCTGCTCGACGCCGACAAGGCCCTGCCGGTCCCCGACGGGGTCGACGACGAGACGGCCGCCGCGCTGCCGCTGCAGGGATTGACAGCGCACTACCTCGTCAACGACAGCTACCGGGTCCGGCCCGGGGACACGGTGCTCACCTATGCCGGCGCCGGCGGCGTGGGCCAGCTGCTCATCCAACTGCTCAAGCTGCGCGGCGCCACGGTCATCACGACCACGTCCACCCCGGAGAAGGCAGCGATCGCCCGGGCAGCCGGCGCCGACCACGTGCTCGCCTACGACGAGGTCCCGGACCGCGTCCGCGAGCTCACCGGCGGCCGCGGCGTCGACGTCGTCTACGACGGGATCGGGAAGGACACCTTCGAGGACTCGCTGGACGCACTGCGGATCCGCGGGACGCTCGTCCTCTTCGGCGGGGCCTCCGGGCAGGTGCCGCCCTTCGACCTGCAGCAGCTCAACGCCCACGGTTCGCTGACGGTCACCCGGCCAAAACTCAACGACTTCCTGCTGGACGTCGACGAACGCCGCCGGCGCGGCGACGAGATCTTTGGCCTCGTCGCGGACGGCCAACTGAAGGTGGCGATCGGCGAGCGCTTCGCCCTCGAGGACGCCGGCGCGGCCCACGGGGCCCTGGAATCGCGGGCCACCACCGGCAAGGTCATCCTGGTTCCCGGCGGTCAGGATGGCTGAGCCTGCCGCCGAGAGCTGGCGGCCGGTGATCGCGGCCCTCGCCAACGCCGAACAACGCCTGCTGCTGGCCGAGGTCATCGCCGACGAGGCACGACGCGGCGACGCCACGGTCCCGGCCCGGCGCCGAGAGAAGGGACTGGCGCAGCTGGCCTCCGCCGGTCTGCTGGCAGTCGACGACGACGGCGAATGGCGCGTCGACGCCTCCGGCCTGCGCAGCCTGCTCTCCGCCCCGTCCGCCACGGCACGCCCCAGCTCGGGCGAGGAGGTGGTGGACCGGTTCGTCCGCGATGGCCGCATCCACACCTTCCCGGCGAAGCCCGCCCAGCGTGCGCAGCTGCTGGACTGGGCGGCGCGTCGGGCGCTGTCCCTTCGCGACGTCCTCACCGAGCCGGAGATCACCGGTCGGCTCGGCCAGCTCACCGACGACCCGGCTGCGCTGCGCCGCTACCTGGTTGATGCGAATCTGGTCTCCCGCTCCCCCGATGGTTCGGCCTACCGGTTGGCCGACGGTGCGACAACCGGTGAGGCGCTTCCCACCGGATCCGATGCGCCCGCTGCGGCGCCCGTCTCCGACGCCGACCAGGATGCGCCCGCCGCCACTGCGGCCCGCGCCCTGGGACTCGAGGTCGCGGTGACCCGGCACGGTCGGGTTTCCAACCTGGCGGAGGCCGCTGCGGCCCGGGGCATCGAACCACGGGACTTGGTCAAGACGCTGGTGGTCCGCCGCAGCGATGACGACTACGTGTTCGTGCTGGTGGCCGGGGACCGGAAGTTCTCCTGGCCCAAACTGCGGGCAGTGCTGGGCACCAACCGCGTCTCCATGCCCGACGCCGCGGAGGCCAAGGACGTCACCGGGTACGAGCGCGGGACGATCACCCCGTTCGGTGCGGCCCGCGTCCTGCCGGTCTACGCGGATCGCGGGATGACGGGGCGGAGGATCTCCATCGGCGGCGGCGCCCACGGGGTGGGCTTGACGGTTGACGCCAACGCTGCCCTGGCCGCCCTCGACGCCACGATCGCCGACCTGTCGGATCCACCCAACGCCTAAGCCGGCCGAGCCGGCCCGGTCCACGCAAAACGGGGCAGGAACCCCGCTGGGTGGTTCCTGCCCCTTCGTCGTACCGGGTGCGCGTCAGCGCTGGACGGCGCCGAACTTCTCGGCGGCTGCTGCCACTGCGGCTGCCCGGGACGCAGAGGCCTCGTCGGCCGTCAGGGTCCGGTCGGCGGCGCGGAAGCGCAGCCCGAACGCCAGCGACTTCTTGCCCTCCTCGATGCCGGGGCCCTGGTAGACGTCGAACAAGGCGACGTCCTCCAGCAGTTCGCCGGCACCCAGGCGCAGGGTTTCCAGCACGTCCCCGGCCACCACGTCGCGGTCCACGACCAGGGCCACGTCCTGGGTGGAGAGCGGGTAGGTCGACAGCGGCCGGGCGACCACCAGATCCGCTGCCGCCTCGAACAGGGCGTCGGCGTTGATCTCCATCGCGACGGTGCGGGCCGGCAGGTCCAGTTCCGCGAGGAGCTTCGGGTGGAGTTCGCCGGCATGGCCGACGTGTTCGCCGGTGCGCAGCGACAGGGCAGCTGTGCGTCCCGGGTGGAACGCCTGGTGGCTTCCCTGGGCGATGACCAGCTCGACGCCGAGCATGTCCCCGATCAGCCGCGCGACGTCCAGCGCCGAGGACCAGTCATACGGCTGCGGCGTGGAGCCGGCTGCGGGGGCCGAGTCGTGGCCGAAGAGCACCGCACCAATGTGCTGCGGCTGGTGCGGCAGGCCGGCGTCGAGCCCGTCCAGGACCTCGTCCGTCGGGCGGACGCCCAGCGGGGGGATCTCGGCGCTGCCGAGCGCCCCGTCGCCGGGTAGGTACACCAGTCCTGCCTCGTAGAGGGCCAGGTCGCGGAACCCGCGGGAGAGGTTGCGGCGTGCGGTGTCCAGCAGGCCGGGCAGGATGCTGGTGCGCAGGAACCCGAATTCGGCCGACAGCGGGTTGGCCAGCTTCACAGCGGCCACCTCCTCGCCCGCGGTGGCGGTGCCGAACGTGTTGTTCTGCGTCGCGGAGACGAACGGGTAGCTGAGGACCTCGGTGAGGCCGGCGTCGGCCAGGCCCTGCAGCACGCGGCGGCGCTGCTGCTGGACCCGGGTGAGCCCGCGGCCCGGAGGGGCCACCGGAAGGGTCGAGGGGATCTGCTCGTATCCGTTGAGCCGGGCGATTTCCTCGACCAGGTCCTCGCGGATGCGCAGGTCCGGCCGCCAGGACGGGGCGGTGACACGCAGCGCGCCCGGGACCTCGGCCACCGTGGCACCCAGGTCCTCGAGTGCGGTGCGGACCTGTTCGGCGGTGTAGTCGACGCCGATCAGGCGGGAGGCGTACCCCTCCGGCAGGTCGATCACCGCTGGCTCGGGGCGGGTGCCCACATCGGTGGCCGTGTCCTCGGCGGTGCCGCCGGCCAGCTCCACCAGCAGGTCCACTGCACGCTGGGCTGCCTCGTCGGCGACCTCCCAGTCCACGCCGCGTTCGAAGCGCTTGGACGCCTCGGAGGGCAGTTTGTGCCGGCGCCGGGACCGGGCGATGGCCACCGGGCTGAAGTGGGCGGCCTCGATGAGCACCGTCGTCGTGCTGGAGGAGACCTCGGTCTCGGCACCGCCCATGACACCGGCGACGCCGATGGGGCCGCGGTCATCGGCGATGACGACGTCCTGTTCGTGCAGGGTGCGGACCTTCTCGTCCAGGGTCTGCAGCTGCTCCCCGGCGGTGGCGCGGCGCACCACGATGTCCCCGCGCAGGGCGTCGGCGTCGTAGAAGTGCAGGGGTTGGCCGAGTTCGAGCATGACGTAGTTGGAGATGTCCACGACCAGCGAGATGGAGCGCATCCCGGCCAGCCGCAGGCGCGAGGCCATCCACGGCGGGGTCGGGCGGGAGGCGTCCACGCCGGTGACGGTGCGGGCGACGAAGCGGTCGCAGCCCGGCGCGGCGTAGGCTCCCGCGTCGTCGGCGATCCGTACCGGGTAGCCGGGACCGGAGGCGGCGGGCACGGTGATCCCGGCCGCCGGGTCGGTGAAGGAGGTGCCGGTGGCGTGCGCGTACTCGCGGGCCACCCCGCGGATCGAGAAGCAGTAGCTGCGGTCCGGGGTGACGTTGATTTCCGCCGCCTGGTCGTACAGGCCCAGCAGTTCCATCGCGTCGGAGCCGACCTCGGGATCCAGGCCCAGGGTGGACAGGACCAGGATGCCGTCGTGGTCATCGCCGATGCCGAGTTCGCGGACCGAGGCGATCATGCCCGCCGAGAGGTGGCCGTACGTCTTGCGGGCGGAGATCGCGAAGTCCCCGGGCAGCACCGCGCCGGGCAGGGTCACCACCACCTTGTCGCCCTCGACGAAGTTGTGGGCACCGCAGACGATGCCCTGCACGCCGGAGGGGTCGATGCCCTCATGCGTGAGGGTCTGCTGCTGGCCCTCGGGCACCACACGGACCTGGCACCAGTTGATGGTCTTGCCGTTGGACTGGGGTTCCTTGACCAGCGAGAGGACCTGGCCCACCACGATGGGCCCGGAAATCGAATCGGTGGGGCGGTGGACGTCCTCCTCCTCGAGGCCGACCTTCACCAGGTCGGCCATGACGTCTTCGGCCGTGGCGTCGGCCGGTACCTGCGCGTATTCGCGCAACCAGGACAGGGGAATGCGCATGTCTAGATCTCCATCCCGAAGTGTTCGCTGAAGCGGATGTCGCCCTCGATCATGTCGCGCATGTCGGGGACGTCGTTGCGGAACATGAGCGTGCGCTCGATGCCCATGCCGAAGGCGAAACCGGAATAGACCTCCGGGTCCACGCCCGCGGCGCGCAACACGTTGGGGTGCACCATCCCGCAGCCACCCCACTCGATCCATGCGGGGCCGCCCTTGGCGCCGGGGTGGAAGATGTCCATCTCGGCCGAGGGCTCGGTGAAGGGGAAGTAGTTCGGGCGCAGCCGGATGGCGGCCTCGGCACCGAACATCTGCCGGGCGAAGTGCTCCAGCGTGCCGCGCAGGTCGGCCATGGTCAGGCCCTTGTCCACGGCCAGGCCCTCGAACTGGTGGAAGACCGGGGTGTGGGTGGCGTCGAGCTCATCGGTGCGGAACGTCTTGCCCGGGCACAACACGTAGACGGGCAGGTCGCGCTCCAGCAGCGAACGCATCTGCACCGGGGAGGTGTGGGTGCGCAGCACCAGGTGCGCCTCGGGCGGATCGACGAAGAACGTGTCCTGCATTTCCCGGGCCGGGTGGTCCGGGGCGAAGTTCAGGGCGTCGAAGTTGAACCATTCGGATTCGACCTCCGGGCCCTCGGCGATCTCCCAGCCCATGCCCACGAAGATGTCGCCCACGCGCTCGGACAGGGAGGAGAGCGGGTGCCGGGCACCGGCACGACGACGGTGCGGGGCCGCCGTGACATCGACGGCCTCCTCCACGAGGATGCGGGCCGCATGTTCCTCCTCCAGCACCGTGGTGCGCGCGGCCAGTTCCTTGTTCACGCGGCCACGGGCAGCGCCCATCAGCTTTCCGGCTGTGGCCTTCTCGGCCTTGTCCAGCCGGCCGATCTCGCGGTTGGCCAACGACAACGGGGACTTCTCCCCCGTGTGGGCCAGACGTGCCGCCTTCAGGGCGTCCAGGTCGCCGGCAGCGGCAATGGCTGCCAACGCCGCGTCGACGGCAGCCTGGACGGCCGGCTCGTCGGTGGGATGGGGGACCGCTGGCGCGGCCTCGGTTCTTCCACCGTTCGGTGGCGTGGGTTCAGACATGGGGGTGTACAGCCCTTTTCACAATCGCGGTGTGGTCCTGTTGCTGTGCCCCAGTCTAGTAGTTCGACGCCAGCGGCCCGAACGTGTGTCTGCAGTCCGGTGACCCGCGCGCGACCTGCGGATATGCCCCGCCTTGTGATCGGCTCCACACCCCGGCAATAATGATCACCATGCATGTAGCCCGGCGCCTGGCGCTGACGACCGTCCTGTCCACGCTGGCCCTGGGGGGCTTGTCCGCGTGCTCCGCGCAGGTGCCGGACCCCGGACCCACCGCCGAATCACTCGCCCACGCCCTGGACGGATTCGACCTCTCCGCCGTCGCGTTGAACGGGGAAGACGCCTCCACCGCGTCCTCCGAGCTCTCCACGGCGTTTGCCCCGCTGAAGGACATCAAGCACACCACCTCGGTCCAATCCGTCCAGTCCTCCGGGGAGGAGGACTCCCCCACCGCCACGGCGAAGCTGAAAACGGTCTGGGACATCGATGACACGGATGTCGACTGGAGCTACACCAGCACGGCCCAGCTCTCCTACGACCAGGAGTCCTCGTCGTGGAAGGTCGACTATGACCCCTCCATCGCCTTGCCCGGGCTGGAGGCCGGCCAGTATGTGGCCCTGAAGACCAGCAAGGCGGCCCGCGGCCAGATCCGCGGCACCGACAAGGAGGCCCTGGTCAAGGACCGCCCCGTGGTGCACATCGGCATCGACAAGACCCGGCTCGACGCCGGTCAGGCGGCCAGCGCTGCCAAGAAGCTCGCCAAGCTCGTCGACATCGACGCCGCGGCCTATGCCGCCAGGGTCAAGGGGGCCGGCGACAAGGCGTTCGTGGAGGCCATCACCCTGCGCGACAACGCCCAGCGAACCGCGACCGATGCCAAGATCGAGGCGATTCCCGGCGGCCGGGCCATCCCCGACACGGAGCCGTTGGCCCCCACCCGGACCTTTGCCCGGCCGATCCTGGGCAGCGTCGGGGATGCCACCGCCGAGATCGTGAAGCAGTCCGAGGGCAAGGTCAAGGCAGGAGACGTCGTCGGGCTCTCCGGATTGCAGGCCCAGTACAACGACCGGCTGGCCGGGACGACCGGCTATTCGGTGGATCTCTACGATGCCTCGCACCACGTGGTGAGCCCCTTGTTTTCCCGGAAACCGGTCGACGGGAAGAACATCGTGGTCACCCTGGACTCGGCGAAGCAAAAGCTGGCTGAAAAGCTGCTCACCAGCGTGGACCCGGCCTCTGCCCTGGTGGCCATCCGCCCCTCCGACGGGTCCATCCTCGCGGCAGCCTCCGGCCCCGCGGACCGGGGGCTGAACACCGCGATGCTCGGCAAGTACGCCCCCGGGTCCACGTTCAAGGTCATCACCGCGCTGGCCATGCTCCGCGACGGGGACACCCCCGCCAGCCAGGTCAAGTGCCCGGCGAAGCTGACCATTGACGGCAAGGAGTTCAAGAACTACGACGGCTACCCCGCCGCCAAACTGGGCACGATCCCGCTCTCGGAGGCCATCGCCCAATCCTGCAACACGGTCTTCGTCAAGGGCGCCTCCTCGATGAAGGCCAGCCAGCTCACCGAGGCGGGCGCCTCCCTCGGGTTGAATGCGAAGCCCTCCGTCGGCGCACCGGCATTCCTCGGGTCGATTCCCGACGATTCAACCGGCACCACCTTGGCGGCGAACGGCATCGGCCAGGGCGTCGTGGAGACCTCCCCGCTGGGCATGGCAACCGTCGCCGCGTCCGTCGCCGCCGGCCAGACGGTCTCCCCGCACCTGATCGCCACCCCGAAGACGGACCCTGCCCCGGCACCGCCGACGAAGCTGGCCTCCAGCGAAGCCGCCGAACTGAAGAAGATGATGGCAGGCACCGTCACCCACGGAACGCTGGTCGACCTGCAGGGCGTCCCGGGTCCCACCGTCTACGGCAAATCGGGCACCGCGGAATACGATGCCGACCACAACGCCCATGCCTGGGTGATCGCCATCCAGGGCGATCTGGCCGTGGCTGCCTTCGTGGCGGAAGGCAATGGCGGGGCCCAAACCGCGGGCCCACTGGTCGCCGACTTCCTCACCGGGGTCCAGCGGGCCGGGAGCTGAGGTGAACTGGCCGCGCGTCCGGGCGGTGGCGAATTGGGTGAACCTCTCCACGCCAAGTGGCCTGATCCTCGCCCGGGCCACCGGATGCGAAGTGGTCGACGGCGGACGCGGACTGCATTTCGCCCTCGGCTACCGTCCACGCTGGCCGGTGGCCGGTGCCTTCACCGTCGGCAACGTGATCCTGTTCCGGCCGGCGTTGGCGGAGCCGGAACACTTCCCCGGCCTGCTCGCCCACGAGGAACGCCACTGCACCCAGTACGCGTGGTGCCTGGGCCTGCCGTTCCTGGTCCTGTATGCCGGAGCCTGCGGGTATTCATGGTGCCGGACCGGCGATCCGGCCTCGCGGAACCCCTTCGAACGCCAGGCGGGTCTGGCGGCCGGGGGCTATGTCGAGCGGCCCGGACGTTCCTTCGCCGATCTTCTCCGCGGGCTCAGGCCAGTGCCCCGGCGCCGAGGCTGACGTCCGCTGCCGGGTCCAGCGCCTCGCGGACGACGACGAGCAGTGCCCGCACCAGCGCTTCCGGATCGGCGCTCCCGGGCCCGGTCGGGGGAACATGGACGAATCCGCCCCGTACGGTGCCGGCGGCCAACTCGTGCATCAGCGCGTAGAACACCTGGTTGCAGGCAAAGGTGCCGGCGCTCTGGGAAACCACTGCCGGCAGGCCCTCGGCCCGCAGCGCGGCCAACGCCCGCTTGATGGGCAGGGTCGTGAAGTAGGCAGCGGGGCCTCCGGGGACGACGGGCACGTCGACGGGCTGGGCACCTGAGTTGTCGGGGATCCGCGCGTCGATGACGTTCAAGGCGGCCCGTTCCAGCGTCAGGGATGCTGCCCGGGCGCTCAGGCCGGTGCAGACCACCAGTTCGGGTTGATGGGTCCGCAGGGCCTCCCGCAGGGCGTGCGGGGCGGTGGCGAAGACACAGGGAAGTTCCACGGCCACGGCCGGGCGGCCCGACCGGTTCAATTCCTCCGCAGCACTCCGTGCCGCCACGATGGAGGGGTTCTCCGTATCCCCGCCGAAGGGTTCGAAACCGGTCAGCAGGATCAACGGGTGCCTCCCGTCATCTGGCGCGTTGCCGTGGCACGGTCCACGATGGCGGCGACGATGGGCAGGTCGGCGGGGATCCAGTTGAGCCTGCCGATGTCCTCGCCCGCCAGGTCCACCCACCGCAATGCATCGTGGTCCTCCAGCGGTGCCGGCTCCCCCGAACTGACGGTGGCCAGCCACACGCGCATTGCTGCCGGCCCGGACAGCTTCCAGCCCTGGTCGATCGGGCCGGCGACCTCCTCACCCAGCCGGGCGGTGATCCCCAGTTCCTCGTGCAGTTCACGCAGGAGTCCCGCCTCGCACGATTCGCCCGGCTCGACCTTTCCCCCGGGGAATTCCCACATTCCAGCCAGCGCCGGCGGGCTGGTGCGCCGGGCGGCAAGCAACCGCGTCGGGGCCTCCAGCGAGTCCACCAGGGCCGCACCAACGATCTGCTTCAGCCCGCTCACTGCTGGACACCGCCGTCGTTCCCTGTCGTTTGCCCGGACTCCGTGGCGGGTAGCGTCCCGGTGGCCTGGGCGGCAGCAGACCCGCTGCGGGGAATATCGGGTTCGAGGTAGATCACCGTGGCGGTGGGGACGGCGGCCCGGATTCCGGCCTCGGCCTCGTCGATGGCGGACGCGATCTGCTCGCCACTGGCGCCGGCGGAGATGCCGATCTTGGCGGCCACGAGGATCTCCTCGGGCCCCAAGTGCAGGGTCTTCAGGTGGATGATCGGGGTGCCGGAGGCGGTGATGGCCGATTCGATGCGGGCGACGTTCTCCCGGGATGCGGATTCACCGAGCAGCAGCGATTTCGTCTCGATGGCGAGCACGATCGCGATGCACACCAGCAGCAGGCCGATCATCGCCGTGCCCAGGGCATCGAAGATCCCGTTTCCGGTCAGCAGTGTCAGGCAGACCCCCAGCAGCGCGAAGAACAGGCCGACCAACGCCCCCAGATCCTCCAACAGGATGACCGGCAGCTCCGGGGACTTGGCCCGGCGCACGAACTGCACCCAGCCGGTGGTTCCGCGCACTGCGTTGGATTCGTGGATGGCCGTGCGGAAGGACAGCCCCTCGGCGATCATGGCGCCAACGAGGACCGCGACGGGGACCCACCACCAGCGGCCCTCGATGCCGTGCGGATCCTTGAACTTCTCGTAGGCCTCGTACAGGGCGAACAGCCCGCCGACGCTGAACAGGATGATGGAGACGATGAACGCGTAGATGTATCGTTCCCTGCCGAAGCCAAAGGGATGCTCCGCGCTGGCCTGGCGCTTGGAGCGCTTGCCGCCGACGAGCAGCAGCACCTGGTTCCCCGAGTCGGCCACCGAGTGGATCGCCTCGGCCAGCATCGAGGAGGACTGGGTCAGCAACCAGGCCACGAACTTGAACAGGGCAATCGTCAGATTCGCCGCCAGTGCCGCGATGACTGCCGTGTTCCCACCGGATGATGCCATGTTCTCCGCCTCTGTCGTGGCGCGCACGCGCCGTGGGGATTCGTCTACGCACACGCTACTACGCCATCGCCCACTTCCGGGCTGGCGGGAAAGTGGCGGGTCAGCGGGACCGCCGCTGGGCGCGGGCCGAGGCATACAGGCAGACGGTGGCGGCGGTTCCGACGTTCAACGATTCCGCAACCCCGTACAACGGCACCGCCACACGGTGACCTGCCGCAGCGAGTTCGCCGGCGTCCAGACCCTGGGCCTCGTTGCCGAACAGCCACGCCGTGGCATCCTCCAACCGCGGGGCATCGGTGGGCGCCTCGGGGGTTCCGGCCCGGCGGGCGGCGCTGTCGTCCTGCAGGGCATCGAGATCCACGGAACCATAGCCGTCGGCCGCCAACAGCTGGACTCCCGCAGCCGTTGCCTTTTCCACCAGTTCCGGGAAGGCCACGCCGGCCACGATCGGCAGGTGAAAGACCGATCCGACGGTGGATCGCACGGCCTTGGGGTTGTAGATGTCAACGCTGCCGGTGGTCAGCACGATCGCGTCGGCTCCGGCCGCGTCGGCGGCGCGGAGAATGGTTCCGGCGTTGCCAGGATCCTGGACACGGCAGAGGACTGCGACCAGTCGCGGCCGGGCCCCCAGGACGGCGTCCAGCGTCGGTTCGGGGATGCGGCAGACGGCGATGATGCCCTGGGGTGTGACCGTATCGGCCATGGCGGCCAGGACCTCACCGGTCGCCGTGTACCGCCTGACACGCTCGCGATGGCCGGCCAGGTCCGGATGTCGTTGAAGCGCCTCGGCCGTCGCGTAGACCTCCAGGACCACGGGTTGCCGGTGCGTGGCCACCGCTTCGTCGTGGGCGCGCAATGCCTCGCGGACCGCTTGCGGGCCTTCGGCCAGGAAGGCGCCACGCTTGGCCCGGCCGGAACGGGTCGCCAACCGGGCGACATCCTTGACCCGCTCGGCGCGCGGGTTGTCCATCTCTGCTGCTGGGACGTGCGCTGCGTTCATGGAATGAACCCTATCGGGGTGGGCGTGTGGGTGGTTAAACGGCGGAGGGGACGGAATCCCGGTGGGATTCCGTCCCTCGCCGCACGGGCTGCAGCCCGTGGAGCAGCGTTGGCTACTTGGAGAACTGTTGGCGGGATTCGCCACCAGCCGGCTCGAAGCCGGCGGCCTTGGCGGCCTCGACCGAGTTGAACCAGAACTCCGGCTGGGTCTGCTCGTACCAGGTCGAGCCCGGTACGTGGTACTTCATGGACTGGTTGCCCTTGATGACGTAGCCCTCGGGAGCGTCCTCACCGTCGACGGCCTTGACAACGCCTTCGCCCTCGGTGGACTTGGCGGCCTTGGGAGCTGCTGCCTTCTTGGCGGCCGGTGCGGCGGCGGCCTTCGGGGCGGACTTCGTCGCCGGGGCGTTGACGTCGGCCGGCAGGGCGTCCTTGGCGATCTTGACGAGCGCGCTGAAGGCGTTGGCGTCGGAGATGGCCAGCTCGGAGAGCATGCGGCGGTCAACCTCGACCTCAGCGGCCTTCAGGCCCTGGATCAGGCGGTTGTAGGTCAGGCCGTTGGCGCGGGAGGCAGCGTTGATGCGCTGGATCCACAGGCGACGGAAGTCGCCCTTGCGCTTGCGGCGGTCGCCGTAGCTGTAGACGAACGAGTGGAGCAGCTGCTCCTTGGCCTTGCGGTACAGGCGCGAACGCTGACCGCGGTAGCCCTTGGCCCGCTCGAGAACGACCCGACGCTTCTTGTGGGCGTTGACCGCCCGCTTCACACGTGCCACGTGTGTACTCCTTAATATCTAGCCCGCGGTGTGCCGTGGTGACGGCAACCAGCCCGGGGAACTCCATGGATGGGTGGGAACCGGGGTTCCCGATGCGATTGCTTAGAGGCCCAGCATCCGCTTGATGGTCTTGGTGTCCGCCTTGGCAACGATCAGGTCGCCCTTGAGCTGGCGCTTGAGGCTGGAGGGCTTGTGCTCCAGGTAGTGGCGGCGGTTGGCCTGCTGGCGCTTGAGCTTGCCGCTACCGGTGAGCTTGAAGCGCTTCTTGGCGCCGCTGTGGGTCTTGAACTTCGGCATATCCGCCGTTCTCCTTACGTGCTCCCGTTGCCCTGTTCGGACCGGGGATCTTTCAGGTTTCCGGTGTTGGAAACCCGTGGGTCAGTTGTGTCGCCCCGAAGGGCGGGCCACTGCGGGCTATTTGCCCGGGCGCGGCTTCGCGGTACTGCGTGGTGCTGGCTTCGGCGTCGGCTTGGGCGTCGCGGTCGGCTTCGGCACCGGCTTCGGCACCGGCTTCGGCGTTGCAGCAGGCTTGGGGGCCGCCGCCGGCTTGGCGGCTGCTGCGGGCTTCGGCGCGGACGCTGGCTTGGCGGCAGCTGCGGGCTTCGGCGCTGCTTCGGCTGCCTTGGGGGCCGCCTTCGGGGCTGCTGCCTTGGGCGCTTCCGCCTTCGGAGCGGCAGCCTTCGGGGCTTCGGCTACCGGAGCGGCCTTGGCTGCTTCGGCGTCCTTCTTAGCCTGTTCGGCATCCTTCTTGGCCTGCTCGGCATTGTCTGCCTCCACCTTGGCCAGACGCGCCCTGAACTCGTCCGGGAGGTTGTCCCCCATGGACTGGGTCATCGCGGGCTTGTCGTCCGAGGTGTCGACGCGGCCTTCCTTGACGGCGGTCGCCTTGGCCTTGTCGGTTTCACGCTGCGCCTGGCGGCGGGCTTCGGCCTTGGCCTCCGCCTTGTTCTTCAGCGGTCCGACGACCATGACCATGTTGCGGCCATCGATACGCGGGCTGGACTCGACGACGCCGACCGCGGCCACGTCCTCGGCGAACTTGTTGAGCAACCGAATGCCCATTTCGGGGCGCTGCTGCTCACGACCGCGGAACTGGATCATGGCCTTGACCTTGTCACCGGCTCCGAGGAAACGCAGGGCATGGCCCGTCTTGGTCTCGTAGTCGTGCTTGTCGATCTTGAGCCGGAAGCGGACTTCCTTCAGGACCGTGTTGGTCTGGTTCTTGCGCGCCTCGCGTGCCTTGACGGCGGCTTCGTACTTGTACTTGCCGAAGTCCATCAACTTGCACACGGGAGGCTTCGCCGTCGGCGCCACCTCAACCAGATCAAGGTCGGACTCCGCGGCCAGACGCAACGCGTCTTCAATGCGGACGATGCCCACCTGTTCGCCATTGGGTCCAACCAGCCGCACCTCGGGGACGCGGATTCGATCATTAATGCGTGGATCGCTGATGTGTAACTCCTGCTGTTCGTTGTCCGAAACCACCAGCAACATGAAGAAGGCCTCCAGCTGCCGGGCAGTTGGAGGCCTGAAGATTCGGTTGTGGCCGCTTTCGCGTGCCATGGAACCAAGGGTTCCGATCCGAGTGACCCGGCAACCTTGAGCGGTTACAGCGGGTGGGAGTAGGCCTCCACTTGCGTACTAGCCGTGTTCCGTCCGCATGTCCTGCCCGTCCGGGCCGAGCACGCTGACTAAACAAAACCAGTCGGTCTGTGAAAAGCTTAGCAGCATGAGTACCCCTGAAACCAATCCGGACGCCACGTTCGGCGAGACCAATCATGTGCGCGACATCGCTGAGGTGGCGGCCGTGGAAGTCATCACGACAGCGGCCGTTCACCTGATGAGTGCTGCAGCGGTCAAGTGCGGCCTCGCCGAAGGCGAGGACGCCGAAGACCTGAAGGACCTGGACGAGGCCCGTAAGCTCATTACCGCCTTGGCTGGGCTCATCACAGCAGCTGCCCCCGAGGTCGGTTCCCAGCACGCCGGGCCGTTGCGCGATGGCCTGCGCTCCCTGCAGCTGGCCTTCCGTGAGGCGTCATCCATCCAGGATCCGCCAGGACAGGGGCCGGGTGAGAAATTCACCGGACCGGTGAACTAACTCCCCCGCATCAGCCCTCCAGGAGGCCGTCGCACCCGCGACGGCCTCCCTTTTGTGTGTACCGCAGGCCGGAAATCAGCCGCGCGCCGGGCCGTGAAGCCCCAGCTCAAGTGAATCGACCCGGGCAGCAAATTCAGGGTGCGCACCCAGGGACCGTTGGAGTCGTTGGAGAACACCGGCGATCTGCTCCCGTTCCGTTCCGGGGCGCACGGCTACTTCTATCCTCAGTTCGGGGCCGGGACCTCCACCCGCGACGATGGTGCCATCGGCGGCCCGGGCTGCGACGCCCTGACCGGGAGCGGCTGTGAGTCCCGTGATGGCAGGGTCTGCATCCGCGGCCGACTGCAGGAGCGGAAGGAGGGTCTCGTCGGCGTAGCTGGGAGTCCATTGCCGCTGCTGGGCCAGCGCCCACATGGCCGGACGGCGCAGCACGAACGTCAGGTCCGCCCCCGGGTCGATGACGAGAAGCTGGGCTTCTTCGGCGACGGCGGAGAGTGCGGCGCGCGGGGCGTAGACGGCCACCGGACGGGCTTGCGCATGCCAGGCGTGCAGTCGTTCCACGCTGCTGAAGACCGGAAGCGCAGGTCGGCCGTCGGGAGCCTTGATGGTCACCAAGGCCATCTCGGCTTCCTTGTCCTCGGTAAATCCGTGCTCGCCGATTCCCCCCTCGGCCAGGGTCGCGACGACGGGGACGAAGACGCGTGCATTCGCGAGCGCCCGGTGGACCGTCTGCTCGTCCCCGGTGCCCGCCTTCAGCGCGGCCAGGGCGGCCACATAGGCGGAATCCGGTTCGCCGTCGTCGGCGTCGAACTGGTGCAGGGGGTTCCCCTCGCCCGAAAGATCTCGACCGGACCAGGACTGGCCTGCGGAGTCGACATCCGAACCGGCCCGGCGCAGGGCCGCCTCGATATGTCCCGGCAGGTGGCGGCCGATGCCTGTTCCGTCTCCGCTCTCGTGTGACGGTCCGCCCGGACGGTTCTGGTCGTCTGCGCTCATCGGCTACCGGCGTCCCGCGACGTCCAGGGCCTCCGGCAGGGTGAACTGCCCCGTGTACAGGGCCTTCCCGACGATGGCTCCCTCGACACCCTCCGGAACGAGCGCCCGCAGGGCACGCAGATCCTCGAGGTTGGAAATGCCGCCGGAGGCGACAACGGGTCGGCTCGTTTTCGTGCACATCTCGCGCAGCAGTTCGATGTTCGGTCCGCGCAGGGTGCCGTCCTTGGTCACGTCCGTGACCACGTAGCGGGCGCATCCGGCGTCTTCCAGCCGCGACAGGACGTCCCACAGGTTGCCGCCTTCACTGGTCCAGCCGCGACCGGCCAGCGTCGTGCCACGAACGTCGAGGCCGACGGCGATCTTGTCACCGTGCCGGGCGATCGCCCGTGCCGTCCACTCCGGCGCTTCCAGGGCTGCGGTTCCGAGGTTCACGCGTGCGGCACCGTACTCGAGTGCCCGTTCCAGGGATTCGTCATCACGGATGCCCCCGGACAGCTCGACCTTGATGCCGAGTTCGCGGGAGATGCGCGAGACGGCTTCGGTGTTGCTACCCCGGCCGAAGGCTGCGTCCAAGTCCACCAGGTGCACCCATTCGGCTCCGTCCTGTTGCCAGGCCAGCGCGGCCTCCAACGGGTCACCGTAGCCCGTTTCGCTGCCGGCTTCGCCTTGGACGAGCCGAACGGCCTGGCCGTCTGCAATGTCGACTGCGGGCAGAAGTTCGAGGATGTTGTTCTGGTTCATGGTGGGGTCTCCGGTCGTCGTCGGGGCTGGGCGTCCCGGTGCGGTGGTTCCGGGCGCTGCCCGGTGGCGGTGGTCTATTTGAGAGTGAGGATGTATGCGGCCAGCAAGGACATGCCTGCCAGGACCCACGCGGTGATGATCCAGGAAATGTGGGCCTTCTGCTGGCGCAGCGACAAGGCCCCTCCGGCAAGGACTCCTCCGAGCGCCATCAACAGGATGCTCCACATCAGGCGAGGGTTCCCAACCAGTTGGACAGCAATTGGGCGCCGGCATCCCCGGACTTCTCGGGATGGAATTGAACGGCCGACAGGGGACCGTTCTCGACGGCCGCGATGAAGCGGCTGCCGTGTTCGGCCCAGGTGACCGATGGCGGCGTCATGCGCGGCTGGGCCACCGGGAAGTCCCACTTCTGCACGGCATAGGAATGGACGAAGTAGAAGCGTTCGTCCTCGATGCCGGCGAAGAGCCGTGAACCGGGCGCTGCTTCCACGGTGTTCCACCCCATATGCGGTACCACGGGGGCTTCCAGCCGTTCAACGACCCCGGGCCATTCGCCGAATCCCGCAGTGCGGATCCCGTGTTCGATGCCTTCCTCGAAGAAAACCTGGTGTCCGACGCAGATGCCCAGCACCGGCCGCCCGCCGGCGATGCGGCGGCCGATGCGTGGACCGGCGCCGACGTCCTTGAGTGCCTTCATGACACTGGCGAAGGCGCCGACTCCGGGGACGACCAGTCCGTCGGCTTGGCTGATGTCATCGGCGGTGCTGCTCAGGGTGACTTCTGCACCGACATGTTCCAGTGCGCGCACCGCGGAGCGGATGTTGCCGGAGCCGTAGTCCAGGACGGTGATCCGGGGGCCGGCCACCTAGAGCGCCCCCTTGGTCGAGGGGATGGCTCCGCCGGTCCGCGGATCGGGTTCGACCGCCTCGCGGAGCGCGCGGGCGAACGCCTTGAACTGTGCTTCGACGATGTGGTGCGGATCGCGGCCGGATACGACCTGCATGTGCAGGCAGATCTGGGCGTGCAGGGTCAGCGCCTCGAAGACGTGGCGCGTCAGGGAACCGGTGAAGTGCCCGCCGATGAGGTGGTATTCCTGCCCGGCCGGTTCACCGCCGTGGACCAGGTAGGGGCGCCCGGAGATGTCGACGACCGCATGGGCCAGTGCCTCGTCAAGCGGAACCGAGGCTTCCCCGAAACGGCGGATCCCCGCCTTGTTGCCCAGCGCAGTGCGCAGCACTTCGCCCAAGGTGATGGCCACGTCTTCCACGGTGTGGTGGACGTCAATGTGGGTGTCCCCGGTGGCCTGGACGGTGATGTCGATCAGCGAGTGCTTGGCCAGGGCGGTGAGCATGTGGTCGTAGAACGGGACACTCGTGCTGATGTTGGCAACGCCCGTGCCGTCCAGGTCGATTTCGACGACGACGGTGGACTCGCTGGTGGCACGCTCCATGCGGGCGCGGCGACCACTGAGCAGTTCTGCAGACACAGACATTCCTTCGGTGGGGGTGGAGGGGACGGCGGCTGAGGCCGCCCGGGGTCAAGTCTAGCTGGCGTGCCCTGCCGGGGCCGAGGCAGACTGCAGCGCTTCAAGGGCTTCCAGGAAGGCGGTTGTCTCGCCTTCGGTGCCCGCAGTGACCCGCAGATGGCCCGGGATGCCGACGTCGCGGACCAACACGCCGGCGTCGAGCAGCCCCTGCCATGTCCTGCCGGCGTGCTCGAGGCCACCGAAGAAGACGAAATTCGAATCGCTCACGGCTGGTTCCAGCCCCATCCGGGTGAGCTCGGAAACGATGCGGTCGCGCTGCACCTTGATGTCCTCGACAGTCGCCAGCAGTGCGGCCACCTGTTTGAGTGCCGCGTTGGCCGTGGCTTGCGTGACCGCGGAGAGGTGGTAGGGCAAGCGGACCAGCCGAAGTGCGTCGGCGATCTCGGGGGCCGCTGCCAGGTAGCCCAGGCGCGCGCCTGCCAGGGCAAAGGCCTTGCTCATCGTCCGCGTGACCACGAGCCGCTCACGCCCGGGTAGGAGGGTGAGGGCAGATTCGGTACCTGCGAGGGCGAACTCCGCGTAGGCCTCGTCGACGATGACGATCGCGTTGCTGGCTTGGCCCGCTTCGTAGACTGCCTCCACGACATCCAGACCCAGGGCCGTTCCCGTGGGGTTGTTGGGCGAGCACAGGATCACGAGGTTCGGGGCCGCTGCGGCTACCTGGTCGGCGGCGGATGCGGCGCTCAGTTCGAAGCCCGTCCCCCGTTGCCCGGCCACATAGGTGGTGTCGGTACCACTGGCCAGCAGGGGGTACATCGAGTAGGTCGGCGGGAAGCTCATGACGCTGCGACCGGGTCCCCCGAAGGCCTGGAGGATCTGCTGCAGGACTTCATTGGAACCGTTGGCGGCCCAGACGTTCTCGGCGGTCAGGCCATGTCCCAGGTAGTCTGCGAGCCGTTCGCGTAGTTCGGTGAATTCGCGGTCCGGGTATCGGTTCAACGACACGGCCGCCGCGGCCACATCTTCGGTGATCGCGCGGCTGACGGAGGCCGGGAGCGGATGCGTGTTTTCGTTCACGTTCAGCAGGACGGCGACGTCAAGTTGCGGTGCGCCGTAGGGTTCGATGCCACGCAGGTTCTCCCGCAGTGGCAGTTTGGCCAGTCGTTCCAGCTGATTACTCACCGGCCCATTCTAATTCGGGGGTCGGTCAGCGCGGGAATCCAAAGGCGGGCCGGGGGTCATATTCGCGCGTTCAGCGGCTCGACGGGACGAAGATCTGCTGCCCCGGAACCAAGACAGAACCTGCCAGGTCGTTCATTTCGGTGATCTCGGCCACCACTTCCTGCCGATCGCGATCCGGTGCGAACTCGGCCGCCAAGCCCCACACGGTGTCTCCCTGCATCACGGAAACCGTCGTGGCGTCCACGGGAGCGGTCCCCGATGCCCCGGCGGCCATCACGGGTGCCGTGAAGATCCCGGCCAGCACCAGAAGGGCAGTCGCTCCCAACATCACCGGCAGTCCAATGAGCAGGAACCGCCCACGGCGGGTGAGCCGCAGCCGAGGCGACCGTGCGTTCGACTGGGCGACGCGTACGGTCCGTGCGTCGGTGCGGTCAACGATGTGGAGCACCGGGGCAGTCAAAGCGATCTGAGCCATGGTCTTGCCTTCCTCTCGACCCGCCGTTGCGGGTACCGATTGCGGATGCCGCCACCCGCTTTCGAACTCTTGTTCGAACTTCTCGTACATTTTTAGCATCTATCTACGAACCTTGTCGAGACACGTTCGAATAAATCTTTGAACGACCGTGTCTCCTGCCCTAGAGTGGGGGCAACGGTTGAACGGATGTGAGTCCATCAGCCGCATCCGACAGATTGCGCACAGGCCCGGTACGCCGGCGATTTACCAGAACGGGATGGACCATGAGCTCAGCGGAGAATCCGACGCCGAAAAAAGCATCCAAGGGCCTGACTGCTCGGCAGAAGCGGATCCTGGAGACCATCCAGCGGGCCGTTGCCGACAAGGGTTACCCGCCGTCCATGCGCGAAATCGGCGATACCGTCGGACTGGCCAGCCTGTCCAGCGTCACCCACCAGTTGAGTCAGCTGGAGAAGCTCGGATACATCCGGCGTGACCCGCGGCGCCCCCGGGCGATGGAGATCCTGTTGCCCCTCAGTCTCGGGTCCACGACGGCACAGAATGGTCCGTCCGGGGAATCGGCCTCCACCGGCGCAGCGCATCTTTCCATCGTCGAGCTGGATTCGTCCTCCGACGTGGCCAAGGTCCCATTGGTGGGAAGGATCGCTGCCGGCGGCCCGATCCTGGCGGACCAGTCGGTGGAAGATGTCATGACATTGCCACGGCAGCTGGTCGGGCACGGTGAACTGTTCATGCTCAAGGTCAGCGGAGACTCAATGGTCGAGGCGGCCATCTGCGATGGCGACTGGGTCGTTGTCCGGCGCCAGCAGCATGCAGAAAACGGCGACATCGTTGCCGCCCTCCTGGACGACGAAGCCACGGTGAAGACGTTCCGCCAGCGGGACGGGCATACATGGCTGCTTCCCCAGAACCGCCAGTACGAACCCATCCTCGGTGACCACGCCACGGTCATGGGGAAGGTCGTCTCCGTGATGCGTTCCATCTAGAACGCCCTCCTAGCACCGATCCCCTGTCCTGCCTCCCAGGACGGGGGATCCTTGCGTTCAGGAGTCGCTGGCTGCGATCCGTGCCAAGGCGCCCAGAACGACGTTCTTGTCGGTCGTGGCCCACATGGGAGGCAGGGAGGCACGCAGGAAGTTGCCATAGCGTTCGGTAGCCAGTCGCGAGTCCAAGACCGCAACGACGCCGCGGTCCGTGGTGGAACGGATCAGCCTCCCCGCGCCTTGGGCGAGCCGTACGGCGGCATGGGAGGCCGACACGGCCATGAAGCCATTGCCTCCATGACGGGCGACGTCGCGGCTACGCGCCGTGCTCAGCGGGTCGTCGGGGCGCGGGAAGGGGATCCGGTCGATCACCACCAGACGGCACGATGGACCAGGGACGTCGACCCCCTGCCAGAGCGTCATCGTCCCGAACAGGCACGTATCGCGTTCATCCGCGAACTGCTGGACCAGCGTGGACATGCTCGACTCACCTTGGCAGAGGATCTCCGGGTCCACGCGCGGGCGCAGGGCTTCCGCGGCTTCTTCTGCTGCCCTGCGTGAGGAGAAGAGAGCCAGGACTCCCCCGCCGGAGGCGCCGATCAGGTCGGCCAGTTCATCCAGGGCCTCCGCCGAGACATTGCGGGAGGGCTTGGGCAGATGGCGCGCGACGTAGAGCATGCCCTGTCGCGTGTAGTCAAAGGGACTGCCCACATCGACGCCGGTCCAGGCCGGCGCCCCTTCACCGAGCAGACCCAGGGAACCGGCGACGGGTTCGAAGGCGGCGCCGATGGCCAGAGTCGCCGACGTCAGCACGACGGTCCGGCCGTCGAAGAGCCCCTCTCGCAGCTTTCCGGCAACCGAAAGCGGGGCCACATTGATGGTGGCCGGCGAGGAGTCATCGGGGGCCGCATAGCCGGAGCCGGGGGTGAAGGTCCCTTGACGTGAAATCCAGATGACTTCGTGGTCGTCAGCCGGTCCGTCGAGCCGGTCGCATTGCTCCACCAGATACAGCAGCTGCGACCGCGCCATTTGCCGGCCGCCGTCGGCGGTTTCACCGTTGGTCGGCTTCGAATCCGAGAGCGCGACACGCGCCGCTTCCCGGACGGCGGTGACGGCCAGTCGTTGTTCGTCGTTCAGCCCCTTGGGCATCAGCCCGGTGGGAACGCCGTCCAGGGAGTCGGCCAGGGCCTTGCCGGCACGGCTCAGGGCCTCCACGGCGACGCCCTTGCAGTTGCGACGAGTTGCGGTGGCCGCATTGGAGACGAGAGCTGCCGACAGCGGCCGGGTGACGGAGCTGGTGACCCGGTCCTGGAGCTCATGGGCCTCGTCGATGATGACGGTGTCGAATTCGGGCAGTACAGCCAGACCCTCGAACGCGGACACCGCGAGCATCGCGTGGTTCGTGATGACGATGTCGGCTTCGCCGGCCTTCTTGCGGGCCAGTTCACTGAAGCACTCTTCTGCCATCGGGCATTTCTGCGCCCCCAGGCAATCCATGGCGCTGACCGAGACCTGCCTCCACGCTCGCTCGCTGACCCCCGGCACCAGATCGTCCCGGTCCCCCGTTTCGGTCTCCTCGGCCCATTCCCTGACGCGTACGACTTCCTGCCCCAGGGCGGATGACGGTCCGGCTCCGGCGGTGAGGGGGCGAGCCGCACCGTCGTCGCCCAGGGCAAAAAGGGCCCCTTCGTCCTCATCGGGGTACCCGCCACCGAGCTTGTACTTGCAGACATAGTTGGAGCGCCCCTTGGCCAATGCCACATCAAGGCGCCGCGGCAGCTCCTCGTCGAGGTTTTCGAGCAACCGGGGTAGGTCACGCCCGACAATTTGCGCCTGCAGTGCCAGCGTGGCGGTGGAGACCACTACCGGCTTTTCGGCATCCAGTGCATGTGCGATCGCCGGAACCAGGTAGGCCAGCGACTTGCCCGTTCCCGTACCCGCCTGAACCAGGAGGTGCCGCCCCGTATCGAGGGACTCCACGACCTGGCGCGTCATCTCGTGCTGCCCGGGGCGGCTCTGCCCGCCCATGCGTTCCACGGCGCGGTCCAACAGGGCGACAACGTCTTGTACTTCAGCCATGGACGACGAACGGCTCCAATTCCGCGGCGAGTACGCCGCGCACCTTGACTGACATGCGGGTACCCTCGGCCGTGTGTTCGGTCGAGAGGATTTCGGCATCGGTGCCGTGCAACCGGTTCACCAGGTCGCCACGGCCATACGGGATGAGCAGTTCCATGCCCACATCGGGCCGCGGGATCGAGGAGCTGATGCGCTCCAGCAACTCGGGGATGCCTCCCCCGGTGCGAGCGGAGACGACGACATGGTTCGCTTCACGCTGGCGGATGCGTTCGACGACGAACGGGTCGGCGATGTCTGCCTTGTTCAGCACGATGATTTCCGGGATGTTCTGCGCATCGACCTCGGTGAGGACCTGGCGAACGGCATGGATCTGCCCCTCGGGATCCGGGTGCGAGGCGTCCACCACGTGCAGGATCAGATCGGCGTCGGCGATCTCCTCCAGTGTCGAGCGGAAGGCCTCCACGAGCTGCGTCGGCAGGGATCGAACGAAGCCCACGGTGTCCGCGATCGTATATCCGACGCCGTCCTCGGTTTCCGTCCGCCGTACTGTCGGGTCGAGGGTGGCGAACAGGGCGTTTTCGACCAGCGCTCCGGCATCGGTGAGCCGGTTCAACAGTGAGGACTTTCCGGCGTTCGTATATCCGGCGATGGCCACCGCCGGCACCGCGTTGCGTTTGCGATTCGAGCGTTTGGCCTCTCGAGCTGGTTTCATGCCCTTGATTTCACGGCGGAGTTTGGCCATACGGTCACGGATGCGCCGACGATCCAACTCGATCTTGGTCTCACCGGGGCCGCGCGAGCCAATGCCACCGCCAGCTGTGCCCACGCGGCCGCCTGCCTGGCGTGACATCGATTCACCCCAGCCACGCAGGCGGGGCAGCAGGTACTCGAGTTGGGCGAGTTCAACTTGCGCCTTGCCTTCACGGCTTTGGGCATGCTGGGCGAAGATATCCAGGATCAACGCGGTGCGGTCAATGACCTTGACCCGGACGATGTCCTCCAGTGCACGACGCTGGGATGGTGCCAGTTCGGAGTCGATGACGACTGTGTCGGCGCCGGTGCTGGCAACGATGTCACGCAGTTCCTGGGCCTTGCCCGATCCCAAATAGGTCCCGGGGTCTGGTTTCATGCGGCGTTGGACGAGTCCGTCGAGAACCTCCGACCCTGCCGTTTCCGCCAGGGCAGCCAGTTCACGCAGCGAGTTCTCGGCGTCCTGGGCCGTTCCATCAGTCCAGATGCCGGCCAACACGACGCGCTCGAGGCGCAACTGCCGGTACTCGACCTCGGTGACGTCCTCGAGTTCGGTGGACAATCCGGCGACGCGACGCAGGGCATTGCGTTCGGCCAGGTCCCGCTGTTCTCCATCGGATGCCGAGTGTCCGTTGCCGTCCGCACCCAGGGCCAGGGCCTTGCCGTCCAGGGACGGGCCACCGCGGTGGCTGGCTGCGTGGCCAGCAGCATCATCCGTGGCCAGGATGCGGTCGATGACGGACTGGATCTCGTCCTCGTTGAGGTCGTGATCGCGTGGATTGGGCTCGTTGTGAGTGGTCATGTTCCCCTTTGAAGGTGCTTGCACCAATTCTAGTCCGGCCCGCCGTCGCGTCGAGGTTTTCCTCCAGCGGCCGAATACGAAACCTGCTTCGGCATGCCAAGTGATTGGGAATACTCTATCACTGGTTGTGATGCACGGTCATCCCGGTGATTGGCTTTGTCGTCCACTCGGCGGTTAATCTTCCATGCATGGGTTCGGACCACTATTTCAGCGCACAACCGTCAACGCCGTTCACCCGCAAACAGATCCGGGTGTTCCTCGGTGGTGCCGAACGCACTGTCAACACGGCCGGTGGCATCTTCAGTCCCGACGGCGTGGACAAGGGCACGGCCGTGCTGTTGTCAGAGGTGCCTGCCCCGGCTCCTGCCGGAAACCTCTTGGACATCGGGTGCGGTTGGGGACCCATCGCCCTGAGCATGGCCCTGGCCTCACCGGGGGCGACCGTCCACGCAGTGGATGTCAACGAACGCAGCCTGCAGCTCACCCGCGAAAACGCCGAGGGGCTTGGGGTGGACAATCTTGTGGCCACGACGCCCGAGTCCGTGGACCCCTCGTTGCGATTCCAGACCATCTGGTCCAATCCCCCGATCCGGGTGGGAAAGGACGTGCTTCATGGGATCCTGCTGCAGTGGATGCCCCGCTTGGCTCCGGGGGGAACTGCATGGCTGGTGGTGCAGAAGAACCTCGGGTCGGACTCCCTGCAGACCTGGCTCTCACGGGAGCTGCCCACCGGCTTCACGGTCTCCCGCCACACGACCGCCAAGTCATTCCGGCTGCTGCGTGTCGACAGGCCTGCCGATGGCACCAACGGGGACGCTGCCGGGAGCTAGTTCAGGATGCCCTCGGCCACCAGGACGGCGGGGCCGTCCAACACCACGTGTTCGCGGCCATCCGGGCCGGCCACGAAGGAGATGGCGACAGTGCCTCCGGGGACGTGGACATCCCACCGGTCCGCCGCAATGCCGCCGGCCCAGTGACGGGTGGCCACGACGGCAGCGCAAGCCCCGGTTCCGCAGGAGCGGGTCTCCCCCACACCGCGCTCGTGGACGCGCATGCGGATCGTGCCTACCCCGTCGCTGACGAGGGGATCGGACGGCAGGACGAATTCGACGTTGGTCCCGTGGGGAGGAACCGGGTCCACGAGTGGTGACCGATGCAGGTCCAATTCGTCGAGTTCCGCGGCTTCGGAGAGCGCGACGACTGTATGCGGGTTGCCCATGCCCACGCTGAGTGCCGGGCGGGGAACTTCCAGACCCGCGTCGACAATGGAGTCAAGGGCCCGTTCTTCGGCCTTTTCGGGAAAGGTGAAGTCCCACGGTCCCATGTCCACAGCGTAACCGGCGGAGGAGCGGGTGATGACCTTGGCACCCGCCCGGGTGCCAATGGTCAGTGCCTGGCCGTCGTCCAGGGTGACGAATCCGCGGCTGATGAGGAAATGGACGAAGACCCGCACTCCATTGCCGCACATTTCGGAGACCGACCCATCGCCATTGCGGTAGTCCATGAACCACTCGGCGTCCGGGTGTTCGGCCAGCACGGCCCGCCCTTCGGACAGGATTGCCGATCTGACGGCGCGGATGAAGCCGTCCGCCCCCAGGCCGAGATGCCTGTCGCACACTGCGGCGACCTGTTCGGGCAGGACGTCCATGGCGCCGTCCGGATCGGCGATGAGGATGAAGTCGTTGCCGGTTCCGTGGCCCTTGGTGAAGGCCATTCCGGAGAGTTCCCGGAGTCGTGCTGCATGCTGTTCTGGGACACTGGCGCTCATGCCACTAGCCTACCCACCGGTTGAGGTGTCGAATTCACCCACTGCGGCACGGATGCGGTCCTCCGAGGTGGGGTCGAGGGCGTCGAACCAGTTGACCCGGGGGTCGGCGCGGAACCAGGTGAGCTGTCGGCGGGCGAACCGACGTGTCGCAATCGTGGTCGATTCCACGGCCTCCTCCACGGTGGAGGTGCCGTCGATGACTTCGAGGAATTGTGCATAGCCGATGGCGCGGGACGCAGTCTTGGTTGCGCGCACCCCGCGGGCGGCCAGGTCCCTGACCTCGGAGAGGAGCCCCGCCTCATGCATGCCCCGCACGCGTTGTTCGAGCCGTTCATGCAGGCGGGCACGATCCAGATCCAGCCCGATCTGGAGGGTGGGTTGCCGGTAGGTGCGTTGGGGCATGTAGGAGCTGAACGGTCGACCGGTGATTTCGTGGACTTCAAGGGCCCGCACGAGCCGGCGTTCGTCGAGTCCGCGCGCTGCGGAGACCGGGTCCGCGGATGCGAGTCGTTGCCGGAGCCCGGCGGTGCCGTGTTCGGCTGCTTCGACTTCCAGCCGGCGTCTGATGTGGGGGTCGGTGGGCGGGAATTCGAGTTCGTCGATGACGGCACGGACGTAGAGTCCCGAGCCACCGACCAGGATGGGCAGGTGTCCACGTTCCTGGATTCCAGCGATGGCTTCACGGGCCTGCCGCTGGAAGGTGGCGACGCTGGCTTCCTCGCTGATGTCCATGATGTCCAGCAGGTGGTGGCGGATGCCGCCGCGTTCGTCCTCACCCAGTTTGGCCGTGCCGATGTCCATGCCCCGGTAGAACTGCAGGGCGTCGGCATTGACGATCTCTCCGCCGAACTGCCGGGCCAACATGATCGCGGTGGCGGACTTTCCGGTTCCCGTTGGGCCGACGACGGCGATGAGCGGTCTCACGGGGCGTTAGGCACGTGGCGGAAGCGAAGGCATCCCCAACGAGACGCCTGTGCCGCCCGCCGTGGATCCGCTGCCGACACCGCAGGAATCTGCTTGGGACCTGTCCCCGGCGTCCCCGGCCCGTGACCGGCGAAGGTGGTAGTCACCCACTGTCGCGGGATCGGCGACGAGGTGGAAGGCTGCTGCTTCGTTGACCTCCACGGTGACCAGATCCCCGGGCCGTGGTTGTTCGGCCCCCTCCGGCACCGAGAAGTGCACGAGGCGCTGGTCGCGCGCGCGGCCGGAAAGCCGGTGGGTTTGCTCGGCCTTGCGACCGGATCCTGCCGTGACCATGACCTCAACCTGCCGGCCCACCTGGCGGGCGTTTTCCTCGGCGCAGATGCGGTCCTGCAAGGCAGTCAGCCGTTCGTAGCGTTCCTGGACGACCTCCTTGGGCAGCTGGTCCGGCAGATCCGCGGCCGGGGTGCCCGGCCGCTTGGAGTACTGGAACGTGAACGCGCTCGAGAACCGCGACTTCTCCACCACATCAAGGGTTGCCTGGAAGTCCTCCTCGGTTTCCCCGGGAAATCCGACGATGATATCGGTGGTGATGGCCGCCTCGGGCATGCGTTCGCGGACGCGGTCCAGGATCCCCAGGAACTTCTTCGACCGGTAGGACCGGCGCATGTCCTTGAGGACCTTGTCCGAGCCCGACTGCAAGGGCATGTGCAGTTGCGGCATGACGTTCGGGGTATCGGCCATGGCGTCGATGACGTCATCGGTGAACGCGGCCGGGTGGGGGCTGGTGAACCGCACGCGTTCGAGCCCGGGGATCTGGCCACAGGCACGCAGCAGCTTGCCGAACGCCAGCCGGTCGCCGAATTCGACACCGTAGGAGTTCACGTTCTGCCCCAACAGTGTGACTTCGATGGCCCCATCATCGACGAGCGCTTGTACTTCGGCGAGGATGTCGCCGGGGCGCCGATCGCGTTCCTTGCCACGCAGCGAGGGCACGATGCAGAAGGTACACGTGTTGTTGCAGCCCACCGAGATCGAGACCCACCCGGAGTAGACGGAATCGCGTTTGGTGGGAAGGGTGGAGGGAAAGACGACGAGGGACTCGAGGATCTCGAGCTGGGCCTCGTTGTTGTGCCGGGCCCGTTCAAGCAACGTGGGCAGGGAGCCGACATTGTGTGTGCCGAAGACGACGTCAACCCAGGGTGCCTTGCGCAGAATCGTTTCGCGGTCCTTTTGCGCGAGGCAGCCCCCGACGGCGATCTGCATTCCAGGGTGCTGTTCCTTGACGTGGGCGAGCCGGCCCAGGTTCCCGTAAAGCTTGTTGTCTGCGTTCTCCCGCACGGCGCAGGTGTTGAACACAACGACATCGGCTTCACCGTCGCCACCTGGATCCGCCCGGGGAACCATGCCGGCCTCCTCGAGCAGGCCGGCGAGCCGCTCCGAGTCGTGGACGTTCATTTGGCAGCCATAGGTGCGGACCTCATAGCTGCGCGGGGGGACGTCGGTGGAGGGGACGGGATCGATGCTGGGAATGGTCAAACTCACCCCTCTAGGGTACCGAACGGCTGCCCAGCCGGGGAACCGGCCGGGGCTCAGTGGCTGTCCAGCGTCCAGACTTCGTTGACGACCCGGAATGCGGTGCCGGGGCCATACCCCTTGCGCCCCAGCATGGAGACCAGCCGGCGTACGCCCTTGTCGCGGTCCAGGCCGGCCGGCAGGGTCCGCACCTTCTTCCGAACCAGCTCGCGGGCCATCTCCAGTTCGTCGTCATCGTCGAGTTGTTCCAAGGCCGCGGCGGCCAACTCGTCGTCGATGCCCTTCTCGCGCAGTTCCCGGCCCAAGGCGGAGCGGGAGAGCCCCCGGGTCCGCGCCCGGCTGATCACCCACGAGTCGGCGAAGGCGCCATCGTCGATGAGCTGGAGCTCCTCGAAGCGGTCCAGGGCCTGCCGGGCAACGTCCTCGGGGATCCCGCGATCGGCCAATTTCTCCGAGAGCTGTTTCCGGCTCTTCGCGGAACCAGTGAGTTGGCGCAGGATGATGGCCCGGGCTGCGGCCTCCGGATCCTCCGTGGGTCCATGCTCGGCCGTGGTCCGACGCGGCTTGCCGCCCCGTCGTCCCCGGCCGGTGCTGTTTCCACTGGCGTCTGGCCCCCCACCCGGATCATCGGTGGCCGCCGGCTCGTTGCGATCCGCTGGTATCGAGTCCATGCTGCGTCCGCTCCGGTCGAGGGGAATTAGGAGTCGGTGCCCACGGCACGGAGCTGCGGGTCGCCCGGCTCCTCCGGCTGGACGCCAATGCCGAGCTTCTCCTTGATCCGGCGTTCCAGCTCATCGGTCAGGTCGGGGTTGTCCCGCAGGAACTTGCGGGCATTTTCCTTGCCCTGCCCGAGCTGGTCGCCGTCGTAGGTGAACCAGGCACCCGACTTCTTCACGAAGCCCTCTTCGACGCCCATGTCGATCAGGCCGCCTTCGCGGGAAATGCCCACTCCATAGAGGATGTCGAATTCGGCTTGCTTGAACGGCGGGGCCATCTTGTTCTTGACGATCTTGGCACGCGTGCGGTTGCCGACGGGGTTGGTCCCCTCCTTGAGGGTTTCGATGCGGCGGACATCGATGCGCACGGAGGCGTAGAACTTCAGCGCCTTGCCGCCCGTCGTCGTCTCGGGGCTGCCGAAGAAGACACCGATCTTCTCGCGCAACTGGTTGATGAAGATGGCCGTCGTCTTGGTCTGGCTCAGACGTCCTGCGATCTTCCGCAGCGCCTGGCTCATCAGGCGGGCCTGCAGGCCCACGTGGCTGTCTCCCATTTCGCCTTCGATTTCGGCGCGGGGCACGAGGGCTGCCACGGAGTCGATGACGATGACGTCCAGCGAACCCGAGCCGATCAGCATGTCCATGATCTCGAGTGCCTGTTCACCGGTATCCGGCTGCGAGACCAACAGGGCGTCGGTGTCGACGCCCAGCTTCTGGGCGTATTCGGGGTCCAGCGCGTGCTCGGCGTCGATGAAGGCGGCGATTCCGCCATTGCGTTGGGCGTTGGCGACCGCGTGCAGGGCCAACGTCGTCTTACCCGAGGATTCCGGTCCGTAGATCTCCACGACGCGGCCACGCGGGAGTCCGCCAATCCCCAGGGCGATGTCCATGGCGATCGATCCGGTGGGGATGACCTCGATCTTGGCGCGGGTATCATCACCCAAGCGCATGACCGATCCCTTGCCGTACTGCTTGTCGATCTGCGCGAGCGCGGATTCGAGCGCCTTTTCGCGGTCCATTGCTGCGGCCATCATTCACCTCGGTTGTGTTGCGGCCCTACGGCCTGTTGTCGTCCTGTTTCACACGGTATGCGTCGCACCGGACAATTTGGTGCTGCCCCCGGTTCCTGTGGAGAACCGCGGTGCCGTTCCGTGCACCGTCTCTTGTCACATCCTACAGCTCTTCCGAACACATGTTCGAACATGTGGACGGCGTGTCACGGCTCCCCTACTTCCGCGGGGCGATGTCCCGGCCCAGTCGCCGCTCGTGGGGGACATCCTGCTTCTCGCACACGGCCAGCCAGATCCTGCGGGGCTCGATCCCCGCCGACAGGGCCTGCTGGGCGCTTCGGTCGCCCAGGTCCGACAACACCAGTTCGGAGGCCAGGACGCGGGAATAGCCTGCCCCGAATTCATCGTCCATCAGCCGCCAGAAGTCGCTTAGTCTCACATCGTCCATTCTTCCACGTGCCGGTCGTTCCGACCCTAAGATGGTGCCATGAATGAACCTGCCACCGTGGCCAGTGAAGCCGCGCAGCGAACCCAGGCGATCCATGACATGGAGGAGCAGTTGAGTTTCCTGTGGCGTCGGGCACGGGCCAACGGCAACAAGGTGGCCAAGCAGGTCCACCCGGACATGGAGCCGGGGGCCTACGGGCTGCTCGCCGCCTTGCAGCGCAAGGGCACCCTGCGTTTGACGGAGCTGGCCGCGGAGATCGGGGTGGGCAAGCCCTCGGTGAGCCGGCAGGTGAAGATGCTTGAGGAACTCGGTGTGTTGACCAAGGTCGCCGACCCCTCCGATGGGCGGGCGCAGTCGATCACCCTCACCGAGGTGGGCGCCCGTCAGCTGGCGGCCGCGCAGGACTCGCGGCAACATATTTTCCGTGACTTGTTGGCCGATTGGCCCGATGCGGAGCTCACGACGCTGGCCGGACTGCTGACGAAGCTGAACCGTTCGTACCTGAACGACCGGGGCTGATCACGACAGCAGGCAGGGCAGTCGCTGAAGCGACTGCCCTGCCTGTCGACATCGTCTCGGTGCGTCGTCCCTCCCGGTTTTCGGCCGGGAGACGCGCTGCCAATTCCTAGTGTGACGCGGCGAGGTCCTGGGGAAGGGCCTCGGTCCAATCCTCCGGCAAGACGGTGGAGAACTGGCTGGCGAGGTCCGATGGAACGGTGTCCGGGATGTCCACCCCTTCGGCCATGGCCACGCGATCGCTGACTTCGCGCAGCATCAGGGACAACGGGACGTCGAGGGCCCCACAGATCGATGAGAGCAATTCGGACGACGCTTCCTTCTGTCCGCGCTCCACCTCGGAGAGGTAACCAAGGGAAACACGCGCGTTATGCGAGACCTCGCGCAGGGTCCTGCCCTGCCGTTGGCGGACATCCCGCAGGACGTCGCCGATCTCGTGACGGAGAACTACCATTTTGGGCTCCTTATGCTCGCGACGGGCATCTTCTGCCAGGCCCACATCGCGCCAACGGACGACGCCGTTTACGGATACGGGTTGCTTGACCATGTGTATCGCCTTACTCCTTCAGATCCTGTGCCAGATGCTTGCTGGCCCGTGGGTCCTGCTATGGACCCTTGTAGTTTTTTCAACTCACGGGATCGTCATTTTGTTCCCGGCACCCACACTAGTCATAACCGGGACCGATCTACCAGCGCTGCGGCACACTGTGGACGACTATTTCGATTCCAGCAATTCGGCCAGGACCTCCAGGGCCGCATCCCGTGCCGCCGCGCGGATCTGCTGGCGGTCGCCTGACAGGTGCAGTTCACGGGCGCCGCTGCCCGATCCGCTCGCATGGCCGATGTACACGGTCCCCACTGGTTTGCCGTCGTGGGCGTCGGGTCCGGCGACGCCGGTGCTGGAAACTGCCACGTCGGCGGTGCAGGATTCCCTGGCTCCCACGGCCATCTGGCGGGCGACCTCCTGGTCCACGGATCCGCGTTCCCGCAGCAGGTCGGCGTCAACCCCCAGCAGGTCCTGCTTGACCTGGTTGTGGTAGCTGACGACTCCCCCGCGCAGGACGGCCGAGGCCCCGGGGACGTCGGCGATGGCGCCGGCGATCCATCCGGCCGTCAGGGATTCCGCGGTGGCCACCGTCAATCCCGCCCGGATCCCTGCAGCAACGACCCGTTGGGCACCCAGCGGGGCACCGTCGTCGTTCACGCGGCCTCGCGCCCATCGGGCGCCGGTTTCATCCGGGCCGCCTGGACGATGTAGTCGATGCCGGTGTAGACGGTGATGGCCGCGGCCAGCAGGATCACTGCCAGCGCGAGGACCGTCAACCAGCCGATATCGGGGGTGAAGGGCAGGAGCATGAGGAACAGGCCGGCCGTCTGGGTGACCGTCTTGATCTTCCCGCCCCGCGAGGCGGCGATGACGCCACGGCGGATGACGGCAAAGCGCAGTGCCGTGATGCCCAGCTCGCGCACCAGGATGACGATGGTCACCCACCACCACAGCTCCCCCAACCAGGACAGGGTGACCAGGGCGGCTCCCAGCAGGAGCTTGTCCGCGATGGGGTCGGCGATTTTCCCGAAGTTGGTGATCAACCCGCGGCTGCGGGCCAGGTCGCCGTCGAGCTTGTCCGTGTACATCGCCAGTGCGAACAGTGCCACGGCGACCCAGCGCAGCACGCCATGCTGCTGGTCATCGGCCACCAGGGCCCACACGAAGAACGGGACCATGATGATGCGCAGCGTCGTCAGGACGTTGGCGATGTTCAGGGTCGGGACAGGCTGGGGGTCGGGTTCCACCGGTGTTTCGGTCACAGTCTCAGGTTACCGTCCGGTCAGGTTCCAGGCGTCCTCGGAGCCCGATTCGTCGTCCCCGTCGTCGTACTCCGTGGCCTGGGGGCGCGACGCGAGGTCCTCGGCGACCAGGTCGGTGCCGTAGTGGTTGGCGTTGGCGTTCTCCACCAGGGCCGCCTCGGCCGCCGGGGTGTCCTGGGCGGTGGCCGGTGCCGAGTCCCCCCGCATGGCCGCCAGCACGGCGGGCAGGTCGTCCGGCTTGACCAGCACGTCGCGCGCCTTGGACCCCTCGGAGGGGCCGACCACGCCGCGGGACTCGAGCAGGTCCATGAGCCGGCCGGCCTTCGCGAAGCCGACGCGCAGCTTGCGCTGCAGCATCGAGGTGGAGCCGAACTGGGTGGTGACGACCAGTTCGGTGGCCTGCAGCAGCACCTCGAGATCGTCGCCGATGTCGTCGTCGATCTCCTTCTTGGGGGCCTCGACGGCGACGTCCTCGCGGTAGACGGCGGTGAGCTGGCCCTTGACGTGTTCGACGACCCGGTGGATCTCCGATTCGGTGACCCAGGCGCCCTGGACGCGCATCGGCTTGGAGGCACCCATGGGCAGGAACAGGGCGTCACCCTGGCCCAGCAGCTTCTCGGCGCCGGGCTGGTCCAACACCACGCGGGAGTCGGTGACCGAGGAGGTCGCGAAGGCCATGCGGGAGGGGACGTTGGCCTTGATCAGGCCGGTGACGACGTCGACCGACGGGCGCTGGGTGGCCAGCACCAGGTGGATGCCGGCGGCGCGGGCGAGCTGGGTGATGCGCACGATCGAGTCCTCGACGTCACGCGGGGCGACCATCATCAGGTCGGCGAGCTCGTCGACGATGACCAGCAGGTACGGGTAGGGGCGGATGATCCGCTTGGAGCCCTCCGGGGGCACGACCTTGCCGTTGCGCACCCCCTTGTTGAAGTCGTCGACGTGCTTGTAGCCGAAGTTGGCCAGGTCGTCGTAGCGGGTGTCCATCTCGCGGACGACCCACTGCAGGGCCTCGGCTGCCTTCTTGGGGTTGGTGATGATCGGGGTGATCAGGTGCGGGACGCCCTCGTAGGCGGTCAGTTCCACGCGCTTGGGGTCGACCATGACCATGCGCACCTCGTCGGGGGTGGCGCGCATGAGGATGGAGGTGATCATCGAGTTCACGAAGGACGACTTGCCGGCACCGGTGGCACCGGCGACCAGCATGTGCGGCATCTTGGCCAGGTTGGCGACGACGAAACCGCCCTCGACGTCCTTGCCGACGCCCATGACCATGGGGTGCTCGGTCTTGCGGGCCGCGTTGGAGCGCAGGACGTCGCCGAGGGCGACGACCTCCTTGTCGGCGTTGGGGATCTCGATGCCGATGGCGCTCTTGCCGGGGATCGGCGAGAGGATGCGCACGTCGGAGGAGGCGACAGCGTAGGAGATGTTCTTGGACAGCGCGGTCACGCGTTCGACCTTGGTGCCGGGCGAGAGGGCGATCTCGTAGCGGGTGACCGTCGGGCCGCGGCTGAAGCCGGTGACCTGGGCGTCGACCTTGAACTGGTCCAGGGTGTCGGTCAGGGCCTTCACGACGGCGTCGTTGGCCTCCGAACGTTCCTTGGCCGGCGGGCCGGCCGGCAGGAAATCGGAGGAGGGCAACGTGTAGGCCACGTCGCCGGAGAGCTGGAGCTGTTCGGTCCGTTGCGGGATCGGGGTCAACGGAGCCGGCTGGGCGACCGGGTTGGAGGGCACGCTGGGCGCAGCCGCGCCGGTGGCGGCACCGGCGGCGAGCATGCCGTTGATGGCCGTGGTGTCCAGGGCCTCGGTGGCCGGTTCGCTGTCGGCGCCGGAGCCGAGCCCGACGTCCTCCTTGACCTTTTGCATCGCCTTTTCCGAGGCGGTGGGGCGGCGCACGCCCGGTGGAATGGCAGGTTCCGGCGCGGTGGCCGGGGCCTCGTCGGCATCGTGGATGACCGCCTTGTCGTAGGCCTCGTCGCCGGCGAAGGCCTCGGCTGCCGCAGCTTCGGCCTCCTCTTCACGCTGGCGGGCCCGGGCCGCCTTGCCGAAGCGACGGCTGCGCTTGGGCTTGGGTTCGTGGCGCTCGCGATCGGCATACAGGTAGCTCTGGTCATGCTCGGGATCGTCCGGATCGGCGGGCCCGCCGGAGGCACCTGGCTGGGGCTGGCCCATGATCCATTCGTAGCCCTGGCGGATGCGGGCCGGGATGTGGCGGAACGGGGTGGCCGTCATGATCATCAGGCTCAACACGGCCAGCACGATCATCACGGCCAACGCGCCCCACCGGGTCAACAGGCCGGCCAGCGGGACGCTGACCAGGAATCCGACGACGCCGCCGCCGGCCCAGAGTTCGTCGAACGGGGCATCGAGCGCGGGCAGGCCGGCAACGATGTGGGCGATCCCCGCGATGGACAAGGTGGCCAGGGTCAGGCCGATGCCGATCCTGTTGTTCGCCCGGTTTTCCTCGGGGCGGCGGAACAGGCGGTAGGCGCCGATGAACAGGACCAGGGGCAGCAGGGAGGCCATGAAGCCCAGCGAGCCGCCGAAGATGTTGTGCACCGTGGTGCCGTACCAGCCGACGCCGCGCAGGCCCCACCATTCGACGCTGCCGACGATGACGGCGATGACGACCAGGAACAGGGCGGTCCCGTCGCGGCGGACGTCCCGGTCCGGACGCACGTCCTGGCCGATCTTGCGGAAGGCCCCGCCGACGATGCGTGCCAGGCCCATCCAGAGTCCGCGGATCGCCCGCAACGGCAGGGCCAGGTCGTGGTCCGCCGGGGAGCCGTTGGCCGATGTCCGCGCATTCCCGGGGCGCGACGAACCCGTGCCGGATTTGCCGCGCGCCGGGGTCTTGCCCGTCGGCTTGCGGCCGGAGGCCTTCGTCGGGGTGGGGGAAGTACGGGTCGCCATACGCGTAACGGTACAGGGTCCGGGCCCTCCAGCCCCGGATTTACACGCCTCAGGCCTCCAGCACGACCGGGACGATCATGGGCTTGCGGCGCAGTTTTCGACTGACCCAGGCCCCGATGGTGCGCCGGACGACCTGCTGCAATTGGTAGGTGGTGTGGGTGGGGTTCTTCCGGACCGCTTCCTGGAGCGCTGCGACGATCATCGGCTTGACCTCCTCGAAGACCTTCTGGTCTTCGGCGACGCCCCGGGCGTGGATGTCGGGGCCGGTGACGATGGCCCCGGTCTGCCGGTTGACCACGGTGATGATCGAGATGAACCCCTCTTCGCCGAGGGTCCTGCGGTCCTTGAGGTCGTCGTCGGTGATGCTGCCCACCGCCGAGCCGTCGACGTAGACGAACCCGCAGTCGACCTGGCCGACCTGCCGGGCGACGCCGTCGCGCAGGTCCACGACGGAACCGTCCTCGGTCAGCAGGATGTTCGCCTCCGGCACCCCGGTCTGCCCGGCGATCCGGGCGTTGGCCAGCAGGTGGCGGGTTTCCCCGTGGACCGGCATGGCGTTGCGCGGTCGGATGATGTTGTAGCAGTACAGCAGTTCCCCGGCGGAGGCATGCCCCGAGACGTGGACCGTGGCGGTGCCCTTGTGCACGACGTCGGCGCCCCGTCTCATGAGCCCGTTGATGACCCGGAAGACGGCGTTCTCGTTGCCGGGGATCAGCGAGGACGCCAGGATGACCGTGTCGCCGGGGCCGACGTGGATCCTGTGGTCCCCGGTGGCCATGCGGGACAGGGCGGCCATCGGTTCGCCCTGGGAGCCGGTGGACATCAGCACCACGCGTTCATCCGGCAGCTGCCCGACGTCCTTGAGGTCAACCAGGATCCCCTCGGGGACCTGCAGGTAGCCCAGCCGGGCGGCGATGCCCATGTTGCGCACCATGGACCGGCCCACGAAGGCGACCTGGCGCCCATGGGCGGCAGCGGCGTCGAGCACTTGCTGGACCCGGTGCACATGGGAGGAGAAGGAGGCGACGATGATCCGCTTGGCAGCCCGGCCGAAGAGCTCGCGCAGGACGGGGCCGATCTCCCGCTCCCCCGTCGTGAATCCGGGGACGTCGGCGTTGGTGGAATCGGACATGAACAGGTCCACGCCCTCCTCCCCGAGCCGGGCGAAGGCGCGCAGGTCGGTGATCCGCCCGTCCAGGGGCAGCTGGTCCATCTTGAAGTCGCCCGTATGCAGGACAGTGCCGGCGACGGTGCGGATGAACACGGCCAGGGCGTCGGGGATCGAGTGGTTGACGGCGATGAATTCGCAGTCGAAACCGGCGAAGGCGCGGCGTTCGCCCTCGGCGACGGTGACCAGGACCGGGGTGATCCGGTGTTCGGCCAGCTTGGCCTCGACGAGAGCGAGCGTCAGCTGCGAGCCGATCAGCGGGATGTCCCCGCGCAGGCGCAGCAGGTAGGGCACCGCACCGATGTGGTCCTCGTGCCCGTGGGTGAGCACCACGCCCACGATGTCCTGGAGCCGGTCGCGGAGATGGCCGAAGTCCGGCAGGATCACGTCAACGCCGGGCTGGGACTCCTCGGGGAAGAGCACCCCGCAGTCCACGACGAGCAGCTTCGAACCGATCTCGAACACCGTCATGTTCCGGCCCACTTCGCCGATGCCGCCCAGCGGCACGATCCGCAGCGTTCCCTCCTCCAGTGGCGGCGGGGGGCTCAGACGGGCTGCATCTGCCGGTACGACGACGGTGTCTGGCATCGGGGGCTCCTCTTCCTAGAGGTCGATTCCGGCCTCGGCCAGGTCGGCGCGGATCGGTGCCGCCTCCTCCTCGGTCGGTTCCACCAGCGGCAGGCGCACGTTGGCGTTGGGCAGCACGCCCTGCCAATGCAGGATCGTCTTGGCCGCGACGGCGCCCTGGATGTGGGACATCACGGCCCGCTGGACGGGGTCCAGTTCGAAGTGCATGGCCCGCGCCGTGGCCAGGTCACCGGCCAGCATGGCGTCCACGAGGCGGCGGTATCCGGCGGTGGCGATATGGGCGGAGACGGAGATGACCCCCTTGGCTCCGGCGGCCATCAGCGGCAGCGTCAGCCCGTCGTCGCCGGAGTAGACGTGCAGGTCCGTGTTGGCCAGCACGCGGGTGGTGGATTGGTAGTCGGCCTTCGCGTCCTTCAGGGCCACCACGTTCGGGTGCTCGGCCAAGCGGATCAGGGTCTCGGCGCTGATGGAGATGCCGGCGCGGCCCGGGATGTCGTAGACCATGACGGGCAGGTCGGTGCTGGAGGCAATGGCCTCCACGTGGGCCCGCACCCCCGCCTGGCTGGGCTTGTTGTAATACGGTGCGGTGACCAGCAGCCCGTCGACGCCGAGCTTCGCCGCGGCCTTGGACAGGTGGATGGAGTGGGCTGTGTCGTTGGTGGTGGAACCGGCGATGACCTTCGCCCGTCCACCGACCGCCTCGACGACGGCCCGGAACATGCCCAGGTTCTCCTCGTCGGTCAGCGTGGAGGTCTCCCCCGTGGTCCCGGTGACGACCAGCGAATCGCAGCCGTCCTCGACGAGCCGGGTCGCCAGCGCGGCGGCCTCGTCCAGATCGGCGGCGCCTCCGGCGGCAAACGGGGTGACCATGGCGATGCCCAGGGTGCCGAAGGGGTAATCGTGGCGCGGGGTGTTCGAATCCGAGGCTGACATGGCTTCAACGTTACCCTCAGCACCTGCCGATTTCCGCAGCCCGGCGCGTTGCGTGACCAAGATGACGTGGACCGGCGACGAGGGACCTGCCTTGGTATATTCGACGCGCGGGTTCCCCCGTATCCTCCCCTCTCCACGACAGGCCAGGAACCCATGCCACGACAGCGCACGACGGCCCCGACCCGACGCGTTGCCGGCGTCGATGTGGCCCGCGGCCTGGCACTGCTCGGGATGATGGGAACGCACATCATGCCCCTGACGCTGACCGGATCCCACGGCACCGAGGCGACCTGGGTGGCGCTGCTGTTCGCCGGCAAGGCATCGGCGGTCTTCGCGATCCTCGCCGGCGTGGGGTTGGGGTTGCTGACCGGTGGCAGCACCCCGCACTCCGGGGCCCGCCTCGGTTCGGACCGCCGGTCGGTGGCGGTGCGGGCACTGCTGATCACCGCGATCGGACTGGCCGCAGGATCCCTGGACACGAACGTCGCGGTGATCCTGGTCCACTACGGGCTGCTGTTCCTCATCGCGTCGGCCTTCCTGGGGCTGCGGTTGCGCACCCTATGGTGCATCAGCACCGGTTGGCTGCTGCTGGCACCGGCGCTCTGGTACCTGCTGCTCCCGTGGGTGCAGACCCACGTCGAACCAGCCACCGCGGGGGCCTCGCCCGGGCTCGGCGACGTGCTGCGCCCGGCCACGCTGCTGGCCGACCTCTTCGTCACCGGCTACTACCCGGTGCTGGTGTGGACCGGGTTCGTGCTGCTGGGCCTGGCGGTGGGCCGCTGCCGGCTGCAGCTGCCGCCCGTGGCGCTGGCGTTCACCCTGGGCGGGGCGGCCCTGGCCGTTGGCGCCCGGATGCTCTCGGACCAGTTGCTCGCCTCCCACCCCGGTGCCGTGCAGGCCCTGGGGGCGATCACGCGGGACAACGGCCTGCCGTTGGACGCCGCGCTGGCGTCCGGTCGGGGCCTGGCCGGCATCGAGGCGACGCCCTGGTGGTTCGCGATCTCCGCCCCGCACAGCAGCGCGCCGCTGGACCTGCTGCACGTCGCCGGCACCGCCCTCGCCGTGCTGGGCGTGTGCCAACTGGTGGCGATGGCACTGGCGGCGCTGCTCGGCGGCGTCGGTGAGGCGCTGCTGTGGCCGCTGTCCGGGGCGGGATCGGCGACGCTGACCCTCTACACCGGGCATCTGGTGGCGTTGGATCTGCTGGGCACTGCCACCGCCGGGATGCCGCGGCTGGGCCTCTACCTGTGGTTCGTCGTCGTCGCACTGCTGGTCGGCATCGCGTTGAAGTGGGCCGGACGCCGCGGCCCACTCGAGGCGGCCGTGCACACGCTCTCGGAGGCCGCCGCGGGGCGGTCGGCCAGCACCGCCCACTGACACCGGTGCAGGGGCGTCAGAGCCCCTGCAGCGCGTAGCGCACCAGCAGGAACCCGCCGGCACCCATGATCCACAGGACCGCCTCGGTCGAGGCCTTGCCCAGCCAGGCGCCCAACCGCTGCATCGGGGCCTCGACCCGCCCCTCCAGCAGGACGCGGGCGCCCAGTAGGAGGACCGCCGGCAGCAACATGACCAGGCAGTACAGGCCCAGCCAGCCAATGCCCGCCAGCACGGCCGGGCCCTCCACGGTGAGCACCCCGATGGCTGCCACGTAGGGCAACATAGTCGGCAACTCCAGCAGGCCGGCCGTCACGGCCAGAGCGACCAGGCCCCCGGGAGTCGTCAGCGCCCTCGAGATCCGTGCGCCCCAGCGTTGTTCGGCCGACGCGGCGCGGGAGGTGGCGGCGGAGGTGCCCTCCGGCACCACGGGGTGCACACCGCCGTCGTGCCCTGTCCGTGTCGGCTCACGCGTCGGTGTGGACGCCCGCGTCGGTGTCGACGCCCGGGCCGGCGTGGAAGGCCCCCGGGTGGGGGTCTTCGAGGCCCCCGAGGGGATCCAGTCCCTGAGGGCGAACCACAGCAACGTGGCGCCGGCGGCCAGGGCCAGCCAGTGCGCCGGGCGCGACGCGGCGAACGTGCGCGCACCCTCGCCCCAGGCGTCGAGCACGGTGGAGGCCGAGGTGAGCATCACGACGCCGACCAGGAAGTAGAACACGCCGATCACCGCCAGGTACACGCCGACCTTGCCCGCGATCCGGCCGGAGCCGCGGCGCAGCAGCAGCCAGACGGGGATCACGAGGGTGCCGATGCTGGTGCTGTCGATCAGCGCCAGGACCAGGAGCTTGAGCAGGTTGTCGGTCGTCATGGTCCCAGCGTGCCGCCGGGGCCAGCGTCCGCGCGTCGGCCGATGGATGCACGCGGGGTCATCCTTTGGTGCCATCTGCTGTGGTCCGCCCTTGGAACGCCCGGGTGACGCGGGCAGGATGGGACCATGGATTCCCCTCCCTCCCCGCTGGGCACCGCATGGCGCGCCATCCGCCGCGAGGACCTGCTGCTGGTCGTCGGCTATCCGGCGTTGATGTGGCTGCTGGCCACGGTGAACGGTGCCGATGCCGGTTGGTCGCCGTGGCCGGCGGCAGTGGTTGCGTGGTGGCCCGCGGTCGGCATCGCCGGGTCGCTGGCCCTGCTGTTGCGCCGGGGGGCGCCGTTCGTGATGGCGCCGGTGAGCGCCGCGGCGGGGGTCGTGCTGTTGCTGATGGGCCAGGGCGCCGGTTTCCTGCTGTTCTGGGAGACGGTGTTCTCGCTGGTGCTCTTTGCCGGCGACCGGGCCTCGCGGGCCACCGAGATCGCGGCGCTGGCGGCCACCGGCCTCGCCGCGGTGGCGGTGCTGGCCGCCACGTCCGACCTGCGCCAGGCCGTCATGACGGCGCTGCTGCTGGGCTTGTCGCTGCTGCTGCCAGCCGAATGGGCCTCGAACCTGCGCAAGGCGCGCAACCTCGCGGCGGCGGAAGCCTCCCGTGCCGGCGCGGTGGAGGAGGCGGCCCGGCAGCGGGCCACCATCGCCGCCGGCCGGCATGAACTGGCGTTGGCCACCGAGCGCCAGCGCATGGCCCACGAGCTGCACGACGTGCTCTCCGCGCGGCTCTCCGCGATCGCCCTGCAGACCGGTGCCGCGCTGCGCAGCGGGACCCCGGAGCTGTCCGCCGAGGTCCTCGCGCACGTCCGCGCCGAAAGCGTGGCGGGGCTCGGCGAGCTGGCCTCGATGATCCGTCTGCTCAATGCCGGCGAGGCGCGGGAATCCGCGGGCTCCATCGGGGACCTCGAGTCGCTGGTGGCCGCGCACGCCGCCGCCGGGGCGCGCGTCTCCGTGTCTAACACCGTCTCGGGCACGGAGGCGATTCCGTTGCAGGTCCAGACCGCCGTCTACCGCATCGTCGCCGAGGCACTGGTCAATGCGTTGCGCCATGCCCCGGGGTCGGCCATCGACGTCAGGCTGGCCGGGGGCCCGGGCGAGGGCCTGCTGCGCGTGCTCGTCGACAACGGACCGGCAGCCGCCGGCGGCACCTCCGCTGGGTCAGGGGACCCGGCCACCGGCGCGAGTCCTGGTTCGGCCGCGGGGCCCGGGACGATGACCGGGTTGACGAGTTTGCGGCTGCGCGCCGAACAGCTCGGCGGGACGCTGGAGGCCGGGGAGCACGACGGCGGGTGGCGGGTGGCTGCCCGGCTTCCGGTGGCCGCCACCCCGGAAGGCACCGTGGCGCGGACGGGTGCGGGCCCGGGGCCTGTCGCTGCCGCCGGCCCGGTCCCGGGGCACGGGGGCCGGCGATGAGCACGATCGGCGTGCTGCTGGCCGATGACCACGCGGCCATCCGGGTGGGCATGCGCATGGTCATCGAGACCCAGCCCGGGCTCACGGTGGTCGGTGAGGCGGCCGATGGGGCGAAGGCGGTGGACATGGCGCGGGTGCTGCGCCCCGACGTCGTGCTCATGGACCTGCGCATGCCGGTGGTGGACGGGATCCGCGCCACCCGGGAGATCACCCGGGCCGGCTGGTCCAAGGTCCTGGTGCTGACGACCTTCGACCACGATTCCTACCTGTTCGGTGCCCTCCGGGCCGGGGCGGACGGGTTCCTGCTCAAGTCGGCGGAACCGGCGGAGATCACGGCGGCGTTGCAGCGCGTCGTGGCCGGGGATTCTGTCATTTCCCCGGAGGTCACCGCCCGCATCGTCGCGGCGGCGCTCACCTCACGGCCGTCCGTGCAGCGGGAGCCGGATCCCGTCGACGCGGCGGTGCTCCCCCTGACCGATCGTGAACACGAGGTCCTGGGCTGCCTGGGCGAGGGCCTGTCCAACCACGCGATCGGCCGGCGGCTGGGCATTTCGGAGACGACGGTCAAGACCCATGTCTCGCGCGTGCTGGCCAAGCTCGGGCTCCAGTCCCGGGTGCAGGCCGCCCTGTTCGCCGGGCGGCGCCGCTGATCCGGTGGCCGGTTCAGCTTCCGGTCGTGGCCCGCGCATCGCCGGAGGCGCGGAACAGGCCGATGGCCCGGCGCATCGTTTCACGGGCCCGACGGCGGTCGCCCGACGCGTCGTAGGCCAGGGCGAGGCGGTGCAGGCTGCGCCAGCTTTCAGGGTGTGCCGTCGCTTCCTGCTGGTACTGCACGAAGTCCTCGTCGGCCGCCGACTTCACGATCCGCCCGGACGGGGTCCGCGGCAGGTTGTCCTCGGGCAGCAGGCCCTCGGACGCCAGGATGCCTGCCATGCGCTGGCTGCGCGATCCGAACAGGACCTCGCGGATCAGGATCCAGACGCCCAGGATGGGGATGAGCAGGGCGGCGACGCCGATGCCCTTGGCCAACGGTTCGGGGGCGCGGATGAGGGCGACCGAGCTGGCGAAGGAGGCGTAGAGGTACAGGGCGAACAGCAGCAGGATGCCGCCGACCCAGAGCTTGGTCTTCACTTAGGCGTTGCCTCCGAGGTCCAGGTAGTTGTCCAGCCCGTAGGCGAGCCCGGGGCGGGAGGCGACGGTGCGCAGGCCCAGCAGCACGCCGGGCATGAAGGAGACCCTGTCAAACGAATCGTGGCGCAGCGTCAGCTGTTCGCCGGCCGAACCGAGCAGGACCTCCTGGTGGGCGACCAGCCCACGCAGCCGCACCGAGTGCACGCGGACCCCGTCGACGTCGGCGCCGCGGGCGCCGTCCAGCAGGGTTTCGGTGGCGTCGGGACTGGCCGGGACCTTCGCGGCGGTCCTGGCCTTCGAGACCAGCTCGGCGGTGCGCACAGCGGTGCCGGAGGGGGCGTCGACCTTCTCCGGGTGGTGCAGTTCGATGATCTCGACGGATTCGAAGTACTTCGCGGCCCGGGCGGCGAAGGCAGATGCCAACACCGCACCGAGGGCGAAGTTCGGGGCGATCAGCACCCCGACCCCTGGATGTCCGGCGAGCAGTTCGGCCAGGTGTGCCCTGCGGGTGTCGGTCCAGCCGGTGGTTCCCACGACGGCGTGGATCCCGTGTTCGACGGCGAAGCGGACGTTGGCTTCGGTGCTGTCCGGGACGGTGAGGTCCACCACGTGGGTGGCCCCGGCGTCGAGGATCCCCTCCAGCGGGTCCTGCCGGCCGAGGGCGGCGACCAGCTCCATGTCCTCGGCGTTGCGGACCGCCTTCACGGCCTCGGCGCCCATGCGTCCTGTGGCTCCGAGGATGGCAACGGAAATCTGTGCAGTCATGCGCCCAAGGTTATCGCGTCAGGCCATGCCCACCCATTCGGTCTCGCCGTCGGCGAAGTGCTGTTCCTTCCACACCGGCACGCCGTGCTTGACCGCCTCGACCAGGTCACGGCACGCCTCGAAGGCCTCACCGCGGTGGGAGGCCGCCGCTGCGGCGACCAGGGCGGCGTCGCCGATGGCCAGTTCACCGGTCCGGTGGGCCGCCCAGAGGCGGGTGCCGGGGTGCCGGGAGGCGACCTCGGCGGCCAGTTCGGCCATCCGGGTGTCGGCGGTGGGGTGTGCGCTGTAGCCCAGGCGTTGGACCTCGCGGCCGGAATCGTGGTTGCGCACCACCCCGCCGAAGGTGACGACGGCGCCGGTGGCCTCGGTTTCCACGGCATCCCAGGCGGTCTCCACGTCGATCGGTTCCGCGGCCATGCCGGAGAAGACGACGACGCCGGCCGGGGTGCTGGTGGGTTCATTCATGTCCGTGTCCGCCTTCGATCTGTTCGCAGAGGTGTGAGATGACCGGGTCCAGCACGCCCAGGGCGTCGGCGACGCCGCCGGGTGAGCCGGGGAGGTTGATGATGAAGGTCCGCCCCGCGGTGCCGGCGTGGCCGCGGCCGAGCGCCGCGTGCGGGGTCTTGTCACGGCCCGCGGCGCGGATGGCCTCCATGAGGCCGGGGATCGTGCGCTCCAGCAGCCCTTCGGTCATCTCGGGGGTGCGGTCATCGGGCGACAGCCCGGTTCCCCCGCTGGTGATGATGACCGACGGGGAGTCCAGCAGCAGCCGGCGCAGCGCCTCGCGCACCGGTTCGCCGTCGGCGACGATGACCGCCTCCCCCGTCTGGAATCCGTGGGCGGCCAGCCACCCCGTGATGACCGGGGCGCTGCGGTCGGTGTAGACGCCCGCCGCGGCCCGGGTGGAGGCGATGAGCACGGCGGCCCGCCGCTGCGGGGCGTTCATGCCCGGTCCCCGTCCAGTGTCCAGTCTCCGCTCTTGCCGCCGGATTTGGCCAGCACCTTCGTCTCGGTGATGACCGCATGCTTGTCGACCGCCTTGGTCATGTCGTACAGGGCCAGTGCGGCCACCGATGCGGCGGTCAGGGCCTCCATCTCCACGCCGGTCACCCCACGGGTGGTGACACCGGCTTCGATGCGCACGGTGCCGGCTGCCGCGTCGGGGAAGAAGTCGACGGTGAGCTTGGCCAGCGGGAGCGGATGGCACAACGGGATGAGTTCGGGCGTCTTCTTGGCGGCCATGATCCCGGCGATCCGGGCAACGGCGAGGGCGTCGCCCTTGGGCAGGTCCCCCTGGGTGATCATCCTGATGACGTCGGGCCGGGTCTGCAACACCGCCTGCGCCCTGGCGGTGCGCGAGGTCTCGGCCTTGTGCGAGACGTCGACCATGTGGGCCGTTCCGTCGGCGCGGACGTGGCTGAGCCCGGGGCTTTGGGGGTCGGTCATGGGAGGTCTCCGTAGATCAGGGCGTCGACCGGTTCCCCGGCCGCGGGTGTGGGGGCGTCGGCGGGCAGCACCAGCAGGGCGTTGGCGGTGGCCAGTGCGTGGACCAGGTGGGAGCCGGGCCCGCCCACGGGGGTTGCCTCGGCCCCGCCGTCGTGCAGTATCCGCACCCGGCCGCGGCGGACCTGGAGTTTGCCCGCCGGTGGCGGGTCCAGCGCCACGGCCAGCCGGGCGCGGAGGACCCGTCGCGGTGCTGCCCCGGTGAGGTCGATGAGGGTGTCGCGCAGCAGGATCTCGAAGCTGACGACCCCGCTGACCGGGTTGCCGGGGAAGGCCACCAGGGGGGTCGGTGCGGTGCCGGGCAGGCGCAGCAGGCCGATCCCCTGCGGGCCTCCTGGCTGCATGGCGACCGAGCCGAAGTCGATGCCGTGCCCGGCCAGCGCCTGCCGGACCACCTCGTAGGCGCCCTGGCTGATGCCGCCACTGGTGACCAAGATGTCGTGGGCGGGCGCGTCGGCGGGGCCCAGCATGCCGGCCAGGGCAGCGGCGAAGGCGTCCGGGTCATCGGCGCTGATGCCGGCGCACCGGGTCTGGGCACCGGCTTCGGTGAACAGGCCGGCCAGCAGCGTGGAGTTGGCGTCGTGGATCTGCCCGGGGGCCAGCTCGGTGCCCGGTGCCCTGACCTCGTCCCCGGTGGCGAGGAGAAGCACGCGGGGTCGGCGGCGGACCGCCAGGGTGTCGATCCCCAGGGCGGCGGCCAGGCCCAGCTGCACGGGGCCCAGCCGGGTGCCGGCGGGAAGGGCGGTGGCGCCGGCGGCGATGTCGCTGCCGGCGGGCCGGATGAACTGTCCCGGCGGGATGTCGGTGGGCAGGGTGACGGTGGCACCGCCCGTGTCGGCGGGAGGAAACCGGGGTGGGTCGGCGCGTTCGATCGGCACCACGGCGTCGGCCCCGGCGGGCAGCATCGCCCCGGTCATGATCGGCACCACGGTGCCGGGCTGCAGGGCGGCTGCGGCGGCACCGGCGGGGATCGGGGCGCCGACGGGCAGCGCCGCGCCGTCTGCGGCCTCGGCCACCCGCAGGGCGTAGCCGTCCATCTGCGAATTATCGAACGGCGGCAGCGACCTCGGAGCCACCAGGTCTGCGGCCAGGACGCGGCCCAGGGCGTCGGGCAGGGGCAGGTCCTCGGTGCCCAGCCGGTCGGCCAACGGTGCCAACAGGCGGTGCAATGCGGCGCGGTGGTCCTCGACGGTGCGCCGGAAGCTGGAGTCCATGCGTTACATCCTACGGCGGCACCTCACCGCTCATGGCGGAAGATCCGGCCCACCGCCGTCCCGGCAATGACCAGCACGATCAGGTACAGCCCGATCAGCATCAGCGACACGCCCAGGGCTGCCTGCGGGTCGTTGGAGTTCAGGGCCAGCTCGATCTGCAGCGGCAGCGTCCGGGTGCGCCCGGCGACGGATCCGGCAAAGGTGATGGTGGCCCCGTATTCGCCCAGTGACCGGGCGAAGGCCAGCAGGGTGCCCACCAGGATGCCGGGGGCAGCCAGCGGCAGGGTGATGTGGGAGAGGATCTGCCAGGAGGACGCCCCGGCGTTCGCGCCGGCGAATTCCAGGTCGGTGTCCACCGATTCGATGCTGCTCAGCGCGGAGACCACGAAGAAGGGCAACGAGACGAAGACCTGGACCAGGACCACCGCCGCCGGGCTGAACCCGATGCCCAGTCCCAGCGCATCCAGCCAGCCGCCCACCAGGGTCTGCCGCCCCCAGAAGTACAGCAACGCCAACCCGGAGACCACCGGGGAGAGCACCAGCGGCACCACCAGCAGACCCCGCAGCAACGCCAGCACCGCCCCGTGCAGGCGGGAGAGCAGCACGGCCAGCGGCAGGCCCAGCACGAAGCACACCACGGTGGAGGCGCCCGCCGTCGTCAGCGACAGTCCCAGGGCCGTGCGGGAGTCTTCACGGGCGAGCAGGGCCGGCAGGTCGTGCCAGTTGGCGGCGACGAACAGGGCGACGAGCGGTCCGGCCAGGGCGGCCAGCCCGATCGCCGCCGGGACCCACAGCCAGCCGGGCGTCGTCGCCCTGAGCAGGCGGGGTGAGAGGGGAATACGGGTCACGGCCGGGAGAAGCCCGCTTCGCTGAACAGCGCAGTGGCCGCATCGCCCTGCAGCCACTGGGCGAACTTCTTCGCCGCGTCGGGTGCGTCGTTGGCGACCAGCAGCGGGTAGACGTTGGGCTTGATGTTCGGCAGCTCGATCGCCCTGACCTGCTCCCCGGCGGCGGCCGCGTCGGTCGCGTAGACGAATCCGGCGTCGACCTGGCCGGCGGTGACCTTGGTCAGCACGGCGCGGACGTCGTCCTCTTCGCTGACGGTGCCCAGCGTGATGCCCTCCGATTCCAGGTAGCCGTTCGCCGCCCGCCCACACGGGACGGCGGGAGCGCAGATCGCCACGGCGTCGGCGTCCGGCAGCTGGTTCACGCCGGTGATCTTCGAATCGGCGGGCACGGCCAGCACCAGGGAGTTGGAGAGCAGGTTCACGGGCGTGGCGAACGCTCCGGGGTCCTCCAGCGCCTTCGGGGCCTCGGTGTCGGCGGTGACCAGCACGTCGGGACGCTCCCCGGCGTTGGCCTGCTGGACCAGCTTCGAGGAGGCCCCGAGGTTGATCTGGATCGTGGTCGCATCCCCCGTGTCCTGCGCGTAGGCGGCGGTCAGCTCGGGGGCCACGTCGGTCAGCGAGGCGGCTGCGGAAAACTGCACGACGCCGGTGCTCCCCCCGGTGCCCGCGGAGCCCGATGCCGGGCTGGAGGAGGCCCCGGTGCCGGCCGCCGAGGCGCAGCCGGAGAGCAGCAGGGCGCTGGCCGCCAGTGCGGTGATGATGCGGGTCTTCATGGTTGTCCCTTGGTTTCGATGATGACGTTCGTTGACTTGATGACTGCGGTGGCGATGCTCCCCGGTTCCAGTCCCAGGTCCCGTACCGCCTCGCTGCTCATGAGCGAGACCACCCGGAACGGGCCGCATTGCAGTTCCACCTGGGCCATGACGCGGTCGGCGGTGACGGCGGTGACCAGTCCGACGAACCGGTTGCGGGCCGAGGAGGCCACATGCGCCGGGTCGGTGGGGGTGTTGGCCAGCCCGCGGATGTAGGCGGCCAGCTCGGTGCCGTCGACGGTGATCCTTCCTGCGGCGTCCTTGCCGGCCGCCAACTGGCCGGAATCGAGCAGGCGCCGCACGGTGTCGTCACTGACCCCCAGGAACCGGGCCGCCTCGGAAACTCTCAAATGCGTCATGATCGTAGCCTAGTCGACGCAATTGCGGTGATGTGAGGATCATTACTCCGGAACCCGACATCGGCGCTCCCACCCGGATCCGCGGGACGGTGTGACGGAGGCACCCCGGGCCCCTGAATTCCGGCCGGATCTGGACTACCCTCGGAAGATGACCTGCAGCACACATTCCGCCACCCCGGCCGGGCCCGGCGGCGCGTCGGCCCCGGTGTCGCTGGGCCTGCCGACGATCCCCGCACCGGGCACCTCCGGCCCCGAGACGGCCCACGGGACCGTGCCTCCACCCGCGCCGGGAGACGATCCGCGCCTGGTGGACCGCTTCGGCCGCGTCGCCACCGACCTGCGCATCTCGCTGATCGACAAATGCAACCTGCGCTGCACCTACTGCATGCCCGCCGACGGGCTGGCCTGGCTGCCCGCCGAACGCCTGCTGACCGCCGGGGAGATCCGCCGCCTGGTGCGCATTGCGGTGGACACCCACGGGGTGCGCGAACTGCGCCTGACCGGCGGCGAACCGCTGGTGCGCAAGGACCTGGTGGAGATCATCGCCTCGATCCGCGCGGACCATCCGGACCTGCCGATCTCGATGACCACCAACGGCGTCGGCCTCGCGGCCAAGGCCGGTGCCCTCGCCGAGGCCGGCCTCTCGCGCATCAACGTCTCGCTGGACACCATCCACGCCGAATCGTTCGCGAAGCTGACCCGGCGGAACTTCTTCCACAAGGTGCTCGAGGGCATCGAGGCCGCCGACGCCGCCGGCCTGCGCCCGATCAAGATCAACGCGGTGCTGCTGCGCGGGGTCAACGACACCGAAGCGGCCGACCTGCTGGACTGGTCGCTTGAGCGCGGCTTCGAACTGCGGTTCATCGAGCAGATGCCCCTGGATGCCGACCACGGCTGGACCCGCACCAACATGGTCACCGCCGAGGACACCCGCGAACTGCTGCGCACCCACTACGACCTCTCCGTCTCCCCCGACGCCCGCGACGGCGCCCCGGCCGAGCGCTACGTCGTCCGCGCCCTGCCCGATCCGGGCGTGGGAACCGGCGCCGCCCCCGGCGAGGTCCTGGGCACGGTGGGCATCATCGCCTCGGTGACCGAGCCGTTCTGCGCCGACTGCCGCCGCACCCGCATCACCGCCGAGGGCAAGATCATGAGCTGCCTGTTCTCCCGCGAGGAGACGGACCTGACGGCGCTGCTGCGCTCGGACGCCACCGACGCCCAGGTCGCCGACCGGTGGCGGGCCGCCATGTGGGCCAAGCCCCGCGCCCACGGCATGGACCACACGGGCCTGGGCGACCAGGATTTCGTCCAGCCGGACCGCTCCATGAGCGCCATCGGAGGTTAAGTGAAGGTCAGGTTCTTCGCCGCTGCCGCAGCCGCGGCCGGCACCACCGAAGTGGATGTCCCCCTCGCCGCCATCGGGCACGACGGCGGCACGCTGGCGGCGCTGCTGGCACACCTTCCCCGGGTGGTCCCCGGCGGCACCTCCGGGCCCCCGCTGGACCGGGTCGTCTCGCGCTCCAGTTTCCTCATCAACGAGACAGCTGCCCGTGACCGCTCACGCCGGCTAGCCGAGCAGGACGTCATCGACATCCTGCCGCCCTTTGCCGGCGGCTGAGACCGGCCACACGCCCTCCGCCACCACACGACGCAGCGGCCGGCCACCCCGGATGGATATCCGTCAGGTGGCCGGCCGCTGTACTGCCCGGGGCCCGGTGTGGGATCAGTCCCGGATGCGGTCCTTCAACCGTCCGTAGTTGTGGCTGGAGCCGACCACGTCGCCGGATTTCCATTCCTCCCACCCCGGACGGTCGGCCATGAATGCCTCGATCTCCTCCTTGGTGGCCTCCAGCTTCGGGTCGTGCTTGAGGTAGTGCCTGGTCTCGCGGGCGATCAGCCCGGAGAGCACCAGTAGTCCGACGAGGTTCGGCAGCGCCATCATCCCGTTCATCACGTCAGAGAACGCCCAGACGACACCGAGCTCGACAGTGCAGCCGATGAAGACGACGAGCGAGAAGACCACACGGAACGGCATCACGGTGCGCCGGCCGAACAGGCGCTCCATGTTCCGTTCCCCGTAGTAGGACCACCCGAGGATGGTGGAGAACGCGAAGAGCACCAGGCCGATCGTCACGATCCAGTGGCCCCATTCCCCGGGAAGCCCGTGGGTGAAGGCCTCACCGGTCATCAGTGCCGCGGAGATCTGTTCGCCCGTTTCCGGGTCGACTTCCTTCCAGGCACCGGTGGTGACGATGACCAAGCCGGTGAAGCTCACCACGATGATCGTGTCGATGAACGTCTGCGTCATCGACACCAGGCCCTGGCGGACCGGGTGGGTGGTCTGCGCCGCCGCCGCGGCGATCGGGGCCGAACCGAGCCCCGACTCGTTGGAGAACAGCCCGCGGGCCACACCGAACTGGACGGCGATGATGATCGCCGAGCCGGCGAAACCTCCGATCGCCGAGGTGCCGGTGAAGGCGTCGCTGAAGATGAGGCCCAGGGCCTCCGGGAGCTGTCCGATGTTGACCAGCAGGATGTAGAGGGCACCCAGGACGTAGAAGACGATCATGACCGGCACGAGTCCTGCCGTCACGGCACCGATGGATTTGATGCCACCGACGAGGACCACCATCGCCAGGACGGTCAGGACCAGCCCGGTCACCCACGGTGCGACGCCCCAGCTGCTCTCGACGTTGGAGGCGATGGAGTTGCCCTGGGTCATGTTGCCGATGCCGAAGCAGGCCAGGACGGCGAAGATCGCGAACATCAGGCCCAGGATCTTGCCCAGTGGGCCCTTGATGCCGCGCTCCAGGTAGTACTGGGGGCCGCCGGACTTCTCACCGGCGGCGTCGGTGCCGCGGAACCGCACGGCCAGGTAGGCCTCGGAGTATTTGGTGACCATGCCCAGCAGGCCGGTCATCCACATCCAGAACAGGGCGCCCGGCCCACCGATGCCGATGGCGGTGGCGACGCCGACGATGTTGCCGGTGCCCACCGTGGCGGCCAGGGCGGTGGTCAGGGCCTGGAACTGGGAGATGTCGCCTTCGGCGCCGACATCCTTGCGTTTGAGGATGCCCAGCCGCAGGGCGGCACCCAGTTTGAGGAACTGCAGTCCCCCCAAGCGGATCGTCAGGTAGAGACCGGTGCCCAGGAGCAGCGGTATCAGCATGTAGGGACCCCAGACGATGCTGCCAATGTCCGAGAGAACGGACTCCAACTTGTCGAAATTCATGGCATTGAGCCTCTCAAGGTATGCGGGAGATGATGTGGGTGATCGGGACCACATCATTCCGAGCATAGGGCCATCGCCGCGGTTTCCGGGGCAAGTGGGGTGACCCGGGTGTGCCGCGGGGCGCCGCGTGCCTAGAGGCCGAAATCCGCCGGGCTGTCGAAGGGGCCCACGACCGTGACGGTCCGGGGGCGGGCGGCCAGCTCGCGGGCCAGGGCGTGGACCGCGTCGGCGGTGACGGCCTGCACGCGGGCCAGCGACTCGTCGAGGTCCTGGAAGAAGCCGGTGACGAGTTCGGCACGGCCCAGCCGCGACATGCGCGATCCGGGGTCCTCCAGGGCGAGCACCATGCCTCCCGAGAGTTGGCCGATGGCCTTGCGCAGTTCCTCGGCGGTGATGCCGTCCGCAGCCAGCTTGTCCAGCTCCTCGCCGAGCAGGCCGATGACTTGGCCGGTCTTGCCGGGGGCACAGCCGGCATACATGCCGAAGTAGCCGACGTCCGAGTAGGCGGCGGAGAAGGAGTAGGTGGAGTACACCAGGCCACGCTTTTCGCGGATCTCCTGGAACAGGCGCGATGACATGCCGCCGCCCAGCACGGCGTTGAGCACGCTCATGGTGTGCCGGCGTTCGTCGGTGGCGACGATGCCGGGGCAGCCCATGATGATGTTGGTCTGCTCGACGGGGCGGCGGATGACGTCGATGGTGTGCTGGCCGGCGATGGGGACCGGCTCGGTGCTGCGGCGCGGTTCGGGCAGGGCCCCGTCCTCCAGCGTCCAACCGGCGGTGCGCAGGGCCTGGAGGACCTGGCTGCAGACGTCGTCGTGGTCCAGGGAGCCGGCGACCGTGACGACCAGCTCGCTGGGCTTGTAGTACCTGCGGTAGTGGTCCACGACTGCGTCGCGGCCGATGGACAGGATGGCCTCCGGCGTGCCGCCGATGGGGCGGGCCAGGGGGTGGGTGCCGAGCACCGCGGATACGAACTTCTCGTGGGCTACGTCGCCGGGGTCATCGCTGTCCATGGCGATCTCCTCGAGGATGACGTCGCGTTCCTGTTCGAGTTCCTGGGGATCTAGCACCGCTGAGGTGATCATGTCGGCGATCACGTCGATGGCCAACGGCAGGTCCGCGTCCAGGACACGGGCAAAGTAACAGGTGTTTTCCTTCGCCGTGGCGGCATTGGATTCACCGCCGACCTCATCGAAGGCGGAGGCGATGTCCATCGCACTGCGGCGGGTGGTGCCCTTGAAGAGCAGGTGTTCGAGGAAATGGGTGGATCCGTGCTGGCCATCGGCCTCGTCACGCGATCCCACACCGACCCAGAAGCCGATGGTTGCGGAGCGCTGCCCGGGCATCGCCTCGGTCAGCACCCGCACCCCGCCGGGGAGGACGGAACGGCGCACCAGCGCCCCTCCGGCCTCCCCGTGCAGGATGGTTGGATCCCCGTCGTCGACCGGTGTGCCGGTGCCGGGGGCACCTGCTTCAGCGGTGGACGGGAACATTCCCGCGCCGTGCAGCGGCAGAGGAATCAATGCCATAGGTGTAGCTCGTCCCTACGCGTTGGCGGGCGAGGACTCGGCCTCGTCGGCGACGACAGGCGACAGGGAGAGCTTTCCGCGGTCATCGACCTTGGTGATCTCCACCTGGAGCTTCTGGCCCACGGAGACGACGTCTTCGACGTCGTCGACGCGCTTGCCACCGGCGAGCTTGCGCAGCTCGGAGATGTGCAGCAGTCCGTCCTTGCCCGGGGTCAGGGACACGAAGGCGCCGAACGTGGTCAGCTTCACCACGGTACCGAGGTAGCGTTCGCCGACCTCCGGAACCATCGGGTTGGCGATCGCGTTGATGGCGGAGCGGGCGGCCTCGGCGGATTCGCCATTGGTCGCACCGATCAGGACCGTGCCGTCATCCTCGATGGAGATGTCGGCGCCGGTGTCCTCCTGGATGGTGTTGATCATCTTGCCCTTCGGGCCGATGACCTCACCGATTTTGTCCACGGGGATCTTCACCGAGATGATGCGCGGAGCGAACTCGCTCATTTCATCCGGGGTGTCGATGGCGGAGTTGATCACCGAGAGGATGTGCAGGCGGGCTTCGCGGGCCTGCTTCAGCGCGGCGGCCAGCACGGAGGCCGGGATGCCGTCGAGCTTGGTGTCCAGCTGGATGGCCGTGACGAACTCGGAGGTGCCGGCGACCTTGAAGTCCATGTCGCCCATGGCATCTTCGGCACCCAGGATGTCGGTCAGCGCCGCGTAGCGGGTCTGGCCGTCGACCTGGTCGGAGACCAGGCCCATGGCGATGCCGGCGACCGGTGCGCGCAGCGGCACACCGGCGTTGAGCAGCGACAGGGTCGAGGCGCAGACCGAGCCCATCGACGTGGAGCCGTTGGAGCCCAGCGCCTCGGAGACCTGGCGGATCGCGTAGGGGAATTCCTCGCGGGTCGGCAGCACGGGAACCAGGGCGCGCTCGGCGAGTGCGCCGTGGCCGATTTCGCGGCGCTTCGGGGAACCGACGCGGCCGGTTTCACCGGTGGAGTACGGCGGGAAGTTGTAGTTGTGCATGTAGCGCTTGCGCGTCACCGGCGACAACGAGTCGATCTGCTGCTCCATCTTGAGCATGTTCAGCGTGGTGACGCCCATGATCTGGGTTTCCCCACGCTCGAAGATCGCCGAACCGTGCACGCGGGGCAGGACCTCGACCTCGGCGGTGAGCTGGCGGATGTCCGTCAGTCCACGGCCGTCGATGCGGACCTGTTCGGTGAGGATGCGCTGGCGCACGACCTGCTTGGTGACGGCGCCGAAGGCCTTGGAGACCTCGTTGCCGCGGCCCTCGAAGTCCTTGCCCTCGCCGGCGAGCTGCTCGACGATCTCATCGCGGTACACGCTGGAGGCGTTGTCGCGCTCCTGCTTGTCGGCGATGGCGAAGATGCTGGCCAGCTTCGTGGAAGCTGCAGACTCGACGGCTGCGTAGACGTCGTCCTCGTAGTCGCGGAAGACCGGGAATTCCACGGTCGGCTTGGCGGCGCGGGAGGCCAGGTCGGCCTGCGCGTCGCACAGGACCTGGATGAACGGCTTGGCTGCCTCGAGGCCCTCGGCGACGACCTCTTCGGTCGGTGCGGTGGCGCCGTTTTCCTTGATCAGGTTCCAGGCGTGGTCGGTGGCCTCGGCCTCGACCATCATGATGGCGACGTCGTCACCGGCCACACGGCCGGCCACGACCATCGAGAACACGGCGTTCTCGAGCTGGGAGTGCTTCGGGAAGGCCACCCACTGGGCGCCGTTGCCGTCGTCGACCAGGGCAACGCGGACGCCGCCGATGGGGCCGGAGAACGGCAGGCCGGAGAGCTGGGTCGACATCGAGGAGGCGTTGATGGCCACCACGTCGTACAGGTCGTCCGGGTTGATGGACAGGATGGTGACGACCACCTGGACCTCGTTGCGCAGGCCCTTGACGAAGGCGGGGCGCAGCGGGCGGTCCATGAGGCGGCAGGCCAGGATGGCCTCGGTCGAGGGGCGGCCCTCGCGGCGGAAGAAGCTGCCCGGGATGCGCCCGGCAGCGTACATGCGCTCCTCGACGTCCACGGTCAGCGGGAAGAAGTCAAAGCCCTCGCGGGGGTGCTTGCCGGCCGTGGTGGCCGAGAGCATCGACGTGTCGTCGTCGATGTAGACCATGGCCGCGCCGGCGGCCTGCTGGGCGAGGCGCCCGGTCTCAAAGCGGATGGTGCGCGATCCGAACCGGCCATTGTCGATGACCGCTTCTGCGAACTGGATTTCGGGACCCTCCATGGAGAGTCACCTCCGTTTCTCGTTTGGCGCAGGGCCAGCCGATCTCCTCCGGTTCCACCGGAGGGGGCACCCGGTCTTCGATCGAGGCCCACGGGGTGTCCGGCGTCGTGCCGTTTTCCGTAAACCACTACCGAGGACCGCGAATGTCCGAGATGGCTGGTTCCTGCAGTTTTCACTTGTGGTGGTGGCGCGGGGCCCCTGGCCCGTTGCCAGAAAGCGGCCCCTCACCGGTTGCCCGGCGGGAGGACCGCTTTCCGTGGAACCGACTAGCGGCGCAGGCCGAGACGCTCGATGAGCGCACGGTAGCGGACGATGTCGGTGTCCTTCAGGTAACCGAGCATGCGACGACGGCGACCAACCATGCCCATGAGGCCACGGCGGGTGTGGTGGTCGTGCTTGTGGGTCTTCAGGTGCTCCGTCAGGTCCAGAATACGACGGGACAGAACTGCAATCTGCACCTCGGGTGAACCCGTGTCGCCTTCGTGGGTGGCGTAAGCCTTGATGATTTCGGTCTTGACAGCAGCGTCGAGGGCCACATGAACTCCTGGAGTTGTACCGCGAACAGGTAAGGTGCCGTTTCCGGCGTGGTGACACGCAACCGCGGACTGCAGCGCACACCACCAGCCAGTCTAGCATCACCGCGCCTACCGGCGGTGGGCCCGCCAGGCGTGCGTGTAGTACGGCAGGCCCAGCGGCTGGCCTGGTTGCAGGGCGAGGTGCTCGTACAGGTACCAGACGAGGTTGCCCTCCACGCGGGCCCGGGTGGGGGGATCGGCACGCAGGTAGTAGCTGCGCGACTTGGCCAGCTCGATGAGGTGCTCGGGGGTGACGGGTTGTTCCCAGTGGACCCGCAGCGGTTCCGGGCCGGAGAATTCGGGGCCGATCGCCGGAACGAATTCGGGACGGTGGACGTCCCCGGCATGCATGATCCGGCTGAGCCGGTGCACCCAGGGGACGGTGACGTCGAGCTGGTTCCAGATCAAACCCAACCGGCCCCCGGGGCGCAGGATCCTGGCGGTCTCGGCGGAGGCGCGCGGGACGTCGACCCAATGCCACGCCTGCGCGTAGGTGGCCACGTCGAAGGCGGCGTCGGGCAGGCCGGTGGACTCGGCGGTTGCCTGGACGGTGGCCGGGGCGCCGGACTTGCGGCGCAGCTGGGTGAGCATGTCGGCGGAGGGGTCCACCGCCGTCGTGCCCAATCCGCGGGAGGCCAGTTGCAGGGTCAGGATGCCGGTGCCGGCGCCGAGGTCGACGGCGTCACGGGCGCCGTCGGGGACCAGGAAGTCCACCGCGTCGTCCGGATACCCGGGGCGCACCGCGTCGTAGAGCCCGCCACCGGTGGCGAAGGCGGCCCCGAAGGCCAGGCGGCGGGCGTCATCCATCGCCGGCGCCCGGGCGGGCAGGTTGGGGATGGGCGCCCCGGCCGCGGGCCGGGTCACCGGTGCCGCGGGTCCGCGCTCAGGCGCCGGCCCGGTCATGGGCCAGGATGGCGCGGGCGCGTTCGACGTCGTCGTTCATCTGCTCGATCAGGGCCTCGACGCCGTGGTAGGCGACCATGGGGCGCAGCCGGGCGACGAATTCGATGACTGCCTGCTGCCCGTAGAGGTCGAAGTCGCCGACGTCCTCGGCGGGGCGGTCGATGACATGGGCCTCGACCTGGCGGCTGACGCCTTCGAAGGTGGGGTTGGAGCCGACGGAGATCGCAGCGGGCCAGGCCATCTCCGACTCGTCGAGAAGCCATCCGGCGTAGACGCCGTCCGCGGGGATGATGCCGGAGGCGTCGGTGGCCAGGTTCGCCGTCGGGAAGCCCAGCTCGCGGCCGCGGGCGGCCCCGTGGACGATTTCCCCGCGCATGCGGTGCGGGCGCCCGAGGATCTCGTTGGCGGTGGCCACGTCGCCATCGGTGAGTGCCTCCCGGATCCAGGTGGAGGACCAGCGCCGTTCGTCCCCGATGTCGTCGATGCCGATGACGTCGAACCCGTACTGGCGGCCCAGGGCGACCATGGTGTCGAAATCCCCTGCGTTTCCGCGGCCGAAGCGCACGTCGTGCCCGATGACCACGGCGCAGGCGTGCAGGCGGTCCACGATGATGCCCTTGACGAATTCCCCGGCGGTGGCCTGGGCGAACTCCAGCGTGTAGTGGAGCATCAGCAGCGCGTCGATGCCGGTGGCGGCCAGCGAGTCGATCCGGTCGGCCAACCCCATGATCAGCGGCGGGCAGGTGTCCGGGCGGTGGACCTGGGCCGGGTGGGGGTCGAAGCTGATGGCGACGGAGGATGCGTGGCGCCGGGCGGCCAGGGCGGTCAGCGTGGAGAGCACCTCTCGGTGGCCCCGGTGGACGCCATCGAAGTTGCCGATGGTGACGACCGATGGCCCGAAGTCCGCGGGAACGGATTCGAGGCCTTTCCAGTAGTGCACTGTGCTCCTTGGGGATGCGGCTGTTTCGGTGGCGGTGATGACGCGTTTTCCATTATTCACGATCGGCACGCGATGCCGAATTCACGCTACCGCGCGGGGTTCGGCTCCCGGTGCCGGAACAGCCACCACAGCCCGACCAGCGGCAGCACCAGCGGGATGTAGCCGTAGCCCTGCCCGAAGTGCGACCACACGGCGGGATGCGCGAAATCCTGGGGCAGGGCAAAGCTGAGGATGCCCACGACGATGACGCCGACCAGCTCGATGAGCAGGGCGATCAACGACAGCCGCCAGCTGCCGGGCTTGTGTGAGGCCAGCGCGATGGTGGCGACGATGTAGATGACGGCGGCGACGGCACTGAGCGTGTACGCCAGCGGGGCCTCGCCGAACTTGGTGAGCATCTGGTATCCGGCCCGGGCGGTGGAGGAGATCGCGAAGATCCCGTAGACGGCGATGATGATGCGCCCCAGTCCGGCCTGCCGTCCGGTGCTCTGCTGCGTGGCGGGTGTGTTCATGCGAGGGCTGCTCCATCCCAGATCTGTTCCATGCGGTACAACATGACGAATACGGTCAGGCCCACGGCCGCCAGGACGGCGTTGGACCAGCGGGTCTTGTCGGTGATGGCCCAGGCGAAGGCCACGACCGGCACGAACAAGGCGGTGGCCACATACCCCCAGAACTCCCACGTCTCCCCCGCGATCGACTGCCCGCCGGCCTGCCGGACGGCCGCTGAAATGCCGTAGACGACCAGGAAGAGCTCGACGGCGGCGACGGAGATGATCGCGTAGTCATCGGGATGGTCCCGGGTGATCGTGGCGAACACGCTGAGCACGACCGACAGGGCGCAGATGATGGCCCCGGCGATGAAGAATCCGTCGACGATCACGGTGTGGTGGGTCCTTTGCGGTTGGCAGGGTGGCCCGGGGACGACGGCGGTGCGTCGGCCGGGAGGGCGGGTGGCAGGTCAGGCGGTGGCGAAGACGATCTCCGGTTTGGCCGCGTCCGCCTTGTTCTTCAACAGGGCCACGCAGGTCCCGTCCGGCGAGAAGGCAGCGGTGATCCCGGTCCCCTCGTTCGGGGCGATGCGCCGGCCGAAGGACAGCTCGGTGGCCTCCTCGGCGCTGAGCTCCCGGTTCGGGAAGAGGGCCCGGGCCGCGTCGTCCAGCGACAGCAGCGAGAATTCCCCGGCCAGTTCATCCATGGTCCGCGCCCCGTCGATGCCGTAGGGCCCCACGCGGGTCCGCCGCAGGGCGGTCAGGTGCCCGCCCACGCCGAGTCCCTCTCCGAGATCACGGGCCAGGGCCCGGATGTAGGTGCCGGAGGAGCATTCGACGGTGACGTCGACGTCCTGGATCTTTCCGCCGCGCAGGCGTCGGATGTCGTGGATGTCGAACCGGCTGACGGTGACGGGGCGTGCCGGCAGGTCGACCTCCTGGCCGCTGCGGACCCTGGCATAGGAGCGTTCGCCGTTGACCTTGATGGCGCTGACGCTGGATGGGACCTGTTCGATGTCACCGGTCAGCGCCGCGACCCCGTCACGGATCTGTTCCGCGGTCACCGCTGCGGCGATCCGCGCTTCCACGAGTTCGCCCTCGGCGTCGTCGGTCACGGTGTTCTCGCCCAGGCGGATGGTGGCCTCGTAGGTCTTGGAGACGCCGACGATGTAGGTGAGCAGCCGGGTGGCCTTGTTCACCCCGACGACCAGGACCCCGGTCGCCATCGGGTCCAGGGTGCCCGCGTGTCCGACCTTGCGGGTTCCGGCCAGCCGGCGGGTTCGTCCCACGACGTCATGGCTGGTCCAGCCCTGTGGCTTGTCGACGATCACCAGTCCCGATCCGACGGCGGCCTGATCTGTGCTGGCACCCTTTTTCACGTCACCCAGTATAGGTGCGTACGGCGCTCCCCGGTTCCCGCCGCTTCGACGGCGCGGGGACCGCCGCCGCCCGAGGGCCTTTCGCCGGGCTTCCCGCCGACAGGATTCCCGCTGCTCTTGACATGTATTTGACACGGTCCTACGCTCACTCCACGCGCGACTTCGTGCCGCGGCAGCGCGGAGGCCACTGGGGGATGCGCCGGTCTCCTTCCGCCCTGACAGGCGAACACCATCACCACCGCGGCGGGACGCCCGTTCTTTCGCATCCAGCGCCTCCCCCTCCCCGACGGTGATGCCCCGGAGTAGCACCCAGTGCCGGTACACCCGGCACGCTCCCGATCGGATGATCATGAGATTTCGTTCCATTGCGGCCTCGGCGGCCGCTGCAGCACTTGCCATCACGTTGACGTCGGGCCCGGCCCTGGCACATCCCGGGCGGCCCGGAAACGGGCACGGCCATTCCTCCCCGCCGACCACCCACGTCGTCGACGTGGCCGATGGCCTCATCTCCCCCTTGAAGGTGTCCTTCGGGCCCCACGGCAGCTACCTGGTGGCCCAGTCGATGGCCGGGATGTTGACCCGCATCGATGCGCGAGGACACCAGCGGGCGCTCGTCTCCGCGCCCGGGAAGGAGATCGCCGGAGTGTCCTACTCCCGGGGCATCACCTACTACACGCAGAACGACCAGGCGGAGAATCCCGAGGAGCCACCGTCCACCCTGTTGCCGGCCAAGCTCAAGTCGCTGGACGCCCGGGGGCGCACCCGCACACTGGCCGACCTGAGCATCTTCGAGAAACGCCATGACCCCGACGGCGGGACCGTCTACGGGGTCCGGCGGATCAGTTCGACGTGCCTTGACCAGGCCCCCTTCCTGCAATCACGGGGCGAGGTGTACTCGCACCCCTATTCAACGGCTCCCACACGTCATGGGGTCTACGTGGGCGACGCCGGCGCCAACGACATCGTCCATGTTTCCCCCACCGGGCACGTGAGGCTCGTGAAGTCCATCCCCGCCGAGCCGATCACCATCGATGACGCGGTCGTGGCGTCCGCCGCCGCAGCCGGAATGGTGGTTCCCGACTGCGCGAGGGGGTTGACCTATTGGATGCAGGCAGTGCCCACCGACATCGAGTTGCGGGGCAATTGGCTCTATTATTCGGTGCTTCCCGGAGCCCCCGGCGAGGAGCTCGGCCATGGAAAGGTCTACCGGATGCACCTGCACTCCGGGCGGACCGAGCTGCTGGCCTCCGGCTTGCAGACCCCCACCGGCGTCGCCATCGATTCCCGCGGAACCGTGTACGTCTCGGAACTGTTCGGCAACCGGATCTCCAGGATCGGCCACCATGGCACCACCACGGTGGCCACCCCGGTCATGCCCGCCGACGTCGAGGTCTCGGGGCACTCGATGATCGCCGTCGCCGAGGCGCTCATGCCCTCCGGGAAGCTGGTGAGGATGCACGTGAGGTAGAAACCACGGAAACAACAAACCGGCCGGTGCCGGTGGAACACCACCTGGGTGGCTCCACCGGCACCGGCCGGTTGTTCGTCCGCCGCGTTCATGTGCTGCGGCAGACCGGGGGACGTGATCAGTCCTGGTCTTCGTCCTCATCCGGGTGCTTGTAGGGATCCGCGTCGCCAGCGTGCTGTGCCCCGGCGGCCAGCGCGGCCACCTCGGCATCGCGTGCCTTGGCCTCGCGCAGCAGTTCTTCCAGGTTGGAGGCGTTGACCGGGATCTCGTCCGCCACGAATTCCAGGGTCGGAGTCAGCCGGACGGTCAGGTTGCGTCCTACCTCCTTGCGCAGGATCCCCTTCGCCTTGGCCAACCCGGCGGCGGCGGCAGCCTTCGCCTCGTCGTCGCCGAAGACCGTGTAGTACACGGTGGCGTTCTGCAGGTCGTTGGTGACCCGGGAGTCGGTGATCGTCACGCCTTCGACGCGGGGATCCTTCACGACCTTGGCGAGTGACTGCGCGACCAGGACCTTGATGCGTTGCGCGAGCCGTGCCGCGCGTGCGGGATCGGCCATGATGCCCTCCTGGGGATTCAGTGTGCTGTTGGGTGACTTAAGAATAGAACCGACGAGGCCGGACGCCCGCCCGAAAGGCGAGCGTCCGGCGTCGTACGGGGTTCGCGACTAGGCGCGGGGCTTCTCACGCATCTCGTAGGTTTCGATGACGTCGCCTTCCTTGACGTCATTGAACGAGCCCAGGCCGATACCACATTCGAAGTCCGTGCGGACCTCGGTGGCGTCGTCCTTGAAGCGCTTGAGCGAGTCCACGGTGAGGTTCTCGCCGATAACCTTGCCGTCGCGGGTGACGCGCGCCTTGGAGTTGCGTCGGATCGTGCCGGAGCGGACGATCGAGCCGGCGATGTTGCCGAACTTCGAGGAACGGAAGACCTCGCGGACCTCCGCGGTGCCCAGCTGGGCCTCCTCGTATTCCGGCTTCAGCATGCCCTTCAGCGCCAGTTCGATGTCGTCGATCGCCGCGTAGATGACCGAGTAGAAGCGCATGTCAACGCCCTCCTTGTCGGCCAGATCCGCAACGCGCTCCGCCGGCTTCACGTTGAAGCCGATGATGATGGCGTTGTCGACGGTCGCGAGGTTGACGTCGTTCTGCGTAATGGCGCCGACGCCGCGGTGGATGACGCGCAGCTGCACGCCTTCGCCCACGTCGATCTTGAGCAACGAGTCCTCCAGGGCTTCCACGGCACCGGAGACGTCACCCTTGAGGATGAGGTTGAGGGTGTCGATCTTGCCATCGGCGACGGCCTGGTCGAAGTCTTCCAGGGTGATGCGCTTGCGGCGCTTGGCCAACTGGGCGTTGCGGTCCGCCGCTTCACGCTTTTCGGCGATCTGGCGTGCTGTGCGCTCGTCCGAGGTGACCAGGAACGTGTCGCCGGCCCGCGGGACGGTCGACAGGCCCAGGACCTGGACCGGGCGGGACGGGCCCGCCGTTTCCAGGTTCTCGCCGTTCTCGTTGAACATCGCACGCACACGTCCGTGCGCCTGGCCGGCGACGATGGTGTCCCCGACGTTCAGCGTGCCGGACTGCACCAGGACGGTGGCCACTGCGCCGCGGCCCTTGTCCAGGTTGGCTTCGATCGCGATGCCGCGCGCATCCTTGTTCGGGTTGGCGCGCATGTCCAGTGCGGCGTCGGCGGTCAGCAGGACCGCCTCGAGCAGCTCGTCGATGCCCATGTTCTGCAGGGCGGAGACCGGGACGAACATGGTGTCGCCACCATATTCCTCGGGGACCAGACCGTATTCGGCGAGCTGGCCCTTGACCTTGTCCGGGTTGGCGGACTCCTTGTCGATCTTGTTCACCGCGACCACGATCGGCACGTCGGCCGCCTGGGCGTGGTTGAGCGCCTCAACGGTCTGCGGCATGACGCCGTCATCCGCTGCGACGACCAGAACGGCGATGTCGGTGACCTTCGCACCACGGGCACGCATGGCGGTGAACGCCTCGTGGCCCGGGGTATCGATGAACGTGATGGCACGTTCGGTGCCTTCATGTTCGTGGTTGATCTGGTAGGCACCGATGTGCTGGGTGATGCCGCCGGCTTCGCCCTCGATGACGTTGGTCTTGCGAACGGCATCCAGCAGGCGGGTCTTGCCGTGGTCGACGTGACCCATGACGGTGACCACCGGCGGGCGGGGACGCAGGTCCTCGTCGCCTTCTTCCTCGAGCTCCTGGTCGAGGTCGATGGCGAAGGACTCGAGCAGCTCGCGCTCCTCGTCCTCCGGGGACACGACCTGGACCTTGTAGCCCAGCTCGGCGCCGAGGACGTCAAAGGTGCCCTCGTCCAGCGACTGGGTAGCCGTGGCCATCTCGCCAAGGTGGAACAGCACGGTCACCAGGGCTGCCGGGTTCGCCTCGATCTTGTCGGCGAAGTCGGTGATGGAGGCACCACGGCGAAGACGCACGATGGTCTCGCCATTGCCGCGGGGCACGCTCACGCCGCCCAGCGACGGTGCGCTCATCTGCTCCAGTTCCTGGCGCTTGGCACGCTTCGACTTGCGCTGCTTGCCGCGACCGGCGCCGCCCTTGCCGAAGGCGCCCTGGGTGCCGCCGCGTCCGCGGCCTCCACCCTTGCCGCCAAAGCCACCACCGGGGGCTCCCCCGGGACGGCCGGGTGCGCCGCCACGTCCCGGAGCACCGGGACGGCCTGCGCCGGCGGGTGCCGGACGCTCGGTGCGGTTGGGCATCATGCCCGGAGTCGGACGGGGCCCACCTGGACGGGCACCGGGTGCACCGGCAGCGGGACGTGCTGCGCCCGGACGCGGTGCGCCGGGGCGGGGGCCACCGGCGCCTGCCGGCGGACGCGGTCCGCCCTGGCCCGCAGGTGCTCCCGAACGCATGCCCTGCTGGGGTGCGAAGGGATTGTTACCGGGGCGCGGTCCACCGGGGCGGTTGCCCTGGCGGGCGCCTGGACGGGGCCCACCGGGACCCGAGTCCTTGCCACGCATTCCCTGCTGGGACGCGAACGGGTTGTTGCCCGGACGCGGAGCCCCCGGCTTGGCCGACGTGGGGCGTGGGGCAGCCGGCTTTTCCGCGGCGGGCTTTTCGGCTGCCGGTGCGGGTGCCGCCGGGGCAGCGGGAGCTGCGTCGACTGGTGCCTCCGTGGCCGGTTTCGGGGCCGGACGGGCGCCCGGGCGCGGTGCATTGGAGGTAGGGGTACCAGCGGCCGCCGGCGCCGGGGTTGCCGACTTGGTGTCGGGCTTGGCAGCTGCCGGGGCCTTGGCGGCCGGCTGCTGGGGGAAGGCTCCCCGCAGTTTCTTCACTACGGGCGCTTCAATGGTCGAAGAGGCGGAACGGACGAACTCGCCCATTTCCTGCAGTTTTGCCACTGCATCCTTCGAAGTGATGCCGAGCTCTTTTGCAAGCTCGTGTACGCGGACCTTGGCCACATTTCTCCTGTCTCGGTCCGCCCCTGCACTCACTTCTTACCGGGTGCGAACCGTCTTTTTTGGGCTTGGCCGGCATCCACCGCGAGGCGGCATGCCGATCGTTGCGCATAACTGATTAGTCATAGCTAGGCGCTCATCGCTTGACACTCATCGGGTTTCCATCAGATTTCTGACCCGCTTTCACGTTGGACGGTTGATTCGGTGGTGCCTCCCGGCGGGGGCACCCCCAGTGCTGCCATCGCCGATTCCACTTGCGAGTCGTTAACCGGGCCCCTGAAGGCCCTGGAAAACGCCCGCCGTTTCACGGCGCGGGCTGCACATTCCGGCGTGGGGTGCAACCAAGCACCCCGACCGGACTTGCGACGGCTGGGATCCGGAACGGCCAACGAGCCGGTTCCTTCAAGCACCCAACGCAACAACTGGTCCTGGTCCGTCGTTTCCCTGCACCCGATACACGTGCGCTGCGGCTGATGCTGCGAGCTCACGTGGGAGGTCAACTCCTGGGTTGGGGATGGACGGACCTGACCGGACCACAGACAAGTCTACCGCTTTTCGCCGCGACCATGGGGCCATGCGGCCCTTGTCACTCCGGACGTACCGCCTCGACGCGGCCCTGCGGGTTGGCATCGGAGGAAATATCGATGCGCCAGCCGGTCAGCTTGGCGGCCAACCGGGCGTTCTGGCCCTCCTTGCCGATGGCGAGGGAGAGCTGGTAGTCGGGGACCACAACATGCGCCTGTCGTATGGCCTCGTCCACAATGGTGACCGATTTGACCTTGGAAGGGGACAGGGCATTGGCGATGAACCGGGCCGGATCCTCGTTGTAGTCGACGATATCGATCTTCTCATCGTGGAGTTCATTCATCACGGCGCGTACTCGTGAACCCATTTCTCCGATGCAGGCCCCCTTGGCGTTGACGCCCGACCTGGTCGCCCGCACCGCGATCTTGGTCCGGTGCCCCGCTTCACGGGCCAGTGAAACGATCTCGACTGTCCCGTCGGCGATCTCGGGAACCTCGAGTTCAAAGAGCCGACGCACCAGGTTCGGGTGCGAACGCGACAGGGTGATGGAGGGCCCCTTGGGGCCCTTGCGCACATCGGTCACGTAGGCACGGATGCGCGCGCCGTGGAGGTACTTCTCCCCCGGCACCTGTTCTGGCGGCGGCAGCAAAGCCTCGATGGTGCCCAAGTTGACCTGGATCATGATCGGGTTGTTGCCCTGCTGGATCTGCCCGGAGATCAGCTCGCCTTCCTTGCCCTTGAACTGGCCCAGGATGTTGTCGTCTTCAACGTCTCGCAGACGCTGGAGGATGATCTGCCGGGCGGTGCTGGCGGCAATGCGCCCGAATCCCTCCGGAGTGTCGTCAAATTCGCCGACTGCAGTGCCGTCCTCGTCGATTTCCGTGGCCCAGATGGTGACCCGCCCGGTCTTCTGGTCCAGCTCCGCCCGGGCCTGCTCGATGGCTCCCGGTGACTTGTGGTACGCCATCACCAGGGCCTGCTCGATGGTCGGGATAATCAGGTGCAGCGGTATTTCGCGCTCCGATTCGAGGAGTCGCAGTGCGCTCATATCAATGTCCATGTCAGGCCTCCTGCGCCTCGTCAATCTCTACTGCTTCGTCGTCCAGGGGCCCTGAACGGGTGAACTCAACGTCGACGACGCCACGCCGGATGGTGTCGTAGGCAAGCGTGCGGGGCTCGCCCTGCTTGGCCTTCATTCCTTTTTTGACGGGTATGTCGGGCACTACGGTGATCGTTGTGTCGTCCGCTGCCGTGAGACGCCCGGTGATGTTGTCCTCGCCCATGAGGTTGACCTTCACCAGACGGCCGACGTTTCGACGCCAATGCCGCGGAAGCGTCAACGGGCGGCCAACACCAGGCGATGAAACCTCGAGGTCATAGGCCGCTCCGGGCGCTACCGGCGAATGATCCATGGCTTCCGAAACGGCCTGCGAAGCCTCCGCCAAGGTGTCCAAATCGACGTTCCCGGTACCTTCAACCAGATCGATGATGACGTTGACCGTGCGGTGGTCGGCACCCGATCGGACCTCGACGTCTTCGAGGAAGAGTCCCTGGGCGGAAACGGTGGGTTCCAGATACTCCTTGAGCCGCTGTCCTTCGGACGGGGTGCTTGCCGGCTGTTCGGACATGACTTCCTCCCACATATTCGATGTTGTGCGTCCCAGAGTATCGATATTTCAACGAGACCGTCGACGTGCCATCTGCGGAGAACCCCGGACTCGACGATGTCGAGCCCACACGACCGCCGCATGCATCCCCGATGCCAGGGCGCCATGAACCCTGTCGCGGGCGCGATCATGGGATGATCATGTCGATGGATAAGCGCTCCCGTTACCCCGAGTCCCCCCGCCGCAACCGCCGGCGTGGCCTCTCCTTTCGCATCAAGTTCCTGCTGCGCATGCTTGGCCTGCTGCTGGTCGCCGCGATCGTCGTCGGCATCGGGACAACGACCAACAAGGGATGGGGCCCGGATTTCCGCGGGGAAGGTCCCCAGATCAGTGCCGAGGAAGCCGCTTCACGCAACATGCTGGATCTAGCGCGGTCGGCTTCGGATTTGGCCGCGGGGACGACGGCAGGCGATGCAGGGACCTCAACGGAAGCAGCGTCTCCGACGAGCAACGCGGCAACGACAGCCACCGTGACTGTCGATTCCGAGTCGGCCCGGGAACTCCAACGGACAGCACAGTTGCTACGACGGCATGTGGAACTTCTCACACCCGGCCTGACTGCCTTGGTTGACCAGGAACGGGACTCGGGAACAGATTCCCCTGCGTCCTCGACTGCCTCGGATGCCGAATCATCGAGCGCATCAACCGAGAACCCTGCGGGGGAAACCCCCCAGTCGGGTTCGGAGGCGGTCGCCCAGGTGTCCGTTGAGTTGGGCACGTCGGCAAATTCGCTCCTCGACGCTGCCATCACCGCTAAGCCACGTGACGTGGCGGCCCTCATCGGCGCTGGCGTGGAACAGCGTTTGGAAGCCCAACGACTTGCCGCACTGGTGCCCGACGATGCCCGGCGGTCCGATATGCCTCCGGTTGATGCCACGAACACCGGACAGTCATGGCCCAAGGCGCTGGAGCACCGGCTTCCGTCGGGCGCCTGCACCGTGGAGGGCTCAACGGCGCCGGACTCCACGGCCGCCTCGGACTCCGCTTCCGGTTCAACCGGCACGGAATCGGCGACGTCCGAAGAGCAGCGCGCCGCCTCATCAATCCGCGACGCCTCCGACGCGGCATTCCGGCAGGCCTACGGATATCAAATGGCTGCCATCAAGCACCCCGGAGCCGCCACCAATGATGGCTGGAAGCTCTCCGCCACCACGACGGATCTGGGCCGTCATCTGGAAGATCTCCTACCCGACGATTGCTCCCCCACCAGGGCGGTCGCCTACGCGTTGCCCCGTGGGTTCGATGCCCACCCCATCGGATCGGTCGCCACGTCGGAGGAACAATTGGCCGCGCTGTTGCGTGACGCGGCCGCATCTGCGCCGCAGGGCCTGCGCGCTGTACTCGTCGCAGAAGCCTGGTTGGCAGCTGATCGTGCCTCCTCCTTGGCGGGGACGATTCCGGACCTCACCCAAACGTCGGAGTGAACCCGGAACTTCCGGCCCACATGCCGGACCCACGCGATTTGCCAACCGCACTGCGTCACAACTCCCTGCGCCTGCCCGGGGGCCAGGCATGGCTTCGTGACCTCGGAGTGCGCCTTGCCAGGCAGTGCTCACGGTGGCAGGTTTGCCCGGACCCGGTGGGCGGGCGTTCCTGGTTTGCCGGCCATGCGGGGATCGTTGTTCCAGTCGTCGATGCCACCGGTCGGCAGCTGGCCCTGAAGCACCAGATCCCCGACCCGGAGCTGGCCACGGAGGCTGCTGCCCTCCGCCTGTGGTCCGGCGAAGGTGCCGTCCGCGTCTTCCGTGATGAACCTGGATTCCTGCTTCTGGAGAGGCTTGATCCAGCACGGGACTTGGGCCGCTTGCCGATGATGCAGACCAGCGAAATCTGGGGCACCGTGATGAAGCAACTGAGCTTACGCGCATCCGACCCGCCGCGAACTGCCCAGGACACCGGGCCGTTCGAACGAACAGATGCCATCGCCGAACGGTGGAACGATGAGCTGCCCACGCGTTGGGCGCAGCGGCCCGGTCCACTCCCCCGCAGGCTCCTCGAGGCTGCCTTGGAACTCTGCCAGACGCGTGGTGCCGTGGGACGGTACGACGACGATGATTTCCTCGTCCACGGCGACCTGCACTACTTCAACGTCCTGGCCCGACCCGAGACGGAAGAATTTGTGGCCATCGACCCCCAAATGTGGATCGGCGACCGGGAATTCGCAGTGTTTCCCATGCTCGTAAACCGCTTGGGTGACCTTCCGGCACGGGAGCCTGCTGCTGCACTCCGGTTGCGGTTGCGTCGGCTGGCCGGCGCAGCCGGACTGGACGAGAGACTGGCCTTCGGCTGGTCGATCGCGCGTGCCGTGGAAGACGTCCTGACGTACTCCGCAGAAGATCTGCCGCAGGATGCGGAACGATCCCTCTGGGTCGCGACCGCACTGAGCCACGGAGACCTTACCGCCATGCCGCATCCACACCAGCTCAAACCGCTGGTCTGAACTCGCCGAGCTCGGCCGTTTCCATGTTCGATTTCTAGCTGGTGTCCCCGGGTAGGGGTGGCGACTGGGATCGGTAGACATGCCCCGTCGGGGTCGTGGTCCTTCTCGTGTGGCGGGTTCCCGGCACCGTTTCCGCGCTCCACCCTGGAGCCTCTTTCACGTAATTGCAGTCCGCGCACAACGCTTGGGCGTTCTCCGCAGTCGTCCGGCCCCCTGCAGCCCACGCCACGATATGGTCATTTTGACGGGCCGGGGCATCACACCACGGGGTGGAACATGTCTGGTCCCGCGTGGCGATGAACCGCGCCAACCCCGCAGGGAAGAACCTGGCGCGTGAATCCATGCCCACCAGCGCCCCCGTCCCCGGAGCCGTATACAACCGCCTCAGCCACACCAGCTCCCCCGCCGAAGCCCCCGGCATCGTGGTGGCATCATCCGGGCCAGTGGCACCGTCTCCGGCACGGGCA
>NZ_JBLXAH010000013.1:0-63467 GCF_048266065.1 Arthrobacter sp.
AGCGGCGTTCGATGTCCTCGTTGCCGGGGAATTCGGGTTCCTGGTCCACCGGAATCGTATTCACATAATCGGTGGTCGTCACCATGGGAACACCGACGCTCTTGGCACCCGCACGCTGCAGGAGGGAGCGGACAATGAACTGGGCACGTTCCGTGCCCTGTGTTTCGACCAGGTCGTCGAAGGATTCAATCCATTCGGCGGTTTCCTCCGGATCACGGTCCGGCAGTTGGCTGGTCAAACCACTGCGAATGTGGGAAATGTGTTCCTCTTCAGCCACGTCCAACTTCTCCTCGTTACGGGTTACAGCGTGGGGAATGCGACGCTCCCGTTGTTGGACCGGGTGTCGTCGCGGCGGCAAAACCGCCTGGCGATGAACGCATGCCGGGTGGGCTTGCGGTCCATCCCGACCACTGTAGTTGTCTTTGTCCCGTGATGCGTAGCCGGGAACCACCCGGGTGACGTTGGTTACGCCGGAGTCTCGCAGCGTGGGCCGGTGCCGCGTGTCCACCCGGATCGGTGGTGGAGGTGCCGAATGCAGGCCCGGAAACGGTGTTTGCGGCGTGTCAGTGGGGTGCGCGCTTGATGGGATGGGTTTAAAGGTGTTGGCTTGTGGTGTGTATCAACCACTAGTAGGAGGAGAAACGTGAGCGACGCCGGAGCGGCCAATACCGCGGCTGTGGAAAAAATGGGCTTCAAGGATGGAGACCTGATCCAGGAGCTGGGCTACGACGACGACGTTGATGACAATCTCCGTGATGCGTTGGAAGAAGTGACCGGCAGTGACCTGCTGGCCGAAGACGACCACGAAGTCGTCGATGGGATCCTCTTGTGGTGGCGGGACGGTGAAGGCGATCTCGTGGACGAGCTCGTTGATTCGCTGACCACTCTCGATGAGGGAGGCGTCATCTGGTTGATGACTCCCAAGTCGGGGCGGGACGGATATGTCTCCCCGGCAGAGATCCAGGAAGCCGCACCCACGGCTGGTCTGCATGTGACCAGCACCGAGGGGGCCTCCACCGATTGGACAGCGACGCGCCTCGTGGCCCGGCGCAAGAACTAGATGGACCCAGCGGCCCACCCGCTGGTGGGTGCTCCAGTTCCCGGGTTTTCGCTGCAGAACCAGTTCGGTGAAACGGTGTCCTCGGCGGACCTGGGGTCGGGGCGCCATTTCCTGGTGTTCTATCCCTTTGCGTTCTCCCGGGTGTGCACCGCCGAACTGGCGGCCCTGGAACGTCTGCGTCCCACGTTGGACCAGGCCGGAGTCCACGTTCATGCCGTGTCGGTCGACCACAAGTACGCCCTGCGGGCCTACGCGGACGAACAGGGGCTCGGCTTCGACCTGCTGGCCGACTTCTGGCCGCATGGGGCAACGGCCCGCGCCTTCGGATGTTTCGACCAGGAACAGGGTCGGGCCCTGCGCTCAACGTTCCTGCTCGTCGACGGCCAGGTCGTGCATCACTTCAGCAGCGACGTCGGGCAGGCGCGGAACGAGCAGGACTACCTTGACGCCGTGAATCTGCCGCGCAACTAGTCTGGCCCGCATTCGGTGTCCAGCGACGACTGCCAGTCGCCGGTTTGCCCACTACGAGTTGGTGCCCAGGGCCAGGAACCGGTAGGCTCAATCCCCGCAAGGGCCTTTAGCTCAGCTGGTAGAGCGTCACGTTTACACCGTGAATGTCATCGGTTCGATCCCGGTAGGGCCCACAGAGAATCTCCATTCCAGGCAAGATGGAATGTAGTAAGACGCTTGATCCGACACTTTTTTACGCGGTGCGGTAGCTGATCGCTGGATCGCGCGGGGCAGGGTCATGTCGACAACGCCCAGGCGGCCTCCGATCTCGCGAACGCTCAAACCGGCGGCAAGAAGGCTCGGTGCTTCGCCCAGAACAGCCGCTGTGAACGAGCCGTTTCGAGTTCGCGTAGACCACGACCATCGCCGAGACGTTCGCGGTGTGTCCCTGGGCGTGAAGCTGCGGTGGTTGTGAACTCATGGGGAGTTCATCACGATGCTCTTGTGCGTCGCCTTCAGCTGCACCGATGATCATCGACTCCTCTTCCCGAGGGGCAGAGGATGGCCCCACAGCGGCTCGGCCCGCCACGCCTCGGGGAAGCCCATCTCGGTGACATTTCGAAACTCGATGCCTTCGAAGGAATCCTCGACCAGCAGACGAACCTTTGTCATCCACGTAGTCCCGGGCGAGGTCCCTTGGAGCAGATGGCCCATGACGGCCAGCGCACCGTAGAGGCGTTCGCTCTGTCCCTCCGGCAAGGTACGCAGGTCACGGATGGTCCGCAATCCGGCAGTGCTGACCGGCGCGAACGAGCGATTCCACAGCCGCGAATGATGCGCGCAGGTGTTCCGCACGATGGTCAGTTGTTCGAGCCAACGCGCCAATGGATGAGCCTTCCTTGCCTTACTGCGCTGATTCGCACTGAGGGCGGAGTCATCGATCATCATGCCGAGGCATTCGGCGACCGCCCACTGGTCTCTCACGAAGAGCGCTTCGTAGAGTCGGGAAACGTCGGCGAAGTCAAGCACTTCGGTGAGGACCCAGATCGGCAGCTCTCCGCGGTATTTTTCTTCGTAGTGCCGCATCGGCTGACTGTGCCGGCGCGCACGATCCGCACGCACTCGCGCCGTCGCCAACCATGCTGCGTGATCGAATGTCGGCCGGAATGTTGCCGCGTTGCGATAAGCAAGCGGGCCTTGGGATCCGAGGACGTAGCTGACATGGCTACGTAGAGCGACCTCGACCCGCTCGATCCCGTCGTGGATGAGCGTGCGCAGTTTCCTGTCGAACTCGTAGAGACGCACCACATCCTCAAAGTCCGCGCCTTCGATGAACTCGTCACGTCGAGCAGCCTCGGCTGCGGCAGACTGACGGTACGGATACCAATAGCCGCTCAGACGGTAGTAGCCGACGCTTTTCAACCACTGTGCTGCGGCTTTCCGGTCAAGCACAAGCCCGCGCGTGATGAGGACATCGATCTGCTCATCGATGGTTGCGAAAGGCTTGACAGGCTGCGCCACCCCGGCGTGACCTCCTGGTTAAATGAGATCCAGCCCGCACCAGCGAGGCTGGACGGGCTGAACGATTGACACCATCCTACCATGTGCGACTCTGGCTGGCACGGGGCGTCAATCGTGTTTGAGACCGAACTGAATTCTTCGCTACCGGACCCTGCACATCGTATCTCTCATCCACCCGCGCGACCTACGCTCCGCAGATCCCCTGAGGGCACCGGGAATCAACGTTTTGATCGCTGGTGTTCAGTTCGAGAATCGCTGGGTAGGGCCCACCAGAATCATCGTGACCACGACTGCGGTCTCCCCACCCGGGGAGGCCGCAGTTTCTGGTTTCACCGGCCGTCGCACCAGCCGTGGGCGGGCCACCGTAGGCTGTTCGGCATGGAGACGTTGCTGCCCGCGGACTGGAAGCCCTGGCGCAGTGCGTCGCCATTGGGCGGACGCCGGCCCACGAAGGCCGAGATGGCGCAGGCGACCGCCGCGGGATCGGGCCGGGACGACGTGTTGCCCTTCCCGACGGACCGGGAATCGGCGGGCCTGCTCCGGTTGCTCATCGTCGGAATCAACCCCAGTCCCTGGACGGCGGCGGTGAACGCCCCCTTTGCCAGGCCAGGCAACCGGTTCTGGACCTCACTGGCCCTGGCCGACGTCGTGGACCAGACCGTCGATGCCTCCCGGGGGCTCTGCGCGGCCGATGAACGCATGCTGGCCGAACGGGGGATCGGCATCACCAACCTCGTCTCCAGGCCGTCGGCCCGGGCAGATGAGCTGACGGCCGACGAGTTGCGGGCCGGGGGCGCCCACCTCGTTCAGCGCCTCGGCGTCCTGTGCCCCACGGCGGTGGGTTTCCTCGGGGTGACGGCCTTTCGTGCAGCGTTCGCCAGACCCCGGGCAACGCTGGGTCTCCAAGGTGCCGACGTCCCGGACGGCTGGCCGCCGGCGACGCAATGCTGGGTGCTTCCCAACCCCAGCGGACTCAACGCGCATGAGACGGCGCAGTCGCTGGCGGACAAGTGGGAAGACGTCTGGGCGGCCAGCGCCGAAGCGTGAGCGGTCCCTGCTACACACGACTGCGGGTGGGTAGCAGGATCGAGGCGACGGCAGCGGCCACGGTGAGCCCGATCATCCACCAGAATGCGGTGGCGTACCCGGCCCCGGGAGTGGCAGGCGTTGCAGCTGCGGTGAGCACGACGGCGACGAGCGCCGTCCCGAAGGCGCCTCCGAGTTGCTGGGCGATCCGGGTGATGGCCGACGCGTGCGCCATCTGGTCCTTGGTGATGTCGAGATAGGCGACGGTCATGACGGGTATCAGGACCACGCCGAGCCCGAGCCCCCTGGCCAACAGGGCCACCCCGAGGGCCCAGAGGTTGGATTCTGTCCCGGGCAAGGCAAAGGGAACCGTCGCTGCGGCGATGACCAGGAATCCGGCCATGGCGACCAGCCGGGCACCGAGCGCGTCGACCAGCCGGCCGGCGACGAGCCGGGCCGCCAGGGTGCCGACACCTTGGGCGATCAGCAGCAGTCCCGCGTCCAGCACGCCGTAGCCTAACGGGCCCTGGAAGTAGAGGGGAAGCAGGAACGTGCTCGCGAACAGGACTGCCCCCAACACGGTCAACGCGATCGAGGAGGCACGCACGGAGCGGACCGCGAGCAGGCGGATGTCCACGAGCGCCGCGCCGGCACGCCGCGTGGCCCAGAGGGTGAAGGCCGCCAGCAGGGCGGCACCGCCGATGCCCGGGACGAGCACATCTGCCCGCCCGAACCCGCCGGATGCCTGCACGTTGGACAGGCCATAGAGCAATACGGCCAACGCCGGTGCCAGCAGGACGACGCCGATGGCATCCAGCCGTGGCTTGCTTCCGGTCCGCGGATGGTCCGGGGCCATGAAGAGGTAGGCGAGGATGAGCCCAGCCACGCCCAGGGGGACATTGATGAGGAACAACCAGCGCCAGTGCAGCCAGTTCAGCACGAATCCCCCCAGTACCGGGCCCAGGATGGGACCCAGGGCGATGGGCAGAGACAGGATCGCCATCGTGCGGGCCATCGCGTCACGGTTGATGTGCTGCATGGCCAGCGTCTGCATCAGCGGGAACATGACGCCGCCGCCCAACCCCTGCAGGACGCGGAAGGCGATGAGCGATCCGGCGTTCCAGGCACAGGCACACAAGATGGAGCCCAGCAGGAACAAGCCGAGGGCAGACAACCACAGTCGTTTGCCTCCGAAGCGGGCCTGGGCCCAGCTGGCGAACGGGAACGCGACGGCCAGGGCCAGCAGGTAGCCGGTGCTGACCCATTGGATGGTGGAGATCGGGGCGTGGAGTTGTTCGGTGAAGGTGTGCAGCCCGATGGCCACGATGGTCGTGTCGAGGATGGCCGTGATCCCGCCGACGATCAGGGCCACGAGCAGCTTGCCGGTGGACTGGGTCGCGGCGGGTGTCGCGCTGGGCGCGTGTGCCATCTGGATCTCCAATAGTGAACGGCTACGTACACAATATTAGACGCGTAGGATTAGGGAACGCAAGCGGATCTAACGGGGTGGGGCATGACGACGACGAGGCGGCGCGGCGCGGAACTGGAGCGGGCCATTCTCGATGCCGGCTGGCAGCAACTGCTGGAGGGTGGATACGGCGGGTTCACGTTCGAGGCGGTGGCCGAGCGCGCAGAAACCGGGAAGGCAGCCCTCTATCGGCGCTGGCCCAACAAGGAGGCACTGCTGCTCGCCGTCGTGTCCCACAGCTACCTCGGCAAGCCCCGCAAGGTCCCCGACACCGGCTCATTGCGTGAAGACGTGCTGGAAATGCTGCGCCAGGCCAACCGGCTGGGTGAGAGCGCGGCGGCGGTATTCAGCACCATCCTGGGCACACACTTCGAGGACATCGAGTCCACGCCCGCCCGACTGCGGGCGCGCCTCCTGGGGGGACGTGACCGTGCGATGCCCCAGATCATCGACCGGGCCATCGAGCGCGGTGAAATCACCGGCCCGGTGCCAGCGCGGGTCGCCGACCTGCCCTTCGACCTGTTTCGCCATGAATTGATCATGAACATGGGGCCCGTGCGCGAGGAGGTGATCGTCGACATCGTCGACACCCTCTTCATGCCGCTGGTCCAGGGGGTTGCGCCGGACGCCTGAGGGGCGGAACGGGAATGGGTGGGATCGTGCAGGCGCTGGCGGCTGGCCGGCTATTCCGCGGACGGCCTGCGTCGTTGGGCCTTGACGTCGGAACGCCGTTGCTTGGCCGCCAGGCGCCGTCGCTTCGACCCCCTGGTCGGCTTGGTGGCCCGTCGAGGGGGACCCTCGGGGGCCAGCCCCGCCGCGATGACTCCGGCCAGCTTGTCCAGGGCGATCTCGCGGTTGCGCAATTGCGAGCGCTGCTCGGAAGCGGAAACGACCAGGATTCCGGTCGTGAGGCGGGATCCCAGTCGGCTCAGGAGCAGCTGGCGCTGTTCGTCGGACACGGCCTTGGAGTCGGCGATGTTCCAGATCAGTTCCACCCGGCTATCGGAGGTATTGGCGTGTTGACCGCCCGGCCCGGAGGACCGGGAGAACCGCCATCCCAGCTCCGAGGAGGGGATCCTCAGCTGGGGCGATATGTCCAAGTCCATGGGTCAAGCCTCCCATGAACCCGTGCCACGACGATCCCGCTAGGCCGCGCGGAGTCGGTCCGCCAACGTTGTCACATCGAGGCCGTTGCGGGCGGCGATGCGGGCGATCGTGCCCATCCGGGCATCGAGCACCCCCAGGACCATGTCGACGTCGTCCATCCGATGGCGGTGTCCGCGGTCCACCGCGTACAGGCTCCCGCGCTTGAGGGCCTCCCGCGCCGAGGCACCCCATGCCGGCCGCTTCCCGGACGGCGTGGACTGAAGGCGTGGTTCCTCGACCGATTCAATGCCTGCCGACCGGAGGGTCTGGTGGCGTTCCTCGGCCAGGGCATCCTGCCACCAGTCGGCGGTGGGCCCGGCGGCGGTGAGCGCCCGGGTGGCCGGCAGCCAGGGGTCGCGGAGGACGGCGAGCAGCAGGTGTTCGGCCTCAACCGTCCGGTCGCGGCGCGCGGTCGCCTCGCTGATGCTGCGGATGACGATGGGTCGGGCGGCGTCGGCCGTCTGGGTGCTAGGCATTTCTCCTCCTGAGGGGTATCCCGGACGCAGCGAGCCGGGGCTGGTGCTTCTTGTGGACCGCCTGGCGGGTGACGGCCAGCGCTTCGGCGACCTGTGTCCATGACCAACCCTCGGCGAGCGCACGCTCCACGGCTGCGTCCTCCATCCGGTCGGCCAGGGCCCGCAGCGCCGGAACGGCTGCCAGTTCATCGGCCACTCCGCCCAGTGGCGGGATCTGATTGAGCTCCATGTAGTCAACTTTAGTTGCTTCACGGAGGCACGTCAACCAAAGTTGCTTGTTTGGCGGTGCAGGATTTCACGTCCCGCCCGGTTGCCGGGCCGCTCCGTCACGTGCTGGCACGCACGGCTCCGGGCCAACTAGAGTGGGAGGCAGTCACGGAGCCGTGTCCGGCACCGTTGCGTGCCCGGGCACCAGCTCATCTCGTTTCGAACAGATGGAGTCCTGATGAAGGCACAAATCGGCGTCACCGGCCTCGCGGTCATGGGCGCGAACCTCGCCCGCAACTTCGCCCGCAACGGCTACACGGTCGCCCTGCACAACCGCTCGATCGAAAAGACCGACGCCCTGCTGGAGGCCCACGGGTCCGACGGCGAATTCATCCGCACCGAAACCCTGGCCGAGCTCGTCGCGTCGCTGGAGACCCCGCGCCGGGTGCTGATCATGGTCAAGGCCGGCGGCCCCGTCGACTCCGTCATCGACCAGCTCGTCCCGCTGCTCGAGGCCGGCGACATCGTCATCGACGGCGGCAACTCCAACTTCCAGGACACCCGCCGCCGCGAGGCCGCCCTCGCCGAGAAGGACCTGCATTTCGTGGGCATCGGCGTCTCCGGTGGCGAGGAGGGCGCCCTGCTCGGCCCCTCGATCATGCCCGGCGGCTCCAAGGAGTCCTACGACGCCCTCGGCCCGATGCTGGAGAAGATCTCCGCCCACGTCGACGGCGACCCGTGCTGCGCCTGGATCGGCACCGACGGCGCCGGCCACTTCGTGAAGATGGTCCACAACGGCATCGAGTACGCCGACATGCAGGTCATCGGCGAGGCCTACGACCTGCTGCGCTCCGGCGCCGGGATCGAACCCGCGGACCAGGCGAAGATCTTCTCGACCTGGAACGAGGGCGAACTGGCCTCGTTCCTCATCGAGATCACCGCCGAGGTCCTCGGCCACACGGACGCCAAGACCGGCAAGCCGCTGGTCGACGTCATCGTCGACTCCGCCGGGCAGAAGGGCACGGGCCGCTGGACCGTGCAGTCCGCCCTGGACCTGGGCTCGCCGACCTCGGCCATCGCCGAATCGGTCTTCGCGCGCGGCCTGTCCTCGCAGCGCGACCAGCGCGCCGTCGCCCAGGACGTCCTGGCCGGCCACGAACAGCAGGTCGACCTCGGCGACGACTTCGTCGAGGACGTCCGGCAGGCGCTCTTCGCCTCCAAGCTGGTCTCCTACGCTCAGGGCCTGGACATGCTCACCGCCGCGGCGGAGGAGTACGACTGGGAGCTCAAGCTCGACGAGATTGCCTCGCTGTGGCGTGGCGGCTGCATCATCCGCGCCGAACTGCTCAAGGACATCACCAAGGCATACGCCGCCTCCGACAAGCCGGCCAACCTGCTCTTCGACCCGACCTTCGCGCAGGCGATCGCCGGTGCAGTGCCGGCCTGGCGCCGCGTGGTGGCCACCGCCGTCGCCCTGGGCATCCCGGTGCCGGTGTTCTCCTCCTCGCTGGCCTACTACGACGGACTGCGCCGCAAGCGCCTGCCCGCAGCGCTGACCCAGGGCCTGCGCGACCTCTTCGGCGCCCACACCTACAACCGCGTCGACGCCGAGGGCACCTTCCACACCCAGTGGAGCGGGGATAAGACGGAGATCGAGGCGGTCTCCACCCACTAACGGGCACCACTTGCCGGGCGGGCCAGCCGCCCGCCACAACTGAGGACGACGACGGAACTTCGGTTCCGTCGTCGTCCTCTGTTTTTTCGGCCCGTGTCCGGGCATATGGTGGTGACATGGATTACAGATTCCTCGGAGCCTCGGGGCTCAAGATCACCGAAATCACCTACGGCAACTGGCTGACCCACGGATCCCAGGTGGAGAACGACGTCGCCACCCAATGCGTCAACGCCGCCCTGGATGCTGGCATCACCACGTTCGACACGGCCGATGCGTACGCCAACGGCGCCGCCGAGGAGGTCCTCGGCGCCGCACTGAAATCCCAGCGACGCGAATCGCTGGAGATCTTCACCAAGGTCTACTGGCCGGTCGGGCCGAAGGGCCCCAATGACACCGGGTTGTCCCGCAAGCACATCATGGAGGGCATCAACGGGTCCCTGTGCCGCCTCGGCATGGACTACGTGGACCTCTACCAGGCCCACCGCTACGACCACCAGACGCCGTTGGAGGAGACCATCCAGGCCTTCGCCGACGTCGTGCGCTCCGGCAAGGCCCTCTACATCGGCGTCTCCGAATGGTCGGCCGACCAACTGCGGGAGGGCCAGCGCCTCGCCCAGGCCGCCGGATTCTCGCTGGTGTCCAACCAGCCGCAGTACTCCGCCCTGTGGCGCGTCATCGAGGAGCAGGTCGTCCCGGCGTCGAAGGAGCTGGGCCTGTCCCAGGTCGTCTGGTCACCGATGGGCCAGGGCGTGCTCTCCGGCAAGTACCTGCCCGGGCAACCCGCACCGGCCGGAAGCCGTGCCACGGACGAGAAGGGCGGCCAGCGCACCATCGAACGCTTCATGGACGAGACTGTGCTGGAACGCGTGCAGAAACTGCGCCCGATTGCCGATGAGCTGGGACTGAAGATGTCCCAGTTGGCCATCGCCTGGGTCCTGCAGAACCCGAACGTCGCCACGGCACTGGTCGGTGCCTCACGTCCCGAGCAGGTCGCCGAGAACGTCAAGGCCTCGGGGGTGAAGATCCCGGCGGAATTGATGACAGCGATCGACGACGCGCTGGGCGACTCGGTGGAACGCGATCCCTCCAAGACGGTGAGCCCGGAGGAACGCCCGGCCTGAGCCGGCCCCACCCGCCGGAGCCTTGAACGACGGAAGTCCGGGTGGTGCAGCGTGTTGCTGCACCACCCGCGCTTCCCCGCGTCAGGTTCGTGCTGGGGCTAGATCCACATGGCGGGGTCGATGTACTCCGCCGGGTCGACGGCAGGCTTGTGTTCCTCGGGCTTGCGGGGCCGGTTGGTCGCCGGGATCCCGGTGATGATCGAATCCGCCGGGGCGTCCTTCACGACCACCGCATTGGCGCCGATGGCCGAGTCCGCACCGATGGTGATCGGCCCGAGGACCTTCGCGCCGGCCCCGATGACCACCCGGTCACCAATGGTCGGGTGGCGTTTGACCTTGGCCAGCGAGCGACCGCCGAGGGTGACCCCGTGGTAGATCATCACGTCGTCGCCGATCTCGGCGGTCTCCCCGATGACCACCCCCATACCGTGGTCGATGAAGAACCGGCGGCCCAGGGTCGCTCCCGGGTGGATCTCGATCCCGGTGATGAAACGCCCCAGCTGGGAGATCAGCCGCGCCGGCAACCGGTAGGCGGGGTTCTGCCAGAGCCGGTGCGTCAAACGGTGGATCCAGATGGCGTGCAGCCCCGAATACGCCAGGGCGTTCTCGGTGTTGCCGCGCGCCGCGGGATCATGGGCGCGGGCGCCTTCGAGGTCCTCTTTGAGGCGGGATAGGAATGTCACACGTTGCCTTTGCTCGTCGTGGGCCCGGAGGCTGGGGTGCTAGCCGCGGATGTCGTCGTACAGCAGGGTGGAGATGTAGCGTTCGCCGAAGTCGGGGACAACGGCGACGACGAGCTTGCCGGCGTTCTCCGGGCGTGCGGCGACCTGCAGGGCGCCCCAGACGGCTGCGCCGGAGGAGATGCCCCCGAGGATGCCTTCCTTGGTGCCCAGGTCGCGGGCCGTGGCCACGGAGTCCTCGATCGTGGCGTCGAGCACCTCGTTGTAGATCTTGGTGTCCAGCACCTCGGGGACGAAGTTCGCTCCCAGGCCCTGGATCTTGTGCGGGCCGGGGTTGCCGCCATTGAGGATGGCCGAATCCTTCGGCTCGACGGCGACGATCTGCACCTCTGGCTTCTTCTCGCGCAGCAGCGCGCCGGCGCCGGTGATGGTGCCGCCGGTGCCGATGCCCGAAACCAGGATGTCCACCGCGCCGTCGGAGTCGTCCCAGATCTCCTGGCCGGTGGTGGTGCGGTGGATCTCGGGGTTGGCCTCGTTGGCGAACTGCTGGGCCCAGATGGCGTTGTCGGTGGTCGCGACGATGTCCTTGGCCTTCTCCACCGCCCCGCGCATGCCCTCGGAGCCGGGGGTCAGCACGATCTCGGCGCCAAAGGCCCGGAGCATGACGCGGCGCTCGGTCGACATGGTCTCCGGCATGGTCAGGATGACCCGGTAGCCGCGGGCCGCACCGACCATCGCCAGTGCGATGCCCGTGTTGCCCGAGGTGCCCTCCACGATGGTGCCGCCCGGGCGCAGGGCCCCTGCCTTTTCCGCGGCGTCGACGATGGCCACGCCGATGCGGTCCTTGACGCTGTTGGCCGGGTTGTAGAACTCCAGCTTCACGGCCACCTGGGCGGGGAGGCCCTCGGCCATGCGGTTCAGCCGGACCAGGGGGGTACGTCCGACCAGTTCGGTCACGTCGTTGTAGATCGGTGCCATGGATTGCCTGCTTTCGGAAGAGGTGCCGTTATGTTTCGTCATCCAGCCTATCGAGGCCCGGAATCACGCCTCAGTCGGTGAGCCACCGGGAGTAATATTTCCGCGCCTTGGCCAGCTTCGGGTTGATGATGACCTGGCAGTACCCCTCATAGGGGTTCCGCGCGTAGAAATCCTGGTGGATCGTCTCCGCCTCGTGGAAGGTCGGCGCCGGGACGATCTCGGTGACGATCGGGTCATCCCAGTTCTGCTGGTTGCGCCGCAGCGCCGCCTCGAAGACACGCTTTTGTGCATCGTCCGTGTAGAACATGGACGAACGGTACTGCGTGCCGACGTCGTAGCCCTGCCGGTTCAGCGTGGTGGGGTCGTGACCGGTGAAGAACATATCCAGGATCACGTCGGCGGGTACGATGGCGGCATCAAAGGTGACTGCGACCGCCTCGGCATGGCCGGTGGTCCCGCTGCACACCTCGCGGTAGTTCGGCTGGGGTGTGTGGCCGCCGATGTAGCCGGAGACCACCGAGGAAACGCCGATGGTCTTGCGGTACACCGCGTCCATGCACCAGAAGCATCCGGCACCCAGGATGAACGTGTGGATGCCGCTCTCGGGGAATCCGGTGGAACCGGCGGTGTCCGGTTCGACCGCTGACAATGGGTTTGCTGACGTGCTGCTCACATCCATGGTCAATGCGCCGCGGCGCCCATTCATTCCCGGGATCGTTCCGAGGGGTGATTTGACACCGTTGTGACGGGCTTCGGTCTACGGTAGGAGGATGCACAACGACGAGGACACCACCGCACCGGCTTCCCCCGACCAGGATGCCGTCCCCACCCAGGCCGTGGCGGGCCCGGGCGACACCGAGGCGACCGCCGACGGCGGGCCTGCGGCCGGCGAACCGGCCGCCGAACCTGCAGCCGTGGAACCGGAGACCGGGGGAGTGGGCGCCGCAGACGCCTCCGCCGTCATCGCGCCGACGCCCCAACCCGGCGCCACCGCCCCGACACTGGGCGACGTCCTGGTCGCCGTCGAGGAACTCTGGCCCGCCTCCCTGGCCGAGGACTGGGACGCCGTCGGGCTGGTCACCGGCCGGCTGGAACAGCCCATCCGGCGGGTCGTGTTCGCCGTGGATCCGACCCTGGCGGTCGTCCGTGACGCCGTCGAACGGGGAGCGGACCTGCTGATCACCCACCACCCGCTGCTGCTGCGCGGGGTGAAGACCGTGGCCGCCGACCAGTTCAAGGGCGAGGCCATCCACGAACTGATCGAAAACCACTGCGCCCTGCTCACCGTGCACACCAACGGGGACTCCGCAGTCGGCGGCGTCTCCGATGTGCTGGCCGACATCTTCGGGCTCACCAACGTCACCCCGCTGGTCAAGGCACCTGAAGGGTTGCCCGAGGAAGGGATCGGGAGGGTCGGAACGCTGCCGAGCGCCCTGTCGCTGGGCGACTTCGCCTCCCGGGTGTTCGGTGCCCTGCCGGCCGTCGCCGGAGGGGTGCGGGTCGCGGGGGACCGCGACGGGATCGTGAGCACCGTCGCCGTCTGCGGCGGCGCGGGGGACAGCCTGTTCGATGCGGTGCGCTCCGCGCGGGCCGACGTGTTCGTCACCGCCGACCTGCGCCACCATCCGGCCTCCGAGGCCCGTGAGGCAGCCGTGGAGAACCGGCCGTACCTCATCGACATCTCCCACTTCGCCGGCGAATGGCTCTGGCTGCCGGCGGCCGCCGAGGGGCTGTACAACGTGCTGGTCGACCAGGGATTCGCCGTGGAGATCGGTGTGAGTTCCATTAACACGGACCCCTGGGACTTCATTTTAGTAGGACACCCGTAGAAATCGTTATAAACGACGAAGACCCCCGCCACTCCGACGAGCGGCGGGGGTCTCTCGATTTAGCTACTTATCGCGTACCCACTCGTTAGTGCGAGCGTCCCACGTTGCCCAGTATCCGCGAGGGTCAGCCAGCGATCCTTGGAAGTGAGAACGTTCTCCGTGGTCGGGCCGGTCGGCCAAACTACGGTCGGCGCGGCCTGTCACTTTTTGGCCTGTGACAGGACGCTGCCAGCCAGTTTCTTGGCCGTACCGCTCGATGATGGGGTGCGAAGCACCTTGCTAGCTAGCTTGGTCACCTTGGGAGATGACTGTTTGGTGTTTCCTCGGCGTGATGCCATGGTCGTACTTCCGATCTGTCGTTACTGCGTCAGACATTCAGGAACTTCGACACGCCGTATGAATTGCGTGCTTGCGAGCCTAAGTATTAGGCTGGCATGCATTCCCGCCAAAGGAAAAACAATTCCATACATTGCGCCTCAGTCTCCATCGGTCTCAGACTATGGAGTCTGTGGCCTTTGTCGTGGCTTAATCCTACATGTAGTGCAATCCCGGGCAAGCGACCCCTAGATGTTGTCTTACAGTCATGTCATTTGCATTCGACTAGTCCACAGCCTGTGTGGAGAACCGGACCCTATTTAGCCCCGGATTTTCGCAAGTCTGTTCGAATCATCCACAGGCTGTGCATTCGTCGTGCACAGAGAATTCCCTTAGCGTGTCGCTTCCCCTCGGCGTGTCGCCGCCCACACGGGGAGAATCCCCTGCCCCTTGTGCCCAATCAAGAAGCGGGGCCATGTTCCCGTGCGGAGTATCAAAGGAAATCTGGGGGATGGGACAGCAGCAGTTCATCCTGAACATCAGTTCACTTGCTGCAAAACGACCTACCTGTTCACCACCCATGCCCGGTGCCGCATTGCTAGTGTCTCAAATGGCCGTTCTGGTTTTGCGGTGGTTGGCGTCATGGTTGGTGCGTCGTGGCTCGATGCCTGTGGAGAAGAGCTTCAGATCGTGGGACTTCATCCTGACTCCGGGGCACTGAAGCGCACCGATCGACAGTAGGCTGGGAAATCACCGACGACGAGGAGAACCACCGATGGCCAAGGCATCACCGGCGGAGCAGATACTGCTCTTGGACCTGCAGGCGCTGGACTCGAAGATCGTGAAGATCGACCGGGCCGTCAAGGCACTCGCCGCCGATCCGGAGATCGCCGCGGCGCAGGCCGCCGTCGCCGAGTCCGAGGACGCCAGGCGTGAGGTGGCCGCCGAATCCACTGCGGCCCAGCAGGCGCTGGCCGAGGTCGAGCAGCAGGTCGAGAAGGTCCAGGCCCGCATCGACAAGGACCGCGCCCAGATCGACGCCGGACGTGGGACCGCGCGGGACATGATGGCGCTGCAGCATGAGATCGACTCACTGCTGCTCAAGCGCGGGGAACTGGAGAACACCGAACTGGAAATGATGGAGGCCGCCGAGGAGGTGATGCCCCGCCTGGAGGGCGCCACGGCAGCCGCCGACGGCACAGCGGCCCAACTCGCCCAGCTCGAACGCGGACGCGACGAACGCGGTGGGGAACTAGCCACCGAACGCGGGCACCTGGTGGCCGAACGTGCCGAACTGGCCGGCCGCATCGACGCCGCGCTGCTGGCCCTGTACGAGAAGCGCCTGGCCCAACACGGTGTCGGCGCCGCCCGCCTGTTCCACGGCACCTCCGAGGGATCCGGCATGCAGCTGGCCCCCGGCGATCTGGCGGAGATCCGCGACGCCGCCGCCGACGACGTGGTCTACTGCCCGGATTCCGGGGCCATCCTGGTCCGTTCCCCGGAATGGATGTAGACCCGCCGGCGTCCGCCAACGCCGCACCACCGAAGGGCCGCCTGCACCACGTCGAGCTCTGGGTCCCCGACCACGACCGGGCCCAGGGAACCCTGGGATGGCTCTTCGGGCAACTGGGATACGTCCGCACCGACACCTGGCCCGGCGGATCGAGCTGGCAGGGGGCGGGGGAGTACCTGGTGCTGGAGTCCGGTCCCGATGTCCTGGCCGGGCCGCACGAGCGCCGGCGCCCCGGCCTGAACCACCTGGCCTTCCACGCCGGCACCGAGGACGACGTCGATGACCTCACCCGGGACGCGCTGGGGCACGGGTTCACGCTGCTGTTTCCCGACCGGCATCCACATGCAGGAGGTCCGGACCACTATGCCGCGTACCTTCAGGACGCCGACGGGTTCGAGGTCGAACTGGTGGCCGTGCCCCGGCGTTAGACGGACACGGTCAGTGGGCCGCGAAGGAGTGGTCCTCCGGCAGGATGATGTTCAGTTGGTGCGCCTTGCGCCCGGTGCCCTCAACGAGCTCTGCCTCCCACTTCTCCTGCGTCGCCTTCAACAGTGCGGCGGGGGTCTTCGGCTCGGCGCGGCGCTGGAGCAGGTGCCGGGCCAGCTCCCCGCGGGTGTGCTTGGCGAAATGGGAGACGACCTTGCGCTGGCCGCCGCGCAGCTGGAACACCGAGACGGCGACGGTGGTTTCCGGCGGCGGGGCGAACGCCGCGGCATAGGTGCTGGAGCGGCAATCGATGACCAGTTCGCCGGCGGCACGCTCGCCCAGGACCGGGTTCAGCCGCGGCTTCCACCAGCTGGCCAGTTTGCCGATGCCCGGCAGGTTCACCGACATGCCCAACCGGTACGCGGGGATCCGGTCGCCGAACCCGACGGCACCCCACAGGGCGGAGATGACGACGACGGCGGCGTCCGCCTTGCGTCGCTGGGCGGGTGCCAGGGACCGGTAACCGAGCGCCTCGTAGAGCACCCCGGTGTAGACAGCATGGGCGGGGGCCGCCGGCTCACGGTGCAAGGTGATGTTCCGGGCGACATCCTCGGCCAGCGAGGCCCCGACGTCGAGCACCCGATGGGCGTCGGCGGAGGCCGAGACGTCGGCGAGCGCGGCGAGCACCTCGGCGCGAGCCGGCGCCAGCTCCTGGAAGGCGAGGGCACCGGCGTCGTACATGTCTCCCTGGGGAGCGGGTTGTTTGCCTTCGGAGGGGGGAAGCAGGATCAGCACCCATCGATCCTATCGGTGATGCGCGGAGAGGCCGCGCCTCGATACACTGGACGGCGGACAGGGCGGTGTGCCACCGTCGGTCGCGTCATCTGAGCGGACGAATGCCGGGCGCCTGGTCCGTAGTCCCGCCCGTGACATGACGAGAAAAGGTGATCGACCTGTCTACCCGCCGAGATCCAGTTCTAGACTCCGCCAAGGGATTTCTGATCCTGTTGGTGATCATGGGGCACTTGCTGGCCCGTAGTCATCCATCGGATGCGACCATTACGAAGGCGATGATCACAGGCATTTATGCCTTCCACATGCCAGCCTTTGTCTTCCTGGCAGGTATTACGTCCAAGCCACGGGGGATAGCTAAGCGTTGCGTGCAGTTCTTGACCCTGTTGGCCGTTTTCGAGGCTGCCTTCTTTTGGGTCCGGCGATTGATGGGTTCAGAAGCGCCCTTCAATTGGGAAAGCCCGTATTGGCTGTTGTGGTTCTTGCTGTCCATGACGGTATGGACACTTGTTACCCCCTTGATCGCCAAGGCACCTCGGGCGTCCTTGGTGGCTTCCATCGTCATCTCCCTCGTAGCTGGAATGATCGATTGGGTCGGGTATCCCTTTAGCGTCTCCCGGACGTTGGTTTTTCTTCCCTTTTTCGTCGCCGGATTCACCCACGGCAAGAGTGTCTTGGCCTATATATCCAAACTGCACACTCGGGGAAGGGGAGTCATTTTCGGGGTAGCCGTGCTTGTATTCGGCATCTTGCTGTATTGGAAACCAAAACACAGCTGGTTCTACGGGAGCAAGGGATATGAAGTACTAGACGTTTCGGACCTTTCCGGGGTGGCGCATAGGCTGGTATTTCAACTGGTCGCCGTTGTATTTACAGTGGGAATGCTCGTGCTGATTCCCCGACAGCCCAACCTGTTGACGCGGTACGGCGAACGGAGCCTGTCCATCTACCTCCTGCATGGTTTCGCAATCATGGTGCTCGGGCGTTATGTATCCGATATGGCCAAGGACAATGTGTGGGTGGCTGTGGGGATCCTGGTTGTCCTGGCTGCAGGAATCGCCGTTTTGACCTCGATGCAGCCAGTTCATCGATTAATTGTCAGGATAGGTACGCTGTTCGTGCCGCTGGTGGATTGGCTCGGGTCTTTGATGTCGCGAAAACCCTCGGGTTCTGCCGCGACGGTTGAGCCTCCTGCCTCGTCCACGTCCGGTCAGGGGGATACAAGTGCCGACGGACAACTCGCATCTGCCGAGGGGCGGATCAACGACGTTGACCCCAGATAGCGCTTTTGCTGGTCTGGAACATGCGTCCGTCGGTCCGAGAGGTCGATAGCAGGTCGGCAGGAGAAATTTCGGCGGTCGGGGACGCCGGCGCGCACCGGTAGGATGGTCCACGGACGGGATGGCTGGACGATCGCGTGTCGCGCAAGCGGCCCGAGGAACGTCCGGGCTCCGCAGAACAGGGTGGTGGGTAACGCCCACTCGGGGTAACCCGCAGGCCAGTGCCACAGAAAACAGACCGCCCGCCTCGTGCGGGTCAGGGTGAAACGGTGGTGTAAGAGACCACCAGCGCCCCCGGTGACGGGGGTGGCTCGGTAAACCCCACCCGGAGCAAGGCCAGACAGGCTGCGTCATGAGGGCTGTTCGCCCCAGTAGTCGGGTAGGCCGCTCGAGGGCATCGGCGACGGTGCCCCTAGATGGATGATCGTCACCGGCAACCGGGTAACCGCTGCCGGCACAGAACCCGGCGTACAGGCCATCCCGTCCCCACATTGGTAATGGTTCCCGCGTATTTGCTGGGATCGAGGGCTGGTGTGCGCCTACTAGCTTTGGGTCGAATAGGGCCCGTTTTGGGACTTTTGTGGCGGCCGGACCGCTACAAAACCGCTACACCACCAACGACGCAAGCGCCCCGCAACCCACTCTAAGGTGAGCGCGGGAGTCCATAAAGGTCGGTGTACAGCCCGGGGTCTTCGGGCGGATAGTCCACCGGGTCGCGGTCGAGAACCCGGTTGGGCTCGATTTTGACCGGTACGTTTTCGCCGGTGCCGAAGCCGATCTTCTTCATAGGCATCGTTGATGCCGTTGAGCGCGCCGGCAGGAGCCCGCACAGCGGACTCTTCGTGGTGAGGCAACCTCGCCTGAAGGCACGCTACTGTGACCAGATGGATCTCATGTTGCTCCGGCTGTTTCAGCGCCACGTCGCGGATCAGTGTCAATTTGGGCTCTCGGCAGTCCCGATAATTAACAGATCGCTATCCACGAATGATCACGCCATGCTTTGGCTCGGTTGCCAGCAATTCCTTGTGGGTGCGGCAAATGTTTCAAAAGCCTTATGGGGGCAGCGGTCGAGATTCGCTGATCAGCGCGTGTCCATCAGAAACTCACTTGGCGTGACCGATGACTCTCCATTGAAGGATGTGTCATTTCGAAACCACTTCGAGCACTTCGATGAACGTCTCGATCGGTGGTGGTCCGATTCGACATCACACAATCACCTCGACAAGCACCTTGGGGCGCCCGAAAGCGTTGGTGGATTCAAGGCGATAGAGCGGTTTAGGATTTACGACCCGGCAACCCATCGGATCATTTTCTGGGGTGAGGAGTTCCAGGTTGAACCCATCGCCTTGGATATGGCGAGGATCCGCCCCATTGCTGAAACAGAGAGCAGCAAACCCCATTGGGCGTCGGGCGCATAGCCACGGTATTGCGACAGAGCAAACCGTTTGAAGGAGGCCTCGTGCCCTCCGATTAGTTCCGCAGGAGTCCGGCCAGTTGCCTCCGGTGGTGGCGGGCGCGCCGTTTGATCCGTGCCCACCGTTTCAGCGTCGTGGCGACGGGCCGCGCCTCGTCTTCCGTGGGGTTCCAGTATCCGGACTTCTTCACCGTGGAGGCATCGGGCTTGTAGAACGGCTTGGAGTTCGACAGGTGCGGGCGTTCCCACGCGACATTGCGACGGACCACGCGGGCAGGCGTCCCGGCGATGATGCAGTTGTTGGGGAATTTGCCCTTGGCGAGGCTGTTCATGCCGACGACCGACCCGTTGCCGATGCTGGTTCCTGGGCGGATGATCGCCCGGTTCGCAATCCACACATGGTTTCCGATGTGGACGTCCTGTGACCAATTGATCCGGCGGCCGGATTCCACGTCGAAGATCGGGTGTGCGTCGTCGGTGCGGATTCCGACGTCGGAGGCGATCATGACGTCGTCGCCCAGCGTGAGGCTGGTGCCTTCGACGGCCACCAGGATGCACAACTTCGTGGTGGTCACGTTCTTGCCGATCCGGATGCTCGAATCCTGTCCCACGCGCGCGTCGGCGCGCAAGGCGCCGCGGTGGGGGCTTTTCCCGCCCAGTTCCAGCACGCCGTTATCGCAATCGAACCTGGCCCGCAATGAGGCAATCTTGGCGGTCGGGTCGACGATCAGGGTGTTGTTCGATCCCTTGAAGTCCACCCTGACGTTCTGGGTGAACGTGGTGGGCGAAATGATCCTGTTTCCCCGATCGTCTTCGTACATGGAAACTTCGGTGAGCGTGGACATGGACAAATTCTAGGGCACACCCGCCGCGGCCCGTTTCCGTCGACGACGGCCGTGACGAAGAGGCATCCTGGCCGCCGACTCAGCCGTTCGGGGGCGTGGCCGGATCGGCGATGACGGGGCCGCGCTCGGTTTCATCGTCGGGCTCCCAGTCATCCGGGTGGACCCCCGGGGGAAAGTCCCCTGGCATGATCGCCCGACGTGCTTCCGCCAGTTGACCGCGCCCACCGCGCCCCGCGGAGCGTCCCCGCGCCAGATCGGCCTCGAGGATGGCCAGCGACCGTTCGACGTTCGTCTTGTTCACTCAAACTCCCGGCAGACGCGCAACCGGCCCCGCCCGAGGTGAAGGGGCGGAGCCGGTTGATGAGGTGCGGCATGGGGGCAACCACACCAGCGGCGCAAGAGACGGGGCGCCGCTGGAACCACTCTAATCGAAAGTGTGTTCGAATCCAAGTACTGGAGTGGGCGGTACCGGGTGGTGCTACCGGCCGGTTGCTAAGCTCAACGGGTGCCCCAGGACAACACCGAGCAGCCCCGCGTAGCGATCCTCGGCACCGTACTCGTTGCCGGTGCCGACGGAACCCTGGTGGAACCGGCAGGGGTGCGCGGCAAGACCCTGGTCGCAGCGCTCGCCCTCTCGCCGGGCGACCCCGTCTCCGTGGGGCGGCTCGCCGACGATGTGTGGGCCGACAACCCACCCCACGATCCCCGCGCCGCCCTCCAGACGCTGGTCTCGCGGCTGCGCCGCACGGCGGCCCCCGGACTGGTCGAATCCACGGCCGCCGGATACCGGCTGGCCGCCACCGCCCGGGACACCGACCTGGGCCGGGCCGAGGCACAGCTGGCCCAGGCAACTGCCGCCCTGGGCCGGGACCAGCCCATCGACGTCGAACACCTCACGACGGCGGCCCTGTCACTGGAACGCGGGGAACCTGGCGCCGATCTCGGGGAATCGGAACTGGCGGACGTCCTGGCAGGCCGCTGGGCCACCGTGCGGACCCGGCTGCTGGAGCTGCGGGCCGAAGCCCGCATCCGCACCGGCGACGGCCAGGGGGCGTTGGCCGACCTCGAGCGGCTCCCCGAACCCCCGGCGGCCGACGGCGCCCGGGTGGGCCTGCGCATGCGCGCCCTCGACGCCGCGGGCCGGCGCAACGAGGCGCTCCACCTCTATGCCCGGCATCGAAGCAAACTGCGCGAGCAGCTCGGCACCGACCCCTCCGGCGGGCTGGTGGCGCTCAACGCACAACTGCTCGCCGCCGAGCCCCGGCCCGGGCGCCACCGCACGGCCATCGGCCTGCGCACGGCACCGAACCCGCTGCTGGGGCGCGGGCGGGACCTCGCAGCGCTCGCCGACCTGCTGCGCACCCACCGGTTCGTCACCATCCTCGGTCCCGGCGGCCTGGGCAAGACGCGCCTGGCCCAGGAGGCGGCCCGCGCGGCGACCGGGCACACCCCAGCCGTCGTCTTCGTCGAACTCGCCGGCGTGGGAGTGGACGAGGACCTGGCCCTGGCGCTGGCCACCACCCTGGGGATCCGGGAGGTCTCCACCCTCACGTCCGTCGACGAGGTGCCCGCCCGGCTGGACATCCGCGAACGCATTCTCGGTGTCCTCTCCGAGCGAGAAACCCTGTTGGTCATGGACAACTGCGAGCACCTGCTCGATGGCGCCGCCAGCTGGATCGCCGAAATCCTTGCAGCCACCACCACTGTCGGGATCCTGGCGACCAGCCGCTCGCCCCTGTCGATCGGCGCCGAACAGGTCTACCCGCTCGAACCCCTGGATCCAGCGCAGGATGGCGCCGCCGTCGAACTCTTCACCGCCCGGGCCCGCGCCGCCCGCCCCGGCGTCGCCCTGGACCCGGTGGCGGTGGCCGAGCTGTGCACCCGCCTGGACGGGTTGCCGTTGGCCATCGAACTGGCGGCGGCCCGGGTGCGCTCCATGTCGGTCGAGGAGATCGGGCACCGGCTGCGGGACCGCTTCGCCCTGCTGACCGTCGGCGAACGCACAGCACCGGCGCGCCACCGCACCCTGGCCGCAGTGATCGACTGGAGTTGGAACCTGCTCTCGGTCAGCGAACAACGCCTGCTGCGCCGGCTCTCGGTTTTCCCCGACGGCTTCGGACCCGAGGCGGCCCAGGCCGTCGGCGGCTTCGATACCGGGGACGACGTCGGTGATGACCTGGACGGGCTGGTGGCCCAGTCGCTGGTCACCGTCAGCGAGGACGCGGCCACCGGGTTGCTGCGCCACCGCATGCTGGAGACAGTGCGCGAATTCGGGGCGCTGGCCCTGGCGGACGCCGGCGAAACCGAAGCCGTGCTGGCCGCAGTCCTGGACTGGGGGACCGGCTACGCCCGGCGCATGCTCCCGACGCTGGAGGGCGGGAACCAGCTGAAGGCCCTGGCGGCGTTTGCCGCCGAGCAGGAAAACCTGGTCTGGCTGCTGCGCACCGCCCTGGAACGCCGTGACGTCCCGGCCACCCTGGCCATCTATGCGGCGCTTGGCTACTACTGGTCCATGAGCGGTGCACACACCGACCTGGCGGCCTTCGGGGACTCCGTCATCCCGGTGACCCGACGCCATGTGGCCACCGACGCCACCCGTGACACCACCGTCCTGGCCTTCGTGCTGGCCGCCAGCACGTATCCGTTCGGCAACCGCCGGGCCGGCCTGCTGGCCCTGGGCGCCCTGCGCCGCACCCTGCGTTCCGGCACCTCCTCCACCCCGCGCATCGCGGCCCTGGCCGACTTGCTGCTGACCTCCACCGCCGGCATGGCTGCCGTCAGTGCGGCGATCGGACGCTACGCACGCTCCACCGACCCGGCAGTGGAGGGCATCGCCCGGCTGTTCGCCGCCCAGCTGGCGGAGAACGCCGGCGACCTGGACGCAGCCCTCGCCGCGGCCCGGCGCGCCTACGACCTGGCCGTGGAGGATGAGCAGATCTGGTCGCAGGCCACCGCCTCCCAACATCTGGCCGAGCTGTACGCCCAGATCGGCGACACGGCCTCCGCGCTGGAATGGATCGGCATCTCACGCAGCGGCCAGAGCGCCCTGCAATCGCACCCCGACCTGCAGCAACTCGACTGGCTGGAGGCGCTGACCCGCCTCGCCGCCGGGGATGACGACGGCGGAACCCGGGTTTTCGAGGACATCATCTCCGATGACCGCCAGGGACCCGGCCGCAGCGATGAACGCGACGGCCAACGCTCGTTGGGATATGCCGGGCTGGCCGAGGCGGAACTGGCCGCCGGGAACACCGACCGCGGCTTGGAGCTGTACCGCACCGCCGCCGGGCCGGGCACCGCCGGGCTGCGCGACCCGTGGCTGCGCATCGTCGGCGCCGCTGCAGTCATCGCCCACCTGGCCGCGGGGGACCCGGATCCCGGATTCACCAGCACGCGGACCCGCAGGCTGCGCAGCATCGTCTTGGCCGACCTGCGCCTGCGGCCCGACACCGTGGACCGGCCCATCATCGGTTGTTCGCTACTGGCCATCGGCCGGTGGCTGCTCCGCCCGGCCGCCGGGCCCACCGACCCCGAGGTGCGTGACGCCGCCCTGGAACTGGTCCTGCTGGCCGGTACCCTGGGCGTGCGCCAGACGCTGCCGGCCATGAACCTGGCAGCGAACCTGGAGGCGCTGGAAACAGGGCACCCCCGGGAGGCCCTGGAGGCCGCCCGGGGGCGGGTGGCCGGCCTGACGCCGGCCGACGGGGTGGAACGGGCCGTCGGACTGCTGCGCGGACCGGTGGTCCGCACCGCGCTGGAGGCCGGGCGGTCCTGATCCGCGAGTGCCCTGATCCCGCAGTGCGACGCGGTCAGGCCTTGCGCATGTAGGCGCGCACCGTCAGCGGGGCGAAGACCGCGACGATGACCGCTGCCCCGATGAGCGAGGACACCAGGTCGGCACCGACGACCCCGTTGTTCACGAGCTCGCGGACCGCGCTGACCAGATGCGACACCGGGTTCACGTTGACGAACCCCTGCAGCCAGGTCGGCAGCTTGTCCACGGGGACGAACGCGTTGGACAGGAACGTCAGCGGGAACAGCACGATCATGGAGATGCCCTGCACGCTGGACGCGCTGCGGGCGATGACGCCGAAGAACGCGAAGATCCAGCTGATCGCCCACGAGCAGGCGATCACCAGCAGGCCCGCCAGCACGACGGCGCCGATTCCCGCCTCGGGCCGGAACCCCAGCAGGTAGCCCATGGCGAACGTCAGGGTGGTGGCGATGGCGTAGCGCACCGTGTCGGCCAGCAGCGCGCCGGAGAGCGGCGCGATGCGGGCGATGGGCAGCGACTTGAAGCGGTCGAACACCCCCTTGTCCATGTCCTCGCGCAATTGCGTGCCGGTGACCACCGACGTCGTGATCACCGTCTGGACCAGGATCCCGGGGATGAGCAGGGGCAGGTAGCTCACGGCGTCCCCGGCGACGGCGCCGCCGAACAGGACGGTGAACATCAGGGTGAACAGGATGGGCTGGAGGGTGACGTCCATGAGCTGTTCGGGGGTGCGCTTGATCTTCAGCAGCCCCCGGTAGGCCATGGTGATGGTGTTCTGGAGGGTCTGGGTCACCGAGGTGTGGTTGCGCAGCTCGCGCTGGGCGCCCGGGACGATGGTGGTGGTGCTCATGCGTTGATCCTTGTCTGTGTGGTCTCGGTTGCCGCCGTGTCGGTGGCCGCGTGGCCGGTGATGCCCAGGAAGACCTCGTCGAGGGTGGGCTTCTGCACGCTCATCTCGGTGAGCGTGATCCCCGCCTTGCGCAGTTCCTGCAGCAGGTCGGTGACCCGGTCCACGCCGGTCATCGGGGCCGTGATGCGGGCGGCCTCGGGGGAGACGGTGCCGGCAACGCCCAGGACCCGCTGGATGATCCCCAGCGAGGTGCCCAGATCTGCGGTGTCCTGCAGGCGCAGCTGCAGCGACGAGGAGCCGACCGTGGCCTTGAGGTCATCGGGGGTGCCCTCGGCCACCACCGTGCCGCGGTCGATCACCGCGATGCGAGCGGCCAGCTGGTCCGCCTCGTCGAGCATCTGGGTGGTCAACAGCACGGTGGATCCGCTGGCGACCAGCCGGCGGATGGTCTCCCACATCTGGGTGCGGGTCCGCGGGTCCAGCCCGGTGGTGGGTTCGTCGAGGAAGATCAGCGGCGGCTGGGCGATCAGGCTGGCCGCCAGGTCCAGGCGCCGGCGCATGCCACCGGAGAACTTGGCCAACGGGCGGCGGGCCGCCTCGCTCAGCCCGAACTCCTCGAGCAGTTCGGCCGCCTTGCGTCGGGCTTCCTGGCGGCCGAGGCCCAGCAGGCGGGAGAAGATGACGAGGTTCTCGGTGGCACTGAGCTTCTCGTCCACCGAGGCGAACTGGGCGGTGACGCCGATGAGCTGGCGGACCACCTGGGCCTCGGCGACGACGTCGTGCCCGAAGATCCGGGCCGATCCGCCGTCGGGGCGCAACAGGGTGGCGAGCATGCTGATGGTGGTGGTCTTGCCGGCTCCGTTGGGGCCGAGGACGCCATAGACGGTGCCCGTCTTGACCTGCAGGTCGACGCCGTCGACGGCGCGGTGGGTGCCGAAGGTCTTGACCAGTCCGTGGGCCTCGATGGCCCAGTCGTGGGTGGTTTCCATGGATGGTTCCTTTCATCCGGGGTGTGGATTGGTGTTGGAACCATCGTGGGCCGGGTCGCTGTCACGGCGCTGTCACGGCCCTTTCACCGGCTGGCACGCGCTGACAGGGACCGATGTGGCGCGCCGGGCGGGTGTGAGTGGTCTCACCGACGCGAATGCGCGGATCATCCGCGGACAACCTAGAATGGAGGTGGGCCCAGCCCATGGGGAAAGATCCTGATACCCCGCCAAACCGTATCTGCAATGGTGCTTTCGCGGTGCCAACCGGCCAGTGGATCCCGGCCGGCTGAATTGGAAGGACAATTAGTGACCCAGCAGTCTGTCGCCGCCCAGGAAGAATGGAGCGGCCGCGAGGAACTCGCCGAGGCCATGATTCCCCTGATCGGACGTCTCTACCGCAAGAACAACGTGGTGACCTCCATCTACGGGCGCAAGCTCATCAACAAATCCCCGATCGACATCCTCAAGGCCCATCGCGTGGCCCGCCACATCGATGGTGCCGAACTCCCGCTGGCCGAGACGTACCCGCTGCTGCAGGGCCTGGACGCCCTGGACCTCGGCGCCGTCTCCGTTGACCTGGCCCGGTTGTCCCGCAAGTTCAAGCAGCAGGGCAATGGCGCCTCGCTGCAGGAGTTCCTGGCCACCGAATTCGCCTCCCAGACCGGCCGCGCCGGCGGATCCGAGGCCGAGCCGCGTGACATCGTGCTCTACGGGTTCGGGCGCATCGGGCGCCTGCTGGCCCGCATCCTCATCGAACGCGGCGGCTACGGACTGCGCCTGCGCGCCATCGTGGTGCGCAAGAACGGTGAGAACGACATCATCAAGCGCGCCTCGCTGCTGCGTCGCGACTCGGTGCACGGCCCCTTCGAGGGATCGATCACCGTCGATGAGCAGAACAACACCATCCTGGCCAACGGCACGCTCATCCAGGTCATCTACTCCAACGACCCGACCACCGTGGACTACACCTCCTACGGCATCGACAACGCCATCGTCGTGGACAACACCGGACGCTGGCGCGACCGCGAGGGCCTGGGCCAGCACCTGAAGGCCAAGGGCGTCTCCCGCGTCCTGCTGACCGCCCCGGGCAAGGGCGACGTGAAGAACATCGTCCACGGCATCAACCACGGCGACATCACCGCCGATGACCAGATCGTCTCGGCGGCGTCCTGCACCACCAACGCGATCACTCCGGTCCTGAAGGCCATCAACGACGAGTACGGCGTCGCCCACGGCCACGTGGAAACCGTCCACTCGTTCACCAACGACCAGAACCTCACGGACAACTTCCACAAGGGGGACCGCCGTGGCCGCGCCGCGGCACTGAACATGGTCATCACCGAAACCGGTGCCGCCAAGGCCGTGTCCAAGGCGCTGCCCGAGTTCGAGGGCAAGCTGACCGGCAACGCCATCCGCGTGCCCACCCCGGACGTCTCCATGGCCATCCTGAACCTGAACCTGGAGAAGGAGACCACCAAGGAGGAACTGAACACGTACCTGCGCCAGGCCTCCCTGGGTGCCGAGCTGCACAAGCAGATCGACTACATCGACTCCCCGGAGATCGTCTCGTCCGACTTCGTGGGCTCGCGCCGCGCCGGGATCGTCGACGGGTTGGCAACCATCGCCAACGGCAAGAACGCCGTCGTCTACGTCTGGTACGACAACGAGTTCGGCTACTCCTGCCAGGTGGTCCGCGTCATCGAGGAACTGGCCGGCACGCACCCGAAGGCCTTCCCGGCGGTCGAGGAGACCGCACAGGTCGAACTGAACGCCTAGGTTCCACCGGCACTGACAGTGGGCGGCCATCCCCGGCGGGGGTGGCCGCCCACTGGCGTGTGCACCGGGCACGACGGCGGTGATGGGACACTCAATCCATGACAGCACCGATTCGCCCGGCAACGCCGGCCGGCTCGTGGATGCGGCAAAGGTCGAGGCCCGCATTCGCGGCCACCGGACGTTGACGCTGCGGACCTCTGCGGATATCCCGTGGAACGCGCCGTTCTATGCGAAGCGCGGTTTCGTGGAAGTCGAGTCGCGTACGGAGTTCCATCGCGAACTCGCCGCCGTCGAGGAGCGGCTGGAACTGCCAGCCTGGGGGAGGCGCATCCTCATGGAAGCTGTCCTACGCTGAGGCCGTCAGCTGCCGGGCGATAACGCAGGGCAACAGCCCCCGACCGGAACTCGTGGCGTCCCACCAACGCCAGCTGGATGCGATCGCGCAGACCGGCCAACAAGGTCGGCCCGTGTCCGGCGACGACCGGTTGCACGACGAACTCGTATTCGTCGATCAGCCCCAGGTCGGCCAACGCCAGGGGGAGCGTCACTCCGCCGACCCATAGGCCGTCGCCTGGCTCCTGCTTGAGTCGCTGGACCGCTGGCCCCACATCGCCTTGCACCAGCTCGGCATTCCAATCGGCCCGGCTCAGCGTGCTCGAGACGACGTACTTCTTCGCCCGGTCGATGGTCTCGGCGAACGGAATCTCCCACTCTTCCATCCAGTCGGGCCAGGTGCCCGTGATCGGCTTCCGCCAGGCGGACTCCATCATCTCGTAGGTCACCCGGCCGAAGAGCAGGGCATCGGCTCGTGCCATTTCGGTAGTCCAGTAGCGCATCGACTCCTCGTCCGGCGGGGACCCGGCCTCGTGGTGGACGCAGCCGTCGAGCGTGACGTTGATCGAGTATCGAAGGGATCTCATCCTGCTGCTCTTCCCTGAAGTGCAAGTGGTCTCGGGAGCTGAGGCAAGACTACTGCCGGCCCTTTCTCCTGTCTGCGTCCCGACATGAAGTCCAAAGGACCGACCGACCGGCGACTGAACGTCGAATGGTCTGCGACAGCGCAAACCGGGGGAAATCCACCAGTGGTTTGGTACCCGCGGCGTCCTCCCACCACCGACCGTCGTCAGGCATGGTGGGAGCGACTCCGCTGGGCGACGGCTACCTTGCTCTCCGGGGACCCCCATAGCCGACGGATCGGTAGCGCGGCGCTGAAGGGAGTCTCGACGTTCAAACTGCGCACGAACGAGGACCGGCTCATGCTGCGGGCCATCGCGAGCAAACAACAGGGGGACGCGATCGGTGGGCTCCCATCAAGCCAGACGGAGAGAAATCCGGACGTGGACGCGGCCGGAGACGCGAGGGATGATGGAACCAACGAAAGGGGTGCCGACGATGGGCTGGGGTGAGCAGATCAAGAGATGGCGGCACGCGTTGCGGACGGCGCATCAGGATCCGACGGCGGGAGCCGCAACCCTCCAGCGCGGAATAGCGCCGCTGCCGGATGGCAAATACGCTGTGACGTTGCCCTCGCGCGGGATCACCGTGGTGGCCAACGACAGGCTCCAGGCCAGGCTCCTAGACGACCTTGAGGCGGTCATCGAGGCCAACAGCTAGTTCCGACTGCCGGATCAGTGCCCGAACGGGTCAGGGTCCACGCCGGGCATCCATGAATTTCCGGGGACGCCCCATTCGAGCGACTTCTTGGCCTTCTTCCACCGCCTGGCCCACTTGGGGTTGAGCTTGTCGACGTAGAGGTAGCCGTCGAGGTGGTCGTATTCGTGCTGCATCATGCGCGCGAACCAGCCGGTCGCCTCGAAATCCAGGGGGTTTCCGTCGCCGTCGAACCCCATGACGCGGGCGTACTCGGCGCGCTTGAGCGGGAAGGACAACCCCGGTGCCGACAGGCAGCCCTCGGATTCGTCGTCGGGATCCGGCTGGGCCCCGGAGACCTTGCCGAGCACGATCCGCGGGTTCACCAGCACGCCCTCGGCGGGGACACCGTCGTCGTTCTCCATGGTGTAGGTGAAGATGCGCAGGCCGACGCCGATCTGCGGGGCGGCGAGGCCGACGCCGTTGGCGGCGTGCATGGTCTCGTACATGTCGGCGATGAGCGCGCGCAGCTCGTCGTTGAAGTCGGTGACCTCGGCGGCGCGGGCGTGCAGGGCGGGATCGCCGTAGACGACGACGGGGCGGACGGGCATCGGGGGCCTCCTGTGATGCTGCACTGAAGATGACAGTTGATGACGGCGAACGAAAAAGCCGCCCCGGACGGATCCGGGGCGGCTGCCTGGGGTGAGTAACGGGGCTTGAACCCGCGACCTTCTGGACCACAACCAGACGCTCTGCCAACTGAGCTATACCCACCATTGCGTCTCTCAACGCGGTGCCCGCACCGTCGGTATTCCTACCGGAGGTCCGGGCAACGGATACTAGTTTACACACTTTCGCGCGGCCGCGCGCCACCTGAATGCCGGCGCGGCGAAGTGTGGCGGGGAACACGCCCCGCAGGGCCGTCAGCTGGCGGTGGTGCCTTCACCGGGGCCCGCATCGTTGGCCGCCAGGGATGCAGTGATCGCCTTCGCGGTCTTGCTGTCGGGGCCCGGTGCCGGGACCATGACGGCCTGGCGGTAGTAGCGCAGCTCGTTGATCGAGTCGCGGATGTCGCCCAGGGCGCGGTGGTTGCCGGTCTTGGCGGGGGACTGGAAGTAGGCGCGCGGATACCAGCGACGGGCGAGCTCCTTGATGGTGGACACGTCGATGACGCGGTAGTGCAGGTGGTCGATGACACCGGGCATGTCGCGGGCCAGGAAGTTGCGGTCGGTGCCGATCGTGTTGCCGGCCAGGGGGGCCTTGCCCGGTTCGGGGACCCACGTGCGGATGTACTCCAGCACCTGCTCGGTGGCCGTGTCCAGGTCGGTGCCGGCGTCGAGCTCCTCGAGCAGGCCGGAGGTGGTGTGCATCTGGCGGACGAAGTCGTTCATCTGCTCCAGGGCCTGCGCGCCGGGTTTGATGACGACGTCGACACCCTCACCCAGGATGTTCAGGTCCGGGTCGGTGACCAGGACGGCGACTTCGATCAACGCGTCGGCTTCCAGGCTCAGCCCGGTCATCTCGCAATCGATCCACACAATGTTCTCAGCTGAAATAGGCACGAAGCCAATCTACCGGATGCCGCCTCCGCTGGCGGGTCGGGAGCACGGCGGGGGGTGTGGTTACTGGGGCACGCCGCTGAGGAAGTACAGGACCACGAAGACGACGGCGGCCGTGGCACCGAGCACCGCTGCGGCCACCACATTGAGTCCCACCAGCGGGGATCCGATGACCACGATCACGGCGATGAAGATCCCCCAACCCAGCAGGGCACCCTGTCGCGTCGACGTCTTTTCCCCACTCGAGGCATGCCGTCCCACTGAGTCCCCCTGTTTGATCCACCACGATGGCGCCGCGGCGGATGCCGTGGCCGACCACCAGCCTAGGGCCCCATGGAGGCGTTCGGCGGGAACCGGCGTCGTCCCCGGGTGTGGCGGGGCGCGATGCTAACATCGGGTGAGTATTTCAGCGGGCCGCGGGCCCCGGATCCCGGTCCTGCACAGTCTCCCAGGGCCGCGGACGGGAGCGGGTCCGGGACCGGACAATCAACGGAAACGAGCCGATGGCGATGAGCAGGGTCGAGGCGGGGGCGGGGACCCGTCCTCACGGGCGCGCGCCCCGGTTGGTCCTGGCCGAGGGCTTCGTCGGTGCGTTCCTGGTGCTGCTGGGTTCCTACGGCATCGGCTGGCTGGCCAGCGTCTCGCCGCTGAACCGCAACCAGCTGCTCATCGCCGTGCGCACCGAACAGTGGGGGGTCATCACCTCCACGGTCGTGCTGACCGTCGGCTGCTGGATCATGTTCCGGGCCTGGCTGCGACTGGGCCAAAAGCTCTCCGGCTGGGCGCCGGGATCGCTGCGGGTGGTCCGGCAGGCCTGCCTGCTGTGGGGCGCCCCGCTGCTGCTCGCCCTGCCGATCTTCAGCCGCGACGTCTTCGCCTACATCGGCCAGGGCCGGCTGGTCTCCGCCGGGCAGGACCCCTACGTCAACGGGATCTCCACGCTCTCCAACTGGTTCCAACTCGGCGCCGACGTCACCTGGGCCGAATCCGAAACCCCCTACGGTCCGCTCTTCCTGAGCCTGGAACGGCTGGTGAACCAGCTGGCCGGCACGTCCCCGGACGCCTCGGTCTTCCTGTACCGGCTGATCGCCGCCGGTGGGGTCCTCATCTGCATGGCCTACGTGCCCAAGCTGGCCGGCCTGCACGCCGTCTCGGGGGCCAAGGCCCTGTGGATCACGGTGTCCAACCCGCTGTTCCTCATCAGCTTCATCGCCAGCGCCCACAACGACGCGCTCATGGTGGGGCTCGCCGTCGCCGGCACCTACTATGCTGCGACTCGCCGGGGGATCCTCGGCATCGTGCTGGTCACCGCGTCGATCGGCATCAAGCCGATCACCATGGTCATCCTGCCGTTCATCGGGCTGCTGTGGGCCGGCCCCGGCTCCTCCTGGGCGCGACGGTTCACCTACTGGGCCTACACGCTGGGCGTGTGCCTGGGGATCATGGCGGTCATCGGGTGGGCCAACGGCTACGGGTTCGGCTGGCTGAAGGTCATGCTTGGCACCGGGACCGGCACCGTGTTCTTCGCACCCGTGGGACTGTTCACCAACTTCTTCAGCGGCGCGTTCCACTCGCTGGGCCTGGACGCCGGCTGGATCCTGGGCGTGGTGAAGGTCGTGGCCCGGGTGGCCTCCGTCGCCGTCGTGCTGTTCCTGATGTTCCGCGGACGCCACTCGCACCTGGTCCAGCGCCTCACCCTGGCCTTCGCCGCACTGGTGGTCCTCTCGCCGATCATCCAGCCCTGGTACCTGTTGTGGCTGCTGCCCTTCTTCGCGGCCACCGGGATCCGGGACGACTGGCAGATCATCTGGGTGTACTTCACCGTCGCGTTCTTCATCGCCTTCGGCGCCGCCGACCAGATCTTCATCTGGCAGTTCCTCGACGCCCTGGACCCCTGGGTCAAGCACCTCTCCACCGGCATCTCCTGGGCGGCGATGGCCTACCTTGCGTTCCTGGACCCGTGGACCAGACGCCTGTTCACCGGCTTCTGGTCCTCCATCGGCTCGGCCGTGAAGTCACTGCGCGTGCAACTGCGCAAGGAAGCCAGCTGAATGCCGGCCACCAAGCCACAACGCACGCGGGCCCGGACCGCCGCACTGACCGAGGCGATGCGGGCGGTGCGGCACCGCATCGAGGAAATGCCCCTGCTGCACCGCCTCGCGGGCGGAGACGAGGCCAAACGGGGCGTCGCGATGGCCCAGGGGTTCATCGCCTCGGTGATGATCATGATCGGTTCCTGGGGCGTCGGCTGGCTGGCCCAGACCCAGGATTCGATCTTCGCCCGGACCACGATCCTGGTGCCGTTGCGGGTCGAGACCACCGGGGTGATCATCTGCACCGTGCTGCTGGCCCTGGGCTCGATGGTCATGTGCCGGGCCTGGTTGCGCTTCGGACAGCGCGGTGGCGCCCACACGCCGGCGTCGCTGGCCACGGTGCGCAACACGGTCCTGCTCTGGTCCGCACCCCTGCTGCTGTCCTTTCCGATCTTCAGCCGCGACGTCTACTCCTATCTGGGCCAGGGCCGGCTGATGCACGCCGGTTTGAGCCCCTACTCCAACTGGATCTCGCAGTTGCCGGGCTGGTTCGCCCAGGGCTCCGACAGCCTCTGGGCCGAATCGGCCTCACCCTACGGGCCGCTGTTCCTGCTGGCCTCCCAGGGCGTCTACTTCATCACCGGCGGCGTGCCGGAGGCCGCGGTGCTGCTGTTCCGCCTGCTGGCCGTGGCCGGGGTGCTGCTGTGCCTCTACGCAGTGCCGCGGCTGGCCGCCCGGCTGGGCTCGGATCCGACCTGGGCGGTGTGGATCTCGCTGGCCAACCCGCTGTTCCTGCTGACCATGGTCGGCGGTGCCCACAACGACGCGCTGATGATGGGTGGGCTGCTGCTGGGCTTCGTCTGGGTCGGTGGTGGCCGGCGCCTGGGCGGCATCCTCATGGTCACCGGGGCCATTGCCATCAAGCCGATCGTGGTGCTGGCGCTGCCGTTCATCGGGTTGGCCATGCTGCCGGCCACCGCCACGCTGGGACGCAAGATCCGGGCGTGGGCCTACACCGCCGTCGTCTCCGGGGCCGCCCTGACGCTGGTGGGCTGGATTTCGGGACTCTGGTTCGGCTGGATCAAGGCCATGGCCACCGCGGGTTCCGCGGCCTTCCCCTACGCCCCGGTGGGCCTGCTGGGCCTGGGCGTCGGCTGGTTGGCCGAACAGACCGGCGGCGACCTGGAGAACACGGCGGACCTGGTCTACGCGGGGTTCAAGGTGGTGGCCCTGGGCTTCGCCGTCTGGCTGGCGTTCCGCCGCCCGGCGGCCACCCCGGTGCTCTACTGTGCCTACGCCCTGCTGGCCACGATCCTGCTGGCGCCCATCATCCAGTCCTGGTACGTGCTGTGGCTGATCCCGCTCTTCGCCGCCTCCCGCGTCTACACCGGCGTCTGGATCCGCTTCTGGTACGTGCTGAGCATGGTGCTGGTGCTGGTCGGCGTCGTGGACCAGCTCAGCGTCGCCCAATGGATCAGCCTGCTCTGGGTCAGGATCCTCGCCGCCGGCATCGGCCTGCTCTACCTGGGCTACCTGGTCTTCTCCGACCCCCGCACCTCAGCGCTCTTCACCCGGGGCGCAGGCTCCGATCCCACCGAGAACAGAAACGAGGCCACCTCGTCGTGACTTCACCGTTGAACACCCTGCGCACCGCCCGCGAGGCCACCCGACCGGTGATCGGCTGGCTGCTGGTCGCCACCGTCATCGGTGCCGTGCTGGCCGTGCTGACCAAGCAATGGTGCCGCGTCAACGGCTGGTCGGGCGCCGACCAGCACATCCACCTGTGCTATTCGGACTTCGCCCAGCTCTTCGGCACCCGCGGGCTGGCCGACAAGCTCTTCCCGTTCTACACCGGGCTGCCCCAGGACCAGGCGCTGGAATACCCGGCGCTGCTGGCCGTCATCGCCGGGGTGACAGCTTTCATGGTGCCCGGCATCGGCTTCAGCCCCGAACGCCAGCTGGCCTACTTCGACATCAACTCGGTGGGCTCCTTCATCTGCTGGGCGATCATCGTCGTCGCCGTCGCCTACAGTGCCCGCCGGCGCAGCCGCGACGCGCTGCTGGTGGCCCTGGCCCCCGGGATCATCCTGACCAGCCAACTGAACTGGGACCTCTGGGCCGTCATGTTCGCCACGGTGGGGATGCTGGCCTTCTCCCGCAAGCACATCTACCTCGCCGGCGTGCTGCTGGGCCTGGGTGCCGCGGCCAAGCTGTACCCGTTCTTCCTCTTCGGGGCGATCCTGGTGCTGTGCTTCCGTTCCGGGCGCATGTCGGCGTTCTGGAAATCGCTGGCGGCAGCCGTCGCCGCCTGGCTGGTGGTCAACGTCCCGTTCATGCTCACGGCGTTCGACGAGTGGTCGCGCTTCTACACGTTCTCCTCCGAACGCCCCATCAGCTTCTCCTCGATGTGGCTGGCGTTCACCTGGACGGGACTGGACGGGAAGGGCTTCTCGCTGCTCTCCAACGCCTGCTTCGCCCTGGCCTGCCTGGGCATCGCCTACCTGGGCCTGTCGGCGAAGCGCCGCCCGCGCATGGCCCAGCTGGCGTTCCTGATCATCGCCGCGTTCATCCTCTTCAACAAGGTCTACTCGCCGCAGTTCGTCATGTGGCTGATCCCGCTGTACATCCTGGCGCGGCCCCGATGGCGCGAATTCCTGCTCTGGCAGCTGCTCGAGGCCTACCATTGGGCCGCCGTGTGGCTGCTGAGCGCCAAGATCGTCAGCGGCGGGACCTTTGGAGCCGGGACCGCCTGGATCGAGATCGCCTACGGCACCGGGATCGCCGCCCACATGGCCATGGTCGTGTACATCTGCGTGCGCATCATCGGCGACATCCGCCATCCTGAACGCGACCTGGTCCGGGCCGAGGGCGATGACGACCCGATGGGAGGCGTCGTGGAGGACGCCCCGGACAGGTTCGTGCTGCCCGCCCGGCGCTGAGGGCATGCGCAACCGGCGGTGATGCTGACATGACAGCGCACGACGGCGGCACCGGGCTGCGGCTGCCAGGGTTGCCGGCGGGGAGCATCACGCTGCGCGATGCCCGCACCGCCACCACCCGCGAGGTCGAACTGCCGATGGATGGGAGCCGCTGCGCAGACTGGGCCCGTGAGCCTCTGGGCGCGGTCTAACCTGTCGGCCGAACGCAGGTGAGGTTCAATTTGCGATCAGGGCACGAAGCGGAAACCAGCCGGTTCTTTGGGTTGCATAACGTCTCATCGACGCCCGGACGAAAGCGCCGGGGCCAACGAACCCGGAGGTCTTCGATGTCCTATGTCCATCCCGTCCACGTGATCGAAGCGGCCGCAGCGGCAGGCAAGGACAAGGCCACAGCCGGTGCCGTGCCGCTGGTCATGCGCGGCGTGCTGGGCGGGGCCATTCTTGCGTGTGCCACCACGCTGGCCATGGGTGCCTCGCTCGAAACGAGTCCAATCTTCGGCGCTGTCATCTTTCCGATCGGCTTCGTGGTCATCGTCTTGCTCGGGCTTGAACTCGTGACGGGCGGGTTCGCGCTCATCCCACTGGCCGTGTATCGAAGGGATGTCAGTGTAGCCAGCATGCTGCGCAACTACGTGCTGGTGATCGTCGGGCATCTGATCGGCTGCATCGGGTACGCGGCGGCCTACGTGGCAGTGATTACCCGGATGGGGACATCCTCTGGGCATCCGATGGTGGCAGCCTTGGTCGACTTGGCCACGGCGAAGACCTTGGGGTACGAGTCCTTGGGCGGGGCCGGGTTTGCCCTGGTCTTCATCAAGGCCATCCTGTGCAATTGGATGGTGACGTTGGGAGTGGTGATGGCACTGACGTCGACGTCCACCGGCGGGAAGATCGCAGCCATGTGGCTGCCGGTCACCTGCTTTTTCGCCCAGGGATTTGAGCACGCCGTGGTGAACGTGTTCGTGATCCCTGCCGGAATGATGCTGGGTGCCCCCATCAGCGTGGGCCAGTGGTGGGTATGGAACCAGGGCCCGGTCCTGCTGGGTAACTTCGTTGGCGGCATCGTGCTCACGGCGGCCGGACTCTGCATCGCACACCTGAAGAAGCGGCCGGCCGCCGGCGGCGAGTTGGAAGATGAGCTTGAGCAGCTGGCAGCGACCCACCGTGGCGCATCGAAAATTTAGGGACGGCTGCCCGCTGCCCGGTGTCCTTGCCGGCCCCGTTTCCCTTGACAGGCATCCCACGTCGTCGACCAGTGGGCGCACTCTTGCGAGGTCACGTGTTCGGGAAGGCCCTTCCGCATGGTTGGAGGGGCTGATTCCTGACACGCAGACGGCCGCCGGTCAGGTAACAGGTGCTGGCCGTTGGCACTGGGGCACGGCTGACGGCACGTGGCAGGATAGCCGAGCATGATCCCGGCAGCCTGGGCCACAGTGACGGGCAACGCCCCATCAGGCCAGCTGGTCCACGACCAGCAGCCGGCAGTGCCGGGACAGGGAGATGATGACGGCCAGGGGTTTGGCCCGTCCCGGGGCACGGGTGTGTCCAGGATCTTTTGGCCGTACCGGTCCGGGGATGGCCGGGTGGTGGGTCTTGCCGACGACGATGTCGAAGAAGACATCGACGTCGTCGTGTTCGTTGACCACCGTCTTGGCTGCCAGAATCCTCGGCTTGCCAGTGGATCTGACGGCGCAGGCAGGCCAGCAGCTCCAATGGTTGCCCAAGAGGAGCTGCCTCACGGCAACGGTTGCGCTGGCCTGGCGCTACACATTCAGGCGGTAGCCACGTTTGACCACGGTGGTGATGAGCTCCGGATCGGGAAGGTTTTGCCGCAGCCGGCTCATGGCCATATCCAGCGCGTGTGTGCCGGAAGCCTCCGGCAGTCGCTGGCACAGCTCATGTCGGCTGAGCACGGCGCCCCCGGCGTCGGCCAGAGCGCGAAAAATCGCCATCGGTGCCGGCGACAGAAGAGCCTGCCTGCCGGCCAGGGTGACGGAGTGGCCGCGGATCTCAACCTCGCCCAGGGCTGTCTCGAAGCCGAGGACCTGATGGGTTGAAAGGTGCTCCTCGACCAGCCGGATCAGCGCTCCCATGCGGAATCGGTTCGGCACGATCGGTTCGATGCCGGCGGAGATTAGCGGTTGCGCAGTGACCGGTCCGACGGCGGCGGCCACGACGTCTGATCCGAAGGATTCTACAAGGGCTTCGAAACGGCCCAGCTCGGTCGCTGTAGTGAAGAGCGCTTCGACTGCCGGGGCGCTGGTGAAGGTCACGACGTCCAGTTGGCGGTTGCAGATGGCGTCGACCAGCCGCGGCACCTTCGTCTCCGCCCCCTCGGGCTTGACCCACCGGTAGGGTGTCACCGTCAGGACCGTCGCGCCGGCGGCGCGCAACCGTTCCAGCTGTGGCCCGTCCGTGTATCCATGTAGCTGGACCGCGACGGACAGGCCGTCCACCCCCTCGGCCAGCAGCATGTCGACCATGCTCGCGGTCCGTTCGTCGGCGCTGATCCCGACGTCGTCCAGGCCGGCAGCCCGCACGGCCCCGCGGGCCTTGGGGCCGCGGACGAATATCCTGGATGCCGCCAGGGCCTCCATCAGGTCTTCCCCGAGGCCGCAGGCGTCGGCGGCTTCGGACCACCGTCGCATGCCGTAGGCGGTCGTGATGAGAGTGGCATCCGGTACCGCGTCGATGATGGCAGCTGTGTCACGGGTGAGCTCGTCGTCTTCGGCCACCGGCACGATCATCATGATCGGAGCGTGCATCACCGTGGCGCCGCGCCGTTCGAGTGCGTCGATCAGGTCCCCCGAGCGACGGTCGGACGTCACGCCCACCCGAAACCCTGCCAGGGGGCTCCGCGACGTCATACCCCCTCCGCCGCGGGGGCGAACCCGGCAAATTGTGCCGCGGCCGATCCGCCATTGACGCCCTGGCGGACCACGTCGCCGATCACCAGCACGGCGGGCGACTTGCACCGTGCGGCTGTGGCCGCCATGACGATGCCGGACAGGTCGGAAACTGTGGTCCGCTGCGAATCGCTGTAGCCGCGCTCAACGATGGCCACTGGCGTCGCGCCATCCATCCCCGCTTTGGCCAGGCCTGCCATCAGTTGTGGCAAGGTGCCAACACCCATGAGCACCACGATGGTGCCCCTCAGCCCAGCGAGGTGTTCGTACTCTGCGACGCTGAGTGGCGCGTGCCCGGAGACGACGGTGAACAAGTGGCTCACATCACGGTGGGTGACGGGGATTCCCGCCGCGGCCGGAACCGAGACGGCGCTGGTGATCCCGGGCACGACCGTGACCTCGATGCCGGCCTCGACGCAGCTGGCCACCTCTTCGCCCCCGCGACCGAAGACGAAGGGGTCCCCGCCCTTGAGGCGCACCACGTGATGGCCTGCCCGGGCCGCATCGACCATCCGGCACTCTATCTCCGACTGCACCACCGGGTGGTGGCCGGGACGCTTGCCGACGTCGACCAGTTCGGCGCCGCCGGTCAATGCGGCGAGATTGAGGTGGGGGCCAAGCCGGTCATAGAAGACGACGTCGGCCGCGCGCAACGCCTCCAGGGCCCTCAGGGTCAGGAGGTCATCCGGGCCCGGCCCGCCACCGACCAAGGTCACCCTGCCCCGGGGGAGAGCTGCCTGTTCGCGCACCAGCAGCGTGGAGGAGGCCCGGCAATGGGCCGCCAGCCGGTCCCAGCCTGGTTGGCCGTCGGCGACCAGGGCCACCAGAGCGATATCGTCGAGCACGATGGGCGCATGGTCTTCTGGCGATTCGAGGCGCCGGACGACGGCGCCGGCGTGGCGGTATCGGCGAATCACCCGCCGAGAGGGCTGCGTGGCACCTGCAACGAGGACGGTCAGGCCCCTGAAGTCCGTGTCCCGGATCATTGCCCCGGCTCCTGGCTGGTGCGAACGGGGATGGAGGTACCGATCAACACCGGCCCCGAGTCGCCTCCGGCCCGGATCTCCTCCTCCGTGGCCGGACGGTCCATGCCGCGTTCGTTGACGTTGACGATGGACGCATCCTTCTGGTCGGGCGCATTGACGAACGAGCGGAAGCGGCGAAGGCGCTCCGGGTCCCTCAACGTTGCGGCCCATTCATCCTCATAGGTGTCCACATGGCGGGCCATTGCCGATTCCAACTCGTCGGCGATGCCCAGGCTATCGCCGACGACGACGTCGCGGACGTGGTCCAGGCCGCCCTCCAGCTCCGCCATCCAGTGCGCGGTGCGCTGGAGTCGATCCGCAGTGCGGATGTAGTACATCAGGAAGCGGTCGATGTACGCGATCAGCGTGGCATCATCGAGGTCCCTGGCCAGCAACTGGCCGTGCACCGGGTTCGCTCCGCCATTGCCGCCGACGTAGACATTCCAGCCGTCGGCCGTGGCGATCACACCGACGTCCTTGGCCCGGGCCTCGGCGCACTCGCGGGCGCAGCCGGAGACCCCCATCTTCAGCTTGTGCGGTGACCGCAGCCCCCGATACCGCAGTTCCAACCCAATGGCCATCGCCACCGAGTCCTGGACACCATAGCGGCACCAGGTGGACCCAACACACGATTTCACGTTGCGCAGCGCCTTGCCGTAGGCATGCCCGGATTCAAACCCGGCCTCGACGAGTTCCTTCCAGATGTCCGGCAGCTGCTCCAATCGGGCACCGAGCAGGTCGATCCGCAGTGCGCCCGTGAGCTTCGTGTAGAGGTTGTACGTCTTCGCAACGCGGGCGATGACCGCCAACTTCTCCGGCGTGATCTCCCCGCCGGGGATGCGGGGCACCACGGAGTAGGTGCCGTTTTTCTGCATGTTCGCCAGCGCCCGGTCGTTGGTGTCCTGCAGGGCGGCCCGGCCGCCGTCGAGCACGTAGCCACCATGCTGCGAGGCCAGGATGGAAGCGATGGCCGGCTTGCAGATATCGCATCCCAGCGGCGCGGGGCCATCCGGTACAGCTCGGATGCCGAAGCGCCGCATGATGTCTTCGAAGGAGGTCAACCCGACCGACCGGACTGCCTCGAACAGTTCGGCGCGCGAGATGTCGAAGTGTTCGCACAGGGCCTTGGAGACCGTGATGCCCGACTTGGCCAGTTCGCCCTCCAACAGCTTCTTGAGCATCGGCACGCAGGAACCGCACTGGGTGCCGGCCCGGGTGCAGCCCTTGAGCGCGGCAAGCTCGCGAACGGGTTCGGCACCGTCACAGCTGCCGCAGCCGTTGACTGCATCGCGGATGGAACCGGCCGTGACGTTGTTGCAGGAGCACAGGGTGGCGTCGTCGGGCAATTCGGTGTCGGGCACCGACCTGGTGGCGGCGGAGAGGAATGCGCCCGGCTCGGCGGGTAGTTCACGCCCCTGCAACGGGCGTAGCGATAGGTAGGGCGAGGCATCACCGACGAAGATGCCCCCCAGCAGCGTTTTCGCATCATCGGTGACGACGATCTTCTGGTAGACGCCGCGGGCGGGGTCGGCGTAGACGATCTCCAGGGCACCGTCGGCTTGGGCGAAGGCATCACCGAAGCTGGCGACTTCGACGCCGGAGAGCTTGAGTTTTGTTGCGGTGTCGAATCCCGCAAAGGTTGCATCTCCGTCGTGCAGTCGGTCGGCGACGATCTCGGCCATGGTGTTGGCCGGGGCGACCAGGCCAACGCAGAGTCCACCAAAATTTGCCACCTCGCCGATGGCCCAGACATGGTCGACATCGGTTGCGCAGGTTTCATCGATCACGATCCCGCCGCGCGCCCCCATCCGGAAGATCGGGAGAAAATCCTCGTCCCCGAGCTCTTCAGGCGACTTTCCAGCACTCTCCGCGGCCTCGTCCTTCGCCCGGTCGTTCAGGGTACGGGCGAGCTCGTCGCGTGGCCTCACGCCGATGGAGACGACGACCATGTCTGCCGCGACGATCCGGCCATCGGCCATCTCCACGCCGGTGACTTGCTGTTCACCGTCGATGCGGGAGGTCAGGACCGCGGAGGGAAATACACCGGAATGGACCTGGAGTCCCTTGTCCGCGATCAATCGGCCCATGGCCTCTCCGGCACCCTCGTCCAGTTGGGTGCCCATCAGCCATTTGCCTCCGTCGATGATGACCGGGTTGGCACCCAGAGCCTGCAGCCCGGCTGCCGCCTCCAGCCCCAGCAACCCGCCACCAATGGTGACGGCGTTGATGGTCCGGCCGAGTTTGGCTGTCAGTTCCTGAACTGCGCGGTTGATCGCCCAAACATCTTCGAGTGTGCGGTAGACATGCGTGTGCTCCTGGCCCGGGATGGGCAGCCTGGCCGCGTTGGAGCCGGTCGCCAGCACCAGCTCGTCGTAGCCGTAACGGTCGCCGGTCGCGGTGACGACTTCCATCGCCTCGAGGTCGAGATCCACGGCGCGCGCCCCGGTGACCAGGGTGACTCCCTCCCTGTCCCACAGGGAACTGTCGCCCAGTGTCAGGTCGGCACCTGTTTCGGTCAGGGCCCGGCTCAGCGCCACCCGGTCATAGGGAAGGTGTGTTTCCTCGGTCAGCAGGGTCAGGGAGATGCCGGAGGTACCCCGGGAACACATCGCTTCGACAAACCGATGCGCTGCGGGGCCCCCGCCGACGACGACGATGCGGCGGGACTGGTTCTTGTTCATGGCTGCCTTCGGATTGCGGTATCGGTCACCGCTCCTGCCCGTTGCCGGAGCCGGCGCCGCGGGAGGGGCGCCGGCCGGAGCGTCTTCCCACCGTAGGCGGGCGTGGTTGCGTGCTTGTTGCCCTCTTGTTTCCGGCATTTGTCGTCTTCCAACTCCGCCATCACCAAGTGGTGTGAGAAGCCTTTTACAGTGTCGTTACCTGGGCGGGCCCAACGCGAAACACGGCTCCCATAGCTTGATGGTGCACCAGCCAACCTGATGAACGGAGTCCACGATGACAGCACTGACCACCTCCGAACTCCACGGTGACGCCTTCGAGATCGGCCGACTTTCCGTCGTGGCCCCCGGCGACGTCCATGCCGCACCCACTGAGGTCCAATGGCACCGCGTCTGCAGCGCCGACGACCTTGAGCAGGCGTGGGGGGAAGCCGCACTGATTGGCGACCGCCAGCTGGCTCTCTTCCGTCTCTCCGCCACTGAGTTCCACGCGGTTGACCAGAGTGACCCTGCGACTGGCGCCCATGTGATGTCACGGGGCATCGTTGGCACCAGGGGAGTGCTGACGACCATCGCTTCGCCGTTGCACAAGGAGGTGTATGTCCTGGAAACGGGAGAGTGCCTCACCAACCCGGACCTGGTGCTGCCAACCTATCCGGTGCGCGTCGAGGGCGGTCATCTCGCCGTCGGCATCCCAGCGGCCAGGCAGATGGAAGCCGCATGAGCGTCGGAATCCTCGCACGCGGCCCGGTCGGTCGCCGTCCGCGAGTATGGGCCGACGTCTCCACCGCTGCCGTGCATGCCACCGGTTCGGCGATCACCTGCGAGCCCTGGACAGGGATGGTGGAAACTCCCACTGCCATCGGCCTGGTCGCGGTGTCGCACGGCACGAATTCACCTCAGGGACAGGCCGCCGTGAGCGCGCTGGTCCGTGCGGTTGCCAGCCGCCGACCGGACCTGAATGTCGTTGAGTCGTTTGTGGACGTTCAGCAACCCGCTCTTGCGACCTCATTGGCCGGCCTCGCAGGGAGGACCCGCGTGGTCCCGCTGCTGCTCTCGGCCGGATACCACGTGCACGTTGATCTGGCCGAGGCCGCTGCAGCCAGGCCCGGCACCACGGTCAGCGGAGCGCTCGGCCCGGATCAACGACTGGTGCAGGTCCTGGCACGACGGTTGCGTGAAGCCGGAACCAGGCCCGGCGATCACGTCGTCCTGGGTTGCGCCGGCTCCAACGACCAGCGTGCCATAGCGGACTGCGAGGCGACGGCTGCAAGCCTGGCCGCCTGGTTGGGCCAGCCGGTCTCCACCGGGTATATCTCGGCGGCGAACCCCGAGCTCAAGCAGGCCGTGGAATCGGCCCGCGGCAACCTTGCCGAGGCGAGGGCCCAACACGGGAGCCATGGCGCCGACGCGGACGGCCGCGTTGTCGTGGCTACCTATCTGCTGGCACCCGGGCATTTCTCGTCCCTGGCGCGGGAGTGCGGAGCCGATGTGGTGACCGAGCCGTTGTTGACGGCCGGTCAGGAACCACCGGCTGAAATAGTCGCTCTGGTTCTGGACCGGTTCGGCGACGGCCGCTGAGCGCCGTGACGCGTCTGCGGAGCACCAGCGGGCCGTCCCGGTGCCCGCGGCGGGCTGAAGGTCGCGGGCCTAGCTGGCGATGCTCTTGACGATCTGACGGGCCACTATCGTGTTGATGACCGGCAGCGTCGCGGCACGCAGGACCCAGCGGCGCACGCGCTGTTGCCGCCGCGTGTGCGGCAGGAACATCCAGATGGCCCGCCGACCCGAGGCCTGGGCGTCCTCGATGACCGGACGCCAGTGGCCCTCGAACGCGGCCAACGCGCCGGGGACCTGGTCCGGGGTCTCAATCGCGCCGAGCAGATCCCCGAGCAGGGCTCCTCCGGCGATGGCCAGCGATCCGCCCTGCCCGGCCACCAACGACACCGCGGAGCACGCATCACCGACCAGGACGGTCCTCTCGCGGTGCCAGGTGGGCATCACCATCTGGGCCACGACGTCGTCGTACGGGTTGGGCGGGCACAATTCCAGCATCCGGTCGACCTCCGGTCCCAGCCCCGCGAAGTCCTGGCGCAGGCGGGTGGGCGCGTCGTCGGCGTGGGGGCTGCCGGTTTCACGGTTGACCATGAAGGTCGCGACCTGGCCGGTGCGCAGCCCGTACAGCCCCACCGTGCGGTCCAGGCTGTCGGTGAGCACGAACCGCCGGCCCAGCCGTGCCGCGAGAGCCGGTTCCTCCGCAATGTAGGCGGCGGCGCGCAGGCCCAGCGGGCGCAGGTAGCGTTCTTCGGGGCCGAAGAGCGCGCCGCGGACCGCCGAATGTATGCCGTCGGCACCGATCAGCACGTCGGCCTCCAGCCGGGCCGGTTCCGTGCCGGCGAGATCGACGGCCACGGTGCCGCCGGCGTCGCTGTACCCGGTGGGACGACGGGCGTAGTGCAGGTGAAGGCGTCCTGACGGGACGTCGTCCAGCGCCGCAAGGGCGGCCAGTTCCATGTCGGGGCGCAGCAGGGTGAGCACCTTGCCCCCGGCCGCCCGGGCGAAGCGTTCGTAGTCGAGCCGGGCCGTGGCCTTCCCGCTGGAATCCACGTAGGTGGCGGCCTCCACCGCATAGGCGAGGTCCACCAGCCGCGGGTACAGGCCGATCCGCTCGGAGGCCTCGACGCCGGGGCCGAAGAAGTCCATCATGTAGCCGGCGTCCCGTGGCCCGGGGGACTGTTCGACGACGTCGACCTGCCACCCGGCGAGACCGAGCTGGCGGGCCGTGACCAGTCCGGCGATTCCCGCCCCGATGATGATCGCGCGCATCTGCGCCTCCTGACCCCGCTACCGGTTCCCATGATCCTCCGGTGTGCGGCCCGGGGAAAGGGCGGGAGGCCCCTCGCCGGCGGGTCCTAGCCGGCCAGGGTCGATCCGCTGCCGAGGCGGTGGTAGGTCCTGTCGTGGTAGACCAGCGGCTCGGTGCCGTCCGACTGGCGGCGGACCTGCAGGACGGTGGCGATCACGACCCGCGAGGATCCGACGTCGATCCGTTGGGCGACCGCGCAGCGCAGTGCCCAGGTGCCGCCGTGCAGCAGCGGTTCACCGGTGGGCAGCGTTTCCCAGTCCATGTCAGCGGTGAAGCGCGCGGTGCCCGGCGTGGCGAAGGTGTGGACGAGCCCCTGGTGCGCCGAGTCCATGAGGTGCACCACCACGGTGTCGGCGGCGGCCAGCAGCGGGGCGGTGGTCCGCCCCGACAGCGAGAACACCAGCGACGGCGGGTCCACCGAGACCGAGGAAACCGAGGACGCCGTCAGGCCAATGGGCCCGTCGGGCCCGGCGGCGGTGATGACCGCCAGGCCGGCGGGGTGGCCGCGGAAGGCGTCCCGGAACAGTGCTGCGTCGGAGTCGGTCGCTGTCGGACGGTGGCTGAGGGTGGTCATACCTGTTCTTTCGTCTGCGGGTCCCCGGTGTCGCGGGGACACTGACGACCCTAGAACCTCAACCTAAGTTGAGGTCAAACCGGCCCGCCGGACGTAACGTTTTGTTCAGGCGTCCAGGCCAGGCGCGCCGGTGGTCGCGGAGCCCCATTCGTCCCCGGGGTTGACGAAGCCACAACTCGCCAACGACAGGCAACCGCACCCGATGCAGCCATCCAGGCGGTCCCGCAGGTGTTCGAGCAGGGAGATCCTGGAGTCGATCTCCGCCCGCCACGCCTCCGAGAGCCGCTGCCAATCGCCCTGGTCCGGCACCCCGTCGGCGGGCAGGGACTCGAACACCTCCAGCACCGAGGCCAGCGGGATGCCAGCGCGTTGTGCGGCCCGGATGACAGCCACCCGGCGCAGTGTCGAGCGGGCATACCGGCGCTGGTTGCCGCTGGTCCGGTGGCTCTGGATGAGCCCCTTGCGCTCATAGAAGTGCAGGGCCGAAACGGCGGCGCCGCTGCGTGCCGCCAACTGGCCGACGCTGATCTCCTCGTCCTGGATCATCGCTGTGCGCTCCTCGCCTCGTTCCGCCTGGCGGTCCCGTGTGCCGTCGGGGACCGCTTGCGAGGCTACACCGCACGCGGGCGGGCTGCCGATACGCTGGGGTCATGGCCCCCGCACCGCACGACGTCGACTGGTACCTCTTCGACTATGGCATGGTCCTGTCCCTGGCGCCGGACACCGCCGACTGGCAGCGGCTCAACGCGGCGACCGGAAGGGACCTCGATGCCCCCGACAGCAGCTATTGGGCCCACCGCCACGCCTTCGATGCCGGGGAACTGACGTCGGCGCACTACTGGACCGCCGTCCTCGAACGCGACGTCCACCCGCCGGAGATCGAGCGGCTGGACCGCCTCGATGCCGCGCTGTGGGCAAGGCAGAACCCGGCAACGGCCCGGGTGCTCGAGCGGTTGAGGGCCTCCGGGGCGCGCTTGGCGTTGCTGTCCAACATGCCGGTGCGCCAATCGGAGATCTACACCGCCGAGGCCGACTGGCCGCGCGGCTTCGACCGGCTCTTCTTCAGCGGCCCGCTCCGGCTGGCCAAACCTGACCGGCGGATCTACGAGCATGTCCTGGCCGACCTGGATACCCAGGCCTCCGCCGTCGTCTTCATCGACGACAAGGCCGAAAACCTCGAAGCGGCCCGCGGCCTCGGGATGCGCACTGTCCACCACGTCGAGGGCGTGGACCTGGCCGCCGAGCTCGGGCTCTGAGGCAGGCTCAGTCGTAGGGCAGGTAGTTGCTGCAGACCGGGCTGACCGGGATGTCGCGGTGCAGCACCCAGATCCCGTGGTCGTCCTTCGAGACCACCTGGAACCCCAGCTTCTTCCCGCGTTCCAGCGCCTGTTGCGGTGACAGGGGGTCCCAGCCGCCGAGTTCGTCGACGTTGAAGTCGATGATCATCCAGCTGGAGAGCTCATCCCCGATGTCCCCGTTCAGGCCCACATAGATGCGTTGGACCAGGTGGGGGACCGCCGTGTCGGCGGCCTCCACGCAGACACCGTTGGGGATCATCGCCACGGCCCGGGCCTGGGCCTTCGCGATCTCCGGCATGGCCCAGTTCGCCCCGGTGAGCGTGCGGCCCAGCGGGAAGACGGCGTGGATGAACAGCGTGCAGATGAACGCGAGCACCAGCAGGTAGGCGGGGGCCCCCACGCGCAGTTTGACCCGGCCGGTGCGCGCGATGATCTTGGCGAGCACGTGGACGGAGGCCATGATCAGCACCGGGGCCAGCATCGCGTCGTACTGGTAGACCGGGGCCCAGGTGTTCAGCCGGTCGTTGAACAGGCGGGACAGCAGGCTCGGGGCCACGAGGATCACGTAGGGGGAGAAGAAGGGCAGCAGCGCCAACGGGACGAACGTCATCAGCCACAGCAGGACCTTCAGCTCGTGGTTGAACAGCAGCCCGATCGACTTCAACGGGTGGCTGAGCATGAACGCGATGGCGGCCCCCATGGTGGGGCCCAGGGCGGTGAACTGCCAGTAGGACATGGCATCCGGCGGGGCGAAATACGGGACCAGCACCTTGGTCACCACCAGGTAGCCGGCCACCCCCGACACGGCCAGCAGCACCGCCTTGCCCCACTGGCGGTGGAACCCCAGCACGATGGCCACCGCGACAAGGGTGATCCCCATGTCTTCGCGGACCAGCAGCAGCGCCGCCGACAGGCCGACCACCAGCCAGTAGCGGGACCTGTCGAACGCCCAGACGATCCACGCCATCAGCGGCACGGCGAACGCGACTTCGTGGAAGTCCCAGTTCACCATCGCCTGGAACGGCCACCACAACAGCAGTGCCGCCGCGGTCAGCAGCCCGCCGCGGTGGCCCAGGTGTTTGCGGGCGAACGAGTACACCGGGATGGCCGTGACGACCAGCAGGGCGATCATGCCGAAATCGAGCATGCGCGGGTCGGGCCAGATCCAGTACAACGGGGCGAACAGGGCGATGATCGGGTGGAAGTGGTCCCCGAGCAGGTTGAAGTCCACTCCCTTGACCGGCACGATCGGCGCCTTGAACAGCGCGTATTGGCGCACCGCCTGGTCGAAGATGCCCAGGTCGTAGCCCTTGGACTCGAAATTGCGGTAGCGCAGCAGCGAGTGCGCCACATACAGCACGGTCGCCGCGGCCATCACGGCCGCCAGCTGCAGCCGATGCCTGCGGCCGATGGGGGGCAGTGCGTTCTCGGGGGCGTCGGGTGCTGCGGGAGGGGCGTCGGGCATGGCTACGAGTTTAGCGGTGCCACCGCTGCCACCCGTGCAGGCCACCGGGCCCACCACCGGGCCCACCGCGCGGTACGACGACGAACGGCGCCTACCGTTGCCGGTGGACGCCGTGGCGTGTCCCGGGGGCCACCCGGGCGCAGGGGTCAGCGGATCGAGGCGATCCCGGTGCGGGCCATCGCGTCGGCGTAGGCGGCCTGCATCGCATCCAGGTGGCCCTGCTGGCGCTCCGGCGAGCCGGCGAAGGCGCGGCCGTCGAGGGACTTGACCTTGTAGGTCTTGAAACCGCGGCGCCACAGCAACGGGTTCTGCGTCTTGGTCAGCTGGTCGGCCAGGCGGTGGGCCTCGGTGCCGTGGGCCACCAGGACGGAGGCGCGTGGGACGAGCTTGAGCAGGCGCAGCAGCGGCTTCAGGCCCGAGGTGATCTGTGCCGGTTCGAAACGGCCATTGGCCTCGCCGTCGATGTGCCAGGGGGAGACGTTCCACGGCAGCACGTATTCCGGGCGCAGGCCCAGCTGCCACTGCAGACCGACCATGCGGGTGGCCGCATCGGCGTCGCCGGGGGTGATGAAGCCGCTGGGGTCCGCGGTGCCGATGTTGGAGAACAAGGAGATGATCTTGACCTGGTCGACATCGTGCTGCGGGTCCACGTAGCTGACGGAGCTGCCGGGGCGGAGCAGGGCCGTCTCGTCAAGAAGCCGGTTCACGGGGGCGATCTGCTCCTCGTAGCGGCGGCTGAACAGCGTTTCGGTCGAAAGTTCCGTGGCAGATGCGGTCATGAAGGGGTGCTTCTCCTGGGGGGTTGCTGCTGGTTGCGGATCGCTGGTCCGCAGATGATGTCCGGCAGGGCGGGGTCGGGCCCCTGCGGTGCCGAGGTGAACGGGAAATGCGGCTGGATTCGCCGTCGTATGTCCCCAGTTTACCTCCCGGCCACGTCCAACACGCCGCAGGTGGGCACCGGTTGTGCGGTGATCCTCGGCACGACGGCGGTTGGTAGGGTGTGTGCTGGAGAGAATGCGGCGAGGAGACGGGGCATCGTGGGAGCAGTTTTCGATCGACTGGACGAGCGGCTCAAACCCGAGGTCGAGGAGTCCGCCCGGCAGTACGAGCGCATCCGCCCGGCCCTGGAGGCCGTCACCGACGACGTGACCACCCGCATCCGCGCGATCTTCGCCGATGCCGAGCTGCAGCCGCTGTTCATCACCGGACGCACCAAGACGGTCGACTCGTTCCGCGACAAGGCCTCGCGCATGCTCGAACCCGACGAACCCGGCGGGGACCCGCAACTGGAATTCCCGCACCCGCTGCGCGACCTGCACGACCTGGTGGGCGTGCGCGTCATCGTCGCCCTGCCCCACGAGGTCCGCGACGCCGCGGGGCTGATCAAACGCCGCCGCAACGAATTCGACGTCCGCTCCGACCGGGAGAAGGACATCGGGTCGGTCGAATCCGGCACCTACGGCTACTCCAGCCGGCACCTGAACCTGCGCACCCGGCAGAACGACGTCGTCCGCGGCTACCAGGAGACGCTCGCCGAGAACATCAGGGTGACCGGCAACTACATCTTCGAGACGCAGATCCGCACCATCCTGGCCCACGCCTGGAGCGAGATCGAGCACGACATCCGCTTCAAGAAGGTCGACCCGCGTGCCTGGAGCCCGTACCTGGACCGCCAGTTCACCGCCACCGCCGCCATGCTCGAGGCCGTCGAATCGACGTTCGAGGAACTGCACGACCGCTACCTGGCCGTCACCGGCTACTGGGACACCGAGGGCGAGGGGGCCGTCGCCCTGGACCCCGACCGCATCCGCGAGATCTGGCAGACCCTGCTGCCGCATGTGGACCGCAAGGCCGACGACGACTGGGGCTGGGCGGCCGAACTGTTGGCTGCCCACGACCTGGGGACGACGACGGAGCTCGCCGGGTTGCTCGACGCCGAGGCCATCACCGAGGTGCGCAAGGCGCTGGACCACCGCTACTCGCCCGGGCCCGACCGCCTGCTGGACGACATGCTGCTATGGCGCTTCGGGCGCGCCCACATCGAGCTGACCGCCGGCAGGGACCGCCAGCGGCAGGAGTCCCTGCGCCGCCGGCTGGCCCAGATGGACACCTACCGGGCGGCAAAAACCCCCGGGACCACCGCGGGCTGACGCGCCGCGGGGCCCGGGGGTCCCGGCTGGTGACCTGGTGGGTGGCTAGACGGTGGTGGTGGCCACGTCGTAGTCCAGCCGCGGCAGGCGCGGGAACCACGGGTTCTCGCCCGGCTTGCCGATGTTCACGACCAGGAACGTCTTCTGGTTGGTTCCCGCGTGGAAGTCCTCGTCCACCCCCGCGGCGTCGAAGCCGCCCATCGGTCCGGCGCGCAGGCCCACGGCGCGTACCGCCATGATGAAGTAGCCGGCCTGGAGGTGGGCGTTGTTGTTCGCCACGACGGCGCGCATGCCCGCCTGCTCCTCGCCGTCGAACATGCCCTTGCGTTCGGCGGCGTGCGGGAAGAACGTGCCGAAGTGCTCGTGCCAGTCGACGTCGGAGCTGAGCACGGCAACCAGGGGGGCCGTCAGCGTCTTCTCGCGGTTGCCCTCGGCCATGCGGTTCGCCAGCTTTTCGCGGCCCTCGGCCGAACGGACCCAGGTGATGCGCATCGGCTGGTTGTTCATCATCGTCGGGCCCATCTTGGTGAGCTCGTAGATCGCCCGGGCGGTCTCCTCGCTGACCGGCTCGTCGGAGAACGTGTTGGCGGTGCGTGCCTCCAAGAAGAGGGCATCGGCGGTGGTGGCGTCGATGGCCAGCTCGTGGTCCAGATCGGGAAGCGTTGCGGTCATGGGTGGTCCTTCCGAAGCGACGTGGCGGGCGCCGTTGGGGGCCTGCCGTCAGGTGGTTGCTGTGTCATGAAGCCCAACCTGTACATGCGTCTGCATATTTCCCGACCGGCCTGTGTGCTTCGTCACAGGGCGTCAGCCGCGCGGGAAATCCACCCGCAAGGCCGCGGCACCGGCGGCCGCCGTCACGGTGGTGCCGGCCAGCGTGGTGACGATCCGCGAGGCAGCCAGCGCACCGGCGTCGTACGTTCCGGCAATGCCCAGCGTCCACGCCCCGGCGGCGTTGCCCGCCTCGATGCCGGCCGGCGCGTCCTCGAACACCAGGGTCCGCGCCGCCTCGACGCCCAGGGCGGAAGCCGCTGCCAGGTAGCCTTCGGGGTCGGGTTTGCCGCGGGAGACCGAGTCGGCGGTCACCAGCACGGCGGGGGCCTCGATGCCCACCAGGCCCAGGCGCACCGCGGCCAGTTCGGCGGTGCAGGAGGTCACGATCGCCCAGCGTTCAGGTGGCAGGCTGGCCAGCAGTTCGGCGACGCCGTCCTTGATCGTGATGCCTTCGGTCTGCTCCACCTCCAGGCGTTCGATCAGCTCCAGTGCCTCCGCCCGGCGGGCCGGTTCGACGCGGGCGGCGACGACGTCGCGGGCCGGCACGCCATGCGGGTGGTCGCCGTGCTCACCCAGCCCGAGGCGGTGGGACCACTGCTCCCAGCAGATCTCGGTGGCCAGGGTCGAATCGATCAGCGTGCCGTCCAGGTCGAAGAGCAGCGCGTCGACGTCGAGGTGGCCCGCAGCGAGGGCGCGGGGCGCGGGGGAGGTGCTGGTGTCCATTGCCCCACCCTATCGAGCCTGCCCGGTGGCGGATCCACCAATGATCGGGCACAGCACGTTAGCATGAGGGAATGTCAGAGAACCCAGCCGCAGTTCCCGTCAAAAAGCTCGCCAATGGTGCCGAGATCCCGATGATCGGACTGGGCACCTGGCCCATGGACGATACCGAAGCCGGCGCCGCCGTGCTGCACGCGATCGAGGCCGGATACCGGCTCATCGATACCGCCGAGAACTACCGCAACGAAGAAGGGGTCGGCCAGGCGATCGCCCGGTCGCCGCTGGCCCGCAGCGAACTGTTCGTCACCACCAAGCTCAACGCCGAATGGCACTCCTTCGACGGCGTGCGCACCGCCTGGCGCCATTCGATCGAGCGGTTGGGCCTGGACTACATCGACCTGCTGCTCATCCACTGGCCCAACCCCGCCCAGGGCACCTACGTGGACGCCTACAAGGGCCTGGCCAAGCTGCTGTCCAAGGGCAAGGTCCGGGCCATCGGCACGTCCAACTTCACCCAGGACCAGCTCACCGAACTGATCGACGCCACCGGGGTGGTGCCCGACGTGAACCAGATCCAGCACTCCCCGCTGTGGATGCGCGCCGATGACATCGCCTTCCACGAAAAGCACGGAATCCTGACCCAGGCCTGGAGCCCGCTGGGCCGCGGAGCCGTGTTGGAGGCCGAGCCGGTCACCGCCGCGGCGACCGCCCACTCCGTCACCCCCGCCCAGGTGGTGTTGCGCTGGAACCTGCAGCACGGTGCCTCGCCGATCCCCAAGTCCACCCGGCCCGACCGCCAGGCCTCGAACCTCGACGTCTTCTCCTTCGAGCTCGACGAGGCGCAGATGGCGGCAATCGACGGCCTGGACGGCACCGGCCCGGCACCGGCCGATCCGATGACGTTCGGCCACTGAGCCGTGCCCCGCCCGGACACCAACCCCTCACCCCGCACCCCAGGAGAACGCCCATGAACATCGTCGTGATCGGCGGCCACGGAAAGGTCGCCCTGCTGCTGGCCCGCGAGTTGAGCGGGCGCGGCGACGCCGTCACGTCGGTCATCCGCAACCCGGACCACGCGGCGGAGGTCAGCGCCGCCGGTGCCACACCGCTGGTGCTGGACATCGAACAGGCCCACGGCCCGGAACTGGAACCCGCCCTGGAAGGGTTCGACGCCGTCGTCTTCAGTGCCGGGGCAGGCGGCGGTGACGCCGACCGCACCTACGCGGTGGACCGTGACGCGGCGATCCGCATCATGAACGCCTCGATGGCCGCGGGCGTGCGCCGCTTCGTGATGGTCTCCTTCGCCACCGCCGACACGCAGTACCTCACCAACCTGGATGACCCGTTCTACCCCTACCAGGCGGCCAAGATCGCCGCAGATGAGCACCTGCGCAAATCCGCGCTGGACTGGACGGTGCTGGGCCCAGGCCGGCTGACCCTGGAACCGGCCACCGGCATGGTGACTCCGCTGGAACACCCGATCACCGGCGACATCCCGACCTCGCGGGCCAACGTCGCCCTGGCGATCGCCGAGGCGCTGTCCCAACCGGCAACGATCGGCCAGACGCTGAACTTCTGCGACGGCGAGGTTCCGCTCGCCGACTGGATGGCGCGCGGCGGACGGTAGCCGCTGGGGGTTCAGCGGTCCCGGGCGGCCATCGCGCGCGGAGTGACCAGCAGGGCGATCAACAGCATGCCGGCGACCACGTAGAAGGCGTCCAGGATGCCCAGGTGTTCGCCGATGAACCCCAGGACCGGTGGGCCGACCAGGAATGCCGTGTAGCCGAAGATCGAGACGATGGACACCCGGCGGGCTGCCTGGGTGGGGTGGTCGGCGGCTGCTGAGATGCCGACCGGGAACCCCAGGGATCCGCCCAGGCCCCAGAGGGCCGCGGCGCAGAAGGCCGTCCAGTGTTCGTTCGTCAGGATGAAGACCATGATGCCCACGAAACCGAGCGAGCCCATCAACGTCAGCGTCAGCCGGCGGCCGAACCGGTCGATGAGTGGCCCGCCCGCCGCCCGGCCGACCGTCATGGCGCCGACGAACGTCCCGTAGACCAATGCTCCGCCGGCATTGTCGAATCCGTGGCCATCGACGGCGGCCAGCGGGAGCCAGTCGTTCGCTGCCCCCTCCACGAAGGCCATGCCGATCACCATGAGACCCAGGAAGAGCAGCTGCGGTTCGAGCGCCATCCGCAGCGACCCGCCCACGCGTCCGAGCGCACGACGGGCGAATCCGCCCGAAGCCCGGGGCCTGGCGGTTGCACCCACGCCGGACACGTCGGCCGCTGCACGTGGTTCGTGGCCGTCGGCCGACGAGATGAAGCGCACGGCCAGCACCCCGGCCGCCGCGATGAGGACCCCTGCCACGGCAAAGTGCAGGCCGATCCCCAGACGGTAGTGGGCCGCCACGGCACCGGCCACGGCACCGATGATCGTCCCGAAGCTGAAGTAGGCGTGCATCAGCGGCAGCAGCGTCTTGCCGGCGGCCTTCTCCACAGAGGCCCCTTCGACGTTCATGACCACGTCGGTGATGCTGTAGAAGAAACCGAAGAGGAACAGGATCGTCGCCGACAGGGCGAAGGACCCGATGGTACCCGCCGCGAATCCCAGCAGGGCCGTCGCACCGGCCATGGCGATCAGTGAATGCCGCAGGGCGCGGCGCGTCCCGACGCGTGACATGTAGGTCGGGGCCACCGCCAACCCGGTGATGGATCCGATGGCGAGACCGAACAGGAGCAGGCCGACGGTCTCGGTGCTCAGGTGCATGCCGTCGCGGACCGCTGGGATGCGCGAGACCCACGACGCGAAGCCGAGGCCCGAGATGCCGAAGACGACGAAGACCGCGTTGCGCCAGACGGCGAGGTTGCCCCGCGCCGTTGTCGACTGCGTGGTTGACACCTTGGTACTACTCCTGCCGATGACGGGGTGGGTGTTCACGGAGTCAGGACAGGTCGGCCAGGATCCCCTTCCAGACGCCGCGCCATTCCTCGACCAGTTCCGTTGAGTCCAGTCTAGTGTGGTTAATGCCGACGGTGGACTTTTGATCGGTTTTTCGGCCGATGTCGACGCTCACCCGCGTTCCGTCGGCCAGGTCAACCCGCCAATACCGCCATTTTTCCGTGGAGGAGACCCGGGCTTCCCCCTCCATCCGGACTCCTCCGATGGAGGTCCGGGCGCCGATGAGCTCGAGCCAGGCGTCCAGGGCCGCGTCCAGGTTCCCGGCAAAGGTCTTGCTCACCCCGACCTGGAAGTCGCCGCGGCTGGTTTGTCCGGGAACGCGGCGGCCGATCTGCTGTTCGTAGGCGATGGCGACGCCCTGGGCCCACCATTCGTGGTTGGATGCGGCGGCCGAGGAGCCCGCCTGCGTTGCGATGTGGTCCGCCGCCAGGACGGCGAGGCGATCGTGGGGGAGTGAGGGGCCCGAGGCGCGATCGAGCAGGTCGCACCATGCGGACCAGCTGATGCCGGTGGCTGTGGCAATGGCTTCTGCGCGGGGAGGCTGTGGCATGTCTTCGATGGTAGCGGCGGGACCGGGGACGGCGCAGCGGTTCCTGGTGCTGGGGTGCCCCCGGCGCGATTCGAACGCGCGACCGACAGATTAGAAGCGAGCCCTTGGTCGGTTGCGCTTATGTCCGTCTGGGTGCGGTTATGTCGATCGTCCGCATAATTTAGGGGGCCGCTGTCGCAAGGTGCCGGTAAATTCGCCTGATGCGGGAAAATTGTCACTGGAATTGCCCCTGAGTGACAGCACAGTCTGGCGGGGGTGGTCCGGGGGAGTAGGAGGACCAGGCCAAGCGTTAGACGTCGTATCCTTAGCTGACTTAAGAAGCGGAGGACCGGATGAGCGACCTTGTCGGATGGCTACAGGTCATTTTGGCCGTACTCGGCGTCGCGGTAGCCGCCTTCATAGCACTGCGTGTGTCCGCTAAGGAATTCGAGCGCAACGTCACACATCAAGCGAGATTAGATGGCGCACGACTTCTCGATGCGGCATGGAGGCTATCGGGATTGCTCGATAGGCTCCAAGGACTCGAAGCAAATGACGACCAGAGCCCCTCGGGGTATCGAGTGCTGAACAAAAAGGAGCTCTTTCGCTATCGCCGCGAAGTACTCGATCTCATTTCGGAATGTCGCCACCGCAACGAGCTCCTCCAAATGACCGCCCCCCTCGAGATACGCGAGGTAGCTCAGTCGCTCTTTGAAGAATGCCGGTTCTCCGGGGAGCGCTTTGAAAGGTTCTTCGAAATCCGCGAGCAGGGAACTGTCTACTATTTGGGCGGACCTGCGCGGTGCCCGAGGGAAAACCTGCGAACTCTGGTCACGACCATCGAAGAACACATCAGTGCAGTCCGACAAGTCTGCACACGCGACGACACCCCTCAGAGAACTTCGTTGGAGGCCGGGCGGATCCGCGGACTGTTACAAGCCCTGGAGACGTACGGCCGCCGGAACCTGTAAGTGAGTGGTTGCCCATTTTCGTATGCTCTGCGATTTCAGGAGAGCGCGCTGATTTGTACGACCAAACAGCAGGGCGCCCCACATCCCCGATGATCGGACCACGTTCCTCGCGAATTGGCACGTTGGCAAATAATGTTGTTGGTCAGGCAGAAGGTGGAGTGTCCGGAGCGGTTAATCGGGGTCGCTGAATCGCGTTACAGAAAACGGCGTCGCCACCCGGGACGGCTGGCGCGATGGTTCAAGTTCATTCTCCACCACCTGTCGTCGCTATCAGAAGCGCAGTGCATCCACGTCGCGGTCTGTCATCTCGCCGGAAAGCTCCAAATCTGCATTCTCCGCCCGAGGCACCACTTCCTGCAATCCTCTCGGAACCATGGTGCTACACAAATCCATCGGCATTTCACCGGACACGGTGATCACAACGAACGCTACCTTCCCAAAACCAAGCACTGTTGTTCCCGCCCGTCCTACGATCTTCCGAATAACCTGACCGTCGGACTACTCCATCTTCGTATGGAAAGCCGCTATTCCTGTGTCGCTCACGCGTCGTCCCCCGATAACCAGTACCCCATCGATTTCTGCAGCGCCCATCCTGAACTGTCCCAATTGCGCAGGCAAGACCGTTCGAGTACTAGGAGCCGCGAACTCAACCATGAAGGCCGTCTTCATCGCCCACCTAGCAAGAAGTACCCGCTCAGCAGTCTTCATATGCTTGGACTCGCCGGACATCAACGGCTTCAGAATGGGTGCCACGTCCTCCTCCAGATTGCTCAGCCAACCGCCGTTGCAATCGCCGCAGACTACCTTGATCTCTGACTTGTCGAGACGCCCGGTTTGAGTGTCTCGAATCCAAGTTTCGAAGCTGTCGGGTCCAAGGGCCTCACGTCTCAGTTGGAGCTTCGGTTGTGGCGCGTATCCCGCGATGACTTGAGCAAATTGTGGATCCACTGCAATCCACTTTGGAATCGCGTGCTCTCAGGTTACTGGCGGCGTACCCCAAAAGACGCGACTGCGTCGGCCCTGTTTGTCCATTTGTCCCCCCATATATCAATCCTCGGTGTCGGATCAGCGTATCCACGGGAAGTGCCGCCTCAAACAAGGGCCCGTATCGCAGGCGGTCTCCCCGGACATATGAGTAGCGCCCCACCCTAGCAATGAGGATGGGGCGCTACTGGTTTTCGGCGAGGTGCCGGGGCCGGTCTTCGGGCAGTGGTTGACCGGGTCCGAAGCCGGGGTGGAGGTCGCGGCATTGCCGCCCGGATCCACACGAATTCCCACGCAGCGGTCTTGCTCGTACATGGGCTGTTTGGCAGAGCCGAGTAGGAACTGGGTCAGCCAGTCCGGCAGGCGGGGTTCCAGCCACCGACACGGCGCGTGCCAAAGGCCCGCGAGGATCGCCGCGATGAGGGAGCAGCTCGGACACTGTGCTGCAGTGGGGGAGAAGTGGATTGGCTCTACTTCGGCGAACGGTGAAACCGTCGGGCTCGTCTGGCCGCGCGCGGATGGTCAAGCCCGGGATAGCGGGTCGGACTGGGTCGCTTGGAAGGAGTTCCACAAGGCCGCAAGCGTCCCGCCGGTCCGGGCGCATGATGCCCGGCACACGGCGGCGACCACCCTGTTGTTGCTGGGCGCGGATCCGCGGGTGGTCATGGACATCCTGGGCTGGTCGCAGGCCTCCATGCTGACTCGGTACCAGCACGTCCTGGACGAGATGAAGCAGGACGTGGCCGCGCAGGTCGGCGCTGACCTCTGGGCCGCGGGTCCTGCGCCTGCGCCGGATCAGGGGGTGCCCGGCGTGGTGTCGCTGGGTGTGTTCCGGAAGCGCCGCTCGGATTAATTGCCACCAAATTGCCACCGGAGCGGGTGGTCAAAGAGAAAGCTGAGCCCCGGGATACGTATGATTCCGGGCCTCTATTGGTGCCCCCGGCGCGATTCGAACGCGCGACCGACAGATTAGAAGGCTGTTGCTCTATCCAGCTGAGCTACGGGGGCCGGTGCCCCACGGGGCAACACGAATCATTCTAGCGATCAGCGACGCCGGTGCCACATTCCACCGCGAACCCCTCACAGCCGGCCGTTCCCCGCCGCCGGGGCACCAACCGTCCACAGCAGCGCAGCAGCCGGGCCACCCCGCGGGCTCGTTCGGGGAATCTGATGGTGCGGAACGGCGATGTCCCGCACAGCAACCAGTCCTGGAGGACACCATGAGAGACGCCAACAACTTCATCACCGTCGTCGGCAACGTCGGGACGGATCCGTTCACGCGCACCCACGCGAACAACTTCCAGGTCACCCAGTTCCGGGTCGGGACCGACAACCGGCGCAAGAACCCCCACACCGGGGAATGGGAGAACAAGAGCACCAACTGGTACACCATCAAGGTCTTCAACCAGCTCGGCCTGAACGCCGCGGCGTCCATCCGCAAGGGCCAGCGCGTCTTCGTGGGCGGGTACGCCAAGGTCGACCAGTTCACGCGCGAGGACGGCAGCACGGGGGTCGGCATCGACGTGGAGGCGCAGTTCATCGGCCACGACCTGAAATTCGGGACCTCGGAGTTCCACCGGCTGCCACAAGTGCTGGCCCGTCTGGACGACGAGGCCTCCGCCCATGGATTCACCGTCGATGGAGAGGAATACGACGGCGGTGACCCGGAGGACCCAGCCGGTGGCGGGGGCGGCTCATTCGACACCGCTGCGGGCCAGGATTCCGACCGGCACCCGCTGGCCGGGTGAATCGTCGGCGTCCACGGGGCCGCCGGATGTCCTGCGCCCTTTCGCCCCCGGCCGGAACGCACCCCAAATAGGGATTTACGGGCCAAAACGACTAGCCTAGTGGGCATGGCGGAATTCATTTACACCATGACCAAGGCCCGCAAGGCCGTTGGCGACAAGGTGATCCTCGACGATGTCAGCATGTCGTTCTACCCCGGCGCAAAGATCGGCGTGGTCGGCCCCAACGGCGCCGGCAAGTCGACGATCCTCAAGATCATGGCCGGGCTCGACACCCCTTCAAACGGCGAGGCCCGGCTCAGCGCCGGATACTCGGTCGGCATCCTGTTGCAGGAGCCACCCCTGAACGAGGAAAAGACGGTCCTGGGCAACGTCCAGGAAGGCGTCGGGGAGATCTACGAGAAGATCTCGCGCTTCAACCAGATCTCCGAGGAGATGTCGGCACCCGATGCCGACTTCGATTCGTTGCTGGAGGAGATGGGCAAACTCCAGGAAGCCATTGACGCCGCCGACGCCTGGGACATCGACTCCCAGCTCGAGCAGGCCATGGACGCCCTGCGCTGCCCCCCGGGAGATGCCGACGTTTCGGTCCTCTCCGGTGGTGAGCGTCGTCGCGTGGCCCTGTGCAAGCTGCTGCTGCAGAAGCCGGACCTGCTGCTCCTCGACGAGCCCACCAACCACCTCGATGCCGAATCGGTGCTCTGGCTCGAGCAGCACCTGCAGGCCTACCCCGGCGCCGTCCTGGCCGTGACCCACGACCGGTACTTCCTGGACCATGTCGCCCAGTGGATCGCCGAGGTCGACCGCGGCCAGCTGCACCCCTACGAGGGCAACTACTCCACCTACCTGGAGAAGAAGCGGGCACGCCTGGAGGTCCAGGGCAAGAAGGACCAGAAGCTCTCCAAGCGCCTCAGCGACGAACTCGACTGGGTCCGCTCCAACGCCAAGGGCCGCCAGACCAAGTCAAAGGCCCGTCTGGCCCGCTACGAGGAAATGGCGGCGGAGGCCGAGCGCACCCGCAAGCTCGACTTCGAGGAGATCCAGATCCCACCGGGCCCGCGCCTGGGCTCGCTGGTCATCGAGGCCAACAAGATCAAGAAGGGCTTCGGGGACCGCGTGCTCATCGAGGACCTGTCCTTCACGCTCCCGCGCAACGGCATCGTCGGCGTGATCGGCCCCAACGGCGTCGGCAAGTCGACCCTGTTCAAGACGATCGTGGGGATGGAGGAGCTCGACGACGGCGAACTGAAGATCGGCGACTCGGTCAAGATCTCCTACGTCGACCAGAACCGTGGCGGCATCGACCCGGAGAAGAATCTCTGGGAGGTCGTCTCCGATGGCAACGACTACATCCAGGTCGGCAATGTCGAGATGCCCTCGCGCGCCTACGTCTCGGCGTTCGGCTTCAAGGGCCCGGACCAGCAGAAGAAGGCGGGTGTGCTCTCCGGTGGTGAGCGCAACCGCCTGAACCTGGCCCTGACCCTGAAGCAGGGCGGCAACCTGCTGCTGCTCGATGAGCCGACCAACGACCTGGACGTGGAAACGCTGTCCAGCCTCGAGAACGCGCTGCTGGAATTCCCCGGTTGTGCAGTGGTCGTCTCCCACGACCGCTGGTTCCTGGACCGGGTGGCCACGCACATCCTGTCCTATGAGGGCACCGAGGACGATCCGGCGAACTGGTACTGGTTTGAGGGCAACTTCGAGGCCTACGAAGAGAACAAGATCGAACGGCTCGGCCCGGAAGCGGCCAAGCCGCACCGTGTCACGCACCGTCGTCTCACGCGCGGCTGACCGCAGCCCGAGCAACAACAGCGCCCCCGTGGACCGAGAGGTCCGCGGGGGCGCTGTTGTCAGGTGGCCGGGATCAGGTGGGAAGACCGCGGGAGTCCGGCACCGCCGTCGTGCACTCCCTAGCGGTGCTGGTCGCGCTTGATGGCCGCGCGCATGATCCGCGATTGGACCCCTCCGACGAACTTGGACTTCCTGTCCGAGGGCACGCGCACCATGCCTTCCTGGGCGACGCTGGCGACCAGGACGCCATCCCGGGTGAAGAAGCGCCCCTGGCCCAGCCCGCGGGCACCGGAGGAACTGGGGCTTTCCTGGACGTAGAGCAGCCAGTCGTCGACCTTGACGTCGCGATGCCACCACATGGCGTGGTCCAGGCTGGCCACGTTCATGCCGGGGGTGATCCACGGCAGGCCGTGGCGGCGCAGCACCGACTCGAGCAGCGTGTAGTCGCTGCCGTACGCCAGGGCGGCACGGTGCAGCGCGGGATCATCGGGCAGCTGCTCGAAGGTCTTCATCCACAGGGCGTTCGTGGCGGTCTGCCCGACGCCGGCCGGGGGTTCGAAGTACAGCGGTGGTTCGATGTAGCGGATGTCGAACGGGCGCTTGTAGGCCCACTCGCGGGCGATGGGGTGGTTGATCTTGCCGATGAGTTCGGCGGTGGTCGGCAGGTCTTCCGGCGCCGGGATGCCTGATGGCATCTCGATCTGGTGCTCCAACCCCTCGGCCGGTTCCTGGAAGGAGGCGATCATGGACAGGATCGGCTGGCCCTTCTGGTAGGCGTGCACCCGCCGCGCCGAGAACGAGCGGCCGTCGCGGAGCCGTTCGACGCCGAAGGTGATGGGCAGGTGCACGTCGCCCGGGCGCAGGAAATAGCCGTGCAACGAGTGGATCGGCCGACCGCCCTCGACGGTGCGCGTGGCGGCAATGACCGACTGGGCGATCACCTGACCGCCAAAGACCCGATCCCGGCTCTGGGCGGGGGTGTGGCCGATGAAGATGTCCTCGCTGGTGCGCACGTGTCCGTCGCCGTCCAGGTCAAGGAGCTCCACGAGGGATTCGGGTGATTCGGGATCGGTCACTATTACTCCTCGGTAAGGCGTGGTCTGCGCTTGAGACTATCCGGCCCCGCATGTGCCAATCAAGCGGGCATGCGGGCCGCTTGGCGCCCGGGCCCCCGGGGGTGGCAGCATGGGAGCATGCTTCCCGATGCCCTGCAGCTGGCCGATCCCGAAACCATGTCCGACCTGCGCACTTTCCTGGCCCGGGCGCGGACCGTGGAGGATGGGCAGGCCCGGTTGCAGGTGGTCGGCGCGGCCTTGGCCATCTACGTTCCCGTGCTGGCCCAGGAGGCCATCGGCAGTACGGTGCCCACGGTGCTGGGGTTGCGGGTGGCCAAGCTCGCCGATGCGACGGCCGATGGGCTGGTGGCCGTCTACGAGCTGGGCGCGCTGACCGACCGCCTGGCACGAGCCGGTGAGATGGACACCGCGCTGCCGCTGCCGCCCGCCGAATCCCGGGCCGCCTGGGCCGGGATCACCCCGCCGTTGTCGGGCTGGGAGGCCCGGGGTGAGTACGACGACGGTGCCTTGTCTGCCGAGGCTGAGGCAGGCATGCACGCCGTCGCCGAGGCGCTGCCGCCGAACGCCGGACGGCCGGTGCTCGATACAGTGCGTGGACGCATCTGGTCCGCGCCGTGCCAGAACGGCCCTGCCGATGTCGACCTGCCCCTGGGCGCGGCCTTCGCCGCCGAGTCGCTGGGCTTCCTGCGTCCGGGTGCCCGAAGCCAGCTCTTCGGCCAGGGCAGGTGGCTGCGGTTGAGTTCCTCGGGTGGCCACACCCTGGTCAGGCAGGGTGCGTCGCTGCTGTAGCGATGCCCGGCCACGGCCGGGCGGATTCATGCCAGGGGGACCTGCGTCCCGGGGGCATCTGCGTCCCGGGGGGACATGGTGCGTGGTGGATCGTGCTGGCAAGGGGGCACGGGCCCCTCACAGGGTGGTTTTTCGGGGTGTTGGACGGGGTCGGCCCGATAGAATCGAATACATGTTCGAATCTTCTGCGGTTCAGGATCCGGCCCCCATGGAGCCGGTGTCCGTTCCTGCCGCGGAGCCTGACGGGACGGGTGCCGGGGTGACTGCCGGGGTCGGTGCACTGGATGTGGGCGGCCTCGATGTCCAGGGGCTGTTGGATACGGTCCTGTCCGTGTTGCCGGTGCTGGATGTCAGGGGTCTGGGGGAGCCGGCGCTGGTTGATGTCATCGCCGGTGCCGAATCAGTGAAGAACGCGTTGGCGGGCCTGCAGGCCCG
>NZ_JBLXAH010000014.1:0-57871 GCF_048266065.1 Arthrobacter sp.
CCCGCCACACGAGAAGGACCACGACCCCGACGGGGCATGTCTACCGATCCCAGTCGCCACCCCTACCCGGGGACACCGGTTGAAACCTGTGGAGCTCAGTGCTTTCGCATGGTGGCGTCAGTGATCCGTGGCGTTCTGCAGGGATCTGGCGGCCCGGTCAAAGTAGTCCCACAAGGTCGCATCCTGGAGGGGCGGCAGCGCGAGCTGGTCCAGTGCGTGGCGCATGTGCCGCAGCCAGGTATCGCGGGCGGAGCCGTCGACAACGTAGGGGATATGGCGCATACGCAAGCGCGGGTGGCCCCGGTTCAGGCTGTAGGTGTTGGGCCCACCCCAATACTGCTCAAGGAACAGCTGGAGGCGGATGGTCGCCGGCTTGAGGTCCTCTTCCGGATAGATCGTGCGGAACTCGGCGTCGTTTGCCACACCCTCGTAGAAGAGTTCAGTCAGTCGCTGGAAGGTCTTCGACCCGCCGACCTCGGCATAGAACGTCCCTGCGTAGGGGGAGAGGTCCTCGTCGTCGCCCACATCGGCCGATTCCGGGGTGAACCCACCGAAGCGATCCGGTGTCTGCCCCTGCACGGTGGCCTCGGGGGCAGAAGCCCCAGGTGCCGGCGGCATGGAGGGCGACGACACCGGCAGCGCCTGGCCGATGGTGCGTCCCAGGGATTCTCCGCCGGGTAGGCGCATCTGGTTGCCCGGTTGGTTTTGCTGGTCGTTCACGAGTGGGTTCCTTCCGTGGCTGGGACTGGCCAGCCACCATCCACACTACCGAAGTTGCAGGTGCTTCAGTGCCTCGCGTTGCGACAGGCCGGAGAGCTCACCGGAGTGGTCGCCGACGAAGTTCCTGACCCACTCGGCGTCCGTCTTGGCATATTCGCGCAGGGCCCATCCGATGCCCTTGCGGAGGAAGAAGTCAGTCTCGGACATGTTGGGCAGGATCGCCGCCTCCAGCAGTCCCACATCGGTCGCGGATTTGGAGCTGAGCTGCGCAATGATGGCCGTGCGCCGCTTCCAGTGGTTCGGGTCCAGGGCCCAGCTGCGCAGCAGCGGATCCAGTCGATCGGGGTGGGTACGCAGCAGCCTGCCAAACCGGCGATGGCAGTTGTCGACGATATCCCACCAGGCCCCGTCGATGACCATGCGTTCGTACAAGTCAAGGAACTCCAGGCGTCCCGAGCATGAACCATAGCCGGTGAGCTGCTGGGCGGCGTACCAGTGCTCCCGATGGGTGGCCGCATCCCACAGGTGTGTGGCCTCCCTCAGGAGGTCCTCCCACCCGGTGGTGCCAGCGGTGCGTACCGCTTCGCGGACAATCCGTTGGGCAGCCGGAGCGCGGACGCCGAGAAAGGGCATCGTGGTCTTCATGTAGCGCTGCATGCCGACGGCGGTCCCGGGATCCGCCGCAGCAGCCAGGTCCGCTGTGATCAGCGCGGCCAGGGGCTTCATGCGCCTTCGCCGGACGGGTCGGGGGCCACGGGCTGGTTCACGACGGGGAAGTTGACCGATCGCGCGATGAAGCAGACCCGGTGGGCCTGGTCGTGGAGGGAATCCGCCAGTGCGCGCTGGGACTCGTCGGCGAGGATCACCCGCGGGTGGAGAACTGCCTCCGTGAACTCACCGCTTCCATCCCGGTTCAACTGCATGGTTGCCGTGGCTGCATCGGAGTATCCGACGACGTCGACACCGTTCTTCACAGCCAGGTGGAAATAGGAGAGCATGTGGCACTGTGCCAGGGCGGCCAACAGCAGTTGCTCGGGATTCCATCGGTCCCGCTCCCCGTGGAAGGTCGGGTCCGCTGTCCCCGGAAGATCGGGCAGCCCGGAGGCACGCACCACGTGGTCACGGCCATAGTCGCGGTATCCGGAAGTCCCCGTTCCGCGGTTTCCGGTCCACTCCACGTCGACGCTGTACTGGTGCAAGCTGAGGTCCATGCCCCAACTCTAGGCGTCGGGGTGCCGGGCAAGGGACTGGCCCCGGTCCGTGCGGATCCGGGGCCAGCGCCTGGGCGGTCCTTCCCGGCCACCCCCAAGGTGGTGCGCGGTTGGGAGGAGCCGGTGTGTCCTAGTGGTCGGCTGCCTGGGCGGCCAGGGCACGGACGATGCCGTCCCGGCTTTCGACCATCATGCGGCGCAGGGCCGGGCTGTCGCTGCCGAGGCGCTCCAGGAAGGCGTCGGTGGCCTTCAGGGTGGACTCGGAGGTCTGTGCCAGCGGGTAGAGCCCGACGATGATCTGTTGGGCGATCTCCCAGCTCTTGGAATCCCAGATGCCGGTGACGCTCTCGAAGTACTGGGCGGCGAACGGCTCCAGGAGCGCCGGGTCGTGGGCCCGGTTGAAGCCCGCGATGGCACTGCGCTGGTGGGTGTTGGACAGCTCGCCATCGTGGACGATCGCCGACCAGGCGGCCTCCTTCGCCTCACGGGTCGGCAGTGCGGCCTTTGCCAGCTCGGCGGCCAGGCGGCCATTGGCCGTGTCATCCGCAGCGAGCTCGCTGTCGATCTCCGCTTGTCCGGCCCGGCCGCCGGCGACCAGGGCCGTCAACAGTTCCCACCGCAGGTCGGCATCCACCTCGAGGCCGCTGAGCGTGGTCTCGCCCGAGTACAGCGCCGCGACGGCATCCAGCTGCTCCGGAGTGCGGGAGCGCAGGGCAAAGGTCTTCACGAACTGCAACTGCTTGTCGGAACCTGCCACGGCGTCCTGGGCCAACTGCCACAGGTCATCGGCTGCGACGGCGGCGATCTGCGCACGGTCTGCGGCGTTGACGTAGTAGTCCAGGACGGTGCCCAGTTGGCGCAGGATGACCAGGACCACCGAGGAGTCGGACTCGTGGCCGATGTTGCGCAGGACCAGTTCCACGAAGTCGCGGGCCGCGGTCTCGCCATCGCGTGCAGCGTCCCAGGCGGCGCCCCACACCAGGGTCCGGGGCAGGGATTCGTCGATGTCCTTCAGGTGTGCCTTGGCCACCTTCAGGGACGCCTCGTCGAGGCGGATCTTGGCGTAGGCGAGGTCGTCGTCGTTGACCAGGACCAGGTCCGGGCGCTTCATCCCGACCAGGGCTGGGACCTCGGTTCGGGGCCCGGCCACGTCGAGTTCCTCGCGGTGCGTGCGCACCAGCTTCCCGGCGTCGTTCATGGAGTAGAAGCCGATGGCCGCGCGGTGCGGGCGGATCGTCGGGTAGTCGGCGGGGGCCGCCTGCACGACGGCAAAGCTGGTGATGGTGCCGTCCTCGGCCGTGGACAGCTCAGCCTCGAGCTTGTTGACACCTGCGGTTTCCAGCCATTGCCGGGTCCACTCGGACAGGTCGCGGCCACTGGAGGCCTCGAGCTCGCGCATGAGATCCGGCAGCTCGGTATTGGAGAAGGCGTGCTTGGCGAAGTATTCGCGCACCCCGGCCATGAATTCCTCCTGGCCGACCCAGGCCACCAGCTGGCGCAGTACCGAGGCGCCCTTGGCGTAGGTGATGCCGTCGAAGTTGACCTGGACGTCTTCGAGGTCGTTGATCTCGGCCTTTATCGGGTGGGTCGAGGGAAGCTGGTCCTGGCGGTAGGCCCAGGACTTCTCCATCGAGGAGAAGGTCGTCCACGCCTGCGTGAATTCGGTGTTCTCCGCCGCGGCCAGGGCGGACATGAATTCGGCGAACGACTCGTTCAGCCACAGGTCGTTCCACCAGCGCATGGTCACCAGGTCGCCGAACCACATGTGGGCCAGCTCGTGCAGGACGGTGATGGCCCGGCGTTCGACCATGGCGTCGGTGGGGCGGGAGCGGAAGACGTAGGACTCCAGGAACGTCACGGCACCGGCATTCTCCATCGCCCCGGCGTTGAATTCGGGGACGAAGAGCTGGTCGTACTTCTCGAACGGGTACGGGGTGCCGAACTGCGCCTCGTAGAACTCGAAGCCCTGCCGGGTGAGGGTGAAGATGTTCTCGGCGTCCAGGTGCTCCATGATCGACTTGCGGGCGAATACGCCCAGCGGGATGGTGCGCCCGTCGGAGCTGGTCAGCTCGCTGCGGACGGCCTGGTAGGGGCCGGCGATCAGCGCGGTGATGTAGGAGGAGATGCGGGCGGTGGGGGAGAAGGCCCAGGTGGCCTTGCCCTGGCCGGCGGGTCCCGGGGTCGGGGTGGGGGAGTTGGAGACCACGTCCCAGTGGTCCGGGGCGGTGACGGTGAAGGAGAAGGCCGCCTTCAGGTCAGGCTGCTCGAAGACCGCGAACATGCGCCGCGAGTCGGGGACCTCGAACTGCGAGTAGAGGTACACCTCGCCGTCCACGGGGTCCACGAATCGGTGCAGTCCCTCGCCGGTGTTCATGTAGAGGGCGTCGGCGACGATGACCAGCTCGTTGTGCTCGGCCAGCCGCGGCAACTGGATGCGCACGCCGTCGTTGACGTCGGCCACGTCCAATGCGCTGCCGTTCAGGGTCACCGAATGCACGGTGTCGGTGACGGCGTCGATGAAGGTGGAGGCACCATCGGTCGCGTCGAAACGCACGGTCGTGGTTGATCCGAAGACCCGGTCGCCCCGGGTGAGATCGAGGTCGATGTCATAGGACTCGACGTGGATCAATGCGGCGCGTTCACGCGCCTCGTCGCGGGTGAGGTTCAATCCTGGCACGGCAGCGGCTCCCTGTTCTTCTCAAGTTGATGGTGGCGTCCCGGCAACCCCAACATGTGAAGCGGTTCCTGAACATTACGTCGATTGTCTCACTTTTAACGGTAAAAAGACCCACGCCGGCCGAATGCCATCCAGAATGGGGCCGCGGCATCGGCGCCGCGACCGCTGCGCGGAAGGGGGTGGATCCGGCGAAAGGAGCGGCGGTGGCCGCACCGGCCCGTCAGGCCATTCTCCACCACACGACCCCTGGCGACGGCTATAGGATCGACTGAGGGGCGGTCCCCGTCGCCGCCCATCGTCAAGTACAGGAGAAGCACCGTGTCCCAGACCCACGTCTACGTCGGTTGCGCCAGCGCAGGAACCGTCGACGTCTTCGCGTTCGATCCCCAGGCTGGCACCTTTACGCCCGCCGCGCCTTCCGCGGAGGTGGATGCGGTCCGCTCGCTGGCAGCGGACGCGGAACGCGGCCTGCTCTACGCCGGTTCATCCGGGACGCCCCCACGGCTGACGGCGCTGCGCTTCGATCGGGCCAGCGGCGCCCTTTCGGAGGCCGGTGCCGTGGAATTGGCCGACAGCACCGCCTACATCAGCCTCGATGCCGACGCCGCGGCGATCCGCAGCGCCTCCTACCACCAGGATGTCATCAACAGCGTGGCCCTGGACGCGGACGGCCTGCCGGTCGACCCCGCCGTGCGGGCGCCCAGCCCCGGCGCCAAGGCGCACAGCGTCAGGTCCTCACCCGATGGCCGCTTCGTCTACGCCACCTCCCTGGGCAGTGACCGCATCGTCTGGTACTCCGTGGCCGAGGATGACCGCGCCGGTTCCCTGGCCTTGGCCGGGTCGGTCGATGCCGCCGCCGGCTCCGGCCCCCGCCACCTGATCTTCAATGCCGATGGCAGCCTGCTCTACGTCATCCACGAGATGTCCGGAGAGGTGGCCGTCTACCGGCGCGACGGCGCGACCGGCGCCCTGGAAGAGCTCCAGCGGATCGACTCGGTGCCCGCGTCGCTGGGCCTGAAGCCCGGCTTCGCGCGTAGTTCCGGGGGACCCGTGCCCGGCCCCGACGCCATCTGGTGCGCCGATATCCGGTTGGGGGCACAGGGCAGGTACCTGTTCACCACCGAACGCTCGACCTCCACCGTGAGCACCTTCGCCGTCGATCCGGACACCGGACTGCTGACGTTCCTGCGCACCGCCGCCACCGAGCACCAGCCGCGCGGTGCCGCGGTGGACGCCACGGGCTCCCACCTGTTGGTCTGCGGTGAGAAGTCGGGCCACATCAGCGCCTACCGCATCGACCCCACCGATGGCTCCCTGGGCATCACGGACCGTGCCGCCACCGGTGCCGGCCCCCTGTGGATCGAGGTCGTGGCGCACGAGTAGGCTGGATCCCGTTCCCCTCACACGCCAGACACGAAGGACACCATGCGCGTTCACATCGCCACCGACCACGCAGGACTCGAACTCAGCGCCCACCTGGTCGCGCACCTGACCGATGCCGGGTACGACGTGGTGGACCATGGCCCGTCCTCCTACGACGCCGAGGACGACTACCCGGCGTTCTGCATCAATGCGGCCCACGCGGTTGCGACCGAGCGCGAGCAGGGCCTGGACTCGTTGGGCATCGTGCTCGGCGGATCGGGCAACGGCGAACAGATCGCGGCCAACAAGGTCAAGGGCATCCGCGCCGCCCTGGCCTGGAACCTCGACACCGCCCGCCTGGCCCGCCAGCACAACGACGCCAACGTCGTCGCCGTCGGGGGACGCCAGCACAGCCTGGCCGAGGCCACCGACCTGATCGACGCGTTCCTGGCCGAACCCTTCAGCGGTGCCGAACGCCATGTCCGCCGCATCGGGCAGATCGCCGCCTACGAAACCACCGGCGCCCTGTAGCACCCATGCCCGAAGGTCATTCGGTCCACCGGCTGGCCCGCCAGCTCGAGGACGTCTTCGCCGGCCAGCCGCTGCGCGTGTCCAGCCCGCAGGGACGCTTCGCCGCCGGTGCCGCCCTGTTGGACGGGCGCGAACTGCTCTCCGCCCGGGCGCACGGCAAGCAGCTCTTCGCCCGCTTCGACGGCGGGAACGTGCTGCGCATCCATTTGGGACTTTATGGGGCCTTCAGCTTCGGAGGCGATGAGACCTTCCGCGGGGCCTCGAGCATCGGTGCGCCTCGCCGGATCGGGGAGAGGGAGGCGTACGACGACGGTGCTTCGGCCGGGTACGACGGCCCACCTGCGCCGGTGGGCCAGGTCAGGGCCCGCCTGGTCTCGGTCCACGGCTGGGCCGATCTGCGCGGTCCGTCCGCCTGCGAGGTGCTCACCGAAGCCGAAGCCGATGCCGTCCGTGCCCGCCTGGGCCCCGATCCGTTGGCCCCCGGGGCCCCCGCGGCGGGGCGCGATGACTTCATTCGTCGTATCGGCTCCACGTCGACGACCATCGCCGTGGCCCTGATGAGCCAGTCGCTGATCGCCGGCGTGGGCAACATCTATCGTGCCGAATCGCTCTTCCGTGCCGGGCTGGACCCCTGGACCCGGGGCCGTGACGTCCCGGCGGCGCAATTGTCGGCGTTATGGGAAGACCTCTGTTCCCTGATGGCGGACGGCGTCCGGGATGGACACATCATCACCACCCGGCCCGCACACCGCAGCGACCGGCAGGCGCCCGTCTGGCCCGAGCACGCCTATTACACCTACCAGCGGCAGGGCCTGGCCTGCCTGGTCTGCACGACGCCGATCCGGCTGGCCGATCTCGCGGCACGCAAGCTGTATTGGTGCCCCGCCTGCCAGGCAACGCCGGGCGCCGCATAACGTTTCCGCCCCGCCTCTGGTGTTCGCGGGGCCGGAGTGCTTGCATGGGGACATGAACGCAACCCAGCTCCTGGGCGCATGTTCGCCGGATGCGCTTTGTTCGGAGATGACGACGGTGACGTACGGTCCCGCATTGGCGGTGCTGTTCGCGATTGTGCTGATGCTGGTCGGAACCTGGTACCGCCACCACCACCTGCACCGGACGGCCTACCACCGGACCGTCCACCACTACCCCAGCCGCAACGAATAGCCACCGTCGCGGTCTCCCGGAACGCCAGTGGCCGAGGGCCCGACGACAAAAGGGCCGCCCTGGGGCGGCCCTTCATGCTGGAGGGGATGACGGGAATCGAACCCGCGTAATCAGTTTGGAAGACTGAGGCTTTACCATTAAGCTACATCCCCGCGATTCCGGGCTTTTCGGCCCGTTGCTCGCACAACATTAGCAGTGCTTTCTGATCACCGCCAAATTGACGCGCCCGCGCTGGTCCACCATACTCAAGTCGTATATATACAACTTGACCATGGGGCTGTGGTCGAAGGGTGGGAGTGGGAATGGCGGGATGGCGGAAGTTGCCGGACGGGCGGACCTTGCGGGAACTGCGTGAGCGCGGCATGACCCTGGCCGGCATCGCCGAGCTGTATGGGGCGACCGAAAGCGGGGTCCACAGGGCGCTGATGCGGGCGGACGCGAATGCAGGACGGAGTACCTACCGCGACGTCCTGCCCTGGGCCATCGATCCGGCGCACCGGTCCACGGCCATCATGGGCCACATCCGTGTGATCGCCCGCCAGCGCTCCGGGCTTTCCGTCCCCGAACCGGACCTGTTGGCCTTGCACACCTGGCTGGACTGGCTCCATGAAAACCGGCTGGTGCTGAACTACCACCCCGAGGCCCCGCGGAACCCCGCGTCGCGGACCGGTGGCTTCTACTACATGGACCGCACCGCAGACGATGAATGGATCATCCGCCAACCGGTCCCCAACAACCCGGGCGGGAACTAGCTGCGCGTCCACCACTTCGGGCCCGCTGGGTGGGCCTCCAACAATTAGTTGTTCGGCGCGGATTCTGCGTAAACTAGCCACTGCACCAATCGGGGTGTAGCTCAGCTTGGCTAGAGCGCGCGCTTTGGGAGCGTGAGGTCGCAGGTTCAAATCCTGTCACCCCGACTCTGAACCTTCAGTCCCGTGAGCTTCATCCGCGGGGGCAAGTGTGCAGTTTCGTATCAGCCCAGATCATTCAGGAGAGCTACGTAGTGAAGAGCGCCGTCGAAAACCTCACGCCCACCCGGGTCAAGCTCAATGTCGAGGTTCCCCTCGCCGAATTGAAGCCGAACATCGACGCGGCCTACAAGTCCATCGCGGAACAGATCAACGTTCCGGGCTTCCGCAAGGGCAAGGTCCCGAACCGCCTGATCGACCAGCGCGTCGGCCGTGGCTACGTCCTGGAGACCGCGATCAACGAGGGCATGAACGGCTTCTACCAGGAAGCCGTCCGAGAATCCGAGATCGTCCCGCTCTCCCGCCCCGAGGTGGACATCACCGAGGTTCCCGAGCCGACGGCCACCGAGGGCAACCTCGTGTTCAACGTCGAGGTGGACATCCGCCCGAAGATCGAGCTCCCCGAATACTCGGGCCTCGAGGTCCAGGTCGACGCCGTGGAGGCCACCGACGCGGACGTCGAGACCGCACTGGACGAGCTGCGTGGGCGCTTCGGCACCCTGAAGGTCGTCGAGCGCCCCGTCGCCGACAACGACTTCATCACCCTTGACCTCACGGCATCCGTCGATGGCACCGAGGTCGACGCCGCCACCGATCTGTCCTACCAGGTCGGATCCGGCACCATGCTCGAGGGCCTGGACGAGGCAGTCACCGGCCTCTCCGCCGACGAGGACGCCACCTTCGAGACCAAGCTGGCCGGTGGCGAGCACGCCGGCGAGACCGCGCAGGTCAAGGTCGTCGTGAAGGCCGTCAAGGAGCGCGAGCTTCCCGTGGCCGATGACGAGTTCGCCCAGTTGGCCTCCGAGTTCGACACCATCGCCGAGCTGCGCGAGGACCTCACCAAGCAGGCCGCCGACTCCAAGGTCGTCGAGCAGGGCGTCCAGGCCCGCGACAAGGTCATGGACAAGCTCACCGAACTCATCGCCGTTCCGGTGCCCGAGTCCGTGATCACCGAGCAGGTCGAGCAGCACTTCGAACAGGGTGGTGGAAACGACGGCGAGGAGCACGACACCGAAGAGCACCGCGCCGAGGTCAAGACCAACACCGAGCGTGCCTTCCAGAACGAGATCATCCTTGATGAGATCGCCGAAAAGGAAGAGATCGGCGTCGAGCAGTCCGAGCTCATCGACTACATCGTGCAGTCCTCCAGCCAGTACGGCATGGACCCGAACCAGTTCGCCCAGATGCTCGACGGTGCCGGACAGGTCCCGATGATGATCGGCGAGGTCCGTCGCCGCAAGGCCCTGGCCAAGGTCCTCGAGCTGGCGAAGGTCACCGATTCCAACGGCAAGGACGTCGACCTCACCGACTTCGTCCGCCCGGCCGGCGAAGCCGACGAATCGGCTTCATCGTCCTCGTCGGCGTCCTCCGCTTCCGCGGACTCGGCCGAGTAGCAGAACGACCCTGCGGCAGCCCTTCGGCTGCCCCGGCGGGATTGCCCTCAGGGGTGGTCCCGCCGTCGTATTTAAGCCGTGGGCACCTGCCTTTTAAGCCGTCGGCGATGCCTCCAGCGCGGGGTATGCGCCGTCAGCGAACAGCAGATGATCCCACGCGCTGCAGGCGTTGGCACTGCAGTAGTGTCAAGGAAAGCAAGCGCTACCGTACGTGGCCCGATGAGCCACGTCGCATGGCACCCATGGAGAGGTATTCGAAAATGACGACGGAATCCCACACCCCGAAGATGGCCTCGGTCGATCCGGCCAGTCGCGAGGACTACATCTACAACCGGCTCCTCAAGGAGCGCATCATCTGGCTCGGCTCGGAAGTGAGCGACGAATCGGCCAACGCGATCTCCTCCCAGCTGCTCCTGCTCTCCGCCGAGGATCCCGACAAGGACATCTACCTGTACATCAACTCACCCGGTGGCTCGATCACCGCGGGCATGGCGATCTACGACACCATGAACTACATCCCCAACGACGTGGTCACCGTCGCGACGGGCCTGGCCGCCTCGATGGGGCAGTTCCTGCTCTCCTCCGGCACCAAGGGCAAGCGCTACGCCACCCCGAACGCCCGCATCCTGATGCACCAGCCCTCCGGCGGCATCGGCGGCACGGCATCGGACATCCGCATCCAGGCCGAACTGATCCTCCACATGAAGAAGGTCATGTCCGAGCTCACCGCCGAACAGACCGGCCAGTCGCTGGAGACGATCCTGAAGGACAACGACCGCGACAAGTGGTTCACCGCCACCGACGCCCTCGAATACGGCTTCTTCGACCACATCGCCCAGAACTCCGTCTCGGTGTCCGGTGGCGGCGGGGTCAAGAACTAGCCATCCAGCCGACGAGCACCCCCCACAGATCCCCAGGAGAAGAACATGAATTTCAACGGCTACGAAGGCACCGCAGGCGAGATGCCGTCCGCCCGCTACATCCTGCCCCAGTTCGAAGAGCGCACCCCGTACGGCTTCAAACGCCAGGATCCCTACGCAAAGCTGTTCGAGGACCGCATCGTCTTCCTCGGCGCCCAGGTCGATGACGCGTCCGCCGATGACGTGATGGCCCAGCTGCTGGTCCTGGAGTCGATGGACCCGGAGCGCGACATCACCTTGTACATCAACTCGCCCGGCGGCTCCTTCACCGCCATGACGGCGATCTACGACACGATGATGTTCATCCGTCCGGAGATCCAGACCGTCTGCCTCGGCCAGGCGGCCAGCGCCGCCGCCGTGCTGCTCGCCGCCGGTGCCCCCGGCAAGCGGCTGGCGCTGCCCAACGCCCGCGTGCTGATCCACCAGCCCGCCATGGGCGGCGGGGAACGCGGTACGGCCACCGACCTGCAGATCCAGGCCGAAGAGGTCATGCGCATGCGCACCTGGCTCGAAACCACACTGGCCGAGCACAGCAACAAGGACGCGGCCCAGGTCGGCGAGGACATCGAGCGCGACCTGTTCATGACCGCGGCCGGCGCCAAGGACTACGGCCTGATCGACGAGGTCCTCAGCCCCCGCAAGATCAAGCCGCAGGCCATCAGCAGCTAGCGGAACCGGCCGGACGTCCCGAGGTTTTTCGCACCACGGGACGTCCGGTCACCTATTCCGTCGGCCACCTCACCTAGAGTGATGGGTAGACCTTTCCGTGTGGCAATCGTCGCGCGGGTTTCAGCACCACGTTAGGGGAAGAACACCATGGCTCGTATGGGTGAAAGCTCCGACCTGCTCAAGTGTTCCTTCTGCGGCAAAAGCCAAAAGCAGGTACGCAAGCTCATCGCCGGTCCCGGCGTCTACATCTGCACCGAGTGCATCGAGTTGTGCAATGAGCTGATGGAAGAGGAACTGGCCGAGATCGAGGCCGGACCCGACTTCGAGTTGCCGCGCCCCCGCGAGATCTTCGACTCCCTGCAGGAGTACGTGATCGGCCAGGAGGGCGCCAAGCGTTCCCTCGCCGTGGCCGTGTACAACCACTACAAGCGCATCCAGGCCGGCACCGGTTCCTCCGCTGCAGCCCAGCTCAGCGAGGTCGACGCCTTGGACGACGTGGAGGTCTCCAAGTCGAACATCCTGCTCATCGGACCGACCGGCTGCGGCAAGACCTATCTGGCCCAGACGCTGGCCCGCCGGCTCAATGTTCCCTTCGCCGTCGCCGACGCCACCGCCCTGACGGAGGCCGGTTATGTGGGCGAGGACGTCGAGAACATCCTGCTCAAGCTCATCCAGGCCGCCGACTACGACGTCAAGAAGGCCGAACAGGGCATCATCTACATCGACGAGATCGACAAGATCTCCCGTAAATCCGAGAACCCCTCCATCACCCGCGACGTCTCGGGCGAGGGCGTGCAGCAGGCCCTGCTGAAGATCCTCGAGGGGACGGTGGCCTCGGTGCCGCCGCAGGGCGGACGCAAGCACCCGCACCAGGAATTCATCCAGATCGACACCTCCAACGTCCTCTTCATCGTCGCCGGGGCGTTCGCTGGGCTCGAGGAAATCATCGGCTCCCGCGCCGGCCAGAAGGGCATTGGCTTCGGTGCCCCGTTGACGGCGTTGAAGTCCGAGGCCGCCGCGTACGCCGACGTGCGGCCCGAGGACCTGCTGAAGTTCGGCCTGATCCCCGAATTCATCGGACGGCTTCCTGTCATCACCACGGTGGAGAACCTGGACCGCGATTCGCTGATCAAGATCCTCACCGAACCCAAGAACGCGCTGGTCAAGCAGTACCAGAAGATGTTCCGCATCGACGGCGTCGAGCTGACCTTCGAAACCGACGCGCTCGAGGCGATCGCCGACATGGCCCTGGAACGGGGCACCGGTGCCCGTGGCCTGCGGGCCATCCTGGAGGAGACCCTCGCCTCGATCATGTTCGACCTGCCCAGCCGGGACGACGTGGCCGAGGTCGTCATCACCGCCGACGTGGTGCACAAGGTCGGTGAGCCGACACTGATCTCCGCCGAGGTCGTGACGAAGCGGCGGAATAAGTCAGCCTGACCGGATCGTTGTACTGAATGGGCCAGGCCGCGTCTGGACCCATCAGAGACACGCCCACAGCAGGAGGATCCACATGTCCGAGAAAACGTCAGTTGACTTCTGGTTTGACCCGATCTGCCCCTTTGCCTGGGCGACATCGCGGTGGATCCTCGAGGTCGAGAAGGTCCGCGACATCACCGTGAACTGGCACGTCATGAGCCTCGCGGTGCTGAATGAGGACAAGGACGTCGACCCGGAATACCGCAAGGGTCTTGAAAGTGCCTGGGCTCCGGTCCGCGTGATCATCGCAGCAGCCGAAGCCCATGGCGAAGCGGTCATCGGTGACCTCTACACCGCGATGGGCGAACTCATCCACTATGAGGGCGTCAAGGACCGCGCCCAGGTGGTCGAGCGTGCCCTTGAGCGTGTCGGCCTGCCCGCCGAGCTGGCCCAGGCCGCCGAAACCGACGCCCACGACACCGCCCTGCGTGCCAGCCACGACGAAGGCATCTCCAAGGTCGGCCAAGACGTGGGCACCCCCGTGGTCGCCCTGAACGGCACCGCGTTCTTCGGCCCCGTGATCACCCGGGTTCCCGAGGGCGAGGAAGCAGGACGCCTGTTCGACGCCTCCGTGACCCTGGCCTCGTTCCCGTACTTCTTCGAGATAAAGCGCAGCCGCACCGAGAACCCCCAGTTCGAGCAGGCCAAGCAGTTCGAGCAGGCGAACGCCTCCTAGCCACCGCGCCGCACCCCCCTCGTGGGGGTGCCGGGTGACGGATATGGAGCGGGCCCCGACGGATACCGTCGGGGCCCGCTCCACGTCCGGAGGCAGTGGAACTAGCCCTGTGCCGGTTCCTCGGCGGGGGCCAACACCACGTCGGAGACCAGGAGCTCGGTGCCCTCGACGCGGAGTTGAAGATCCAGCGCATTGCCCGCGGCCAGCAGGTCACCCAGGCCCGCGCGAACCTGCGCGATGACCCCTTCGGGGCCGCTGACGACGCCGGAGAGCACCTGGGTGCGCTGCTTGACCTTCGCCTCGGACTTCGACTTGCGGATGCCGCCCAGGGCAACGCCGACTGTCGGCAGGACCGCGGTGTCGGCACCTTCCACGGCGCCGGCCAGGTGCGCGTTGGTCGGCCAGCTGGCACGGTGCACCGAACCGGAACGCCACCAGCCCCAGACCTCCTCGGTCGCAAACGGCAGGAACGGTGCGAAGAGTCGCAGCACGGCATCCAGGGTGGTCGCCAGGGCGGCCAGCACCGAAGCCTGCTCCTCGTCGCCGCGGGCACCATAGGCACGATCCTTGACGAGCTCGACGTAGTCGTCGGTGAACGACCAGAAGAAGGACTCGACGATGTCCAGTGCCCGGGCGTAGTCATACGTCCCGAACGCCCGATCGGCCTCCTCGATGACCTCCGACAACCGGGCCAGCAACGAGCGGTCCAGGCCGTTGGTGACCAGGTGCGCATCGCCGTCGAGCACATTGGCCTGCGTGGCTCCCAGGTTCAGGACGAACTTGGAGGCGTTGAGGATCTTGATCGCCAACCGGCGCCCGATCTTCATCTGCGCGACCTCGTAGGCGGTGTCGGCACCCAGCTTGGCCGAGGCCGCCCAGTAGCGCACCGCGTCGGCACCAAAGTCGTTCAGGACATCGGTGGGGACGACGACGTTGCCCTTGGACTTGGACATCTTCTTGCGGTCCGGGTCCAGGATCCAGCCCGAGATGGCCGCGTGCTTCCACGGGACACAGCCGTGCAGGGCGTCCGCGCGCACCGCGCTGGAGAACAGCCAGGTGCGGATGATGTCGTGGCCCTGCGGGCGCAGGTCGAAGGGGAAGACCTTGGCGAAGAACTCGTCGTCACGGCTCCAGCGGCCCACGATCTGCGGGGTCAATGACGAGGTGGCCCAGGTATCCAGGACGTCGGCGTCGCCGGTGAACCCACCGGGGACATCGCGCTGTTCCGCTGAGTAGCCCGGGGCCGCCTCCGCCACCGGGTCCACGGGCAGCTGGTCGTCGGCCGGCAGGATCGGCTTGTCGTACTCGGGGTTGCCGTCGGCATCGAGCGGGTACCAGACGGGGATCGGGACCCCGAAGAAACGCTGGCGGGAGACCAGCCAGTCGCCGTTGAGGCCGTTGACCCAGTTCGTGTAGCGCGAGCGCATGAATTCGGGGTGGAACTCGATTTCCTGGCCCCGGCCGACCAACCGGTCACGGCGTTCGGCATCACGTCCGCCGTTGCGGATGTACCACTGGCGGGAACTGACCACCTCCAGGGGCTTGTCGCCCTTCTCGAAGAAGTTCACCGGGTGCGTGATCTTGCGCGGTTCGCCGTCGAGCAACCCGGCCTCGGTGAGCATGCCGGCGACGGCCTCCTTGGCGGAGAACACCGTCTTGCCGGCGATGGCCGCGTAGGCCTCGCGGCCGGCCTCGGTGGTGATCCACTCCGGGGTGTCGCCGATGACTCGGCCGTCGCGGCCGATGATCGCGCGGGTCGGCAGCTGCAGCTCACGCCACCAGGTGACGTCGGTCAGATCGCCGAAGGTGCAGACCATGGCGATGCCCGAGCCCTTGTCGGCCTTCGCCAACGGGTGCGGGTGGACCTCGACCTCCACACCGAACAGCGGGGAGGTGACCTTCTTTCCGAACAACGGCTGGTAGCGCTCGTCATCCGGGTTCGCCACCAGGCCGGCACAGGCCGCCAGCAGTTCGGGGCGGGTGGTCTCGATGTAGATCTTCGTTCCGTCCTCGGCGAAGAACGGGTAGCGGTAGTAGGCGCCGGCGACCTCACGGTCTTCCAGCTCGGCCTGGGCCACAGCTGTGCGGAACGTGACATCCCACAGGGTGGGGGCTTCGGCCATGTAGGCGTCCCCGTCGGTGAGGTTCTTCAGGAAGGCCCGCTGGGACACCGCGCGTGAGGTGTCATCGATGGTGCGGTAGGTCAGGTTCCAGTCGACGGAGAGCCCGAGCGTGCTGAACAGGTGCTCGAAGACCTTTTCGTCCTCGACGGCGAGCTCCTCGCAGAGTTCGATGAAGTTGCGGCGGGAGACCTGGTCCCAGTCGCGCTGGTTCTTCGCCGGGGTGGCCGGGGGACGGTAACCGGCGTCGTAGGCGATCTTCGGGTCGCAGCGCACGCCGTAGTAGTTCTGCACGCGGCGCTCGGTGGGCAGGCCGTTGTCGTCCCAGCCCATCGGGTAGAAGACGTTCTTGCCGTTCATGCGCTGGTAGCGCGCCAACACGTCGGTCTGCGTATAGGAGAACATGTGTCCCACGTGCAGGGAACCCGATGCCGTCGGTGGGGGAGTGTCGATCGAGTAGACGGCCTCGCGGTCGGTCTCGGGGTTGAATGCGTAGGTCCCGTCCTGGCGCCATTGCAGTGAGAGCCTCTCTTCGAGGCCCTCCAGTGCGGGCTTGTCGGGGACGGAAACGGTTGCGGGCGTGTCTGTGCCCAAGTTCTGTTCAGCCATGTCCGCCATTCTCCCATGTCGGCGGGCCGGACTCGACCCGGGCCGCGGGACGGTGCACTTCTCCACATCCGGACGTGCACCGGCCCACGCGATGGCATTTCGGCCTACCATCGGAACATGGGCAAGATCAGATTGCAGCGGGCCTACGAGGCACCCAATGGTGGATATCGCATCCTGGTCGACCGGCTGTGGCCGCGTGGCGTCGCGAAGGAGGACGCTGAACTGGACGAATGGGCCAAGGACGTGGCCCCCTCCCAGGAACTGCGCACCTGGTTCAACCACCGGGACCACCGGTTCGAGGAATTCAGGGAACGCTACATCGCGGAACTGGAGGACGGCCCGGCCAGCGAGGCCGTCGAACGCCTGATGGCGGTGGCCGCGGAGCACGACGACGTGGTGCTCGTGTATTCGACGAAGGACGAGGAACACAACAACGCAGTGGTCTTGTTGGATTTCCTCGACGATAACCTCTAGGCAGGGGACTCCGGGCGTGATGGCGGACCCGGCCGTCCTCCGAGCTCGGGGAGGAACCCGTCCCAGGCGCGACGGCGGTCGTGGTGCGGATCGGCTTGGACCCTGTCGTGGTCGTCGATGATCAACGTGGCCCTGGTTTTTTGGGTGTAGGCCGGCCAGGAGGCATGCGTGCCACCGGTTTCGGCGAACCGCAGCCACCTTCGGCGCATGCGCACACCCGCCTGGATGTAGGAGGCGCGACCGCCGAGCGAGGTGAAGGTGCGGGCCAAGGGCTCGTCCACGCTGTCGAAGAGGGTGAACATCTCGACTCCATGGGTGGCGTCCAGACCCACCATCCGCAGCAGGCGCGGCGCCAGGTCAAAGCGGTAGGCATATACCGGCGCGAAGGCCGAATGGAAGTCCGCCACCCGGGTGGTCGGATACCAGAACCCATAATCCCCGCCGAAGTCCGCAGCAGACCGCCAGCGCGGCAGCCCCGGGTAGGCGTCGCGCATGATGCGCCGGGTATCGGCCGGCGCCCGTTCGAAGATGGCCCGGATGCGTGTCGAGGATTCCGGCAGGATGTCCATCCTGCCGCGGAAGATCGTCCCCTCGCGCTCATTGGTGCCGATGATCAACGGGACGCGTGCGGCCCATCCCGCCCGGATGGCCCTGATGGGTGCCTCCGGGACGAGTCCGCCGTCCACGACGGGCGCGAAGCAGAACGCCCCGGGGTAGGCCTCGGGGGTCCGTTCCTGCAGTTCGTTCGCCGCGGTGAGCAGCTCGGCCACGGTCGCCTCGAACAACCGGTCCGGCCCCGGTGCCCCGCCCAGCAGATCCATGAACTCCCGGGCCCACCGTGCCGCCAGGTCCGCCGGGTACACGGCATTGGCGGGGGCGCTCTGGGCGATGGCCCGGTGGAAGAGCCCACGCGCCGCGGGCACGGCAAGCAACGTGGTCACCGCGTTGGCACCGGCCGACTCGCCGAAGACCGTCACCCGGTCCGGATCCCCACCGAAGGCGGCGATGTTGTCCCTGACCCACATCAGCGCCGCCACCTGGTCGCGCAGTCCGAGGTTGCCCTCGATCGGCCGCAGGGCCGAGGAGTACCGGGTGAAGTCGAGATAGCCCAACGGCCCCAGCCGGTAGTTGAAGCTCACGAACACGACCCGGCCGGTGCGCACGAAGCCCTCGCCCTCACCGGAGAAATCCTGCGAGGAACCCCTGTAGTAGCCACCTCCGTGGATGTAGACCATCACCGGAAGACGCTCGTCATGGCGCACGGCCGGGGCATGGACGTTGATGGACAGGCAATCCTCGTCCCCGGGCGGTGGGGCCGTGGCCCGGCCGATCCGTGCCCTGGAGGGCTGCGGTGCCATGGGACCGAATCCGGAGGCATCGCGCACGCCCTGCCACGGCTTCACCGCCTCCGGTGCCCTCAGGCGCAACCGCCCGATGGGTGGGGCGGCGTAGGGCATGCCGCGCCAGGCGAGCAGACCGCCCTCCCGGACACCGCGGACCGTCCCGCCGGTGACCATCACGTCAAGGCCCGGCTCGGCCCGCTCCACCGGTTTGCCCGCTGCCTGAATCCCCGCGTCCCGGCCGGGGGTGCGTCGGTGGTGGTGCTCCTGGTCTGGCATGGCGTGTGGCTACCCTCCGACGAAACGGACGCCGGTGCCCTTCCGTGGCCCGGCACCTCCAGTTGACACCCCGAGGGGCCGCGGATGGAAGGCCCCCGTTCCCCGGCAGCGCCTGGAGTCATGTGTGTGCCGTCCCGCTCCGTCCATGATTAAGCTGGATTCATGACTTCCACCCACGAACAGAGCCCGAAAACCGCAGTCGTCACCGGTGCCAGCACCGGCATCGGCGAGGCAACGGCCCGCATGCTCGCCCACCGGGGCTGGACCGTGTATGCGGTCGCCCGTCGCGCCGACCGTCTCGAGGCCCTGGCCGAGGGCACCGGCAACATCGTCGCAGTGCCCGCCGACATCACCGAGGACGACGACGTGGCCCGGCTGCTGGCCACGGCCACCCAGGGAGGCGGCATCGACACGCTGGTCAACATCGCAGGCGGTGCCCGCGGGGTGGACCACATCGCCGACGCGAAGACCGCGGACTGGGAGTGGATGTACCGGGTCAACGTCCTGGGCACCATGAAGGTCACCCGGGCCTTCCTGCCGATGCTCCGCGCCCACGGTGAGGGGACCATCCTGAACCTGACCTCGACCGCCGGGTTGGCCGGCTACGAGGGCGGTGCCGGTTACAACGCCGCCAAGTTCGCCGAGCGTGGCATGACGCAGGCCCTGCGTTTGGAAGAGGTCGGGAACAACATCCGCGTCATCGAGGTCCTGCCCGGCCTGGTCCACACCGAGGAGTTCTCGCTGAACCGCCTCGGGGACCGCTCCGCAGCTGAGAAGGTCTACGCGGGGGTGGAGAAACCGCTGACCGCCGACGATGTGGCCGAAGTCGTCGTCCACTCCGTGGCGCTTCCGCACCACGTGAACCTGGACGAGATCGTCATCCGCCCGGTCGCCCAGGCGGCGAACCACAAGATCATCCGTTCCAGCTGAGGCGCCGTCGTGCCCTGCAGGGCCCGGGGGATCGGTTAGACTGGAGGGACCAGCTATGACCCGGCCATCACCGGCGAGCTTCCGGAAGAACGGCCAGCCCCTGCGGGCCCAGTAGAACCGGGCGGATGGGCGCGTCAGAGCCCACATGGAGCGGTTCGTGCGCCGCGCCCCACGGGGTCGGACACGGACAAGCGGGGTGGTACCGCGAGCACCGGCGACAGAGCGCCGGGAATCGTCCCCGCATCGAGACGAGCAGGCGCGGACAACCCACGCCCCACCGATGCGAGGACAGCCGCTGATGAGCATGTATCCCAAGGCCTCCACAGATCCCCAGGGCGTGACGCCCACGTCGCCGCGTTTCCCCGAGATCGAGGAACGCGTGCTGGAGTACTGGGACGCCGACCAGACCTTCCAGGCCTCCATCGACGCGCGCCCGGCCGGCACCGACGGCTCCAACGAGTTCGTCTTCTACGACGGCCCGCCCTTCGCCAACGGCCTGCCCCACTACGGGCACCTGCTCACCGGCTACGTCAAGGACCTCGTCGCCCGCTACCAGACCCAGCGCGGCAAGCGCGTGGAACGCCGGTTCGGCTGGGACACCCACGGGCTGCCCGCCGAACTGGAGGCGATGAAGCAGCTGGGCATGACCGACAAGAAGCAGATCGAGGCCATGGGCATCGACAAGTTCAACGATGCCTGCCGCTCCTCCGTCATGAAGTACGCCGGCGAATGGCAGGAATACGTCACCCGCCAGGCCCGCTGGGTCGACTTCGACAACGACTACAAGACCCTGAACGTCGAGTACATGGAATCGGTGCTCTGGGCGTTCAAGCAGCTGCACACCCAGGGCCTGACCTACAACGGCTACCGCGTGCTGCCCTACTGCTGGAAGGACGAGACCCCGCTCTCCAACCACGAGCTGCGCATGGACGACGACGTCTACAAGGACCGCCAGGACCAGACAGTCACCGTCACCTTCGAACTGCTGCCCGGCGACTCCGCGATCTCGCGTGAGCTGGCCGGCACCCAGGCCATCGCCTGGACCACCACCCCGTGGACCCTGCCCACCAACCAGGCCCTCGCCGTCGGACCGCAGGTGCGCTACGCCGTCGTGCCCGTGGGCCCGAACGGCTCACCGGCGGCGGGGGAGCGGTTCCTGCTCGCCGAGGACCTCGTCGGCGCCCACGCCAAGGACCTCGGGTACGACGACGGTGCTGCCGCGGCCGCCGCGGTCACCACCACCTACGCGGGCACCGAACTGGCCGGCATCGCCTACCGGCGCCTCTGGGACTACTTCGCCGACGCCGAAACCTACGGGACGGCCAACGCCTGGAAGATCCTCGTTGCCGACTATGTCACCACCACAGACGGCACCGGGATCGTCCACCAGGCCCCCGCCTACGGCGAGGAGGACCAGAACATCTGCGAGGCCAACGGCATCCCCGTGGTCCTCTCGGTGGACGAGGGCGCCAGGTTCCTGCCGCTGTTCGCCCACGGACCGCTGGCCGAGATCGCCGGCGTGCAGGTGTTCGACGCGAACAAGGCCATCACCCGGGTGCTGCGCGACTCCGGCCGGCTGCTGCGCCAGGCCAGCTACGTGCACTCCTACCCGCACTGCTGGCGTTGCCGCACCCCGCTGATCTACCGCGCCATCTCCTCCTGGTACGTCGAGGTCACCGCGTTCAAGGACCGGATGTCCGAGCTGAACCAGGAGATCAACTGGATCCCGTCCAACGTCAAGGACGGCCAGTTCGGCAAGTGGTTGGCCAACGCCCGCGACTGGTCGATCAGCCGCAACCGGTACTGGGGCAGCCCCATCCCGGTGTGGGTCTCGGACAACCCCGATTTCCCGCGCACCGACGTGTACGGATCGCTCGCGGAGATGGAGGCCGACTTCGGCCGGTTGCCGGTGAACAACAACGGCAACGTTGACCTGCACCGCCCGTTCATCGACGAACTGACCCGCCCCAACCCGGATGACCCCACAGGGGCCTCCACCATGCGCCGGGTCGAGGACGTGCTGGACGTCTGGTTCGATTCGGGCTCCATGCCGTATGGCCAGGTGCACTACCCGTTCGAGAACGGCGAATGGTTCGACACCCACAACCCGGCGGACTTCATCGTCGAGTACATCGGGCAGACCCGCGGCTGGTTCTACATGCTGCACATCCTCTCCACCGCCCTGTTCGACCGCCCTGCCTTCCGCAACGTCATCAGCCACGGGATCGTGCTGGGCTCGGACGGGCAGAAGATGTCCAAGTCGCTGCGCAACTACCCGGATGTCACCGAGGTGCTGGACCGCGACGGCTCCGACGCCATGCGCTGGTTCCTGATGTCCAGCCCCATCCTGCGCGGCGGCAACCTGGTCGTCACCGAACAGGGCATCCGCGATGGGGTCCGCCAGGTCATCCTGCCGCTGTGGAACGTCTACAGCTTCTTCACCCTCTACACGAACTCCGCCAACGGCGGCGCCGGGTACGAGGCGAAGTTGCGCCACGACGGCTACACCGACCCGCTGGACACCTACCTGCTGGCCAACACCGGCGCCCTGGTCTCCGAGGTCGGGGCCCGGCTGGACGACTACGACGTCTCCGGGGCCTGCGACGCGCTGCGCTCCTACCTGGACATGCTCACCAACTGGTACGTCAGGCGCAGCCGCGACCGCTTCTTCGCCGAGGACACCGACGCGTTCGACGCCCTGCACACCGCCCTGGAGGCCCTGTGCCGGGTCGCGGCCCCGCTGCTGCCACTGGTCACCGAGGAGATCTGGCGTGGCCTCACCGGCGGTCGTTCGGTCCACCTGACCGACTGGCCCGACGCCGCCGTCTTCGGCGAGGACGCGGCGCTGGTGGAGCGCATGGACCTCATCCGGCAGATCTGCTCCACCGGGTCCAGCCTGCGCAAGGCGGCGAAGCTGCGGGTGCGCCTGCCCCTGCAACAGCTCACCGTCGTCGTGCCCGGTGCCGCCGACCTTCAATCCGGTGCCGACACGATCGCCGAGGAGCTGAACCTGCGCCAGGTGCGCCTGGTCGACGCCGCCGACGCCTCACCGGAGGAGTTCGGCATCGAGCAGAAGCTCGTCGTCAACGCCCGCGCCGCCGGGCCGCGGCTGGGCAAGAACGTCCAGGTGGCCATCAAGGGCTCCAAGTCGGGGGACTGGTCGGTCGCCGACGGCGTCGTCACCTCCGGCGGGCTTGCCCTGGAACCGTCCGAATACACGCTGGAGACCGTGGTCTCCGACGCGCACGACGGCGGCTCCACGGCTGTCTCGATGCTCCCCGGCGGCGGATTCGTCGTCCTGGACACCGAGGTCACCGCCGAACTGGAGGCCGAGGGCACCGCCCGCGACCTGGTCCGGGCCATCCAGCAGGCCCGCAAGGACGCCGAACTGCACGTCAGCGACCGCATCCTCACCACCATCAGCGCCCCGCAGGACGTCATCGACGCCCTGCACGCCAACGCCGAACTGGTGCGCCGCGAAACCCTGAGCGTCGAACTGGACCTGGTCCCGGGCGACGTCGACACCACCATCTCCGTGGAACGGACGGTTGCCTGAATGAGCCAAGAACACGACGCCTTCTCCGTCGAGAGCGTGTACGCCGAACTGCTCGGCCGTGCACCGGAGAACAAGATGGAACCGCGCATGGAGCCGATGTTCCGGGCCATGGAGATCCTCGGCGAGCCGAACAAGGCCATGCCGATCATCCACGTGACCGGCACCAACGGCAAGACCTCCACCGCGCGCATCATCGAGGCCCTGCTGCTGGCCCACGACCTGCGGGTGGGCCGATACACCAGCCCGCACCTGTCCAGCGTCACCGAACGCATCTGCCTGGACGGCGAACCCGTGCCGGACGAGGTGTTCGTGCGGATCTGGGACGAGATCCGCCCCTACCTGGCGATCGTCGACGCCGAACTGGACGAGCAGGGGCTGGTCCCGCTGACCTACTTCGAGGCGCTGACCATCCTGGGCTACGCCATCTTCGCCGACGCCCCGGTCGACGTGGCGGTCATCGAGGTGGGCCTGGGCGGGATCACCGACGCGACCAACGTCGGGGACGGCCAGGTCTCCGTCGTCACCCCGATCTCGCTGGACCACACCGAGCTGCTCGGCGACACCGTGCGGGACATCGCCCTGGAGAAGTCGGGCATCATCAAGCCAGGTGGCTTCCTGGTCTCCTCCGCCCAGGAGCCCGAGGCCGCCCAGGTGCTGCTGGAGGCCGCCCGCGAACTCGAGGTCCCCTTCAGGTTCCAGGGGGTCGAATTCGGCGTCGAGTCCCGCACCCTGGCCGTGGGCGGGCAGAGCCTGGTCATCCAGGGCCTGGCCGGACGCTACGAGGACCTGGCCCTGCCGCTGCACGGCGCGCACCAGGCGCAGAACGCCGCAGTGGCCATCGCCGCCATGGAGGCCTTCCTCGGTGGCGGCCAGACGGCGTTGAACGAGGACCTGGTCCGCCAGGGCCTGGAGAACGTCGCCAGCCCCGGCCGGTTGGAGCTGATCCGCTCGGCCCCGACCCTCCTGGTCGACGCGGGCCACAACCCCGCGGGCCTGAAGGTCTCCGCCGATGCCGTCAAGGAGGCCTTCGGGTTCAGTGCGCTGGTGCTGGTGGTCGGCATCCTGGCCGAGAAGGACGCCCCGGCCATGCTCGAGACGCTCTACACCGAATACGGCGACCTGGTCCAGGACCTCTGCCTGACCCAATCCACCTCCCCGCGGGCCATCCCCGCCGGCGAACTGGGCGAAATGGCACTACGGGCCGGGTTCAAGGAGCAGGACCTGTACATCACCGAACGCCTGGACGACGCCCTGGAATGGGCCGTCGGACGCGCCGAGGCAACCGGGGACCTGGCCGGCGGTGTGCTGGTCACCGGGTCGATCACGCTCGTCGGCGAAGCACGCACCCTGTTAGGAAAATAGGCAACATGGCACGCATGACCAAAGCCCAACGCGAATGGCGTCCCGGGATGAAGAAGAAGCGGCGCTCCACCCGGGTGCTCTTCGCCTCCACCGTCCTGACCCTGGAAGCCGGCGTCGCCTTGTTCGCCACCCTGGCGGTCTTCGGGTTGTACCGCGAGAGCATCAGCCCGGCGCTGATCTTCCTGGTCGGGGGCTGGATCATGGCGGTGTGCATCCTGGCCTGCGCGTTCCTGTCCAAGCCGCTGGGCTACTGGATCGGCTGGGCGGTACAGATCCTGCTGATCCTGCTCGGTTTCGTGGATGCCTCCATGTTCGTCGTCGGCATCCTGTTTGCCGCCTGCTGGTGGTATGCCGTCACCAAGGGGGCCTCGATGGACCGCGACAACGCCCTCCGCGATGCGGCGCAGGCCCGGTGGGAAGCCGAGCACCCGGAGCCGGACGCCGAGCACTAGACTCGATACCGAACCGAACACCCCAACGAAGGAGCAACCGCGTGTCCACAGAACGCACCCTGGTACTGGTCAAGCCCGACGGCGTCAAGCGCCAGCTGACCGGTTCGATCCTGGCCCGTGTCGAGGCCAAGGGCTACCGCCTGGCCGAGCTCAAGCAGGTCACTGCCACTCGCGGGATCCTCGAGGCCCACTACGCGGAGCACGCGGGCAAGCCGTTCTACGAGCCGCTCGTCGAGTTCATGCTCTCCGGCCCCGTCGTCGCCGCCATCTTCGAGGGCGAGCGCGTCATCGAGGGCTTCCGCTCACTGGCCGGGACCACCGATCCCACCACGGCCGCCCCGGGCACCATCCGTGGAGACTTCGGCCGGGACTGGGGCGAAAAGGTCCAGCAGAATCTGGTGCACGGCTCCGACTCCGTGGAGTCCGCCGAGCGCGAGATCAGCATCTGGTTCTCCTGACCCGCCGGAACCACAAGGTACGACGCCGGCCAGGCACCTTCGCGGTGCCTGCCCCGCGTCGTACTGTGGCGGGGGCCCGCTAGCCGAAGAACGCGTCGGCGAACGCGAAGAGGATCGATCCGGCGCACAGCACCGCCAGCACCGCGGCGACGACCCAGTGCCACTCGGCCAGGAACCGCTGCAGGCCCGTGGGCGCCGGAATGACCCCGTGGATGATGTTCCGGGCCGTCGTATAGACGAAGAGCACGATCATCATCGCCCAGACCACCATGCAGTACGGGCACAGCACGTGGATCACGTACAGGGCCTGGAACCACAGCCAGCAGATCATCACCATCGCCAGCGTGATGCCCGTCTGCAGGCCCGCAAAATACCAGCGCGGCATCCTGGCCCCGGAGATCAGGGTGACGCCGATGGCCGCGACGACGGCGAAGCCCGCCACGCCGATCAGCGGGTTCGGGAACCCGAAGAGTTCTGCCTGGTGCGTCTGCATGACGGTGCCGCAGGACACCCAGGGGCTGATGTCACAGGAGGTGACATAGTTGGGGTCCTTGTAGATCTCCAACCGCTCCAGCGTCAACGTGCAGGCGGCGATCCAGCTGACGAACCCGGCGATGGCGAGGATCCACCCGAAGACGCGGTCCCGGGCGAAAGCGGGCACCGGGGCCTCGGTGGTCCGGACGGCGTCGGCGCGCTTCTCGGCAGGGCTGTGGGCTTCGTGGACCACGTGGGGCACTCCTCGGTTCCTGATGGCAGCACACCGGCTGGTGGCTCGTTCCCTACGAGTCTAGGGTGGTCTCCGGCGCTGGGCATGCACCATATGAGACAATGGCCGTGGTTGTCGGCGAATCCACAGTTTGCCTGCAACCCAACTGCAGGAATCCGGACCCGCAGCGATGGATCACCGCTGGCATCGGAGACGATGCCCACGGATGAATACCGCTGGCGGCCGCCGCAACAGAAAGCGGCTCGCCCGGAGGAACGCGTTGGTTTTCCGAGCACGCCGCACCCGCCCACGTTGGTGCACCCCGGGAAACAGCAACATTGACTTCCGGGAACCGGGCGGCCACCGAGGCCACGGTTCCCGAACCGATCGCCGGCGTCCCGGCTGTGGAAGGGTACTCCGGCTAGGAGTATGGCCTGACATGGAAGCATCGAACGAAGAACTGAACGAGTCGGCCCCGTCGTCCCTTCCGCTGGATCCGGCTGCAGCAACCCCGGCTGCCGAGGCAACCGCACCGGAGGCCAAGGCCCCCGCCAAGCGGGCGCCGCGCACCCGCAAGCCAGCGGCGAAGAAGACGGCCACGGAAGCCGCCGAGGCTGCCGACGACACCGCCGCCGCAGATACCGTTGCCGCCGACGAGCAGGCACCGGTGGAGAAGGCCAAGGCCCCCGCCAAGCGGGCGCCGCGCACCCGCAAGCCAGCGGCGAAGAAGACGGCCGCCGAGGCAGCCCCCGCCGCCGACGCCGTCGAAGACCAAGCCCCGGCCGAAGCCGCGGTGGAAGTGCCGCAGAAGCCCACACGGGCCCCGCGAACGCGCAAGAGCGCAGCGAAGACCACCGGGACGTCGGCTCCCGCGGCAGCTGAACCGGCAGTGGATGATGCGCCGGCAGCCCAAGCGCCGGCCACCGAAGACACCCCCGACACAGCAGCGACGGCGGCACCGCCGAAGGCCCGCCGCACCCGCAAGGCCCCCGCCCGCGCCGCCGCCGAGCCCGCCCCGGAGCAGACGCCGGCAGAACCCGCCCCGGCCACCACCGCTGCCGAAGAGCCCGCGGAACCCGAGGCCGCCGACGGCGCTGCCGGGGCATCACCGGTCGCCGATCCGTTCGCGGTCACCGGCTCCCCGGTCTCGGTGCTGTTCCAGGCCCCCGACCTGTCCACCGTCATCCCGGCGACACGCCCGGTCGAATCCTCCGAAACGGACCAGGACGGTGATGGCCCGGGCAACCGGAACCGGCAGGGGCGTCGCAATCGTTCGCGCTCGCGTGAGGAGTCGAACGGCTCCGGCGAGAACGCCGCCGATACCCAGGAAGGCGACGCAGAAGAGGGCAACGGGTCGGTCTCCCGCCGTCGTCGGCGCCGCCGTCGCGGGGATGCCGACCTGGAACTGACCGGCGGCCACGACGACGATCCGCCCAACACGGTCACCCGGGTCCGCGGCCCCCGCGCCGCCGCCGAGCCGGCGCCGTCGAACAAGGTCACCTCCGTGAAGGGTTCCACCCGGCTGGAGGCCAAACGCCAGCGCCGCCGTGACTCCCGCGATGCAGGACGCCGCCGCCACGTGATCACCGAGGCCGAGTTCCTGGCGCGCCGCGAATCAGTGGACCGGCAGATGGTGGTCCGCCAGCGCGAGGACCGCATCCAGATCGGCGTCCTGGAGGACGGCGTCCTGGCCGAGCACTTCGTGTCCAAGACCCAGCAGGACTCGCTGATCGGCAACGTCTACGTCGGCAAGGTGCAGAACGTGCTGCCGTCCATGGAGGCCGCCTTCATCGACATCGGTCGCGGCCGCAACGCCGTCCTCTACGCCGGTGAGGTCAACTGGGACGTCGCCGGGTTGGAAGGCCAGCCGCGGCGCATCGAGCACGCCCTGAAATCCGGCGACTCGGTGCTGGTGCAGGTCACCAAGGATCCCGTCGGACACAAGGGCGCCCGGCTGACCAGCCAGATCTCCCTGCCCGGCCGCTACCTGGTCTACGTGCCGGGCGGCTCCATGACCGGCATTTCACGCAAGCTGCCCGACGTCGAGCGCAACCGCCTGAAGAAGATCCTCAAGGACCACCTGCCGCAGAACGCCGGGGTCATCGTGCGCACCGCAGCCGAGGGTGCCAGCGAACAGGAGCTGATGAACGACATCAACCGCCTGCGCGCCCAGTGGGAGGGCATCGAGGCCGCCTCGACGTCGAACAAGACCACCCCGCCGGAACTGCTCTACGCGGAGCCGGACCTGACGATCAAGGTCGTCCGCGACGTCTTCAACGAGGACTTCACCAAGCTCATCGTCTCCGGCGAGGAAGCCTGGGACACCATCGAGGCCTACGTCATGTATGTGGCCCCCGACCTGATCGGCCGGTTGGAGAAGTGGACGTCGGAGACGGACATCTTCGCGTCCCATCGCATCGAGGAGCAGATCCACAAGGCGCTGGACCGCAAGGTCTTCCTGCCCTCCGGCGGCTCCCTGGTGATCGACCGCACCGAGGCCATGACCGTGGTGGACGTGAACACGGGGAAGTTCACCGGCAGTGGCGGCAACCTCGAGGAAACCGTCACCAAGAACAACCTCGAGGCGGCCGAGGAGATCGTGCGGCAGCTGCGCCTGCGCGACATCGGCGGCATCATCGTCATCGACTTCATCGACATGGTCCTCGAGGCCAACCGGGACCTGGTGCTGCGTCGCCTCGTCGAATGCCTGGGCCGCGACCGGACCAAGCACCAGGTCGCCGAGGTCACCTCGCTGGGCCTGGTGCAGATGACGCGCAAGCGCATGGGCACCGGACTGCTGGAGGTCTTCAGCGAGAACTGCGAGGCCTGCAACGGCCGCGGAGTCGTCACCCACGATGAGCCGGTCGAACATCGCCGCGCCTCGAACACCCCAGGTGATGGGGGCCAGCAGAAGCGCAACGACCGCAAACCGCGCAACGACCGCCGTCACGGCAAGAGCGGCGAAGCCGACCACACCACGGAGTTCACGGCACCGGAGCCCAAGGCACAGGACCCCGAGGCCGAGGCAAAGGCCGAGGCAGCCCGGGCCGCTTTCGCGTCGATCGCCGCAGCGGCCCACGCCGCCCACGATCAGGAGGGGGCCACGGACCAGCAGGCCGACAACGACGGCGGTTCCCCCGCCGCCTCGGAGGAATCCCCCGAGCACCAGCGCGAGGGCGGATCACGCCGTCGCGGTCGGGGCCGGGCCCGCGGCCGCGGACGCTCCGGTTCCGAGGAGACCCCCGCCCAGGGCGTCGCCGAGGACACGCGGCAGGCCCCGGCGCCGGCGGATGCGCCGGCCGCTGCCTCGCCAGCCGTGGCGCAGCCCGCACCGGACAGCGTGGAGGAAGAGGGCCCGCTGGTGAACCTGGCCGGTGAGGCCGTCAGGTTGCCGCGTGCGCGGCGCAGCCGCCGTGCCACCGCTCCGACCCAGGCGCCCGATTTGACGCTCGAATCGCTGAACTCCGCCTTCGGTGTGGCACCGGCGGCCGAGAAGTCCGCTCCGGCACCGGCCCAGATGGCACCGCAGGGCGCGCCGGCACCCGAGGCGACGCCAGCGCAGGCACCGGTGGCCGCGGAAGCTGCGGCCCCAGTGGCTCCGGAGGCCCCAGTGGCCCCGGCTGCTGCTCCGGCCCGTCGGGTGCGTCGCAGCCGCTCGGCTTCCAGCGCCCAGGGTGGTGCGAACATGCCGATCCAGCGCCAGGAGGCACCGGCGTCGTCCGCTGCTGCAGGATCCAGCCATGTCGCCAAGCTGGATGCCCCGGCCGCGGGAGCGAAGAAGGGCACCCCGGCCGAGGCGCCGGTCATGCTGGGCGTGGGCGTGCCGGCCGACCAGTTGTAGGCCACGGTGGCGGGGGACACCCCGTCGGATGGATCATGCGGGAGCGGGTTCCGGAGACTCCGGGCCCGCTCCCGCAGCGCACTGTCGGTCCTCCGGGAGCGGTCCGGTCGGCATCGAGGTCTTGACGACCCGCCGTGGAGGGGTGTATTTGCCCCGGCGGGACGAAATAGCGTAATCTAGATCCTCGGTGCATGCGCCGCTCATCGGATTTTTCCGCTCGGCGTGACAGCACAGCGCTTATCCCCGTTCACTTGAAACGGTGGAACGTGCGCGGTAAGAGTACTAGACGTCGAGAGAAGTGAGTTCCCAAGTGTACGCAATTGTCCGCGCAGGCGGCCGGCAGGAAAAGGTTTCCGTAGGAGATTGGGTCACCCTTGACCGCGTCCCCGAGGCAGCCGGTGGAACCATTGAGCTCCCCGCGTTGCTTCTGGTTGACGGCGACAAGGTCACGTCCGCTGCCGCCGATCTGGCGAAGGTCACCGTGACCGCCGAGGTCGTCGAAAACCTCCGCGGCCCGAAGATCGTCATCCAGAAGTACAAGAACAAGACCGGCTACAAGAAGCGCCAGGGTTTCCGTGCTGCGCTGACCAAGGTCAAGGTCACCTCCATCGCCTAAGGCGCCGGAGACCAGATAACCCACGATTCAAAGGTAGGCACATTCAATGGCACATAAGAAGGGCGCGAGCTCCACTCGCAACGGCCGCGATTCCAACGCTCAGTTCCTGGGCGTGAAGCGCTTCGGCGGCCAGGTCGTTTCCGCCGGCGAGATCATCGTTCGCCAGCGTGGCACGCACTTCCACCCCGGCGCCAACGTCGGCCGCGGTGGCGACGACACCCTGTTCGCACTGGCAGCCGGCTCGGTCGAGTTCGGCACCCGTCGCGGCCGTCGTGTCGTGAACATCGTCAACGCCGGCTAAGCAGGGCGTTACCGCATTTCGATAGACTGGAGGGTGGGCCGCACGGCCCGCCCTCCAGTTCTGTTTTACCCCCGGCCGCACCATGGGCATCCAGCACCGTGGCGGCCACCCGATAGAGGAGTTCCTTCAGTGGCAGCGTTCGTAGACCGCGTCGTCCTTAACGTTTCCGGCGGAAACGGCGGGCACGGTTGCGTGTCGATCCGCCGGGAGAAGTTCAAACCCCTGGGTGGCCCCGACGGAGCCAACGGAGGCAATGGGGGAGACGTGATCATCCGCGTCGACTCCCAGACCACCACCCTGCTCTCCTACCACCACTCGCCCCACCGCCAGGCGGGCAACGGGGAACCCGGCAAGGGCGACATGCACCCGGGAAAGAACGGCGAGGACCTGGTCCTTCCCGTCCCGGACGGCACCGTCATCAAGGACCGGGCCGGGAACATCCTGGCCGACCTGGTGGGGGAGGGCAACGAGTACATTGCCGCCGCCGGGGGCATGGGCGGGCTCGGCAACGCGGCGATCGCCTCGCAAAAGCGCAAGGCACCGGGCTTCGCCCTGCTGGGCATCCCCGGGGACGAGCAGGACATCGTCCTGGAACTGAAGTCCGTGGCCGACATCGCCCTGGTCGGATACCCCTCCGCCGGCAAGTCCAGCCTCATTGCGGCCATGTCCGCTGCCCGGCCCAAGATCGCCGACTACCCCTTCACCACCCTGATCCCCAACCTGGGCGTCGTGGAAAGCGGGGACGTCAGGTTCACCGTCGCCGACGTCCCGGGCCTCATTCCCGGGGCCAGCGAGGGCAAGGGCCTGGGACACGAGTTCCTGCGGCACGTCGAACGCTGCGCCGCACTGGTGCACGTGCTCGACTGCGCATCGCTGGAATCGGATCGCGACCCCATCAGCGACCTGGAAACCATCGAGGCCGAACTGGCCGCCTACGCCACCGACGCCAGCTTCGCCGGGGCCGACGGAACGGTGGTGCCCCTGAACGAGCGCCCCCGCCTCATCGCGTTGAACAAGACCGACATGCCCGACGGCGCCGAAATGGCGGAATTCGTCCGGGCCGACCTGGAAGGGCGCGGCTACCAGGTGTTCGAGGTCTCCGCCCTCGCACGCACCGGGCTGAAGGAACTGGGCTACGCGATGGGCGAGCTCGTCACGGCCGCACGCCAGGCCTCGGCATCGTCGAGCACGAAGGTCGAGGTTCCGGTGCTGCGCCCGCGTGCAGTGAACCGGACGGAATTCACCATCCACCGGGAGGAACGCAACCTCGAACCGCTCTTCCGCGTCGAGGGCGAGAAGCCAATCCGCTGGGTCAAGCAGACCGACTTCAGCAACGACGAGGCCGTCGGCTACCTGGCCGATCGGCTGGCCAAGCTCGGCGTCGAGGACAAGCTCTTCAAGGCAGGTGCCAAGCCCGGCGACGCAGTGGTCATCGGTGACGACGACAACGGCGTGGTCTTCGACTGGGAGCCGACAATGGCCGCCGGCGCCGAACTGCTGGGATCGCGTCGCGGTGAAGACGTCCGCCTCGATGACATGAGCCGGCCGACCCGCGAACAGAAACGCCAAGAGCACCAGGACCGCAAGGACGCCCGGGCGGCGGCCCGCGCCGAACTCGAGGCCGAACGCAAGGCCGGCATCTGGACGGAGTCCGTCAACTACAAGAACGAGCGCTCCTCCAAGGACAGCGGGAAGTGACGCGGCAAAACCGCATCCCCTCATCGATCCGGCATCGCTTCCAGCTCACCGAGGCCACGCGTCTGGTGGTCAAGGTCGGGTCCTCGTCGCTGACCACCGTCAACGGTGGGATCTCCGAGGATGCACTGAACGCGTTGGTCGGCGAGCTCTCGGCCGTGCGCAACGGGGGGATTGAACTCATCCTCGTCTCCTCGGGCGCCATCGCCGCTGGCATCGCACCGCTGGGGCTCACACGCCGTCCCCGTGACCTGGCGACCCAGCAGGCCGCCGCCAGTGTGGGCCAGGGACTCCTGATGGCCAAGTACACGCAGGCGTTCGGTTCCCACGGCATCACCGTGTCCCAGGTCCTGCTGACCGCCGACGATCTGATCCGGCGCCAGCAGTACGCCAACGCCTTCCGGGCATTGGGTCGGCTGTTGACCCTGGGCGTGGTGCCCGTGGTCAACGAAAACGACACGGTGGCCACCCACGAGATCCGTTTCGGCGACAACGACCGGCTGGCGGCGCTGGTCGCCCACCTGGTGAAGGCCGACGCGTTGGTCCTGCTCTCCGACGTCGATGCGGTCTACGACGGACCGCCGGCGGCCGGGGCCCGGCGCATTGCCACCGTTGAACGTGCCGAGGACCTCGCGGAGGTCGTCATTGGCTCCGTCGGCGCCTCGGGCGTCGGAACCGGTGGCATGGTGACCAAGGTCGAGGCGGCCACCATGGCAGCGGAGTCGGGAATCCCCACCCTCGTCACCTCCACCGCACAGGCGGGCCGTGCCTTGTCCGGCGAGGACGTCGGCACCTGGTTCTCTGCACGGGGTGGGCGCCGTCCGCTGCGCATGCTCTGGCTGGCCCATCTTGCCTCCACCCGCGGAACCCTGGTCCTCGACGCCGGGGCAGTGACCGCCGTGGCCTCCGGGTCACGTTCCCTGCTGCCCGCCGGAATCACCGAGGTACGGGGCGAGTTCGAGGCCGGGGACCCGGTGGAGATCTCCGACGCGGCCGGCCGGGTCATCGCCCGTGGGCTGGTCAACTACGCCTCCGTGGAGCTGCCGGAAATGTTGGGGCGCAGCACCCGTGAGCTGTCGGCTTCGCTCGGAACCCACTACGAACGTGAAGTGGTCCACGTCGACGACCTCGTCCTGGTGGGACCGCGCGTGGGGTCCGCCGGCCGGTAGGCACGCCGTCGGGGAAACCCGCGTTAACACGATTGCTCAACAATCGGGCCGCCGCTGATCGCCCCGGCTAAGCTGGTTGAATGAGCCAGAGCGTCGCAGATTCACCCCTCACAGACGATAACGTCGCCCGCGATGTTGCCCTGCGGGCGGACCGGTCCCGTACCGCCGCCCGGAAACTGGCACGCGCGAACCGCGATTGGAAGGACCGTGGCCTGCTGGCCATTGCCGCATCGTTGGACACCGAGCGGGCCGCTGTCATCGCCGCGAACGCCCAGGACGTGGACCGTGAACGGGCGGCAGGGACCAGCCAGGGCCTGCTGGATCGTTTGAAGCTCGACGACACACGCGTGGATGGGCTGATCTCGGCCCTCCGGGAACTCGCAGGGCTCCCCGACCCCGTGGGGGCCGTGGAACGGGGCCAGACCTTGCCCAATGGCTTGCGGCTGCGTCAGGTGCACGTGCCCATGGGAGTCCTGGGCGTCATCTATGAGGCGCGGCCCAATGTCACGGTCGACCTGGCCGGGCTGGCCCTGAAAAGCGGAAACGCCGTGCTGATGCGTGGCGGTTCTGCTGCTGCCGAAACCAACCGTGCACTGCTGTACCTGATCCGTGACGCCTTGGAATCAGTGGGCCTGCCGGCCGACGCAGTGCAGAGCGTCGACGATTTCGGCCGGGCCGGGGCCAATGCACTGATGGGGGCACGCGGCAAGGTCGACGTGCTGATTCCCCGCGGCGGACACGCGCTCATCCAATCCGTCCTGGAAAACGCCAAGGTACCGGTCATCGAGACCGGCGAGGGAAACGTCCACATCTACGTGGACGAGTCCGCAACCGCGGAATCCGCCGCGGACATCCTCCTCAACGCCAAGACGCAGCGCCCCTCGGTCTGCAACACCGTGGAGACGCTGCTGCTTCATTCCGGTGCCGCGGCCTCCCGGCATATCCTCGCGGAACTGTCGAAGGCCGGTGTGACGCTGCATGCTGACCAGCGCGCCCTGGCACTGGCAGAGGGGTTGAACGTGGTGCCGGCAACCGATGAAGATTGGGCCCGTGAGTACATGTCCCTGGACCTGGCGGTGGCAGTCGTCGATGACTTGGACGAGGCCATTTCCCACATCCGGCGGTGGACCACCGGCCATACCGAGGCCATCCTCACCAACGACCTGGGGCATGCCGAACGCTTCATCGCCGAGATTGACTCGGCGGCGGTCATCGTCAACGCGTCCACGCGCTTCACCGACGGCGGCGAACTGGGCCTGGGGGCCGAGGTGGGGATCTCCACGCAGAAGATGCACGCCCGCGGGCCCATGGGGTTGCGCGAATTGACGACCACGAAGTGGATTGTCCAAGGTGACGGCCATATTCGTTCGTAGAGTCCGCCGCGGGTGGGTAGGATGGTAGGCAGACATTAGACGTTCACCGGCCCACCCCATGGGGGAGGATCCGGTCGATGACGGGCACAAAGGAGAATCATGCTCACGCAGGTCTTGGGGACGGTACTGGCGAGTGGTGCTGAGGCCGAGGGGGCCAGCAACATGCCGTACATCATTGGCGGCGGAATCTTTGCCTTCTTCTTGTTGCTGCTCTTCGTGTGCGTGTCGTTCACCAATGTCGGGAACCGCCATGAAGCACATGCCGAGGTCGAAGACAGCCACAAGCAGTTCTCCAACAAGCACGGCCACGACAATCACTAGCAAGGCAGAGGCGGACGGGTCTGAACGGCCGGTCCGCCTTGGCGTGATGGGTGGGACGTTCGATCCCATCCACCACGGGCACCTGGTGGCAGCCAGCGAGGTAGCCGCCGAGTTCGACCTGGACGAAGTCGTTTTCGTACCCACCGGCCGGCCGTGGCAGAAGGCGGACCGCGAGGTTTCGGATTCCGAACACAGGTACCTCATGACAGTGGTTGCCACGGCATCGAATCCCCGATTCACGGTCAGCCGCGTCGACATAGACCGTCCCGGCCCCACCTACACGATCGACACGTTGCGGGATCTGCGCCTGCAGCGGCCCAACGCGGAACTGTTCTTCATCACCGGTGCCGACGCAATGGAGCAGATCCTGTCGTGGAAGGACATCGACGAACTGTGGAGCCTGGCGCATTTCGTCGGGGTCACCCGCCCGGGGCATGAGCTCTCCGACCTGGGACGACAGGACGTCAGCCTCCTGGAGGTTCCGGCCATGGCGATATCGTCGACTGCATGCCGGGACCGGATCCGGGACAGCAAGCCCGTCTGGTACTTGGTACCCGACGGGGTGGTTCAGTACATTGCGAAGTACGAGTTGTATCACTACGACGGCGTTGCCTGAGGGGCAAGGCCGGGAACGGACTACATGAGCGACGACCTGGGGCGCGGACCGACACGGCGCTCCCTCCGTGAGCAACGACGAGCTGGCGAGGCTGCCGACAAGGCCCGCGATCTGGATCCCTCGGCGCATGAACAGTCCGCCCCGGCTGCAGAATCCAACGCCTCGGATGATACGAATCAGCTCGATCGTGTGTCCAAGGCGAACCGGAGCCGCAGAGCCGCCGACGTGCCCTTTGACATGGTGCCCGAACGGGCGGAGCGTGGTTCATTGCAGCGTGCCCGTGATCGAGAGGCCCTGCGCGCCCAACGCGCGGCCGAAGCACAGCGTGCCAGTGCCGCACCAGTCGCCCCCGTCGAACGCCCCGCGGGGGAGGACCCGGCCCCGCTCACCCGGCGCCAGCTCCGACTCCAGGCCTTGGCCGCAGCACGAGCCGCCCAAACGGCGCCTGCCACCGAAGACCAGGACGAGACGGCCGGCACCGGGCGCGATGAAGCCGCCGGTCAGGAGGCCTCCGGCTCGCAATTGAGCGTCGAGGAGGCCCTGGAGGCCCGGCGTCAAGGCGTGGCCGCGCAACCGGAGCGCCAACCCACCATCGACGATGGCGACGACTTGGAGGTCGTTGCCCGCCAGCGTGAGCTCGCGGCGCGTGCAGCAGTCATCAGCCGCCGCGTGGCCGAACGCGAACGCATCAGGCAGTCCACCACGGAGCGCAAGCAGCAGACTGCGGACCCCTTTACCGGTGCCATGAACAGGCTCCGGCACGAGCAGGCCGAACGTGACCTGGCCAATACCGGCATCAATGCGCCCCAAACGAGTGGATTCCAGCTCGAAATGCCAGCCACGGTGGAACGACCCCGTGTTGCGTCCCGGCCCGTCTCCCCGGAAGCGGATTCCCCCACCCCGGCCATTGGCTCGCCCGCCGGCACCACCGGCTGGACTTCCTCCCGAGATCCCGAGGCCGAGGGCGGTGAACCGGTCAGCGCCCGCTCCGCACTCGGGCTGGACCCGCTGGACTACCTGACGGCGGGCGTCCGTCGAGTCAATACGTGGACGCTGGCGGTGGTCGCCGCGCTGGTGGTCGGCGCCGGAGCCCTCGTCACCGGCATCATCCTGATCAGCACCAAATAGCCACCTTTCCAGACCACCAACCAAGGAGCCTCATGGCTGCAGCAGAACATTCCCTCAACATCATCCGCACGGCTGCCCTCGCTGCCGCGGACAAACTCGCGGACAACCTCGTCGCCCTGGACGTCAGCGAGCGCATGGGCATCACCGATGCATTCCTGATTGCCTCGGCGGAAAGCGAGCGACAGGTCAACGCCATTGTCGACGGGATTGAAGAGGCGCTCATCGAACAGCATGACGTCCGTCCCGTGCGCCGGGAAGGGCGTGGTCTCGGGCGATGGGTCCTGTTGGACTATGTCGACGTCGTTATTCATGTCCAGCACCAGGAAGACCGCGTCTTCTACGCGCTCGACCGCTTGTGGAGTGATTGCCCCGCCATTGACCTGCCGGTTGGGACCGCTACCGCGGCAACCAGCGCCGATGAGACCGTCGTCCCGGAATAAGGGGGGAGACCTCGATTTGCACGAGGTAATTTAGGTGCCCTATGATGGTTGAGTTGTCCGCAGGGAAACCTGTAGGACGGCTGCATTTGGGGGTATGGCGCAGTTGGTAGCGCGTCTGCATGGCATGCAGAAGGTCAGGGGTTCGAATCCCCTTACCTCCACGAATGTAATGTCTCGGGACATCGTTGGAACGATGTCCCGAGACATGTGTCGTTAAGGCTCCGAACGCCTGGACGGTTCCGCACCACTCGCGGCCTCAGTGCCCGGCGTCGCCTGGAGGCGGGGACGCGTCCCCACCTCCAGGAAAACCGCTACTTTTCGTCTTCGCCCGTTTCGATGGGCTCTACATCATCGGCATCGGCGGGGATCGTCGGCGTGGTTCCGGTCGCCGGGGGAACGGGAGGCGTCAGGACCGAGGCATAATCGTGTTCGTTGGAATAGTGCAGGAATCCCAGGTGGGCCTCGTATCGGTCGAGGACGTCGTTGATGACCTGTTGCTGGGTGAGACCCATGAGGTCATACCCTTCCGTTCCGGTTTGAGTGAACACCTCCAACCGGTAGTAGATGTCGATCTGCCGTGACATGCTGCGTCCACCGAACATGGGAACGGGGGCTTCAACCGCAGCAACCTCGTAGTGGAAATTCCTGTGGTGGTCCATGTTCACCACCAAGGTGTTCGATTCGATGCCCGTGTCCTCATTCGGCGTCGTCGTGAGTTCCGCCCGATATCCGAGGTCGGTGAATTCCTTGACGATATCCTCCAACGCGGGACGGATGACCCGCTCGGCGAACTGGGCCACCTGCTTCTTCGACGGATAGGAGCGGAGCTGGGCCAAGCGCTGTCGCCACGTCTTCTCCGGCGTCTGGCCGCCATGCACCGCCGCACTGCGTCGGCGCAGCACCTGACCCTCACGTTCGGCCCGCTCCATGCGCAGGACCTTGGAGAAGGAGGCCATGACCAGGTACGCGATGATCGTGACGGGCAACGCAAAAATCAGTGTGGCGTGTTCCATGGTGGTCACGCCACCGGCCACCAACATGGCAACTGTGAGCACGGCCGTCAGGACCGCCCAGAAGATGCGCAGCCACTTCGCTCCGTCCACCGATGGGTCGGGGATGGAGGAGGAGAAGTTGGACATGACCATGGCCCCCGAGTTGGCGCTGGTCAGGTAGAAGAGCAGCCCCGACAGTGTGGCCAGGCCGATGAGGAACGGGGCGCCCGGGAACATTTCCAACAAGGCGTACCACCCGTGCTCCGGGTTGGTGATGGCCAGGTCGGCGAATGCCTTGTTGCCGTTCAGTACTTCGTGCATCGCGCTGTTTCCGAAGATCGAGACGATGAAGAAGTCGCAGAGAACGGGGGCCGTGATGGCCGCGATGACGAACTCACGCAGGGTGCGGCCGCGCGAAATGCGCGCCAGGAACAACCCGACAAAGGGTCCCCAAGCCAGCCAGAAGGCCCAGAAGAACAACGTCCATCCGGCCATCCAATCCGATCCGCCGTCCGTATAGGCGAACGTCTGCAGAGTCCGCTCTGGCAGGGAGAAGACGAATCGGCCGATGTTCTCGACCATGGCATTGAGCAGGAAGGAGGTCTGGCCCGTGACCAGGATGTAGAGCATCATCGCCCCGGCGGCCCACAGGTTCAGCTCGGATATCAGCCGGATGCCCTTGTCGACACCCGATGTACAGGCCGCCACGGTCATGATGACGGCAACCAGCACCAACGCGATCTGCAGTGCCAACCCCTCGGGCAGGCCAAAGAGCCAGGCTATGCCGACATTGAGGAGAACGACGCCGATGCCCATCGACGTGGCCACACCGAAAACGGTTCCCACGAGGGCGAAAACGTCGATCACGTCGCCGGTGGCACCGCGGACCCGTTTGCCCAACAGGGGGTACAACGCCGCACGGATGGACAGGGGCATGCCCCAGCGATAGGCAAAGTAGCCCATGGCCATGCCCAGCAATGCATACATGGACCAACCGGCGATCCCATAGTGGAACATCGTCCAAACCACCGCGTCCTGTGCCGCTTCGGCGGACTCCGGGCTGGCTGCCGGCGGACTCATGTACTGGGTGATCGGTCCGGTCACCGAATAGAACAGCATGTCGATGCCCACGCCCGCGGCAAAGAGCATGGCGACCCAGGTGAACAGATTGTATTGCGGCCGGGAATGATCCGGTCCGAGACGTACGCTGCCCTCCTTGGACAGCGCAACCCAGAGCACGAAGATGATGACCAAGGTGATTGTCAGGACGTAGAACCACCCCAGGTTCGTGGAAATCCACGTCACCGCGTTTTGCATGACCGCAGCGGCCTGATCCGGCAGCACCATGGCCCAGACGGAAAAGGCCAAGACAATGGCAGCCGAGATGATGAATACACGCCAATTGACCCGGGGCTCGCGGTGCTCCGCCAGTTCCGCGGGCCCCTTGCTCAGCTCGGTACTGGAAATCGGTGGGCGGCGTTCTTCCGCCACAGGATCCCTGCGACGCTCCGTGGCGCCGAACCGGCTGCGTTCGATCGGTGCAGGCTGCGGGCCACCGGTGGAAGCGGGCTGGGAGTCCTCCGCGTCCGGCATCCATTCTCCTTTGCTCTCGGGACATCGCAACGTAGGCCGCGCACCGTTCCATGAGTGCCCGGGGGACCGGGCGCAGGTGAACGGGCGGCAGGCCTCGCCGATGATTGGCACCCTCATGGTAGGCCGCGTTCCCCGGGAACCGGAAGTTTTGGCGCCCGGTGGTCCGGTCGAGGCAACCAGGACAGCACCGTCCGGAGGCCGACCCGAACCCTGATGGAACCCGGCCCTGCAAGCGGGCCGTTCCGATTCCTGCCGCGAGGGCGTGGTTCGGGCCGTTGCCCCCGTGTCCTCCTAGAAGAGTTGACGCCAGTTGGTTGCCGCCAGGTCCAGCAATTCGTCGCCACGACCCGAAAGAACCGTGCGGACCGCGTACAGGGCGAACCCCTTGGCTTGTTCGGCGGTCACCGCAGGCGGCATGGACAGCTCCTGGCGGGCCGTGACGACATCGATCAGCGCCGGACCGTTGTGGGCAAAGGCCTTCTTCAAGGCCGCATCGAGATCCGCGGAACTCTCCACCCTGATTCCCAGGACGCCGAGGGAATTGGCCACGTCGGCAAAATTCGGGTTGTCCAGGCCCGTCGCGTAGTTCACGAATCCGGCCGCCTTCATCTCCAGCTCGACAAAGTTGAGGGAGGAATTGTTGAAGACCACCATCTTCACCGGGAGCTGTGATTGCACCACGGTGAGCAGCTCACCCATGAGCATCGCCAGACCACCGTCGCCACACATGGCGACGACTTGGCGACCGGGAGCCGCCGACTGGACGCCGATGGCCTGGGGCAGGGCGTTGGCCATGCTGCCATGGGCGAACGAACCGATCAGCCGTCGCCGCCCGTTCATCCTCACGTAGCGCGAGGCCCACATGACGGGGGATCCGACGTCCGGAAGGAAGACCGCATCGTCCGCGGCGAGCTCATCGAGCCGGCGCGCCACGAATTGCGGATGCAGGGGAGTTCCCTTGCGGGTCTTGGAAGCCAGGTCATCCAGCTTTTCCCGCGTCTTGCGGTAGTGCTTCTGGGCGTCCTTGAGGTGGGCCCGTTTGGTCTTGCGCTTGAGCAACGGCTGCAGGGCCTGCGCGGTATCACCGATGTCACCGACGAGGCCGACATCGACCGGGGCCCGCAGGCCCAGCTGCTGACCGCGGATATCCACCTGGATGATGCGCGCCTTGGAGGGGAAGAACTGCTGGTAGGGGAAATCGGTGCCCAGCATCAGCAGCGTGTCCGCGTCCTCCATGGCACGGTAACCGGATGCGAAGCCCAGCAGCCCGGTCATCCCGACGTCGAACTCATTGTCGTATTCCAGGTGTTCCTTGCCGCCGAGGGCATGCACTATCGGCGCCGCCAGCGTGTCGGCCAAGCCGACGACGGCGTCGTGTGCCCCGGCGACGCCGGCGCCAGCCAGGATGGTGACCTTGGAACCGGCATTCAGCAAGCCGGCGGCCTCCTCCAGCTCCTCGCGGCCAGGCACAACGACGGGATGGGTCTGGCGTATGTGGGCGATGCGGTCGTTGACGGCCGGGGCCAACGCCACGTCGCCGGGGATCACCAGGACGGCGACGCCACGCTTCTCCACGGCGTTCCGCATCGCGATCTCCAGGAGGCGGGGCATCTGTTCGGGGGAGGAGACCATTTCGGTGTAGACGGAGCACTCGCGGAAGAGATCCTGTGGATGGGTTTCCTGGAAGTAGTTGCTTCCGATTTCACCGCTGGGGATATGGGCGGCGATCGCGAGAACGGGGACCCGCGTCCGGTTGGCGTCGTAGAGGCCATTGATCAGGTGCAGGTTGCCGGGGCCGCAGCTTCCGGCGCAGACGGCCAGTTCGCCGGTGAGGGTGGCTTCCGCGCCGGCAGCAAATGCTGCCGCCTCCTCGTGGCGGACGTGGGCCCACGTGATGGTTCCGTCCTTCCGGAGGGCATCGGTGATCCCGTTCAGGGAATCGCCGGGAACCCCGTATATCCGCTGGACGCCGTTGGCTCGAAGCGTGGCGATAATGTTCTCTGCGACAGTGCTCATGTCGGTTTCCGTTCCTTCCGCTGCGGTTAGGGCCACCCTACGCCGAGCCCAACGGACGACGACACGGAGGAGGGACACGACACGCCGTGGCGAGGCGACACGCCCTTGGATCGTGTCTGTGCACGACGAATGCACAGCCTGTGGATGGGACGTGCCGAAGCGCGGAATCGCGCGGGAATCGGGGGGCCTTTTCTCCACAGTGCCTGTGGACGAAATCCCGAGGGAATGACATACTTGTAAGACAACATATAGGGGTCGCTTGCCGCGGCTTGCACTACATGTAGTATTGAAATCTCCGAAGGCGCCCCACGGGCCGAGACCGGTTTTACCGCGGTTTTCGTCCTATCCGGCCCACTTTTGGACCCCCGGCCAGCCGGGGCACATATCGAAGAAACACCAAGATCTCGTACGAGGGGACCAACGCCATGACCGTCACGGTTTACACCAAGCCAGCATGCGTGCAGTGCAACGCCACCTACCGCGCTCTGGACAAGAAGGGCATTGCCTACGAGAAGGTCGACATCTCGCAGGATCCCGAAGCACTCGAGCGCGTTCGTGCCCTCGGGTACATGCAGGCCCCTGTGGTCATCACCGAGGCCGATCACTGGTCGGGCTTCCGTCCCGACAAGATCCAGGAACTGTCCGAGCTCGCCTCGAACGTCGCCTAAGGCACCACCCATCACCACCAGCTTGGAGGTCGGCATGACGTCCGCCGACACGATGGTGGCGACCAACGGGTCTCCGGCCGCCACCTCGCGCAGTACGAACACTTCCCTGATCTACTTCTCCTCCGCTTCGGGATACACGAAGAGGTTCGTGGAGAAGCTGGGACTTGACGCGGCGCGCATTCCCCTCCACGCCCGGGACCCCGAATTGCTGGCCACCGCACCGTACGTCCTCGTCCTGCCGACCTATGGCGGGGAACGAGGCGAACGGTCGATACTCCCGCAGGTCATCCGCTTCCTGAACAACGAAGGCAACCGGAACCTGCTGCGCGGCGTCATCGGCGCCGGAAACACGAATTTTGGGACCACCTACTGTTTGGCGGCCGACAAGATCTCCGCCAAGTGCTCGGTCCCAGTGCTATACCGCTTCGAACTCATGGGTACGTCCGAGGACGTAACCCACGTACGCCAAGGATTGGAAGAGTTTTGGAAACAACAGTCGCCGAGTCGACCGTGAAGACCGAGAACAAGGAAGTCCCCGAGGCCTTCAAGGGACTGGGGTACCACGAGCTGAATGCCATGCTCAACCTCTATGACCAGGATGGCAACATCCAGTTCGAGGCGGACCGGGCTGCGGCACGGCAGTACTTCCTGCAGCACGTGAACACCAACACCGTCTTCTTCCATGATCTGGACGAGAAGCTCGAATACCTCATCAAGCATGAGTACTACGAGCGTGAAACCCTTGACCAGTACCCGATGAACTTCGTGCGCGACCTCTACTCGCACGCCTACAAGAAGAAGTTCCGTTTCGAGACGTTCCTGGGCGCCTTCAAGTTCTACACCTCGTACACGCTGAAGACCTTTGACGGAAAGCGCTACCTCGAGCGCTACGAGGACCGCGTGTGCATGGTTGCCCTGCACCTGGCCCGTGGCGACCACAAGCTCGCGACCCAGCTCGTCGACGAGATCATCGACGGCCGCTTCCAGCCGGCCACCCCGACCTTCCTCAACGCCGGCAAGGCCCAGCGCGGAGAACTCGTCTCCTGCTTCCTGCTGCGTGTCGAGGACAACATGGAGTCGATTGCCCGCGGCATCAACTCCTCGCTGCAGCTCTCCAAGCGTGGCGGCGGTGTCGCCCTGTCACTGACGAACATCCGTGAGCACGGGGCACCGATCAAGCAGATCGAGAACCAGTCCTCCGGTGTCATCCCCGTGATGAAGCTTCTCGAAGACAGCTTCTCCTACGCCAACCAGCTCGGGGCCCGCCAGGGTGCCGGCGCTGTCTACCTGCACGCCCACCACCCGGACATCTACCGGTTCCTGGACACCAAGCGCGAGAACGCGGACGAGAAGATCCGCATCAAGACGCTCTCGCTGGGCGTAGTGGTCCCGGACATCACGTTCGAGCTGGCCCGCAAGAACGAGGACATGTACCTCTTCTCGCCCTACGACGTCGAGCGCGTCTATGGCATGCCCTTCTCCGACGTCTCGGTTTCCGAGAAGTACTACGAGATGGTCGATGATTCGCGGATCAAGAAGACCAAGATCAACGCCCGCGAGTTCTTCCAGACCCTCGCCGAGATCCAGTTCGAGTCCGGCTACCCGTACGTGATGTTCGAGGACACCGTGAACCGGGCCAACCCGATCAAGGGCAAGGTCATCATGAGCAACCTCTGCTCGGAGATCCTGCAGGTGTCCTCCCCGTCGACCTACACCGATGACCTGGGCTACCAGGAGGTCGGCAAGGACATCTCCTGCAACCTGGGCTCGATGAACATCGCTAAGACGATGGATTCACCGGACTTCGGAGCCTCGGTCGAGACCGCCATCCGTGCGCTCTCCGCCGTCTCGGACATGTCCTACATCAGCTCGGTTCCCTCGATTGCCGAGGGCAATGAGCAGTCGCACGCCATTGGCCTGGGGCAAATGAACCTCCATGGCTACCTGGCCCGTGAGCGGGTCCACTACGGCTCCGAGGAGGGTCTGGACTTCACGAACATCTACTTCTACACCGTGCTGTTCCACGCCCTGCGCTCCTCCAACCGCCTGGCGATGGAAACCGGCAAGACGTTTGGCGGCTTCGAGGACTCGAAGTACGCCTCCGGCGAGTTCTTCGACAAGTACACCGAGGCCGAGTGGGTCCCGCAGACCGAGAAGGTCCGCGAACTGTTCGCCGGTGTTCAGATCCCGACCCAGCAGGACTGGTTGGAGCTCAAGGCCTCTGTCATGGAGCACGGCATCTACAACCAGAACCTGCAGGCGGTTCCACCGACCGGCTCGATTTCCTACATCAACAACTCGACGTCCTCGATCCACCCGGTCGCCTCGAAGGTCGAGATCCGCAAGGAAGGAAAGCTGGGTCGCGTCTACTACCCGGCTCCGTACCTGACCAACGACAACCTGGACTACTACCAGGACGCGTACGAGATCGGCTACGAGAAGATCATCGACACCTACGCGGTCGCCACCCAGCACGTGGACCAGGGCCTGTCGCTGACGCTGTTCTTCAAGGACACCGCAACGACGCGCGACATCAACAAGGCGCAGATCTACGCGTGGCGCAAGGGCATCAAGACGCTCTACTACATCCGGCTCCGCCAGCTCGCGCTGGAGGGAACTGAGGTGGAGGGTTGCGTTTCATGCATGCTTTAGTAGCAGGCATTGTATTAACTTAGTCTGCTCCCATCAGGCAGGCAACCGGGGAGCACGACGGCGGGGGACCTCCCGCCGTCGTGCTCCAGCACCACGTACCTACGGGCACCGCCCACCAGAAAGTCAGGGGTTGAAATGACCGACCAGGTCAAGCTGCAGGGCCACGTCGAGGCCATCAACTGGAACCGCATCCAGGACGACAAGGACGTTGAGGTGTGGAACCGCCTCGTGAACAACTTCTGGCTGCCGGAGAAGATCCCGCTGTCCAACGACGTCCAGTCCTGGAACACGCTGACCGCCGACGAGCAGCTGCTGACCATGCGCGTCTTCACCGGCCTGACGCTGCTCGACACCCTGCAGGGCACCGTCGGCGCCGTGTCGCTGATCCCGGACGCGATCACCCCGCACGAAGAGGCCGTCTACACGAACATCGCGTTCATGGAGTCGGTGCACGCCAAGAGCTACTCGTCGATCTTCTCCACGCTGGCTTCCACCAAGGACATCGACGAGGCGTTCCGCTGGTCCACCGAGAACGTGAACCTGCAGAAGAAGGCCTCGATCATCGAGTCCTACTACCACGGTGAGGATCCGCTCAAGCGCAAGATCGCCTCGACGCTGCTGGAGTCCTTCCTCTTCTACTCGGGCTTCTACCTGCCGATGTACTGGTCCTCACGGGCCAAGCTGACCAACACCGCCGACCTGATCCGCCTGATCATCCGCGACGAGGCAGTGCACGGCTACTACATTGGCTACAAGTACCAGAAGGGCCTCGAAGGCCTGTCCGAGGAGCGGAAGAACGAGCTGAAGGACTACACGTTCGAGCTGCTCTTCGAGCTGTACGAGAACGAGGTCCAGTACACCCACGACCTGTACGACGGCGTGGGGCTGAGCGAGGACGTCAAGAAGTTCCTGCACTACAACGCCAACAAGGCGCTGATGAACCTCGGCTACGAGGCGATGTTCCCGTCTTCCGTCACCGACGTGAACCCGGCGATCCTCTCGGCACTGAGCCCGAACGCCGACGAGAACCACGACTTCTTCTCCGGATCGGGTTCGTCGTACGTCATCGGCAAGGCAGTGAACACCGAGGACGAGGACTGGGAGTTCTAGGAGCTTCCCGCCGAATTCCCGGCTGAAACGCCGAATGGAGGACCCGGATCCGCTGAGTTTTGCGGATCCGGGTCCCTTTTTTGTGCCGCCTCGAAAAGTCGAGGGTGGAAACGCGGCCGGGGACAATTGCATCGCGGACGGACCGGGCCTCGGCCACTGAATCGGTGGCGTCCCTTGATGGCTACGCACCACGCGGCAGGTAACCAGCATTGCGGGAACCAACCTTTCATGCTGCGATGTACTTCCGCACGTCGCAGGAGCCGGGAGGTGGGACCGAAGTGAGACTGCTCCGTCCCCTCATTGGCCTTGTGTTGGTGCTGGGCACCACCAGTTGCTGGGGGACCGGCGGCGAAGCGCAGTGCGCTGCCGAGCAGATGCTGCCCGGGGAGGAGTGCGACGACGTCGGGAACGTGCAGAGCCCCTAATGGGCTTCTGCTGCCGGCTCCGGCGCAGATGCCGTTCGTCCCCACACGCGCAGGCAGCACTCGGCGAGCCACGCGGCGGCCGCTCCCGCCGCGTATCCCAACAGATCCCAGGCAACGAACGTCGTGCCCAAGACCAGCCGGATCGGCGGGAAGACAGCGCCCAGATCCCGGGGAAGCGGCGTCAGCTGCAGCAGTTCCACGGCCCAGCAGATGCCCAGTGACATGACGGCGATGATCAGGGGGCGGCGTTGGGCGAGGCAGAACGCGACGAGGAGATAGACCAGTACGGCGTACAGCACCCCACCGGAGATGTCTGCCACCCAGCCGCCGAGCAGGAACCTGGCGGCCAATCCCACCGGGACGATGCAGACCACGGCGGCCACGAGCATCAGTCGGCGCCGCCGGGTGGGGGAGGACGTGCCGGAGCGATGCATTCCGGCAGTCTACCGCCGCCCGGCACGACACCCGGGCGGGCTCGGCGTATGGTCGGAGGATGAGCGCTGCACTCCAGGGAACCGTTGTCCTGAACGGCCACTTCGCCCACGAATTCCCCGAACTCTCCATCGCGTGGACAGGGGAGCCGACCCCGGAACCGACTCTGCTGGTGTTGAACACCCGCCTTGCCTCCGAGCTGGGTCTGGACGTTGACTTCCTGCGAAGTGCCGAGGGACTCGGGCTGCTGACCGGAACCACCGTTCCCGAGGGGGCAACCCCCGTGGCGCAGGGATACGCCGGGCACCAGTTCGGCTCCTATTCGCCACGTCTGGGTGACGGCCGGGCGTTGCTGATGGGTGAGCTCCGTGGCCCCGACGGCACCCTGCACGACCTGCACCTGAAGGGCTCGGGCCGCACCCCCTTTTCGCGCGGCGGCGACGGCCGGGCAGCCATGGGGCCGATGCTGCGCGAGTACCTGGTCAGCGAGGCCATGAATGCCCTGGGCATCCCCACCACCCGTGCGCTGGCCGTCGTCGCCACCGGCACCACCATTCGGCGGGACACCCCGCTGCCCGGAGCCGTCCTGGCCCGCGTGGCCTCCAGCCACCTGCGCGTGGGATCGTTCCAATATGCCCGGGCCCACGGGGATGTGGACCTGCTGCGTCGGCTGGCCGACCACGCCATCGCAAGGCTTCACCCAGGGGCGGCGACTGCCGAACACCCCTACCGGGCGCTGTTCGATGCCGTCGTCGCCGCGCAAGCCCAGTTGGTGGCGCAGTGGATGCTCGTTGGCTTCGTCCACGGGGTCATGAACACCGACAACATGACCATCTCCGGCGAGACCATCGACTACGGGCCCTGCGCGTTCATGGACGGCTTCGATCCCGCAGCGCTCTATAGTTCCATCGACGCCGAAGGCCGCTACGCCTACCGCAACCAGCCCGTCATCGCCGAATGGAACCTGGCGCGCTTCGCCGAGGCGCTGCTGCCGCTCCTGGACGACGACGAGGACCAGGCGGTCGAGGTGGCCATGTCCTCCCTGGGGAGCTTCCGCGACCAGTACAGCTCCGCGTGGTCAGCGGGGATGCGCGGCAAACTGGGGCTTGTCGCTGCTGACGTAGGGGCCCCAGAGGCCAATACCGTCGTCGACGACGTCATCGCCTTGCTGCAACAACACGGCGTCGACTACACATCGTTCTTCCGCCGCCTGGGGGCCGCGGCCCGCGGCAACAACAGCCCGGTGAGGAGCCTGTTCGCCGACACCGCTGCCTACGACGCCTGGGCTGCCGGGTGGACTGCGCTGGGACCCGACGCCGACCTGATGGACCGCACCAACCCCGCTTATATCCCGCGCAACCACCTGGTGGAAGAGGCCCTGGCCGCCGCGACGGCCGGCGACATGGAACCTTTCGGGGAACTGCTGGACGCGGTCACCGACCCGTACCGGGAACGGCCGGGGCTGGAACGCCATGCGGCCGGGGCGCCGGAGGACTTCGGACCATACCGGACCTATTGCGGCACCTGAGCACTCATCCGGGCTACTGTGGAATTTTCGGCGACCCACGCCGCAGTGAAAGGACGGATCCATGACCGATACCTCGACCGGGCCCGGCACGGTTCCCGAAGCATCCGCCGACCACCTGACGCAGTTGGCGGATGGCACGGCGCCCACGTCGTTCTACCTCCCGCTGGGTGGCGGAAGGTACCGCTCCACCATCCACACCCAGGGTGCGTGGAATGCCCACGAGCAGCACATGGCACCGGCCACCGGCCTGCTGGCCCACGAGCTGGAGAAGTTCCAGCCGCGCGATGACATGCGCATGGCCCGCGTCAGCCTGGACATCCTGGGCATCATCCACGGCGGCGACATCGAGATCACCACGCGCATGGTCCGGCCCGGCAGGACGATCGAGCTGATCGAGGCCGAGATGGTGTGCCAGGGCCGCACGGCCATCGTGGCCCGCGCCTGGCGTTTGAAGACCGACGATTCCACGGCAGTTGCCGGGATCGAGGACCCCGCGGTGACGCACCCCGAGGAACTGCCCGCCTGGAAGGGCATGGACATGTGGCCCGGCGGCTACATCGAGCAACTCGAATTCCGGGTCGAGCCGGGCCTGCGTCTGGGGCGCGGCGTCGTGTGGATGCGCAACCCCAACGCCATGGTCGACGGCGAACCCTCAGATGACATGGTCCGCCTGCTGGGCATGGTGGACACCGCCAACGGCGTGGCACCCCGCGTCGCCCCGGGCCCCGAGTCCTGGATGTTCCCGAACGTGGACCTGCAGATCCACATGCACCGCCGCCCCACCGGGGAATGGCTGGGGATCTCCTCGCAGCAGACCTACGGTACCGACGGCATCGGGCTGACCTCGGCCGTGCTGCACGACGTCGAGGGACCCTTCGGACGCAGCGAACAGATCCTCACCGTCCGGCCCATGCCGGTCAGGTAGGTACCGGCCGGCCAACGCGAGGTCACACCGCGGGCCGGGCGGCGGCGAGCAGTTCGCGGATCTTGGCCTTGGGCGTGGGGATGAAACCGGCGTCCACGTACCGGCGGCGCAGCTGCCCCTCGGCCCGGTAGAGGGCCCAGCCGCGGCGCAGCAGGAACGGGACCGGCTTGCGGCGCTCGGTGACATCGCGCACGAACCGGCGCACCGCCGTCGTCATCGGGGACACGTCGATGTAGTAGGCGCGCACGTCCACTCCGGCCGCCAGCAACGGGGCGCGGATCTCGTCCACGAAGATCCCCTCGGCCACCGCCGGGCCGCCGGCCAGGACCACTTCCTGGTGGCCGTGGTAGCTGGAGGTGGACAGCGAGTAGTCGGGGACCCGCATGGTCCCGGTGCGCAGCAGGGACAGCACGGCGTCGGCGGCGGCGTCGCAGTTCCAGGTGCCCGGGTGGTCCCAGTCGACTTCCCCATAGCTGGTGCGCGGCAACGGCGTGGCGGGGGAGTCCTCGGCGAGTTCGCGGTAGAAGTTGTCCAGTTCGATGTGGGGCCGGCCGTAGCGCTCGGCCAGGTAGGACTTTCCGGAACCGGAGGAGCCGCCGAGGAGGATGAGGGTCATGGTTCGTTCGGGCACGGCCACCATTATCCAGTGCGGCACGCCCACATCTAGAATCGAGGACATGAGTGCCTGGAATCCCGCAGCAAACCAGCCGTTGACCGTCTGGCGCTCCGAGCCCACCGGGGATCCCGGCGACGATCTGCTCGAGGGCATCCGGCTGCTCGAACGCGTCCGCGACGGCGGGGCACCGGCCACGCTGCGGTTGTACCGGCCGGAACCCACGCTGGCGTTCGGGCAGCGTGACGTCCGGCTGCCCGGGTACGACGACGCAGCCTCCTCCGCACGCGGGCTCGGCTTTGCGCCGGTGGTGCGCAAGGCCGGCGGGCGGGCCGCCGCCTACCACCGCGGGACGCTGGTCGTGGACCACGTCGAGCCGGCCGGCCAGGCGATGACGGGACACCAGGAACGCTTCAGGGTCCTGGGGCAGTTGTATGCCGATGCGCTGGGATCGTTGGGCATCGACGCCGGGGTCGGGGAGATCCCCGGCGAATACTGCCCGGGGGAGTTCAGCGTCCACGGTGTGCCGGGCCCCTCGTCGGTGGTGCGGGCACCGGTCAAACTCGTCGGGACAGCACAACGCGTGGTCGCCGGTGCCTGGCTGTTCGCCAGCGTGTTCGTCGTGGAGGACTCCGCCCCCTTGCGCCGCGTGCTCGAGGCCGTCTACCGGGACATGGAACTGCCGTTCGATCCGGCCACTGCAGGGTCCGCAGAGGATCTGGTGCCGGGCACCACGGTGGACGATGTCGAGCGGGCGCTGCTGGCCGCCTACGCGCAACACACGCAGCTGCTTGACCCCGGAGCAGTGCAGCGCCGTTAACCCGGCGTCCCGACTGCACCGCCACAGGCTCCCTGGGACCGGCGTTGTGCACAGGTGTGCGTCCACCGAGGCCGGGGGACGGCTTCGCTGCAGATGCTGGTGTGCATGGCAACGGCCCCGACGGGGTGGCCGATGCCACCGAGGAGGCATCATGTGTACCAACTGCAGCACGATGGCCCGGGAGCTGGAGCCGGGGGCGGCACCGGCCCCGGGGGACTGGTTCATCGAGCACGCGATCGGACGGCGCGGTGTTCCCGTCGCCTATACGGTCGGATTGACGGGGATGGACCAACCCGAGCTGATCATCCGCGACATGGCCTACGGCACGGCGCACGGGATCCTCCATGCCCTGGTCGACCGGCTCCGGGCGTGGCCCGCCCGGCTGCAACCCGGGGCGGCCACCGGACCCAACGGACAAGAACTGCTACTGCGCCGCTACGCGCACACCATCGAGCTCACGCAGGCGATCATCCGCTACGAGGGGATCATCGGGGTGCTGCAGGTCGTCCCGGCGCCGGCGGCCCCGGCCTCGGCGCTGAGGCCGGCGGCCGTCGTGGACCTGGTCCGCGGCAAGGCGGGTGCCTGATGTGCCAGATCTGTGACGGGATGTCGGTGGAGGAGGCCCAGCGGCGGGAGGACCGGCAGATCGCGCGGGTCGGCTGGACCATCCAGCATGTGGAGTCGGAGGACCCGTCCGGCCGCTTGTCCTACACGATCGGGCTGTCGAAGCTACGGCACCCGGAGCTGGTCATGCTGGGAAGCCCACCGCAGCTGGCCCAGGCCGTGCTGATGGACGCCGCCGCACAGGTCCGCGGAAAGGCGCACCGGTTCGAGGTGGGTGGACGCTGGTCCTGGGCGGGACGACGCTACCGGGTGGCGAACGGACGCCACCGCACCCGGCTGCTCCTCGGCGCCCGAAGACGCTATGGGAAGGGCATCACCGCTGTGGAGTTCATCGCGGATACACCGTGGTGGGGCCGTGAGGCCGGCGGCTGATGAAAACGGTGATGGCGGGCCTCGCAGGACCCGCCATCACCGTTTCCTCACGCCGGCGCCCGGCGGATGCCGCCTATTCGCCGCGGTCGATCCATTCCTGCAGGTGCGGCGCTTCGGCACCGATGCTCGTGGACTCGCCATGGCCGGTGTTCACCACCGTGTCGGGAGGCAGCACCAGCAACCGGTCGCGGATCGAATCGATGATCGTCTCGAAGCTCGAGTAGCTGCGGCCCGTGGCCCCGGGGCCGCCCTTGAACAACGTGTCACCGGAGAACAGCGTCCCGTGCTTTTGTGCGTGGAAGCACGTCGAACCGGGGGAGTGGCCCGGGGTGTGGATCGCCCGGAGCGTGGTCCCGGCGATCTCGAAGGTGTCACCGTCGTGGATCTGCCCGTCGGGTGTCGTCCCCGGGAAGACGTCCTCCCAGAGCATCTGGTCCTCCGGGTTCAGATGGATCGGGGCCCGCACGGCATCGGCGAATTCGCGGGCGTACCGGATGTGGTCGTCGTGGCCATGGGTGAGCAGGATGGCCTTGACGGAGCGGCCGCCCACGGCCTCCACGATGGCGGCCGGCTTGTGGGCAGGGTCGATGACGATGACCTCGGACTCATCGCCGATGATCCACACGTTGTTGTCGACGTCCCAGGTTCCGCCGTCGAGGCTGAAGGTGCCGGAGGTGACCAGGTTCTGGATCTGTGCGGGCATCAGAGTTCCACCACCGAACGCAGCACTGTCCCGTCATGCATCTTGTTGAAAGCGGATTCGATGTCCCCCAGGCCGATGCGTTCGGTGACGAAGGCATCCAGGTCCAGCCGGCCGAGCTTGTACTGCTCGACCAGCATCGGGAAATCGCGTGAGGGCAGGCAGTCGCCATACCAGGAGGACTTCAGCGATCCGCCGCGGCCGAAAACGTCCAACAGTGGCAATTCCAGCTGCATCTCCGGGGTCGGAACGCCGACCAGCACAACGCGGCCGGCGAGGTCGCGGGCGTAGAACGCCTGCTTGTAGGTTTCCGGGCGGCCCACTGCCTCGATGACCACGTCGGCACCGAAGCCCCCGGTCAGTTCCTGGATGGCCTCCACCGGATCCTGCTCCTTGGAGTTCACCCCGTGCGTGGCACCCATCTTCCGGGCCAGTTCGACCTTGGCCGGGTCGATGTCCACGGCGATGATGGTCGTGGCCCCGGCCAGCTGGGCACCGGCGATGGCCGCGATGCCCACGCCGCCACAGCCGATGACTGCCACGGATTCCCCGCGCTTGACCTCTCCGGTGTTGATGGCGGCGCCGATGCCTGCCATGATGCCGCAGCCCAGCAGGCCCACGGCAGCGGCGTCGACATCCTCGTCGACCTTGGTGCACTGTCCGGCGGCGACGAGCGTCTTTTCCGCGAAGGCCCCGATGCCCAGGGCCGGGGAGAGCTCGGTGCCGTCCTCGAGCGTCATCTTCTGGGTGGCGTTCGCGGTGTCGAAGCAGTACTGGGGCTGGCCCTTGGCACAGGCGCGGCATTCGCCGCAAACGGCCCGCCAGTTCAGCACCACGCGGTCCCCGACGGCCACGTTGGAGACGCCCTCGCCGACCTGGCTGACGACCCCGGTGGCCTCGTGGCCGAGCAGGTAGGGGTATTCGTCGCCAATGCCGCCGAGCTTGTAGTGCAGGTCGGTGTGGCAGACCCCGCAGGTGAGGATGTCCACGACGGCCTCACCGGGCCCGGCATCGGGGATGACGATGGTTTCGATTTCGACCGGCGCGTCCTTGGCCTTCACGACGACGGCCTTGACCTTCTGTGGCATGTGGTTTCCATCCTCTCGGCCGTGGATCACGGCCCATTTCGGTAAAGAAAAAGGTGCCCGTGCGGCACGGCCGCGGGCACCTTTCATCCTGTCATAGAGCCGTCAGAGACGCTCACGGACCTGCTCAATGCGGGGATTCGTTACGGCCGAACCATCGGCGAAGAGCAAGGTCGGCACCGTCTGGTTGCCGCCGTTGACCGATTCGACGATCTCGGCGGTTCCCTCCACCTCCTCGATGTTGACCTCGCGGTAGGTGATGCCATCGGCATCCATGGCCTTCTTCAGGTTCCGGCAATAGCCGCACCAGGAGGTCGTGAACATGGTGACGGCACCGGCTTCGGGGACGTATTCAGCGGTCTTCAGATCAGTCATATCCAGCACAACCAGTGCTGTGAGACCCTTATTCCATGTGTGGACGATACGTCATGGCTCGGGCCATCGGGGATCTGGTGGCGGACGCGGAAGCCGAGGCCGATGACGCCCTTCAGCTGCGCCGATCCTGGAACATCGCCCCGACCACTGATGTGCCCATCGTGTTGGAGCGCCTGGTCGATGACGAGGTCGCCCGGCAGGTCCATGTGGCCAAGTGGGGCCTGGTGCCGATCTGGGCCAAGGACCCCTCCGTCGGCGTGCGTGCCTTCAACGCCCGGAGCGAGACGGTTCTGGAAAAGCCCACCTTCCGCTCGGCCATCAAGTCCCGACGCTGCGCCATCCCCGCCGAGGGCTACTACGAGTGGAAGAAGTCGGGCACCGGCAAAGCCGCGACCAAGCGGCCCTTCTTCGTCCACCCGGAGGACGACTCGCTGATCTACTTCGCCGGCATCTACGACTGGTGGAAGGACGCTTCCAAGCCGGAGGACGACGACGAACGATGGCTGCTCAGCTGCAGCATCCTCACCATGGCCTCACCCGAGGCCACGGGGGAATCGGACGTCCTCGACGACCTGCACGGCCTGCATGACCGGCTGCCCATCCCACTGGATCGGGAGTCGATGGCCGAGTGGCTCAATCCCGGGGACAAGGAAGCCGCTCCGTTGGTCGAGCAGATCCGGGCCGAGGCCTATGTCGTCGCCGGACAGTGGACCCTGCGCGAGGTAGCCTCGGCCGTGGGCAACGTCAGGAATGATGGACCCGAGCTGACGGAACCGATCGCCGGGCTGCTGGCGGAATAGCCGGCAGCGATGGAAGCCCACGAGCTCGCCGAATTCACCCACCTGCGTCGCGCCCGGGACCTGATCGACCGCGACTTCGCCAGCCCCCTGGACGTGCCGACCATGGCCGCGCGGGCCTTGATGTCCCCGGCCCACTTCTCCCGTCGGTTCAAGGCCGCCTACGGCGAGACCCCCTACGCCTACCTGATGACCCGCCGGATCGAACGGGCCATGGCACTGTTACGTGGGGGCGTGGGGGTCACCGATGCCTGCATGGCCGTGGGGTGCACGTCCCTGGGGTCCTTCAGCTCGAGCTTCACCCAGATCGCCGGCGAGACCCCGACGCAGTACCGTGCCCGGGACCACGCGGCCATCGAGGCGATGCCAGGATGCCTGGCCCGGATCAACGCCCGTCCAACGTCGGTCAAACCGAGCAGGATCCGAGAAGTGCCCTCGCCGCCCGGTGCCTAATGTTGGTGACATGAACATTTCACTCAAGTACTGCCACGTCACAGTCCAGGACGTGGATGAAGCCATTCCCTTCTACCGTGATGCGCTCGGCCTCGAGGTGCTCAACGATGTCGCCGGCGGCGGCCACCGGTGGGTCACCCTCGGCTCCGGCTCGCCGGGCAACGCCGAAATCGTGCTCTCGGATCCGCACGCAGGACGCTCCGAACAGGACGGGAACGCCATGCAGGAACTTCTCGCCAAGGGCGTGCTCCCCATGACCGTTTTCACCACTGACGACGTCGATGCCCTCTTCGAACGCGTCCGCGCCACCGGAGCCGAGGTGCTCCAGGAACCGATCGACCAGCCGTGGGGTCCGCGGGACTGTGCCTTCCGGGACCCGTCCGGGAACATGGTGCGCGTCAACCAGGCCGCCGACTGACCTAAGCTGCCACCGGCAACCCCGCCGACCAGCTGACTGTCCGGGTGGACCTCTGATTCAAATGCCCACCGGTTCCACCTTTCCAGGTGACCATTTGCTGCACGCGCGAGTCTTCTCGACGTTCAGTCGATCAGGGCGCCTTGCTCGTGTCTAGAACAATACGGGCTGGCTCGTTCCCGGCTCGGGACCGTTAGAGGTTGAGGCCGTTATTATGGACCGAATAAGTACGGTCTCCACTCTGCTAGGTGTGTGGGTCAGTAGTGCCTCGACGCCGACAAGTGTCCCGGACGAAAGACCTACCGGCATCGGCGCTCAATGAGCCAAGGCGTTCAGGTCGGGCCGGTTGCCGCTGTTGGCCATTCCAATGATCTCCCAGAGGCCTCGATAGCGGCCAGGGGGCAGAGGCGCGGGGCCTGGTGGTCCTGCCCGCCTGCGGTCAGGTGGCCGGATTCCCCTGGAATCGGTGTAGTTTCATCAGGTTGTGGCACGCCGCGAGCAGCTTCCACTCACTGGCGGCCTTCTCCAGCCCGCGCATCAGCACGTGCTTGCCCTGGCGGGTGTGGATTTGCCCGAAGACCGGCTCGACGATGGCCTTGCGCCTCGCGTAGGCCTGCCGGCCCGGGATGGTCTTCAGTTTCCGGGCCATCCGTTCGCCCAGGGTCGCAGCCGCCGGGATCCTTCCCCTCGGTGTCTCCGGGATCGGGGTGAAGTGCTTCATGCGCCGGGTGGAAATCAGGAACCCGGTCCCATGCTCGGCTTCCAGGTCGCGGGCGTGTTCGAGGTTTGCGTTCGAGCAGTACCCGGCATCGGCCAACAATTGCCCGGGCATCCGGCCCAGGTTTCCCTGGACGTGTTCGGCCATCGGCGCCAGCTGCCCGTAGTCGTTGGCGTCAGCGCTCATTTCGGCTGCGATGATGACCTGGTGGCCGGCATCGACCACGGCCTGGCCGTTGAAGCAGTAGTGGTAGGACCCGTCGGCGGTCGTCATGATCCGCGCATCCGGGTCGGTGAAGTTGCGCTGGGCTTTCGGCTTCGGCACCGCCATTTCGGCGGCCTTGTCCCCGGCCCCGGTGATCTCGTCATCATCGTCCCCGCGGTCCCGGGCCTTCGCTTCGGCTGCGGCGCGGGCCTTGTCCGCGGCTTCGGCCTCGATCGATGCCCGGGCGGTGGCCATTGCCGCGGCACGACGCTGCCGGTCGGCCAGCTCCGCGGGCAGCTCGTCCCCGCGCTTGCCGGGCCCGAACCGGGCATCCTCGTCGGCATCGACGATCTTGGCCTCGGCCATCAGGTCGCTGATCTCATCGGCGAGGACCTTCTGCTTGGCCGTGAGCCGGGCGTAGGACATGGCCTTGTGCCGGGAGGCGTTGGCGCGGACCTTCGTCCCGTCCAGGGCGACCTGGCCGAGTTTGACCATGCCCGCGGCCCGGCACAGTTCCAGGGCCTGGAGGAACACGTTCGCCAACGCGGCCAGATGGCGTTCGCGGAACCGCCCGATGGAGCGGAAGTCCGGCGCCTGCTGGGCGGCAAGCCAGCGGAAGGCCACCACGTCGGTGCAGGCCTTTTCCAGCTCACGCGAAGACCTGACGCCGACGCAGTAGCCGTAGAGCACGATGCGCAGCATCAGCCGCGGATCATACGGTGGCTGGCCCTTGGCCTTGCGGTAGGAGGCATAGAACCGATCCAGGTCCAGTTCGTTCTCCACCAGCTCGGCGATGA
>NZ_JBLXAH010000015.1:0-47227 GCF_048266065.1 Arthrobacter sp.
AGCCGCACCCTATGGACCCTTGCTATTGCGTCGGCGTTTTAAAGTTCGGGCTCAGCATTATTGACCCACGCACCTAGCAGCATCGCGACCAAGGACCGGCTTACGCGCGAACCAAAGTACGGGGTGCCGGCGCCCCGCGGAAAGATGGACCGCCTTGACGTCCTCGATCATGTGGCCGTGTCCCTGCAATGAGCCCGGATTTTCATCGATTCGGTTGCCCTGCCGTGGCAAGAAAAAGAGGGCCCCCATCCAGAGATGGATGAGGCCCTCTTTTCGGGTCCCGCCTAGCCTACGTAGGTGTAGTAGCCCATCAACGGCCCGTACGGGCTGTCCGCCGGACGGACGACGGTGCCGACGGAGGGGTTCTGGGCACCGATGATCTTGCCCCCGCCGATGTAGATGCCGGCGTGGCTGCCGCCGTTCTGGTACACCAGGTCACCCGGCTTGGGGTTGGAGGTTTTCACGAACTTGCCGCTGGTGCGGATGGCAGTCGTGTTGTGGGGCAGGCTGATTCCGGCCTTGCCGTAGATGTACTGGATGAACCCGGAGCAATCCCAACCCGAGGGACTGCTGCCACCCCAGACATAGGGTGTGCCCTCGTAGCCCATGGCCATGCCCGCGATGCCTGATAGGCCGACGCTTGAGGCCGAGCTGCTGGCTTCGGTCTTCTTCGGGGTGGAGGCCGTGGTGACCGTGCCGGTCGACTCGGCGTTGTTGCTCGTGCTCGGCTGCGCCGGTGTCGAGGACTGGCGGCTTTCGCGGGTCATGGCGGCACCTGCCGCTGCGTCTTCGCGCTCGGCCGCCGCGGCGGCATCCGCCTGGGCGGCTTCGCGTTCGGCGGCCGCTTCCTGGGCCGCCTCGCGCTCGGCTGCGGCCTTGCGCAGTGCCGCGCGGTGGGCGGAACCGTCGGTGGACTTCACGTCGGCGACGGAGACCTTGATCTGCTTCAGCTCTCGTGGCTTGGCGTCCGCAACGGTGACGGCGGCAGGGGTGTCCACGGAAGTGCGCAGGATGTCCGCGGCCGGGGCCTTGGCTGCCTCGCGGGCGGCCGGGGCGCCCTCAGCCGGAACACCAAGGGTCAGCACGAGACCGGAGGCGGCGGCGATGACGGCGGCCTGGCGGCCAACGGAACCGGCATTGGAGGAAACTGCCTTCGAAATCGACCCCAAGGGGTTGCTGCGGGCGGGCATGGCGCGGTGGCGGCCCAGGTGTCGCTTGGTCATGTGTTGGTTACCTCTCCCAATGCCTGCGGGGTGAGCTGTCGGATTCGAGTGGGAGTCACTCGGCGCCCGCGCTGCATGGCAGTGCGGAGCGCTTAACCCCAAGGGCCCTGGTGGACCCGGATATTGGTTCCCCCGCCACTGCCAGAATTTTGCGTGAACGGAACCCGTAGTGGTGGCAGTGCTCGGCAATCCACTTGGGTGCGCCGGGCTCATAGGAAGCCCGGCACGGGAACGAATTTACATGAAAGCAGTGTAAAAGTCACGAATTGATTACGAATCGATATCTGCCGTGTCACGTAGTCGGATGGCGGGCCGGGCGGGCCGCTCGTGAGGTCCGCCATAAGACCTTGTCATATACCCCCGGGGGGTATATGTTCTGTGCATGGAAACTGAAGGACGGCACCATGAACACCACGCCCACACCGGCGACAGCGCTTCCGTGTCGGCGTCGGCTGGGCACACGGGGCACGACCACGCCCGCATGGAGCACGCGGGGCACGGAGAGGTGGGGGGCCACGGTGGCCATCACGGGCATGGGGACCATGTTGGGCAGTTCCGCCGACTGTTCTGGATCATGCTGGTCATCGCGGTGCCGGTGGTCGGGTTCAGTGGCATGTTCGCCTCGATCATCGGCTACCAGCTGCCCGAAGCACGTTGGATCACGTGGATCTCTCCGATACTGGGCACCCTCATGTACGTCTGGGGCGGAAAGCCGTTCCTGACCGGCGCGGCCAGCGAGCTCAAGGACCGCAAGCCCGGGATGATGCTGTTGATCGCCCTGGCCATTACCGTGGCATTCCTGGCTTCCTGGGGTGCCCACCTTGGCCTGCTGGACCATGGCCTGGACTTCTGGTGGGAACTGGCCCTGCTGATCGTCATCATGTTGCTGGGCCACTGGATCGAGATGCGTTCCCTGGCCCAGACCTCCTCTGCCCTGGATTCCCTGGCCGCCCTGCTGCCCGACGAGGCGGAAAAGATTGTCGACGGCCAGGCCGTGCCTGTCGCCCCCGCCGATCTCGTGGTCGGCGATGTGGCGATCGTCCGCCCCGGAGGCAGGGTCCCTGCCGACGGGCGCGTGGTCGAAGGCACCGCCGACGTCGACGAGTCCATGATCACCGGTGAATCCCGACCCGTCAGGCGCGGGCCGGGCGATGCGGTGGTGGCCGGCACCGTGGCCACGGACACCGCGCTGCGGGTGGAGATCACCGCCATCGGCGAGGACACCGCCCTGGCAGGGATCCAACGTCTGGTCACCGAGGCCCAGGGGTCCTCCTCGCGGGCCCAGCGCATCGCCGACACCGCCGCCGGGTGGCTCTTCTGGTTCGCGCTCGGAGCTGCCGTCATCACCGCGGTGGTCTGGGGCCTGCTCGGTTTCCCGGACGATGCCGTCATCCTGACCATCACCGTCCTGGTCATCGCCTGCCCCCACGCACTGGGCCTGGCGATCCCCCTGGTCGTCTCCATCGCCACCGAACGCGCCGCCCGCGGAGGGGTCCTGGTCAAGGACCGCCTCGCGTTGGAAAGCATGCGCACCGTGACCTCGGTCCTCTTCGACAAGACCGGCACCCTCACCCGCGGAGAACCCGTCCTGACCCGGACCCTGCCAGCCGATGGCGAAGACGAGCGGGAGCTCCTGGCAGTTGCCGCGGCCGCCGAGGCAGACAGCGAGCACCCCTTGGCGCAGGCGATTGTGGCTGCCGCCAGGGACCGCGGGCTCGAAACCCTGCAGGCCACGGATTTCAAGGCCTCCACCGCGCTGGGCGTGGACGCGGTCGTCGATGGATCGAGCATCAGCGTCGGCGGGCCCGGCATGCTCGAACAACACGGGGCCGGGCCCCTTCCCGAAACCGAGGAGTGGAAGGCCGAGGGGACGATCATCCTGCACGTGCTCCGGGACGGGACCGTGGTCGGGGCCCTGGGATTGGCCGACGAGATCCGCCCGGAATCACGCGAAGCGGTCCGGGCCCTGCATGCCCTGGATATCGAGGTCGTCATGATCACCGGCGACGCCGAGGCCGTGGCCCGCTCCGTGGCCGGCAAGCTGGGCATCGATCGCGTGTTCGCCGGGGTCCGGCCCGAGAACAAGGAGGAAAAGGTCGCCGAGCTGCAGCGCGAGGGCCGCAAGGTCGCCATGGTCGGTGATGGCGTCAACGACGCCCCGGCACTGGCCCGGGCCGATGTCGGCATCGCCATCGGGGCAGGCACGGATGTGGCCATCGCCTCGGCCGGGGTGATCCTGGCCAGCGACGACCCGCGCTCGGTGCTCTCGGTCATCGAGCTCTCCCGTGCCAGCTACCGCAAGATGAAGCAGAACCTGTGGTGGGCGGCCGGCTACAACCTGGTCTCCGTGCCCCTGGCCGCCGGCGTGCTGGCACCGGTCGGGTTCGTGATGCCCATGGCAATCGGTGCCCTGCTGATGTCGGCCTCCACCGTCGTGGTCGCCCTGAACGCCCAGCTGCTGCGCCGCCTTGACCTGTCTCCAGAATCCAGCACGGCACAGGCCCTGCGCCGTTCACCTGCCCCGGAGCGGGAACCGGCCGCCGTTTAGGGCGTTGCGCGCCAGGGGGGCGCCTATACGGGGGTGGTGAAGGTTCCGGAGAGGTTCTGGAGTTCGTAGATCCAGTACGTCCAGGTGCCGGTGGCCATCAGTAGGCCGACGAGGATGAGCAGGGAGCCTCCAGCGATGTTGAAGGCGCGCATGTGGCGTCGGACGAAGCCCAGTGCCTGGGTCACCCGTTCGAGGCCCAGTGCCACGAGCAGGAACGGGATCCCCAGACCCAGGCAGTAGAGGAAGCCCAGCAGGGCGCCCCTGCCTGCTTGTCCGGTGCTGGTGCTCAGTGCCAGGACGGCGCTGAGGGTGGGGCCCATGCAAGGGGTCCAGCCGAGGCCGAAGACGATTCCCAGCACCGGCGCCCCGGCCACACCGGCCCTGGGCTTGAACGATGGCTTCACCGTCCGCTGCAGTGCCGGGAAGATGCCCACGAGCACCAGCCCCATGACGATGACGAAGACACCCAGGCCCCGGATGAGCAGGTCCTGCCAGCGCAGCATCCATCCGCCGATGAGGCCGAAGGCCGCACCGTAGAGGGTGAACACGAGTGCGAAGCCGAGAATGAACAGGCCGACACCGGTGAGCATCCGCCGGCGCGGCTGCCCGGCTGTCCGGCCTCGGAGAGGCCGGAGACGTAGCCCAGGTAGCCCGGGACCAGGGGCAGGATGCACGGGGACAGGAACGAGACGATACCGGCGGTCGTGGCCAGGGGTGCGGCCACGACCAGGGCCCCGGACTGCACGGTTTCGGCGAAGAACGCGCCGATGCTCATCCTTTCCCTCCCCGGACATGGCAGGGTCGGACGGGTGCCGTGGGTGTGTGGATCGTCCTGTTCGAGCCCGGCGTGGCATGGGCCCTGGGGCTGGTCACTCCTGGTCCTTCCGGGGCTCGAGGCCGGTGAAGGTGCGGCCCATGTCCCGGGAGACCTTGACGCCGGTGGGGGAGGCGGTCCAGATCTGTGGCTTGCCGTCCTTGAAGACCAGGTCCATGGCGGCGACGTCCTTCGTGGCGGCGGGGCGTTTTTGCCATTGCAGCCCGCCGTCGCTGCTGGAATACAGGGTTCCGTCGGGAGTGATGCCCGCTGCCTGGTTGCCCGATACGGCGGTGAGCATCAACAGAGGCGCCCCGGGGACCCGGTCCCAGGAATTGCCGTGGTCGGACGAGCGCATCAACCCCGATTCCGTGGTTGCCAAGGCGACGTGGCCGTCCGTGGTGGCGGCGAGGTGGTAGGCGGACACCTGGTCCTCGGCCAGCTCCCAGGAGCTTCCGCCTTGGTTGGTGACCAGTTGGCCGTCGAAGCCGATGATGCCCTCGTGGGTGGCGGCCAGGGCGTGGAAGTCCGATTGCCCGGTCCGCGATAGCGGCGTCCAGGTCCTGCCCCCGTCAATGGATTCGACCAGTCCCACGGGGTTGGGCATGTCGACTCCGGGCCCGGGGTGACCGGAGGCATAGAGGGTCCCGTCGGTGGCCACGGTGAAGCCCATGAGGTCGATGTCCGGGCCGATCCGGGTGGCCGGTTTCGTGGAGACGTCATATAGGCCATCGTGGGTGGCGAGCAGGACCTTGCCCGTTTCGGCATCCACGTGCATGCCGTGGATGTGGCTGGTCGGGTAGTCGGCGGTGGCTGCCACGGGAATGGAGCTGTCCAGTGTCGAGGGAGGCGAGCAGGCCGAGAGCACCAGGGCGCTGGCGGCCAGGAGGTCAACGATTCCGGTACGGCGCCGGGGCAGTATGGACTTGGGCGTGATGGAGGGCATGGGGTTCCTTGGATTCTTGGAAGCGCAGACAGGATCGGTGTGGGACCGCATGGTCCCGGTCCCACACCGCTGGTGCACGGGGAAGTGGTGGCCTAGAGGCCGGCGAGCAGGTCCTGCATCTTCTTGATCTCCGCCTGCTGCGTCTTGACGATCTGTTCGGCCAAGGCAATGGCCTGGGGGTTCTGACCATCGGAGATCTCGTCCTCGGCCATGCCGACGGCACCCTTGTGGTGCTCGATCATCGATTCCAGGAACATCCTCGACGCGTCGGTACCCTGCGCCGACTCCAACTCCTTGAGCTGGTCGTCGGTCATCATGCCCTCCATGCCGTGGCCTTCCATGCCCATTTCGGTGGGCTCGCCCCACGTTTTCAGCCATCCGGTCATGGTCTGGATCTCCGGTCCCTGGGCATCCTTGATCATGGTGGCCAAGTCGGTGATCCCGCTGTCGATGCCGTCCTTGGCGAGCATGATCTCGCTCATCTGCACGGCCTGCTTGTGGTGGGGGGTCATCATCTGCGCGAACATCGTGTCCGCGTCGTTGTGCTCGGCCGACACCTGGCTCCCGGCGGCCGACGAGGCCGGCTGCTGGGACGAGCTCGACGCGGCGTCAGAGGCGGCGGGGTTCTCGTTGCCGGCACATCCTGCCAGGGTGATGGCTGCGGCGATGCCGATGGCGGGCAGTAAAAGCTTGCGTTTCATGGTGGTTCGTCCTTCGTTGTCCAAGATGTCTGCAGGTCATCCAGCCGCCAAAAGGCGGCCGGTGAAGGCGAAACCAGGTGTCCGGTGGGCACGACTGGTCCGCGCACCGGATCCTAGGTGCGGCTAATGCAGAGTTGGGCCAACGAAGGCGTGGGAACAATCCGGAATACTTCCGGGGCAGGGGGCGGGCCACGACGCAGGAGCGAATTTGGCAGCTTGTTTCGCGTTGGAACCAGGAAGACGAACATCGCCAGGACGATCAACGAGAGCACGCAGATGCCAGCGGCCATGTCCCCGGCGTCGCAGGTGCCGACGCAACCAGCCATTGGCGAGCCGTCGCCCGTTGGCCCGGTGTCCGCATGCGCGCTGGGAATATCCGAGGCAGTGGCCGTCATCGCATTGGCTGGCGAGGCGGCGTTGGCAGAAGCCAGGCCCGTCTGGGAATCCGCATGTTCCCCGTGGCCGCCCATCCACAGGTGCATGCCGATGATGCCCGTCAGGACGGCTCCGAGGCACAGCAGGAGCAGGAAAGAATGCCGGCGGGGCACGGTCCTTCCTGAATCCATCACTGGCCCATTCTACCGGCCGGGAACAGGGCCCGCTTCATTCGCGGCCATGGGCCGGAGTACAGAGTCGTGGACCAGCCCGTGATCAAAGGCAGGGCGCGGGCCTACCCCGCGGGGGTATGCGCGTTCGAGGTGCGGGGAGTCGGTTGGATTGGCTGCATATCCCGTCGACACGCCCCATGGGCAGGTCTACCGTGGGAAAACCAGGCGTGCCCGGCACGCCCCGACTGGACGAACCGACGCACAAGGGAGCAATCCAATGAGCCACATCACCTCGATGCTCGACGCCTACCCCAAGGACCTGGGGGACATCGACCGCGGAAAACTCGCCGAATGCATCGCCGCGTGTTTCGAGTGTGCCCAGACCTGCACCTCCTGCGCGGATGCGTGCCTGGGTGAGGAAATGGTCGCCGAACTGACCAAGTGCATCAGGACGAACCAGGATTGCGCCGATGTCTGCGCCACCACCGGCAACGTCCTCTCCCGGCATACCGGCTACGACGCCAACGTCACCCGCTCCGTCCTGGAGGCATGTGCCGCGACCTGCAAGGCCTGCGCCGATGAATGCGGACAACACGCCGAAATGCACGAGCACTGCAAGGTCTGCGCCGAAGCCTGCCGCCGCTGCGAACAGGCATGCAATGACCTCCTTGCCGGCCTGGGGCGCGGAGCCTCCGAATAGCCGGGGCTGCCCCGAGAGGACCCGCCGAAGGGCAGGATGTCGGAAACTTCATGCTGCCGGTCCTGCCTAGAGATCGGTCAGGCCCACTGCCTGCTTGTCCAGGCAGGGCGAGTGTTTTCCCGTGCGGGCCCCGAACGACCGGCGGCAACCACAGCGGGCATCCCCCGCTGAAGGCAGCTGCAGCCAGATGAAACGTTGCATCCAGTTGTAGTTGCCGAAGTCCAAGACGGCACCTTGCAGCTGCGCGGACAGATCAGGGCTGACACTCAACTGGACATCCTCGAATGCCGGTTGCGATCCAGGGGCACCCGAATCCATGCTCGTGGTGGATCCAGAAGTTTCCGCTGGATACAGCGTGCAGTGGACGGGTTTTCGGGGCAGGGTCCGGGAAAAGTACAACCCGGTGGCCCGGCACCCGCCCGGGCCACTGAAACAGTGCAGTGTCCCGCCGAACGCCCTGATCATTTCCAGCGCATCGGAAGTAACCCCGAAGTCTTCGCCCGTGGGCAGCCTGGCGATGACGGTATGGCGGGGAGTGGTTGGCATGCCGTCCTTCCCGGAGAGGGTGGCCGGAGGAGTGGATCACGGATCGGTTCGGGCTTAGGCAGGAGTTGGCTTCTCTGGCGTAGTCCAGACCGGCACGGCGACCATCGTGCCGACGTTTGGCAGCGCCGCTCGGATTGCTTGTTCGACCGACCGGTTCCGCTCCCTCATCTGCGTCATGGTGGGCTCATCGTCTGCGGGGATGGAAACCTCCACGTGGAGCTTGTGGCCCATCCACCGCATGCGCACACCCGGGTCGCCCGGCGCGATTCCCCCGAGGGCCCTTTCGGCGCGTTGGACCAGGTCCGGATCCACTCCGTCCATGAGCCGCCGGCCGATGTCCCGGGCGGTTCCCCAGAGCAGGACGGCGATTGCGGCGGAGATCAGCAGGCCGATGATTGGGTCGGCCAGCGGGAAGCCGAGCCAGACGCCGGCAACACCGAGCACGACGGCCAGCGAGGTGAACCCGTCGGTGCGGGCATGGACCCCGTCGGCGACCAGGGCAGCCGAACCAATCTGCCGGCCCACCTTGATGCGGTACATGGCCACCGCCTCGTTCCCGGCGAAGCCGATCAGACCTGCGGCCAGGACCCACCCCAGGTTCTCCAGTGGTTGGGGCTCGAAGAACCTGCGGATCGACTCGGCGGCGGCGATCACGGCTGAGAGGGCGATCATCGCGACGATGAACAACCCGGCCATGTCCTCGGCCCGCCCGTACCCGAAGGTGAAGCGTTTCGTGGCGGCCCGGCGGCCGAGTAGGAAGGCAATCCACAGGGGTATCGCCGTCAGGGCATCGGAGAAGTTGTGGACGGTATCGGCCAGCAGGGCGACCGATCCGCTGATCACCACCACCACGAGCTGGAACACCGCGGTAACCCCGAGGCCGATCAGGGAGAGCTTGACCGCCCTGATGCCCTTGGCGCTGCTCTGCATGGCGTCATCGATGGAATCGGAGACGTCGTGGCTGTGTGGGACGAACAAACCGTGGATGACCCCGCGGAACCCGGAAGGGTGCTCGTGGTCGTGACCGCCCTGGTCATGGTCGTGGTGACGTTCGTGTCCGTCATGGGGGTGGTCGTCGTTGTGGCCGTGGGTGTGCCCGTGCTGGGTGGAGGGTGTCACGGGGTTTCCCCGGCGTCCTCGTGGTGGTGCAGTGGCGTCCCGCCGAGGGCGTGTTCGGCCTGGAAGATCGCGTCGCTGACCAGCTGGCGGGCGTGCTCGTTGGCCAGACGGTAGAACACGCGGGTTCCGTCCTGGCGGCTGAGGACCATCCGGGACAGGCGCATCTTCGCCAGGTGCTGGGATACGGCTGCCGGGGACTTGTCCACGATTTCGGCCAGCTGGTTCACCGGCAGCTCACCGTCACGTAGGGCCAGGACGAGCCGTACGCGTGTGGCGTCGGCGAGCATGGAGAAGATCTCCACCGCGAGTTCGACATACTGGCTATCCGGTTCTCGACCACACATATTGGTATCTGCATGCATGCGAACATTATTACATGGCCAGGCCGCTTGTCATGGTCGGCGCCGGGCGGCACCCCTGGTGAAGGATCGGCATGTGGTGCCAAATCATGTTGCAGGCGACTTCTGATATCCAATGCAGGGGTTCTGAAAATGACATTGCGACTCGGCCGTCAACTCTCGCAACAGTCGAAATTGTGTCCTCCAATAAGAATGTGCAGAAGGGGCCCATCCTGGACGGTTTGTTCTGACCCACCGGGTGCCAATTTCAGAGATCTACCGCATTGGGAATGCCGTCATTACGCGGTAATGCAGGGGACTTCGGATGACGGTGATCCGAAGTCCCCTGCATTGCCAAATCGCATTCCGGCCCACAGTCGTCTGGACTAGCGATCTGAGAATCGCGCTTCAACGGGTTTCGCGTTCTCCCTCGCCGGTCACCGTCCCCGGGGGAGGCGGGGCGGCAGGTATCGGTAGAGGCTTGAGCGGGTGATGTCTGTCTTCTCTACGCCTTCCCGGATGGGGTTTCCCTGGTCGCTCAGATGTTTGGCGTAGGCGAGTTTCGATGGATGGACAACGCCGAGCCGGCCGATGCCTTTGCCCTTGCTGGAGGCCACTGCGCGGGCGTCGGCCGCCCGCTCCATCGCGTAGGTTTCAGCAGCCAGTGAGCCTTCGCCGGGTGGATCAGTATTCTTTGCTGGGCCGCGCACTCCCGCGTCCAGCTTGCTTCAGTGCCTGTAGGCCAACGAACGCGAGTACCGAAAGTGCCGTGGCCACTAGTGGTAGCGGAAAGTTGACGATGAGGCTGTCCAGGAAACCCTGACCGCTCAGCTCCGGGTTGTCTGTCAGGGCGACCGCCAGCGCCATCGCCAGGGTGACCAAATACCAATCCCTGAAGGTTGACGCATGTTTGGTCACCAACGTGGGCACCAGGCTTCCCGCCGCCGTAGAGACCGCGCCAAGGAGGAACATATAGGCCAGAGTCTTCACCGCGTCAGCCCATGAGAATCCGACTCCTGTTGCCGAGAGAGCCACCAGCATGACCGTTCCGATAACGGTGGTGAATATAGTGAACCATGAAAACCGGACCAGGGCCGCCGGGACATTTGATGCCACGGTCTCATTGCGCGCCTTGGAAATGGGACTCACCAGACACTCTTGGTTGCACTGTAGGACTCCGTGCCACAGTTCAGGTTGAGGCAGAAGAAGCTTTGGAGGTTCTGTCTTCCCATGATGGTCCAGTACGGCGATGCTCCTCGTGCGTAGAACTCGTGTGAGGGGGCCTTTACTCGCCTCGTAGTGATCTGCATTTTGCCGCTGCGCCAACTATCAACGGTGGCGGTATAGAAGATGTCGCCGGCAGCCCAGCAGAGCGGGTTACCCACTGAGTGGTTCATCCGCGCGCGGCCGTAGGTCTTGTTGATGTAGTTCCCGAAGAACTTCATTCCAGCGGAGCTTGCGACGCCGGTCTTGATTAGAGCGCCCTGGGAGTTGTATTCCTTGCTGACGCCAACGCCCTTTTTGAATGTCTGGTTTAGTTTGAGCCAGTTGAAATCGACGCCCATGGCTGTTTTGTAGGAAAGGAACTCCTCCTTCGTGTATCCGGGCTTCCAGGTGCGGTTGTTGCCGTTGTATGTTCCGTTGGTATTCGTGGGATGGCAAACGGTGGGAACGTCAACCCGGTTGTTGGGGATGAAGGTGGCGTAGCGGAACTGTGTGCGGGACGCAGTTCCGTACGGTGATGCCGCAGCGGTCGTTGCGTTGGTCGCTTGAAAATCGAGGGAAAGAGAACGCTGGTAGTCACCTTCGTCGAATTTGACCGCCAGGTTGTGGGTGCCGTCCTGGGTGACTACGCCTGAGTAGACCACTGGTTTGGTCGTGTCTCCTCCGCCCATGCCGACGTTGTTCACCTGGACGCCGTCAATGTCTACAGAGTCGATCCGACTTCCCGCAGGAGCGACCAGGGAGTATGAGGTTTCGCTGGTCGCCAGTGCCAGTACCGGGCTGAGGTCGCTCTTGTTGACTGCGGGGACCTCGACGGTGGTTTCCTCCTCGACGGCGTCGCCAGTTTCCGGAACCGGGACGCTCTCGTGGGGTGCAGCAATGGGCTCGACAGATTCCAGGTTGATAGCTGGAAGAGCTGAGAGCAAGGTGACTTTCACTGGTTTATTGTCCGGGGTCATGCCCTGGTAGGCATCTTCCCCGTCGCCAATTTCGTCCAACGCCGTCAGAGAGATGGATGCGCCGGAGGCAACGTGCCTGACGGAAGGGGCATCGCCGTTCAAGGTGAGGGCAATTGTGCTCTGTCCCGGGAGGACGATGCCCTGTGGAACATGCGGGGAGGCCATGGGAGCGGCCAGAGAAGCCAATAGAAAGGAACTCGCTACTGCGGTGGTGACCCCGATTGAGGGCATGTTCAGCCAACTCTCATCTTTGAGTGAAACTGCAAGTGATGAGAGATATTTGCACCGCAAGGATGTGCCTGTCAACGACCAATTTTTGAGGGCAGCGACTGCCGGTCGATTTACTCTGAGTTTTGTATAAGCCACGCGAAAAATGCTCGGAAGGAGTTGCCCGGCAAAAGTTCCCCTCGCGGGAAACCACAAGCAATGTAGGCCACCTTTGGATATCCATAGTGCATTAGCCTTCGGAAAATGACACCCCGCTGGCATGATCCTTGGGCTGTGCTAAAACGACCCTTTGAGGATCAGCCGGTTGTGACACCTCTGCGGCGGTCTGTGTGCGTCTCAAATGCCATGTGCGCAACTGGATGCTCACGATTACAGCCCCGCACGGCTTTCGGTCCTTCTCACTAAACGAACGTTTACCGGGAGGCCCCGGACACCTAGCCGGATGCAGTGCGGATCAGTCGGCTCTCGTCGTCTGTCGGGGCAGATCGCGGTTGCGCAGCAGTGAGGCGACGAGGGGCAGGGGGTGCCAACGGGCATGGGATGCTGCCAACCCGGTGATGATGAAGGCTCCGAGGAGGCCGCAGATGATGTCGGTCATGGTGTCGTCAAGGCTCGCGTTTTGGGCATGTGTGCCCAGCAGGCGGTCGCTGGTGTATTCGGCGATCTCCCAGGTGGCCGCGACGAAACCACCGGTGGCCATGACCGCTGCGCCCACGAGGTAGGGCGGAAGGTGAAGGTTGTTCCTGCGGCGGATCACACCGAGGCCGAGGAACACGGTCGAGCCCACCAGGAACCCCGAAAGGGTGTGGATGGCCTTGTCCCAGTGTGGCCAGATCGCATACAACCCGAGGCGGCCGCCGGCGAAAGGGCCCGCCAGCAGGAAGGCGAGGTAGGTGGCATGCAGCCACGTCGGCAACCTCGCCTCGACGGCCTGTTCGAGCCACCACGGCACCAGGGCCGCAAAGGCCAACAGTCCGGGGATGACGGCCAGGGCCCATGTGCGCATCACGGCCGAAACGGCAAAGTACCCGAGGAAGAGCACCTCGACGGCGACCAGCATCGCCGCGCTTTGCACGCTCGGGAAGGATCTGGCCGCTGCCCGGAGGGCGGGACGTCGACCGGGCGGAGCGTGCACTGCATGCCGACCCCGGGGGGCCGGGTCATCCGGCGGGTTCATGGGGTATCTTCGTCCGCCGGCCCCCGGTTGGCAGCGGGCCCCATCGACGCCTGGACGGTGGCATAGACCTGCTCGGCGTACCCGTCCAGGTACAAGGTGCAGGCCCCCAGCCTCTCCTCGGCCTCCCTGGCTTCCGGCAGGGCCAGGACGTCGCGCTTCTTCAGGTCCCGGAACCAGCGGCGCAACCGGGTGAGGCTCTGCTCCTCCTCCTCCAGCTCCGCGAAGGTGAACTTCTGCTTGTGGATCTCTCGGGCGATCTCCTGCTCGAACTTGCCGCAATCAGCCATGAATTCGGCCCATTCATCCAGGCGCACGGAACGGTAGGCTTCGCTGAGCATCGCCGTCGACGACCCGTCGCGGGGAGAAGCGTCGATGAGCGCGAAGGTCCCTCCGCCCTCGCGGCACAGTTCGGCAGCCTGTTCAAGGCCGGGGTCGATGGCGGACCCGGCCGGCAGGGTCCAAACACCCGGGGAGACCGGCACCGCCCCGGTGCGGCGCAGCTGGCGCCATACCGCCACCCGGTAACGGGAGGGTTCGGCGGGAACCTGGAAGAAAACGAGGACCCACTTCAGTTCATGTGCCACAATCAAGATTGTAACCGCCGTTACAGGCCGGAGGAATGATGCAGCGCACCCTGTTTGCCGGGAACTGGCTGGACAAGACGTTTAAGGTCAGCCTGGTCCTGAAAGGCCTGGACGGCCTCCTGGAGCTGGTCGGGGGAATCTTGTTCCTGCTGGTCCCACCCGACCGGATCGGTTCCCTGGTCCGGGTCATCACCCAGCACGAGCTCATCGAGGACCCCGGGGATCTCGTGGCCAACGCGCTGCGGGACGCCGCCGGGGCGATGACGGTCTCGGCGAGCATCTTCGCTGCGGTCTACCTGCTGCTGCACGGGCTGGTGAAGATCGTGCTGGTCTGGGCGGTGCTGCGGGACAAGCTCTGGGCCTATCCATGGATGATCGCCTTCCTGCTGGCGTTCATCGTCTACCAGGGGTACCAGATGGCGGTGGCCTTCTCCTGGGCAATGGCCTTGTTGACGGTTTTCGATATCTTCATCGTCTGGCTCACCTGGCACGAATACGGTGCCCACAAGACCCGCTCGGCCGATCCTGCCGAGGACCCGCGGCCCCGGCAGGCCTAGCCGGTGGTGCAGGTCATGGACTCCGAAGCGGTGGCCTTCACGGTACCGGCGCGGCGGCTCAGACGGATGCGGGGCCGGGCACGAAAACGCGAAGATGCAGGCCTTGTCGATCCGGCCGAAGGGCCCGGGGTGGGTCTCGGGCCGCTGAACGGCTCCGTGCGTGGCGGGAGCGTGGCCTGACGGGTGAAACCAGACGTAAGTCGTGGTCGCTGCGGCTGTCGCGAAATCGAGTCGATTGGAGGACACGGATGTGGTGGCAACTGATGGCGGGCACCGTCGGCGGTTTCCTGCTGCTTTACCTGGCCCTTTTGGCAGCCCTGTGGGTGTATGCGCGCAAGCATCCCGACACCGTCACCTTCGGCGATGCGCTGAGGCTGTTGCCGGACCTGCTGCGTTTGATCCGACGGATGATGGCCGATCGGGCAGTGCCGGCCCGCGTGCGGTTCATGCTGGTACTGCTACTCATCTACCTGGTGCTCCCCATCGACCTGGTCCCGGACTTCCTGCCCGTCATCGGCTACGCGGACGACGTCGTCATCGTCGCCCTCGTCCTGCGTTCCGTGATCAGGCACTCTGGTTTCCCGGCGTTGGAAAGGAACTGGCCGGGCAGTCCGCAGGGGCTGGACATCCTTGCAAGGCTTTCGGGAGCCGACCGGCGGTAGCGGCCCTCGTGAAAGTGGCGGCCGGAATCAGACTTCTTAGGAAACGAACGCTTTTCGGGATTCTCTGACCGGTGTTTAGGGGCCCGGCACCCCCCCGAAGGGATGCAGGCCGTTGGTCCTCGGACTATGCTCCTAGGCACTGGCATCGGGAAGCCTGTGGAAGGCATCAGCACTAGGAGCACCCCCATGAACATCATCACCATCGATACACCCCAGCTGGGCGATCGCAGCTACCTGGTACACGACGGCTCGAGCGCACTGGTGATCGACCCGCAACGCGATACGGACCGGCTCGAAGCCGCCGTGCGCGAGGCCGGGGTGCGCATCACCCACATCGCCGAGACACATATCCACAACGACTACCTCACGGGCGGCCTCAAGCTGGCCCGGGCCCACGGGGCGCAATACCTGGTCAACGCCGCGGACCCCTTGGACTACGAGCGAACACCCATCGCGGACGGCGAGGTCATCCACATCGGCAAGCTGACCATGCGGGCCCTGGCGACCCCGGGCCATACCCATACGCACCTGTCGTACATCGTCGGCCATGATGGCGAGGAGGCAGTCTTCTCCGGAGGAAGCCTGCTATACGGGTCCGTCGGGCGGACGGATCTGGTCAGCGACGAAGACACCGAGATGCTGACCCGGGAGCAATACGCATCGGCGCGTCGTCTCGTCGGAGAAGCCGCGCCCGACGCGCAGTTGTACCCGACCCACGGCTTCGGTTCCTTCTGCTCCAGCGGACCGGCCACAGGGGTGGACTCCTCCACGATCGCCGAACAGGAACGGCAGAACCACGCCCTGACAGACCCGGACGAGGACCACTTCGTCACCGCGCTGATTGCCAACCTCACCGCATACCCGGCCTACTACGCGCACATGAGCCCGTTGAACCTCCAAGGCCCCGGTTCGCCTGACCTGACCGTGCCCGAATCCGTCGACGCCAACGAAATCACCCGCCGTCTCGGCGAAGGTGGATGGGTCATCGACCTGCGCAACAGGGTCGCGTTCTCCGGCAACCACCTCAGTGGATCCGTCAGCTTCGAATACGGCGACGGCTCCAGCTTCACCGGCTACCTCGGATGGGTGCTGCCCTGGAACGAAAAGCTGACGCTGGTGGGAACACACGAGGAGGTGGATAACGCCATCCGCGACCTGTCACGCATCGGCATCGATTCACCCGACGCGTCCATCGGCGACGGCCCCGGCGAATGGGCCCCCGACGCGGATACCTCCCAGTATCCACGCGTCGGTTGGGAAAAGGTGCCCCACGGCACTACCGGCGACGACATCATCTTCGACGTGCGGCGCTCGGACGAATTCGACAAGTCCCATATCAGGGGAGCCGTCAACATACCCGTCCACGAACTTTTGCCCCGCATGGCCGACGTCCCCCCGGGCAGGCTATGGGTGCACTGCGCCTCCGGGTACCGCTCCGGCATCGCCGCGAGCCTGCTGCAACGCGCCGGCAAAGACGTCGTGCACATCGATGCCATGTTCACCGACGCCGCAAGCGCCGGACTGCCGATCAGCGGGAATTAACCGCCCACAGCCCGCCCTGGCGTTCGCCAGCTACAGTCCGATCCGGGCCGTTCTACCTCGGTCCCACCGGGCCCGTGGCCGATGTGGGCCTCGCGCATCCCGGGTCCCCAGCCATCGGGACCTGCAGATCCGCGTTCGGCCCCGCGTAGCCGACCGGCGCGTGCCGTGCCTGGAATCCACTCCCCTGTTCCCAAAACGCGGCCGGTGTTTCCCAAAGCGGAAATGGTGGCCAGACGCGGTGCGCACGCTGGCCCGGCCAAGAAGTGTCCGCATGCCACAGAACCAGGCAATTGGTCCACAATGACGATCCCACCTTTGGCCGGGGCCCGAAAAAATCACTCGCGGTGGACACCACCCCGCGGGATCACAACCTAGTCCCGACTGAAAAGTCTGCCGAGCCATCCGGTGCCGGCGAACCGCTTTGCCTCCGGTGGGGTCGCGGAGGCACCGCACGTGCAACGGTTGGATTTCGGCACGTTGCGCATGACCTGCTCGACATGGTTGCCGCACCCGGCCCATGTCGTCTTGCCACATTTCCTGCATGTGACTGCTCGGCACATCTTTCGTCCCCATTCCTTTTGGCTCTTGCGGTACTGCCGCCTTCAAAATCCAGCATACCCCCACGGGTATACAGATTTTATCGAAGGTCCTTGCGGGATACCCCCCCTAGGTATTCTTGTTGATCAGGAACGGATACCCCCTGGGGTGTCGAAACGATCATCAAGGAGATCACATGCTGCTCGAACGGATCTATGACGAGGACCTGGCCCAGGCGAGCTACTTCATCGGCTGCCAGCGCAAGGGCGAGGCAATCGTGGTCGATGCCCGCCGTGACATCGCCCCCTACCTGGACCTGGCCGCGGCCAACGGGATGAAGATCGTCGCGGTGACCGAGACCCACATCCACGCGGACTACCTTTCCGGGACCCGCGAGCTGGCTGAGGCCACCGGAGCGGAGATGCATGTTTCCGGGGAAGGCGGGGAGGACTGGCAGTACGGCTTCGAGGCCAACCGGCTGCACGACGGTGGAACCCTGGCCATCGGCAACATCACGCTCAAGGCCATCCACACCCCCGGGCACACCCCGGAGCATCTTTCGTTCCTGGTGACCGATGGGGCCTTTGCCGACCAGCCCGGCTACCTGCTCTCCGGGGACTTCGTCTTCGCCGGGGACCTCGGCCGACCGGACCTGCTCGACGAGGCGGCCGGCGGCGTGGACACTCGCTTTGAGGGGGCCAAGCAGCTCTTTGCCAGCCTGCGCGACCGCTTCCTGGCGCTGCCGGACCTGGTCCAGGTCTTCCCGGCCCACGGATCGGGCAGCGCCTGCGGCAAGGCGCTCGGCGCACTGCCCTCCACCACCGTCGGCTACGAACGCCTCTACTCCTGGTGGGGTAAGTACCTGGAAGCAGGCGACGAGCAGGGATTCATCGACGAGCTGCTCGAGGGCCAGCCCGATGCCCACGCGTACTTTTCGCGGATGAAGCGCCAGAACCGCCAGGGCCCCGCCGTCATCGGCGAACGCGACGCCCTGCAGGAGCTGCCCAGCGCCCAGGTCGCTGGCGACATCGACGACGACACGGTCACCTTCGTCGACACGCGCCCGAACAACGAGGTCCACCCGGGCACCGTCGCACGGTCGGTGAACATCCCGGCCGGCACCAAGGTCGCCAGCTTCGGCGCGTGGGCCATCGACCCCGAAACGGATGACCGCCCGCTGGTGCTGCTCGCCAGGGACCAGGAGCAGGCCCAGCAGTTGTGGGACCACCTCATCCGGGTCGGGATCGACAAGGTCGCCGGCTATGTCACCGACCTGCAGGGCCTGCCCACCGCGGTCCCGCGGATCATCCAGCCCGAGGACCTCGAGGACTTCGACGCGGCACTGGTGCTGGACGTGCGCAACAAGACCGAGCACGCCGACGGACACATCCCCGGCTCCCGCCAGCTCAGCGCCGGCCGCGTGCTCTGGCACCAGGACGAGCTGCCCGACGAGGGCACGATCGTGACCTACTGCCAAAGCGGTGTGCGCAACTCCGTGGCCGCCAGCGCGTTGCGCCGGGCAGGGCACGACGTCGTCGAACTCGACGGCAGCTACGCCGCCTGGGCCAACTGGAAGGCCTCGCAGCCAGCCAACGCATAACCCGCCCCGGCCGGCTATGACGGCCGGGCAGGAAGGAAAGGGACGCCCCGGCGATCTGCGGGGCGTCCCTTTGGTGCCTGCGGCACTTCGCAACCGAAGCACGCGCCCCCCATGCGACCCCCGCGGCCCGTCCCCCACGCTGCAGCGCCGAACACGCGGAAGCCGCGCGGTCCCCCGGCACGCGCCGGAACCCACGCACACGGATGCATCCCACCGGAGACGAAAAAAGGGCGCCCGCATGATGCAGGACGCCCTGTTGCGTGTCCGGGAACCGCCGAACCGGGAATGTGGCTTTTAGGCCAGGGACAGGAAGAGCTTTTCCAGGTCCTTCTTGTCCATCGAGTTGTCCTCGCTGGCCAGGCACTGCTCCAGCCCGGAGGCGATGATCGCGAAGCCGGCCTTGTCCAGCGCCTTGGAGACCGCGGAAAGCTGCGTCACGACATCCTTGCAGTCGCTCCCCCCCTCCAGCATGCGGGTGACCGCTGCCAGCTGGCCCTGGGCTCGTTTGAGACGGTTGACGACGGGCTTGAGTTCGGTGGCTGTCGAGCTGCATGGCGGTTCTCCTCGGATGGTCTTGTTCCTGTCCGATTCTATACCCCCTAGGGTTTGTTGCATACCCCCAGGGGTATGTGGCAGGCTCTTAAGGACATATTCGTTCGACAGGAAGAGGTCCTCTTGGCATCCGCAACCCCCACCGTAACCGACCTAGACGCCGCGACCCTGCGCGGATGGATCGACCAGCACGAGGACCTGGTCGTCCTCGACGTCCGCTCCGCCGCGGAATTCGAGACCATGCACATCCGTGGCTCCTACAACGTGCCGCTGGCGCTGTTGTCCGAGCACGCCGACGAGCTCGCCGAGCGCCTGGGTAGCCGCGTGGTGCTGGTGTGCCAGTCCGGCGTCCGGGCCGAGCAGGCCCGCACGCGCCTCGACGGCGCTGGAATCGGCACCGCCCTGGTCCTGGCCGGCGGCGTTCCGGGCTTCGCCTCCGCCGGCGGCGACGTCGTCCGCGGCACCCAGCGCTGGGACCTCGAACGACAGGTGCGCCTGGCCGCCGGCTCCCTCGTGGTCGCCGGCCTCGTCGCCGGGAGGTTCGTCTCCCCGAAGCTGCGCCTGCTCGCCGGCGCCATCGGCACCGGGCTGACCTTCTCGGCCGCAACCAACACCTGCGCCATGGGCCAGGCACTATCCAAGATGCCCTGGAACAAGACCGCCGCCGAACCCACCGCCCGGACCGCAATCGACCAGCTGCCGGCCCGGAACTAGAACCCAGCCCGGGATCGTCCCCCTCCGGACGCCCACCGGGGCTGGCCCATGAACCGGGGCCGTGCGGCATCCCCCTGCCACACGGCCCCACGACCCCAAAAAAATACAAATGATCCGGAAGGAAAGACACATGAGCGAGATCGACATCCAGCAGGCCGCGGCCCGCCGGGACAGCGACCAGGTCCTCGACGTCCGCGAGGACTTCGAGGTCGCCGACGGCATGATCCCCGGCGCCCTCCACATCCCCATGGGGGACCTCAACGCCCGCCTGGGCGAGATCGACAAGGACCGCCCGGTCATCGTCGTGTGCCGCAGCGGGAACCGCAGCGCGCGCGTCGCCGACGCCCTGAACGCCGCCGGCTTCGCCGCGGACACCATGGCCGGGGGCATGAGCGCCTGGCAGCAAGCCGGCCTGTCCACCACCTAGGCATCCTGTCCCCAAGCCCCCCCTGCTTCCCGCCTGCTCCCTTTCCTGACAAGGACCACCATGACCGTCACGCTCGCAGTGATCCTCCTGCTCTCGGTACTGATCGGGCTCTCGCTCGGCCTCCTGGGCGGCGGGGGGTCCATCCTCACCGTCCCGATCCTCACCTACGTCGCCGGGCTCGAACCACAACAGGCAATCACCATGTCCCTGTTCGTCGTCGGCGTGACCTCATTGGCCAGCGCGGGGAACCACGCCAGAAACGGCCGCGTGAAATGGAAGACCGGGCTCCTCTTCGGCTCCGCGGGCATGGCCGGGGCCTTCGCCGGAGGCACCGTGGGCAACCACATCCCCGGAACGGTCCTCATGGTCGCCTTCGCGGCCATGATGCTGGCCACCTCCGCGGCCATGATCCGGGGACGACGCGCAACCAGCGCGGCAGATCCAACCGTGGACATGCCAATGGCAAAAACCCTTCTGACCGGCGGGGCCGTCGGACTGCTGACCGGGCTCGTCGGCGCCGGCGGGGGGTTCCTGATCGTGCCCGCGCTCGTCCTGCTCGGCGGTCTGCCGATGGCCACGGCCGTTGCCACGTCGCTGCTGGTCATCGCGATGAACTCCATGGCAGGATTCGCCGGACACCTGACCGCCCTAAACCTGGATTGGCCCCTCACCCTCGGCGTGACCGCCGCCGCCATCATCGGCTCCCTCGCAGGAGCCCGCCTGGCCGGACGCATCCCCGAGTCGGCCCTGCGCCGGGGCTTCGGCTTCTTCGTCCTCGCCATGGGCGTCTTCGTGCTGATGCAGGAACTGCCCTCCCCAGCCAACCTCCTCGTCGGCATCACCGCCGCGGCACTCGCCGCAGCAGCAGCTCTGTGCTGGTTCGCCATCCCCGCCTGCCCACTACGCAAGACACCCCCGTCCCCCGCACCGGGAACGGCCGAAACGCCCTAACCCACCAACCACCGGACCATAGGAGCACACCATGGCCACCGTCAACCTCACCGAACAGAACTTCGAGCAGACCCTGGAGAACAACGAGATCGTCCTCGTCGACTTCTGGGCCAACTGGTGCGGGCCCTGCCGCATGTTCGCCCCCACCTACGAAACCGCCTCAAAGCAGCACCCGGACATCCTCTTCGGCAAGGTCGACACCGAAGCAGAGCAGGGCCTCGCCGCCGCCGCCGCCATCACCTCCATCCCGACGCTGATGGCCTTCCGCGACGGCGTGCTGGTCTTCAGCCAGCCCGGCGCCCTGCGTACCGCCGACCTCGAGGCAGTCATCACCAGCGTCAAGGCACTGGACATGACCGAGGTACGGGCCAAACTCAAAGCACAACGAACCCAGCAGGCCTGACTCCCCGAACCGGTTAGCCGCGCCAGCGCCGTCTGGAGCCCCCTCATGAACACCACCACGGCACGCCTGCCGACACTGGGACTGCGCGCCAACGCCGCGCAGTTCGCCCCGCTGGTGGCCGTCAACGCCCTCGTCGGCGGCATGATCGGACAGCAGACGGTGCTGCCACTGCTCGCGAAGTCCGAGTTCGCACTCGCGGGCTACACGTTCGTCTTCGCGTACGTGGCCGCCTTCGGCCTCACCAAGGCTGCCTCGAACTGATTCGCCGGGACGCTCTCGGACCGCTACGGACGCAAGCCGGTCCTGCTGGCCGGCTGGCTGTTCGCCGTCCCGGTGCCGATCATGCTCATCCTCGCACCGGGCTGGGGCCAGGTGGTCGCCGCGAACGCCCTGCTCGGCATCAACCAGGGACTGGCCTGGTCCACGACGGTCGTGATGAAGATCGACCTCGTCGGCCCGGACCGCCGCGGACTGGCCATGGGCCTGAACGAAGCCACGGGCTACGGGGTTATCGCCGCAACGTCCCTGTTCGCCGGCTACCTCGCCGAACAGTACGACCTACGCCCGACGCCCACGGCGCCGCCGGCGCGCTTCTCGGAGGCCTGCTCGCCGACGCCTCCAGTCTGCGCGCGGCCGTCTGGGTCGCCGCCGCCCTCAGCGCGGCATCGGCTGTTGTTGTGGCACTGCGCATGTACGAAACACACACCGGACGCGACCCCGCGACCGCCGAATGGGTTCCACCACGCCACACAGAGCAGTAGCGTGGCGGACAACATCAACCCTGTACCCGAGGAGATCCGACATGGCCTATACCCACACCATTACCGTCCCCCTCGCCTGGGACGAAGCCGTCGAACGCACCCGCAGTGCCCTCGCCGAGCAGGGCTTCGGCGTCCTGACAGAGATCGATGTCAGGGCCACATTCACCCAAAAACTCGGTCAGGAGAACGGGGATGCGCTCGGTGACTACATCATCCTCGGTGCCTGCAACCCGCAACTCGCCCAACGCGGCATCACCGCCGAACCAGAACTGGGGGCCCTCCTTCCCTGCAACGTCGTCGTCCGCCGCGCCCCCGGGGCAACCGAAACCACCATCGAGTCCATCGACCCCCAGACCATGGTTCAGCTCAGCTCCACCGACGCCACACGCGACGTCGCCAACGACGCCGATGCCCGCCTCGAAGCCGCACTCGAAGACATCACCAGCAGGTGACCCCCCACGTGGGCGCACCAGCACCAAAAGAGCGTTCGATCCAGCGAACCATGCGCTGAAAATCTCATCAAACGAACGTTTGCCGGGAGGCACCGCAGGGAAACCGCGGGGCCTCTTTTCGTGCCCGGAATGTCGCGCCGGTCCTGTTGTCATTTTCAGAAGTCGGCAGCAACGACATTCACGCTCTGGCGGGCGAGTGAGGCTGCCTTCTGACATCTGGTCTGTCACAACTCGTGGGCACTATCATGCAATATGACCCATAGTGCCCTTCATTGTCGGTACCTCTCATGAGCGGCGAGGCACCGCGCATCCCGGTCACGTCCCGTGGAGTGGTGGAGTTTACCTCGACACCGTGCGGGTCAGTGATCTGATTATGCGGTAGTGAGTTCGGGGAGCAAAATCCCTTCCTCCACGGTCGCGGCCGGTACCGTGTCCACCGCCTCGAGAGCGGCCATGGACGTCTCCGAGAGATAGCGGCGGTCCCCGGCTTCCCACTCGTCGTGCTGCTCCACCAGGACCGCGCCGGCAAGCCGCAGCAGGGCCGCGGGGTTGGGGAAGACCCCGACGACATCGGTTCGTCTCTTGATCTCCTTATTGACCCGCTCCATGGTTATCTTCAGTCGGCTCACGTTGTCTGCTTCTGACGTGGGCTTTTGCGTCGTGGACGGTGTCGTCGACGCTGCTGCCTGAGGTGTTCTCGACCGTTTTTCGTGCGTGGTTTGTTCTCCAAGCGTGATCCTCATTTTCCGGGTGACGCGTTCCGTGTCGGCTGAACGACTCGTCGTTCACCAAGTGCACCGGCTAGTTGACGGCGGAGCTTCGTGTTTTCGTCCGTGAGTGCGCGGACCCGTTCGTTGGCGGACCGCAATCGGACCAGCAGCGACGCACCCGTTGCACGTTGGCCTACGGGGACCGGCTGTGTGGGTGTGCGCCGGGTGGCTTCGCGTAGACGTTCTATTTCCGCACGGAGGTCGGGCTGGGTGTAGAGAAACGCCCGGGAGACCTCGGCATGGCGGGCCACGGCCTCGAAAGTGACAAGAGAGCCGGAGATCTCCATTTCCCTGAGCGTCCTGATCGTCTTGGACCGCGCGAGTTCGTGGCGGTTGCGTGCGGCCTCCGCGAGGCGCTCTGTGTTGTCAACCGCCATCGGTGGTCGCCTCCGGTTCGGTGGATTCGTCTTCGAGGGTGACGATGATGGTCTCGAGGTTCTCGGCGACCTGCCGGGTCATCTCGACGAGCCGGGTTTGTCCCCGTGCCTCGGCGGCACTGATGATCTCGAGGGCCTGGACGCGGTGTTCCCGGTGCTGGGGCAGGAATTCGGCGGTCGTGATGAACATGGGACAAGTCAGGCAGGCGTTGGCATGGGGGCAGGTCTTCTGAACCGGGAGACCGCAGAATCCGTTGGGTAGCGCCTGAGTGGCCCGGCCCAGCCGCTGCTTGGCCCAAGCAGCTTCGGCCAGGACACTCTCGGGATCCAGTACGACGGTCGCGCCGCTGACGTCGATCTTCCTGGCTTTCTCCCAGTGGCGCCGGATCGTGGTGTCATGGAGGCGGGCGTAGTGGGCGGTCATCTGCGGGGAGTCGTGGTCGAGGATGCGGCGGACGACTTCCTGGGGGACGTCCTTGTTGATCAGTCGTGTTCCCAGCGTGTGCCTCCACTGGTGCGGGGTCAGGTGGGCCGGGTCGCCGTGTTCGTCGTGAACCTGGCAGCGTTCCAGCCAGCGGTAGAGAGCGCCGCGGTAGGTGCTGCTGCTCATGGGCTGGACTTCCTCGATCGCCAACACGCGGGGCAGCCGGGAGGGGACCTTGAGCGTGATGGCCCGGCGCCGTTGCGGGCGCCCCTTGCTGATGTGGTGCAGGAAGGGCCTCCACCCCGTTCTGCGGCCCGGGGCGGCCCACGTCACCAGCAAGTCCCCCAACTCAACCCCGTGCCGCGCCTGATGCTGGTAGAAGGAGCCAACCGCGGCGAGCTTCCTGTTGATGGTCGCGGGCCCGACTAGCGCGGAGCCCAGGGGCAACACGACGACCTCTCCCGTCCGCCCGGCCGGCGGCAGGCGGAGCCATTCCACGAACCGGCCGATGTCCTCCAAACAGACCCGTTGCCAGTCAAGGCCGCGGCAGGAGAGGAACGTGAAGTAGTCCTTCAGATCATGCGCATAGGCCTTGACGGTATTCGGTGACCGATCGACGGCGCTCAGGAATGCCAGATATGCCTCGATAGCGTCCACCGGGACGTCGTCGTCCCCGAGCACCGTCCACGATTCGACCCTTGATCCGGGAATGATCACTCGTTGCACCAGCATTGGTCCTCCAGTTGGTTCCGTCATGGATACACCGGAGATAACCACGTCTGGCACGGTCCGCATAGCATGCAGCCCCGTCGTGACAGACGTCGAAGACGCGTTCGGATGGGCTGGAGATAACGTTGGGATTCGTGCTCCAGATCTGGCGCCAATGCCGGTTCGGGAACCCGGTGAACGCGAGCACGTCGTGGCGTGCGTCGCCGAGCATCTCGGCGACCTTCGGATGGGACTTGCCCAGCATCCGGACCACCTCGTCGAACTGGGAGTTCACGTGCTCGGCGTCGGGCTGGGCGAAGGCGGTGCGGATGATCGAGGCGACCATCTCCTGGGATCCCTTCGGCACTATCGAGAGCACGTTCCGCATGAAATGCACCCTACAACGCTGCCACGCCGCGCCCTGGAACACGGTCGCAACGGCCTTCTTCAGACCCGTGTGCGCATCGGAGATCACGAGCAGGACGCCGCCCAGGCCGCGCGTCTTCAGGGACCGCAGGAACGACGTCCAGAACACCTCGTTCTCGCTGTCCCCGACGTCGAAGCCCAGGACCTCCGGCGTCCGTCTGCGGCAACGCCGAAGGCGACCACGATCGCCTGCGACACCACCCGGTGCCCCACACGGGCTTCGCAGTAGGTCGCGTCGAGAAAGACGTATGGGTAGCCCAGGGCGGAGAGGACCAGGTCATCGACCTTGCGGGTGGAGACTCCGTGCAGGTAGGCCTCCATCACCACGGCGTAGAGGGCCTGGTCCACCCGTCGGCGGCGTTCGAGCACGGCCGGAAAGAATGAGCTGTTGCGCAGCTTGGGGATTTTCAGGTTCAGGTCCCCGGCGGTGGTGCTCAGCGTCCTGGGCCGGGAGCCGTTGCGCTGCGTGTTCCGATCCTCGGTGCGTTCGAAGGGGGCGGCGCCGATGAACGCGGTCGCCTCGGCCTCGATGAGCTGCTGGTACAGGGTTTCGGTCGCGGTGCGGATCCGGTCGGGGACATCGGTGAGCTTGAGTTGTCCGAGGAGTTCGAGAAGGGCAGACTGGTCTAGAGCCATCGTGTGTTTGTGTCTTTCCGTGAGTTCTTTGATCGGTACTCACTGACCATCGCACGATGGCTCGCTACTTTAAGCGGGCAACTCGCTGACTAGGGAAAATACACCACTCCAGGGGACGCAACCCTGCTGAGCATGTGGTGCCACTGGAGGATCTGGTGCAGCAGGATCCCGTCGACGAATCCGCCCAGGCCAATTCCCAAGAGCAGGCCGGGAAGGGTAATGGTGCGGGAAGTGCCCTTTCCCCTAGTGGGGAGGTTCTGCGCCCTGCTCATGTCAGGAGCCGACTTCCGGGTTGCGGGTGCATGGGATGGCCATGTCGTGAACGTACTCGTGCCGGTCTGGCAATTGCAAGGAAACCTGCCAATACGGGTTTGCCGCAGCCGGGCACGGGATCTATGCACGGGCGCCCGGATCCAACGACGCATTCTCATCCCCCGGGAGGCGGGCTGGCCCGCATGGGGTGTGTGGGCTTTAGATCAAATCCCTCAGCAGGGAGATGTCCTCGGGGCGGAGCAGCCCGAGGAAGTTGGAGAGGCACCTTTGCCGGTCGTTAGTGTCCTCCAGGCACGCCGCCATTTGTGCGGCTGAGTATTCGCATCCCGAAAGGGCTGCCTCGTAGGTCCATGCATTCGATACCCGGGCCCTGGTTACCAGGCCTTTTTCAACAAGGTGCCCCAGGACCGTGGCGATGGTCGTATACGCCGGAGGGGGTCCGCCTGCGGCTCCGAGCTCTTCGAGCACACCCCGGGCCGAATTGGCCCGCTTCGTGCGCCAGAGGACATCCAGGACCCTTTTTTCCAAGGGGCCCATGCCCGGTGGTGTGCCGGGCCCGAAGGGCGGGCTGGGCAGTCCGGGCCGGTCTTCGGCTTCCGGGGCTGCCACCGGAGAACGGTCCTGCGGTTCGCTCACCTGTCCACCCTTTCAAGATGCCCTGCCTGGCGTTGGGGCATCGCGCATTCGATTTGACCCGACAGGCGGTAGGCCAGCGCGATGATGGTCGAAACCAGTGCCACCGCTGCGAGCCAGGGCTGCAACGGCGCAAAGTATGCCACCGCCCCCGAGTACCCCAGGGCCAACAGGGCGATCTTATTGCACACGGGGCAGCCGATGGCAAACCAGGCGAGGAAGCCGCCGGTGATCCCCCAGCGGGATCCGCGCCCGGCAAGGCGCCCGGCGGGGGTTTCCCGGCCAGGTGGTCTTGCGTAGGTTGCCATGAGCATTCCGCTCAGCACCGAGGTGGTGATCCACGTGGGATAGCTCCAGGGTGTCGGGGGGATCTCGCGGCTGAAGACCTCGTTCGGGATGAGGACGGTGGCAAATCCCAGGAGCAGGGCCACCGCGGCCGCCCAGGCGGCCGCGATGGCCCACTGCCGCCATGTCCACTGGGAGAGTGCGGCCATGGAGAGGACGAGCCGACGACGCGCGGCGGGCAGTGGGCCATCGGGCTTGCGCATCGGTTCCTCCAGGAGTTTCGGTTCCGGGTCGGGAACTTGATTCCCCCACCCGCTTCTACTATCAAGGATAGTAGCTACTATGCATCATAGTAGCCCACCATGACCGAAAGGCAGCCAATGAAGGACATGCCAGACATGCACCACGACGGGGGACAACGCACGGCCCGGGGGCAGGGGGTGCCCTGGATCTGGATCGCGCCCATACCCGTTGCCCTGGTCATCGGGCTGCTCATCGGCCTGCAGCTCCCGTCCCCGGGGGACGCGGCGCAGGCCCCGGCCGGCACGAGCCAAGGACCCACGGAACCGGCGGGGGAGAAGGACCCCACGGATGTCGCCCGGTTGGAGCCGGGGGATGAAACGGCGGTCGGCAGTGTCGATGCGCCCGTTGTGATGGTGGCATATACGGATTTCCAGTGCCCCTATTGCGCGAAGTGGACGGATGGGACGCTCCCCCAGCTCATGGACAAGTACGTCGACAGCGGGCAGTTGCGCATCGAGTGGCGTGACCTGGATGTCTTCGGCCAAACCTCCCTGGTGGCCGCGCGTGCGGGGCAGGCTGCTGCGATGCAGGGTGGCTACCAGGCCTTCCACGCGCGCATGGCCAAGGGCGGCAGCATCGCATCTGCCTCGGCTTATGGCGATGCGAACCTCAAGTCAACGGCCGAGGACCTGGGCCTGGACGGGGATCGGTTCCTCTCCGACATGGACTCGCGGCAAGCCAAGGACGCAGTGGAGCGGAACATCAACGAAGCCAGGTCACTTGGGGTTGCCAGCACCCCGGTGTTCCTGATCAACCAAAGCCCCTTCGTCGGTGCCCAGCCCACGGAGAACTTCGTCCAGGCCATTGACGCCGAACTCCAAAAAACCACCGAAGGCGCGGGCTAGCCGGTGGAGGCCGGATTGGTCTTCGCCTTCGCCGGGGGGGTGCTGGGGCTTTTCAGTCCCTGCAATGCCCTCCTGCTGCCGGCATTCTTTGCCCATGCCGCCAGTTCCACCCGCAGGCTTTGGGTGCTGGGACTGGCGTTCCTCGCCGGCATGCTGGCCACACTCGTGCCCCTGGGCCTGGGGATCGGCTGGCTTGGGGGTTTCCTGGCCGTGGACCGGCGCCTCCTGATGCTCATCTCCGCCTGGGTCATCGTCGCGCTCGGCGTGGTCCAGGTCCTGGGCGGGGGCTTCGACTTGTCCCGGTTGCTGCCCTGGCGCCGGCGGCAAGCGCGGGGTGGTGCGTCCGCCTCCGTGGCGGGCGCCGTGCTGCTGGGGACCGTCGCCGGCGTTGCCGGTTTCTGCACCGGCCCCGTGCTCGGGGCGATCCTGACCCTCGTCCTTGCCGGTGGAAGCGCCCTGGGCGGGGGAATGCTGCTGGCCAGCTACGCGCTGGGAATGATCATTCCGGTCCTTTTGGCCGCCGCCCTCATCCGGCGCACGGGGGGTTTCAAGATGGGATGGCTGAAAGGACGCAGCCTGCGCGTGGGGCCCCTGCGGCTTCACACCAACCACCTGCTGGCCGGGTCCCTGACCATCGTCGTCGGAATCGTAATGCTCTCCACCGGCGGCCTGGTCACCGCACCGGAAATGATCTCCACCTCGATGATGGAGCAGATATCGGCAGCCACCGCCCGGATCGACGCGGCCATCCCCGGCTGGGCCTGGCCGGCCCTGCTGGGCCTTGGCCTGTTGTCCTGGTGGGTCCGCGTGATACGCCGCCGCCCCCGGTGTGGTGGCGGGAGCCACGAGGCGCAATCCCGAAACCCAATGAAAGCGAGCCAACGATGAAAAGACTCCTGCTGCACCTGGCCGGATCGGCCGTCCCCGGGGAACCGGGCATGCGGGGGGCCTTGCGGGTGGCCCTGAATGCCCGCGAGCAGATGCCCGATGTGGAGATCGAGATCATCGTCCAGGGCCCGGCTGTTGCCCAGCTGCGCGCCGGAGGCGGTCTCGCCCGGGAGATACGTGGCCTGTTGGGCGGCCCCGGGATGGTGGTATCCGCATGCGCAAACAGTATGCGTTCCATCGACCTGTCGCCACGCGATCTGGAACCCGGGGTGGGGGTGGTGCCCGCGGCGGTATCGCATCTGACGCAGGCCCAGTTCGAGGGCGCGGCCTACGTCAGAATCTGAACCCGGCCCGGCCCTGGCCGCGGAAACCATCGGCGACGGCCCGTCCTGGTCGGCGATACCATCAAACCGAAGACCGCAGTGCCAGCGGTTCCAGGATGGCTCCACGGTGAAGGCGGCATTAATGACCCAGGCCAAGGCCCCGGCGGGGGCGAAGCGAACCCCCCTGTGGACGCGCGTCCAGGATGACCTGAGGGCACGCATCGGACGGGGGGATTTCGCCCAGGGTTTTCCCGGCGAGTTGCTGCTGGCCAGGGAGTATGGCGTCAGTCGCGCCACGATCCGTGCCGCGCTGGGGCCCCTGCGGCGGGGAGGCCTGGTCACGGCCCGCCCTGGCAGGCCTTCACTGGTGGTGGATGTCGCCGACGAAAACCGCTACGGGCCGGTCTACAGCCTGTTTGCCGCGGTCGAGAGGACGGGGATGGCGCAGCGCAGCGAAGTGGAGGCGATCGGCCTTGGCGCCAATCCCGCAGCAGCGGGGCATCTCGGGCTGACGGCGGGGACCGAATTGGTGTTCATCTCCCGCAGGAGGTTCGCCGACAGCACTGTCATCGCCGCCGACGACGCCTGGCTGCCGGCGTCGCTGGCGGCGCCAGTGCTGGAGGCCGACCTCAGCCACACCGCACTTTACGAGGTGCTGCAGACCGAATGCGGGATCACCTTGAGTTCCGGAACCGAACACCTGCATGCCATCACCACCGATGCACCGCAATCCAGGAGATTGGACTGCGCGCCCGGATCGGCCGCGTTCTTCATCGAGCGCCTGGGCCGCGCGGCCGGCGAACCCGTTGAATGGCGCGAAACCCTCATCCGCGGCGACAGCTTCACGGTAACGACATCGTACCCAGCCGCCGGCGCCTGACGCCCCTCGGCGCCGGGCACCTCCAGGGGTTCCACTTCGACCCAAATGTACGTACATTGGGTTGTGAATGCATCCCCTTGCAGCCCGGCGGCTGGCTGGTGCCGGTCACCGGAAACAGGGCGAACGCCGAAGAGATTGGAGCAAAACATGGGCATCCACCACCGCATCGTGGTCATCGGAGGCGGAAACGCCGGACTCAGTGTTGCAGCGCGGCTGCGAAACGCCGGCCAAGCCGATGTCGCCGTCATCGAACCCGGCGACAAGCATTATTACCAGCCGCTGTGGACACTGGTTGGGGGCGGGCGGGCGCCCGCGCACGAGTCCGTGCGCCCCCAGGCATCTGTCATGCCACAAGGGGTCGCGTGGATCAGGGATTCGGCGGCGGCGGTCGACCCCGTGGCCCACACCATCACGCTCTCCTCCGGCGCCCCCGTGGGGTATGACTACCTCGTGGTGTGCCCCGGCATCCAGCTGGACTGGGATTCGCTCCCGGGGCTGGCAGAGGCCATGGAATCGCCTTCCGCCTCCAGCAACTACCGTTTCGACCTGGCCCCCAAGACCTGGGAACTGATCCGGGGGATGCGCTCGGGCACGGCGGTGTTCACCATGCCCTCCGGGCCGATCAAATGCGGCGGGGCCCCGCAGAAGATCGCGTACCTGGCAGCCGACTACTGGCGGGAACAAGGTGTCCTGGGGGACATCCGCGTCGTCCTGGTCCTGCCCACCCCGGGCATGTTCGGGGTCAAGGCCTTTTCCGACGAGCTCGAGAAGGTGGTGGCGCGCTACGGGATCGAGGTCCACAAGAACAGCGAGGCCACGGCGATCGACCCGTCCGCGAAGTCGGTGAGGATCCGCGACAACGGCACCGGCGTGGAAGAGGACCTGGGATACGACATGCTCCATGCCGTCCCGCCACAGTCGGCCCCCGACTGGCTCAAGGACAGCATCCTGTCGGACCCGGCCGACCCCCGGGGATACGTCGAAATCGACAAGCACACGATGCAGCACACCCGCTATCCCGACGTCTTCGCCCTGGGCGACGCGGGATCGAGCCCGAATTCCAAGACCGGGGCGGCGATCCGCAAGCAGGCCCCTGTCCTGGTGGAGAACCTGCTCTCGGTCATGGATTCCTCCCGGCCCGGCGCCCGGTACGGGGGCTACGCGTCCTGCCCGTTGACCACCTCCCGGCACACCATGCTTCTGGCCGAATTCGACTACAGCATGCAACCGGCCCCCAGCATCCCCCTCATCGACACGACCCGCGAACGCCGGGACATGTGGTTCCTGAAGCGCTATGGACTGCCCTTCCTCTACTGGAACCTCATCCTCAAGGGCCGCGCCTGACCACGTTCAAGAAACCGTAGGGAGAACACCGTGCTTTTGGAACGCATCTACGACAACGACCTCGCCCAGGCAAGCTATGTGATCGGCTGCCAGGCCACCGGGGAAGGGGTGGTCGTGGACGCCCGCCGCGACATCGGCGTCTACCATGACATCGCGCAGGCCAACGGACTGCGGATCGTGGCGGTGGCCGAAACCCATGTCCACGCCGACTACCTCTCCGGAACCCGTGAACTCGCCGCCGCGACCGGGGCGGGCATGTATGTCTCCGGGGAAGGCGGCCCCGACTGGTTATATGCCTTCGAGGCCGAACAGCTCCAGGATGGCCAACACATCCAGGTGGGCAACATCGTCCTCACCGCCGTCCACACCCCCGGGCACACGCCAGAGCATCTCTCCTTCCTCGTGGCCGACGGGGCCTTCGCCGACGAGGCGGGCTACCTGCTCTCCGGCGACTTCGTCTTCTGCGGCGATCTGGGCCGTCCGGACCTGCTCGACGAGGCCGCCGGCGGCTCGGACACGCGTTTCGAGGGGGCCAGGCAGATGTACGCCAGCCTCCGCGACAGGTTCCTGACACTGCCTGATCACGTGCAGGTCTTCCCTGCCCATGGGGCCGGCAGCGCCTGCGGCAAGGCGCTTGGAGCCCTGCCCTCGACCACGGTCGGCTACGAGCGGCGCCACGCCTGGTGGGGGCCATACCTTGCCGCCGCCGATGAACAGGGGTTCATCGACGAGCTCCTTGAAGGACAACCCGACGCACCCGCCTATTTCGGCCGCATGAAGCGCCAGAACCTCGCCGGTCCGGCCATCATCGGTGCCCGCGGTCCCCTGCCGCGGGTCGGCCAGGGGGACCTGGCGGCCGCGTTGGCCGCCGGTGAGGCCACCTTCGTCGACACCAGGGACCAGGGGCAGGTGCACGCCGGAACCGTGGACGGGGCGTTGAACCTCCCGGCGGACAAGGGACTGGCGACCTACGGGGCCTGGGCCATCGACCCCGAGAGGAGCACGAGTGCGGTGGTCCTGCTGGCGGATGGGCCCGAAGCGGCCCAGCAGATGTGGGACCATCTGATCCGGGTGGGCATCGACGACGTCGCCGGATACACCACCACCATCGAGGGGCTCCCGCAGCACAAGCCGCAACTCGTCGCCCCCGGGGACGTCGCCGCATTCGAGAAGGCCCTGCTGCTCGACGTGCGGGCCACCGGCGAGCATGAAGCGGGAAACGTCCCCGGATCCGAACAGCTGCACGGCGGACGGGTCCTGTGGAACCTCGACCGCCTCCCCGGGGAGGGGACCATCGTCACGTACTGCCAAAGCGGTGTGCGCAGTTCCGTGGTGGCCAGCACGCTGCGCCATGAGGGCTACGAAGTGGTGGAGCTGGAAGGAAGCTACTCCGCCTGGGCCGCCGAACATGCCGGCTAGGACCCCGGCGCTTCCGCGGCCGGCCGCCGCGGCGGGCCCAGCGACATGATCGCCGCCATCGTGTTCGGCCTCGTCGTAGGCGCCCTGCTGGGGCTGGTCGGGGGCGGAGGATCCATCCTGGCGGTGCCGGCCCTCGTCTATGGCGTGGGGATGCCGCTTTCCGCGGCCGTGCCCAGCTCGTTGCTCGTCGTGGGCTCATCCTCGGCCATCGCGGTCCTGCCACGCCTGCGGAAGGCGGTGGACTGGCCGCTGGCGCTCATCATGGGGGCCAGCGGCGCGGCAACGGCATTTGCCGGCACGGCCGTGAACAAGATGCTCGACCAAAAGATCCTGCTGCTCGTCTTCGCGCTGCTCATGGTCCTGGCAGGCATCCGCATGCTGCTGCCGACCACCCCAAGGGAAGGCCGGGACCGGACCCCGGACGGGAGGATCCGCTGGGGCCGCTACCTCCCCAAGGCCCTGGCCACGGGAACCATCGTGGGCTTCCTGACCGGCCTGCTCGGCGTGGGGGGCGGGTTCCTGATCGTGCCCGCACTTGTGCTGGTCCTCGGCCTGACCATGGCGCGTTCGGTGGGCACGTCGCTGGTCATCATCGTCATCAACTCCATCGGCGGCCTGGCATCCCATTGGGGCAGACTCGACCTGGACTGGGGCGTGACCGGGGCATTCGCCATCTGCGCCATGGCGGCCTCCTTCCTGGCCGGCCGGCTCGGGCGCAACCTGCCCGATGTGGTCCTCAAACGCGGATTCGCGGTCCTCGTCCTCATCGTCGCCGCATATGTGGCCTACATGGCCCTGGCGGCCTGATGCGCCACCACCTCCTGCATCGTCGGCCGACCGCGTTGCACCCTCGCCCCGCTCCAGGACCACCGGGCGTTGGCCGCACCACCTTGAAGGCTGGCCGATGGGCCCTGGGAAACCTACAATCGAGGTCCAACGGGCGGTGCGGAACCATGCACCGGCCTGCCTCCGCCACAACAGGAGTATGCAATGGCCGTTGACAACCCCGTCCGTCCTGCAGAGGTCATGCCCCCGGTACGGGTCCCGTCCAAGGGCGCACTGGTCGTGGATTGGCTGACGACGACCGACCACAAGAAGATCGGGTACCTGTACCTGATCACCTCCTTCGTCATGTTCTGCATCGGCGGCATCATGGCGCTGCTGATCCGTGCCGAGCTCTTCGAACCCGGCATGCAGATCCTGCAGACCAAGGAACAGTACAACCAGCTGTTCACCGTGCACGGCACGATCATGCTCCTGGTCTTCGCCACCCCCCTGTTCGCCGGATTCGCCAATGTCATAGTGCCCCTGCAGATCGGCGCTCCCGATGTCGCGTTCCCCCGCCTGAACGCACTGGCCTACTGGTTCTACCTGTTCGGCACCCTCATCATGCTCGGCGGGTTCATCACCCCCCAAGGTGCGGCATCCTTCGGGTGGACCGGGTATGCACCCCTGTCGAACACCACGTTCAGCCCCGGCGTCGGCGGGGACCTGTGGGTCTTCGGCCTGGCCCTGTCGGGTTTCGGCACCATCCTCGGTGCCGTCAACTTCATCACCACCATCATCTGCCTGCGCGCCCCCGGCATGACGATGTGGCGCATGCCCATCTTCACCTGGAACGCCCTGGTCACCTCGCTGCTGATCATCATGGCCTTCCCGCCCCTGGCCGCGGCCTTGTTCGCCCTGGGCGCGGACCGCCGGTTCGGGGCACACATCTACGACCCCGAAGCCGGCGGACCGATCCTGTGGGAGCACCTCTTCTGGTTCTTCGGCCACCCCGAGGTCTATATCATCGCGCTGCCCTTCTTCGGCATCGTCTCGGAGATCTTCCCGGTCTTCAGCCGCAAGCCCATCTTCGGCTACAAGGGCCTGATCCTGGCCACCATCGCCATCGCGGCCCTGTCGATGACCGTCTGGGCCCACCACATGTATGCCACCGGCGCCGTCGCCCTGCCCTTCTTCGCCTTCATGTCCATGCTCATCGCAGTGCCGACCGGGGTGAAGTTCTTCAACTGGATCGGCACGATGTGGCGTGGCTCCCTGACCTTCGAGACACCGATGCTCTGGAGCATCGGGTTCCTCGTGACGTTCCTCTTCGGCGGCCTGACCGGGATCATCCTTTCGGCTCCCGCCCTGGACTTCCATGTGACCGACACGTACTTCGTGGTCGCCCACTTCCACTACACCGTCTTCGGCACCGTCGTCTTCGCGATGTTCGCCGGCTTCTACTTCTGGTGGCCGAAGTGGACCGGCCGGATGCTCAACGAGCGCCTCGGCAAGATCCACTTCTGGATGCTCTTCATCGGCTTCCACGGCACCTTCCTGATCCAGCACTGGCTCGGCGTCATGGGCATGCCACGCCGTTACGCGGACTACATGCCCGAGGACGGCTTCACCACCATGAACCAGTTCTCCACCGTGTTCGCGTTCATCCTGGGCCTGTCGATGATCCCGTTCTTCTGGAACGTCTGGGTCACCGCCCGTTCGGCCAAGCGCGTCGAGGTCGATGACCCGTGGGGCTTTGGCGCCTCGCTGGAGTGGGCCACCTCCTGCCCGCCCCCGCGCCACAACTTCCACTCGATCCCGCGTATCCGTTCGGAGCGCCCGGCCCTGGACCTCCACCACCCGGAACTATCGGCCCGCGCCACACCGGCCGCAAGCCTGGCGAAGGCCTTTGGGCCCGCAGACCAGAAGGACACCGCAGAAGGAACGGTTTCAGGCTGAAAAGCAAGCACGGGCGGCACTGTGCCTCCCGGCCCCGGCCCCTATCCCGTTGTGCGGATCAATACAGCTGAACGGGGACCTCGCACGGCTCGAGCCCGGGGCGAACCCCCGGATGGCCGCCGGCGGTGGGCCGGTGCCGGCGACCATCCGGGCGCCCGCCACCGCCTGGGGAAAGCGACGGGGAAGCACGTGGGGATGAGCCCGGATCGCCGGGGAGGCCGGCATCGGCCTACCGGGGGCCGTTCCCCTTCGGTTTCCTTCCCCGCCCCGGCCGATGGCTCCCCGGCCTCGAATGTTGCCAGGCTTGCGGCCGAAGGCTATTCCCCTGCGCCACCGGTGATGGCCCGCAGGGCTGCCTGGAGGCGGGCATCGGCATCGTCGGCCACTTCACGGGTGGCGTCTCCGGCGCTGAGCTGGACCATGGTCTGGGGATCGATGGCCTCGATCGTGGTCTCGACGGCGTCCGGCGCGCGGCGGACGACGACGTTGCAGGGCAACAGCGCACCGAGCCCGGGTTCGGCCGCGATGCCGCGCTGGGCCAATTGCGGGTTGCAGGCCCCGAGGATGATGTAGTCCCCGAGCTCCTCGCCGGCAGCCTGGCCCAACTTCTGGGCGAACGTTGCCTTGACGTCGATTTCCGTGAGTACGCCAAAGCCCTGGCCGGACAGGGCCTCGCGGGTTCGTTCGAGTGCATCCTCCCATTCCAGGGCGACGACTGTCGTGTGGGTGTAGGCCATGGCGGAACTCCTTATCGTGGTTTTCTCCGGGGCCGAGGACCCGGCTGTCCGTGGCAAACGCTACCGGCGACGGCAGTACCGTGGAACCCCGACGTGCCCTGTGCCTGCCGTTGGCGGAAAACGGCGGGACAGTGTCGGATGTGTCTCACGCAGGCACCATGATGCGGCCAGTGCTGTTGCGACGTTGAGGACTGCAGCGACCCAGAGGGCGGTCCGCATGCCCAGCGCGTCCGCGACGAGGCCCCGAGCACGGCCCTGGCCGTGTAGCCGAGGCCCCGCCAGAGGCGATGGGCGGCAACTGCACGGGCCCGCCAGACGGGCTGGGCGGCATCTCCCACCACCGCCAGCGGCGAAGGGCAGCCCGATGCCCGCGGGCTGACCAGGGCCGTGATCTGCAGGTTCGTGGGGCCGGGCCCGTGGCAGTGGCCAGTGGTCCGGCATCCAGGAGTGCGGGGCCGCGGGTTCCTCGCACCAGCAGGCACGAGGGCTTCCGGCCAGCATCGAGGCCGCCGCCATGGCGCCGTAGCCGACTGCTTCGTTCAGCCCCGTGGCCAGTGCATGGCGGGCCGGGCCATCCAGGTCGATCTTCATCACGGCCGTCGTCGACCAGGCCGGGCCCCGGTTGATGCCCCACAGCACGTTGGCTGCGATCACCCAGCTCCGGTCCCGGGCCCAAATGGGCATGTGGGGAACCGGAATCGCGAACAGCCACCCGAGCAGCAAGGACCGGCCTGCGGCCCTATCGGTCCGACTGGGTGCCTGCGAACCGGGTGGGGGTGGCATTGGCGATGTCGAAGACCGCCACATAGGCGAAGGCAGTGGTATGCCCCCGCAGATGCCGAAGACCGCTCGGGCCATCAGCGGCAGGACAGCCTGCTGTTGTCCAACCATCCCGCCGACCAGTGCATCCACGGCCACGAGCAGGACGAACCGGGCGGCGTTGGCCCGAAGACCCAGGGCGGGCCGGTCCAGCCGGTGGTTGGCTTCGGGCAGCTCCGGCCTGCTTTGCCTGCTAGGACGTTCGGTGGCTGCCCAGTGTGGCCCTGACCCCGTCCATGTCCAATCCCTTCACGGCGGTGATGACTTCTTCCAGGTCAGCTGCCCGCAGGGCGCCGGGCTGGCTGAAGACCAGCAGCCCGTCGCGGAAGGCCATCAACGTCGGGATGGACGTGATGGCCGCGGCGGCGGCCAGGTCCTGCTCGGCTTCGGTATCAACCTTGCCGAAGACGATATCGGGGTGTTTCTGGGAGGCCGCCTCGTAGGTGGGAGCGAAGGCGCGGCAGGGCCCGCACCAGCCGGCCCAGAAATCGACCAGGACGATCGGGTGTTCGTTGATGCTCTTCTCGAACCCGGTTCCGGTGAGATGGGTGGTTGCCATGGGGCTCCTGTCGTGGGCGGTGTGATGGTCAGTGGCGGTGCAGGGGCGGGGTGGCCGCTGGCCGGCGCAGGGGGCAGACGGGGATCACGAACCGGCATGTGGCCAGGAGGCCGGCCAGGACGAGGGCGGTGTAGCCGGCGACGAGGTTGGCGGGGGAGGGCGGTTCCTGCACCAGGACAAGGACGCCCATGACGAGCACGAAGATGCCAAACCCCTTGCGCAGGGCGGTCTCGGGGATGCGTCCGGCCAGGCGTGCGCCGGCGAGGGAGCCGATGATGGCGGCGGCCGTCACGCCCAGGGCCAGGGGCCAGTCGAGTTGCACGCTGGTCAGGTGCCCGGCGAAACCGGCCAGGGAGTTCATCGCGATGACCAGCAGCGATGTGGCGACGGCCGTGGCCATCGGCAAACCGCCCAGCAAGGCCAGCGCGGGAACGATCAGGAACCCCCCGCCGGCACCCACCAGCCCGGTCAGCATCCCGACGGCCATGCCGACGGCAAGGGTCCTCGGAATCGGCATGTCCCCGACCGGGCCGGCCGCGCCGCCTCCACGTCGACCCCGGATCATGGCGGCCGAGGTGGCGAGCATCATGGCGGCAAAGGCCACCATGAGGACGGTTCCGGGGATGAGGTTCCCCACCGTGCCGCCGGCGAAGGCCCCGGCCATGCCGGCGGCACCGAAGAGCAGCCCGGTCTTCCATTTGACCCGGCCCTTCCGTGCGTGGTTTACGGCGCTGAACAGCGAGGTCACACCCACGACGAACAAGGACGTGGAGATCGCCTGCTGCGGTTCCATGCCGGCGACATAGGCCAGGATCGGGACGGTGAGGATCGATCCCCCGCCGCCCATGAGGCCAAGGGAGACCCCGATCAACACCGAGAGCAGCAGTGTCACGGCCAGCGTGATGGTCATGGAGTTGGTTCCTTGTCTGGGCAGGCGGGGGTGGCGCCTCTAGCGGGTGGTGGGAAGCCCGGCTTGCTGCCAGGCGGCCATGCCCCCGGCCATGGTGTCCGCCGCGAAGCCCGCGGAGTTCAGGGCGTCGGCGACGCGCGCGCTGCGGTTTCCGCTGCGGCATACCACGATGACCGGGCGGTTCTTCTCGATTTCACCCACGCGTGCGTCGAGGTCCCCCATGGGGATGTGCAGGGCCCCGGGGATCATCCCCTCGGCGATCTCCAGGTCCTCGCGGACGTCCAGGACCTGGTCGGTGGCGCGGCGTCGATTGGTGTCCTCGATGGTGGTCTCGGGCATGGTCTTCTGCTCCTTGGGTTGGGGTTTCGGTTCGTTGATGCCCTGCTGGTCAGGACGTGGGCGTCGGGAGCCCGTCGATGGCCGCGCGTGCGGATGGTTCGGAGGCGCTCCTGTTCCAGGGCATCTTGGACAGCGCCTGGCCCATGGCGCAGGTATTGGTGGCCGCGGAGAAGGTCAGGCCGGTACCGATGATGCCGGCGACGAGGCGCATCTTCGGAGAGACGAACTTCCCGGCGACAAGTCCCGCGACGACGAGGGAGCCGGCTGCCATGCGCACTTGGCGTTCCAGGTCCCAGCGCTGGGCGCCGCGGACGACGTCGCCGCCGGCGGAGGCGAAGCCCGGGACCCCGCCGGTGAGGACCAGGGCGGTGGCGATGCCCGCTGCTTCCAGGCGGGTCCGGGCTTGTTCGGCCCGGACACCGGATTGACAGACCAGCACCACGCGGTTGCCCAGGCGTGCGGCGAGCTCTTCCGTGTGCTCGGACAGCAGGGCCAACGGCACGTTGTAGGAGCCGCGGATGTGCATGGTCTCGAACTCGGCGGCGGAGCGGACGTCGATGACGACGAGATCCTGGTGGAGGTCGATCCACTCGCGCAGGGTCGCGGCGTCGAGGTCCGTGATGGTCGGGGATGCAGAAGCCAAGGGTGGTCCTTCGGTCGGGGTCGGTCCACTCCACCCTCCCACATACCCTACCGGGTATGCAAACACCCCCAGGGGTATATACTGGAGGCAACGGCACGTCACCCCAGGAGAATCCCCATGCAGCTCGACACCACTGAACTCAAGCCCGTCGTCAACCGGCTCAAGCGGGCCCAGGGCCAGCTGGCCGCCGTCACCCGCATGCTGGAGGAGGGGCGGGATTGCAAGGACGTCGTGACGCAGCTTTCGGCAGTCTCGAAGGCGCTGGACAAGGCCGGCTTCGCGATCATCGCCTCCGGGCTGGAGCAGTGCCTGGCCAGCGAGGACAACTCCATGGACAAGAAGGACCTGGAGAAACTCTTCCTGTCCCTGGCCTGATCGCCGCTCATCCGGCGGATCCCGGCCAACCCCACAGAAAGGGCGCCCCGCACACGATGCGGGGCGCCCTTTCTGTGGGGTTTTCTCGATGTGGCGGCTGCGGCTCGACGCGGCGTGGGACGCCACGCGTTGGGCGGGCTCATCCTGGTCGGCCACCGGCGCCGCCCCAGGGGCTGGTGCATCAGGCGGTGGCTGGCTGCGAGGCCTTCCAGTTGGCCCAGCCGGCATAGCTGCCCTCGAGCTCGACGACGTCGTGGCCTGCGCGCCGTAGCGTGCTGGCGGCCACGGAGTTGCGGACGCCGCTTTGGCAGTAGGTCACGATGGTTCCGGTGACCGGCAGTTCGTCCTGGTGCCAGAGAACGCGTCCGGCGCTGAGCTGGCGGGATCCGGGGATGTGCCCTTCCGCGTGCTCGGTCTTGTTGCGCACGTCCAGCACCAGTGCCGCGTCGAAGTCCTCGAGGTCCCCGGGCTGGATGATCCGCGGGACCGCTGTCGGCAGGCCCTCCAGGCTGGTGACGTACCCGGCGACCCTGTCGATCCCGACCCGGATGAGGTGGTCCCACAACTTCCGGGCCTGGTCCTGGTCCTGGGCGAGCAGCACCAGCGGGCGGTCATCGGTATCGGGGTCGATGGCCCACGCGCCGAAGCTGGCGACCTTGGTCCCGGCCGGGATGTTCACCGAGCGGGCGACGGTGCCCTGATGGACCTCGTTGTTCGGGCGCGTGTCGACGAACGTGACGGTGTCGTTGTCGAGATCGCGGGCGACCTGGTCGCCGGGCAGCTCCTGCAGGGTGTCGCGTTCGCCGATCACGGCGGGGCCCTGGCGGTTCTGGCGCTTCATGCGGGAGAAGTACGCGTGGGCATCGGGCTGGCCCTCGAGCAGCTCGTCGATGAAACCCTGCTCGTCATCGGCTTCCAGGTACTTGCCCCACCAGGAGTAGAGGCGCTCGTAGCCGACGGTGGTGGAGGGCAATGCACCGAGTGCCTTGCCGCAGGCACTGCCCGAACCGTGTGCCGGGAAGACCTGGACCAGGTCCGGCAGGGCCAGGAATCGGTCGCGCAGGCTAGTGAAGAGCTGCTTGGCGCCATCGAAGCGGGTGTCCACCCCGCCGGCCGCCTCATCGAGCAGGTCCGGTCGGCCGAGGTCCCCGGCGAAGACGAAGTCCCCGGAGAGCAGGTAGCCGGGCTGGTCGGCAAATGCGCCGTCGGTGACCAGGAAGGCCAGGTGTTCGGGGGTGTGCCCGGGCGTGTGGATGGCCTTGAGGGTGATGTTGCCGATGGTCAGGGTGTCGCCGTCGTGGAGCCGGTTGGCCTCGAAGCCGTACTGCCAGTCCGCGCCGCCTTCACCGGAAACATGCATCTCGGCGCCGGTGGCCGCAGCCAGCTCGCGGGTCCCGGAGAGGTAGTCCGCGTGGATGTGGGTCTCGGTGACCGCGACGATCTTCATCCCGTTGGCCGCGGCCAGGTCCAGGTACGGGGCGATGTCGCGGCGGGCGTCGACGACGATTGCCTCGCCCTGGCGCTGGCAGCCGATGAAGTAGCTTGCCTGGGCCAGGTCCTCGTCATAGATGCGCTCTAGCAGCATGTGTTTCTCCTTCATGGTCGCTTCGACACCCCTCGGGGTATCCGTTCCATGACCACGATAATACCCAGGGGGTATCCTGCAAGGTGTGTGCGATGGCGCTGAACTACCCGAGGGGGTATATTTGGGCCCGGAAGCGGGAGTACGCAAGAATCGACGGGAAGAGGTCTAGGAGATGTGTCGAGCAGTCACATGCAGGAGATGCGGCAAGACGACGTGGGCCGGGTGTGGCAACCATGTCGAGCAGGTCATGCGCAACGTGCCGAAGTCCAACCGCTGCAGCTGCGGTTCGCTTGCCGCCGCACACCGGCCTGGAAGTCCCCGGGACGGGGTGGCTCGGCAGGTTCTTCAAGCGGGGCTAGGGGATGGCACCCAGCGAAATACCGTCTTATTAAACGAACCTTTGATCGGAGGCCTCGCGGGATCTGCGGGCCTCTTCTGATGACCGGAATCCCGGGCCAGAAAATTCCTGGAAAACGTCTGTCAGGTAGGCTGTTCTCATAAAAGGATTGATCGACAAATTTTTAGGAATCAGGAAAATGGCGTCACTGGGTTACGCGCGAGTCAGTACCAAAGGACAGAGCCGGACCTCCAGGTGGATGCCCTGAAAGCGGCCGGCTGCATCGAAATCTTCACTGACCGCGCGACCAGCGGAACGCTCGCCCGCCGGCCACAGCTCGACGAGCTGTTGGCCAGGGCGGCGAGCGGAGACGAAATCGTGGTGTGGAAGCTGGACCGGCTGGGCAGGAACACGCGCAACCTGCTCCTGCTCCTCTCAGACATGGAGGCGCGCGGCGTCCACTTCCGTTCACTCACCGAGGGAATCACCACCACCGGGGCCATGGGCAGGCCATGGCCACGATCATGGCGGCATTCACCCAACTCGAACGCGACCAGCTCTCCGAACGCACCGCGCGGCCGGCGGCCGCCGCCAGGAAAGGCCGGCACCCCGGCCGCCAACCATCACCAGGAACACCGAACGCGTGGACCAGGCGATCAATACAGGCACGCGGGATTGAACCGCTGGAGATTTCCAGCTACTCGGCGTGAGCCTTTCCACGGCGTACCGCTACCTGCAAATGGGGAAGCGGATGCCGCGTCCGCTTGATAGTAACTACTATCAAGAAATGCTAGAATGGGGCCAGGAGGTAAAGATCACGAAGACCATTGATCCGACCGAAACGAAGCTGGACCTTGCTAAGGAGGCGCGCCGCGCGGCGTCTTCGCCAGCGCCTGAATCTGGACCAACTCGACTACCGCCGCGAGCTCGGCCGCCTAGCTGGCCTGGGGGCCACGCAACGCCAGCTCTCGGCAGTTCTGGCATAAGCCAGCCGACACTCTCGACAGCGCTGAAGAAGGCCGCAGAGGTAATCCCTCACGGCAAGGATTCTCCGCGCGACGAGCCATATGAAATTGCCAGCGGTATGCCGTAGGGGAGTTGACCCGGGATCAGCTGGTCGATGAGCTCACGCGATGGGACCATGCGCTGCCACCAATAGTCGATCATGACCACTTCGATGACCTTCGGTTCTCGACTCGGGTTCCTTCGATGACGTTCGCAACGCTCTGCAGGATGGCCTTATCGATGCCGATACCTACGATGTGATCCCGGATGCCGGCTCCAAGGCCGCACAGTAGTGGCCGAAGATGCGGCGATTGAGCTGCACCGCGATGCCGTCATCGAGTTGTGCAAACCAGGACACGCGCTAGCACCCGATTCGGGAAGCGCAACCGTGAACAACCCTGCCTGGTTCAGGAGCAGGAGCGGGCAGCTGCAACCGACTGGTCGCCGCGCACTGCCGCACGAGAGCATCCTTGCAGAGAGCAGAGCTGCGGCACCTGAAGCGTTGAATGAGCGTAAAGACATCATCATGGCCGGCCGCCGGGTGCTGGTAAGGGTATGTCCGAGATGAGGTCTTGGGGACTCTCGCAAGAACTACTTGGTGATTGACGCAGACGAGTTCAAGGCCGCCCTGCTGCGGCAAGAGCGGATGGTAGTTATGAATCGTGGATCAAACCGGAGTCGGTCAAGGAACGAGAGGCCGCGGGAGAGCTTCTTTCCGATGGAACTGGCATCCCTGGTGCATGAGGAATCCTCGCAACTGGCACAGGAACAGCGACGGGCGGCCATCAGCCAAGGAACCAACATCATCGTGGACACCGTGCTTTCGTCCGAGAGTCGGCGAGGAAGCTGGGAGAGCAGTTGGCAGCAGCCAACTATGTCATCGAGGTGATAGACGTAGAGGTTCCATTCGGGGTTTCGCAGCAACGCATCGTACAGCGCTGGCAAGAGACATATGAAGAGGCGTTGTCGGGCAAAGGACCTGGTGGTCGATGGGTTCGACGATACGGCGGGACGTTTCGATGCCCAGAGGGTGTAACCATCATTCGTCTCCGAGCGGTTGGCAAAGGTACGGTCATGCGCCACCGGGCGTTTGACTTCCAGCGAGCCGCGGCCGAAAGCACGGCTGGTCCTGGTCAGGATTTGAAACGAAACATCGCGGTGGTCGCTCTTCGGATTCAAGCCAGTTGTCCACCAGCGGTCGCGGCGTCGCGTCCTGGGGGACAGGGGCGCGGCAGTGACGGGCCAGAATCGGCTCTAGCGTGATCTCAGTGCGGGGCGAGGGTCGTCAGCCGTGCAATCGCGTGGTTAGTCGAATTCGATAGGTGCCGGCGGGCTGTGGCGCACCGTCGGATGGTCCGCTGTCCACTTGTGGGCCCGGCCTGGAGCGGGGCCGAGACTCAGGTGTAACGAGGCCCCCCGCCTGGTTTCTGGGTCGTGCAACCGGTGCCAGCTGCAACATTAACCACGCATGCGCTCGTTTACCCAGACGAGCCGTCAGGCGTGAGTTCGAGCAATGACCCGTTCAGTTCCTGGGGCCAAACGGAAGGTCAGTGCCTTTGAAATACTGGCGCAGTAAACCGTTGGTGTTCTCGTTCAGCCCTCTGGATTCCGGGTCAAGCGTCCATGTCGTGGCCATGTGTGTGGCCATCTCGGCGCCCTGGTCCCAGCGGGCCCCGCTCGCTGGCGTGGACGGCCTTGATCGGCATCACGGCTCGGCGGTGTGGTCGCCATCAGATGGACGCGACGGCGGTGCTGCGCTCGAGTTGCTATCGCAGGGTTCAGCGGTGATCAATCCCCCTCCCAATGCCCTGGCACGGCTATCCTCTATTTCGGGGACGTTCGAGATGCTGATCCAGTTCACGCGCGGGGTCCGCTGCCGCTTGGCGGCAGGGTTTGCGGCAGGCACGCCCGGTTCGTCCATTTCAGTCCGCCTTTGGCGGACGTGATGGCCTGAATCGTCTCGTGGCACACGCAGCTCAATCTTCAGGGCATTCTGCGCAGCCGGTTTGATCTGTTCCGGTGACCAGCCTAGGAGCAGCTTGCAGAGACGTATTTGCGCAACGTCTTCGTGGCGACACCGGCCTCGGGCGGCGTCCGGCCTCCGGTGGGCGCAGGCGTATCCGTTCGATCCGGTGTTGCGCGATCCGGCTGCGTGGATACGGGTCGGCCCCAATCCCGCATCGAGAACCCTCTGCACGGGTCCGGATCCGCTCGCGTTCTGACAGGCAGAGGTCGCTGTCATCGGCTGTTCCAGCACGGCAGCCGGAGAAGGGTGTGCCAGGCGGCGCCTGCTGAAATATCGACGTTTGTAGTCCCTATCTTCCGTCCGTAAATGCGTCGATACTGCCCGGACCCGTTGTCCAGTCGGCCGTTCTTGGTTGATTCACGGCGTGGCATCGCGGGCTGGAACCGCAGCTCGTAGTCGCGGAATTAGCCAGGCCATACGGCGCGCCGAACCGGCCGTGGGCCCTGCGCGCATGTGTTCTCGTTGAGGCCGAGCTCACGCGCTGGTCACGCTCTACCCGCAACCTGAAAACTCGGCCTTTGCGCCGCCAGTACTCCGCTTCGGCTTCAAGACGGTCGGCAGCCTTGGTACTTGCCAGACCGCACGTTCGCCGCGCAGGTGGAAACCGGTCAAGATTCCGAACCGTTGACGATCGTGGTATATTCCGGTTCCGATCGGGCTCGATGCTGGCGCTTTCTCGTTAAAGCGACATGGTCGTTGCACTCCCAAAATCTTGACGACCATCAGTGCAAGCCCTAGGCGGGCGCTCCCAGACAGCCAGAATACTGGTGCGTGGGTCGGTAGTCGTTTGATGCCGGCCAGCTTTCATCAGAATATCCATTGGGTATCGAAGCGACTGATCCCGTGGAGCCTGGCGGCCAGTGCCAGCGATCCCAAGATGCGTCTTCGGTGCCCGACCAGGCAGGTAGGGCCTCTCGCGAGGACCCGGCCCGCCGGTCAGGTGGCCGGATTCCCCTGGTACCCGTGTAGTTTCATCAGGTTGTGGCACGCCGCGAGCAGCTTCCACTCACTGGTGGCCTTCTCCAGCCCGCGCAGCAGCACGTGCTTGCCCTGGCGGGTGTGGATCTGCCCGAAGACCGGTTCCACGATGGCCTTGCGCCTGGCATAGGCCTTCCGGCCCGGGATGGTCTTCAGTTTCCGGGCCATCCGTTCACCCGGGGTGGCGTTGGCCGGGATCCTGCCCCGCGGTGTTTCCGGGATCGGTGTGGAGTGCTTCATGCGCCGGGTGGAGATCAGGAACTGTGTGCCATGTTCGTCTTGCAGGTTGCGAGCGTGTTGGAGGTTCGCCTTCGAGCAGTACCCGGCATCGGCCAACAACTGGTCCGGCATCGCACCCAGGTTCCGGTGAACGTGTTCAGCCATCGGCGCCAGCTGACCGTAGTCGTTGGCGGCTGCGCTCATTTCGGCGGCGATGATGACCTGGTGCCCGGCATCGACGACGGCCTGGCCGTTGAAGCAGTAGTGGTAGGACCCGTCGGCGGTCTTCATGATCCGCGCATCCGGGTCCGTGAAGTTCCGCTGCGCCTTCGGCTTCGGCACCGCCTTGCCGGCGGCGTTGTCCCCGGCCCCGGTGATCTGGTCATCGTCGTCCCCGCGGTCCCGGGCCTTCGCTTCGGCCTCGGTACGGGCCTTGGCCGCGGCTTCGGCCTCGATCGACTCCCGCGCCGCCTGCATCGCCGCGGCACGACGCTGCCGGTTAGCCAGCTCCGCTGGCAGTTCGTCCCCGCGCTTGCCGGGCCCGAACCGGGCATCCTCCTCGGCGTCCACGGTCTTGGCCTCGGCCATCAGGTCGCTGATCTCATCGGCGAGGACCTTCTGCTT
>NZ_JBLXAH010000016.1:0-41823 GCF_048266065.1 Arthrobacter sp.
TGAACCTGCTGCGGGTCAGCGTCTTCGGCGAGCTCGAATTCTGGTTCACGCTCATCAAGATCGCCACCATCATCGCCCTGGGATCCGCGATCGGCACCGGACTGTTCTACGGTTCGGCCGAAACCATCCAGGCTGCCGGTCCCGCGGTCCTGCTGGCCTACATCGTCGCCGGTTGCGTGGTCTTCACGGTCATGCGTGCCCTGGGCGAACTGGCAGTCCGGCATCCGGTCGCCGGTTCCTTCGCCCAGTACGCGAACCGCTACATCCACCCGCGCGTCGGATTCCTCGCCGGCTGGACGTTCGCCTTCGAGATGATCGTCGTGGCGATCGCCGACATGACGGCCGTCGGCCAGTACATGGGCATGTGGTATCCGAACGCCCCGGGATGGATCTGGATGCTCGCTGCCATGCTGCTCATCGGCGGGTTGAACCTGCTGCGGGTCAGCGTCTTCGGCGAGCTCGAATTCTGGTTCACGCTCATCAAGATCGCCACCATCATCGCCATGATCGCCGGGGGCCTGTACCTCATCGTCTTCGGCGTCACCGTCGGCGGATACCACCCCGGCCTGCACAACCTCGTGGACCACGGCGGGTTCGCCCCCTTCGGCGTCTGGGGCATCGTGATGAGCCTGGGCATCGTCGTCTTCTCCTTCGGCGGCATCGAGACGCTGGGCATGACCGCAGGGGAGACCGGCGACCCCGCCACGGCTATCCCCAAGGCGGTCAACACGGTCCCGATGCGCATCCTGATCTTCTACGTGCTCTCCCTGGGCGTCATGCTGTGCATGTTCCCCTGGAGCGAGATCGGCTCCGAGGGCAGCCCGTTCGTGCAGGTCTTCGCCGGACTGGGCATCCCCGCCGCCGAGCACATCATCAACGCGGTGGTCCTCACCGCGGCCCTGTCGGCGATGAACTCCATCTTCTACGCGGCCACCCGCACCATGTACGGGCTCGCCGAGCAGGGGCAGGCACCGGCAGCCTTCGGGCGGGTCTCGCGCAACGGGATCCCGGTCTGGCCGGTCGGGGTCGTCGCCGCCTGCCTACTGGTCGGCCTGGGCCTGTACTTCTGGATCCCCGACCAGCTCTTCCTCATCGTCGCGTCCATCGCCACGTTCGCCACGGTGTTCACCTGGGGGGTCATCCTGCTGGCCCACCACCGGATGCGCCTGGAACTGCGCGCTGCCGGCCGGCAGCCGGGAAAATACGTCATGCCGTTCTGGCCGGTGCTGAGCTACCTGGGATTGGCGTTCATGGCGTTCATCGTCGTCATCCTCGGTTTCAGCACCTCCGGGAGGACCGCCCTGGTCGTCGGCGCGGTGTGGATTGTCCTGCTGCTCATCGCCTACCAGTTCGTCGGCGCCGACGGCCGGCGGAAGGTCGACCTGGAGACGGCCAACAGCACCTCCTGACGGCGGCGGGGGCAGGTGTGAGCGCCCCCACCCCGAGGATCAACCGAACGGTTGATGGACCGGATCCGGGATCACGGGATGGTGGATACAGGAGCCAAACGGCTCGTGTTGTCCCCCGAAAGAAGTCACCGTGTTCCTTGCCATTCGAGATATCCGCTTCGCCAAGGGCAGGTTTGCCCTCATGGGCGGCGTCGTCGCCCTGATCACCCTGCTGCTGGTCATGCTCTCCGGGCTGACCGCCGGCCTGGGCGACCAGTCGACCTCATCCATTTCCCAGCTGGGCGCCGTCCACGAGGACGGCACCACGAAGCCGGTGGACACCATCGCCTTCGGTGCGACCGGCACCGCGGACCCGAAGGAATCCTTCACCGAAAGCTCCATCACCGCCAGCCAGGTCAGCGACTGGTCCCGGCAGAACGGCGTCGCCCGCGCCGAGCCCCTGGGCATCAGCCAGACCCGCCTCCAGGCCGGGGACGCCGACCACGCGGTCGGCACCACCAATGTGGCGGTCTTCGGGGTCGACCCGGCCGGCCAGCTCGCCCCCGCCCCGGTGGACGGCAAGACAGTGGTCCTGAGCACGACGGCGGCAGAAGACCTCTCCGTCGACACCGGTGACACGGTGGCCCTGGGCGGAACCGAACTGACCGTCGGGAAGATCGTCTCCGACCAGTGGTACTCGCACACCAGCGTCGTCTGGACGGCACTTCCCACCTGGTCGAAGATCGCCCACCTCTCCGACCCGCACCAGATCGGCACCGTCGCGGCCATCACCTACCAGGACGGCGCCACGGTCGACGAGGCGGCAGCCAACCAGGCCGCCCACACCGTGAGCACCTCACGCACCGGGGCCTTCCAGGCCCTGGGCTCCTACAAGTCCGAGCACGGCTCCCTGCTGATGATGCAGGCGTTCCTGTATGGCATCTCGGCACTGGTCATCGTCGCCTTCCTCACCGTCTGGACCGTCCAGCGCACCCGCGACATCGCCGTGCTGAAGGCACTGGGCGGATCCGGGGGCTACATCCTGCGCGACGCCATCACCCAGGCGGCCATCGTCCTGCTCGTCGGAGCGGGGATCGGCGGGGCGGTCGGCATCCTCGGCGGGTTCTTCGCCGCGCAGGCGGCACCATTCCTGGTGAACCTGCAGACCACGCTGTTGCCGATCATCGGCATCGTCGTCCTGGGCCTGGCCGGATCCGCAGTAGCCGTCCGCCGCACCACCAAGGTCGATGCCCTGATCGCCCTCGGCGGGAACTAACCGCCCCGCCCGCTTCCCGCGGCGGCACGCCGCCTCCCCCACCCCCTGCCTTGCACGAAGGACACCCCATGACCACCACGTCCAATTCACCCCGCCCCGCCTCCACCCGCACCGGCTCGGCCCTGAGCCTGGTCAACGTCACCCTCGAATACCCGGATGGCGAGGGCATCGTCAAGGCCCTGGACGCCGTCGACCTCGCCGTGGAGCCCGGCCAGATGGTCTCCCTCGTCGGCCCGTCGGGTTCGGGCAAGTCCAGCCTGCTGGCCACCGCGGCCACGCTGGTGCGCCCCACCCACGGCGTGGTCCTGATCGACGGCGTCGACGCCACCGGGCTGGCCGACCACGACCTCACCACCCTGCGTCGCGAGAAGATCGGCATCATCTTCCAGCAGCCGAACCTGCTCGCCTCGCTGACAGCCACCGAGCAGCTGCTCATCGTGGACCACCTGCGCGGCAAGTCCCCCAAGGCAGCACGGGACAAGGCCGCCGGGCTCCTGGACCTGGTCGGACTCGGCTCCGACGCCTCCAAGCGGCCGCACCAGCTCTCCGGTGGCCAACGCCAGCGCGTGAACATCGCCCGCGCCCTGATGGGCGACCCCACGGTGCTGCTGGTCGACGAGCCCACAGCGGCCCTGGACCACGACCGCTCCGACTCGATCGTGAGGCTGCTGCGCCAGGTCACCGACGAGTTCCAGGTCGCGACTGTCATGGTCACCCACGACACCGAGTTCGTCCCGCTGACCGATGCCGTCGCCACCATGCGCGATGGCCACCTGACGGCACCGGTGCCGGCCAACTCCTGAGCCGCGGGCGCGGGCCGCCCGGGATGTGACGGGCATCCTCGGCGGTCCGCGCCGTGCCGTGGCACGATGGACGGGGAAATTCGTCCCGTTTCGAAGGAGACCCATGGCCCGCGGCATCTACGTCAGTGCGTCCACCCCGGCCAGCGGCAAATCGCTGGTCACCCTGGGCCTGGCCGACCTCCTGCACCGGCACGCGGACCGGATCGGGTTCTTCCGCCCCATCACCGATGGCCCCGAGGTGGACACCGATCCGGCAGCCACCCTCATCCGTGACCTCTTCAAACTGGACGACTCCCATGTCAGCGTGGCCATGACGCGTGCCCAGGCCCGCGAGCTGATCGTCGCCGGCAGGATCGACGAGATCCACTCCCGGTCGCTGGAGGCCTACAGCCGGATCGCCCGGGAGGTGGACGTGGTCATCGTCGAGGGCACCGACCTCTCCGACCATGACGCGGCCCTGGAATTCGGGCTGAACGCCCAGCTGGCCAACCACCTCGGCTGCCATGTCGTCGGCGTGGTCAACGCGGCAGGACACACGGTGAACGAGGCGGTCGACGCCGTCGACGTGGCCCGCAAGGGCTTCTACGAGGAGAACGTCTCCCTGCTGTCCATGATCGTCAACCGGGCCGACCCGGAACTGGCAGGGCAGATCCGCGACACCGTCCGCCCCGGTCTGCAGCACCGCAAGGTCTACGTGCTCCCGGAGATCGACGAGATCGTCAGGCCCACCGTCGGGGAGGTCAGTTCGGCCCTGGGAGCACAGCTGGTGGCCGGGGCACCGGAAATGGACCGCGACGTCCGGCACGTGCTGGTGGCCGCCATGAACGTGGGCTACCTGCTGGAGCGCTACCGCGACGACTCGCTGGTCATCGCCCCGGCGGACCGCTCCGACGTCATGGCCACCGCGGTCGCCACGTCCCGGACACCTGGCTTCCCCACCACCGCAGCCCTGCTGCTCACCGGTCCCCGGCCCATCGAGGACACCGTACTGCCCCTGCTGGCCGCCGCACCCTTCCCTGTCTTCACCGTCCCGGACGACACCTACTCCACGGCACACCGCGTCTGGGAGGTCTCCGGCACGCTGACCGCCGCGCAACCGCGCAAGACGGCGGCGGCCCTGGGCGCCTGGTACCGCGACGTCGACGAGGACGAACTGCTCGCCCGGCTCTCCCTGCCGGCACCGGCGACCATGACTCCGCTGCGCTTCCTGCACCAGCTCGTCGAACGGGCGCGGTCCTCCCGGCAGCGCATCGTGCTGCCGGAGGGCGAGGACCTGCGCATCCTGCGGGCCGCGGAGATCATCAACCGCCGCGGCATCTGCGACCTCATCCTGTTGGGCAACACCCACGAGGTCCGCGAACTGGCGGCCACCCACGGCATCGACCTGGGCTCCATCCCCATCACCGACCCGGCCCGCAGCGACCTGCTGGAAGGCTTCGCCGCCGAATATGCGAAGCTGCGCGCCCACAAGGGCGTCACGCTCGATGCAGCGCGCGAACGCATGCTCGACCGGTCCTATTTCGCGACGATGATGGTCCACCTGGGCCACGTCGACGGCATGGTCTCCGGCGCCGCCCACACCACGGCGAACACCATCCGCCCCTCGCTGGAGTTCATCAAGACCCGGCCCGGGGTCGCCGTCGTCTCCTCCGTGTTCCTCATGCTGATGGAGGACCGCGTGCTGGTCTACGGGGACTGCGCGGTGAACCCGGAACCCGATGCGGCCCAGCTTGCCGACATCGCAGTGGCCTCGGCCCAGACGGCCCGGCAGTTCGGCGTCGAACCCCGGGTGGCGATGCTCTCCTATTCGACAGGCACCTCCGGCTCCGGCGGCTCGGTCGACGATGTCCGCGCCGCCACCGACCTGGTGCGCGAGCGCGACCCGGAACTGGCAGTGGACGGCCCCATCCAGTACGACGCCGCGGTCGACGCCTCCATCGGAGCCTCCAAACTGCCGGGTTCCTCGGTCGCCGGGCAGGCGACGGTGTTCATCTTCCCGGACCTGAACACCGGCAACAACACCTACAAGGCCGTCCAGCAATCCGCCGGCGCGGTCGCCGTCGGGCCGGTGCTGCAGGGCCTGAACAAACCGGTCAACGACCTCTCCCGCGGCTGCACTGTCGATGACATCGTCAACACCGTCGCCATCACCGCCATCCAGGCCCAGGAAGACTAGCCACCAGAAGACCAGGAGTCCCCCGCATGCTCGTACTCGTCATCAACTCGGGTTCATCGTCGCTGAAGTACCAGGTCCGCGAAACCACCACCGAGGAGGTCCTGCTCTCCGGCCTGGTCGAACGGATCGGCGAGACCGAGGTCCCCGACCACGCGGCAGCGCTGGAAACTGTGGAAGGGCACCTGCACCGCGTCCTGGGCGACCGGGCGATCGAGGCGGTCGGCCACCGGGTCGTCCACGGCGGCGAGCGCTTCACCACCCCCGTGCTGATCACCCACGAGATCGTCCGCGCCATCGAGCGCCTCGCCCCGCTTGCGCCCCTGCACAACCCTGCCGCCGCCCTGGGCATCCGCGCCCTGCTGGAGAAGTGGCCCAAGCTCCCGCAGGTGGCCGTCTTCGACACCGCATTCCACCGCACCCTGCCCGAACATGCCTGGCGCTACGCGGTCCCGGATGACCTGTACAAGTTGCACGGCGTGCGCCGCTACGGGTTCCACGGCACCAGCCACGACTTCGTCACCGGGCGCGCCGCCGAGCTGCTGGGCATCGAGCGGGACCGCTTCCGCGCCGTCATCGCCCACCTGGGCAACGGCGCATCGGTCACCGCCATCCGCGACGGGCGCAGCATCGACACCTCCATGGGCTACACCCCGCTCGAGGGCCTGGTCATGGGCACCCGCTCCGGGGACCTGGACGCCTCGATCGTCACCCAGCTGGTGATCCGCGGCGAATACACGGCCGAGGAGATGGACCGCATCCTCAACAAGGACTCCGGGCTCAAGGGGCTCTCCGGCGACAATGACATGCGCTCGGTCGTCGAGGCCGCCGCGGAGGGGCACGACGGCGCCGAGCTGGCCTTGGAGGTCGCCTCCTACCGGTTGCAGAAGTACATCGGTGGCTACCACGTCGCCGTCGGCGGGGCCCAGGCCATCGTGTTCACCGCAGGCATCGGCGAGAACTCCTGGCCCTTCCGCCAGCGCGTGGTCGACGGGCTCGGGGCGCTGGGCGTCACGCTCGATCAGATGTCCAACGTGGAGCGCAGCCAGGAGGCGCGCATCATCTCCGGGCCGGATTCGGCGATCCCGGTCCTGGTGGTTCCCACCGACGAGGAGTCCGAAATCGCGCGGGCCACCGAGGATCTCGCCCTCGCGGGGTAGGGGCCGTGGCGGCGTGCCAACCACCCGCCGATAAGGCAGGATGGGACTATGACGCACGCCACATCCGAATTCACCGATTCCGCCGAACCCGCGGAGGGTGGTGGTCCCCTGTTGCAGATCACCGACCTGGCCATCGACTTCAGCACGTTGAACGGTCCGGTCAAGGCGGTCGAGGGTGCCAACCTCAGCCTGCACGCGGGCAAGACGCTGGCCATCGTGGGCGAATCCGGCTCCGGCAAATCCACCACCGCCATGGCCGCCATCGGCCTGCTGGCCGGCAATGGCAAGGTCGTCGGCGGCAGCATCACCTTTGACGGGCAGGACCTCGTCGGCCTGCCGGAAGCGAAGATGCGCTCCATCCGCGGCCGGCAGATCGGACTCGTCCCGCAGGATCCCATGTCCAACCTGAACCCGGTCACGAAGATCGGCCAACAGGTCGCCGAAACGCTGCTGGTCCACGGCATGGCCACCCGCAAGAACGTCGACGCCCGGGTTGTCGCCACCTTGGAAGCGGCAGGGATCCCCGATGCGAAGTCGCGCGCCAAACAGTATCCGCACGAGTTCTCCGGCGGCCTGCGCCAACGGGCCCTGATCGCCATCGGCCTGGCCTGCCGCCCCCGGCTGCTCATTGCCGACGAGCCGACCTCGGCATTGGATGTGACCGTCCAGCAGACCATCCTGGACCAGATCGAGCGGATGACCGCTGAACTGGGCACCTCGGTCCTGCTGATCACCCACGACCTGGGACTCGCGGCGGAACGCGCCTCCGACCTGGTCGTCATGCACCGCGGCAAGGTCGTCGAATCCGGTCCGGCACGCCAGCTCCTGGAGGATCCGCAGCACCCCTACACCCAGTCGCTGGTCAAGGCCGCCCCCTCGGTCGCGGTGGCACGCCTGAGCCCGGGCGCCTTTGCCGCCGACGCCACCGAGCGGGTCGCCAAGGCCACGGATGCAGCTCTCCAGCAGGACGCCCCGAAGAACATCGTGGAGATCCGCGAGTTGACCAAGGCCTACAAGCGCCGCGGAACCAAGGAGGACTTCTTTGCAGCCCGCGACGTCACCCTGGACATCCCCCGCGGCTCGACGGTGGCCATCGTCGGCGAATCGGGTTCGGGCAAAACGACGACGGCACGCATGCTGCTCAAGCTCATCGAACCGACCCGCGGCACCATGCTCTTCGACGGCAAGGACGTGGCCACACTGGACCGCGCTGACCTGCGTGACTTCCGCCAGCGCGTGCAGCCGGTCTTCCAGGACCCCTACTCGTCGCTGAACCCCATGTTCACCGTGGGACGGATCATCGAGGAACCGTTGACCACCTACAAGCGCGGCAACTCCGCAGAACGCAACGCCCGCGTCCACGAACTCATGGACCAGGTGTCGCTGCCCCATGCGATGCTGCGCCGCTACCCGGCCGAGCTCTCCGGCGGCCAACGCCAGCGCGTGGCCATCGCCCGGGCCCTGGCCCTGAAACCGGAACTGATCGTGTGCGACGAGCCGGTCTCCGCCCTGGACGTGCTGGTGCAGGCGCAGATCCTCGAACTGCTCGGCGACCTCCAGGCCGAACTGGGCCTGAGCTACCTGTTCATCTCCCACGACCTGGCAGTGGTCCGGCTGATCTCCGACTTCGTGTGCGTGATGAAGGACGGCGAACTCGTGGAGGCCGCCACCAGCGAGGAGATCTTCACGAATCCCCGCCACCCCTACACCCGCAAGCTGCTCGCCTCGATCCCCGGCAACGAGCTGGAAATCGATCCGGACGCCGCGTAGGGAGGCGAACACATGCCGTCCTGGCTGGACCACCCGCGGTCACCGGACGAGGGCGACGAGCCCGACGACGAGGCCCGCCCGCCGGGACAGGGCCCGCAGCACGGCGGGCCGGCCGCCGGCGAGGACCACTATGCCAACGGGTCCGCCGAATTCCACGGCGCCGGTGCGGTCCCCGAGGGCTTCGGTTTCCGCACCGGGATGCGCAGCGCGCGCACCGTGCTGGGATTCGCCTGGTTCGTCCTGGCCATGGCCACGCTGCTGTTGGGCATGGGCGCGATCATCTTCATCGGCCAGTCGGCCTGGATCCCCGTCGCGCTGCTTTGCCTGCTCGAGCTGGCGTTCATCGCCGTGTTCCTGGTCCTGGTGAGGCTGGCGCGCCAGCGCCGAAACCAGCCGGACTGAACCCGGCAGCTACCGGGACTTCGGATCCAGCGATTCGCGCAGGGACTCCCCCAGCAGGGTGAAGCCCAGCGCGGTGATGGCGATGCAGGCACCGGGCAGGAAGGCCAGCTGCGGGGCGATGCCCAGCTCGGCCTGCGCATAGGTGAGCATGCGTCCCCATTCGGCCGTCTGCGGCAACCCCCCGCCCAGGCCCAGGAAGGACAGCGCCGCAGCGTCGATCACCGCGGTGGCCAGGGTCAGTGTCGCCTGGACGATCACCGGTCCCACCGAGTTGGGCAGCAGGTGGCTCATGGTGATCGTGCGCCGGCTCAAGCCCAGGGTCTGGGCGGCCAGGATGTAGTCGGCCCCCTTCTGCTGGAGCATCGAGGAGCGCAGCAGGCGGGCGAAGATCGGCACGGCGGAAACACCGATGGCGATCATGACCGCGTATTGGCCTTGTCCCAGCACCGCGGCGATGGAGACTGCCAGCAGCAGGTTCGGCACCGAGAGCAGGATGTCCACGAAGCGCATGATCACGTTGTCGACCCAGCCGCCGAAACCGCCGGCCAGCAGGCCCAGCACCATGCCACCGACCAGCCCGAAGGCGGTGGACACGACGCCGATCACCAACGAGGCGCGCGCACCCCAGACCAGCTTGGAGAACACGTCCCCCCCGAAGCGGTCCAGGCCCAGCAGGTACTGCTCGAATTCGCCGGGCCCCGGAATGTGGGTGGGGATGATCTCCTTGCGCCCGGGCAGGTCGTTCCCGCCAAAGGGGGCGATCAGTGGCGCGAACGCCGCGACCAGCAGGAACACGGCGACGATGACCGCGCCGGCGATGGCCGCCGGGTTGCGGCGCAACCGGGTGAACGCGTCGCGCCAGACGCTGTTGCCGCGCCGGGTCGGGGCCGGCGGCGCACCGGCACCCGGGCCGGGTTCGGGGACGCCGGGGGCCCCGGCGATGTCGGATCCGCCACTTGGCGGCAGTGTCATGCTCATTGCACACGCACCCTCGGGTCGATGAGGCCGTAGGAAATGTCCACCAGCAGGTTGATCAGCGCGTAAAAGATCGCGATGAAGATGACGAACCCCTGGAGCACCGGATAGTCGAGCGTGAAGATGGCATCACGCAGGAACCTGCCGATGCCACTGAAGGCGAACACCGTTTCGGTGAGCACCGCCCCGGAGATCATCAGGCCCAGTTGCAAGCCGATCGTCGTGGTGACCGGCAGCATCGCATTGCGCAGGATGAACCGGTTGCGGATCAGCTTCTCGGTCAGCCCCTTGGCCTTGGCCGTGCGCACGTAGTCGGCATTCACGACCTCCAGCACCGAGGCACGGGTGATGCGCACGATGATGGCCAGCGGGATGGTGCCCAGCGCCAGGCCGGGCAGCACCAGGTGCATGAAGGCATCCCAGGCGGCATCCCACTCACGGGTCAGCAGCCCGTCCAGCACGTAGAAGTCGGTGATGTGGGTGGCGTTGATGCGCGGGTTCTGCCGGCCGTCCGTGGGGAACCACGGCAGCTGGATGGCGAAGATCCACTTGAGGATGAAGGCCAGGAAGAACACCGGGATGACGATGCCCAGCAGGGAGAGCACCACGGAGAAGTGGTCCTGCCACTTGCGCACGTGGCGGGCCGCCCAGTATCCCAGCGGGATGCCGACGCCGATGGCGAAGACCAGGGCCACAATGGTCAGCTCGACGGTGGCCGGGAAGCGGGTGGCGAATTCCTCGGTGACGGTGCGCCCGGTCTGCAGGCTCACCCCGAAGTCGCCGGAGAGCAGCTTGCCCATGTATTGCAGGTACTGCACGATGATGGGCTGGTCGAAGCCGTAGGCCTCGTTGATGCGGGCCACCGCCTCGGGGGTGGCCTTGTCGCCCAGCAGGGCGGTGGCGGGGCCGCCGGGCAGGCTGCGCACCCACACGAACAGCAGGATCGAAAGACCCAGGAGCGTCGGGATCAGCAGGGCGATCCGTTTGCCGATGACTCTGAGCACGGTGTCCTCTCGAGATCACGGGAGACGGTACGACGGCGGGGATCCCCCGCCGTCGTACCGTCACCTCGGTGGTTACTTGTTCAGCTTGATCTCGTTGAAGACCTCGTCGTTGACCGGGCTCGTCGGGTAGGAATCAACCCGCTCGTTGAAGGCCAGCGACGGCGCGGGGTGCGCCAGCGGGACGGCCGGGACGAAGTCGGCGATCTCCGCGTTGATGTCCTGGTAGAGCGGGGTCTGCTCCTTCAGGTCAGCGATGCCGCGGGCCTTGGCCAGGTCGGAGAACAGCTTCTCGTTGTCGAAACCGTACTCCGGCTTCTCGGAGCCGAAGAACACGCCGACGAAGTTGTCCGTGTCGTTGTAGTCGCCGGTCCAGCCCAGCAGGTGGATGCCGTGGTCGCTGCCGCCCTGGATGCGGTCCAGGTAGTCGGGGCTCCACTTGTTCGGCTGGGCGTCGACCTTGATGCCGACGTCCTTGAGCTGTGCCGAGAGGTTGGTGAAGATCTGCTCCGGGGTGGGCATGTACGGGCGGGATACGCCGGTCGGGTAGTTGAACTTCACGGTGAAGCCGTTGGGGTAGCCGGCTTCCTTGAGCAGCTGCTTGGCCTTCTCCGGGTTGTAGTCGTACTTCTCGACGTCCGGGTTGTAGCCGTTGACGCTCGGCGGGATGAACTCGATCGCCTTTTCCGTGCCGGTGGGCAGGGTCTGCTTGATGAGCGCGTCCTTGTCGATCGCGTAGGACAACGCCTGGCGGACCTTGAGGTTGGAGAGTTCCTTGACCTTCTGGTTGATGCCCAGGTAGAGGATGGTGAACGGCTGGCGGGCCACGACCTTGTAGCCGTCCTTCTCCAGGGCGTCGGTATCGGACGGCGAGACCAGGTCGTAGCCGTCGATGCTGCCGGCCTCCAGCGCCTGGCGGCGGGCCACCGGGTCGTCGATGACGCGGAAGATGATCTTGTCGATCTGTCCCTTGTCGCCCCAGTAGTCCTTGTTGTAGGACAGCTCGACGCTCTGGCCGGTCTCCCACTTGTCGAACTTGAACGGCCCGGTGCCGACCGGGTGCTTGGTCGCGTATTCGGAGAGCACGGGAGCCTCGGCGGTGCCGCCGACCTTGTCGGCGTCGTACTTCTCCAGCGCCGTCGGTGACTGCATGGCGAACGCCGGCAGGCTCAGGGCCGCGACGAACCCGGCAAACGGCTTGGCCAGGGTGATCTTGGCCTCCGAGGCGGAGACGGCGTCGCAGGACTTGTAGACGGCGTTCTTCGGCTTGTCGGCGAAGCCGCGGAAGAGGTTGCCGTAGTAGTAGGCAACGGTTTCGGACTGCTGGATGCCCTTGAAGTGGTACCAGCGCTCGAAGTTGGCGCAGACGGCCTCGGCGTTGAAGTCGGTGCCGTCGTGGAACTTCACGCCTTCCTTGAGCTTGAAGTCATAGCTGAGCCCGTCCTCGGACTGCTCCCACGATTCGGCGAGCAGTGGAGCCGGGTCCGCGGTACCGGGCTTCGTGCCGACCAGGCCCTCGAAGATCTGGCGGCTGACGCGGAAGGATTCCCCGTCGGAGGCAAAGGCCGGGTCCAGCGACTTCGGGTCCGAGGAGGCGGCGAAGATGAACGTGGAATTCACCGCCGAGTCCCCCGACCCTTCGGCACCGCCGTTGTTGCGCTGGCTCTCGGCACATCCGCTGAGCACCAGGGCCCCGATCGCGAACGAGGTGGTGATGGCTGCAAAGCGGCGGGACATTTTCCACCGTGGCGTGCCACTGGGTGTCATGGCTTCTCCTGAAGGTCGAGTGATCTCACCGGGGGGTCGCTTTCCCCTGCACCTCCGGGTCGGAGGCGCGGTGCATGAATGTGATCCTAGTCTCATTCGGTGCGGGATTCACGCAAGCCAGACCCCGTTTATGGCATTCCGGCCAACCGAAGCAGTGCTGCGGCCACCGCGCCCACGATCACGACCACCAGAAACGGGGCGCGCAACAGCAGGGCGATGCCCGCGGCGACGAGGGCGCCCACGCGGGCGTCGAGGACCAGCTGTTGCCCGCTGGCGAAGGTGTTGACCGCAGTCAGCGAGGCCAGCAGGCCGATGGTCAGGGCGGTGGCGACACGGCCCATGCGCGGTTTGTCCAGGATGCGCGCCGGCACCAGGTAGCCGGACAACTTGGAGAGGTAGGCGACCACGCACGCCAGCAGGACCCACCACCACAGGCTCATGCCGACGCCTCCCGGCCCTGGTGTCCAACCCAGCCCCACACCCCGGCCACGAGGGCCGCCACCAGGATCGGGACGCCCGGCGGCACGAACGGCACCACCAGCACGGTGGCCAGGGCGCAGACGACGGCGATGGCCACCGGTTCCCTCGACTTCAGCCGCGGCCACAACAGGGCCAGGAAGGCTGCCACGGCGGCGCCGTCCAGCCCCCAGGCCTTCGGGTCCCCCAGGGCGTCCCCGAGCAGGGCGCCGACCACGGTGAACACGTTCCAGAGGATGAAGATGCCCACTCCTGCCGTCCAGAATCCGCGCCGGGACTCGGCGAGGTCCGGCTGCACGATCGCCGTGGCCGTCGACTCGTCGATGGTCACGTGGGCGGCGGCTGCCTTGCGCCAGCCCCGGGGGCGGGCCATCGCGTTCATCTGCACCCCGTAGATGATGTTCCGCACGCCCAACAGGGTCGCGGCGCCGAAGGCCGCCGACCCGGCACCACCCCCGGCGATGACCCCGATGAAGGCGAACTGGGATCCGCCCGTGAACATGAGGGCGCTCAGTGCAACGGCCTGCCAGAACTCCAGCCCCGAGGAGACGGCCAGCGCGCCGAAGGAGATGCCGTACAGGCCGGTCGCCACCGCGATGGACAGGCCCGTCTTCACGGCAGGGGATTGGCTCAAACGCATGCCCCCGAGTCTAGCCAGCGGCCGGCTGGAGAGCCCGAGTGTGGCCTAAGCCCGGACGTGCAGATCCGCCAGCGTGTGCAGCACGGGACCGTCGGCCCTCCCCGACCGGTCCACCAGGACCGCCTGGAGTCCGGCGCGTTTCGCCCCCTCGATATCGGCCACCGGGTCATCCCCGACGTGCAGAACGTCCGCGGGGGCCACGCCCAGGGCCGCGCAGGGGACCAGGAAGGCCTCCCGGGCCGGCTTGGCATGCCCTGTCGCCTCGGAGGTGAACACCTGGTCCACCAGCTCCATGATCCCCAAGGCCTGCATTTTCCCAACCTGCTGATCCTGGGTTCCGTTGGTGACCACGGCGAGGGAAGTGCCCGACTTCCGCAGTCCCGCCAGCGTTTCGGCCACATCGGGGAAGGCGGCCCAGGCCCCACGGGCGGCCGCCAGGTACACGGAAAACCAATCGTCCAGCGCGTCCCGGCCCGGGGAGACGTCGAGGCCAGCCGCTTGGAGAAAGGAGAGCATCCGGGCACGGCGCTGCTCCTGGAAGGACAAAGTCCCCTCCAGATACCGATGGAAGTACCGGGCTTCAAGCTCGGCCCAGGTCCGCTGCAGACCGGCACCGCCCCGAAGGCCCAGGCCCTCCACGAGCGCCGTCACCCCGGCCCGCGCCGACGACTGGTGGTCAAAGAGGGTGTTGTCCAGATCAAAGAAGACGGCACGGGCCCGAAAGTCCACGCCGGGTCACCCGGCCGCTTCCGGCAGCAGGACGATCCGGGTGCCCCGCACGTTTCCCGCCTCGAGGTCTCCGTGGGCCCGGCCCGCGTCGGCGAACGCGAGTCGCCGGATGTGCCGCGGCTCCCAGCTGCGCTCGGACAGCATCGTGTTGACGGTGGCCGCCGCCTGGGCCAGTTCGCCCACTGTCGCGTTGCTGATCGCGAAGCCCAGCACGCTCGCATCGCGCATGTACAGCTTCCCGACGGGCAGCACGGGGGCGGACTCCGGTCCGGCGAGCACCACGATGCGGCCGCGCGGTGCCGCCAACCCCACCGCCGCTTCCAGGTCGTTGCGTCCCGAGGTCTCGATCTGGACGTCGATGCCCCCGGGTGCCGCCTCGCGCAACCGGGCGGCCACGCCCTCATCCCGGTAGTCCACCACCGTCTCGGCCCCCAAGCCCCGGCAGCAGGCTGCGTCCCCGGCGGCCGCGGAGGCCAGCACGCGTGCCCCGTGCCGGGCGGCCAGGACGATGGCCGCGGACCCGACGTTCCCCGCGCCTCCGGCAATGTACACACTCTCCCCGCGCCCCACGGCACCGTGCCGGTGAACGGCGAGCGCCGCCGTCGCGCAGGGGTGCAGGGCGGCGGCGGCCACCACCGGATCCACTCCGGCCGGCAGCGGGTAGGCGCGCTCGGCGTCGACGGCGACCAGCTCCGCGGTGGCACCGGGCCGACCGGCGAACCCCAGGGAGTTGGTCCACGCCCGTTGGCCGACGCTGAAGCCCTCGACGCCATCGCCGGTCTGCTCGATGATGCCCACGGCGTCCCGTCCGACGGCGAGGGGGAAGTGCAGTACCGTCGGGTAGGTGCCCGAGCGCACGAACGTGTCCACGTGGTTGACCGCGACGGCGGACACCCGCAGCAGCACCTGTCCCGGCCCGCAGCGGGGGCGGGGCAGATCCAGGCAGTGGATCTCCCCCGCGGAACCAAGGCGGTCGATACCGGCGGCCCGCACCGTCCCAGCGGCCCCGCTCATGGTCGCGCACCGTGCCGGGTGAGGACGCTGCGGGTATGGGCCGGGTGGTTGCTTGTCATCTCCTGGACGCCGAGATCGGCCAGGAACGTGATGTCGGCTTCCTCGTCCACGGTCCACACGCGCAGCCGTGTCCCGGCGGCCAGCCAACGGGCAACGACGTCCCGGTGTTCGCGCGCCCAGGCGACCCCCGGGCCGGCGATACCGGCCAGGCCGGCGTCGATGAGCGGCACCCCCTCCTCGGCCGAGCCATACACGACGGCGGCGACCTCGGCACCCAGCCGGTCACCGGCGTCGTGCAGGGCCTTGGTCTTTGCGGGGTTGGGCCCGGTGATGAGCTGGCAGAGCGCGGCGGCGGGAACCCGTGCTGCCAGGTGGCGCAGGGAGCCGGCGTCGAAGCACATGAAGCTGATGCCGACCGACCCGATGGTGGAGGTGGCGGCGTCCCAGCCGAGTCCGTCCAGGGTGTCCAGGACGGCGTCCTCGAGGTCGCGGCCGAATTCGCTGGGGTGCTTGATCTCGATGGCCAACCCGATCGGCCGCCCGGCCCCGGAGGCGAGGTGCACCAGTTCGGCCAGGGTGAGCAGCTGATCGTGCACGGTGCCGTAGCCGGCGGGGATGTCGTTGCCCTTCCACCCGGAGAAGTCCAGGCCCCGCAGTTCCCCGAGGGTGAAGGAGGAGATCCGCCCGGAGGCGTTGGAGGTGCGGTCCACGGTCTGGTCGTGGTGGCAGACGACTTGCCTGTCCGCGCTGAGGTGGACGTCGCACTCGATGCCGTCCGCCCCATCGGCGATCGCCTGCAGGTAGGCGGCCCGGGTGTTCTCGGCGCAGGTCCCACTGGACCCGCGGTGCGCATAGACGAGGCTCATGGATCCCACGCTACGGGATGCCGGCCGGTGAACTATCGTGGGACACCGTCAGCAGTCCCCACCGAGAGGACCAACATGGCCCTGGCTTCCGACGTCGAACGGGCCGTCGCACTGCGCCGGATGAAGGCGATCGCGACCGGCCTGCTGATCGGCATGGCGGCGGTCTTCGCCGTCTCCTTTGCCCTGCAGGAGACGCATGGCTGGCTGCGCTACGTGCGGGCCGCGGCGGAGGGCGGCATGGTCGGCGCGCTGGCTGACTGGTTTGCCGTCACCGCCCTGTTCCGCCATCCGCTGGGGTTGCCCATCCCCCATACGGCCATCATCGAGCGCAAGAAGGACCAGATCGGCGAGAGCCTGGGTGGGTTCGTGCAGGAGAACTTCCTCTCCGACGAGGTCATCGGCGCCAAGCTCGGTGGCATGTCCTTCGCCGCACCGGCCGGGGCATGGCTGGAACGGCCCGAAAATGCCGAGCGGGTGGCCCTCGAGGGTGCCACGGCGATCCGTGCCGTGCTCTCCGTCGTGGACGACGAGGATGTGCTGGCGCTGCTGGAGTCCCTGGCCCGCAAGCACATGCTGGCCCCCGAATGGTCCTCCACGCTGGGGCGGATGCTCGAACTCGTGCTGCGCGACGGGCACCAGCGACCCCTGGTGGACCTGCTCGCCGACCGGGCGGCCGATTGGATGGCGGCGAACCGCGAGACGGTGGTCCGGCTGGTGGCCGAGCGCTCACCGTCCTGGTTGCCCTCCGTGGTGGACTCGCTGGTGGGCGAGCGCCTGCACCGGGAGCTGGCCTCCTTCGTCGCCGCCGTCCGGGCGGACCCCGACCACCAGGTGCGGCGCAGCATCGATGGGTGGCTGGCCGATTTTGCCCACGACATGCAGCACAACCCCGAAACCGTGGACCGCGTCGAGGCGCTCAAGCACTCCATCCTGGACGACCCGCAGCTGCACGAGGCGGTGGCCTCGGGGTGGGACTCCATCAAGGCTGCCCTGTTGGACGCCGTGGAGAACCCGGACTCGGCGTTGCGGGCCAGCTTCGTGCGCGCCGTGATGGACCTGGGGTCCCGGCTGCGCACCGACACGGCGATGGCCGCGAAGATCGACGCCTGGATCGCCGGGGCCGCGGGGTACCTGGCGCATACCTACCGTGAGCAGATCACCGGCCTGATCGCCGACACCGTCGCCCGCTGGGATGGGCCGGAGACCAGCCGGAAGATCGAGTTGCAGGTGGGCCGCGACCTGCAGTTCATCCGCATCAACGGCACCGTGGTCGGCTCGCTGGCCGGGTTGGCGATCTTCGCGCTCGCCCAGGCGCTACTGGGCTGAGCCTCCGGCGCGGCGTGCCCGCTCCTGCTCGATCCGGGCCTCGACGTCCGCCTGCGCACGGTCCCGGGCCCCGCCGTCGTGCCCGTGGTGCCCTTCTCCTGCGGTGCCGCCGGTGAGCCGGCCCCGCCCCACGGGTGCCAGTTCCCCGGGGATGGCCGTGGGCACCGGGCCGAACGCCAGGCCGGCCGCCTGGACGACCTTCTTGCCCAGGAACCGGTTCCCGACGCCTCCCACCGCGGCACCGACGCCGAACGGGATGGCCCGGCCCAGCAGCGAGGCGCCCTGCGAGGCCAGCATCTTGCGCAGGAAGCGCTTCTGCACCTGGGCGCCGATCGCACCCCAGGCACCGGTGGACTTCCCCGAGCCGAACACCGCGCCCCAGCCCTTCACGGGGCCGGCCCCGCGGCCGGCCGCCTGATGGGTCAGGGCGGAGATCATCGAGCTGCCCTCGTCCCCCATGAGGATGGCCATCACCAGCACGCGGGCCTTCTCCGGGTCCTCGGTGGTGATGCCGTGCAGTTCGGCCAGCGACTGTGCGTAGAGGGCGCTGGCCTCCAGGAAGCCGATGGTCGCCGCCGCCGAGAGGCCCAGCGACGCTGCAGTGCCGATCCCCGGCACCACCGCCGAGGCGCCCACCGCGGCCCCGCCTCCGGTGACGGCGACCAGGTAGTCGCGTTCGGCGAGGCGGGCCAGTTCCGCCCCGGTGGCTCCCGGGTGCTTGCGTTGCAGGCGCCGCAGGTAGGACAGCACGAGGGGACGCTGGACGCCGATGGCCTTGATGATGGCGCCCTGGATGCCGGCAACGGGTTTGCCGTCCGGGCCCAGGACCACCGCGGGGATCTTTTCCTTCATGCAACGAGCCTACGCGGCGGGTGCCGGCCGGGGCCGCATTTTCAGGCGGCGACCAGGGCGTGCTGTGCCGGGACAGCGGCAACGACTGCCTTGCGCAGGGCCAGGAAGAGCAGCACGATCCCCGCGGTGAGCAGCATGTGCCCCATCCCGGCGATGCCGGCCAGCGCCGGCGAGGAGGCGTCGGAGCCCAGGACGGCCAGCGTGCCCTTGACAAGCATCATCCCGCCGGTGACCAGGACGCCGATGGTCCAGATCCAGTAGAACCAGGTGTTCAGCTTCGGTGCTGCGGCGGAGAGGTGGAAGACGCGTTCAAGCACCATCACGATCAGCAGCACCATGAACCCGAGCACCAGGAAGTGGGTGTGGACCAGGGGCAGCTGGGTGGCGGAGCGGTCCGTGAAGTCGTGGGCCTTCGTCAGCTCCCGGTAGAACAGGCCGGAGAAGACGCCGACGATCGCGAAGGTGAAGGAGGTGTAGAGCAGGCGGAGCACTGCGGGGCCTTTCGTTGATGGTTCAGGCTGTTTGCCTGTCTTCAACGATGCCGCGCCGGTGCCGCGGATGGATCAACCGAACGGTGGATTCCGGGCAGCTACTTGGCCTCGGGGAGGTCCACGTCGACCCAGACCAGGCGGTGGTTGCCGCTGGGTGCCGGATCGCCGAACACCAGGGAGCGGCCGTCCTGGCGCGCCGACGGCCAGAACACCCCGGCGCCGGCGAGCGCGAGCGTCGTGGACGGCAACGCATAGTCGGTGCGCAGGGCCGCGCCTCCCGCCGGGGTGGACGTCAGCAGTTCGGGGGCCGCAGCGTCGTGGTCGGCGGTGCCGCCCGCCGCGCCGGCTGCCTCGGCGGCCCCGTCGGAGGCCGGACGCGGGTCGGTGACCGCCGGGTTGCCGAGCAGGTCCTTGACCGCGCCGTGCGCCGCGGGCCCGTGGGCGGGGTCGGCGGCCAGGTCACCCAGGACGACGAAGCGCGAGTCGCGGGCGAGCCCGCCGGTTTGTCCACGGTCATCGGTGATGTAGGTCGCCGCGGCACCACCGCTGACGTAGTCGGAAAGCAGGCGGATCTGGTCGGCGTTGCGTTTTTGCTGGGACGTCCCGGCCTCGTCCACCGGGGCGACGGGGTTCGCTGCAATGACATGCACGGTGGTCCCGTCGACCTTCACGGGCACGTCCCAGGTGGTGGTGCTGTTCAGCCGCATGACGTTGCGGACCAGGCCCGAATAGCGCTGGTGCGGCATCTGGTTGCCGGGCATCGACTTCCAGAGCATGTTCTGGAACGTGCGGACCTGGTGCCGGTCGATGGGGTACCTGGAGTAGAGGACCATGCCGTGCTGGCCGGCGAAGTCGCCGACCCCGAAGCCGTCGGCGGGATCCCCGACGGTGCCGTTGCCGTCCAGGTCGGCGCCGGTGGCCACTCCGTTGTTGTTCGGGGCCACGTACACGTAGGGGTAGTCGATGGGCCGCTGGCCGTTCTGGCCCTGTTGCAGGTAGTTGCTGCTGAAGGCCTGGGCTGCGTCGTGGCCGTCGTCGTAGTCGAAGTCGTTGAGCAGGACCACGTCCGGGCGCGTGCGCTGGATGACCTCGGCGGCCGCGGAGGCGTGCTCATCACCCGGTATGGACAGGTCCTGGGCGAGGGCACCGGCGTAGCCGCGGCTGAGCGAGACGTTGAAAACGGCGGCACGCAGCTCGCCGCCCTGCACGGTGTCGACCTGTTCGGAGGCCCCCCATTGCGTGCGCAACCCCGGATATCCCGGGTCGAGGTAGTCGGCCACATCGGGGCCGGTCGCGAGCGCGGGCGCAACGGATGCGGCCGTCAGCGTGACGGCCAGCAGGCTGGCGCCCAGACCCCTCGTGATTGCTCGCACCCATCCAGCGTAGGGGGTACCGGGCCGCCGAGGAATACCCGGGCGCCTCCCCGGTGCCCCTCCCCGCCGCACGGCAGTGCACGACGGCGGCACCCGGGTTCCGCCGTCGTGCCCGGTTTGCCCCGGAATGACGCGGATCGTTGACCTTGTCAATGAAGGCAGGGCGGGGATCCGGGCGTCCCGGGCATTGTTGCCGTATTGAAATCTCCGGCGAGTGGACGTACGGCTCCGGCCCCGGCGGGACCCCGGGGACGTGGAATGCCCCGCCCCGCGACGGCGGGACGGGGCATGAAACGGGTGGGCCCTACGGGGATCGAACCCGTGACCAGCGGATTAAAAGTCCGATGCTCTACCATCTGAGCTAAAGGCCCCCGGCGGCCAAAGTGGCCGATATACATCCTAACGCACCCCCGGGACGGCCCGCCCAAACGGTGTGGCAGGGCCCCTCGGCCCGGAGTATCCTCGGGGCATGACTGACGCCGAGACCCCTGGATCCGGTGCGGGCGGGCGCCGGCACCACCGCCCCAAGCCCTTCGCCCCCGCCGACTTCGAACCGTTCGCCGGCGGCGCCGACCCGGCCCGCATCTCCGAAGCCGGCCACCTGGCGGCCGAGGCCCTGGTCAACCACGGACGGGCCAACTCCGATCCCGCGGTCACCCGCCGGCTGGTCAAGCTCGCGCAGAAGGAGGGCCTGGAGGTCCTCGCCGAGCTCTGGGCCGAGAGCCCCGCCCGGTCGCTGCCCGGAGCCCTGTGGCGCCTGTACGCGCTGAACACGGCCACCCAGCGCGAGCCGGAACGCTTCGCCTCCTATTTCTCCGCCGGCCGCCAGCGCTCGGACGTCTCCCGGGCCGTCGCCGGCGTCGCGGAGCCACCGGGCGCGCAGGAGGTGCTGGCCATGACGGATTCGATCCTGACCGGTGCCTTCGACGGCGAGTTCGACGTGGCCCTGGAACGGACTGCTGCCTTCTGCCGGATCATTGCCCTGGGGCAGGCTGGACATGCCGACGATTCGGAGATCTCGAACACCGAACGGTCCACCCGGCTGACCCACACGGCCGACCTGCTGGTGAAGACCGCCGAGGACCTGGAGGCCGCCGCCGGGGCATGGCGGCACGGCGAACTGGCCTGAGCGTGTGGGATCGGCCACTGCCCCGGCGGCCTGGTTGACATCGTCGGCGCCCGGGGAGAAAACTGGAGGCGGTGTCGGACCGCGGTAGCCCCGGGCTCCAACTTGCAGCCGCTTCGAGCGGCCTTCCGCCGAGAGGCGCTCCCGGTTCGGCACCATCACCCCGCGGCCGCCCCGGCCGTTAACCTCCCGTGCGTACACTGGGACGCAGTTCTTCGTCCACCCACCAGACGCCGGCGGTTCAACTTCGTGAAATTCAGACTGTTTCCCGTGGAAACGCGCTGTTTGGACCTGCTCCAGCAGCTGGGCACACTGGTTCGGCACTGCGTGGAGACCCTCTCGGAACTGCTCGGTGCGCCCGCCGAGGACCAGGACGGGCTGATCCGTGAACTCGAGCAGTTCGAACAGCAGGCCACCGACCTGCACCATGCCGTGCTGACCCATCTGCGCACCAGCTACGTGAACCCGCTGCCGCGCGAGGACCTCTACACGTTTTCACGGCTGCTCAACGACGCCGTGGCCGAGCTGGCAGGTGCCGGTGACCTGATGGTCTCCACCTCGGCCGCCGGCATTTCCCGGCGGGCCGCCGAACAGCTGGAGATGCTGGGCCGCCAATCCGAGATGACCAATGATGCGCTCGGCAAGCTCCAGCATCCCGACGACCTCGAGGACGCATGGCTCCAGATGATCCGGCTGGGCCGCCGTGCCCGCCGGACCCACCGTGCCTGGCTCGGGGAGATCGCTGACCTGTCCCGGGCCTCCACGATCCTGCGCCACCGCGCCGTTGCCGAGCAGCTGCTGACCGCGGTGGATTCCCTGCACGCCGTGGCCGATCACCTGGGCCGCGTCCTCGTCAAGGAATCCTGAGCGGACCCGGCCCATGCCCCTGCTTCTCTGGACCGTCTTCGCCGCGATCTGCGCGTTCGGGTTCCTCAACGGCTTCCGGGACGCCTCCAATTCGGTGGCGGCCGCCGTGCGCACCCGTGCGTTGACGCCGTCGGTCGCCGTCGTGCTGGCCGCCGCGTTCACCATCGTGGGCACACTGTTGGGCACCGCGTTCGGCACATCGTTGATCGCCGCCGTCGAGCTCAATGTCCCCGACGGGGCGCCCGGTTTGGCCATCCTGCTCACCGCCGTCCTGGCCGCCGGCGGATGGGGATGGTTCTGCTGGTACCGCGCGGTGCCCATGTCCTCGACACAGGCGGTGATCTCCGGTTTTGCGGGGGCCAGCGGCGCCTCGGCACTGCTCGGTGGCGATGGGGTCCACGGCGTGACGCGAATGCTGGTGGGTGGCGTCCTCATCCCGCTGCTGCTCACGCCGGTCATCGCCTACGCGTTGTCCTACCTGGTGGTCATCCCGCTGACCTGGCGTCTGCGCCACGCCAGCTCCGGGGACGCGAACACCGTGGGGCGCATGGGCCAGTCCATCACTGCAGGTGCCGTGGCCCTGGGGCATGGCCTGCAGGATGGCCAGCGCACCGCCGCGATGCTGACCCTGGCCCTGGTGACCGGCAGCGCCGTGGCGCCACAGGGAATCCCGTTCTGGGCCCAGGCCGTCGCCGCCGGTTGCCTGGGGGCCGGGGTGCTGTGCGGTGGCTGGCGGATCACGCACACGATCGCCAACCGGCTGGTGGCCATCGACCCGCTGCGGGGGATGGGTGCCCAGACCGTCTCCGCTGCCATGCTGTTCGTGGGGGCGATTGCGCTGCACATGCCGCTGTCCACCACCCAGGCGGTGACCAGTTCCATCGTGGGGGCCGGCGCCAACCAGCGCTTCGAATCGGTGGTGTGGCGCCGGGTGGCCGGCGTGGCCGCCTATTGGCTGCTCACGCCGCTGGTATGCATTGCCGTGGCCGGCGTCTTCTTCCTGGCCATCAATCCACTGTTGGGATAGGCGGCTTAACGCACGGATGCGGGGCGCCCCTCCCCGGCGCCCCGCATCCGCTGTCGATCCGCTGGGGATCACCCGGAGATTCCCCCTCCGGGTCCGTTCCCGCCGCGCGCTGGCAGCAGCGGGAACCGTCTGGTTATCCGAATCGGCCGGAGACGTAGTCTTCCGTGGCCTTGACGGATGGGTTGTTGAAAATCGCCGTGGTGTCGTTGTACTCGATGAGCTTGCCCGGCTTGCCGGTGCCGGCGATGTTGAAGAACGCCGTCTTGTCCGACACCCGGGCGGCCTGCTGCATGTTGTGGGTCACGATCACCACGGTGTAGTCGTTCTTCATCTCGTTGATGAGGTCTTCGATGGCCAGCGTGGAAATCGGGTCCAACGCCGAGCAGGGCTCGTCCATGAGGATGACCTGCGGCTTGACCGCAATGGTGCGGGCGATGCACAGGCGCTGCTGCTGCCCGCCGGAGAGGCCCGAGCCCGGCTTGTCGAGGCGGTCCTTGACCTCGTTCCACAAGTTGGCGCCACGCAGCGAGGATTCCACCAGGTCGTCCGCATCCGACTTGCCGATGCGTCGGGCATTGAGCTTGACCCCTGCCAGGACGTTGTCCCGGATGGACATGGTCGGGAACGGGTTGGGGCGCTGGAAGACCATCCCGATCTGGCTGCGCACGGTGACGGGATCCACTCCCGGGTCATACAGGTTGTCGCCGTCGAGCAGGACCTTGCCCTCGACGGTCGCACCCGGGATGACCTCGTGCATGCGGTTCAGGGTGCGCAGGAAGGTGGATTTCCCGCAGCCGGAGGGACCGATGAAGGCGGTCACCGACTTGGCGTCGATCTTGATGTTCACGTCCTCCACGGCACGGAACTTGGAGTAGTAGACGTTCAGGTCGGAGACGTCGATGCGTTTGGACACGAGGTGTTCCTTAATGTTTCGGGGGCCTAGCGGCCGGTCTTGGGGGCGAAGATGCGCGCAATCAGCCGGGCGCCGAGGTTGAGGATCATGACCATGAGGATCAGCAGCAGGGCTGCCGCCCAGGCGCGCTGGGCGCTGGGGTCGATGTTCGTCGGCGACGTCGGATTGAGGATCTGGTAGTAGATGAACGTCGGCAACGTGGCCATCCAGTTGCTGAAGACGTTGAAGTTGATGTTGTTGGCCAGCCCGGCAGTGACCAGGATGGGCGCGGTCTCGCCGATGACACGGGCGATGGCCAGGGTGACACCGGAGGCAATGCCCGAGATCGCCGTGGGGATGACCACCTTGGTGACCGTGCGCCATTTGCGCACGCCCAGCGCGTAGGAGGCCTCGCGCAGCTCGTTCGGGACGATCTTGAGCATTTCCTCCGTCGAGCGGACCACGGTGGGGATCATCAGCACCGACAAGGCGACGGCGGCGACGATGCCCATGCGGGTGGACGGCCCGAACATCAGGCCGAACAGCGCGGCGGCGAAGAGGCCGGCGACGATCGAGGGGATGCCCGTCATGACATCGACGAAGAACGTGATGCCCCGGCTGAGCAGCTTGCCCTGGCCGTATTCGACGAGGTAGATCGCGGTGAGCATCCCGATCGGGACCGAGATGATCGAGGACCAGAGGGTGATCAGCAGGGTCCCGACCACTGCGTGGTAGGCACCGCCAAGCACGGGCGTGCCGTCGGCCACCGTCTTGTTGTCCACCGCACCGGTCATCCCGTTCATCGAGTGGAACAGGAAATCGGAGGTCATGCCGGGCAGCCCGCGCTCCAGCACGGTGTAGAGGACCGAAACCAGCGGGATGAGCGCCAGCAGGAACGCCCCGATGACGAGGTGCTTGAAGAACGAGTTGGTGCCCTGCCTGCGGCCTTCGACCACGGTGGTGACCACCGTGGCGCCGATGACGAAGAGCAGCGCTGCGTAGATCAGGAACGAGGCAATGGAGAATCCGCCCAGGCTGGACCCTGCGGCTCCGAGGACCAGCGCAGCCAGTCCGACGGCGGGAATCGCCCAACGCGGCAGGCGGCCCTTGGAGAGCCGGTTGCGCCGTGTCGGCGAGGGCGTGGGGGTGAGGGTGGTGGTCGTGGACATCAGTTGGCTCCCGAGAATTCCTTGTGGCGGCCGATGATCCAGCGGGCGATCATGTTCACGGCCAAGGTGATGACGAAGAGGACCAGGCCGGCCGCAATGAGTTCGGACATCCGCAGGCCAAAGGCCTCGGGGAAGTTCAGGGCGATTTCCGCGGCGATCGTCTGGTTTCCGGACTTGACCAGTGACGGGATCAGGTTGCCGGTCGAGAGCACCAGCGCCACCGCCATGGTCTCGCCCAGGGCCCGGCCGAGGCCGAGCATCACCGCGGAGACGATTCCCGCGCGGGCGAACGGGAACACCGACATGCGGATCATTTCCCAGCGGGTGGCCCCCAGGGCCAGGGCAGCTTCTTCGTGCAGCCCGGGTGTCTGCAGGAAGATCTCGCGGGAGAGCGAGGTGATGATCGGCAGGACCATCACGGCCAGCACGATGCCGGCGGTGAGCATGGTCTTGCCGGTCTGCGATACCGGCCCGCCGAACAGCGGGATGAATCCGAGGTTTTCGTTGAGCCACTCGTAGCCTGGCACCAGCACGGGGGCCAGCACGAGGTAGCCCCAAATGCCGTAGATGACCGAGGGGATCGCGGCCAGCAAGTCGATCACATAGCCCAGTGGTGCCGCCAGACGGCGGGGGGCGTAGTGCGAGATGAACAGTGCCACGCCCAGGCCCACGGGCGTGGACAGCACGATCGCGATGGCCGCGGCGACCACCGTGCCGATGACGATCGGCCAGATGTAGGAGAAGAAGCCCTTGCCACCGGAGATGTCCGCCGGGTCGGCGGTGAAGGCCGGGATGGCTTGGATGAGCAGGAACAAGGCGACGGCGAAGAGGGTGGCCAGGATCAGGATGCCCGCGGCCATCGACGCAGTGGAGAAGACCTTGTCTCCCAGCCGGCCCGAGCCGGCCGGCTTGGTCAGCGCGTTGGTAGTCATAGTGACCTTTCGGTCTGGAGGCCCGGCAACCATGTGGAGGGGAATTCCTGGTCGACGGGGCGGTGGTGATTCAGGGGGCCGGCAAGCCGCTCGGGCTTGCCGGCCCGTGTGACGCGGAGGTTAGGACGCGACCGTGATGGAGTCGATGGCCTTCTTGGCCTTTTCCATCATCGAGTCGGACAGCGGCGCGCTGCCCGCGGAATCGGCTGCGGCCTGCTGGCCTTCGGCGCCGACCACGTAGTTGCCCCACGCCTTGACCAGGTCAACGGTTTCCTGGTCCTTGTAGGTGCTGCAGTAGATGTGGTAGCTCACCAGGATGATCGGGTAGGCACCCGATTCGGTGGTGTCGCGCTTGAGCTTGAGGGCCATGTCCTGGTCCGAACGACCCGAGACCGGCTCCGCGGTTTCGACGGCCTTGGCCGCAGCGTCCGCTGAAAGCTTGGTGTATTCGTCGCCCACCTTCACCGAGACGGTACCCAGCTTGCCGACGGCCGAAGCGTCGGCGTAGGTGATGGCGCCGGGGGTCGAGGAGGTGGTGGACACGACACCTGAGGTGCCCTTGGCGTTCTCGGACTGCAGGTCCGAGGGCCAGTCACCGGATTCCTCGTAGGTCCAGACATCCTTGGCCGCGACGGCCAGGTACTGGGTGAAGTTCTCGGTGGTGCCCGACTCGTCGTTGCGGTGCACGACGGTGATGTCCGTGGCCGGCAGGTCAACGCCCTCGTTCTGCTGGGCAATGGCCGGATCGTTCCACTTGGTGATCTCGAGCTTGAAGATCTTCGCGATGGTGTCGGCGTCGAGCTTCAGGTCGTCGACACCCTCGAGGTTGTAGGCCACGGCGATCGGGGAGATGTAGGCCGGGATGTCGAAGGCGCCGTCGGGGCCACACACCTTCTTGGAGGATTCGACCTCGTCATCCGCCAGGTAGGCGTCCGAGCCGGCGAACTGTGCGCCGCCGGCGAGGAAGGCCTTGCGGCCGGCGCCGGAGCCGTCGGGCGAGTACTGCACCTTGGCGTTGGAGTTGGCGGACTCGAAGCCCGACTTCCAGGCATCCATGGCGGCCTTCTGCGACGAGGCGCCAATGCCGGTCAACGTCCCGGTCGCGTTCGACCCGCTGGAGGAGGACCCGCCGGTGCCGGCGGCCTCTCCGGTGGCGTTGTCCGAACCACAGGCCGTGAGGGCCAGGGCGGCGACGGAGAGGACGGCTGCGGCTTGGCCGATGCGATTAACCTTCACGTGTTTGTTCCTTCTTCTACTCTGCGGCGGTGGGACGGGATGCCCCGGTGGTGCTGGCGAACGACCGGCCCGCTGGTGAGAGCAGACGACGTGCGTCGCAAGTGGCGTTCGACTTCACACCTGACGGTAGGCAAGGCAGGTAAAGAACGCTGCCGGGCGGGGTGAACGGGAGGTTAACGACGCGCGGATGTTCCGCGCCAAACCAGGGAAAACCGCGATTTGACAAGGATTTATGGTCATATTTCCTGACGACGTGCAGTACATCACATCCGGTGCCGTCCGTTGGGCGCATCCATGCCAAACTGTACGAATGGACCAGGCAAACCCGTTCGGCAGGATGGCGTCCTTGGCACGCCACCGTTCGCTCTCGGGAACCGCCAGGGTCCGCGTTTCCCTGGTGCAGATCATCCAGATCACGGTGTGTGCCGTCGGAGCCTACTGGATTGCGGAGAAGATCCTAGGCCACCAGGGACCGTTGTTCGCCGCGACCTCGGCAGTCGTCGCCCTCGGTTTCGGCGGGGCGACCCGGATGCGCCGTGTTCTGGAGGTCGCCATTGGCTGCACCTTGGGCATTGCCGTCGGGGATCTGCTGCTCACCCTGCTCGGCACGGGCATCTGGCAGGCGGCGGTCGTCGTCTTCATTTCGCTGGTGCTGGCCCGTTTCCTGGACAGCGGATCCATTTTCACGACACAGTTCGGCGTCCAGTCACTGCTGGTGGTCCTGCTGCCGGCTCCGGATGGCGGGCCCTTCACCCGTAGCGGTGACGCCATCGTCGGCGGTTTGTGCGCCCTGTTGATCACCGCTTTGGCCCCCAAGGATCCGCGTCGGGAACCGGCCGGCGAGCTACGGCAATTGATCCGCGAACTCTCGGCGATCCTGCGCGACAGTTCCGTTGCCTTGCGGGAGTCCGACTCCACCCGTGCCTGGCACGCCTTGATCCGCGCCCGTGGCACGCAGTCACTGATGGACAGGATCCCTGCCTCCCTCACAGGTGCCGACGAGATCGCCACCTTCTCTCCCCATTTCCGTCGACATCGCGGCGAACTGGAACGGCTGCGGCGGGTCGCCGGCCAGGTGGACCTGGCCGTGCGCAATGCGCGGGTCTTCGACCGGCGCATGGCATCGGTCATCACCCACGCCGCGCTCCGCGAGGAGGCCTCCGAGGAACTCTCCATCTATCTTGATGAAGTCGCCGACGCCGTGGACTCGCTGGCCCGCTCGGTCATGGAGCCCCAGCAATCCCAACGCGACCGGGCCGAGCGGGCAGCCCGCGAGGACCTCATTGCCGCCGCCGCGCGCCTGACGCCCGATTCTTTCGGGGCCACCGGGCTGCAGGGCGAGGGGCTGGTGCTTTTGCTGCGGCCCTTCGTGGTCGACCTGCTCGAGGCCACCGGCATGGACCATGCCGATGCGGTCTCCTTCCTGCCGCGCCTCTGACTGGTCCTGATCGTCGGTCGCAGGCGATAGCATCGTGACCCATGGCCACCAAGAGCAGTACCCGTGCACGCAATGCCCCCGCCTACCGGTGCGCCGAATGCGGGTGGACGACCGTCAAATGGGTCGGTCGCTGCGGTGAATGCCAATCCTGGGGCACCGTGGAGGAGATCGGGCAGGTCGCAGCCCGGACAACGGCTGCTGCCACGGTGTCCCGCCCGGCCCAGCTGATCGCAGATGTCGACTCTTCGGCTGCCCTGTACAAGCCCACGCGGATCGGCGAACTGGACCGGGTACTCGGTGGTGGACTGGTCCCCGGAGCGGTGATCCTGCTGGCGGGTGAGCCCGGCGTCGGCAAGTCCACGCTGTTGCTCGATGTCGCCGCCCGGACCTCGCGCACCAACCGCCGTGTCCTCTACATCACCGGCGAGGAGTCGGCGGCCCAGGTGAAAATGCGTGCCGAACGCATCGACGCGCTCTCCGACACCTTGTACTTGACGGCCGAAACAGATCTCGGCATCGCCTTGGGACAGATCGAGCAAATCGATCCCGAACTGCTGGTCATTGATTCCGTGCAAACCCTGTCTTCTGCCGATGTGGACGGAGCGGCGGGCGGCGTGACGCAGGTGCGGGAAGTGGCGGCATCGTTGATCAATGCCGCCAAGAAGCGCGACATGACGACCATCCTCGTCGGACACGTCACCAAGGACGGTTCCATCGCAGGACCGCGGCTCCTCGAGCATCTGGTTGATGTCGTCTGCCAGTTCGACGGCGAGCGCCATTCCCGGCTGCGTTTGCTGCGTGCGGTGAAGAACCGCTACGGTCCGACGGATGAGGTCGGCTGTTTTGACCTGACCGAGGCCGGGATCGAGGGGCTCGCCGACCCGAGTGGCCTGTTCGTCACGCGAACCAAGGAGCCGGTGTCGGGAACCTGCGTCACCGTCACCCTGGAGGGCCGGCGCCCGCTGGTCGCCGAGGTCCAATCTCTGCTGGCCAAGACGAACAATGCCCAACCACGACGAGCCACCAGCGGGCTGGACTCGGCCCGCACCGCCATGATCCTGGCGGTTCTGCAGAGCAGGGCCGGCATGGACCTGTCGAATCTGGATTCCTATGTCGCGACGGTCGGCGGCGTGCGGCTGGGGGAACCGGCCACCGACCTGGCCACGGCGCTGGCCATATCCGGGGCCAAGCTCGATCGTCCGCTTCCTGCCCAGTTCATCGCCTTCGGAGAGGTCGGCTTGGCCGGGGAGGTGCGTCCCGTCCCTGACATCGGGCGGCGCATCACCGAGGCTGAGCGCCTCGGCTTCCGCTACGCGTTGGTTCCGGCCTCCCCCAATGGGCCCGGTGCTGTGCCCTCCGGCTTCAAGGTCCGAGAAGTCGGCACTTTGCAGGAGGCCCTGGAGGCTGCTTTCGGCTAGGCGCGCCCGGTCGAAGCCGGTCTTCCACCGGGGACATGGAGGACATCCCCCTTACGATGGTGATGATCCAGTGGAAGGAACCCCATGGCCAAGACCCCCGAAGAGGCGCTGCGCACCACGCTCGCCCGAGTGGCACCTGGAACCCAGTTGCGCGACGGCCTCGAGCGCATCCTGCGCGGGAGGACCGGCGCACTGATCGTGCTCGGCACCGACCGGACCGTGGAGTCCATCTCCTCCGGGGGTTTTGACATCGACATTGCCTTCTCCCCCACCCGGCTACGCGAGCTCGCCAAGATGGACGGTGCCATTGTCTGTGACCGTGACGCCTCGAACATCCTCAAGGCCGCCGTTCAGCTGGTCCCCGACCACACGATCGATACCCAGGAATCGGGCACCCGGCACCGCACTGCCGAGCGCGTGGCCATCCAGACCGGTTTCCCGGTGATTTCGGTGTCCCAATCCATGCAGATCATTGCGATCTACGTCCAAGGCATCCGCCATGTACTGGAGGGATCCGAGCCCGTATTGGCCCGTGCCAACCAGGCACTGGCCACTCTCGAGCGCTACCGCAACCGACTGGACCAGGTCACCAGCACCCTCTCGGCACTCGAGATCGAAGCGGCGGTCACCGTCCGCGACGTTGCCGTAGTACTCCAACGTCAGGAAATGGTGCGTCGGATCTCCGAGGAGATCGACCAGTACGTGCTCGAGCTGGGAGTCGATGGACGGCTTCTCGCTTTGCAATACGACGAATTGAGCGCAGGCTTGGGGCCGGGCAGCGACCTGCTTCTCAAGGACTACTCCGAGGCCGGGACGACTCCGGAACAGATCGAGGCATCACTCGCGGAACTCCGCACGTTCAGCTCCAACGACATGATCGACCTGGGCAGGATCTCCACGATTCTCGGGTTCACCCCGGGCACCGATTCCCTGGAGGCCGTCGTCCACCCCAAGGGATTCCGGCTCCTGGCCAGCATCAAGGCGGTTCCCCGGGCGATCGCCGACCGTCTCGTGGACAGTTTCGGTGGCCTGCAGCATCTGATGGCCGCGAACATCGATGACCTCATGGACGTGGATGGCATCGGCGAACAACGTGCCCGGACGGTCCGTGAGGGTCTCTCGCGCATCGCGGAGACCAGCTTGTTGGACCGCTACATGTAGTGCTCGACGCTGCCAACGGCTACTTCAGGGAAAAGGTTGCCTTGTCGCTCTCGACGGCACCCAGCTTGGCGGTGAAAGTGTAGGTTCCCGGCCGCGGTTTGGTCGTGACCTTCTTGCAGCCTGGCGCACTACGCAGCCGTTCCCAGGTGAACCGGGCGCTTTCCGTCGCGCCGGCCTTCAAGGTCATCACGCTGTCGGTGGCGTTGGCCCGGCAGTCGGTCGTGGAGAAGATCCGGTCGGATCCGGAAACGATGTTGAATTCCTGTTGGCTGGTTCCGACGTTCAGGGAACAGTCCTCGGTGCCTGAGTTGGTGATCTTCATTTCCAGCACCGGGTCCTCGCCGGAGGAATAGGTGGACTTGTCCGTCGAGGAGCGAAGCTCGATGTCATCGGAGGCACATTCAGGGCCGGCCACCGCGGACGAGGACCCCTCGGCCGCCCCGGAGGAAGGACTCGGGGAGGACGTGGCCGAGGCAGAGGCAGAGGGCGCAGTTGATCCGGAAGCCGACGGCGACGTCACGGGTGCCGGGGTATCCTGCGTCGCCGCTTCATCGTGGCCCCCGGCGAAGAGACCGGCCACCGCAATGACCGCCCAGGCCAGCAACGCCAGGATGACGAGCAGGGCCACCGCGGCGACGATGCGGCGACGGCGGAAGACTTCGGGGCTCGGCTTGCGGGATCGGCCGGGTCGGGACTGCTGTGGTGCCATGCACCTAGGGTATGGAGCGACCCGCCCGGGCGTCGGCTCCCACGCCGTGCATTAGGGTATTGGTGCCGCGCAACTGAAGGAGCCACGTGCCATCCACCCCACCCCTCGACCTCGACGCCGTACACCACTCCCTGGCCGACTGGTTTGGCGTCAGGGGCCGCGACCTGCCGTGGCGACGCCCCGAATGCACGCCGTGGGGGGTCATGGTCAGCGAGTTCATGCTCCAGCAGACTCCGGTCGTCAGGGTGCTGCCCGTATGGGAAGAGTGGATGAACAGGTGGCCACGGCCAACGGACCTGGCCGCAGAACCTGCCGGGGAAGCTGTCCGTGCATGGGGTCGGCTTGGCTATCCGAGGCGCGCGTTGCGTCTGGCGGAGGCTGCACGGCAGATCGCCGAGGACCATGATGGCCAGGTGCCCTCCACCTACGCCGAGCTGCTGGCATTGCCCGGGGTGGGCAGCTACACGGCTGCCGCGATCTCCTGTTTTGCATTCGGGATCCCGGAAACGGTAGTCGATACGAACATCCGGCGGGTGCACGCACGGCTGATCAGCGGCCGGGCCCTACCCGAACCAAGCCACACTGCCGCTGAGGCACGTCTGGCCGCCGATCTCATGCCCCGGGTCGACCAGGACAACGGGCAACTGGCCTGTATCTGGAATGCGGCGGTCATGGAGCTGGGCGCCCTGGTATGCACGGCGCGATCCCCGCAATGCGCTGACTGTCCCGTGTCCGCATCCTGCGCGTGGGTGGCGGCTGGCCGGCCGGCACCGCACTACGTCCCCAAGGGCCAGCCCTGGGAGGGAACGGACCGCCAGGTCCGAGGGGCCATGATGGCGGTCCTACGCCTTTCAGACGAACCCGTCGCGGCCGGGACACTGCTCGGCGCAGAAGACACCGATGCCGCAACCAACGAGGCCACCGTTGGCCTCGTGACGGCACTGCAACGCCTCCGGGACCTGCCGGCCGGCCCGGAACAACGCCAGCGGTGCCTTGATGGCCTCATGGCCGATGGCCTTGCCGTCGATTCAGGGCGGGGAATCGTCCTGCCTCATTAGCAGTCCTTAAACACAGCTGGGGCCCCGCATTCCGCGGGGCCCCAGCCCACCGGCCAATGGTCGGTGGTTAAGTCACCAGGCCCTACTGGCCCTCTTCCTTGTTCTCGCCGCCACCGAGGAACTGCTCCTGGGCGCCGTCGATCTGCTCTGCATCCACGGGCAGCTTGTCGCCGAATTTTTCCTGCGCTCCATCGATGCCCTGATTGATCTGGTCACCGTGCTCGTTCTTGAGGTTCTCGATGTTCTCACCGAGTCCACCCAGGCTATCTCCGAGTCCCATTGCTTGACCTACTTTCGTTGGTTCCGAGTTGGTACTTTCGGTGCCTCAACGCTCCGTTGGATACGAAGTGCGGCGTGGGTCCCACTGAGGGCCCACGGCCAAACTAAGCAGTTCGGCGCCCTCAAGTCCACAACTTGCGGCAATTCCCGTGACATTACTCCGAACGCGAAATCCGGGCGGCGTCACAGGTTCATGATCATCCGGGTGTTCCCCAGGGTGTTTGGCTTCACCCGGGCAAGGTCGAGGAACTCGGCCACGCCCTCGTCGGTGGAGCGCAGTAGTTCGGAGTAGACCTCGGGATCCACCGCGCTCTGGTTGGCCATCACCTCGAATCCCATGGCCCGGAAGAATTCGACTTCAAAGGTCAGGCAGAAGAGCCGGCTGACGCCGATCACCCGAGCCCGTTCCACCAGTTCCTGCAGCAGGGCCTTCCCGATCCCCTCCCCGCGGTGGGACTCATCGGTGGCCAGTGTCCGGATCTCGGCCAGGTCCTCCCACATCACGTGCAGTGCCCCGCATCCGAGCAGGTCGTCGTCGCCGATGGCCACGATGAATTCCTGGAGGCTTTCAAAGTAGGCGACGGCTTCCTTCTCCAACAGCACTCGTTGGTCAGCCAGGGGGCGGACGAGGCGACGGATCCCGGCGACGTCTGAGGTGCGGGCGGAACGAAGCGTGAAGGACGGCATCTTTCCATCCTATTCCCGCGGCGGCCAGAGTCCCCGTCGCATGACAAAGGGCCCGGACCGTGGTGTTCCCACGTTCCGGGCCCTCCAGGCGCCTTGGCCTAGGAACCTGTGCTCAGGTGGCCTTCCTCGAGTTCGGCCGGCGTGTCCTGGCCCTCCAGCGCTGGTGTTTCCTCACGCCCGATGAAGGTGAACTTGGCCGTGTCACCTTCGCCGTCGACGTCAACGGTGATGGTTTGGCCGGCGACGATCTCCCCGAAGAGGATCTTCTCGGAGAGCTGGTCCTCGACTTCACGCTGGATGGTCCGGCGCAGCGGCCGGGCCCCCATGGCGGGGTCGTAGCCGCGCGTGGCCAGCAGCCGCTTGGCGGCCTCGGTCAGCTTGACGTGCATGCCCTTTTCGACCATGCGGACCTCGAGCCGGTCCACGAAGAGATCGACGATCTGGACGATCTCCTCCTGGGACAGCTGCGGGAAGACGACAACGTCGTCGACGCGGTTGAGGAATTCCGGGCGGAAGTGCTGGCGCAATTCCTCCTGCACCTTGGCCTGCATGCGGTCGTAGCCGGTCTTCGTATCGGTCGTCGACTGGAAACCGGTCATGACACCCTTGGAGATGTCACGGGTTCCCAGGTTGGTCGTCATGATGATGACGGTGTTCTTGAAGTCGACCACGCGTCCCTGCGAGTCGGTCAACCGACCGTCTTCCAGGATCTGCAGCAACGAGTTGAACAGGTCGGCGTGCGCCTTTTCAACTTCGTCGAAGAGCACCACGGAGAACGGACGGCGGCGGACCTTTTCGGTCAGCTGTCCGCCCTCTTCGTAGCCGACGTATCCCGGAGGGGCACCGAAGAGCCGGGAAACGGTGTGCTTCTCCGAGTACTCCGACATGTCGAGGGTGATCAGCGCGTCTTCCTCGCCGAAGAGGAACTCCGCCAATGCCTTCGCCAGCTCGGTCTTGCCGACGCCCGTGGGCCCGGCGAAGATGAACGAGCCGCCAGGACGGTTCGGGTCCTTCAGGCCTGCGCGCGTGCGGCGAATGGCCTGCGAGATCGACTTGATCGCCTCGTCCTGGCCGATGACCCGCTTGTGGAGCTCGGCCTCCATGTTGAGCAGACGGCCGGATTCCTCCTCGGTGAGCTTGATGACCGGGATGCCGGTCGAGTTGGCCAGCACCTCGGCGATGAGTTCCTCGTCGACTTCGGCGATCTCATCCATGTCACCGTTCTTCCAGGACTTCTCCTTTTCCGCGCGCTCTTCCTGGAGCTTCTGCTCCTTGTCGCGCAGCGAGGCGGCACCCTCGAAGTCCTGTGAATCGATCGCGGCTTCCTTTTCACGGCGGACGTCGGCGATCTGCTCGTCCATCTCCTTCAGCGCCGGCGGGGCCGTCATGCGACGGATCCGCAGGCGTGCGCCGGCCTCGTCGATCAGGTCGATGGCCTTGTCCGGCAGGAAGCGGTCCGAGATGTAGCGGTGGGCCAACTGCGACGCAGCCGCCAAGGCACCATCGGTGATGGACACCCGGTGGTGGGCCTCGTAGCGGTCACGCAGGCCGCGCAGGATCTCCGTGGTGTGCTCCACGGAGGGCTCCTTGACCTGGATCGGCTGGAAGCGCCGCTCGAGGGCGGCATCCTTCTCGATGTGCTTGCGGTACTCGTCCAAGGTGGTTGCACCGATGGTCTGGAGTTCGCCGCGTGCCAACATGGGCTTCAGGATGGAGGCTGCATCGATGGCGCCCTCGGCGGCCCCGGCTCCCACGAGAGTGTGGATCTCATCGATGAACAGGATGATGTCCCCGCGGGTGCGGATCTCCTTGAGGACCTTCTTCAGACGTTCCTCGAAGTCACCGCGGTACCGGCTGCCGGCCACCAGGGAACCGAGGTCCAGGGTGTAGAGCTGCTTGTCCTTGATGGTTTCGGGGACGTCGCCGCGAACGATGGCCTGGGCAAGACCTTCGACGACGGCGGTCTTGCCGACGCCGGGCTCACCGATCAGCACGGGGTTGTTCTTGGTGCGGCGCGAGAGCACCTGCATGACCCGTTCCATCTCGAACTCCCGGCCGATGACCGGGTCGAGCTTTCCTTCACGGGCGGCCTGTGTGAGGTTGCGGCCGAACTGGTCCAACACCACGGACCCCGCGGGCTGGCCCTCCGACTGGCCCTGCCCGACACCGGCACCGGCGGTTTCCTTGCCACCCTGGTATCCGGAGAGCAACTGGATGACCTGCTGGCGGACACGGTTCAGATCGGCACCGAGCTTGACCAGCACCTGGGCGGCGACTCCTTCGCCTTCACGGATCAGGCCGAGCAGGATGTGCTCGGTACCGATGTAGTTGTGGCCGAGCTGGAGCGCCTCGCGAAGCGAGAGTTCCAAGACCTTCTTGGCGCGGGGAGTGAAGGGGATGTGGCCGGACGGGGCCTGCTGGCCCTGGCCGATGATCTCCTGCACCTGCTCCCGTACTGCTCCGAGCGAGATGTTGAGCGACTCCAACGCCTTCGCGGCGACGCCCTCCCCCTCGTGGATCAGACCGAGCAGGATGTGCTCGGTGCCGATGTAGTTGTGGTTGAGCATGCGCGCCTCTTCTTGGGCGAGCACGACAACGCGACGGGCACGGTCGGTGAATCTCTCAAACATGCGGCACACTCCTAGCTAACGCGTACTGACGATGCTACGCATCAATCGGCGCCAGATGTCGCGTGTTCGCCGTGGGGATAACGGATCCTCCCACGGCGGAGCCGGTTCCCGGTTCCCCGGACTCCCCCAGCCCACGGGTGGAGGCGGTCAGGATTCGGGGTGTGCCTCACGGTAGGCGTCGATGACCTCGGAGTGCAGCCGCCCGCGTTCGCTGACCTTGAAGCCATTTTCTGCGGCCCACGAACGGATGGCAGGGGCTTCAGAGGCGGAGTACGCCGTGGAACGACGCGCCCTGGAGATGAACGGCGCGAGTGCCTCCCGCAGCTTGCGGGCGTTGTCCTCGCCGAGGTCGATCTCGTAGTGGCTGCCGTCCAAACCGAAATGCACGGTGTCCATGGCCGTACTCCCATCGAGATCGTCGATGAGTGTAATTTCAACCTTCCGTGCCACGGAGGGCTCCTCACTTCGAAGATGCGGGCAATGTTGCCGTGATGGCGGCGCGTCCCGCGCATGGCGTCAGATAATGCCTTTGGTGTTCGGGCACTATGCTACTGCGGAAACGACAGACAGACGACCGGGAAATCCTTAGTTGGCCGAGGGGTTTTCTTTTTCGTGATTCTCGGCAGCCTTCTGCATGGCCTCACGCTGCGCATCAGCTTCGGCCTCGGCCCGCCGTTCGTTGCGGTCCACCCGGAAGACGGCCCGCATGACGAACCAGAAAATCAGCGCGACGACGATGGTCGGCAGCAGCACTTCGACGTATGCCATGGGTTCAGGCCTCGGGCTTCAGCAACGGGTAAAGAATGGTTTCGCGGATGCCGGCGTCGGTGAAGAGCATGACCAGACGGTCGATCCCCAGGCCGATGCCGCCCATGGGAGGGGCGCCGTACTCCAAGGCACGCAGGAAGTCCTCGTCCAGTTGCATCGCCTCGTCGTCGCCCCCTGCGGCGAGCAGGGACTGTTCCGTGAGCCGTTCGCGTTGGATGACCGGGTCGATGAGTTCGGAGAATGCGGTTCCGCGTTCCATTCCTCCGATGATCAGGTCCCATGCTTCAATCACACCCGGGCGCGAGCGGTGTGGACGGGCCAGCGGCTGAGCGGCCGGCGGATAGTCGTAGACGAAGGTGGGGTCGATCAGCGTGGGCTCGACGATTTCGCCGAAGAGTTCGATGACCAGCTTCTCGGCGTTCCACTTCGGATCGATCTTGACCTCGTGGGCCGCTGCGATCGCCCGCAGTTCGTCGGCCGCGGTGTCCGGAGTGATTTCATGTCCGACCGCCTTCGACAATCCGGGGTAGACGCCCAGCCAACGCCATTCGCCGTCGAGGTTGATGGTGCCCTTGGCCGTCTCGATCTGCCGGCCGGCGCCCACGGCGTCGGCGGCGTTGAGGATGATCTCTTGGATGCGTTCGGCCATCACGAACTGGTCGGCATAGATCTCGTAGCATTCCAGCGTCGTGAATTCCGGGGAGTGCGTGGAGTCCACGCCCTCGTTGCGGAACAGGCGGCCGACTTCGAAGACCCGGGGAATGCCGCCGACCACGGTGCGCTTCAGGTACAGCTCGGTCGCGATGCGCAGCGTCATGTCCTGATCGAACGCATTCAGGTGGGTGTGGAAGGGCCGGGCCGAGGCACCACCGTGGACCAGTTGGAGCATGGGGGTCTCCACCTCCACGTACCCGTGTCCGTAAAGGGTGTCGCGAACGGCGCGGGTGACGGCGTCGCGCTTGTAGATCATCGCGCGGGCATCATCGCGGACCATGAGATCCGCATAACGCTGGCGCACTCGCGTTTCCTCGTTGAGGTCGGCATGCAGCACCGGCATGGGGCGCAGCGCCTTGGAGGCCATCTGCCAGTCTGTGACCATGACGGATAGTTCCCCGCGACGCGACGAGATGACCGCGCCCGTGACGAAGACGTGGTCTCCCAGGTCGGTGAGCCGCTTCCAGTCGGCCAGCGATTCCTCCCCGACATTCGCCAAGGAGAGCATGGCCTGCAACCGCACGGCTTCACCACTGGGACCGGACTCCTGCAACGTGGCAAAGCATAGTTTGCCGGTATTTCGGGCGAAGACGATGCGCCCGGCCACTCCGACGATGTCAGTTGTTTCCTCGCCCGCCTCGAGGTGGGCATACTTTTCGCGGATCTCGAGCAGTGTGTGCGTTCGTTCGACGCCTACCGGGTACGCCTCACGGCCGGAGTTGATCAGTTCGGTGCGCTTGGCCAGGCGGATCTCGCGCTGGTCGCGCGTGTCGAGGGTCTCGGCGGTTGCGGGGGCGGCAGGGGTCTGGTCAGCAGTCACAGTAATCGATTCTACGTGCTCCGGGTGGCGGTCGACCACGAATCCTGCAGCACTGTGCCCCCGATCACGATGCGGGGGTGGGCTCCCTGCGTCGTCGTGTCCGCGGCAGGTGCCGCGGGCACGACGACGCCGGATTCGGTCACCAGATCTCGACGCGTTCCGCTGGATCCAGCCACATGCCGTCGCCCGGCTGCGTGCCGAAGGCACGGTGGAAGGCATCCATGTTCCTCACCACCTGGTTGCAGCGGAATTCCCCCGGAGAGTGGGGGTCGGTGGTGATGCGCGTGATCATCGTTTCGGGTCGGGTCAACGACCTCCAGCACTCCGCCCAGCTGTGGAAGAACCGCTGGTCACCACTGAGCCCGTCGATGACGTCGTCCACCTCCAGGCCCCGGGCCGACAAGTCCAGCTGATACGCCTTGTATGCGATGCCGAGGCCGCCGAGATCACCGATGTTCTCGCCCAGGGTGAGCTTGCCGTTGACGTGCTGGTCCGGGGCTTCGGGCGGCACGAGGGCCTCGTACTGTTCGACAAGCTTTCCGGTCAGTTCATCGAAGGCGGCACGATCCTCCGGGGTCCACCAGTCGCGCAGTTGGCCCGTGCCGTCGAATTGGGAACCCTGGTCGTCGAATCCATGGCCGATCTCGTGGCCGATGACGGCACCGATGGCTCCATAGTTCGACGCCGGATCGCGGTCGGGATCGAAGAACGGGCTCCGGAGGATGGCAGCCGGGAAGCCGATCTCATTGAGCAGCGGGTGGTAGTAGGCGTTCACCGTTTGCGGGTACATGAACCACAGGTCCTTGTCGACGCCATCGTCGATCTTGGACAGCTCACGCATGAACTCGAACTCGTTGGCGCTGGCGACGTTGCCGATGAGATCCGTCTGGTCCGCCTCGATCGCACTGTAGTCGATCCATTTCACCGGGTAGCCGATCTTCGGGCGGAACAGGGAGAGCTTCTCAAGGGCGCGTTCCCGGGTCCCGTCGGTCATCCACGTCAGGGATCCAATTGACTCCCGGTAGGCCGCGATGAGGTTGGCCACCAACGACTCCATGAGGTCCTTGCTCCGTTGGCCGAAGTGCCGCTCGATGTAGAGCTGGCCGATATCCTCACCGACCGCACCTTCCGTGAACGCGACCCCACGCTTCCAACGAGGCCGCATCTCAGTGACGCCTCCCAGAGTGGCCGAATAGAAGGAGAAGTTCTCCTCAACGAATGGTGCCGACAGGTAGGCGGCGTTGCTGCGGACCACCTGGACGGCCAGCCAGTGACGCCAGGCCTTCAACGGCTGGCTTCGGAGCAGGCGCTCGACACCCTCCAGGTAGCTCGGCTGCCACACGTCGACCTCGGAGTAGTACTTCTCGTCAATGCCGGCACCCTCGAGCCAGAGGCGCAACGTCGGCTGCAACCCGAACAGGGCATCAGCGTCCATCAGGTTGTAGCGGGCCTGGGCGTCTCGGCATTTCACGGCATCCCAATGATGGGAAGCGAGTTCGGTTTCCAGCTCCACGACTGCGGCAGCTGCTTCTTCGGCATGCGGAACCTCTGCCAAGGCGAGCAGACGGCCAAGGTGTGCCCGGTACCCGGAGAGCATCTCGGCGAACTGGTCTTCCCGGTAGTAGGACTCGTCGGGCAAGCCAAGCCCCGACTGGATCAATGACAGCACGTTGCGCTCCGGTTGGCCCGCGTCGGAGTTGGCGCCGGCCTGGTACAGGCCCGATACGCCGCGGCGCTGCAAGTTGCCGCTGAGGGTCAGGAGCTGCTCGATGGTCGTGCAGCCGTAAACGGCCTTGAGGTCATCCCGGATCGGATCCATTCCCCGTGCCTCGATGGCGTCTTCGTCCATGAAGCTGGAGAACAGGGCACCAATGCGTTGCTTCCTGGCATCCACCAGCCCGTCGGTGTCGGCTGAATCCCCCTGGGCTTCCAAGATGATGGCATGGACGGCCGATTCAGCGTCATCACGCAGCTTCATGAACGATCCATAGCTACCCTGGTCCGCAGGAACCTCGGCTGTTGCCAGCCACTGTCCGTTCACGTGCCGGTAGAGGTCGTCCTGGATCCTTGTTTCGTGATCACGATGATCGGCCGGCAGCCCGGACTCGGTCTCCTTGGGCGAAGAGGTGGTTTCTGCAGTCATGGGTTCCCCATCGATAGTGGACGCGCGCACGTGGCGCAGATTTCGGTCTGCCACCTACCCTACTGACGCCAACCGCAGATCTTCTGGGCACCACCTCATGTTCCCCTGAACGCGAAACCAGGCCGCCCGGTGGTTGGTGGCTTAAATGACGCAGGGCCCCGGACTAATGTCCAGGGCCCTGGGCCTAATGATGGTCCGGCGGCGTCCTACTCTCCCACACCCTCCCGAGTGCAGTACCATCGGCGCAGTGGGTCTTAGCTTCCGGG
>NZ_JBLXAH010000017.1:0-35031 GCF_048266065.1 Arthrobacter sp.
AGGAAGCTCGGTTCACTCTCCCATCTCACGACATATAGCGCCGCCAAAATGCCGCCACCTAACGCAAACATCCACACGTGGGATCCCGGAATTTTTTGGGTTTCGTTTTTTTGCTGTCGGGTGTACCGGTGGTGGACCGGCTTACGGACGAATTGGTCCCTAAACCTCGCAGGGGTGACATGGGGGGCGTACTTGTCCTACGCGTGGAACACGGGTGAGACAATCTCACCAGAGCGGAGGAGCGCGAGGGTGCCTAATCAGTGGGAAGTGTGGGTGGATCTAGTCGTTCCCATGCTCGGAGTTGTATCTTCATCGGCAGTCGCAGTGGCCGCAGTCTGGGTGACCTTGCGCCTCGCGCGCGTCGAGCGAGCAAATGAAGAGCGTCGAAGGCGAACGACGTGGGCCACAATAGCCATGCGTGCTGGCCTTGTACCGATTGGTACGCGGGAAACATATGTCCTTCAACGTGCGGCGGGGGCCGAAATGGATGCAGCAGCGGTCGGGCTCCCCGATGTGGAGGACATCGCAGATTGGCTCTCCGAGGAAGAGGCGGCCCTTATTCACTCACACGCTTACAAGCAGGCGACTGCAGTGGGCAAGCAGGCGCTCTTCGACATAACCTGGGGTCGATTGTGGCCGGTGCTTGCGAGGTGGGCCGAGACTGGAATATGGTTTCGTCCCGAGGTGGACATCGCTCCCGAGGATATCTCCGATGCCGAAAGGGTGCGTGCCGATCTGGTGCTGTTGGCTCAGCGCCAGGCGGACGCGCGTCAACGCGGAGCAGACGTGGGCCAAAACAGTGAGGTGACCAACGACTCTACACACGATGAAGATGGCTGACCTGTTTTGGCGTATTACTCGTTCTTTGGATCTTTCTGGCGAAACGCTGGTTCTCCGGAAAATTCGTCCGGGCCACCGACGAATCCCATCGTGACAGGGCTCGGTTCAGGCAATCGATCAGGAACAAAGCGTTCGTCATCAGGATGGTGGTACAACCACATGCTCGCGCTATCGATGGTGTTGGCATTCATGAATTTCTCCATTGCGGTGCTGCCCGTCTGTACGAAGTCGAACCTTCCATCACGAACCTTTTGAACCGTTACATTCTGTCTCGCGAGGGGCATCGGGTCGTTCATGAGAAGCCCGAGCTTGCGGGTGAGGGGATAAGTGACCCCCCAGGCCGTCATGAATCCCACTCCCTCCCAGGGTTCTGCATCTGGTTGGGGTACTAGTGAGACAGGCGTGTCGCACGTGATGAGGGAGCGTGTCTTGAAGCGAACGAGGGTCCATGGTCGACCGGATATGTATGGCGTGAGTGCTTGGGATTGATTGACCATGCTTTTGATATGGACGATCGGATTTAGGCGGATGGGTGGCCCGCCGGGCTGGGTTGCTTGTTCCCAGAGTTGTTCTGCTTGTTCCGTTGAGATGTCGAGGCCGTGGTTGCGCTTGGCCCATGCTTTTACCCCGCTCTTGCCTCCATAGCCGATTTCCATGCGGGTTGCTTGGGCTGAAAGGTATTCCATGTTTCGACGCTGCTCTGGTCCGCGACTGGCTTGGAGCGCGATGAAGTAGGCAATCGTGATGCGATCTTCAGGTGGTAATGGCCAGGTCCCATTGATGATGCTTGCAAAAATGGCTGCTACTTTGCCTTCGATGTCGCTTAGCAGCTTTTCGAAGGCGTCGGGGCCGTCTTCGTGGCCTTCAACCCGGTAGAAGTGTGTCTCGCTTGCTGCTTTGCGGACGGGCTGAACGAAGCGGTGCTCGCCAGGAAGTTTCACTGTTGCAATTCGATTGCCCTCCGAGAAACCTCGTAGATAAAACTGGGGCACTGTGTGGTGCCTTTTTGCAGTCGAGTTGGCCATTCGTTAAGTGTCGCAGTCTCTTCATGCACCCACGAGGGGTGCGTGATGCGAGGGCGAGTGACGATGTTCGAACGACAACATCGTGCTGTTCAGATAAAGGTCCACAAACCAAGTACGAAATATGTAGACTCATGCCACGAGCTTGAAGTGGATTTAGAGCATTGGGGAGTGGCGTGGAAAGACCGGAACGCCTGGAAGGCGTGGAGGAGCCGATCATGGTCCCCGAAGGCGTGTCCCTGGGGTACGCCCGGGTCTCCACTGCCGAGCCGAGCCTGGAGGGCCAGCGCCAGCAGCTGGTGGCAGCGGGCTGTTATGACGTGTACGCGGACCAGGGCAAGTCCGGGGCGACGATGACCCGCCCGCAGCTCGAGGCCTGCCTGCGCGCCCTGCAACCGGGGAACACGTTGGTGGTCACCAAACTGGATCGGTTGGGGCGCACTGTGCGCGGTCTGGTGGAGCTGCTGGACTCTCTCAAGGAGCGCGGGGTGGCCTTCCGGTCCCTGTCGGAGGGCATCGACACCACGACCCCACAGGGCCGGCTGATGTTCAACATCGTCGCCTCTGTGGCCGAGATGGAGCGTGAACTGATCCGCGAACGAACCATGGCCGGCCTCGCCGTGGCCACTGGCAAGGGAGGCCGGCCCCCGCGCCTGCAGCCCCATGATGTGGCCGAGGCCCGCCGGCTACGCGAGCAGGAGAAGTGGACATTGGTGCGCATCGCGAAGAAGTTGAAGGTGAGCCGGACGACCGTCATCCGGGCGCTTCGCCAGGATGGGCTGGCTGGGGCTGGATACGCTGGGGCTGAACCAGTCTCAACTCCCGGGGAGCCAACTGATGGCCAGAGCGCGCAAAAGAAACCAGATCGACGGCCAGGTGTCCCTGGATGATTTCCTCTTTCCAGAACCCGAGGAGGTTCGCAATGAACACGTACGGCAAGTTCGCGCAGGACACGTGGAAGACGCTGGCCCCGAGCCAGTACGCGCTGATCCCGGATCCGGAGGCATGGTTCACGGACCTGGGGAAGCAGGCCGAGACGGCGGTGGTCGACCTGATGATGCAGCTGGAAGGCCCGGACATCAAGGGAGAGACGTACCTGGAGAAGGTGGGGCGGATCAACGCGGCGAAGCGGCAGGCCGAGGAGATCATCCGGGCCGAGATGTTGACCCCGCAGCCGGAGGACCAGGAAGCGGAGCCGGAGGACGAGGAAGAGAGCTCGATGGGCGTGTACCTGGAGTACATGCACGAAGTGAACGTGTTGCACCGGGAAGCATTGGAGGACCTGCACCAGGAGGAAATGGAACGGGACATGAAGCGGTAGCCGATGGGCAACGCTTCATCCCCGGTAGTCAGGAGTCCCTGGCACCATCTGGTGCCCGTGCCCGGTTCCAGGCGAACCTGGAGGCGCTGCGTACATTGCGCCAGCTCCAGGAAGAAGCCCGTGTCGCCACGGATGCGGAGCGGGCGACGTTGGCCCGTTGGGGCAGTTGGGGAGCTGCAGGCGTGGCGGACATCTTCGATGAGCAACGCGCTGAGTTCGCCGCCGACCGCGAGCAGCTGCGGGGGCTGCTGAGCGATGCCGAATACGATGCGGCCAGCCGTACGACGCTGAATGCCCACTACACCGATCCGGCGCTGGCGACCGAAATCTGGCAGACCCTGAACAGCCTTGGTTTCGAGGGTGGGCAGGTTCTGGAGCCGGGATCCGGTGCCGGGACCTTCATCGGCCTGGCACCCGAGGGAACCCGGATGACCGGGGTCGAGCTGGACCCGGTGACCGCCGGCATCTCCCAGGCGCTCTACCCCGGGGCGAACATTCGTGCCGAGTCCTTTGCGGACTCGGGATTCGGCGGGGGCAGGTTCGATGCCGCCATCGGCAACGTTCCCTTCGGGCGGAATGTCCTGCACGATACGACCCACAACCAGGGCCGGCACTCGATGCACAACCACTTCATCATCAAGTCCCTGGATCTGACCCGCCCGGGCGGTCTGGTTGGTGTGGTGTCCTCGGCCTTCACCCTGGACGCACAGAACCCGGCGGCACGTCGGGAGATGTTCGAGAGCGCGGATCTGCTGGGAGCGGTGCGCCTGCCCAACGGCGCGCACCGCCGGTCCGCCGGCACCGACGCCCTGACCGACGTGCTCATATTCCGCCGCCGCCTCCCAGGGGAGGAACCGGGGGACCGGTCCTGGCTGGAAACGAAGCCCCTGGCCGTCGAGGCCGGGTCCGAAACGCGGATCAACGACTACTTCGCCCGGAACCCGGAGAAGGTGCTGGGCCGTATTGAGGTCGTCCCGGGACGGTTCGGCAGCGGCACGCTGAACGTGCGGGCCGAGGATCTGAAGGCAGTGCCCGCGCAGCTGCACGAGCAGCTGCAAGGCATCGCCGCCGAAGCCGTCGCCGCAGGCCGGGGGATGGGCGCCGATGAGCGGACGCCGGAAGTACGGGCTGCAGCGGCCCTGCCGCAGGCACCGGCCAGCGAGCAGGCCGGACACATCGCCGCCCTCGAGGATGGGACCTTCACCCAGGTCAATCTCGACCGGGTGGTCGTCCCCCTGGACGTGAAGGCCACCCAGCGTGCCGAACTCACCGCCCTGCTTGGGCTGCGCGACGGGGCGCGCACGGTCCTGACGTTGGAGGCGTCCAACGTCGAGGACACCGCCGAACTGGCCGAGGCCCGCACCCGGCTGCTGGACGACTACCAGGGCTACGTGGGCAAGTACGGGGCGATCAACCGGTTCAAGGAGACCCGGACCGGCCGCACGGACGAGAACGGCCAGGACATCATGAGCCGCCGCCAGCCGCCTGTTATGTCCGTGCTGCGCACGGATCCTTTCGGGCCGCTGGTCCCGGCACTGGAGTACTTCGATGAGGCAACCCAGCGATCAACCCCGGCCGCGCTGCTGAAGGAACGCCAGGTCCAACCCCGCAAACCGGTACTCGGGGTCGATACCCCGGCCGAGGCGCTGGTGGTCACCCTGGATGCCCGGGGAGAGGTGGACCTTGGGGAAATCGCGCGCCTGCTGGGCACGGAACCCGACAAGGCCCGCGAGGCACTGGGGGATCTGGTCTATGACATTCCGGGGGAGGCGGGGGTGTTGGAGACCCGCGCCGAATACCTGAGCGGGAACATCCGCGAAAAGCTCGACGCCGCCACCGAGGCCGCCGCCGATGAGCCGATCTACCAGCGGAACATCACCGACCTGCAGGCGGTGTTGCCGCGCCCACTGGGCGCGGACGAAATCGAGGCCAAGGTCGGCGCGGTGTGGATTTTCCCGGAGATCCACGCCCAATTCCTGCGGGAACTGATCCGCGACCCCCGTGCCCAGGTCGACCGCATCAGCGGCGCGAATTGGGATGTGAAGGCCAGTAGGCAGTCCTTCCTCGCCCGAAACGACTGGGGCACGGAGCGGATGGCGGCTGGGGACATCTTCAAGAGCCTGCTCGAGCAGCGCCGGGTCCAGGTCACCGACCCGGATCCGGAGTACCCCGAGGGGAACCGGCGCATCGTGAACCCGACCGAGACCACTGCGGCGCAGGAGAAGGCGCAGATGATCAAGGAACGGTTCAGTGACTGGGTATGGGAAGACCCGGCGCGGACGGTGGCCTTGACCGATGAGTTCAACCACCGGTTCAATTCATCGGTGCTGCGCGATTACAGCATCGAGGGTGAGCGGTTGACGTTGCCGGGCCTGGTGAAGGACTGGGAGCCGCGCCCGCACCAGCGGGCTGCGGTGGCCCGCATGGTCTCCGAGCCCTCGGTGGGCTTGTTCCATGAGGTCGGGGCCGGCAAGACGGCGGAGATGGTCATGGGTGCGATGGAGTTGCGCCGGTTGGGGATGACGAACAAGCCGGCGGTGGTGGTTCCTAACCACATGCTGGACCAGTTCGCCCGCGAGTGGCTGCAGATCTACCCCCAGGCCCAGATCCTCGCCGCGTCCTCGAAGGACCTGCAAGGGGACAGGCGGCGTGAGTTCGTGGCCCGGGCGGCGGCGAACGACTGGGACGCGGTCATTATGACCCGTACCGCTTTCGAGAGGATAGGACTTTCCCCGGAGGCGGAACAGGCATACGTTTCCCGGGAAATCACCAAGAGTCGCCGCGACCTGGACGCAGCTGCAAGCAGGGCTGCGGAGCGCGGGGAATCGTCGATGACGGTTAAGAAGATGGAGACGCGCCTCCAGGCCAAGGAGGAGAAAATGAAGGCGCTGCGGGACCGTCCCGTAGATCCGGGGATCACGTTCGAGCAGACCGGGATCGACTACCTGATCGTGGATGAGCTGCACGACTTCAAGAACCTGGAAACCGCATCGAACATCAGCGACGCGGCCATCGCCGGTTCCAAGCGCGCCGCCGACTTGCACGCCAAGGTCGAATACCTGCGCCAGGAACATGGGGACCGGGTGATCACCGGGGCCACGGCAACGCCGATTGCCAACAGTGTGACCGAGATGTATGTGATGCAGCGCTACCTGCGCCCGGACCTTTTGGAGCAGGCCGGGATCGACGACTTCGACACGTGGGCGGCCACGTTCGGGGAAGTGGTCTCCGAGATGGAGATGTCGGTGGCCGGCGGGGACAAGTTCAAGATGAAGGAGCGTTTTGCCAAGTTCCAGAATGTGCCCGAGCTGCTGAAGATGTTCCACACCTTCGCGGACGTGAAGACGGCGGAGGACCTGCAGCTGCCGGTTCCCACCCTGGCCGAGAGGGAAGACGGAAAACGCATCCCGCGGATGGTCACCGTCGAACCCAGTGAGGAGCTGTCCGAGTACATTGCGGACATCGGGGAGCGGGCCGAGGCGGTTCAGCAACGCAGCGTGGATCCCCGTGAGGACAACATGCTGAAAATATCCAGCGACGGGCGCAAGGCCGCACTGGACATGCGCCTGGTCGACCCCGAGCTGGAGCTGCTGGAAGCGGCGACGAAATCCGGCACCGCAGCCGATCTGATCGCCGGGGTCTACGAACAAAACAAGGACCGGATCTACATGGACCCGGACACGAAGGAGGACCACCCGACACCAGGGGCACTGCAGATCGTGTTCTGCGACCTGGGCACCCCGTCGAAAAACTGGAATGTGTATGAACAGCTCAGGGACGACCTGGTTGCCCGGGGCGTGCCGGGGGAGAAGGTGCGGTTCATGCACGAGGCGAAGAACGACGTGGAGAAGGGCCGCCTGTTCGCGGCGTGCCGCAGCGGGGACGTGGCCGTGCTGATCGGCTCCACCCAGAAGATGGGTGTGGGCACGAACATCCAGGACCGTGCGGTGCATCTGGTGGACATGGACGCGCCGTGGCGGCCGGCCGATGTTTCCCAACGCCACGGGCGCATCGTCCGGCAGGGAAACCAGAACCCCGAGGTCGCCATTTCCCAGGTGGTGACCAAGGGGTCGTTCGACACCTTCATGTGGCAGACGTTGGAGCGCAAGTCCAAGTTCATCGACCAGATCATGCGTGGAAAGCTCGACGTCAGGGAGATCGAGGACGTTGGGGAAAACACGATGTCCTTCGCGGAGGTCAAGGCCATTTCCAGCGGCAACCCGTTGATCTTGGAGAAGTCGAAGGCCGACCAGGAGCTGGCCCGGCTGGAACGGCTGAACCGTGCGTGGAACAAGAACCAGTCCTCCCTGGTGCACCGCAAGGATGGGGCCGAGGCAAAGGGCAGGATCCTGGTGGAGAACCTGCCCAAACTCCAGGCAGCCGTGGCACGGACCACCGGGGAAGTCGGCGGTGAATCATTCGCCATGGCGGTAGCGGGGCAACGGCACGACAAGCGCACCGAGGCAGCCGAGGCGTTGGGCCAGTGGGTGCAGGAGCACACGTCGTACAGGCCGCCAATGAATGCCGAGCGCGACGCCGGTGTGGCCGCGCATATTGCCGGCCATGACGTGCGGGTGGTGGAGGGGATGGCCATCCTGGGCAACCTTGATGGCTCCTCCGTCCGGTTCCACATCGACGGCGCTCCCGGCGTACTGGTGGAGACGACCAGGGAGCGTGCATTGAACCCGAACGTCGGGCTGATCACCCAGCTAGAGAACCGCATCACCGGACTGCCGAAGGCGGTTACCCGGCAGGAGCAGCGCATCGAGGAAGCACGCCAGGAATACCGCGACGCGGCAGCCACTTTGAAGGAGCCGTTCAAGCACGAGGAAGCGCTGAAGAAGGCGCGGTGGGACGTGGAGCGGATCGGCCGGCAGATAAGTGGCGAGGAGGCACCTCAGCCAACGTTTGATGCCGAGCTCGAGACCATTCGCCGTCTCCAGCGGGCCAGTTTCCCTGCGGCCCCGGCAACGGGTTCAAAACCAAGCACTGTACCCGCGGCTTCTTCAGCACAACTTGAGCGGTCGAGCACGGTTCAACGTGATGAAATGGAACGCTAATGGATCTCGCAAACATCATCGGAATCACCGCGATTGTTGTAGCCCTGGTGGGTGTAATCGTCGGAGTGCTCGGCTATCTAAGAATGAATCCGAAAAGACGAGTTGAATACCAGTTTCGAGTTGTACCCCTGATCCAAAGATCGCAGTCCTTTTCGAACCGAATTGCCGTCTCTTTTGATGGAGAGAACATCCCGGACCCGCACCTTGTCGAGGTGCAAATTCGTGCGACTGGTCGCGTGGACATCCGAAGCGACGATTTCGACAGCAAGAAGCCTTTACGCTTTCACATCGGAAGGAAAGCGAAGATGCTAAGGGACGGGAAAGAGGCGGAAGGCTTTTCGCTGAGTGAAACGGACCTGCTATTCCATCCCACGCTGATACCGAGAAAGGCCGAGGGGTACGGCACGCAGTTTCTCTGCCAGGGAATGCCCGAGATTCATCTCGTTAAACCTCACCCGATTGCGGATACGGCGGTCAAGAATGCATCGGGGGGACCGTGGGTTGGTTCGAACACTGGGCGAGTTGTATTGGCGCTTGTGTCACTGCTCATGGGCATGGGAGTGTCTGTGGTGAGTGGGCTTTTCATGAAGTAGTTTTCGCGATTAGAACCGGTGGAGGCGGTGCACAACGGCCGGTAGCGGAACGGGCTTGTCCAGACGTGCGGTGACCTGGGCGTTGTGTGCAGGTGGTCGGATGGGTCCCGGCGTCCACATGTGTGCGGGAAAAGACCGGAGGATTAATCTTTTGCCGTGCCCATGTGGGCGCGGGGAAAGTTACCAGTCCAGCTCCTACACGTGCCAAGTCTCCGGGGCGTGGGGTGTTACGCGTCCACGCCTTCGGCCGGCCGATTCTCGGCGGGTTTTTTTGTTGTCTGGCGGCGCCGTGCTGCCGCCTGCTGGTCGAGTCCGAGCTTCTTGAGCTCGTCGTTGTTCCAGCCGTCTTTGGTGGCGCGGACGTAGGCCTTCTTGTCGTCCTTCTTTGCCTCGGCTAACTGTGCCTCTAGTTCGGAGACCCGTTGGCGGGCCTTGACGAGTTCGGTGACGGAGTCGATGCGCGAATTCAGCAGTTGGCGCGCCTTGTCTTTGGTCGCTTCGATGTCGTTCATGCCTTCACTCTAACCCGGCACCTCGCTCAGGGCGAGGTGCTTTGTCGACAGAATGGAGGCGGAGCAAGCTATACACTTAGGTTCCCTAAGTGGCTTGTCGGGCTGGACGCTGCGCGGCCAGTCCTGCACACTGGGAGTGTGGTCCCCGAGGTTCGGGGTCGCTGCGCTGGGCTGAAGGGCGGTACGGCAATGAGCGAACAGACTTCCGGTGGTCGCATGTTTTCCCGTCGTCGTCGTGCCAACGTCGAAGGTGGCCGGCAGCACTTCCACAAGGTGAAGGTGACGCCGGAGGAGGAGGCGCAGCTGTTGCAGTTGGCCGAGGCCCAGGGCGTGACAATCCCGCGCCTGTTGGTCGAGTCCGCTCTCGCTGCGGGCGCGTCGGAGACGCCGACCGAGCGCAAGCAGGTCATTGTCGAGTTGTTCGGCGTGCACCGGTTGCTGGCGAATGTCTCCAACAACGTGAACCAACTCGCCCGCCATGCCAACGCCGGGGACGAGTTCCCCGCTGATGCGGCATCGACGTTGGCCTACGTCCGCAAGCTGGCCTTCCGGATTAACGCACTCGTGGACAGGCTCGCGTCATGATCCCGAATATCACCCGCGGAACCCGGATGCAGGGTCTGGTTTCCTATCTGGTTTCTGTCGATCCGGCAAAGACGTCCAACGTCCATGCGGACCCGCATCTGGTCGCTGGTAGCACCGCCATCATGGCCTGGTACGACGATGGCGTCCTGGACCAGCACGACGCCAACGAAATCGCCGCATTCCTGGACCAGCCACGCAAGAGCCTCGGTGTCGAGGTCATGCGACGCGACCCCCGCAAGAACGCACCCAAGGACAGCGTGGGGAAGCCACAGTTGGTCAAGGCCGACGTCTGGCACTGCTCGCTCAGTGTTTCCGCCGGTGAGCGTGAAGTCACTGACCAGGAGTGGGGGGACATCGCCAACGAATTCGTTGACCGGATGGGCTTCACCGAGGCCAGCGGCAAGGCTGCGTGCCGTTGGGCTGCCGTGAACCACGGCACCAGCAAGGCCGGCAACCAGCACATCCACATTGCGGTGTCCCTGGTCCGCGAGGACGGGACCAAGGCATCGGTCCACATGGACCAGCCCAGGGCACAGAAGATCTGCCGTGAGCTGGAGAAGGAACACGGGCTGGAGGAGCTGTCCTCCATCCACGCGAGCCGTGGTTACGACCGCGCCGAACCACAGACCGCCGTGCGCCAGGAACGCGAGATGCACCGCACCTCATTGGAGCGAAAAGTGCGCGCCGCATCGACCGCCGCTACCACCGAGGCAGGCTTCATTCGTGAAGGCCGCAACGCCGGACTGTTGATGCGTCCGAGGTACGCAAAGAACACCACCGATGTGGTGATCGGCTACTCCGTGGCCGAGCGTCCACGCAAGGGTGAACGCCCCATCTGGTTCGGTGGTGGAAGCTGGCCCGCGACCTCGGACTGGGCCAGCTGCGCGCCCAGTGGCCGGACACCGCCCAGGACTCCCTGGATGCCGTTGCCGAGTGGAACGCTGCAGCGCGGAACAAGCGCCAGGTGAAGCCGTCGAAGCCACGGGTGACCAGCGCTGAGATGTGGGAAACGAACACGCAGAAGGCCAAGGAAATGGCCGACCGGCTGCATTCCATTCCCTTGGACGATCACGCGACGTGGGCCAAAGCCGCGCGGGAGACCTCTGGTGTGTTCGCAGCGTGGTCCAACCAGGTTGAAGATGGTGCCGGCCCGTTGGCCAACACGGCTGCCGAACTGTCCAAGACGGCCCAGCTGCGTGACTACCGCCAGCACGGCAAGCCGGTGCAGCTGCCCTCGTTGGCCGGCTCCACGATGCTGCTGTTGGCTGCAGGTTCGAAGAGTAAGAGCGCCGCACAGTCGGCCCTGCTGATCCAGCTCATGCGCACTTCCAAGGCCATCTTCGAAATGCAGAACGACTCCAGGCGGTACCGCGAGGCGCGGAACCTGCGCAGGGTGCTGACCACGGACCTGAACTCCTTCGCACAGCAAATGCCGCGCCCCGGACAGCTCCAGCCTGCGGGCCAGCAGGCTCCGGCACGGGTTGCGGATAAGGACCTGCCCGAGTCGATCAGGTTGATGCGTCGGGGCTCGCCAATCCCGATCAACCAGGCGCTGGCCGGAACCCGGCGCGGAAGCGTCGTGCCGACCAAGACCGAACCGGCAAAGACACGGCAACCGACCGTCCCGGGGCAGGACAAGGACAAGGACCAGGACTACGGACGCTAGACCGAGCACGACCAACCGCAACTAGGAGTGTGAAGATCCCGTGAGTGAAGAAGGCGTTGAAGACGTTATCGAGGGGCTGCTGCGCCAGTCCATGACTGCAGCTGCACAGCTGGGCGAACAACTCGCCCGGGCGCGTCAGCAGTTCATGCGCAAGGCACAAGAGCGCAGTGAGCAGCAGAACATCGAAGCGCAGCGGGCCATGGCTGCAGACCGTGCCGCGATGCGCGCAGTGGTGGTGCCGGCAAGCCAGGACGAATGGTGGAACACCGCCACTCCCGAACAGATCACCCACGCACACCTGATGGCCGAGGCCTGGAAGGACCACGACCCCGAGGCCTTGGCCGCGTCGGAGAAGATCACCGCCGAGGTAAAGGGCCGGTACGGGATCAACACTGCCGATTTGCAAGGTGACGGCGTCTACATGCAGGACCGGCTGGCCCTGCGGCAGCTAGCGGACCAGCAGCAAAGGGTGGCCAAGGAGAACGCCGAGGCCATGGCCCTGGTGGCTGCCGCGCAGGCCGAGGAAATCAAGAAGCGCGCCTCCGAGCTGCACGAGCAGATGGAACGCCACCAGGTGCCCCAGGCCTACCTTGCCAACGAGGACCTGGTCACCGCTTTGCGTCAGGCCAAGGACGCAGCCGACACCGACGCGGCCCCGGACGCTGAACGTGCGGTGGCCGAGCGGATGCACCTGATCGAAAAGGACGGGGTGCAGGGTCCGAGCATCGAGGATCTGCGCCAGGAAATTGGGCAGAACTACTCGGGCGTTGAGGATTCTCACTTCGCTGACGCGGCGTTCGTCGCTGCTGCCCGTGACTGGCACGAGGCCAAGACCCTGGCTGAAGGCGGATTTGAAGCCCAGGGCAACACCGGCCTGCAAGGACGGTACGAAAACGCGGAGAAGGAATTCTTCGCCCGTCTTGCCCCGATGGGCAAGCACATCGAGGACAAGGTCATGGCCGATCAACCCGGTCCGTCCTCCGCGCCGGACGCCGAAACGGCACCGACACAGCCGACGGGGCCGGCCTACGGCTCCAAGGAACACTACGACGGGTTCGAGTCCTCACTGAAGGGCAAGGCCAGCGAGGCGGACATCAAGGGCAGGGTGGCAGCCGCACGTGGGCAGGCCACCCACCCCAACACGGCGGCCAAAGCGCCGTCGAAGGCTCCCACGGCTCGCAAGGCCAATGCCGGGGCCAGGGTGGGCCGGGAGAAAGCACAAGACGGTCCATCGCGCTAGGACTCGTCCCCTCTCTCATACTGCTGGCTGGAAATGTCAGATTTCTCCTGTCACCACAGTTCGTGTGGTGCACGCATACCGCGGATGACGAGATGGCGATCCGTTCGCGCCGTGGGGTCTGACGCATCGGGGGTCCACGAGGATGCCGGGTCGGTCAGGGTTTTGTCGACGAGCTCCTGCACGGTCATATCTGCAGAGACCTCCACCCCTGTTTCCTCGATGTAACTAGCGCCTTCCGATCCGATCCTGCGAGTGATGCTGATAACTTGAAAGCTGGTGCTGGCCATGATTTTTCCCCTTCTAACGGTGCTGCCAGCCTATCGGGCATGCGGCTCACCTTGCCCCTGCTACTGAGGGGCCAGCCCATTATGGGTCCGGCGTGTCGGAGGCCTTGAGAAACCATCCCTCCGGTGCGATGTCGCAGGGGAAAGGTTCCGGGGCGTTGTGCCGGGTGGGACTGCAGGCATGGAATGGTCCTTTTTGGCTGAGCAGGACGGCCATGTGGACGTCTGCGTGATCTTTCCACCACACGCTCATTCCCGTGGTCGGGTCGAGTCGTAGATGCTCCCAGGCCCGCCACAAGGCGTCCATCCGGCTTACGGCTTCGGGGTGGAGGAACCATTGCCGGCACCATTTGCCATTCTTCGCGTCCAGGATCCTGTTGTAGAGCGGGAGCAGCTGTTCATGCAGGAACTCCTCGGCAGTGTCATAGAACGCCTCTGGTTCGTCCTCTGCCGCCGGGCCGGCGGCACGGGAGGAAGATCCTTCGCCCGCCGTCTTGCCGGCGGCCTGCTCCCTGGCTATTGCCAGGGCGTCCGATGCTGATTCGACTTCTTGGACCGCGCGATCGCGTGCCCGCTCGCTTTGCGTCAGGGCCTCTGTGGCAGCGGCACGCAACCAACCGGAGAGTTCCTGTTCGGACTTCTCCCGTGCAGCCGCCAGGGCCCCTTCGGCCTGTGCCAAGGCCGCGTGGGCATCCTCGACCCGGGCCTCGGCATTTGATAGCGCGGCCCCGGCCGGGGTTGTCCCGTCTTTCACGTCGGCGGTGTTTTCGTCGGAGAACATGTTCAGCTCGTCCATTACCGGGCATCCTTGCCGGCGGTGACCCATGGGTTCTCCGTGGCCGTGGGATCACTTGGCCGTTCAGATGCGGAGTCGCCGGCGTCGTGCTCCACCTGCGGGGCACTCGATGGTGCGTAGCGGTTGATCGACTCGGTGACCGCGTCCTTGTGTTCGGTGTTCCACCAGGGCCGGGTCTTGACCAGGGTGGCGCGCGCGCCGGAGGCGAAGACCACGGCACGTCCGCGTTCCATTTCGGTCAGGTCCGAGACGTCGAGGATGCGTTCCTTGCCTTCCTGGCGGGAGCTGCTGGAGCCGCCACGCCCGGTGGAGTGGGAGACGCTGTTGTAGGAGTAGTCCCCGATCAGGTCCGAGAGGGTGCGAAGGAATGCGTCTTCCTTCACCCCTCCCCCGTATACGACGACGTTGGATGCCGACCAGATCTTCCGCATCCCCGGTTCCCCCCATAGTTCCACGCCTTGGGACCAGGATTGGAGGATGGCCATGACGATGATCCCGCGGGACCCGTAGTGGCTGAACAGATCCGGCAACGCCGCCCAGCGGACCACGTTGGCCAGCTCATCCAGGGCGAAGACTGCCGGGACCGGCAACCGGCCGCCCAATCGTGCCCCGCGTTCCTCCATGGCCTCGGCCACGGCCACCGTCAGCGCCGTGGTCAATGGGGCCGCTGTGCCCACGCCTTCCATGGACAGGACATAGAGCGTTTCCGTGGAGGTGGCGAATGCCGTGGGGTCGAAGTGTTCGCGCCGGTCGGTGTCCACGCTCGCGCCCGGGGTGGGTGCGATCCAGCGCAGGGTGTTGCGGGATTTGAGGCACTGGACCATCTTCTCGGCAGTGCCAAAGATCCCGTCCTTCTGCTTGTCGGCCAGGTTCATGGTCGATTGCAGGCCGGCGGCCTGCAGCTCGTAATCGTGCTCGTTGAGGATCTGGATGGCATCCGTGCAGTCCTGGCTGGTGATCCACAAATACGCATCCGTGATCGGCAGGTTCCCCAGAGCGGCGGCGAGGAACAGGGAGGCGATCAGGTCCTCGGCCTTCGGCTCGAAATACGCATCGGTCTTCGCCCCGCTGCCCCGGGAGGCGACGGCGAAGTGGTGGGTGAGTTTCGCGGCCTTTTCCTCGTCGGTGACGTAGGAGAGGGGGTTCCACCACCAGGTGGGTTCTTCCTGGGCGATCTTCTGCGGATCGAACACCCACACCCTTGCCTTGGCCGAGCGGGGTCCTCGGGTTCCGTCCACGACGTCGCGCTTGTTCGACGTGGCGACCACCGCGCCGGGGGCGTTGAGGATGGCGGGCATGACCCTCGAGGCGGTCTTGCCCACGCGGGGTCCCCAGATGTCCAGTGAGAGGTCTTCCCAGGACTGGTAGAACGCCTGGCCGCCGGCCACGACGTTGCCCACGAACACCCCGGGGTTTCCCTCCACGCCGAGGGACTTGGCCTTCCTGGTGGCGCCTTTGTGGCTGTAGGCGGCGATGTCGCGGCCCTTGCCCATGTACTGGGCGGCCTTGTCCACGCGGGGGCGCTTGCCCCCGGACTTGGACCGGGACACCAGCACGGCAACGGTGATCGCCAGCCCGGCCAGGAGCACGACGATGGCCACCGCCACCATCGTGGCCTGGCGTGGCCACGACACGGAGCCGTCGAGCAGGCCACGGATCAGGTCCGACAACCCGGATGGTGGTGTCGGGTTCCCGGCGAGCCGGTTGCCCAGATGCAGGGACACCCAGCCGCCGCCGAAGACCAGGACGAGCAGGCCGACCAGGGCGAACGGGGCCACCACCTGCCCGGCGGTGCCGGTGGTGCCCTTGCGGTTCGGTGCGCTCATTTTCAGGCCACCTGTCCTTTCAGCTGGGTTTGCATCACGCTGCGTTCATCGGTGATGTGCTTGGCCCGCTCGGTCGCGGTCAGGGTCATCTGCACGGCGATCCCGACCCGGCCGGGGATCTTCAACAGGAACTTCCCCGCCCCCGGTGGCGGCAGGGGCCGGCCATCGGCGGCACGTTCCTGCTTCCACGACGGCGGCGCGTTGAAACCGGCCACCGTGTCGATCTCGCGCTCATTCAGGGGCACGACCTCGTTCAGGTCGCGCAGGTCCTCCCGGGTCAGGGCCATGGTCCCCAGGACGCCGGAGCGTTCGGTGAAGCCCTTGGCCGTGGCCCGGTCCTTCGGGTTGGGCAGGGAGAGGAAGTCCTTGGGCGAGTGGGTGATCTTCAGTTCCGAAACACCCTTGCCACGGTTGGTCCGCCCGATGCGGTCCACCCGGTCGATGATGCCCTCGCAGGCACGCATCGGATACCAGAACTCATCCTGCATCGCGAAGTACCCGCCCCACCCAATCGACGGGTCATGGCGGGAGAGTTCGTAGTGGGCGTCGATGGAGGAGAACCCGATGGTCCAGGTCGCCAGCATCGCCGCCGAGAGCAGCTTCGTGTTCGATTCCGGGATCGAGGACGTATCGAAGCAGAATCCCCCGGGGTTGCCCACCTCCAGGCGCACACTCTTGCGCCCGCCGACCAGCGAGCCCATCTGACCGGACATCACCGCCCGCAGCGAGAGGTGCAGCTGGCGGTATTCACGGGTGAACTGCTCGGCATCCTGGCAGACCGTGGCCGAGAGGACCTCCGGTGGCGGGTCCATGAACGCGGCGAGCAGGTCCCCCATCCAGGGTTGTTTGTTGCGGTTGATGACCGAGCGGACCAGTTCGGCCAGGGCAGCGTCCTCGCTGTCCGAGAGCGGGGTGCCACGGCTGATCTGCACGACGAGGGAGACGAGGTCGACGGCCTTGCCGATGGCCTGCAGGCGCATCTCATCGCCGAGCTGCCCGCCGATCTTCCTGGCTGCATCCCCGAGGGCTCCGAGATCGAGCAGGTTGATCGTGTCCGTGCTCTCGGGGCCGATGCGCACCACGTTGCCGCCCATCGCGGCCACGGCCTCGCCGTGCTCGTTCTTGATCGGATCGAACACCGCCGGAGCGATCCCCCGGGCCGCCATCGAATACATCAGGCGCTCCCCCAGCGAGGACTTGCCGTTGCCGTTCAGGCCAAAGAGCATCATCGACGCCGAGGAAATCAGGCCCGCCTGGTACCAGGTCTGCGGATCCCCGCACACGGCGGTGCCCACGTGCATGTCCCGACCCAAAGGGGTGCCGATGTTCGGGCGCGAGGTGCCGGCGGCGAACGGGTAGACCCCGGGCAGCTGCGCGGAGGTCGAGTACCACTGCGGCGGCTGCGGGATCTTCCCCCAGCGCCCGCCACCGAACCCGCTTAGGCCCCGGGGTGTCTTGAAATGCTTCATCAGAGGACTCCTTCAAGCCAGAGCGGGGTGGTGCTGTAGGTCCAGGGCAGCACCCCGAACGGCAGCGTGGTGTGGAAGGCTGCGGAGCCGGCGTGCTCGACGAAGCGGTAGGGCATCAGCAGCTGGCCCATCAGCGACTTGATCTGGTTCAACGCATCGCGGTGAGCGGACTCGTTGGCCTCGAACGTGACCGTGACCATCAGGGAGAACATCGACAGGCGCGCCCCTTGGGCGAGTTCCTGCTCGGTCTGCTCGGCGACCGCCTTGTTCTTCAGGTCAAAGGAGGTGGCGCGGCCCTTGCGGGTGCTCATCTTCCAATCCGCCGTGGTCACCAGCCGGTTCACCGTCCGCGCGGCGGTGCCCGGGTCCACCGGCCGGTACATGATCGCGACCCGCTTGCGCAGGAACTTCGCGTTCGGCCCGAACAGCTGGTCAAAGGACCGGGCGGTGATGTGTGATTCCGGGGGGATCGTCATCATCAGGGTCATCGAGGCGACACCGTCGTGGAAGACCACCCGGCCTCGTGAGTCATCGAAGAACTCAGGTCCTGCCGAATCCCAGGAGCGGTTCATGCCGAGCCCCGAGAGCGCGTCGAGGGCCATTTCCTGGTCGCGGGCCGGCTGGTAGGCCAGCTGCGCGATTTCGGCCAGCTCGGCCTCCACCAGCGGCCGTGGTGCCCCGGCTCCGGCGCGGGCGAGCATCTGGGACTGCTGGGGCAGGCGTGCGGCGACCTCGGCCACGGCCGGGGTGATGTCCTTGTCCGTGGCTCCCAGCTCTTTCGCGTCCCACACCAACGTTGAGTAGACATTCAGGACCGAGGACCGGGCGGGCAGGGTGCCGACTGCTTCATCGAGCACGTGCTTGGCGAACGCCGGGGCGTTCGGTGCGATGTCTTCGCGTACTGCCTGGCAGGTCCCGGCAGATGACTCGGAGGCCGAGTCCACCACGATGGTGGCCCCGGACAGGCCGGGGTCCACGCTGAGCGAGGAAATCCAGGAACCGAAGTGGGCGACCTGGTTGTTGACCACCGATTGTTCCTGCATCGCTGCCCCATCGGGGGTGCAGCCGAACACGGCGGCGATCTTGTTGACCTTTTTGTGGTGCAGCAGCGTGTAGTCCCGGTTCAACCCGTCGACACCGGAGAGGGTGTCGACGTTGACCAGGGCGCCGGGCAGGCGCTGGGTGGCCTCGCGGGGCAGGGTGGAGAACGGGCCGGTGACGTAGAACGATTCACCGCGCCGGTTCCTCCCCGCCAGGGAGATCCGGTCGGTGACCTTCGTCAGAACCGTGGTCCCACCAAAGCGGATCAACCCCAACACCACGATAAGGAACGTGGCCAGCAGCGTGAAACCAGCCAGCGCGTAGGCCTGCTGGACCAGGGCCAGCAGCACCAGCACCGCCCCGGTACCGGAAACCACCAGCGCCGCCAGGCTCATGCCGAACAACCCCGGCGCGGTGGGCCGCAGCCAGTTCCCGAACTTGTCTTGTGCGACCTTCTCGTGTGCGGTGTCGTTGCTCATTCGCCGATCACGTCCTTTCCATCGGCATCCCTGGTCCCGTCGGCTATCGCCTGGCCCATCGAGCGGGCGGCCGCACTACCGGCTTCCTTGGCCTTGGATGGGGACTTGTTCGTGTTCGGTTGGGCAGGGGTGGCTTCCGGTGCACCAGTCGGGGCGCTGGACCCGCCAGCTGTGCCGGACGATTCCGACGTTCCGGAATCGGCACTGGTCGGCCCGCTAGTTCCCTGGGCGGCACTGTCGCCACCCATGGTCCCGGCAGCGGTGCCACCGGCACCACTTGCCCCGCCATCGGCCCCCACGGTCTCCGAGCCGGTGCCCCCGGCAGCAGTATCGCCACCAACCGTCCCTGACCCGGTGGAACCAGCAGCACCGGCTGGATCGTCGGCACCAGTGGTTTCCGAGCCGGTTCCCCCGGCTGTGGACTCCCCTCCCACGGTCCCGGAACCAGTTCCACCGGAGCCGTTGCCAGCAGCTGGGGATCCTCCCCCCGAACCCGAGTCGCCCGTGCCGGAGTCACCGGTGGTGGGTGGCCCGGAGTTTCCGGTGCCCTTGGCGGTGGAAGTGCCTGTTGTCGAGGCGGCCTGGGTGGACTTGGCCGTCCCGGCGGTCTTCACAGCACCGCCTGCAGCGACACTGCCCCCACCGGAGAGGATCGCGGTGCCGGCCGCGACGCCGGCCCCCACGAGGGCCGCCCCTCCGGCCAGGGCCATGCCCCCGCCCCCGGAACCGCCCATGGCGGATGTTCCCGGGGAAACCAGGCGCATGATCGCCGGCAGGGCGACCACGGCCAGGACGATGAGGATCAGGCCGTTGATGACCCCGCCGATGCCGTCTTCACCTGACTTCGTCTTCCAGGCGTAGGCGTAGACGATCGCGGCCACCGGCTTGTAGATGGTGAAGGCGATGATCCAGGTCGTGATCTTCGAAAACGCCTGTTCGGCCCCGCCGATCATCGACGCTGCCGCAGCGACCGGCCACACCCCCACGAGCAGGGGCAGGAGGGCCGAGCGGACCAGCATGATGCCCCACTGGATGATGGTGGCAATGATGCCGAAGATCCCGGCAAGAATTGCCAGCCCCGGTGAGGAGGCCACCAGGGCCGCGACGGGCAGCGATCCGCGCCCGTCGACTGTGACCCCTGCACTATCGAGGATCCATGTGGAGAACGCGTCGCCGCCGACCAGGACCACTTGCATCAGCCCGACACCGGCAGTGGAAACCAGCACGACGGTGAACATGGACTTGATGACCTTCGCCATTTTCTCGCCCCGGTGGTGGATCATCGTCCAGAGCGCGGCGACCATGAGGCCGACCGTGGCCAGCAGGATGCTGATGACCTGCAGCTGCGCAGTCAGCCAGGCAACCGACCCCGCATCCAGATCCACGAGCAACCCGACATCGAGCCACGAGGTCAGAAAGCCCTTGGTGAGGCTGTCCCAGCCGCCCAACATGGCCTCGGCCATCTTGCCGATGGCCGAGGAGGTGGCTGTATCGGCAACGTCGCCAATTTTGCAATCTATCCATCCCAGAGCTCCCCCACATTCAGCCATTACCGGGTCTTCCATTCCACGAAGTCCCCGCGCTGCGGTTCAATGGCCTGCCCGCGGAAGAGGGAACCGTCGTCGAGGACTTCCTGCTTCCAATCCCCGTCAACCCACCGGAAGGACAACGGCAGCCCGGTGAACCCGGTCGCGGTATCCGGGGTCGAGAAGACCAGGGTCACCTGCGCGTGGTCCGGGGTGAAGGAATCGGTGATGAACCCCGAGTACGAAATCGGCGTCGATGGTTCCGAAGTTGCTTTGGCCAGCTGCACGTCCTTACCAGCAGAGTCCACTAGGTAGAGATCTAATGCTTCACGCGCATCAAAGACGTTTCCAGCGCTGTTGAAGTTGACGGCCATCAGTGCTGCGCCGAGGGGTGAGCGGGCAAAGCAGACCCCGTACCCGTCCTTGTGTTGGGTGGGGCCGTAGGTGTCCGAGACCGGCCAGGTCCACCCGTCGCGGGCTTCCCAGCGCAGGTCCTTGGGCATGTCCGGGGTTGAGGAGGTATCCCCGGCCGGGACATCGCATCCTTCCTTGGCCGCCGGGGTCGCTGCCGGGGAAGATCCCCCGGCAGCCGGTGCCTTGGTGTCGTCCTTGGCCGGATTGGCGAAGATCAGGAAGGCCATGCCGGCGATGAGGACCAGGATGATGATCGAGGCCCACAAGGTGATCGTTTTTCTGCGCGGGGAGGTGCCCCGTTCGTTCATGTTTGCCGTCATGGCGGTTACCTGCCTTTACCTAGAGTCCGAGGAAGATCGGGGCGATCACGCCTGCCAGGCCGAAGAGCACGGCACCGGCGATCCACCAGCCGACCTTGCCGATGAACTCGGCTCCCTGTCCGTGGCGGTGGGAGAAGAAGCCGCCGATGGCCACGAACAACAGGCCGATGACGGCGATGCCGCCACCGATGCCCTGGACCCAGAACACGACCGTGTCGATGGAGTCGGTCACTTCCGATGGCAACGGCTTCGGTTCGGCCATGATGTTCGCGGCGCGGGCTGCGTGGGTGGTGATGGTGTTCATTTGGATTCCCTTTCGGTGTGGACGCCGTGGTTGGCCAGCGTCGTGGTGAGTTTGACCAGTTCCTTCGCAGGAAGATCGGTGGGCGCGGTGTCCGCCGCGCGTTTGAGCAGCAGCTCCGGCACCCAGGGGGTGCGGGCCACCGGCAGTGCGCCGGCGAGGATCTTCAGCTCGTCGTTGATCCGCCGGGGAGACCGGCCGGGGCCGGCGGCCACGACCAGGGCGGCCGCGAACCTGTCGGCCCCGTGGGTGGCCAGGGCGTTCTTCGCGGCTGTCACCCCGTCGAGGCTGGCCCGCAGCACCAACACCACGGCAGTGGATCCCTGCTCGGTGTCCGGTGCGTGGATGGTTGCGGTGTGGATGTTCCCGGCGTCGGTCGCGTCGAGGATCCCGGCCCAGGCCGTGGCCCCGGCCCCGCCGTGGGCGCCGACCAGCACCGGGCGTGCCGGCCGGGGGCTGGCCGCGTCCTGGCTGTTGGTCGATGGCACAGCAGCTGCGTGGGTTGGTGTGGGGACGGAGCGAGCTGCTTCCAGCCACGCGTTCACCGGCTGCCCGGGACGCACGTCTGTGCTTGCGTCTTGGCTGGTTTCGCGGTCGGTGCCCTGGTGGTGGGGGTTCATGGTGTTCACAGTCCCCGCGCCACCGCTGCGGTGGCCCGCAGCCACGCCCGCCGCGAGGCCTTGGTCAGGGCGTCGTGGACGATGCGCCCGGACTTCAAGGCGGGGTCGAAGGGCACGGTGACGACCTCGCGGACGTAGGGGCGGAAGCCATCGGCAATGCGCTCGGCCACCGCCGTCTCCCCGGGCTGCCATTCCGAGACGATGACCACCGCGTTCTCGGCCAGCTTGGCGGCGTGTTCGTCGCGTTCGTGGAGGGCCTTGAGCAGCAGCAGGGCCGCCTCGGCGCGGTCTTCCATGGTGGTGGTGGGGACCACGAGCTGGTTGGCCTGCCCGATCATCGCCGACCAGTCCGAGCCACGGTCCACGTTGCCCGAGTCCATGACGATGAGCCGGTAGTATTTCGCGGCCACCCGGTGGATGACCTCGACGTCGTCGCCGGTCATCACGTGGGTGCCAACGAGGCTGTCATCGGAGCGCAGGACGTCGAACTTGTCTGCCGGCTGGTGGTGGACGTAGCGTGCCATGTGCCCGGAAACGGCCTCGGTGGACAAAAGCTGGTCGGCGTTCTCGAGCACGTCGAGCACGGTGGAATTGTGCCCGCCTTGTTCGGTGCGCCAGCCCAGGGTCCCGACCTCGGGGTTGCCGTCGTAGGCGAGCACTCCCCCACCGCCGTGGCGGGCGAAGGTCGCGGCAATGTTCTTCACGGTCGGGGTCTTGTTCGCCCCGCCCTTGCGGTTGGCGACCATGATCGTCCGGGTCCCGGCCCAGTGCTGGGACACGGCGGCAATGTCCGCGCGTTCGGAGACCTCGGCCGCCGAGGGGGCCACCCGGATCCCCACCGAGGCCAGCCATCCCCGGAACCCGGTGGTGGCCGGCTGCACGGCAGCCTGGGTGCTCAAAAACGATTCGGCATCACGCAGCGCCCGCCGGGTTGCCGGGGCTGATTCCACAGGCGCTTGTGCTGCGTCGGCCACTACAGCGGTGGCCTCTTTCTTGCCTGCATCGGGTGGGGCGGTCTGCACGGGCGCGGGAACGGCCTCGATCACCGGTACGGGAGCCGGCTCCGGCTGGCCGGTGGGTGCCGGTGCGGTGTTCCCGGGTTCGGGTTCGGCTTCTGGTTCGACCTGGCGATCCGGGGAGATGAGCAGGCCGGTCAGCCCGTTCTCGTCCATCGTGGACACGCGCACGGGCCGGCCGTGTTCCCCGGCGACCTCGAACAGCCGGGTCATCAGCTGGGTACGCAGCTGCCCGGGATCGGCGGCGGTGAAGTTCTCCTCCTGCCCGTCGATGGTCAGCACGCCGGTGTTGTCGGTGTTGATGATCGCGCTGAGAACCGGTTTGGTTTGGATCAGGGACTGGTCAATGGCCATCAGGGGACTCTCTTTCATCGGGTCGGGAACGGTGGTTCGGGGTTCGCTCATGGGGTGTATCCAGGGGCCGGGTCGTCGGGCTCGATGGCCTGGATGAGCCACGGTGCCCCGGCCTTGTCCTGGACCACGACGACCTGCCATGGCCCGTCGTTGGTCTTGAACCGCACGGTGACCACCTGGGGGTTGTGTGCGTCCTGGCTGGCCGTCGGCGCCGGGCCGATGTCATCGAATGGGACCCGGGCGGGGTCGGTGTATTGGGCCTCGTCCGCGTACTCGTCGGTCAGGTACGGCAGCAGGTCCGTGAACCAGCGCCGCTCTGGCACGTCGGGGCGGGCGAACAGGGCCATGGCCTTGGCGGCGACGACCTGCGGTTCCTCGATGGCTGCCGGGCTGCTGGAGGCGGCGGTGGAGGCCACGGCGACCGGTGGCGGTGCGGCAGCCTCGTCCTTGGCCTCGTTGTTGGCTCCGAATAGCGAGCACCCCGAGAGCATGAGAACGCAGGCGGTGGCCCCGGCAGTGCGCAGGAGAATGCTGGCCTGGTGGGTGGTGGGCATTAGAGGACTCCCTTGGCTTTGAGGATCGGGGTGGGGTCGATGACGTGCTTGAACGTTGGCTGGCCTGCTGGGGTGCCGGGGCTGGCGACCTGGAAGTGCAGGTGCACTCCGGTGGAGTTGCCCGTGGTGCCCACGGTCCCCAGCGGGGTACCGGCGGCCACGGTGTCCCCGGGGCTGACCTTCAGTGAGCCGTGGACCATGTGGTGGAACTCGAAGACCAGACCGGGCTTGTCGACCTGCTGGGCGATCACGTAGGTGCCGTAGCCGGCCTTCCAGCCCTGGCCCTGCTCGGCCACGGTGATCTTCATGTCCGTGGGGGCGAGCACGTCGGTACCGGTCCCCCCGGCGAGGTCCACTCCCTTGTGTTCGGTGGTGTTCACGTTGCAGGACGCCCCGGCGGGGCAGGCGCGCCCGCCGAAGCCGCTGGTGATCGTGGCCCCGGGCAGCGGGCTGGTCCACTGGCCGGAGCCGAGGTCCCCGATGACCGTCGCAGCGGTGTCCGGGCATGTCCCGTTGGCGTCGATGTCCCCCAGGTCGGCACCGGAGAGGGCCTTGACGATGGCCGCTGCAGGGGCGCGGAAGGGCGTGTAGTGGTTGGGGTCCGCGTTGGACTGGACCCGGTGGATGGCCTCGGTGGGTTCCAGGTCCTGCCAGCCCTTCACGCGTTGCAGGGCCTTGAAGAAGTTGGTGGCGCTGGTGTGTGGGTCCATGCGGTCCTTGTATGAGCCCCACGCGCCGTTGGCGCGCTGCTGGAACAACCCCCGCGAGTCGGGCCCGGCGGCATCGCCCTGGTCGATGACCTTCAGCGTGGATTCGCCAATGGCTGCCTGCACGCCCAGGATCTGCGCGGCGACCGGCAGCTTCAGATCCGCAGCTGCGCCCATGATGTGGGCGGCGTTTACCAGCTGGTCACCGGAAAACCCGGCGACCTGCCTGGTCCCAGCCGGCACGGCCACTGGGGTGCTGGCATCTGCGGCGCAACTGCCGGCATCCGAAGCGGCACTATCGGTGCCTAGGAACAGGAGAACCACGATCAATACCGGCGCGGTGATCAGTACAAAGACGCCCGCGGCCAAACCACCTGCCCTGGGAGCATCCACTACGCTTCCCCACCTCCTTGGTTTTCGTCTAACTGTTAGCAGTCGCACCCGACAGGAATACACACTTCAGCGGAACAAGCCATTCTTCACGAAAGTCTCGACAACCGTTAGTAAACTTTTGACAGGATGTCTTTGCAATAGTCGTGGGCCTGCAATTGACTCTAGCGCATTAAATGCACTACTAGTAGTGCATTTAATGCTCTAGAGTGGGATATTCCATAGCTAGGCCAGAATGGAGGGATGCCGAGATATGTCAGCCCCAAAAGCCCGATGCCGCCAGAAGCAGCGCGAATGACGGAGATTCTGGGGGTCCCCCACTTGAGGGCGGCTATTTTGAGGCACCTAGCTGTCAACGAGGAAGGGGGGACCTCGGGAGAAATCGCGGGGATTCTAGGTACGCGCTATCAGACCGTCCAGAGACACCTTGAACATCTCGAGCAGCTGGGCGCCGTAGTTGCCAGCGTTCCGCCTCCGCGCCAAGGACACAGGGTGGTATTTCGCCTAGATAGGAACATCCTCGCTGACGCGATTAGGACGAATGCTGAATACATTCAAGGTCATTAAATGAATGACACGCCGGTGAGCCCTCCCACTTAATCTAATCGGATTGCACTTGAATTGGGGTTGTCATCACAATCCAGGAGGGCAGATGGCTCAGCCATATAAGGGCGACCGGCAAACGGTTACCTCGAAAATCCCGCGTACCACCGCTCGACGACTCGATCATGTTCTGGAGGTCACCTCCGAGACCCGAACTGATCTGATTGCCCGCCTACTGGAGGAATATGTCACAGAGGCAGAAGCTGCGATGAATCGTAATCAGGAGGCCCTTTTCTCTAGAGCTTCTTAAATGAAGAAGGCCCGCACTAGGCGGGCCTTCACTCAAGTATCCAAGCTATCCACCCCAAGTTCTTGGCGGGACTGGGTGAATAGCTCCCACAAACACACCCTGAAGGCTGCTTGTGCTTGCCAGCTTACACTCTTTTTCTGCCCAACCAACAGACCGCGCACCCCACCACCGGCGTGTCTCCCGACTCCGCGAGACCGACCGCAACATAGTCCAGCGCGCCGTCCCCCACGGCTCCGTACGCGCCGCACACGGCACCCACGTACAACAAGCCCTCCAAGCACACCCCGACTACGCCCGCTGCTACACAGCCCGCCAACACACCATCCGCACGGTTCTCGCCGCGCTGATCGCCCGGGCGGACTACCAGTCCATGACCACCCGCCCCGGCTGGGACCACCTCTGCGAGCAGACCGGCAAAAGCCGGCGCACCATCGCCCGAGCCCTCGCCACCCTGCGCACCTGGGGCCTGATCGGCATCGTCGCCAGCGGACGCACCGCCGCCTACGCCTCCCTCAACGAAGACGGCCAACGCACCAACGAAGCAGCCGTCTACGTCCTATGCACCCCCTCACCCCTGGCCCTGGTCGATACACGCGCCACGAGTGGTGTGGATGAAAATGGCACCCCTCCCGCCCCAGGCGGTTCTCACCTTAAGAACTTAAAAGAGACCCATACACGCGCGCACGAAAAAACCCTTGTCGGTGCGGCTCCGCCGCCTGAACCATTTTCTGGCGGCTTCACCGCCTCCACTCCCCCAACGCCATATCGTCCGGAATTGCTCTGGCCGGCCCACAAAACGACAGCATCGAAGAAACAACGCCTTGCCGCCGCCTCGGAGCTGCGCCGCCGCGTGTTCCTCCTGCGCCCCATGAGCACCAAGGACATCCGCGCCACCGTTAGGGACTTCCTGCTCAGTGGCTGGACCGTCGCAGATCTGCACCACGCCCTGGACTACCAACCCAACGGAGACCCCTGGCCACACGCCGGGGTGCCCGCCGATGCCAACGCACCCCGCCTGCGCGGCTGGCTCCGATACCGCCTGGGCGCCTGGCGAATCACCACCGGAGAACCACTACGCTCCCGCGACCAACAACAAACCAACCAAGCCACCGAACGACGAGCCGCAGCATCAAAAGCCGCGCAAGACGCCAGGAGGGCCTTCGAGCGCCGGGCGATACGAAGCGGACAGGAATCCCCCGCAAAGAGGCAGGCCCTTTCGGTAATCCGAGCATTGTTCAAGACAAGACCCGAGTAACGCGTGGCAATGCCTAAGAAAACCGGTAATGCACCGTAGACTCATTTGAGTAAAGCATCAAAAGTTGTTCATTGCATCCGGAAGGAAGTAGAGCTTGCAGGTAATTTCAGTCATCAACCAGAAGGGCGGGGTGGGGAAAACCACCGTCGCCACACACTTAGCCACGGCTCTGCGACTGGCCGGGCATTCCGTCCTCCTTGTGGATTCGGATCCCCAAGGCAGCGCCCGCGACTGGGCGGCAGTTCAAGAGGACCACCCTCTGTCTGTAGTAGGCATGGATCGTCCCACTATTGAGCGGGATCTGAAAAGCATTGCGCCGGTGGATTTCGTAATTATTGACGGTGCACCCCAAGCGGCCGATTTGGCCGTATCAGCCATCAAGGCATCGGACTTTGTGCTGATACCCGTCCAGCCCTCCCCCTACGACATATGGGCTACCGCCGATCTGGTGGAGCTGGTGAAGCAACGTATCGAAATCACCGACGGAAACCTCCAGGCAGCCTTCGTTGTTTCCAGGGCCATCACTGGGACGAACATCGGAAAGGAAGTCTCCGGGGTTCTCGAAGGATACGAGTTGCCTATTCTGGAGTCCCGGGTCCACCAGAGGGTGAATTACGCCAGTAGTGCAGCAAGTGGCTCAACCGTCTTGGAGGATCAGCCGGACTCCGAGGGGGCCAAAGAAATGGCCCAACTCGCGGCGGAGATTAAGACTCTTTTGAGTAAAGGAGTTTGAGAGTAAATGAGTAAAGGATTATCTGGTCTATCTGCAGGCCGCCCGAGCCAGACGGCCGCCGCGAAGGCACGACTCATGGAAAGCCTCAAAGACGATGAGAGTGCCGAGCCCATCCGTCGCGTGAACTTCCAGGTTCCTGAAAGCAAGCATCGCAAACTCAAGGTGCTCGCTGCTCGAAACAACCAGAGCATCAAGGAATTCCTCACCTCGTACATCGATTCCCTGCCTGATGAGTAAATGATGTCATGAGCAAATGTTCGCTTACGCTCTTTACTCATCTGCGCATGCGCGCCTCCCCGGAAGAAGCTGGGCACTGCGACCGTCCGTTTTGACGCCGGGGAGCTGGGGCTTCTCCAGCACCGCCTACGCAGAAGGAAGCCCCATGCCGCCCTCATAGGGATTGGAGATCGACGTGAGCATGGTCGACAAGAGACGTCTCGAGTGGTTGAAAAATCCCCTCTGAAGAATGTTTACTCAAATGAGTAAATGAATCTCATTGGGGGAGTCTGTTGTCGCAGGTTGAAAGACTGAGGAGCGAAGTTCGATGGTGCTATCCCCGGCGCGCTCGAGCGTCTGGCGCATGAGCATGGCCATCAACTCATTGAGTTGTTACCCATGCTTCGCGATTGGCGAGGCATGTCGGATGCGGGCCTCGGCGGTGTCGAGCATGACCATGATGTGGCTCCAGGGCCAATTTCGCAGCCGGCTGCCGCATAGTCAGCCCATCGACGCAAGGGCCGAGGATGGAGCGCATGTGTTGCGGCTGCGAGAGGAGACCCCAGCCGTGTCCGGGAATGTGGTCCGCAGATCGTCGACGAGTCACCGGATAGTAGTTGGCGGGAAGGGCGCCGCCCGCCCGAGCCGTGGTTGCTCCATGGTCATCTGGCAGTAGCGCGCGGGGCACGCATACTCATTGATTCATTTGAGTAAGGATGCCGAAAGCGGGGGCGCGCCTCGGACGGTCGGCCGAGGTCCGTTAACGTGAAGAGTTTTCACCGGATTACACACGTGAAACCTCTAGGCGGAGGCCTGGCTCAGGGTGTCGTCCCTGGCCGCCCAGCGGCCCGTGGCCGGTTCGTGCACCAGCTCCCAGGTCACCAGTGCCGAGCGGGGGCTGCTGCCCAGGCGGACCTGGACCTGCCAGACCATGTTCTCGATGCCGATGTTGGTCCCGCGCTGCATGCGCAGCTCGCTACGCGACCAGGGCACGCGCTCGAACCACCGCACTGGCTCTGCGCAGACCTTCCAAGTTCGCCCATCTCGGGTGATGCGTATGGGCCGGCCGGAGGGTGTGAGGGTGACGTCTACGGAATCGGACATGCGCCGATCCTAGGTCCGGGCCCGGACATTTGGGCCCGCTCATCCAGGGGGCCGAGGGGACTCGGCCGGGTTCCTGCGGCTCACTTGGAAGGTCCGGCGGCCCGGGGAGGGGCCTTGCTTGCGCCGACTTGGCCGATTAGTTGTTCCAGGGCGGCGGTTCGGGCCGTGGGGAGCAGCCCGCGGCGCCCCCGGGCCCGTTGCCGGCTCAACCAGGCGCCAAGACCACGTTCATGTTCGGTGGTCCCGCCCCTGTAAGCCGGAATGCGCCCGTGTTTCCCAATGAAGGCCTCGCACGCGGAGAGGCGTCGGTCCCAGTGCCTGGCGTTGAGCTGGTCGCGACCTAGGACGGTCCAGCGGGGTAGGGCCTCCAGCTGGCGCTCCTGGCGGGCCGTGAGGCGGCCGGCAGCGGATTCTCCGCGCTGTGCCCTGGCCCAGTGGTACAGGAAGACCTCCAGTGCCCCGGAAGTTGTTGACGTGTCGGCCGAGCGGCGGGGGTAACGTCCGTGGGATTCGATGAAGCGGGCCAGGGATAGTCGGTTGCCCTCCCATCCGCGCTTGGCGTCCTCGTCCCGGTACACCGGCAGGGATGGTTCCCCGCATCGGCCCAGCCGCTTGCCGAAGATCGACGGATCACGTTGCACCTGCTGGCACAGGTACTCCCGGACGAGGTGGGGGAGAGTGTGGCAGGTCCGCGCGATGTCGCCGGCGTCGAGCCCATGCCGGTACATCAGCAGCCATTCGGCGCGCCGGGCTGGGTCGCGGGTCATGCCAGAAACCTATCCCAATGCCGTCGCGGGCTGGCGAAGGTGTGGACAATCGCGCAAATTGTAGTAATAATAGTAGTAATCAAACTACTATCGAGTTTCAAGGAGCTTCCCATGGCGCAGGACACCACCTCCGGCCCCGCCGGGCAGGGCACCCCGGTGCAGCGCGCCGCCGACGCCGCGGCGCAGATGGAAGCCGCGGGGGAGAAGGTCACCGTCTCGGCGGTGCGCACCCGCGCGGGTGTCTCCATGGAAGCGGCACGTCAGGGCGTGGAGCAGTGGCGCAACGACTCCCGTCCACCTCAAGTGCCGGTTCCCGATGCGGTGCAGCGGGCCTTCGCCACCGCCTGGGCGGCAGCCACCGCAGATGCCGCCTCCCGCTACGAGGCCGACCGCGCGGCCGCTGCTGAGCTCGTGGAGGCGGCTCAGGCCGAGGCCGTGGAGGCCGGGAAGCTCGTGGACACCGAAGCGGCACGCGCCGACGCCGAAGCCGAAAGGGCGACTACCGCGCAGGAGCGTGTCGGCGAGCTCGAACGGCAGCTGGCGGAGCAGGTGGCCAAGTACGAGAAGTACCAGCAGGCCATGAACGAAGCCCTCGAAGCCCAGCGCACCGAGGTCCGGGACGCCCGCGAGGCGCTGGCAGAAGCCCGGGGGCGGCTTTCCGTGCTGGAGGAACAGGCAGAGAAGTATTGGGACAACAAGAACGGCCAACCGGAAAAGAAGACCAGGAAATAGGACAAGGCGGCCTCCGTGCCCCCGTGCTCCTGGACCCTCGGCGTGGGCAACCTGGAAATGGCCAGGGCCCCCCTCGCGCGGTTAGGGCCCAGGGGGCTGGATACGACCTGAAGACAAATGTCCCGCAGGCTGTAGGACATCTGGCTCCCAGGCGGGCCAAGCAGCGGGCGTTAGCGGTTTAGCGGCTCCCCATCAGCCGAGGGGAGGCTGCCGCTGCGGACCAGATGGCAGGCGATGTGGACGAGCTTGGTATTGCTGTGGGAGCTGACCGAGGCCAGCAGGAGGAAGGCCTGCTCGGAGGTCACCTTGTAGCGTTCCATGAGGATTCCCTTGGCCTGCCCGATCACATCCCGCGACTGCGCTGCGTACCGCAACTGCTCCGCTTTCTGCGTCCCCGCCAACGCGACTGCAGCCTGTGCAGCCACCAGCAGCCCTTTCTGTTCGGACTCGCAATCGAATGCCTCGGATGCCCGGCTGTAGAGGTTCAAAGCCCCCCAGGTTGTCGCCTTCGACGAACAGTTGGAAACGAGCATGCTCCTCGCGCCCAGCCCAAGGGCCTCGGCGCCGAACTTGGGCCACCGGCGCTCGGTGGCCAGATCGGGGACATTGACCGTCTTGTGCTCGAACGCCGCATCCAGGCACCGGCCTTGACGCACCTTCTCCTGCAAGGAGCGGGCGAGCTCGCCCATGTGCCGGGCGAGGTCATCGTCCGGGACGCACCCTGGCTGTTGCCTGTTTCGCCGTTGCTTGCCTGCACGCCATCGTGGCCCGTGCCACATTGTTGCAATGAACTTCGGCGCCGCATAGCCACTGCTTTGATCCGACGTCACCAGGGGGGGCAAAGACGCCCCCGCCAGTCTCATAGCGGGGGCGTCCGAGGGCGTGGACCACGCCCCGCACGGTTCCGTGACTGGGGGAGTCCGGGCACCGTGGAATCGAACCATGTTCAGGGATGAGGATTCGATCCAGACAAACGATACCCGGTCGGCAGGAGGGTGTCGCAAGATTGTGTCCCGCCAAGCGCCTTGTGGGAAATGGAGAGTGCCCGACGACCAACAGCCCGGAACCGGGCTTGGTTTCCACGTTCCGGTTGGACGTATGGGCCTGGCCAGTGGGACCACGCCATCATCCGAGGCCGTCAACATGGTGTTTGCGGGGTGTGGATACGAGGACCGGGTTATTGCGGGAGAGCATCTTGCCGAGGAGGTTCCTGGTCCCTGCCTTCGGCTGCCGGGTCTTTGCCGGCTGGTTTCCGGTCGGCTCTTTGCAATGCCTTCTCGAACAATTCCAGGTCAATGCGGGCGTGTTCGGATCCGAGGGTGCCGGCCTGCTCCGGTTGCCGGCTGCTGATGGCCCGGACAAGCTGCTCGTGGTCGGCCAGCGCGCGAAGTTCCATCTCCCGCATGCCCTCGGCCGAACCCCACAAATGCACGGGGGCGGCCAGGCTGATCTTGGATTCGAGCTGGAAAAGCACCTCCTGCAAGGTGGTGTTATGCGCAGCGTTGCCGATGGCCAGGTGGAGGCGTCCATCGGCCCTCTGGGATTCCAATCCCGTGTCCGCCTGACGGTAATCCTCCAGCCGGGCACGGAGATCATGCACATCGTCCTCCGTCCGGTTTTCCGCCGCCGCCCGTGCGATCGTTCCATGCAGCAGGCGTACCGCCTCGAAGACGTCCAAAATCTCTTCCCAGCGCGCCGAGAGGGCCCGCTGAACCGATTCCCCCGAGGTGGCGCCCCACTGTTCCCGGACAAAGGAACCCCCTCCTCGTCCGCGGACGGTTTCCAGCAGGCCCTGCCGGGAAAGCCGGGCCAAGGCGGTGCGGACGGTAACCCTCCCCACCTGCAGGGAAGCGGCCAGATCGCGTTCAGGGGGAAGACGGCTGCCGGGGAGGTATTCACCCACGGCGATGGCGGTGACCAGCCTGTCGACCACCAGGTCCACGACACTGGAACGCGGTTCCAAGGCACTGTCCAAGCCCGAACTCCCATCACGCCCGGCCGTGGAGGCTGCAGGAATGTTGCCTGTCATGGAATTCGAATACCCTTCATCTCTGTAAAGGTCTTGTAATGGGACCTTTAATGGTCCATCCTATTGTCTGACCGACCAGTGGTCTCCCTCACACATAGGCAAAGGAAACGTGCATGCCCAAGGTTACCGAGTCAAGAATCCCGTTCGGGGAACACGAGACGTGGGTCCGCGTCACCGAACCGGACACCCCCCAGGACGGTGCCCTTCCCCTGGTTGTCCTCCACGGCGGCCCCGGGATGGCCCACAACTACCTGCGCAATCTCGCCGGGCTGGTCGACACCGGGCGCACCGTGATCCTGTATGACCAGATCGGCTGCGGCAACAGCACGCACCTGCCCGAGGCACCCGCGGATTTCTGGACCCCGCAGCTCTTCGTCGACGAGTTCGCGAACCTGGTCCAGGAGCTGGGCCTTGCCGAGTACCACCTGCTGGGCCAGTCGTGGGGCGGGATGCTGGGCGCCGAAATCGCCACACGCCAGCCCGAGGGCCTCAGGAGCCTGGCGATCTGTAATTCCCCGGCCTCCATGGGACTGTGGGCCGAAGCCGCGGCGGAGCTTCGTTCCCGGTTGCCCGAGACGACGCAACAGATCCTGGCACTGCATGAAGCCGTGGGAACGACGGGGGACCCCGAGTACGTGGCTGCGGCAGAAGAGTTCTACCGCCGCCATGTCTGCCGCCTCGATCCCACGCCGCAGGATTTCAGGGAAAGCGAGGAGCAGATGGAAGCCGAGCCGACCGTCTACCACACCATGAACGGGCCCAACGAGTTCCACGTGATCGGCACCCTGCGCGAATGGAGCATCATCGACCGCCTCGGAGCCATCAACGTTCCGACCCTGGTCCTGGCCGGGGAACACGACGAGGCCACCCCGGCCACCTGGCAGCCCTACGTGGACGGTATCAAGGATGCCCGAGCCCACGTCTACCCGGATGCAAGCCACTGCGTGCACCTTGAACACCCCGAAGGGTTCCGCAGCGTCATCGGCGACTTCCTGGCCCAGCACGACGGACCGAACCCCCACGCGTAAAACCGGAGCACTTCCACATCCTCCACCTTGACGAAAGCGAGTACCGGCAGATGCCCACGCCCCACGACTCATCCGAGCTGAGTCCGCAGCAACAACTGGAAGCCTATGGCTACAAACAGGAACTCAAACGGTCCCTGTCCACTACGGACCTGCTGATCTACGGGTTGATCTTCATGGTCCCGATCGCCCCCTGGGCGATCTTCGGCGTGGTCTACAACGCCGCCGGCGGCATGGTGCCCCTGGTCTACCTCATCGGGCTCATCGCCATGGTCTTCACGGCCCTGGCCTACCATCAAATGGCCAAGACCATCCCCCTGGCCGGTTCGGTCTTCTCCTACGTAGGCCGCGGGATCCACCCCAACGTCGGGTTCTTCGCCGGATGGGCGATACTCCTGGACTACCTGCTGGTCCCCACGCTGCTCTACGTCTTCGCCGCCGAATCCATGGTCGGGCTCTTCCCCGGCTCCCCGCGCTGGATCTGGGCGCTGATCTTCGTGGCCATCAACATGGTCATCAACATGATGGGCGTCAGCTCCATGAAGCTGGTCAACCGGGTGTTCCTGGCCATGGAACTGGTCTTCGTGGCCGCCTTCATCGTCATCGCCGTCAAGGCACTGAACAACGAAACCATCCCCGGCGCGGTCTTCACCACCGACCCGATCTGGGACGCCAGCAAGGTCACCGGCCCCCTGATCGCCGCGGCACTGTCCATCGCGGTCCTGAGCTTCCTGGGCTTCGACGGCATCGCCACCCTCTCCGAGGAGGCCTCCGGAGGCCGCAAGGCCACCGGCCGGGCCATGGTGACCGCGCTGTTCATCGTGGCCTTCCTGTTCATCATCCAGACCTGGCTCGCCAGCTCCCTGGCCGGAGGACGGGACGCCTTCGACCCCGACGCCGAAGGAAACGCCTTCTTCACCATCGTCCAGGCCGCCGCCAGCACCGGCTGGATGAACGCCTTCTTCGTCGTCAACGTCCTGGCCGTGGGCATCGCCAACGCCATGGCCGCCCAAGCCGCCACATCACGGCTGCTGTATTCCATGAGCCGCGACGGGCAGCTCCCGCGCTTCCTGCACACCCTGAACCACCGCCGCGTACCCCGCAACGCCATCATCCTGGTCTCGGTCCTCTCGGCCATCCTCGTGCTGTTCTTCGTCGGGCAGATCGACCTGATCTCCTCCCTGGTCAATTTCGGCGCCCTGTTTGGATTCATGATGTTGCATGTCGCCGTCGTCGTGCATTTCATGGGCAAGAAGAAATCGACGAACTACCTGCTGCACCTCGTGGTACCGATCATCGGCTTCCTGATCATCGGCTACGTCCTCTGGAACGCGAACATCGAAGCTAAGGTCGGAGGCATCGTCTGGCTCGCCGTCGGCGC
>NZ_JBLXAH010000018.1:0-34519 GCF_048266065.1 Arthrobacter sp.
GCCGCACCCTATGGACCCTTGCTATTGCGTCGGCGTTTTAAAGTTCGGGCTCAGCATTATTGACCCACGCACCTAGCGGCGTCAGGCGCCGCGCCCCGCCATCGTTTCCTGGTTGTCGTGGCCGTCGGCCGGCAGCGCGTCGTCGCGGCCGGCACGGTCCTTCTTGAGGACGGCGGCCACCAGGGCGCCGACCAGCCCGAGCCCGATGACGTTGGCGATGATCGTGAACAACATGGCGCGAAGTCCTCCCCAGCAGTGGTCGTGTCGTCGAATCCGGCAGGGTTAATCAACATGTTCTGCCTTATTCCACGGTACTGCCCGCCCGGGGTTACGCGCCGGTAGGTGACCCGCCGCGTCGTGGTGCCGTTGGGCACACCCCCGGGTGGGCACCGTCATCACGATGCCCACCCGGGGGTGTGCGCCCACTGGTCAGTCGTGGTAGGTGAAGCGCTGCAGCCGGCGTGCCGTGCGGTCAGGGTTCAGCATCAGCACGCTGGCGAGGCCGACGACCAGCAGGTACAAGCCAATCATCCAGAAAGCCTGGTTCATGCCGCCGGTCAGGGCGTCCACCATCGCGGCCGGCACGGGTTGGCCCTTCGGAGTAGGTACATACCCGGCTCCGTCCATCAGCAGCCCGACCATGGAGGGGGCGATGACCCCGCCGATGGAAGCGAAGGCGGTCAGGGTGGCCATCACGGCTGCCCGTTGCCGCGAACAGACGCTGAAGGCGATGGCGGTGGGTGCCAGCGGGTAGATCATCGCGAGTCCGGCACCCATGGTCAGGACGGCGACCGCTGCCGTGCCCTCAACGCGGGGCAGCACCAGGAAGCAGAGCCCGGAGACCAGCAGGGTGGCCCCGAACAGGGCCGCGAGCGCCCAACGTACTGTCACGCCACGGCGCATCAGGAAGCGGGAGGCATAGCCCAACACCAGCAGGGCGAGCGCGCCGATGACCCACGGGAACGTGGAGACCAGCCCGATCGCCTCCGGGGAGAGCTCGACGACGGCTGAAAGGTATTTCGGCGACCATGTGGTCAGGAAGCCCTGGGCCCAGAAGCAGCCGGCCCCGGCGAGGACGGCGACGATGAACATCCGGCTGCCCAGGATGCGCCGGATCGGCACCAAACCCAGCAGGTCGGAATCGTCGGCCACGCTGTCGGTGCCGTTTTCCGGACGTGTCGCGGGGGCCGGCGCCGGAGCCGCCGCGTCGAGCGCGGGAGCCGGTTCGGTGTCGACGGCGAATTCGCCGCCGGGCCGGGTGGCCGAATGGCTATAGGGGCCATCGCGCCCCACGAAGAACCAGGCGACGGACCACAGGAGCCCCACGATGCCCAGCACGCCGAAGGCCCACCGCCAGCCCAGGTCGGGATGGGCGATGACCCAGGCGAGGATCGGCGCGGCGATGATGGGCCCCAGCGTCGAGCCGATGGCCACCATGCTGCTGGGCAACCCCCGTTCCTTGGCCGGGAACCATCCGTGGACGTGTTGCAGGGTGATGGGCGTGGCCGGCCCCTCGGCCCCGCCGAGCAGGATGCGGGTGACCAACAGGATGGCCGCACCGCCACCGAAGAGCATCGGGAACTGCAGGATCGCCCAACTGAGGCCGGCGACGAGCAGGATCCACCGGGTGGGGACCTTGCCGGCCAGGAACCCGACGCCGACGGCGGCGATGGCGAACAGGAAGAAGAAGGCACTGCCGATGAAACCAAATTGCCCGGCGGTCAGGTGCAGTTCGCGCATGGCCGGTTCGGCCACGAGGCCCAGGACCGCCTTGTCGGCGAAGTTGATGATCTGGAAGACCACCAGCAGCGAGGTGATGATCCACGCCCGGCGGTTCATCCTGCGGTTCGCGACCGCCGCCCTCAGCGTGTAGGAGGGCAGCGGCTCGGGCGTCTTCTGGTGCGTGGACGGTGCGCTCATGCCCCCACCACCCCCGCCAGGTCGCGTCCTGCGACCGGGACCGGACCACCGACCGTGAAGCAGTCGTTGTCCTCGGCCACCACCACGGATCCACCGAAGTCGGCCGCCGCGACGGCAGCCATGCGTCCGGTATCCGCGGAGCCGGGGGTGTTCGGCACGATGTGGTGCAGGACCAGCCGCCCCACTTCCGCGTCCCGGGCCAGCTGGCCCACCTGGTCGTAGGGCGTGTGGGATTCACGCAGGTGGACTTCGATGCCGGCCCGGGCGGGCCCCTCCGGCAGGGTCGCCAGGATGGCGTCGAGGTCCATGACCTCGTGCAGCAGCAGGTCCGCGCCCTGGGCCAAGAGGACCAGGTTCTCCGAGGGGGCGGTGTCGCCGGAGACCACGACGGAGCCGTAGGCGCTGTCGAGGCGGAAGGCGAAGGCCGGGAAGCACAGGCGATGGTCCACCAGGATGGCACTGACGGTGACCAGTTCGTCACGGTAGACCTCGAAGGGCTCCATCCGCGGGTGGCGGGCCCGGACGGGGTCGGCGCCGGCGGCGGAGGGGATCTCGATGTTGTGGCCGCTGACCCACTCGTGGGGGTCGTCGCGGCCCTCGTCGGCCATCCGGATGGCGATGTCGGAGGCGAACACCTGGTCCAGCAGCGCGTCGACCATGTCCTTCGTCCCCGCCATGGTGCGGCCCGCGGTCCGGGCGTCGACCTCACGGGCGTGGGCCTCGTCCTCCGCCGGAATGCGTTGCGGCCTGCCCGGCCCGTGGACGGGGATGCGCCGGGAGAAGCTCTCCCCCGGCACCTGCCAGCCGGTGACCAGGAACGACCCCAGATCGTAGACATGGTCGGAATGGTGGTGGGTCAGGAAGATCCCGCGCAGCTCGCCCCAGGCACAGGACGAACGGTAGTTGCGGATGCTGCCCATGCCGCAGTCGATGACGTAGGTGGCGCCGTCGACCCGGATGGCAGTGCTCGTTCCGGCGCGGGTGCCCGAGACGATCGGGCCCCCTCCGGTTCCCAACGCATGAACACTCATGCCCTGGTGCTGGTTGTCGCTCATGGAATGGCCCTTCAGCAGATTGGATGGGGTTCGCAGTCGCCTCCCCGGTCGCGGCGGCCGCACCGACGGAACGAAGCACGACGCCGGGTGTGACGCCCATAATATGGATCGATTTTGACGATCGCAAGACCTATTGCATGTTTGTTTTCTTCCTGTCATGCTGTGTGGCAACAGCGGCGGCGGATGGCCGCCCTCGACGAAGGGAACACATCATGGACGTCCAACAGGAAGAAATCATCGTCGGTGACCTGCCCGCGGGCATCACGCTGGCCGGCGAGGCCTTCGGCAACAAGACGTGGAACGTGCTGGGCCACACCTATCTGGCCAAGGTCGAAAGCGCCTCCAGCTTCGCCTGGATGTCACTCGATCCCAGCGGAACCGGAGTGCCGCCGCATATCCACCCCACCCAGCACGAACACATCCTGGTCCTCGAGGGCAGCTACACGCTCTACCTGGACGGCGAGTGGACCACCGCCGGCCCCGGCGACACCGTGCGCATGCCCATGGGCCTGCCGCATGCGTACTACAACAAGCAGGACGACGCCGCGAAGGCCCTGTTCTGGGTCAGCCCCGCGGGACAGCTCAGTGAACTGTTCGACCAGCTGCACAACCTCACGGACCCGGCCGAGGTGGTGCGCCGCTCGGCCTTGCTGGGCGTGGACTTCCTCCCCGAAGGCAGTGTTCCCGGGGCGTAGGCTCGGCCCCATGCAAAACACCGACGTCCTGCCCTATGGCCGGCACCCGGACCAGCACCTGCGCCTGGTCCGGGCAGCCGCTGGCGCGCGGGGAACCGCCGTGCTGGTCCACGGTGGATACTGGCGCCAGGCCCACACCCTGGCCCTGATGGAGCCGCTGATCCAGCCGCTGCTGGACGCCGGCTGGAACGTGGCGAACGTTGAATACCGCCGCGGCCCCGACGCGGTGTGGCCGGTCCCCCTCGACGATGTCCGCTCCGCCTGCCGCCTGCTGTCCGCGCAGGTACCTGACGGTCCGCTGGTGGCCGTGGGGCATTCGGTCGGCGGCGAGCTGGCCCTGCTGGCCGGGGATCCCGTGCACGCGGTCGTGGCCCTGGCGCCGGTCACCGATGCCGCCCGGACGCACGCCGAACATCTGGGAGACGGGGCAGCGCAGGAGTATTTCGGCACCACCCCCACCCAGGATCCCGTCCGCTATGCCGGCGCCTCCCCCATCGCCCGCCTCCAGGCAGGCCGCCCGACCCTGGTGGTCCACGGCGCCGACGATACCCGGGTTCCCGTGAGGCACACGCTGGACTACCTGGTCGCCGCATGGGACGCGGACGTTGCGGTGACAGCACTGCTCCCCGATCGGCTCGGGCACCTCGAGGTGATCGACCCGACGCGCGGCCACTGGGCGAACGTAATGGGGTGGCTGGACGGCCTCGCCGCCGGTCCGCCTCACGACGACGGGGCGAGCACCGCTTCGGCATGATCGAGGGCCGGCGCGGCGAGCAGGCCGTGCAATTGGAGGAAGAGCATCTTGGCCTGCGGTGCCCGCCAACCGACCGGCAGCAGTTCCAGGGGAATGTTCGGGTCCCGGTAGGGGAACCTCCGCCACCGGGTCAGCAACGGAACGTAGAGCGCAAAGGCCTCCCGGCGTCCCGGACCATCCAGTTGCGGCGCTGCCTTCCCGCGCGTGGACCACTGCTGCAGGCACGGCCCATAGTCGTCGATGAAGTCCGCGTATTGGGCGTCGAGACCGCCCAGGTCCCACCACTGTCCGATGCGTTCGCGCAAGGTCGCCGCGTCACCATAGTGGCCCGTGAAATGCTCCAGGTACCGGCTCAGCCCCCGGGCCGCGAGCCGCTCCAGCGCCTGGTCCAGCACCGTGGCCGGCGCGATCGCCACTCCGCTGGCCATGAACCCGAACCCCAGGCTGGTCAGCTCGCTGCGCAGCTCATAGCGCCTTTTGCGTTCGGCCTCGGGCACCGAGAAGACGACGAGCGCCCAGGGGTCCCCGGGCTCGGAGCGTTGCGGGGTGAAGATACGCTCGTCGCCGGCCTGGAAGCGATCGAGCACTGCCGGCGACACGCTGTAGCGGACCGGACCGGCACCGTCGGCCCGCTCCAGCACGTTCTTGGACTTCAGCCGGGAAATCGTGGACCGTGCGGCGCCCTCGTCAACGTCCAGATCGGCCAGCAACCCCACCAGTCCGGCGACGGGCAGCAGTCCGTCCGGCGCGTACAGGCCATAGAGCGTGAGAATGAGCTCCTGGAGGAGCGGTTTGGACACCGGGCGGTTCCCCTCTGTGGCTTCGGCTGGCTCAAACCCACCCATCGTAACCCCGGCATGGCCCGAGGCCCGCACCCCGGAAGGGGTGCGGGCCTCGGGCCAGGCGGTGGTGTGCACCGCCGTCGTGCAGGTGTGGTTGCTACCGTGCGCCGACGGTGGCCTTCGGCTGCCAGCGCAGGTGCGGGTCCTCGGTCGGCTCCGGTTCGCGCAGCAGCGACAGGCGCGGACGGACCGCGTCGGTGCGGGCGCTCGGCGGCTTGCGCCGGCCGGCCCGGAACTGGTCGACCCACTCGGCGCCGTCACCGCGGTAGTCCTGTTCGGCCGCGGCGTGCAACGTCCACTGCGGGTCGTACAGGTGGGTGCGGCCCAGGGCGATCAGGTCGGCGCGGCCGGCCAGCAGGATCGAGTTGGCGTCGTCGTAGGAGGAGATGGCGCCGACGGCGATGACGGTGGCCCCGGCGGGGGCGGCCACCTCCTGGCGGATCCGGTCGGCGAACGGGGTCTGGTAGCTGCGCCCGAACGCCGGCTTCTCCTCCGAGTCGATCTGGCCGGTGGACACGTCGATGCCCGCGGCGCCGTGGGCGATGAAGGCCCGGGCGATCTCCACTGCGTCGTCTGCGGTGTTGCCGCCGTCGATCCAGTCGGTGGCGGAGATGCGCACGGTCACCGGCTTGCCCGCGGGCCAGGCGGCACGGACCGCGTCGAAGACCTCCAACGGGAAGCGCAGCCGGTTTTCCAGGGAGCCACCGTATTCGTCGGTGCGCCGGTTGGACACCGGGGAGAGGAAGCCCGAGAGCAGGTAGCCGTGGGCCGCGTGGACCTCCAGCAGGTCGAAGCCGGCCTCCTCGGCTCGGCGGGTGGCCGCGACGAAGTCGGCGATGACCGCCTCCATGCCGGCCCTGTCGATCTCCCGCGGCGCCGTGTTCTCCGGGCTGTAGGGCAGCGCGCTGGGAGCGAGGGTCTCCCAGTTGCCGTCGGCCAGCGGCTGGTCGATCCCCTCCCACATCAGCCGGGTGGAGCCCTTGCGGCCGGAGTGGCCCAGCTGGACGCCGAGCTTGGCGCCGGAGCGTGAATGGACGAACTCGGAGACCCGCGACCAGGCCCGGGTGTGTTCGTCGGTGTACAGGCCGGAGCAGCCCGGGGTGATCCGGCCCTCGGGCGAGACGCAGACCATCTCGGTCATGACCAGGCCGGCACCGCCGAGCGCCTTGGAGCCGAGGTGGACCAGGTGGAAGTCGGTGGGCACGCCCTCCACGGCGGAGTACATGTCCATGGGCGAGACCACGATGCGGTTCTTCAACTCCAGTTCGCCGATGGCGTGCGGTTGGAACATCGCCGGGGCCACCTGCTCCAGGCCCTGGCTGGCGGCGAAGTGCTCCTCGACACGGTGGGCGAACTCCGGGTCGCGCATCCGCAGGTTCTCCTGCGTGATCCGCCGGGAGCGGGTGAGCAGGTTGAAGGCGAACTGGACGGGATCCTGTCCGCGGTACTGGCCAATGGACTCGAACCATTCCAGCGAGGCCTGCGCGGCACGCTGGGTGGATTCGACGACGGGGCGCCGCTCGGACTCGTAGGCCTCCAGCGCCTCGGGGATGCCGGGGTGCTCGTGCAGGCAGGCGGCCAGCGCGAGGGCGTCCTCCATGGCCAGTTTGGTGCCGGACCCGATGGAGAAGTGGGCGGTGTGGGCTGCGTCGCCGAGCAGGACCACGTTGCCGCGGTGCCAGTTGCGGTTGCGCACGGTGGTGAAGTTCAGCCACTTGGAGTTGTTGGCCAGCACCTCGTGTCCGGCGAGCTCGTCGGCGAAGATCGAGCGGACCTTCTCCACCGCGAATTCATCGGAGACGCCCGGGCCCAGCGGGGTGTCGGCGGTGGCGTCGAAACCGGCGGCGTGCCAGACGTCCTCGTGCATCTCGACGATGAACGTGGAACCGGATTCGGAGAACGGGTAGCCGTGGATCTGCATGGTGCCGTGCTCGGTGTCCTTGATGAAGAACTTGAACGCCTCGAACACCTGGTCGGTGCCCAGCCACATGTACTTGTTGCGCCGCACATCCAGCGTGGGTCCGAAGTCCTCGGCGTAGCGGGCACGGATCTGCGAATTGACCCCGTCCGCTGCCAGGACCAGGTCATGGGTGGCCTCGAGTTCTGCAACGTCCGGTGCCAGGGTGGAGAAGCGGACATCGACGCCGAGTTCGACGGCGCGGTGCTGGAGCAGTTGCAGCAGCTCCTTGCGGCTCATCGCCGCGAAGCCCTGTCCGCCGACGGTCAGCTGTTCGCCGCGGTAGTGGATGTCGATGTCCGCCCAGCGGGCGAAGCGCCGCGACATGTAGTCGGCCACCACGGGATCCGCGTTGCCGATCCCGCCGAGGGTCTCATCGGAGAACACGACGCCGAAGCCGAAGGTGTCCGTCGCTGCGTTGCGTTCGAAGAGGGTGATGTCGTGGGACGCATCCAGCTGTTTCATGAGTGCGGCGAAGTACAGCCCTCCGGGGCCTCCACCAACGATGGCGATTTTCATGGTGCTGTCCTTTCTAGGCCCGGCTCGCGCCGGCAAGTTCCGTGGGGTCGGCCTGCAGCTTCTCGCGCAGCCGGAAGTGCTGGAGTTTGCCGCTGGGGTTGCGCGGCAGCTCGTCAACGAAGCGGACATCGCGCGGGTATTTGTAGGGCGCGATGGTCGCCTTGACGAAGTCCTGGATTTCCTTGCGTTTGGCGGCGTCGCCGGTGACGCCCTCGCGCAGGACGATGAAGGCGCAGACCACTGAGCCGCGCTCCTCATCGGGCCGGGCCACGACGGCGTTTTCCAGCACGTCCTCGTGCTGGTCGATGGCCGCCTCGACCTCGGGGGCTCCGATGTTGTAGCCGGAGGAGACGATCATGTTGTCCGAGCGGGCCTGGTAGATGAAGTAGCCGTCGGCGTCGCGCAGGAAGGTGTCGCCGGTGACGTTCCAGCCGTTGCAGACATAGTTTGCCTGGCGCGGGTCATCCAGGTAGCGGCAGCCGGTGGGCCCGATGACGCCAAGGCGTCCCGCTTCCCCGTCCGGTGCCTCGTTGCCGTCGGCATCGAGGATGGTGGCGCGGTATCCCGGCACGGGGACGCCGACGGCCCCGGGGTGGATGTCATCGCCTGCAGCGGAGATGAACACGTGGAGCATCTCGGTGGCACCGATCCCGTCGATCAGCCGCAGTCCGGAGGCCTCCTCGACGGCTTCCCAGGTCTGCTGGGAGAGGTGTTCGCCGGCGGAGACGCCCAGGCGCAGCCGGGCGAGCAGGTCGGCCCGCCCTGCCTTGAGGATGGCGCGGTAGGCGGTGGGTGCGGTGAACAGCACGGTGGCCCCGGCCTCGGCGGCGCGTTCGGCCAGCTCGACCGGTGCTGCCCGCTCGGTGAGCAATGCCGAGGCTCCGAAGTAGAGCGGGAAGACCACCAGGCCGCCGAGCCCGAAGGTGAAGGCCAGGGGCGGGGATCCGGCGAAGACGTCGTCCGGCGTGGGCTCAAGCAGGTGCCGGGCGAAGGTGTCGGCATTGGCCAGGATGTCGCGGTGGAAGTGCATGGTGACCTTCGGGGTGCCGGTGGTCCCCGAGGTGGGGCCGAGCAGGGCGACGTCGTCCGCCGCGGTCTGGACGTTCTCGAACGTCCCGGGTTTGGCCGCGCAGGCGGCCATCAGGTCATCGTCGGATGCCGCGCCGTAGGTGATGACGGGCAGTCCCGATTCGTTCGCTGCGGTGTTCATCTCCTCGGCGAAGCGGTGGTCGGTGATCGCCACGGTGGGGCGGGTGAGCCGGATCAGCGAGGCGACCTCCGGGGAGCGCAGCAGCGGCATGGTGGTCACGGCCACGGCTCCGGCCTTCAGCACGCCGAGCCAGGCGGCGACGATCCACGGGTTGTTGGGTCCGCGCAGCAGCACGCGGTTGCCCGGGACGATCCCGTGGTCCTCGGTGAGCACGCGGGCGACCTGGTTGGACCGCTCCAGCAGCTGCCCGTAGGTCCAGACCTGGCCATCGGGGGTGCGCAGGGCGGGCCGGTCGGCTCCGTACCGCGCGGTCGGCTCGTCGATGAGCGCCGCCGCGGCGTTGAGCTTCTGGGGGTACTGCAACTCGGGAAGCGTGAACTCCAGGGTGGGCCATTGGTCGGCGGGAGGCAGGTGGTCGCGCGTGTAGGTATCCACGTGGGCCGATTCGGTGAGCGGCATGGCCGTTCCTTTCGCGTGAGGGTGGTGGGTGCGGTCTAGCCGCGGATCATGCCTTCTTGGGCGACGGTGGCCAGGTGCCGGCCGGATCGGTCGAAGAACCGGCCGAAGGCCAACCCGCGGTTGTCCTGCACAGACACGGCGTCCTGGGCGTAGAGGATCCACTCGTCGGCGCGCCCGTCGCGGTGGAACCACATGGAGTGGTCCAGGCTGGCGGTCGCCAGGTTCGGGCTGGACCAGTGCAGTCCGCGCACCCGCAACAGGGTCTCGAGGATCGTGTAGTCGCAGACATAGGCCAGCGCGGTGCGGTGCAGATCCGCCGTCGCCTTCGCGTCGTCGACGTCGGACAGGGCGGTGAAGGCGCGCACCCACACCGCCTGGCTGGCAACGGTTCCGCCCTCGGTGGCCAGGTATACCGGGCCGGGGACGTGGCGCATGTCGAAGCTGCGGCCGTGCGCCCAGTAGTCGGCTGCCGGGCCGTGGGCCCCGTCCAGCACCTGCGCGGCGGTGCGCAGGGTGTCGGGGTCGACGGCGGCTGGAGCCTGGTGCTGGAAGTCCGGGCCTTCTTCGCGGACGTGGAAGGAACCCTGGGCGGTGAACACCGTCTTGCCGTTTTGGATCCCACGGACGCTGCGGGTGGAGTAGCCGCGTCCGTCGCGCAGGATCTCGACGTCGTAGCGAACCGGTGCGCCGATGTCGACGGGCCGCATGAAGTAGCTGTGCATCGAGTGCAGCGTACGGTCTGAGTCGACGGTTGCCTGCAGGGCTGCGGTGGCCTGGGCCGTCATGTCCCCGCCGTAGGCCTTGGGCCAGGGGACGTATTGCGTCGTGGCCTCGAAGGAGGCGTCGGCCGGGCCGTCGACGGGCGTCAGTTCGACCGAGCGCAGGAAGGTCGCTGCGGTGTCGGGGGCGTGGATCCGGGTGTCGGTGGCGGCGTCCATGCCTAGGCCCTCCGGTAGTCGGCGAGGGTCTCGTCGGGGACGTCCTCGAGGTTGACCACCAGGTTCTCGGGGGTGCGTGCGGTGAGCCAGACGAGTTCCTCGGTCACCGACATGTTGGCCTCGACGTGCGGCATGAAGGGCGGGACGAAGACCCAGTCGCCGGCCTTCATGTCCAGGTACTCGGAGTAGCCCTCGCCGAAGTAGATGCGGCCGTGGCCGCGCAGCACATAGCCTCCGGTTTCGGCCTCGGCATGGTGGTGCGGCAGCGAGCGGTAGCCGGGGACGTTGGAGACCTGTCCGAACCAGATCTTGGTGGCCGGGGTGTGCTGGATGGATACGCCCGAAACGCGGACGCAGTCCCCGGACTGGGCGGTGTTGGTGTCCTCCTCGCCGCTGCGGGTGACGACCGGGACGACCTGGCCGTTGGCGGAGGCGTACTGGCTGTTGTCGCCTTCGAGGATGTAGTCGGTGCTGGTGCTCATCGTGGTTCTCCTTGCTGGTTCGGGGTCAGGCGTGGGTGGTTGCTGTGGCGTTCGCGGGGACCAGGCTGACGGTGTTCTCCAGTCGGCCCAGTCCGTCGATTTCGGTGGCCAGGACGTCGCCGTCGGCGAGGAAGCGCGGTGGTTTCATGCCGGACCCGACACCGCCGGGGGTGCCGGTCAGGACGACGTCGCCGGGGCGCAGGGTCGTGAATCCCGAGATGTAGGACAGCAGCCGTGCCGGACCGAAGACCAGCGTGGCGGTATCCCCCGTTTGGACCAGTTCGCCGTTGACGTAGCCGCGCAGGGTAAAGGAGGGGTCCTCGTCGAATTCGTCGGCGGTGACCAGCGCCGGGCCCAGGGGCGTGCTGGCGTCGAAGGCCTTGCCCTGCAACCACTGCAGGGTCCGGTGCTGCCAGTCGCGCATCGAGACGTCGTTGGCCACGGTGTATCCGGCAATGGCCGCGGCGGCTTCGGTTTCGTCGGCGCGGGAGAGTTCGCTGCCGACGACGACGGCGAGCTCCGCTTCCCAGTCGACTTGGTCGCTGCCGTGGACGGTGATTGCGTCGGCCGGGCCGGTGAGCGAATCGGCGAACTTGGCGAACAGCGTGGGGTACTCGGGCAGTTCGCGGCCCATTTCCAGGATGTGGTCCGCATAGTTCAGGCCGCAGCAGATGACCTTGGCGGGCCGTGGCACCACGGCGGCCAGTTCGGCTGTCTCGGCGGGGATGGCCCCGGCCGGGCCGCCGGCGAGCGCCGCGTCCACGGCCGCCCGCCAATCGGTTCCTGCGAGCAGCGCGCCGACGTCCGGTGCGTCCAGGGGGAGGTAGCCGCCGGCTGTCTCGACGGCTGCTGCGGTTCCCGTTGCGGTGCGCACGGTGGCCAGCTTCATCGGGTGGTCCTTTGCTTGAAATTGATATGTCGACTTTTTTACGGTCGCAACATATGATCAATTTAGCACGCATGTAGGAATGTGCAATAGGCCACATTCGAATTTTTTCCACCCATCACCCAGGAGGGGACATGACCACCCAGAGCGCCAATGCCCACCAGACCATCAACCCCGCTTCGCTGCCCAAGCCCTCGGGATATGCCCACGGGATACTGGCCGGCAACACCGTGTACCTCGGCGGGCAGACCGCACTGGACCAGGACATGAACATCGTTCCGGGCGGCATCGTCGAGCAGTTCCGGCAGGCCTTCTCCAACGTGCTCACCACGCTCCAGGAGGCCGGTGGGCGCCCGGAGAACCTGGTCAGCGTGACCATCTACCTCACGGACGTGGACGACTACATGGCCAACGGCCGGGAGATCGGGCGCATCTGGCGGGAGATGGCCGGCACCGGCTACCCGGCCATGGCCGGCATCGGCGTCTCGCGGCTGTGGCAAAAGGAGGCCCTCATCGAGATCCAGGGTGTCGCGGTCATCCCAGCGGCCTGACGCTGCGCCGGCGCCCGCCGTCGTCTGTCAGCTGTGGCCGCCGGCCACCCCAGGGGGCGCGCCCGATCCGGCGTCGTCGATGGCGCCCCCACCCGGACGGTTCACCCGTCGATGACCTGCCGGGCGTGGCGCTCGGCCAGCGGTGCGATCAGCCGATGGGCTCCGGTGAAGGCCCGCCGGGCCGCGGGTTCACGCCAGCCCGCCGGCAGGTACTCCAACGGCAGGTCCGGGTCCCGGTAGGGCAGTTGGCGCCACAGGGTCAGCAGTGGGATGTAGTAGCGGAAGGCATCACGGCAGGTCTCGTCGTCGGCCGCAGCAGCATCCGTCGCCTGTGTGCCGAGCCGCCGTTGCCAGGCCTGGTCGGCGTCGGCGTAGATGTTCAGGAAGTCGCCGATCAGTTCGTCGATGGCCTCCAGGTCCCACCAGGTGGCGACCTTGGCGCGGACGTCCCCGTCGAAGAGGTAGTCGCCGCGGAAGAACTCCACGAAATGGTCCAGCCCCTGGGCCGCCAGGCGTTCGCGGGCACGGTCCGCGACGCCGGAGGACGCGATCCAGACGCCCGCGGATACCGTGCCGAAACCCAGGCCTGACAGCACGCTGCGCAGGCGGTGGCGCAGGTGGCGTTGGGCCTCGGGCACGGAGAAGAGGGCGAGCAGCCAGGCCCTGTCGCCGTCGTCCCGTCGTTCGGCGAAAATCCGCTGGTCCCCCTCGGCGAAGACCGTTTGCAGCGACTCGGAGAGTTCATAGGCGGCCACCCCGTTGCTGCGCGTGCTGCGCAACACGCCCTTGGCCTTGAGCCGTGAGACGGCGGAGCGCACTCCCGGTGCGTCGTAGCCCAGGTCGCCGAGCAGGGCCACCAGTGACGCCACCGGCAGGGCGGTGCCGGGTTCGCGGCAGTACAGGCCGAACAGCGTGACGATCAGTTGCTGGTGCCGCACTACCGGTGCTGGGATACCGGCCCCGGCGGTCGCATCCGCCACGGTCCCGGTGGTCATGGCCGCTCCCCCGCCAACCGCGAACGCATGGCCGCGGGCCAGGGCGCCGACGCCTCGGCGCCGAGCGGGACGTGGACGGTGGTGACGGTTCCGTCGGCCGCCAGCCCGCCGGCGGAGCGGTCGCACGGGTGGCCGGTGATCTCGAAGCCGAGGACCAGGGAGGCGTTGCCGACGCGTCCGATCCACACCGTGGCCGTGATCCGTTGCCCGAACCACAGGCGGTTTCGGAAGTTCACCACCTGCTGCACGCGCGGGCTCAGCGGGAAGTAGTCGACCAGTCCCAGTTCGCGCATCAGCTGGGCCTCGGCGGCTTCCATCCAGCGCAGGATGGCCGAGTTGTGCTGGTGTCCCGCGGCATCGGTGTCGACCCACTCCACCGTCCGGTCCAGGGAGGTGGACGGTCCGCGGTCCTGCGCCATGGGTGCTCCTTCGGGTCTCCGGGGCCGACGACGGCCCCCACCCAATCTATCGGGATCCTGATCCCGGTAACAATTGCTCGATGCCCGGTGACAGGTCGCCGACGTCAGCGCAGCAGCCGCAACGCTCCGGGCTTGGTAGGGTGCTGTGGTGACCATTGCCCTCGACGAAATCATTGCAGGCCGTGAGGCCGGCGGCCACGGTCAACAAGCACACCATCGGTTTGTCGTGACGGTCTTTGGCCTCTACGGCCGCCCCTGCGGCCGTTTCCTCCCTGTCTCCGGCGTGGTTCGCCTGCTCACGGAGTTGGGATACGAGGGGGCCAGCGTCCGCTCGTCGATCTCCAGGCTGAAGAAGAGGGGCGTGCTCGTCAGCGGCAAGATCCATGGTGCCAATGCCTATGCGATGGCGCCGGAGCTCGAGGACCACATGAGGATCGGCGACGAGCGCATTCTGGCACCACGTACCGCCAGCGTTGGTGACCCGTGGCTCCTGGCGTCCTATTCCGTCCCGGAGTCGGAGCGCAGCAACCGCCACAAAATCCGGGCCGGCCTCGCCCGCCTTGGATTCGGCACGGTGGCATCGGGTCTGAGCATTGCACCGATCCGGCTGCAGGCCGAAGCCGAAGAATACATGGACAAACACGGTCTATCTGATTACATCGAGTTCTTCGTCTCGTCGCCGGCCGGAGGTTCGGATCTGCGGGACAAGGTGGCGCGGTGGTGGGACTTGGACGAGCTGGAGCGTCTCTATGGCGAGTTCCTGACGACCTATTCTCCCGAGCTGGACCGGCTGCCCGGCAGGTCGGCACCCACCCCGGCGGTGCTGGGTGCGGCCTTCCGGACCTACGTTCCGATGATTACCCAGTGGCGTCGACTGCCGTACCAGGACCCGGGGCTTCCCCCTGAGCTGCTGCCCGACAACTGGATCGGCACGACAGCCCGTCGGGTGTTCAGCGAACTCAACCGTGTACTAGCCCCGCTCGCCAAACGGCATGCCCTTCAGGTCCTGACGGACGATCCCCGGGGCAAGACCTAGGCGTAAGGGCCGGCACCCGCGGCGAAGTGAACCAAGTCCCGGACCAGCTGCCCGGAGACCTCAGTAAACTTCTCGTCGTCGTACCCCGCCAGCATCGGGGCGTCCTGCCATGCCGAACGGTTGCCGAACTGGAACGGCAGGTCGAAGCAGTGGGCGGCCAGCAGGCCCGGCTGTTGGCTTTGTTCCTCGAAGACGTCGAGGTGCGCCTTGGCACCGTCCGCACGCAAGGCTTCTGCAAATTCGGCGGGGAATCGCTGGAATTGCCGCCACGAAGACGCGGCAACCAGCTGCCGGTAGGGGCTGAGGCCTGAGGAACTGCCGGCGTAATTCCCCCGCCGTTTGAGCACCGCCGGCAGATCCGCTGGGTCCCATGGACCAAGCGCCTCGTCGACCTGGTCCTGCGTGGCCTCAAGGTGCCGGGTGGAGCCGACGAAGAAGATGGCGGATTCCTGGGCCGTGAACCGCAAGTAGGTGGCTTCTACCGAGGTGTCCGTGGAGGCGCCTACCGGGTCGAGGAATGCCGATGGCAGGCCTGTGCTTGCCATGGGGAGGTAGGCCGCCGGGGCCATCCCGAGATTGGGGTCCGGAGGGGGTAACGCCCGTAGGCCGGCCCCGAGAACGGCGTCCACCGGTGCCGTACCGAGGTTGTCGGGTTCGACCATCCGGCCCGCGGAGGCCGTGACCCGGGACCGGGTCTGTCGGCTCCAGGGTTTCCTGGTCCCCATGCTCAGCAGGGCGAGGCGGTGGATCTTGCCGCGGGCGTCCGGCAGGAGGGAGAGCAGGTGGCCATACCACGCACCGGCGGATTGCCCTGCAACGGTGATCCTCTGCGGGTCACCGCCATAGCCGGCGATGTTGGTCACGGTCCAGTCCAGCGCCAGGAGCAGATCCGCGACGGGCAGGGGAAATTCATGGTCGGCGGACGCCCCGAGGTGCCCGAACGGGCCCAACCGGTAGTTCACGGTGACCACGACCGCGCCACGGGCAGCCAGCATCCCGCCGTCGTACCATGGCATCGACCCTCCTCCGGTCATCCAGGCCCCGCCATGTAGGAACAGGATGACCGGGAGGCCGTCGGCCGACTCGGGAGCCCAGACGTTGGCGAAGAACGCGTCCTCGGATTGCGGGTTCACCTCTCCTTGCCCCATGGCGATCGAGAGCCGGCTGGGCCGCTGGGGGAAGATGGGAACCTCGACCAAGCGACGGGCGCCCAGCCTGCCCTCCGCGGATTCGGGCAGGCCAAAGCGCCGGGCGGTGGCGAAGCGCAGGCCGTACCAGGCATGGACGGCGGCACCATCGAGGACCTGTCTGGCCGAAGGCATGTTGCCCAGTCGAAGTTCCACGGCTATCTCCTAGAGTTTGTTGGAGATGTACTCGGTGCCCGTGAGCGCGTTGCCATGCAACTCATAGCCCATCGGCGCGGTGATCGAAGCGTGCCGGGTACCCGTGTTGACATCCCGCCACATGCGCCCCAGCAGGCTGGTTTCGCCGAAGGACGCGGTGCCGTGCAGCCAACATAGCTCGTTCACGGCGTCGACGAGTTCGTGGCCCGCATGGCCGATGCCGCCGCGGTGACGTGCGCGTTCCTCCAACGGAATCGGTTGGCAGCCGGAGGCGGCGGCATCGATGCTGGCAGCCGAGCGCTCCAGCAGCAGCTGTGCGCCCTCGATCTTGGTGCTCGCGGCCCCCAGGCCCTGCACGAAGGCACCTGACTCGTTCTGCCGTTTGTAGTGGGTGTAGGTGATGCCGCGCTTGCCGGATACGCCGGCCACGAAATCGCGGGCCGCCGTGGCCGCCCCCATGGATGCTGCCTGGATCGTGGTGGACATGGTCAGATGGGGCGTTAGACGCTTGCCGAATGTCGCCTCCGGGTCCGTCTCGGGGCCCATGCCCATTAGTTGGTCGAAGGTAATGACTCGGTTGGGCGGAAGCCACAGGTCCTCGGTGGCCATGGTGTTCGAACCGGATCCGCGCATCCCGATCGTGTACCACGTGTCCTCTACCGAATACTCGCCCCGGCGCATCATGGCGAACCCGATGCCCCGTTCGGCTCCGTGTTCGTCGTGGATGAAGAGGATGCCGATGGCCCATTCGGAATGGGAGCTGTTCGAGGCAAAGGGCCACTTGCCCGTAACCCTCCATCCTCCGTTTTCCGGTACGGCGGTGCCTTGGGGGCTGGCGAAGATCGAGGCCATGCGGACGGGACCTCCGGCGAACACCTCGTCCAGCAACTGGTCGTCGAAACGGTTGGCCAGCATCACTGATCCGTTGGAAATGACGGTGCACCAGGCGGCGGCTGGGTCGTAGTAGCCCACTGTCCGGGCGACCCGTAGCAGCATGGAGGCGCCGCCTTCATGCCCGCCGTAACGCTTTAAGCAGGCAATACGCAGTGCCCCGGCCTCTTCAAGCGCCTCGACGCTGGCCTGGGGCAGGACGCGGTCCCGGTCGGCGATCACGGCGTTCTCGCGCAGCAGGGGACCGATGGCGTGGATCCGTTCGACGATACGGTCCGTCTCCTCCTCTGTGGGGGCGCCGGTGACGTGCTGGCGGTTGTCGTGAGTCAGGATCTCGGTCATGTGGTTTTCCTTTCGGGAACGGGCGCAGCCGGCGAACCGGTGGCCGTCGGGTCGAGTGGGGGGTTGGCGCCGAATGTCCTGTTGACTTCGGCCAGGTCCATGAACTCGCGGCAGATCCGGATCCTGCCGTGGGCGATGGTCATAATGGTGACGATTTCGTTGTCGAAGTGAAGGCCGGTGCGCGTGCGGGCCGTCTTGCGTGTATGCGTCACCACGGTGTTCTGCTGCGCGTCCTCGAAAATGCCGAGGATCCGGCTCTGTGCGGTTCCGGGCTGGAAAACAGCCGCGTTGCCAGCGACGAGCTGGTTGAAAAACTGGTCGGGCCCACGGTAGGTGCCGACGACTGCAGCGTGGCGTCCGACAACCGTCCATTCCAGGTCCTCGGCTAGCAGTTCTCGGGCTGCCGTCTCGTCTCCCCGTTCGCGGGCGGCCCAATAAGCACTGACCACGACGGCCGGCGACGGACGGACAATCACAGGTCAGCCATGCCGGGGAGGGTGCCGGGAGGGCCGATCAACGTGATGCCGAACTGTCGACACGCAGCCTCGAGACGTGCTTCGGTTTCCTCGTCCATCTGCCAGTCCTGCTGCGGCCCTGGGTAGCCGGCGGGAACTGACACCGCGCGGAAGAAGTCGTCCAACCCGCCGGGTGCGCTCATGACCAGCCAAGTGGCCTCGGCATCTGGGCTGACGCGGAAAATGTGGGGCACATCCTTGGGCATCAGGATGCAGTCGCCGGGACCGAGGACGGCGTGACCGTCGCCAGACCAGAACTCGATCGTCCCGGTGAGGATGTAGAAGATCTCGTCCTCTCCATCGTGCTCGTGCAAGGGCGGCTCCGACCCGGCCTTGGAATGGGTCAGCGCCATCATGAACCGACCGTCGGTCATTTCGGTGGTGATGATCGGCTGGATCAGGTCACCGAGGAACCAGAGGTTCTCCCGGTCCTGAACGCGCACGATCTGCAGACGGCGGGTCGAGGGGGAAGCTGTTGGCGTCATGGGAGTGCTCCTTGCTGTGGGCGGCACGGCGGCTAGTAGGTGCCCGCGGGATCCGGGTTCGGCGGCGGGTCATGCTGGATCCAGTGAAGCGTGACTTGCGTCATATGTCAAGAATCAAACGTTCGCAAAAATCTTGCTATACAACGGAGTCGAGTTCTGCAATGCTGGTTGCCACGACGCGACGGCGTCCCACCCGCCCCGAAAGGACCATCGTTATGACCGCCACAGCCACCCGCCCCTCCATCGACAGCCAGCTCCTGCGTGAAACCTTCGGCCACTTCCCCTCCGGGGTCGCGGCCATCGCCGCCGAGGTCGACGGAGAGCGCCACGTCGTCATCGCCTCCTCCTTCACCGTGGGAGTCTCCCTCGAACCGCCGCTCGCCATGTTCTCGATCCAAAAGTCGTCCTCGACCTGGCCCGATCTGGCCTCCGCCCAGCGCATCGGCGTATCGATCCTCGGCGCGGGCCACGAGGCCTCCTGCCGCCAGCTGGCGGGGCGCGACAAGGCCTCCAGGTTTACGGGGCTGGACGCCGAAACCACCGAGCTCGGAGCCGTGCGCCTCGGTGGCGCCGCCGCCTGGTACGACTGCAGCATCCACGCGGCCCACGAGGCCGGCGACCATGACGTCATCGTCTTCCGAATCCACGACCTGCAGGTTGACAAGCAGATCGCCCCCCTGGTTTTCCACGGTTCGCGGTTCACGCATCTCGCCTAATCTTGACGTTCGTTACATGATCGTAATATAGCGATCTAGTGACTATCGTCACTCCACTGTGACAAAGTGCAGTGCACGGCGACCAAACGTCGCAACGAGCCACCCGATGAAACGACCGAAGGACTGCCATGACAAGCATCGAACCCGCCGAACGGCCACTTGCCGTCGCGCCGCCGCCCATCACCCGTACCGAACGGCGCAGGATCATCACCGGCGTCGGCGTCGGTAACGCCCTGGAATGGTACGACTGGACCGCCTACTCGATTTTCGCGGCCTACTTCGCCGGCCAGTTCTTCTTGGGATCCGATCCGCTGGCCGCATTGTTGGGCACCCTGGCGGTATTCGCCGCAGGGTTCTTGATGCGGCCGCTGGGCGGCCTGTTTTTCGGCTGGCTCGCCGACCGCACAGGTCGCCGCCGCGCCATGACCATCTCGATGCTGCTCACGGCCGGCGGCAGCCTGTTCATCGGCGTCTCCCCCACCTACGATGTCATCGGCCCGGCAGCCGCGGCCTTCCTGTTGGCCGGTCGGCTGCTGCAGGGCTTCGGGCACGGTGGCGAAGTCGTATCCTCGTTCACCTACGTCACCGAAATGGCTCCTGCCCGCCGCCGCGGCATCTGGGCCTCCTCGGTGTTCGTCTTCGTGACGCTCGGCGTGACCGCCGCCTCCCTGCTGGGCGCGGGTCTGACCAGCGCCCTGGGCACCGATGCCGTTGGGCAATGGGGTTGGCGCGTGCCTTTCCTGCTCGGCGGCCTCCTAGGCATCTACGCGCTGCGGTTGCGGCGCCGGCTTGACGAGACTCCCATGTTCACCCGCGACGCGGCCCAGGCTTCCACACCGCAGGCGCAGGCAGCACGGTCGGGCCTATGGCCAGCCCTTTGGCTGCACCGCCGTGCCTGCCTACGCATCATGGCGCTGGCCGGTGGCGGAACGGTCATGTACTACGTCTGGGCCATCATGGCTCCGGCGTTCGCCATGTCGCAGCTCGGCATGCGCCCCGACCACGTCATGTGGGTCAGCGTGGCGGCCAATGTATTCCTGGTCGGCTGCCTGGTGTTCTGGGGTTGGCTCTCGGACCGCATCGGACGCCGCTTCAACTGGATCTTTTTCGCGGTCGGTTCGATGTTGGCGATTATCCCCTTGTCGATCCTCTTCACCGGCGGGCAGGGCGAAATCTGGCGCCTGGCTGTCTACATGGGGGTGGGCATGCTGCTGATTTCCGCCCCGACCGCCATCATGCCGGCGTTCTTCCCCGAGCAGTTCCCCACCCGCATCAGGGCCGTGGGGATGGGCGTCCCCTATTCCGTGGCCGCGGCATTGACCGGCGGCACGGCCCCGTACCTGCAGGCCTGGCTCTATTCCTCGGGTTCGCCACGCATCTTCGACGTCTACCTGATCGTGTTGTGCGGCCTCGTGCTCCTGGCCGCGGCCATTTCCCCGGAGACTCGCGGTAAGGAATTGGCCGACTAGGAGGCCGATGGGCCTTGGCCCTCCCAGTCGGTGCCGTACCGGGCGCATCCCGCGAGTGCACCCGGTACGGCACCGACGTCGTGCGTCAACGCAGCAGCCGCAAGGCCCCCGGATCGACCTCGATGCGCAGCGGGCCGACCCCCAGCATCCCCAGTGGCTCGCCGTCGCCACCGAGCGAAACGGTGGGCCGGGCGGAGATGGAGATCGACTTCCCGTGCAGGACCCGGACCTGGTCCAGGCCGATGTGGGAACCGTCGTAGACCTTTGGGAACGCGCGGATCATGTCCAGCCGCCCGGTCGCCGTGATGACGACGACCTCGAGTTCGCCGTCGTCCACCGCGGCGGACGGGGCGATGTGCATCCCCGACCCGTAATAGCCCGAATTCGCCACCACCACGCAGGCCGCCTCGAAGCGGTGTTCGCTCCCGTCGACGGTCACGGCGAACGACGACGGCACGAACCGGGCCAGCGAGGTCACCGCCGCCGCGGGGTACTGCAGTTTCCGCGGCAGCCAGCGGAGGCGGTTGACCAGGTCGGCGGTCTGCGCGTCGACGCCGGCATAGACGGACCCGGCCACACAGCGTCGGGCGCCGTCGGGAAGCGTGGCGGAAATCAGGTCGGTCGCCACGGGTTCGGCCTCCAGCAGCGTGCGGGCGATCGCCTCCGGGTCGTGGCCCAACCCGATCATCCGGGCGAAGTCGTTGCCCCGACCCGCCGGAAGGATCCCCAGTGTCCCGCCCAGCCGGGAGACCTCCCCGGCGATGGAGGAGAGCATCCCGTCCCCGCCGACCGAGACCACCACGGCCCCGCGTTCCACGGCTGCCCCGATCGCCTCCAGCGTGGCCCGGGGGCCGGGCGAATAGGAGACCTCCACGGTGGCGCCGGCCTCGCGCAGCAGCCGGGCCACCGGAATCACAGCCCCCACCCCGGAACCGCCGCCGGAGGAACGGTTCACCAGGAAGGAGTAGGCGCGGTTCACGGGATCAGCACACCGGGATTCAGCACCCCGGTGGGATCCAGCTCGCGCTTCACGGCGCGCAGGATCGACACGCCCACCGGTCCGATCTCCTGGGCCAGCCACGGCTTGTGGTCGGTGCCCACCGCGTGGTGGTGCGTGATGGTGCCGCCGGCGTCGATGATCGCCTGGCTGGTCTTCTCCTTGGCCGCGGCCCACTGGGCCAGCGGGTCCTCGGTTTCGGAGACGGCCACGGTGAAGTAGAGCGCGCAGCCGGTCTCGTAGACGTGGGAGATGTGGCACATCGCGATCCGCCGCTCCCCCAGTTCAGACTTCAGCGTCTTCTTCACCGCCTGGTACACGTTCTCCCGGTTGGACCAGAAGGTGGCCGTTTCCAGCGTCTCGACCAGCACGCCGACATCCAGCAGGGAATCACGCAGGTAGGGGGCGTGGAAGCGGCCCTTCGCCCAGGCGGCACCGCTCTCCTCCCCCAGGGCGGTCCCGCCGAGTTCGGCCAGCGCGGCGGTGACCTGCTTGCGCCGGCCGGCCACGGATTCGCCTTCGTAGCCGACGATCATCACGCACCCGCCTTCGGCCTCCCCGCCGACGTCGGATTGCGAGGCGAGGTTGATCATCGTCTCGGTCTCATCGGAGAGCCGCAGCACGGTGGGCAGCAGGTCGTTCTGGGCCAGGTGGCGCATGGCCTCGGACCCGGCGGTGAACGACTCGAACCGCCAGGCCTCGTACACCTTTTCGGCGGGCAGTTTCCGCACCCGCACGCGCACTGCAGTGATGATGCCGAACGCCCCTTCGGAGCCCAGGACCAGTTGGCGCAGGTCGGGGCCGGCGGCGCTGGCCGGCGCGGTCCCCAGTTCCAGCGGGCCCTGCGGGGTGATGACCGAGAGGCCGACCACCATCGAATCGAAGCGGCCGTATCCGGCCGAGGACTGGCCGGAGGAGCGGGTGGCGGCAAACCCGCCGATGGTGGCGTACTCGAAGGACTGCGGGTAGTGACCCAGCGTCAGCCCGTGCCCTGCCAGTTCCGCCTCGGCCTCGGGACCGCGCAGGCCCGGTTCCAGGACCACTGTCATGGACTCGGTGTCCACCTCGCGCACGGCCTTCATCCGGCCCAGGTCCACGGCGACCACTCCGGCGTATCCTTCCCGGGCCACCGCGAGCCCGCCGGTGACCGAGGTGCCGCCGCCGAAGGGGACGATCGCCAGGTGGTGCTCAACGGCATACGCCATGAGCGCCTCAACCTCCGCCGCACTCCCCGGGCGGAGCACCGCGTCCGGGGCATCGTCCAGGTCCCCCGCCCGGGCCTTGAGCAGGTCGGGGGTCGACTTGCCGCGGGTGTGCAGGCGGCGGGCGGAATCGCCAACGTCTACGTGGTCCCCTTCGAGGATCTGGCGCAGCCCCTCGACGAGCTCCGGGGCCAGGGTGCCGACCGGCAGCCTGGCGTCGGTGACCGCGGGGGTGTCGCGCGTGGCGCCGACCGCGAAGTCGATCAATCCGCGCATCTCGGCGGAGAGCCCGGTGGCAGCTGACGGGTTGCCCCAGCGGGTGGGGTGCATTTCTGGTGACATGCGTTACAGTGTGACATATGATGTCAGTTCGTCACAATGCCTATCTGGATGCCGCCCGGGCATCCCTCCTCGACGTCGGCTGGAAGCGCACCACGCTCACCGACGTCGCCCGGCGCGCCGGCGTCTCGCGCATGACCATCTACCGCACCTGGCCGGATATGGAGTCGCTGCTCGGTGACCTGATGACCCGGGAATGGCAGGCCATCATGTCCACCCTGCCGACAGGGCACGACGGCGATGCCCCCACCGCCGCGGACGTCGCCAACGGCGCCCTCGCCGCCGTGGCTGCCTTGCGCGCCAACCCCCTGTTCGGCAGGGTCCTGGATGTCGACCCCGAATTGCTGCTGCCCTACCTGCTGGATCGGCGCGGGCGCTCGCAGGATTCGATCCTGGCCTTCCTCGCCGAGCAGATTTCCGGCGGCCAACAGGCAGGGAACATCCGCCCCGGGGACTCGGTCCTGCTGGCCCGCACCGTCGTTCTCGCAGCCCACGGGCTGGCGATCTCGGCCCAGACCATGACCGACCCTGCAGGGATCGACGAGGAGGCACTCGCCGCGTCGTTCGCAGCGCTGCTGACCCGGGGGTTGAGCGCATGAGCACCCGCCCGACGGCCATCGGCCACGGCCTCGAGGACCTGCCCACGGACCTCGACGTCCTCGTCGTCGGCCTCGGCGTCACCGGCGCGGGCGTCGCCCTGGACGCAGCCTCCCGCGGGCTCTCGGTCCTGGCGGTCGATGCCCACGACGTCGCGTTCGGGACCTCGCGATTCTCCAGCAAGCTGGTCCACGGCGGCCTGCGCTACCTGGCCAAGGGCCAGCTCGGCGTGGCCCACGAAAGCGCAGTCGAGCGCGGCATCCTCATGGAGCGCACCGCCCCGCATCTGACCCGCGCGTTGCCGATGCTGCTGCCCCTGATGTCCAGCGTCGGCCACGGGCAGGCCGCACTGGCCGGCCTGGGGTTCATCGCCGGTGACGTGCTGCGCCTGGCCGCCCGGACCGCTGCGGACACACTCCCCCACCCCCGCCGCGTCTCCCGCACCGAGGCCCTGACCATGGCACCGCCCCTGCGCGGTGCCGGATTGCGTGGCGCACTGCTCTCCTGGGATGGCCAGTTGGAGGACGACGTCCGCCTGGTCCTGGGCCTGGCGCGCACCGCGGTGGCCCAGGGGGCCGACGTGCGGACCCGACTCCGTGCACTCTCGGTGGACGGTGGCAGCGCCGAGCTGCGCGACGAGCTCACCGGGACCACCCGCACGGTCACCGCCCGGAAGGTCATCAACGCCACCGGCGTGTGGGCCGCGGACCTGGTCGATGTCAGGCTCAAGCCCAGCCGGGGCACCCACGTGGTGCTGCGGGCCGAGACGCTCCCGCGGCTGAACACCGCCATCACGGTGCCGATCCCGGGGACCACCAACCGGTTCATGTTCCTGCTCCCGCAGCAGGACGGCACCATCTACGTCGGGCTCACCGACGTGGAAGTCGACGGCGACATCCCCGACGTCCCCCAACCCACCGAAGCGGAAATCGGCTACCTGCTCGACGTCGTCTCGTCGGCCTTCAACCAACCCCTGCGCCGTTCCGACGTGGTCGGTGCCTTCGCCGGCCTGCGCCCGTTGCTGGACAGCGACGGGTCCACGGCGGACCTCTCGCGCAAGCATGCGGTCCTCACGTCCGCCTCCGGGGTCATGACAGTCGTCGGCGGCAAGCTGACCACCTACCGGCGCATGGCCCAGGACGCGGTCGACGCCACGCACCTCGCCCCGGGAAAGTGCCGGACGCGGAACCTGCCGTTGCTCGGAGCCGCTTCGCGGGATGCCCTGGCCAGGTTCGAGGGCCACCCACGGCTCGTCCGCCGTTTCGGCACCGAGGCGCAGCTGGTGCTGGAGAACGCCAGGACCGTCACCGGCCTGCACGACGCCGAACTCCTGGCACCCATTGCCCCGCACCTGCCCGCCACGCTCGCGGAGCTGGTCTTCGGCATCACCCATGAGGGGGCGGTGGACGTGGAGGACCTGCTCGAACGCAGGACCCGCATCGCGCTCATCCCCGAGGACATCGAATTGGCCCGCCCGGCAGCCGAGCGGGCGTTGGACTTGGCGGCCGCCTACCGCGCAGGCCAGCGGTAGCACCGGCTCAACGGCCCAACCCTATGATGGTTCGATGGACACCGAGAAGCGGCCGGAGAGCGCCCACGCCACCGAGTACCTGCAGTTGGCGGCGGCCATCGTCGACATCTCCGAGCACATCCGGCGCGCTTCGCACGAGAGAACCGGCTACGGGCCCCTGCCGAACGGGATGCTGGACATCCTGCGCGCCATCGAGGCCCACCCCGGCATCACCGTCGCCGAACTCGCCGCCCGCCTGGACCGCCAGTTCAGCAACGTCAGCACCCAGCTCAAGGACCTGGTGGCCCGCGGACTGGTCACCCGCAACCGGGACGCCTCCGACCGCCGATACGTCTCGCTGACGGCGACCGCCGAGGCCCAACGCATCAAGACACTGTTCGAGGGCGCCTGGGCCGGCGAGATCGCAGGCGCCGCGGCGCACCTGACCCCGGCGGAGCGCGAACACCTGCGGCGCTCGGCCGGCATCCTCGACCGTCTCAGTGCGCAAATGACTGCCCCCTGACCCTCCGGAGACCGCTCATTTGCCAGCCTGCCAAAAAACACTTATACTTTTATAAGTAATTTCGAGCAGAGTGCTGCCCTGGGGTGCCACCGCACCTCCCGACCGCCGTTCCGAGGATGTGGCTTCCGGCCGGTCCCGTGGCCGAGCTGCTTGCAAAGCCCACCACGATCCCGAGGTATCCATGACCCATTCCACCCACCCCGAGGGGCTCTCCCCCGAGACCGAGACGGCGTCCGCCGCGGCACGCGCCATCGACCCCGAGCGCGCCACGAAGGGCGTCGCCGCCACGATCACCGCCCTGGTGCTCTCGGCCATGATCATGATCCTCAACGAGACAGTGCTCAGTGTCGCGCTCCCCAACCTCATGTCCGACTTCCATGTCGACGCCACCACGGCCCAATGGCTGACCACCGGGTTCCTGTTGACCATGTCGGTGGTCATCCCGACCACCGGGTTCCTGCTCCAGCGCTTCACCACGCGCCGGCTGTTCGCCGTCGCCCTGCTGATGTTCATCCTGGGAACCGTCCTGGCGACGATCGCCCCGACCTTCTCGGTCCTGCTGCTGGCGCGCATCGTCCAGGCCGGCGGCACCGCGATCATCCTGCCGCTGCTGATGACCACCACCCTGACGTCGGTGCCCGTGGCCTACCGCGGCACCATCATGGGATTGAACGCGATCGTCATCTCCGTGGCCCCGGCCATCGGCCCCACGCTTTCCGGCCTCGTCCTGAACGCGCTGAACTGGCGGTGGGTCTTCGGGCTGATGATCCCCGTGGCGGTCATCGTCTTCATCGTGGGCATCATCGCCATCCGCACCTCGGGCGAGGTCCGCAAGGCCCCGCTGGATGTCCTGTCGGTCGTCCTCTCCGCCGTCGCCTTCGGAGGCATCGTCTACGCTTTGTCCTCGATCGGCGAACTGATCCACGGCGCCTGGGCCCCGATCGCGGCACTGGTCATCGGCGCCGTCGCCCTGGCCGTGTTCATCTCCCGCCAGTCGGCCCTGCGCTCCCGCGGCGCGGTCCTGCTGGACCTGCGTCCCTTCGCCGTCCACAACTTCCGCCTCGCGGCCTCGATGCTCATGCTCCTGATGGGCACCCTGCTGGGCACCGTCATGGTCATCCCGATCTTCCTGCAGAACGGCATGGGCGTCAGCGTACTGACCATCGGCCTGCTGCTGCTGCCCGGCGGACTGGTCCAGGGCATCATCTCCCCGGTGATCGGCCGCCTCTACGACAAGGTCGGCCCGCGCCCCGTGGTCATCCCGGGCGCGATCATGCTCGCCGCCGGCCAGTGGTGGCTGTCGACCGTGCAGGTGGACACCCCCCTGGGCCTGATCGTGGCCATGCACGTGGTCTTCTCCATCGGCTTCGGCATGCTGATGACCCCGCTGATGACCACCGCGCTGAGCTCCCTGCCCCGCGAGCTCTACGGCCACGGCAGCGCCATCGTGAACACGCTGCAGCAGCTCGGCGGCGCGTCCGGCACCGCGATCCTCATCGCCACGATGACCGTCGGCACCACCCTGGCCGCCGCCGCCGGCCTGGACTCCGTGGAGAGCCTGGTCTCCGGTACGGAGAAGGCGTTCTTCGTCGGCGGCATCCTGGGTCTGGTGGCTGTGGTGTGCTCGTTCTTCGTCAAGAACCCAGCGGCTGCCGCACCGGCACCGGAAGCCGGGGCGGATGCCGGGGCCAAGCGCCTCGCCGACATCGACGCCTGACACCGGGCACCGGGCACAAGAGAACGACGACGGGGCTCCTGCGGGAGCCCCGTCGTCGTTCTCGTGGGGGTTGCTGTGTTTCGGTACGTCAGGACATGGTGCCAAGCCAGCATGCACCTGCGATCGAGATGCGGAAAACCCGGTGTGCTTCGGACCGCAAGACCAGCTATCCGTCCACCGGGATGAACATGGACACCGCGGCCAGATAGGCGGTGACCGCCAGACCCGCGGGATGCCCAAGGCGGCCGTCATGACGCGGGTAGCCCGACAGCACACCGGGACGACGAGGCTTTTCCCGATCAACCACTGGATAAAAATGCTTAAGACGATTTGAGCGAGAGAACTTAACGTTGCTTAATTATCGAGTGCCACCTGTAATGGACATCACACGGGCAAGATACATCGATCACGCTGCAAACCCACGGAAGGAGAGACCATGCCAAACGGAGCCGGGACCGTTCTCGCACCCGGAGACGTGGCTTCTCGTCCAACACGGGTCTCCGCGGCTTCCGTGGCACGCGCCTGTGGCGTTTCCGCTGCGACCGTCAGCTATGTGATGAACGGCCAACCCGGTGTTTCAGCAGACACCAGGAGGCACGTTGTCAAAGTCGCCAACGAGTTGGGCTACCGCCCATCGACGCACGGCCGGCTCCCCGACCCGCAACTCACCCGTGTCGTGGGGTTGATCCTGCCGAACATCGTGAACCAGATGTACACCGGATGGGCCCAGCACATTATCACCGCCACCTCCGCCGAGGGCTTTGAGGTCTTCGTTGCCACCACCCAAGACGACGCGGAATCCCTGGCCCAGGTCGCCTCGACGCTGGCAGCGCGGAACGTTGACGGGGTGATCATCGCCGCGGCGCTTCGTGAGGACTCGCGTGCCCTGCGCACTTTGCGCCAAAAGCACATCCCCTACGTCTACCTCTCCCGTCGGTCGGAGCACATCCCCGGCGACTTTGTCGGCATCGACGACGATGCCGCGGCCTCTGCCCTGATGTCGCATATCCTGGCCCACGGCTATACGGAGATCGCGACTGTAATTGGCCCACGCTTCTCCACCGCGTCGCTCGCCCGCGAGCAGGCATTCGTGCGTACAGCAGCAGCGGTCGGCGTCGCCATCTCCGGCGAGCGCAAGATCAGCACCCGGCTCAATTCCGACGGCGGCCTGGTCGCCGCCGAGAAATTGCTCGGCTCACGCACTCCCCCGCGGGCAATCGTCTGCGGCTCCGATGAGATCGCCATCGGCGTCATGGAACACGCCCTCGCCCTCGGTCTACGCATCCCCGAGGACCTCGCCGTCGTCGGCAGCGACGGGCTGCCGCACAGCCGCTCCCGGCTAATCCGCATGACCACCATCGTCCAGCCGGTCAAGACAATGGCCGAGCGTGCCTTCGAGCTCCTCCTCAACCAAATCACCACCCCGCGCACCACCTACGCACACACTGTCTGCGAGCACCGCATCCATGTGGGTACCACCTGCGGCTGCCCACCTGACCCCGCGCCCGCCTAACCACGCCGTAGCAAACCTCATTTTCCACGCACATCCCCTCCCGCAGAAGGGCTCTTCCGCCATGCTCAAATCACCACATATCGAGGTGCTTCTCGACGTCAAGACGACACTGGGTGAAGGTCCCGTTTGGGACGCCGAATCCCAGCGGTTGCACTGGATCGACAGCGCCGACGGACGCATCTTCCGATCAACCCACGACGGCCGCGAGCTACGCTCCTGGCACGTCGGCGAACCCATCGGTTCCATGGCTGTTTCCCGGGACGGCAGCTTTTTCCTGGCCGCACTGAAAAGTGGCTTGCATCGGATCGACGCCGCCAGCGGCGAGCAGGAACTCCTCGTGGACCCGGAGCCGGATCTTCCAAACAACCGCCTGAACGATGGCAAGGTCGACCGGCAAGGCCGGTTCATCTTCGGCTCCATGGACACCTTGGAGGAACAAGCCAGCGGACGGCTCTACAGCTTCACCCCTGAGGGTCAGTTGAGCACACTCGACGAAGGCATCGTCGTCTCCAATGGCCCCTGCTTCAGCCCGGATGGACGCACGCTCTATTTCAGCGACACCTGGACCGGCCTGATCTGGTCCTATGACTACGACCCCTCAACCGGTGCGGCCACCAACCGGCGCACCTTCGCCACCGTGGACACGAGCACCGGCGGGGCCGCCGACGGCGCGACCGTAGACGCCGATGGATACCTGTGGCAAGCACTGGTCTACGGAGGGAAAATCATCCGCTACGCGCCGGACGGTTCCGTGGATCGCATCGTCGAAACCCCCGTCCTGAAGGTCACCAGTCTCGCGTTCGGGGGGCCCGAGATGGACACCCTGTTCATCACGTCCATGGCGAAGCCACCACTGCCCCGTTTCCCCGAAGACGGCCAGCAACGCGGTTCCCTCTTCGCAGTTTCCGGCCTCGGCGTCCGCGGCCTCCCAGAGCCCCGCTTCGGCGCATAAGCAGAAAGCCCATCATGTCCTCGAACCGTATCCCCCTGTCAATGAAGTCCATTCACAAGTACTCGTGGGTGTCCCTGTTGGTCTGCTGGCTCATCTGGATCCTCAACGCCTACGACCGAGAGATCATCCTGCGCCTGGGTCCGACCATCTCTGAAACCTTCGATCTCTCCCCCGAGGCGTGGGGTGGGATCGCCTCGGTCGTGATGCTGGCTCTTGCCGTCATGGCCATTCCGGGGTCGGCCATGAGCGATAAGTACGGCGGCGGCTGGAAGCGCGCTCGCTTCCAGGTCCCGCTGGTCATCGGCTACACGGCGTTGTCCTTCCTTTCCGGCTTCAAATTCATCAGCCACAACATCGTCGCGTTTGTCGCTCTCCGGGTGGGCGTCAACCTCGGCGCCGGCTGGGGCGAGCCGGTGGGCGTGAGCAACACCGCCGAGTGGTGGCCCAAGGAACGCCGCGGATTCGCGCTCGGTGCACACCACACCGGATACCCAATCGGTTCCCTTCTCTCAGGCCTCCTCGCGGCGCTGGTCATCACCGCCTTCGGTCCCGAGAACTGGTCTTATGCCCTGTTCCTGGCCCTGATCATCGCCGTACCGCTGATGTTGTTTTGGGGAAAGTACTCGACTCCAGCCAAAATGCAGGAGCTCTATGCCGACATGGAGGCACACGGCCTCACGCCACCCGACCTCGCTGATCCGCAGGCAGCCCGCCCCAAGGGCCTGTTGAAGAAGACATTGCGCGAGCGCAACATCACGCTGACGGCCGGGACAACGATGCTGACTCAGATCGTGTACATGGGCATCAACATGGTCCTACCCGCCTATCTCTTCAACGTCGTCGGCCTCTCACTGGCGGCTTCTGCGGGCCTGAGCGTCGTCTTCGCCCTCACTGGAATCCTGGGCCAGATCATCTGGCCAACCCTCTCGGATGTCATCGGGCGCAAGATTACCATCGTCATCTGCGGCGTATGGATGGCTGCCTCAGTCGCCGCCTTCTACTTCGCGACGTCCTCCCTACTGGTCGTCATCATCCAGCTCGCATTCGGCCTGGTGGCGAACGCCGTCTGGCCCATCTACTACGCGGCTGCTTCCGATGCCGCCCCGGAAGGGGCAACATCCACCGCCAATGGCATCGTCACGACCGCCATGTTCATCGGTGGGGGCATCGCCCCCATCCTCATGGGGCAACTCATCACGCTTGGAGGCGGATGGGAACAGCGCACGGGGTACGTCGTCTGCTTCCTAGCCATGGCAGCGTTCGCTCTCCTCGGCGTCATCCTGCAGCTGTTCGCACGCAGCGACTCAAAGTCACGGGAACTGAAGCAGACGCAACAACCGGTGGCTTGATTCGCGCCACCCCCGCACACCCATCAACCAGAAGGCAGTCATGTCCATACCCACGAAAGCGACGGCAATGAGGCCACCGCACATCGTCAACAAGCTCATCTTCCGGCGCATAATGCCGCTGCTGATCGCCGCGTACGTCATGGCGTTCCTGGATCGAACGAACATCGGCATGGCCAAGGACCGTATGGAAATCGACCTCGGCATCTCCGCCACCGCCTACGGCGTGGGCGCCGGACTGTTCTTCCTGACCTACGCCCTCTCCGAGATCCCGTCCAACCTGATCATGCACAAGGTAGGCGCCCGCTTCTGGATCATGCGCATCATGATCACCTGGGGCATCCTCTCGGCCTGCATGGCGCTCGTCCAAGGAGAATGGTCCTTCTACCTCCTGCGCATGCTCCTCGGCGTCGCCGAGGCCGGACTCTTCCCCGGCGTCATCTACTTCCTCACCCAATGGTTCGTTGCCAACGACCGCGCCAAGGCCAACGGCATGTTCCTGCTCGGCGTCTCGCTCGCCAATATCATCGGGGCCCCACTCGGCGGCGTGCTGCTGACTCTGGACGGGATGGGCGGTTTGCACGGCTGGCAATGGATGTTCATCGTCGAAGGCCTCCCCGCCTGCGCACTGGCGTTCATCGTCTGGAAGTTCCTGCCCAACAAGCCCACAGATGCCAAGTTTCTCACCCGAGCCGAGGCCGAAGACCTCGAGTCCCGCATCGCCGTCGAGGAGAAAGCCGGCGCCGAGGCCTCCGGGAATTCGAAGTTGCGCCACGTGCTCAAGGACAAGCAGATCCTGCTGGTCGTGGCCATCTACTTCACCCACCAGATCGCCGTGTACGCACTGAGCTTCTTCCTGCCCTCGATCATCGGCACCTACGGCGAACTGAGCACCATCCAGATCGGCTTGCTGACCGCCATTCCGTGGATCTTCTCCGCCGCCGGCGCCCTGCTGCTCCCCCGTCTGGCCACCAACGCCAGCCGTTCCCGGCTGATCGCCACATGCACAATGGTTGGCGTCGTCGCAGGCTTCACCCTCGGTGCGATCGGCGGCCCAGTCCTGGGCCTGATCGGCTTCTGCCTGGCCGCGTTCAACTTCTTTGCCCTGCAGCCGATCCTCTTCACCTACCCCGCCACCCGGCTCTCCGGAGCTGCTTTGGCCGGCGGCATCGCGTTCGTGAATACCGTGGGCCTGTTCGGCGGCTTCCTCGGCCCCTACGTCATGGGCTTCATGGAGGATGCCACGGGGTCCAAGTTCGCGGGCCTCTGGTTCATCGTCGTGATGTGCGCGATCGGTGCGATCCTCACCCGCTGGCTCAAGCGCGGCTCCGAGGACCCGCCCAAGGCCACCATCGCCGGACACTAGCTGCCAGCACGGTCAAGAACAGGTGGGCGGCGCTGGCGACAAGCGTCCTGCGCCGCCCACCTCGCGGCAGCACCAGTTTTCATTACCATCCACCGCACGAAGGAGCATCACCGTGGATTCCACAGGACTGACCTACACCGACCGCAAGGTCCTCGTCACTGCCGGCGCCGCCGGCATCGGGCTGGCCATCGCCACCCGCTTCCAGGAACTCGGCGCGGCCGTGTTCGTCACCGACATCAACGAGGCGGCCGTCGAATCGGCCCAGGCGGCCGGCTTCGCCGCCGCGGTGAGCGACGTTTCCGATGAGGACCAAGTCCGCGCACTCATGGACACCGTCGCCGCCGAACTCGGCGGGCTGGACGTGCTGGTCAACAACGCCGGCATCGCCGGACCCACGGGGCCCATCGAGACCCTGGACGCCGCAGCTTGGAAGACGACATTCGACGTGAACATCCACGGGCAGTTCTACTGCATCAAGCACGCCCTGCCGATGCTCCGGGCCGCCGAGGACGGTGCGATCGTGAACCTCTCCTCCGCAGCCGGACGCTTGGGCATGGCGGGGCGAAGCCCCTACTCCGCCTCCAAATGGGCGGTCGTTGGGCTCACCAAGACCCTGGCAATCGAACTCGGCGATGACGGGATCCGCGTCAACGCGATATGCCCCGGCGCCGTGAACGGCCCACGCATCAATGCGGTCATCGAAGCCAAGGCCACCATGCTGGGCCGTCCGGTGGCGGAGGTCTCCGACCTCTATCACCGCCAGTCGTCACTGAACCGCCTGGTCGAGGCGTCCGACATCGCCAATATGGCCGTGTTCCTGGCCAGCGGCCTGGCACGCAGCGTCAACGGCCAGGCGATGGCCGTGGACGGCAACACCGAAAAGCTCTACTAATCCCGGTCGTACTCCTCACAGCCCCACCACACCACGGCACAAATCCAAAGGACCCACCATGGCCTCCAAGCGCAAAGTCATCATCACTTCAGCCGTCACCGGCGCCATCCATACCCCCACCATGTCGCCACACCTGCCCATCACAGCAGACGAGATCGCCGATGCGGCCATCGGAGCAGCACAAGCAGGTGCAGCGATCGTTCACATGCACGCGCGCGACCCCCAGGACGGGCGCCCCTCGCAGGACCCGAAGCACTTCGAACCGATCCTGGAAAAGCTCAAGGCGAACACCAACGCAATCATCAACATCACCACCGGTGGCTCCCCGCACATGAGCGTCGAGGAACGCATGCTCCCGGTCGCCACGTTCAAACCCGAGCTGGCGTCCCTCAACATGGGGTCAATGAACTTCGGGCTCTACCCGATGCTGGACCGCTACCCTGAGTTCCAGCACGAGTGGGAGCGGGAGGGGCTGGAGAAGTCTCGCGATCTGGTCTTCAAGAACACGTTCGCAGACATCGAGACCATCCTGGGCATCGGCAACTCCAACGACACCCGGTTCGAGTTCGAATGCTACGACATCTCCCATCTGAACAACCTCGCCCATTTCCATGGTCGAGGACTGGCACGCGGCCCCCTCTTCGTGCAGTCAGTCTTCGGCCTGTTGGGCGGCATCGGCGCCCACCCAGAGGACCTGATGCACATGCGCCGTACCGCCGACCGCCTGCTGGGCGACGACTACCAGTGGTCCATCCTCGGAGCCGGAAAGAACCAGATGCCACTTGCAACCATTGGAGCGGCCATGGGCTCGCACGTCCGTGTGGGACTCGAGGATTCTCTGTGGATCGGGCCTGGCCAGCTAGCCGCCTCCAACGCAGAGCAAGTGACACGGATACGTACGATCCTTGAGGCGCTGAACTTCGAAGTCGCCACACCGGACGAGGCCCGCGAAATGCTCCAGCTCAAAGGCGCGGACAAGGTGGGATTCTAGGCATGGCAATGGATAAGAGTGTTGCCTCGGCGGCGGAAGCCGTGGCTGATATCGGGGATGGGTCCTCGATCGCCGTGGGCGGTTTTGGGTTGTCG
>NZ_JBLXAH010000019.1:0-26981 GCF_048266065.1 Arthrobacter sp.
GTGGGAGAGTAGGACGCCGCCGGACCATCATTAGGCCCAGGGCCCTGGACATTAGTCCGGGGCCCTGCGTCATTTAACCCACCAACCACCGGACGAAAGACCCCGTAGCGCCATGGGCTTCGGAGGGTAGGCTGGAAGGATGGATGGCATCTTTTCCCACGCCGATCCCGCCCCCGGATCGGGAACCTCCGGCGAACAGCCCGAGGCGCTTGAACCGGTCGTCGCCACGGTGACCGTGCGCATGGAGTGCGACCAGGCCTATGAGGGCTTCGTGGACTACCTGCACCTGTGGTGGCCCCTGGGCACCCTGGCCGGCATCGGGCCCGGATCACACCTGGGCATCGAAGGACAATCCCTGGTCGAGGAATCCGAGACCGGGCAGCGTCGCCAGTGGGCGACCATTCGCCGGGCCGAGCCACCCCTTCCCGTTGAGCCCCAGGCCCTGGCGCACGGCGTCGTTGAACTGGACTTCACATTGGGCCACGAGCAGGAGCCCCCCACCCGGGTGGCCATCGAGTTCCGGGAGACCGGAACCGGGGCCACCGACGTCACCGTCACCCACGACGGATGGTCCCGTGGCGAAGCCGGTCAGGGCCAACGCGAGCTGGCCAGGCACTGGCCGGAAATCCTTGGCTACTACCAGCGCTTCATGGGCGGCGCCGCGTAGATTCCTGCATGCGCAGGTCCCCGCATCCCCGTTCCGGTGTCCACGGGCCCGTCCCGGGCTGATGCGGCAGGTTTCGACGCCGGGCCGCCCGCGTCCGAGACCCCACGGGAGGCCGGGGCAGCGTTGCCACGTCGCCCACGCGGGGAGGCGGTCGGCGGAGCCGCTTCGATTAGTGAATTCGGCGTCGAGCCGGTAAACTTCTTGAGGTTGATAACCCCACGGGGTGTGGCGCAGCTTGGTAGCGCGCGTCGTTCGGGACGACGAGGTCGCAGGTTCAAATCCTGTCACCCCGACGAGATACCGGAGCAACGGACCCAGGTCCGCGATCCGGATAGGTTGTCAACAGCGAGTGGGGCCGAGGAATCGGCCCCATTTTTGCGTCCGGCCTCGATCCACCGCCGCTGTCCTACGACGCGGGCGGCGCCGTGGAGGAGCGGGCCACGAATTCCGTCGGATAGAACCCCCGTGTCGGATCCTGGCCGGGGTCCTGGTCGCCGAGCAGTGTCAGGAGCCGGCCCACTGCGGCCGCTCCCTGCCCGCCTGGGTTCTGCGCGATCGTCGTGAGGCCGAAGAGTTCACCGAGCTCATGCCCGTCGATCCCGACGACCGAGACATCACCGGGCACCTGCAGCCCCAGATCACGGGCCGCCAGGATGGCGCCGAAGGCCATCTCATCGGAAGCGCAGACGAAGGCGGTGGGGCGGCGTCGTGGGTTGGACAGCACGTTGCGGACCTTCTGGTAGGCCCCTGCCGTGGTGAAGTCCGCGGTGAGCAGCCAGTCCGGCCGCACCGGGAGTTCGGCCTGGTCCATGGCGAACTCAAAACCGTCCTCGCGTGCCGAGCCCAGCTTGAAGTCGACCTCGAACTCCTCGGACCCGCCCAGGAACGAGACCTCCCGGTGCCCCAGGCTGATCAGGTGTTCGGTTGCCAGGGCTGCGATGTTGAAGTCGTCGACCCGGATCGTCTCGATCTGGGGGATGAGTCCACCAATGGCGACCACCGGCTTGCGCACCGATGCCAGCTGCTCGATTTCGGCGGGCTCCAGTTTCAGGGTGACGGTGATGACCCCGTCGAGGCGCTTGCGCAGCAGCAGTTCGGAGAACACCGAATCCCGATGGCGTTGTTGCCCGCCGGTGTTGTACAGGGTGAGGTCATAGCCGGCGTCGATCAGCGCGCTCGTGGCACCCTGCAGGACCGTGGAGAAGAACCACCGGCCCACGGTGGGGACCACCAGCCCGATGTTCCGGCTACGCCCCGAGGCCAGCGAGGAGGCGTTGTAGGAGACGACGTAGTCGAGGGCCTCCGCGGCTTCGCGCACCCGCTCCCGGCTGGACACCGAGACCTTCCCGTTTCCGCTGAGGGCCCGTGAAACGGTCGCGACGGAGACGCCGGCCCGTTCGGCGACGTCCTTGATGCTGGCCATCTGCTTCCTTCCGCCCGGGCCGTTGGCCCAATCTGGTCCTGCTCTGTCGCCTGCTAGGTGCTTGAGGGGGTGCGCCGCAACCAGACCGCGGCCTCGGGTCCCAGCCGGCTGATGCCGGCGTCGTGCTGGATGTCTCCGGTGCCACTGGCCAGCAGGACCTCCCCTGCGGGAAGGTCCACCGACGCGCTGGAGGTGTTGAGCACGACGGCGATGCCACGGTTCTCGAAGGCGATGACCCCGGGTGCATGGCCCGTGGACAGCCACTGCAGCGTTCCGGAACCGAGCCCCAGCCTACGCCGTGCAGCCAGCATCCGGCAGTACAGGGACAACGTGGATCCGGCATCGCCGCGCTGCACCGAACGGGCCAGCTGTGCCCAGTCATCGGGCTGGGGGAGCCAGGAGGTTTGCGCCGGGCTGAAGCCCAGGGTCCGTCCCCCGGGGGTCCACGGGAGGGGGATGCGGCAGCCGTCGCGGCCGACGCGTTCGCCTCCGGTGCGGAAGAAGTTCGGGTCCTGCCGGTAGCCGTCCTCCAAGCGGGTGTGGTCCGGCAGGCCGAGCTCCTCGCCCTGGTAGAGGTAGGCGCCGCCGGGAAGGCCGAGCATGAACAGCGTGGCGGCGCGGGCACGGCGCAACCCCACGGCGTGGTCCGGCTGTGGATCGCGCGGGCCGAGCCCGTCGCCGAAACGCACCGGTGCGCTGGAGCCGAGCCGGGTGACGTGGCGGGAGACGTCATGGTTGGAGAGCACCCACGTGCTGGGTGCCCCCACGGCATCGAAGGCGGCCAGTGACCGGTCGATGACCGCGCGCAGGGCCGGCGCGTCCCATCCGGTGTTCAGGTACGGGAAGTTGAAGGCCTGGTGCATCTCGTCCGGGCGCACCCAGTCCGCGACGGCGTCGACCGGGTGGGCATTGGCCTCTGCACACAGGATGCGGTCGCCGTCGTACTCGGCGAGGATGTCGCGCCAGCGCCGGTAGATGGCGTGGACGCCCGGGCGGCCGAACATGGGTGCCGCGTCGAACGGGAAGCCGGGCACGGGGGAGCCGTCGGCGGTTCCACCCCAATCGGGCAGCCCCGGCTCCTTGACCAGTGCGTGGGCGACGTCGACCCGGAAGCCGGCGACACCGCGGTCCAGCCAGAAGCACAGCACCCGCTCGAATTCCGCGTGCACCGCCGGGCTGTCCCAGTTGAAGTCCGGCTGCGAGGAGTCGAAGAGGTGCAGGTACCACTGGCCCGGGGAGCCGTCGGCATCGGTGGTGCGCGTCCAGGCGGGCCCGCCGAAGTGGGACTGCCAGTTGTTCGGCGGTTCATCGCCGCCGGTCCCGCGTCCGTCGCGGAAGACGAACAGCTCCCGTTCGGCCGAGCCCGGTCCCGCTTCCAGCGCCGCCTGGAAGGCGGCGTGCTGCTCCGAACAGTGGTTTGGGACCAGGTCGATGATGACCCGCAGTCCCAGGGTTGCCGCCCGGTCGATGAGGGCATCGAAGTCCCGGAGGGTGCCGAAGAGCGGGTCCACGTCCGTGTAGTCGGCGACGTCGTAGCCGGCGTCGCGTTGCGGGGAGGGGTAGAAGGGGGAGAGCCAGATGGCATCCACGCCCAGCTCGGCGATTTGGTGCAGTTCGGCGGTGATGCCGGCCAGGTTCCCGGTTCCGGTGCCCCGCAGGTCACGGAAGGAGCGGGGGTAGATCTGGTAAATCACCGCGCTGCGCCACCAGGACCCGCCTGTGGTGGACTCATGGACGAGCGGGCCGGGGGCAAAGGCCTGGCCGTTCTGCTGCGGCTGCCGGGTGGCGGGGGTATCCGCGGCGGACAGGACGGACCCCGGAGCCGGGGGAGTGGGTGGGCACATGCGCACCAGCTTAGCCGTGGAACGCACGGCGTGGAAGCGCTTTCAGGTTCTGCGCAGGCGATTCTCGCCGATGTGGACGTCGAGCATGAAAACGCTTACAGTTATGTCATACATCACAGCGTTCCCCAGCGGCGGGGTTCCGGTGCGGCGGCGACGCGAACCGGCTCCACGGCCCGGGGGACCGTATCGAGCTTCGGAGAGGCACATATGAAGAACACCACCGACGGCCGGGGACTGGTTTCCCGTCGTTCCTTCGCGCTGGGCGCCTTTGGCACCTCGGCGGCACTGATGCTGGCCGCGTGCGGCGGCGGCACCAGCAGCAACGCACCCTCCACCGGTGCCGCGTCCTCCGGAGCCGCCAAGTCCACCTCGGCGACCCTGACCCTGTGGGTCGACGCCGAACGTGCCCCGGCGCTGAAGCAGATCGCCGCCAAGTTCAAGGACGAGAAGGGCATCGCCGTCAAGCTGGTCGTGAAGGACTTCGCTGCAGTGCGCGATGACTTCATCACCCAGGCCCCGACCGGCAAGGGACCCGACGTGCTCGTGGGCCCCCATGACTGGTTGGGCAAGCTGGTGCAGAACGGCGTCGTCGCCCCGCTTCAGCTGGGGGACAAGGCCTCGCAGTTCGCCGAGTCCTCCATCCAGGCCATGACGTACGACGGCCAGGTGTACGGCCTGCCCTACTCCATCGAGAACGTGGCGCTGGTGCGCAACACCGCCCTGTCCTCCGAGCCGCTGAAGACGTTCGACGAGGTGGTGGCCGCCGGCAAGAAGGCCGTCACCGCGGGCAAGGCCAAGTATTCCTTCCTCGTCGGGCTGGACCCGAAGCAGGCCGACCCGTACCACACCTACGCGCTGCAGACCTCCTTCGGTGCCCCGGTCTTCGCGCAGAAGGCCGACGGTTCCTACGATGGATCCAAGGTCATCATGGACAACGCCGGTGGCGTGAAGTTCGCCGAGTTCCTGGCCAGGAACGGCGACAAGGGGACCAAGGTCTTCAACTCCAACATCACCGGGGACATCGCCAAGGAGAAGTTCCTGGCCGGGCAGTCCGCCTACTTCCTCACCGGCCCGTGGAACACCCCGGACATCCAGAAGAAGGGCATCAAGTTCGCCGTCGACCCGCTGCCGACGGCCGGCGACCAGCCGGCCCAGCCGTTCATCGGTGTCAACGGGTTCTTCATCTCGGCCAAGAGCAAGAACACCCTGGCCGCCACGGAGTTCGTCGTGAACTACCTCAGCCAGGAAGCGGCCCAGGACGCACTGTTCAAGACCGGCGGCCGTCCGCCGGCGCTGACGTCATCCTTCGAGAAGGCATCGACCGACCCGGTGGTGAAGGCCTTCGGCGAGATCGGCGCCAACGGCGTGCCGATGCCAGCGGTCCCCGCCATGGATGCCGTCTGGGCCGATTGGGGCGGCACCGAGCTGGACCTCATCAAGGGCAAGGAAGCCAACCCGGGCGCCGCCTGGAAGAAGATGGTCGCCACGATCAACAAGAAGATCTAGCAACCCCGGCGCCCCCACGGCGCGACCGCGGTGCACGGGGCGGGAGGCAACAGCCGCCCCGTGCACCCTGGACCCCACCGCACCACCACGCGCCGGACTGCCCCGCGGCGGCGCACTACGAAGGCATGGACATTGATGGCAAGCAGCACGCTCACCTCCTCCAGCACGCCCCCGGCGGATCCCGGCACGCAGAAGCGGCCCCGCCCGCGCGGACCGAAACGCACCTCGGATTCCCTGATGGGCATCCTGGCCAAGATCGTGCTGCTGGGCTTCGTCGACGCGATCGCCGTGTTCGTCATGTTCCAGCTCGTGGCCAGCGGGGAATGGCTGATCCTGGCCATCTCGGTCATCGTCACCGCTGCCATCAACTGGATCTACCTGCGCCGTGACGGACTGCCCGCCAAATACCTGGCCCCCGGGGTGTTCTTCCTGCTGCTGTTCCAGGTCTTCGTGATGGTCTTCTCCACCTACATCGCCTTCACCAACTACGGCGACGGGCACAACTCCTCCAAGGCCGACGCCATCGCGTCGATCCAGCTCTCCGCCCAGGAGCGCGTCCCCAATTCCCCGCAGTACCCCGCATCGGTGGTGGAGAAGGGCGGGGACCTGTACCTGCTGGTCACCGCCCCGGATGGTGCAGTGAAGCTCGGCGGCAACGACCAGCCGCTGCAGGACGCCACCGCCACGGCCACCGGCCCCACCGGGGCCGCCACCGCCGTCGACGGCTACACCACCCTGGACTTCGCGGAACTGCTCCAACGCCAGCAGCAGATCGCCGACCTGAAGGTCCCGATCAGCGACAACCCCGAAGACGGCTCGCTGCGCACCGCCGACGGATCCACCGCCTACGTCTACAAACCCAAGCTCTCCTACGACGCCGCCGCCGACACGTTCACCGACACCACCACCGGAACGGTCTACCACGATTCGGGCGAGGGGACCTTCGCCGCCGCCGACGGCAAGGAACTGGCCACCGGCTGGAAGATCAACGTCGGCCTCGATAACTTCACCCGCGCGTTCACCGACCCGAACCTGCAGGGCCCGCTGCTGCAGGTGGTGCTCTGGACCTTCGCCTTCGCCCTGCTCTCCGTGGCCAGCACGTTCGCCCTGGGACTGTTCCTGGCGATCGTGTTCAACCGGGCGGACCTGCGCGGCAAGAAGATCTACCGGGTGCTGATGATCCTGCCCTACGCCTTCCCCGCCTTCCTCTCCGGGCTGGTGTGGTCGGGTCTGCTGAACCCGGAATTCGGGTTCATCAACAACGCCCTGCTCGGCGGCGCCGACATCCCCTGGCTCACCGACCCCGTCCTGGCCAAGGTCTCGGTCCTGGTGGTGAACCTGTGGCTTGGCTACCCCTACATGTTCCTGGTCTGCACCGGTGCCCTGCAATCGCTGCCCGAGGATGTCGAGGAGGCCGCCCGCATGGACGGAGCCGGCGCCTGGCGGATCTTCCGGGCCATCAAGCTGCCGTTGCTGCTGGTCTCGTTGGCCCCGCTGCTCATCTCCAGCTTCGCGTTCAACTTCAACAACTTCAACGTCATATACATGCTCACCGGCGGCGGGCCCCGCTTCGATGGGACCACCTTCGACGTCGGCGGCACCGACATCCTGATCACCATGGTCTACAAGATCGCCTTCGGCGCCGGCACCGGGCGTGACTACGGATTGGCCAGCGCCCTGGCGATCATCATCTTCATCATCGTCGCCGTCGTCTCCGCGCTCAGCTTCCGGCAGACCAAGTCCCTGGAGGAGATCAACCGATGAGCACCCCCACCACGCATCCGCTGCACGACGCCGGTACCCAGGTTCCCGTCCAACGCCGCCGGTCCTTCGGGCACTGGTTCGCCGACAAGGGGTGGCGGCACGTCGTGGCCATCCTGGCGACGATCTTCTCGGTGTTCCCGCTGCTCTACGTCCTCTCCGCCGCCCTGAACCCCACCGGCACCATGGCCGGGGCCTCCACGCTGTTCACCCACTTCGGCTGGGGCAACTTCGAGGCGCTGTTCGCCAACCAGGAGCGCCCCTTCGGCCGCTGGTTCGCCAACACCCTGGTCATCGGCCTGGTCACCAGTGCGCTGACCGTGTTCCTCGGGGCGATGGCTGCCTACGCCTTTTCCCGCATGCGCTTCGCCGGACGCCGGGTCGGGTTGCTGACCCTGCTGCTGCTGCAGATGTTCCCGCAGTTGCTGACGGTGGTCGCGATCTTCCTGCTGCTGAACTTCCTGGGCGACATCATCCCGGCCATCGGCCTGGGCAGCTCGCTGGGCCTGATCATGGTCTACCTCGGTGGGGCGCTGGGGGTGAACACCTACCTGATGTACGGGTTCTTCAACACCGTCCCGCAGTCCCTGGACGAGGCGGCCCGGATCGACGGGGCCTCCCACGTGCAGGTGTTCTTCAAGATCATCCTGCCGCTGGTCACCCCGATCCTCGCCGTCGTCGGCCTGTTGGCGTTCATCGGGATTTCCAGTGAATTCGTCATCGCCTCGGTGGTGCTGACGGACCCCGATTCACAAACGCTGGCCGTCGGGTTGTACTCCTATGTCGCCCAGCAGCGCTCGGAAAACTGGGGCGTCTTCGCCGCCGGCGCGGTCCTGGCGGCGATCCCGGTGATGGCCCTGTTCCTGTTCCTGCAGCGCTACATCACCACCGGCCTCACCGCCGGCGGCGTCAAGGGCTGAGCCGACGCACCGGCGAAGCCGGTGGCCTGCGGTGAGAGACTGTCCACCAGGAGGACCTCCATGATTTCCATGCCGCACCACGACGGCTCCGCCCTGTATGTCGACCGCCAGGACCCCGCCCTGGGCGACACCGTCACCGTGCGCCTGCGCGTTCCGGCCGACCAGCCCACACCGGGCGGAGTCTGGCTGCGCAGCGTCCGGGATGCCGAACCCCATTACGACGCCGCCACCCGCCTCGGCGAGGCCGACGGCTGGGTCTGGTGGCAGGCCGGGCTGCGCATCGTCAACCCCGTGCAGAAATACCGCTGGCTGCTGCGCACCGGGGGAACCCCCGCAAGCCTGTGGACCAACGCCCGGGGGACCGGCGCCCTCGAGACCCCCGACGAGCAGGACTTCAGGATCGTCGCCGGCCCGGCGGCCCCGGAATGGATCCACCGCTCGGTGATGTACCAGGTCTTCCCCGACCGTTTCGCACGGTCCGCACAGGCCGCGGGGCGCGCGCTGCCGGCATGGGCCGTGGCCGCCGACTGGAACTCCAGCGCCGTGATCGGCCGCGGACCCGATACCCCGTACCAGTACTTCGGCGGGGACCTGGAGGGCATCCGCGAACACCTGGACCACCTCGAGGCCATCGGGGCCACCGTGCTCTACCTGACCCCGATGTTCCCCGCCCGGTCCAACCACCGCTACGACGCCGCGGCTTTTACCGCGATCGACCCGCTGCTCGGCGGGGACGAGGCCCTCATCCGGCTGATCCAGGACGCCCACGACCGCGGCCTGCACGTGGTCGGGGACCTGACCACCAACCACTCGGGCGACGCCCACGAATGGTTCCGTGCCGCCCACCACCACCCGGGTGCCCCCGAATCGGACTTCTACTACTTCGGCGCCGACAACGAGGAGTACCTGGCCTGGCTGGGCGTCGAATCGCTGCCGAAATTCAACTGGCGCTCGCCGGGGCTGCGCGAACGCTTCATCCTGGCCGACGATTCGATGGTGGCGCGCTGGCTGAAACCGCCCTACAACCTCGACGGGTGGCGGATCGACGTGGGCAACATGACGGGCCGCGCCGGCGCCGATGACTTCAACCACGAGATTGCCGGACTCATCCGCGCGAAGATCCACTCGATCAACCCCGAGGCGCTGCTGGTGGCCGAATCGACCTCCGACGCGGCCCCCGACTTCCAGGGCGACACCTGGCACGGGGCCATGACGTACACGAACTTCACCCGGCCGCTCTGGCAGTGGCTGGCCCGCCCGGCCGCCGGGCCGGCGGGGGAGCCAGGCGTGATCCGGAACGACGCGGGCAACGTCACCGCCCAGGGGTGGACCGACTTCTACGGGCTGCCCCAGCGCGGGCCGGACAGCATCGGCGCGCAGGATTTCCTGGCCACCCACCTGGACTTCGCCGCGGCCTTTCCCTGGCGGGTGCGGCTGGCGAACCTGAACGCGATCGACACCCACGACACAGCCCGGGCGGCCAGCGCCATCCTCCCCGGCGCCCAACCGCTCGCCGCCGCCCTGCAATTCACGCTCCCCGGGGTTCCGATGGTGTTCATGGGCGACGAATTCGGGCTCGAGGGCTTCAACGGCGAAAACTCGCGCACCCCCATGCCCTGGGATGCCCCCGAACGGATCCCCGCCGACCTGCGGGGGATCTATGCAGACCTCTCGGCACTGCGCCGCGACCAGCCGGCCCTGACCTCCGGCGGACTGCGCTGGCTCCACGCCACGGACGGAACGCTGGCCTTCGTCCGCGAAACTGCGGGCACCGCGGTGCTCGTGGTCCTCTTCCGCGACGCGGCCACGGGCGTGGGCCTCGGGGACCTGGCTCCCACCCTGCCCGGCGGATGCGCACTGCGCCGGCTGTGGGGGCACGGTACCGCCAGCGCCGTGCACCGCCCGGGCACCGGCGTCGTGGTCGAGGGGCACGCCCTCAGCGCGGCTGCCTTCGAACTGCCCGGAACACGCCTGCCCGCTCCCGCACGCGGGGCCGGAGACCGGTAGCCGGGGCGCTGTCCACGGGGTCCACCGCCGAAAATGGAAAAAGACTTCCACTAAACGTGCTCGATGTGTAAGCTGGGTCACAGGAGCCTTCGCTTGTTCGCATGGATAACCTGGCGTGGCTCTCCCGACCTCGTCGGCCTCAACCATGCCTCCAACGGTGCTGCCTCGCAGTCGGACGGCATCGTGGGTGGACAGGCCTGAGGAGGGTTAACCATGACCGGATCCACACAGGAAACCACCACGGAGGCTGCCACCACGGCGGTCACCGTCAACGGCAGCCCCGTGTCCATTGAGCACGTCGCAGCCCACACCACCACCCTGCAGTGGCTGCGGGGCAACGGCATCACCGGCCCAAAGGAGGGCTGCGCCGAAGGCGAATGCGGGGCCTGCGCCGTGATGGTCGCCCGCCCGGACGACGACGGCGGCACCCGCTGGACCTCCATCAACTCCTGCCTGGTCCCCGCCGCCGCGCTGGCGGGCCAGGAGATCTACACCGCCGAGGGCCTCGCCACCGACGAGACGCTGCACCCCGTCCAACAGGAAATGGCGGTCCGCGGCGGCTCCCAATGCGGTTTCTGCACCCCCGGATTCATCTCCTCGATGGCCGCAGAGTACTACCGCAAGGACCGGGCCGGATGCGGTTGCGGCACCGGAGGGTGCGGCTCGGCCCCCGCGACGTCGGCCATCGCCTCCTCCGCCCATGCCGAACCCACCGGAAACCAGCTCCCCTGGACTTTCTCCGTCCCCGATGATGCCCAGCGCCAGGACCCCTGGCTGCCACCGCGGACCACCGGGGAAGAGCGAGCCCGGACCGAACCGGTGACCAGGTACACCTCCGAGCCCGAGCACGAACCCGAGGTGGGCCCGAACGGATTCGACCTGCACGCCCTGTCGGGGAACCTGTGCCGGTGCACCGGATACCGGCCGATCCGCGACGCCGCCTACGCCCTGGGGGAGGTCGACCCCCAGGACCCGATCGCCCAACGCCGGGACCGTCCGGCACCGGTCAGCTGCCCGCAGCGCCTGGGGAACCCCGGCAGCGCGTTCGTCCGTCCCGCCGACCTGGCCGAGGCGCTGGAGTTGCTGGCCGGAACCCCCGATGCCGTGGTGCTGGCCGGATCCACCGACTGGGGCGTGGAACTGACCATCAAACACCACCGCGCCCCCCTGACCATCGCCATCGACCAGCTGCCCGAACTGCGCCGGTTCGCCACGACCGCGGACCACGTGGAGATCGGTGCCGGGTTGACCCTCTCCGACGTCGAACGCCGCCTGGACGGCTCGATCCCGCTGCTCGCCGAGGTCTTCCCGCAATTCGCCTCGCGGCTGATCCGCAATGCCGCGACGATCGGCGGAAACCTCGGCACCGGATCCCCCATCGGGGACATGGCCCCGGCACTGATGGCCCTGGACGCCGAGCTGGTGCTGGGCTCCGCCCGCGGTGAACGGGTCGTCGCGCTGGCCGACTACTTCACCGGCTACCGGCAGAGCCTGCGCACGGCCGACGAGATCATCCTGGCGGTACGCATCCCGACCCCCGTGCTTCCACTGGGCCGGTTCTACAAGGTCGCCAAACGCAGATTCGACGACATCTCCTCGGTGGCGGTGGCGATCGCCGCACGCGCCACCGACGGCAAGGTGGACGCCATCCGCATCGGCGTCGGCGGCGCCGCCGCCACCACGCTGCGGGCCCGAGACACCGAAGCCGCATTGCTCGGCAAACCCTGGACCGCCGAGACCTTCCACGCGGCGGCCGAGGTCATGCAGGCCGAGGGGACCCCGATGTCCGATCACCGCGCCAGCGCCCGGTACCGCAGCGCCACGCTCGCCCAATCCATCCGCCGCTTCCACGAGGAGGTCGCATCGTGAACCCGTTTTCATCCCGCCCCCTGGCCGGCATCCCCGACGGCGGATCCACCGGCGTCGTCATGCCACACGATGCCGCCTGGGAACACGTCACCGGCCGGGCCCTGTACACCGATGACCTGCCGCACCGTTCGGCCCACGTGTTGCATGCGTGGCCGCTGCAGGTCTTCGCCGCCCACGCACGGATCGACTCCCTGGACGCCTCCGCGGCCCGGACCATGCCGGGAGTCGCCCGCGTGCTGACCTCCGAGGACGTCCCCGGGCTCAACGATTTCGGCGAACTCGGCGACGAGCCGCTGTTCCCGACCGAGGTGCAGTTCCACGGCCAGGCCGTGGCCTGGGTCCTGGCAGATACCCTCGAACAGGCCCGGCTGGCCAGCGAGGCCATCGAGATCTCCTACACCGAACTGCCCTCGATCATCACCATCCAGGAGGCCATCGCGGCCGAACAGTTCCAGGGACCGCAGGCCACGCTGCAACGTGGCGACGCCGACACCGCACTGGCCAGCGCACCGCACCGCCTCAGCGGCGGGATCGACATCCAGGGCCAGGAGCACTTCTACCTGGAAACCCAGGTCTCCTTCGCCACGGTGGACGAAGGCGGCCAGGTCTTCATCCAGTCCTCGACGCAGGCGCCGAGCCACACCCAGGAGGTGGTGGCCCGCGTCCTGGGCATCGACGCCAGCCAGGTCACCGTCCAGTGCCTGCGCATGGGCGGGGGCTTCGGCGGCAAGGAAACCAACGCGAACCCCTTCGCCGCCGTCGCCGCGCTGGGGGCCGTGCTGACCGGCCGCCCCGTGAACGTGCGGCTGAACCGCACCCAGGACCTGACCCTGACCGGCAAGCGCGGCGGCTTCCATGCCACCTGGGAAGCCGGGCTGGACGACGAGGGGCACATCCTGGCCCTGAAGGCCGTGATGACCGCCGACGGCGGCTTCAGCATCGACCTCTCACCGGCGGTGGTCAGCCGCGCATTGTGCCACATCGACAACGCCTACTACCTGCCCAACGTCCACGTCACGGGCCGGATCGCCCGCACGAACAAGACCTCGCACACCGCGTTCCGCGGCTTCGGCGCCCCCTCCGGGATGATCGTGACCGAGGACCTCCTGGGCCAGGCAGCGACCAAGCTGGGCCTCACCCACGAGGAGATCCGCCGCCGCAACTTCTACGCCCCGGGCCAGAGCACCCCCTACGGGCAGGTGGTCAGCCAGGCCACGCGCATGAACGACATGTGGGAGCAGCTCAAGGACACCAGCGGCTACGACGCGCGGATGCGCGAGGTCGCCGACTTCAACGCGGCACACCAGCACGTCAAACGCGGACTGGCGATCACCCCGGTGAAGTTCGGCGTCTCGTTCAACAAGCCGGTCCTGAACCAGGCCGGCGCCCTGGTGCTCATCTACCGTGACGGGTCGGTGCTCATCAACCACGGCGGCACGGAGATGGGCCAGGGCCTGCACCAGAAGATGCTCCAGGTCGCCGCCTCCGCGCTGGGCGTGCCCTTGCGGCGCGTCCGCCTGGCCCCGACCCGCACCGACAAGGTCCCCAACAGCTCGGCCACCTCCGCCTCCACCGGATCCGACCTGAACGGTGGTGCGGTGAAGAACGCCTGCGAGCTGATCCTCGACCGGCTGGCACCCGTCGCCGCCAGCCAGCTCGGCGTCCACCCGAACGACGTGCGCATCACCGGCGGCGTCGTCAGCGGCCTGGGCACCGGCAGGACCCTCGAGTGGGCCGACCTGGTCGAAACCGCCTACCAGCAGCGGGTCTCGTTGTCGGCGGCCGGCTACTACCGGACCGAGGGCCTGCACTTCGACCCCTCCACCTACCAGGGCCACGCCTTCAAGTACTACTCCCGTGGCGTCGCCGTCGCCGAGGTGGAGGTCAACGGCTTCACCGGCGCGTACACGACCCGCCAGGTGGATTTGCTGCACGACGTCGGCAGCTCGCTCTCGCCGCTGATCGACCTCGGCCAGATCGAGGGGGCCTTCGTCCAGGGAGCCGGATGGCTCACCCAGGAGGACCTGCGCTGGGACACCAGCGACGGACCGAACCGCGGCAAGCTGCTCACCCAGGCGGCCAGCACCTACAAGCTGCCCTCCTTCTCGGAGCTTCCGCAGCAGTTCAACGTCGACCTGTACATCCACCCCACCGACGACGGCAGCATCTACGGGTCCAAGGCCGTGGGCGAGCCACCGCTCATGCTCGCCATCGCCGTGCGCGAGGCCCTCCGGGCCGCCGCCGCTGCCTTCGGCGAACCGGGCCGACAGGTCGAACTGCCCTCGCCGGCCACCCCCGAGGCCGTGTACTGGGCTCTGGATGCGGTGCGCCAGCCGGCGCCCGCACCGGCGCCAGCACCGGCCCTTGCGGCCGACTGAGCCGGGGCAGCGACCATGGACTGGCTCAACGGTCTGACGCACGCCCGCACCACCGGCACCGCCGGCATCCTCGTGACCATCATCGAGGTCCGCGGACATTCACCCCGCGACGCCGGGGCCAAGATGTTCGTCTCAACCGACACCACATCCGGCAGCATCGGAGGCGGAAACATGGAAGCCACCGTGATCCACAGCGCACGCACCATGCTGGCCGACGGACAGACGTCGATGGTGGAATCCGAATTCGGCCTCAACGAACACGCACGGGTCGAATACGGGACCCAATGCTGTGGGGGCACCGTCCGCGTGCTGCTGGAACCGATCGGCAGCCGTCCCACGGTCGCCATCTTCGGTGCCGGACACGTCGGCCGGGAACTGGCACGCATCCTCAGCCGGACCGAGGTGATCCTCCACCTGGCCGACTCCCGGCGGGGCATCCTCGACGACGCCCTCGCCGCCACCCTGGGCGAGGGCCCCGCGGTGGTCCACCTGCACACCCTGCCGGCACCGGAAACGCTGATCGCGACCATTCCGGATGACGCACACGTCCTAATCCTCACCCACGACCACGCCGAGGACCTGATGCTCTGCGACGCGGCCCTGCGCCGCGGCGGATTCGGCGGCATCGGCGTCATCGGCTCATCGGCCAAATGGGCCAGGTTCCGCAAGAAGCTCGCGGCCGAAGGCCACGGGGAACCGGCCATCGACAGCATCCAATGCCCCATCGGTGCCCCCGATCTCACGGGCAAGCACCCAGCAGCCATCGCCATCAGCGTCGCAGCCGACCTCATGCGCGTCTTCCAGAAAGCAGCACCATGACCCACGACATCCACCCACCCGCGATCTTCCACGGGCTGGTCCTCGACACTCCGGAGGACCCCTTCACCGGGGCCGGACTGCGCGCCGAGGACTGCGCGCTCGCGGTGAACGACGGCGTCATCACCTTCCGCGGTTCCCTCGCCGACGCCCAACGACTCCACCCCGGGGCGGAGGTCACCGCCATCGACGGTGTGCTGCTGCCCGGCTTCGTGGACACCCACGTGCACTACCCCCAACCACGGATCATCGGCGGGCTGGGCATGCCGCTGCTGGAATGGCTGGACCGGTGCGCGCTGCCGGAAGAGGCACGCATGGCAGATCCCGGGTATGCCCAGGAGGTCGCCTCGGAGTTCGTCGACTCGTTGATCGGGGCCGGCACCACCACCGCCTTGGTGTTCGGCGCCCATTTCGCCACTGCCACCGATGCCCTGTTCGCCACCGCCCACCGCAAGGGGCTGCGCATGACAGCCGGCCTCGTCGTGGCCGACCAGGAGCTGCGCGGGGACCTGCTGACCACCCCCGAGCGGGCCGCCAACGAGGCGGCAGCGCTGATCGCCGCCTGGCATGGCAAGGGGAAGCTCCGCTACGCCGTGACCCCGCGCTTCGCCCTCTCCTCCAGCCCGGCCCTGCTCGATTCCTGCCGCAGGACCCTGGAGAACGCACCGGATCTGTTCTTCACCTCCCACGTGAACGAGAACCCCGCGGAAATCGCCGTCGTTGCCGGATTGTTCCCTGAGGCGTCGGACTACAGCGACGTCTACGACCGGCACGGACTGCTGGGCCGGCGCAGCCTGCTGGCGCACAACGTCCACCCCACCGATGCGGAACTGGCCCGGCTGGCCGGCTCCGGGACCGCGGTGGCGCACTGCCCGTCGTCGAACTCCTCGCTGGGCAGCGGCTTGTTCCCGCTGCGCCGGCACCTGGACGCCGGGGTGAGGGTCTCGCTGGGATCCGACGTGGGCGCCGGCACCGGATTCAGCCACTTCAAGGAGGGCCTTCAGGCCTACTTCCACCAGCAACTGCAGCCGGACGGCCTGGAACTCGGACCCGAGCACCTGCTGTATCTGGCCACGCGTGCCGGGGCACTGGCCCTGGGCCACGAGGACGTCGGCCACCTGGGTGTCGGCGCCGTCTTCGACGCGATCGAGGTCGCCCCGGCCCCCGGAACCACACTGCAGTCAATCCTCCGCCGGGCCGGGAGCGCGGACCGCGCCCTGGCCGGCATCTTCGCCAACGGAACCAGCACGGACATCAACCGTGTCTGGATGGGCGGCGTGGCCAGCCCCGCCCGCCCCGGCAGCGACTCCTCCCGATACCCCACTGCGGAGCATCCTTCCCCGTCATTCCCGCCCCGTGAGCCACGCCGTCGTGGTCCACTGCTCCTTAAAGGAGAGCAATGAGTATCAACACGCCCAAACGCACCGACCGTAAACTCCGGGAATCCAAACCCCGGGACTCCAAACCCGGGGAAACGCCACCCCGTGAGGGGGCGATCGACAAGTACTTCGGCATCACCCGGCACGGCTCGAACTACGGTCGGGAGATCCGCGCAGGCATCACCACGTTCCTGGCGATGAGCTACGTCATCTTCGTGAACCCGAGCGTGCTCAACGACGCCATGGCCGGGCAGATGCCCGACGTGGGGAACCTGTTCACCCAGCTGGTCATGGTCACCTGCATGGCGGCGATCCTCGGCTCGTTGTACATGGGCCTGATCGCCCGGTATCCCTTCGCCCAGGCCCCGGGGATGGGCCTGAACGCCTTCTTCTCCTACACCGTGGTGCTGGGAATGGGCTACCGCTGGGAGACGGCGCTGGGTGCCGTGTTCATCTCGGGTGTCCTGTTCATCATCCTGAGCATCCTCGGTGTCCGCCAGGCGATTGCCCGGGCCCTGTCAGGCAGCATGAAATATGCGATCACCGCAGGCATCGGTGCCTTCCTGGCCTTCCTGGGGCTGAAGAACATGGGGTTCGTGGTGGCCAACGACGCCACCCTGGTGGGCATCGGGGACATCACCGCCCCCCATGTCTGGCTGGGGATGCTCGGCCTGCTGATCATCGCGGTGCTCATGAAGCTCAAGGTCAAGGCGGCGATCCTGCTGGGCATCATCGCCACGACGCTCATCGCCATCATCAGCCGCCTGCCCGTCTACCCGGGGGCTGACGAGGGAACGTTCGCCGCCTTCTCGGGATTTGGCGGATCGCTCATCCAGATGCCGATCTGGCCCAGTGACCTCGCCTTCCACCTGGACATCGGCGGCGCGCTGTCGGCGGGCCTGCTCTCGGTGGTCTTCACGTTCTTCTTCGTCGACTTCTTCGACGCGACGGGAACCCTGACCGGCCTGAGCCAGCGTTCGGGCATGATCGGCCCCGACGGCGAAATGCCGCGGGCAAAGACCCTGTTCTCCATGGACGGGCTGGCCGCACTGACCGGTGCGGCCCTGGGCACCTCGACCACGACGGCCTACGTCGAGTCGGCCGCCGGCGTGGAGGAAGGAGGCCGCACGGGCCTGACCGCGGTGACGGTCGCCGGGTTCTTCGGGCTGGCCATGTTCTTCTCGCCGGTCATCGCAGCCGTCCCGACCTCGGCCACCGCGCCGGCACTGGTCCTGGTCGGTGCACTGATGATGGAGGGCGCCCGCCATATCGAATGGGCAGACATCTCCGAGTCACTCCCGGCGTTCCTGACGATCATCGTGATGCCGTTGACCTTCTCGATCGCCGAGGGCGTGGCCATCGGCCTGGTCGCCTACGCGCTGATCAAGATCTGCTCCGGCAGGATCAAGGAGGCCCATTGGATCCTCTACCTCATCGCCGCGTTGCTGATCGTGCGGTGGGTCTGGCTCGGATAGCCGTGGGAGGGCCGGCACCGCGGGAGGGCGCGGTGCCGGCCCTTGCCGCGTTGCCGCCTCAGTCGTCGTCGTTCTCGGTGAGGTCGATGACCTCCAGGACCTCGGTGGGCGGGTTGAGCATGATCGCCGCCTCATCCCGGCGGTGGCGCAGGACGGTGTCGATGTAGGACTCGATGGTCTCCGACATCGGGACGTTGCTGCCGCGGCGTTCGGAGATGAACCAGCGGTGCTCCAGCACCTCGTGGACCAGCTGGGCCGGTTCGAGCTTGCCGTGCAGTTCGCGCGGAATCGCCTCGGTGATCTTCTGGAAGACATCGCGCACCCACAGCGCGGCGTTGATCTCCTCGTCCATTTCGGGATGCTTGCGGACCCGGTAGGCGTCGATGTCGTTGAGCAGCCGGCGGGCCTGGAACTCCTGGACATCCAGTCCGGTCAGGCGCAACAGCCGGCGCTGGTGGTGGCCGGCGTCGACGACCTTGGGCTGGATCTGCAGCTGGGCGCCGTCGGCGGTGGTGCGCAGGGCGATCTCATCGACGTCGAAGCCGAGCTTGTTCAGCCGCCGGATCCGCTCATCCACGCGCCAGCGTTCGGCCAGGTCGAAGCGGTCCTGCCCGGTGAGCTCCTGCCATAGCCCGTGGTAGCTGTCCATGATCTGCTCGCTGGTGGCCAGCGGGTCCACCGACTCCTCGATGAGCCCGGCCTCCATGAGGTCCATCAGTTCCCCGGCGATGTTCACCCGGGCGATCTCCAGGTCGTATTCGCGCTGGCCCTCCGAGAGCTCGGGGTAGAGCTCGCCGGTTTCGGCGTCGACCAGGTAGGCGGCGAAGGATTCGGCGTCGCGGCGGAAGAGCGTGTTGGACAGCGACACGTCGCCCCAGTAGAACCCGACCAGGTGCAACCGCACCAGCAGCAGAGCCTGCGCATCGATGAGGCGGTGCAGGGTCTTGCGGCGCAACCGCTGGGAGAACAACGCGCGGTAGGGCAGCGAATACTTCAGGTGCCGGGTGACCAGCACCGGGTCAAGTTCCGCACCGGACTCGTCCACGCGGCCGGAGATGACGGCGACCGGCTCCACGCAGGGCACACCGAGCCGGTTGAGCTTGCGCAGCATGTGGTACTCGTGCCGGGCGATGTGCTCGCCGGTCTCCTTCACGGCGATGACCGTGTCGCGCAACAGGGCGAAGCGGACCACGTGACGGGAGATGCCGCGCGGCAACGCCGCCAGGTTCCGGGCCGGCCAGTCCTCCAGGGTGATGTGCCAGGGCAAATCCAGCAACGCGGAATCCATGGTCGCCGAGGTGATGTTCAGGGAACCGCCCAACGGGGGGCGGGCCGATTCGTCGACGACGGTTTCCCGCGGCAGCTTCCCGCGCTGGGTGTAGTCGGTGGGTTCGTTGTGCCAGCTGGCGTAGTGGCGGGTCATCGCTTCCTCGGTTCGGCGCTGGTCCCGGGCTCACCGGGGCGGGAATGACGGCGGCCCCGCCTTCGCTCAGGAACGCGGGGCCGCCATCGGTTGCCGGGTTGCTACTCGGACTCGGTGGCCAGGGCATCGACGTCCGCGAGCGAAGCCTGCGGGGCGTCGGCGGAGGCCGGGTCGCCCAGACGCAGGCCGGTGCGGGTGTCGAACATGTGGACGTGCCCGGTCTTGGGGCGCACATGCAGGGTGTCGCCCTTGAACGGCGGCTTGCGGCCGTCCACGCGCAACACCATCGGGATCTCGCGGCCATCAAGCGTGGCGTGGCCGTAGACGTAGGCGTCGGCCCCGAGTTCCTCGACGAGGTCGACCTCGAGGGGCAGGCCCTGGCCCGAGGTGACCGGTTCCAGGTCCTCCGGGCGGACGCCGGAGGTGATGGTCTGGCCGTTGGCCGAGGCCAGCACGTCGGCGTCGACGGGGTAGGTGTAGTCGCCGAACCGGATGCCGTCGGCGACGGCCGCGAGCTCGAGCAGGTTCATGGCGGGGGAGCCGATGAAGCCGGCGACGAAGACGTTCATGGGCCGGTCGTAGAGATTGCGCGGGGAGTCGACCTGCTGCAGGATCCCGTCCTTGAGCACAGCGACGCGGTCGCCCATCGTCATGGCCTCGACCTGGTCGTGGGTGACGTACACGGTGGTGACCCCGAGCCGGCGGGTCAGCGAGGCGATCTGGGTGCGGGTCTGCACGCGCAACTTGGCATCGAGGTTCGACAGCGGCTCGTCCATGAGGAAGACCTGCGGGGAACGGACGATGGCACGGCCCATGGCCACGCGCTGGCGTTGGCCGCCGGAGAGTGCCTTGGGCTTGCGGTCCAGATAGTCCTCGAGGTCCAGGAGCTTGGCCGCCTCGCGGACGCGCTCGGTGCGTTCGGCCTTGTCGATGCCCGCGATCTTCAGGGCGAAGCCCATGTTGTCGGCGACCGACATGTGCGGGTAGAGCGCGTAGTTCTGGAAGACCATGGCGATGTCACGGTCCTTCGGGGGGACATCGGTGACGTCGCGGTCGCCGATGAGGATGCGGCCCGAATTCACATCCTCCAGCCCGGCGAGCATGCGCAGCGAGGTCGACTTGCCGCAACCGGAGGGCCCGACGAGGACCAGGAACTCCCCGTCTGCGATATCGAGGTTGAGCTGGTCGACCGCGGGCTTCTGGGTGCCCGGGTACAGCCTGGTTGCATTGTCAAAGGTGACAGTTGCCATGAGTGATCAATCCCTTCACGGGCAGGTACGTGCCCGACGATCCGTTGTGAATGGTGTCACAATCATCGCACAGCCAGGAGCGATTGCAACAGGTCAGGCACATCGCCAATTCCGTCGACCCGAAAACCGGCCCGCGTCCTGCCCGGCCCGACCTTCACACCGACGTCACCGGGGCGCAGGACGGCGAACGCGTCCTCGTCGGTGACGTCGTCCCCGGCAAAGAGCACGGCATCGGCGTCGACGACGTCGCGCAACCACTCCAGGCCGGAGCCCTTGTCCGCCCGGATGACCGAACATTCCAAGACGTTCTTCCCGTCACCGAGCGTCAGGCCCTCCAGGTCCTCCAGCCGTCCGCGGGCCGCGCGCAGGGCAGCGGCACCCACGGCCGGCTCCGCCTGGCGGACGTGGAGCACGACGCCGGCCGGCTTGTGCTCCAGCGTGGTCCCCGCATGGGCTGCGCTGATCTCCTCGAGCACGCTGCCCACGGTGGTGAGCAGGGCGGCCTGTGTGTCGTCGAGGTTGATGCCCCGGTCGCCGGTGCCGACCAACGCGTCAGGAGCCCAGCGTTCCGCTCCATGGCTGCCGACCAGCAGCACCGTCGGCCCTGGCTGGGCGGCGGCGCGCAACCCCGCCAGGTCGCGTCCGGACAGGAGGGCGGTGACCGTGTTCTCCGCGTCGCCCAATTCGGCGAAGGCCTCCGCCGAGGCGGGGAGCGCGCGGGCATCAGCGGGACGATCGACGAAGGGGGCCATGGTCCCGTCGAAGTCCATGGCCACCAGCAGCAGGCGGACGTCGCGCAGGGAGTCGATGGCCCGTCGGAGGCCGGAATCCACTGCCACGGCTAGTCCTCCTCCTCGCCGGCCGAGGCCAGCGAATCCAGGAAGTTCCGTGACCAGCGGGCGACGTCATTGGTGGTGACCTGACGGCGCATGATCCGCATCCGGCGCGCCGCCTCCTGTTCGGGCATCCGGATGGCCTCCATGATCGATTCCTTGAGCCCGTCGATGTCATGGGGGTTCACCAGGACCGCGTGGCGCAGCTGGTCCGCGGCGCCGGCGAATTCGCTGAGCACGAGCGTGCCGTGGTTGTCGGCGTGGGCGGCCACGTACTCCTTGGCGACGAGGTTCATGCCGTCGCGCAGCGCGGTGACGAGCATGACGTCGGCCGCCAGGTACAAGGCGACCATCTCCTCCACGGGATAGCTGTGGTGCAGATAGCGCACTGCTGTGTGGCTCATGGTGTCGTATTCGCCGTTGATCCGTCCCACGCTGCCCTCCACGTCCTCGCGCAGGGTGATGTAGTGGTCCACGTGTTCACGGCTCGGGCTGGCCACCTGGACCAGGGTTGCCTGTCCGACGGTGAGTTCCTGGTCCGCCAACAGCTCGCCGAAGGCCTTGATCCGGTGCCGGATGCCCTTGGTGTAGTCCAGCCGGTCGACCCCGAGCAGGATCACCTCCGGATTTCCGAGGTCGGCGCGGATTTCGCGGGAGCGCTCCAGGACCTTCGGATCCTCCGCCAACCGGGCGATGAGGGAGGAATCGATGGAAATGGGGTGGGCTTCGGCGCGGGCGATCCGACGCGGTGTGCCGTCCTCGTCCTGGACATGGACCCGCTGCGACTTCACCGTGAAGCCGAGGTAGCGGCGAACGCAGCGGAGGAAGTTGTTGGCGTCGGACTGGCGTTGGAAGCCAATCAGGTCTGCACCGAGGATTCCCTCCAGCACCCGGTGCCGCCAGGGGAGCTGGGCGAAGATCTCCAGCGGGGGGAAGGGGATGTGGTTGAAGAAGCCGATCTTCAGGTCGGGCCGCATGGCCCGCAACAGGCGCGGGACGAGCTGGAGCTGGTAGTCCTGCACCCACACGGTGGCGTTCTTCGAGGCCGCGGCAGCTGCTGCCTCGGCAAAACGCACGTTGATCTCGCGGTACCGGTCCCACCAGGTGCGGTGGAACTCCGGGGGCATGATCACGTCGTGGTAGAGCGGCCAGAGCGTCGAGTTGGAGAACCCCTCGTAGTACAGCTCCACGTCCTCCTCGCTCAGCGGCACCGGGATCAGGTGCATGCCGTCCTCGTCGAACTCCTTGAGCTTTTCGTCGGTTGCACCGTGCCAGCCGACCCACGCGCCTTCGGCGGAGGCCATCACCGGAGCCAGCGCGGTGACCAGGCCGCCGGGGGAGCGGCGCCATTCGGCGGTGCCGTCCGCAGTGGTGACGCGGTCCACGGGCAGTCGGTTGGCCACCACGACGAAATCGAAGTCGCCGGTGGTGGCCTTCTTCGGGGCAGTCACGGGGGCGCGCCGTTCGCGTGATGCCGCCGTGCTGCGGGGATCCTGGATGCTGCTGACTGTGTCCGGCATGTCATGCCTCCTTGGCCTGCTGGGGGTATGTCCTGCCCTGAGCTTATGCGGCCTAGGGCAACGACGCATTGATGCCGGGCACGGTGACGGGGATCCGTTCACGGCGGATACACAGCATTGGTGCCCTAAACTAGGTGGGGATTCCCCGACCGACTCCTCCACAGAAGGACTGTTCTTCCATGGCATCAAACGCCCCGCGGCCCAACAAGGCCGAGAGGACTGCTAGCGCCCGCGAGCAGGCACGCAAGGTCTACGAACAGCAGCAGGCTGCCTCCAAACGCAAGTCGCTGTTCCTGAAACTCGGTGTGGTTGTGGCCGTGGTGGTCATCATCGCCGTCATCGCGACGATCATCGTGCAGAACAACAAGGGAAGCTTCCCCGACGCCGGTCCGGCACCCGCACACGGCAACCAGTACGGCGGCTACACGCTCACCGCAGACGGCCTGGCCGAGACGCCGGCTGCCACCGTGGACAAGAACCAGATCCCGGAGGCCGGCACGTCCGCCGATGGCAAGAAGCTGCCCGCGGGTCTGAAGGCCGCCAAGAAGGGCGAGCCCGTCCATGTGGTGGTCTACGCCGACATGAGCTGCCCGATTTGCAAGCAGTTCGAGGCACAGTACGGCGCCGACCTGACCAAGATGTCCAAGGATGGCGACATCGAACTGGAGTACCGGATCGCCACCTTCCTGGACCGGACGTCCCCCACGAACTACTCGTCGCGCGCCGCGAACGCCGTGGCCTGTGTCGCCGATTCCAAGCCGGAGGCATTCAACGACTACCTGACGGCCTTGTTTGAGCAGCAGCCCGAGGAAGGCAGCGAGGGCCTGCCCAATGCCAAGCTCGCCGAGATCGCCGAGCAATCAGGTGCCGGCGACATCTCCTCCTGCGCCGACGGAACCAAATTCCGCCCGTGGGCGCAGTTCGTGAACACCACCTTCAACCAGTACGAGGTGGGAGGGACTCCTGCCGTGTATGTCAACGGCAAGGAATGGGACATGCAGTCCCAGGACCTCAAGCAGCTTCTGGACGAGGCAGTGGCCGCAAACAAGTAGCCACACTCCTCGACAGTCCACGGATGGCCCCGCCCTCGGCGGGGCCATCCGTTTTCCGCCCGGGAGCACACCTGGGCTAATCTTGTTCATGCTGCCGGTCGCCCGGCAGATCTGCCTCCTTAGCTCAGTTGGCCAGAGCACCTGTCTTGTAAACAGGGGGTCACCAGTTCGAATCTGGTAGGAGGCTCCCGCAAACGCCCTTGTCAGAGCCTTTCGAGGTTCCGGCCAGGGCGTTCTTCATGTCCGGAATACCGTCTGGTGTGTGCAATGTGTGAACAGGAGCCGGTTTGCGGGGCACCATCGACGAGGCGCGGGAAGCTGCATCACGGGACGCCGATGCGATCAAGTGCGTGTATGTGTTCGCCGTCGTGGCGATGTTGGAGTGCCGTAGACGCTTGGACACCAGGGCGATATCAGCCCCGGACGCGATCAGCAGGGAGGCGTGCTCGCGCCGGGATCCGTGGAAGGTCATCTTCCGCAGGTCTGCCTCTACCCGCAGCTTCTCGAACTGGCGCGTCACGTAGGTGGTCTGCAACGGCCGACCGTCGTCCATCGTGAAGACATGGCCCGTGTCCGTCCAGAGTTCGCCCCACTCGTCGCACTCGGCATCCTGGCAGAACCTCCACGCCAGGAGCGCGTCGAGCTCCACAAGGGCGCTGGATGCCTTGTTCTTCGCGTTCATCTGTTCGAGCGCTGTGGCGTCGACCTGCACGTGGGTATTGCGGATCATGAGCGTGTGGGACGCCAGATCAACGGCCTTCCGTCGCAGGTCAGTGACTTCGCCACGACATGAGTCCCGAAGCCCTGACAAGGGATTACAGGAAGATGGGCACAAAGTGTGCACATCCAAAATCGAACGAAGAAAGAAGACCATGAGCAGCATCATGACCACCGCCTACGCGGTAGCGGACCTCATCTAGTCTTACCGCACCGACTCGGCCTCCGCCCAGGGCTTGGCCGACCCGCACCTGTCCGGCATGGGCGTCGCAGCCAAGCCGGCCAAGGCGCTCGAGGTGGTGCGCACTGCCGCCCTCGCCGAGGTCGCTACCCGCAAGAGGCGGGGGGGGGGGAGGCCGCCGCCGAGCCGATCCCCGAATTCGAGAAGCGGCCGCCGCCCATCAAGCAGGACGCCACGGACCTGATCGACTTCAAGCAGCACTGGCAGTTCAACATCCTCCCTGTCCTGGAAGCGGGGGCGACGGTGAGGCAGTTCCTGAAGTCCGCGGACGTGCGCGATGCCCTCGCTATCGAACGATTCGCCAGGGCGACTTGGCTACCGCACGGACCGGCGGCGGCTATCCGATGGAGCTGTACCCGGATGAGCTTGGAGATGCGGTTGTGAACCGTTTGGCGATCGCGACGGTACCAGCCGTTGCCCAGGTCATCGAAAAGGACTAACGGGCTCAGGTCGCCGCCAAGCAGTTCGCTGAAATCGTCGCCTTGAAGGAGGCAGAAATTCGGGGGACGACAACCCCTTTCGGCGGGACCGCTGGGGAGTCGCCGCGACCATTGCCCACCGGATGCCGGATGCCGGATGCCGGATGCCGGAGGACGGCAACGCTGGAACCTGGGGACCTGACCAGCACGGCCGGCGCATCCGTGGCCTCGGGACTACCGGTGATGACGCTTCGTTGGGCCATGCATCGCGGGGACCGGACGACCTTTACGGGCAAGGGCGGGACAGAATTCGTCAGCATCGCTCATGCCAAGGCGCTCACGAAAAGTGCCGGCATCAGTCGGTAACCACAGACTGCTTGGGGCCGGGAATCGCTCACCCGGCCCTAGGAATCACCCCGCAGGAGGCAGCACCATGGGCAAGCAACGACACGACCTCGACGACGCCCGGAACTGGAAGGCCGCGGACTTGATGGCCGCAGCCCTCGAGCTATTCCGTGGTGACCTGGCCTATGCCGAGGCGTTGGGAGCTACGAACCGCGGCGCGGACTACCTGAGTGGCGTGGAATCGGCGTTGAACGCGGCAAGCATCAACCATGATCTGTAGTCGCACACGGTGAGGGCCACCGTTGGACATTGTCCTGCTTGGCGGTGGCCCTTTCGTTGTCATTGCGGATGGACAGCCATGTAAGCGGAGGCTATGGCGATCACAAGTGCGCCCACGCCGGTAAAGGCCCACGCAAGTGGAGCCATGCCAGGACGTTTGCCGAGTTCGGCTATGGATCCGCACACCGCGCCCACAGCAACCAGGAATGCTCCCACGGCGTTCAGGGCGTCGAGACTCCATCCGGCGGCCGTGGCGACAGCCGTGAATAGGATTGCTAGCAGGAGCGGAACGGCCGCATATTTGAGGAAAGTCTTAGCAATTCGGCTGAGGGATTTGCGGGGATTACGGTGGCCTGGAGTCGCATTCACCGCTCGATCCTACCGAGTGCCAGGAGTCTTGGACGCGTGGCAAGCGGCGGGCACGTGTCACAACTCGTCGTGAACCCAGAATTGTCGCCAAAACTTGCATTCTCAAAACTCAATCCAGAACCTAATTTCATAGCCAATACCCGCGCATGAGTTGATAGGAATAACGGCGAACATCGGCAACATCATCGGCTACGTACGAGTCGGCACAGCCATAGGGGCAGGCCACGTCACACCCCTCGACTCACAGCGTAAAGCACTCACCGCGGTCGGGACCTCCCGGATCTTCACGGACGAAGGCGTGAGCGGTGCCAAGGCATCCCGCCCCCAACTCGACGACATGATCGACTGTCTAGGCGAAGGCGACACCCTACCGGTGACCCGCCTCGACCGCCTAGGCCGATCCATGCAGCACCTAGGTGCGTGGGTCGGTAGTCGTTTGATGCCGGCCAGCGTTTCATCAGAATATCCATTGGGTATCGAAGCGGACT
>NZ_JBLXAH010000020.1:0-8015 GCF_048266065.1 Arthrobacter sp.
GGCCTCCATGCGGAACATCTTCAACGAACTCCTGGAACACTTCGGGGCCATCTTCGACGGGGAAACCTCCGCCGGGGTGCAGCTCAACGGAAAGGTTTCCTCCTTCGACATTTCCCAGCTACCCGAAACCGGGCCGGTGATCCCCATGGTCATGGGACTGTCCAACCTCTGGCTGTTGGGCCGGGTGCGCCGGGACAGGGGGATGCGCACCAACGTGATCATCGAGGAAGCCGGCCATATCCTGGGCGGCCCGCTGGCAGTGCAGCAACGCTCGAACATCAAGCTTTCCCGTGGACTGGGTATCTCCAACATGTATTGCCTGCACAAGGACACCGACGTGCCCCCGGGCTCGCCGGGCATGGCCGTGATCGAGGAAGCCCAAACCGTGCACATCTTCCGCCAGACCCGCCCGAAGTCGGCGCAGTGGTGCGCTGACACGTTCGGCCTGAACCCCGAATCGGTGCCGGAGATCATGGCCCTGCCCAATGGCCACCACTTCCTGAAATCGGCGGCCGATGATCCCGAAATCGAAATCGAGCACGTCCGCTCCGATTGGGAAATGAAGATGACCAACACCGACGGGGCACTGGCCGAAACGCCAGTGGAAGCCTGAGACAAGCAGAGGGGATAGGCAGCGATGAGCGAAAACATCTCGGTCAGCCAGCAAAAGGCCACCGCGTCGAGCACGAAGAAGGTCGAATTCGAGCTGGTCATGCTCGCCGTCATCCTGGCCGGGCTGTGGCATGTGGCCCTGGTGATCACCACGAACCTGGCGTTCGGGGACTACCTGGAGACGTTGCAGGCCTTGGTTGATACCGTGCTGCGCGGCCGGACGCCGGTTGATGTCGGGGGCAACCCCCGCGATGCCTGGGGCTGGCCGGTCGCGGTATGGGCCGGCCTGTCCGTGCTGCTGCTGGCTGGATACATCACCGTGTTGCACCAGCTCAAGCTCCGGCGCGAACGCAAGCGCAAGGCCGCCCGCACCTCGAAGAACAAGCGGAACAAGAACGATCATGGCCTCTCGACGGCCAAGGAGATCAGGGCGCGGATCAGCGGCCCGGAAAAGGCGGAGCTGGCCCCACCGGTATTCATCTACCTGGGCAAGGCCGTCGGCGTCCGCGCGGAGGACACCGCGTGCGTGATCGCCCCACCGAGGGCGGGCAAGACGACGTTCATCGTCGCCGGGCAGGTCGTTGACGCGCCCGGCGCGGTCATCACCACCAGCACCCGCCCCGACGTGCTGCGCCTGACCGCCGGGGCGCGCCGGGACAAGGGCCGCGTGTACGTGGCGGACTTCGACGGGCTGAGCAGCTACCCGGACAAGGTGCGCTGGAACGTCGTGGCCGGTTGCGAGGATGACCAGGTGGCCAGCGAACGGGCAGCGGCCATGGTCAATGCGATGCCCCGCAAGGGTCCGCCCTCGGCGGCAGAGGCCCACTTCAACACCGGCTGCACCATCATCCTGGAAGCCATGCTCCATGCCGCTGCACTCAAGCGCGGCGGCACGATGCGCGATGTGATCGCCTGGTCGCAGAACTTCCAGGACCTTGAACCCAAGGAACTCATCGAGGGGTTTTCCCCCACGGTCCCGCTCTGGGGGGCGAACCTGGACGAGTGGTGCCGCGAGGACAACCCGGACACCATCGGCAACACCAAGACGACCCTGGGCAAGATCACCGGGCCGATGAAGAACGAGAAGATCCTCTCCATGCTCTGCCCCGCGCCCGGGGACCCGGGGATTGATACCGCCCGATTCACCGAGACCGGCAACACCTTGTACTGCCTGGCCCGCCCGTCGATGAACGCCTCCACCGCACCCATCGTCACCGCCCTGGTGGAAACGATCACCCAGGAAGCCGTGCGGGCCTCCGGCAAGACGGCCAGCGGCCGGCTGGCCAAGCACCTTTCCCTGATCCTGGACGAGGCACCGAACACCTGTGCCCTGCCCTCGCTGCCCTCGCTGATGTCCGAGGGCGGCGGCAACGGAATCCACACGTGGGTCTTCGCCCAATCCCGCTCCCAGCTGGTGGCCCGGTGGGGCGAGGACGGGGCCGAGACCATAGTGAACGCCTCGGCTGCCCGCGTGCTCTTCGGCGGGATCTCCGATAACAAGTTCCTCACGGAGATCTCCGATCTGATCGGCAAGGAATGGACCGAGCACACCAGCTCCTCCTCCAACAGCGGCAAGGACGGCACCCCCGGGGTCACCGTCTCCAAGGCAATGCACCTGGACCAGAAGATGCGACCGGACCAGATTCGCAAGCTGCCCCAAGGCAAGGTGCTGCTGGTCTACCGCGAGATCGAGGCAGTGGTCCAGGTGACCCCCTGGTGGGAGCGCCCCGACAGGAAGGTCTTCGAGGAGTCGCGGCTGTGGTGCCTGGGCCAGGAAGGCATCGAGGCCGATCAGGCCAAGGCCATCGTCGCGGAACAGGAAGCGAAGCAGAAGGAAGTGGATGCCGCCATTGAGGCCGGGGATACCGAAGAGGACGAGGTGCCGGCATGAGCGAAAACGCGATGGAACCAGACGAAGCCGAGGCAGCGGAATTTGATGAGCTGCTGACCCGCATCCCGGAACTGGATCGACGCCTGGCCAACACGGAGGAAACCGTGGAGGGCCTGCTGGCGGTCCTGGCCGAATATCCTGCCGGCGGCCCGTGGTTGTGGGATGCCCTGGAACCGGGCGCACAGCGGGCTCTCTGGGTCGAGCTGGACACGTTCGTGGCCTGGTTGCAGAACCGTATCCTGTGCCACCACGCGGACCGGACCCGCTGGATCACCCCGTGCTGGTACCTCCACCCGGATGTGGTGGAACAACTCACCGCGCTCATGATCGCCCACAAGGCCAGCTACCACCCCAAGGCCAAGACGCCGAGCCACACACTCGTCGACTGGTTCCAAAAATGCCTGTGGCCCACGATGGATTCCATCAGGGACCGCTTGACCCTCAAACCGTGCCAGACCCAACGCGAACACGTTGACGCGTACATGCCAGGCGTCCAGCTCGCCGGAGGCAGCGAGGACTTCCTGGCCTTTGTCGAGGACACCGTGCCCGAGGCCCCCAAGGAGGGCCCGGGCGCGCCGGCCGTGAACCGGACCACCGGCGAAGTGCTGGAGCGGCAATCCAACGCGGAGCCAGCCCGCCACGGGCAAGAAGGGGATGGCGAGCATGGGTAAAGGCTGCCTGGCCGTTCTGCTGCTGCCGCTGATCGCGGTGGTGGTTGCCTTCGGGCTGATCTTCCTGGTGGCCATGGGAACCAGCGGCCCATCGGTGGCCAGCGGCCTCTGCGCGGTTCCCGGCACACCGGGGACCGTGCCCGCCGGCACGAAAAAGGTTGCCGGGTTCTCCGGTGACCAGCTCGAAAACGCCGCAAAGATCATGGCCGCCGCCTCGGATCTGAAACTGCCGGTCTCCGCGCAGATTCTCGGCGTTCAGACCGCCATCGGTGAGTCCACGCTCAGGGTCATCGACTCCGGCGACGCCGCCGGCCCCGATTCCCGCGGGCTCTTCCAACAGCGGGCCAACGGAGCGTGGGGCTCCTACCAGGACCGGATGGACCCACGCATCAGTGCCACCAACTTCTTCAAGGCCATGCAGCAGGTCGAGGGGTGGGAGGATCTTTCACCCAGCCAGGCCATCCACCGCGTGCAGCGCAACGCCGACCCGGACCACTACACCAAGTACCGGCCCCAAGCCGCCGCCATCGTCAAGGCACTCTCCACGGGAGAGGCCGGCCAGGACGACGCCGAAAAGGGCGAGGGCATCGACGCGAACGGGACGTGCCCCACGGGGGATGGGGAAACCGTGGGCGACCTGGGCTCTGGCAAGTGGGTGAACCCGCTTCCCGGCGGCCGGGTCACCAGCGGCTTCGGCGGCCGGGCCTGCCCGGCCGGTACCGAGTGCAACGCGAACACCGCCGATCACAAGGGCGTTGACCTCGCCAAGGGCGGCCAGGCCGATGTCCTGGCACCTGCGGACATGACGATCACCGTGGCCGAACAGGGGCAGGGTTGGAAGTCCGCTTATGGCACCTACGTGATCGCCAAGCAGGTCGACAAGCCGGGCCTGGTGTTCGAGTTCCACCACATGGCCCACGGAACCCTCAAGGTCAAGGCCGGGGACACCGTGGCCGCCGGGACAGCCATCGGCATCGAGGGAGGCACCGGCAACGCCTCCGGCGTGCACCTCCACTTCCAGATCGCCACCCCCAATGCCCCCTCCGGGGCACCCACCTACCAATTCGCCGTTGACCCGGTGCCATACCTGAAGAAAAAGGGAGTCCTCTAATGCCCGCCCCCACCAGCCCTAGCCGGCCATTCTCCGCGATGGTGGCAACTGCCTGCACACTGCTGGCCCTGACAGCCTGTGGCGGCACGGACAGCGCCCCGGAGGCCGCCCCCGAACCTGCCGCCAGCTCCACCCCGGCCAGCTCGCCTGCCCCGTCATCCGCCCCGGCCGAGAAGCCGGGTGTGGTGGCCACCAAGGCCATCAAGCTCTTCGCCCGACCGGACGAACCGGAGCGGCGCTGGTTCTCCCAACTGCGCCCCTACCTCGAGGAGGAATACGCGGTCGATGCCGAATACATCGATCCCGCCCGGATTCCCTTCGACAAGATCATCTCCGGCCCGAAGCTCGAAACCGACTCCCACAACCCCCAACTGGTGCTCGCCAAGTTCAAGACCAACGACGGCACCTGGACCGTCGAAATGCACCAGGACACCCCTGGCGGTGATTGGCTGGTCGGCGGCATCGGCTCAGCCGCCAACTAGAAACCAACACGACAGCGAGGGCGCATAGACTCTCGACGTCCCATATATTTCCGGTAGGCAGGCTCCCGCCACCTACGCCTGCTTACCGGAACGATGGCCACCGGCTCTTCGCTACCCACCTCAAGCGAAACAGCCGGTGGCCATCACCTTGCCACCAACAGGACTAGCGGCTGTAGCGTGGCCCCCGGTCGTGGCCCTGCTGTGGGCCATCATCCATGCCTCGTCGCTGCTGGCGTTCCCGTTCGGTTTTCTCCTGATAGGCGCGCAGCTTGCGCAGGTTCTCTGCCGCCTTGTCCACTGGCTCCTGTCCATCGGCAGGCCGCTCCCGTCCTTCTTCTGCGCGCCTCTGCCTCATATCGGCCAGTGCCTTCTCATAAGCTTCGGACCGCTCCGGTGTCGCAGCGCCCGAACGTTGCCGGGATGCCTTCAAGCGGCGGGAGATCTCGGCAATGCGTTCCGCGCGCGCCTGCTCCGGGGTGAGCGTGGAGTCCTGGGCGCGTTGGGTGCGCAAGTGGTCGATGACCTGCTCGGCCGGGGCCTGTACTTCCACAATCCGGGTTTCGACCTCGGCCGCTTCGCGCATCAGGTGCGCGTCGTCGGCCGAGAGTGGTTCGCGGGAGGTCTGCTGGGTGTACTTGTGCATGGCGGTGATCCTCGCCTCCAGTTCCGCCCCGAGATCCTTCTCGCGGTATTCCACCGGGATCGCAGCGGGTTCGGTGACCGGAATCTTATAGGTGTCCCGGTAGACGGAGATCTCGGCCGCCAGATCCCTCCACTGCTGCTGCTTGTCCGGGTCCGACGGCACCGGGCCAAGGGCATCAGCCCATGCCGGCGGTTCGGCCGCCAGTTCGGAACCGAGGCGGTTGAACTGCGGCACCATTTCCCCGCGCCTTTCGGCAAGCTCCTGCCGGAACAGCGCGGGCGTGTCCCACTGGACGATGGCCCGGACGGGGGCGATCCATTCGGGCAGGCCGTCCGGAATCGTCTCGGCCGGGCGTTCGGTGGTGATGCGCTGGCGGATCAGTTGCTCCCGCTCGATACGGTCCAGCACACCCCGTGCCTGGCTCGCGCGCTCGGTGCCGCCGCGTTGCAGGGTCTCGCGCAACAACACGGTTTCGGGCAGCTGCGCGCGGAGCTGCTTCTCCATGTCGAGCTGGACGAGCTGCCATGACAGCTCTGCGGTGTGGTTTTCCGGGTCGGAGGGGATCTGGCGAGCACGCTCCTCGGCAGCTGCCTTGATCCGGGCCGCCAGGCCGTCGTCGGTCAGGTGCCCGTGGAGGCGCTGCGTCCACGGCTTTTGTCCGGCATCGGGTGTTTCCTGGGCCAGGACGTTCCCGGCGCGCACCTGGTGCTCGGTTGCGCGTTCGTGCAGGGTGGCAAGGTGCTCGTCGCTGACGTTGGCCAGGGGCCGTTCACCGCCGGCAAGGGCCAGTGTCGCGGTGGTCTCTGCTTCGAGCCGCCAGGCCAGCACCGCTGCCTTGTCCTGGACGTCCTCGAATCCTTCGGCACCGTAGGCCCCAGCCAGGGCTTCGGGCAGGTCCACGCCGGCGCGCTCGGCTTCTCCCATGCCCTTGGCCAGCCGGGTCCAGGAGTCGGTCTCGATGATCTCCTGGGCCGGACCGTCCCCGAGGGTGCGGCGGGCGAGGATCTTCATGCGCTCCATGCCTGCCTGCTCGTCAACGTCGCGGTACGCGGCAGCACGGTCGGGGATGGAGCGTGCTTGGGCGCGAGCGGCGGCAGCGAGCTCGTGGGCGGTCAGGTTCGTGTCGTGGTTCGCGGCCACGGCCTCCAGCAAACCGTCGAGGGTTTCCCCGTTCTCCAGTGCGCCGTAGAGGTGGTTGGATTCGCGGCCACGAGAGGCGGCGACGTAGGCCAGGGAACGGGTGAGGCCGGAGGAGATCATCGCGTGCGTGGTGTCGCACGTCGCGCCCTGGGTGCGGTGGATTGTGGAGGCGTAGCCAAGCATCGTTGATTCCTGGACGTAGGAACCGGGCAGGGTTGTCGCCCCGCCATGGTCGCGGTGCTTCACTGCCAGGGCTCCATCCGCGTGGACACCGGTCACGGTCCACACGTCGTTGTTTTTCACGAAGTCCTTGCCCTGGTTCAAGGACATGAGCCGCTCATTCTTCCGGGTCACCACCACGTCCCCGACGTGGGCGGTTAGCCCGTCGCGTAGCAGCGCGCCGGGTCCGTCGCTGATGTCCCCGGTCCCGAGACGGTAGGACTGGGCGCGGGCGTTCAGCTCCGTCACGGTGTTGTTGTCGAAGGCCATCATCACCGAGTGCTTGCCGGCGTTGGTGTCCTTCTGCCAGGCCTCGAAGACTTCCGTGGTCATGGTCTCCACGTCACCACCCACGACCCGGTGGTGGTTCCGGTAAAACGCCCACGGGTCATCGGCACCAATGGCCGGCGGTTCGCGCAACGCCAGGGTGGCGGCGGCCTCGGCCTCGTTCGCGGTCCCGTCAGGGTTGCGGAAGCGGTGCAGATCCTCCAGATGGACCGCCCCGGCCTCGTTGCGGATCAGGCGCAACGCTCCACCGGAACCGACGGCGGAGAGCTGTTGGTCATCGCCCAGTGCGCGGACCACGGCACCGTGTTGCTCGGCAATCGTCACCGCCTCGGCAAAGAGGCCCGTGCCGACCATTCCGGCCTCGTCAATCACGATCACATCGCCCGGCGAGGGGATGATCGCCCGCTCAGAAGCGGTGCGGTGTTGGAGCACGAAGGAGTCAATGGTGGTTGCGGGGGCGTCCAGCTCCCCGGACATCACTGCCGCAGCCGCAGCCGTGGGAGCCAGGCCAATGACCTTCCCGCCGGCCTCGGTGATCGTGTCCGCAGCCAGGCGCAACGCGGTGGTCTTGCCGGCCCCGGCCGGCCCGACACCGACACGCAGCAGCTTGTCCGAACACGCGAACTCACGGGCCATGGCCAACTGCCCGGCGTCGAACTGTTTGCCCTGCATGGCCAGGGCACGCTCAAACGCTTCCCCGGTCGCGGCGGGGATGACCTTCTTCTGGGCTGCCTCCAACAGACGGTCCTCGCTGTGCAGGACACCCGAGGACGTGTAGACCTCGCGGTGGGCCTTCGCGTACTTCGAGGACCCGTCCTCGCGCCCCAGCGAGTCCACCAACGGGGCACGCTCACCGGGAGTCAGCAGCAATGAATACTCATCCACTGCGCGGGCCTTGACCTGTTCGATAAGGTTGTCCGGGATCGCCACGTCACCGAAGCGCGAGCCCAGACGGCGA
>NZ_JBLXAH010000021.1:0-7059 GCF_048266065.1 Arthrobacter sp.
CCGCTTCGATACCCAATGGATATTCTGATGAAACGCTGGCCGGCATCAAACGACTACCGACCCACGCACCTAGGCCGGGCGTGTTCGTGAATCGAGGCAGCAGGTAATGGTGCAAAGAACAAGGAGTCGGTCGCTCTGTGGCTCATGCGCGACCGTTTCGGTCCATCCATCGTTTCGCGGGCTGGAGTTGGTGGATGGCTACGGTGTCTGGCCCGCCAGCGCGTCGTAGCTGCTCAGCATCGTGACAAACAGGTAGGCGGTTGGGGCCAGGGCCAACAACTGGATGAGGGTGGCGTAGAGCATGGTCAGCAGGTCCGCCTTGGAGCGCTTGACCTCGTAGTAGCTGCGGAACTTCAGGGTCCCCCAGGCCACGACCAGCATCGCGGGAATTGAACCTGCGGCTGCCAGCACCAGAAGGACGCCCGGGGGCAGAAAGCCGGCGCCGACAGCGACGGCCGCGCACGCAAGGGCCGCAGGAACCAGCGCCAGCAGTGCTTGGCGAGGGGTCAGGCGCATCAGCCCGAATCGTCGATTGGAACCAGGGGTGGCTGGCATGTCAGTGTGCACTTGCAAAGGCTATCGTCCATGGGCTCCCGGCAGCGGCAGCACGGCTGAGGCGGGCGGCACCTAGGGCTGGCGGACACTGCGGTTCGATTTGAGGTCGGCGTAGCGGGTCCATGGTTCACCTGCGGCTTCGGAGTGGAGGAATGCGACCTGGTGGCTGTAGCCGAGTGCGTCGGCGACCAGTGGTGGCGGCGCCAGGGCGAGGTGTTCGTCCAGGCCGGTGTTTCGCGCGCCGCGCAGTTCGAGGCCGAGGCTGCGGAGTCTGTCCATGATGGTGTTGGGGTGGAGATGCTGGCCTGTCCGGGTTCCCGGGAAGAGCCAGGGGCTGTCCGTCCCCGATCCCGTTCTGAGATTGGGGCGGTTTTGGAGGTGTTGCGTGAGGAGTTCCGCGAATGGCTGCGGGACGGGCACGGGATGCGTGCCGAGGGTGATGCTCAGCGTCCCGGTGGTGTCGTTGACGCTGATTGTGTCGCTGCGGAGCGCGGCCACCCGGACCAGGGGCTGGGCGTAGAGGAGAAGCAGTATGCCGGCGACCCTGTAGGGCAGGGACTCGCTGGTGCCGGTGAGCATTTCCCGGAGCCACGCGAGGCGTTCGTCCTGCGTGATGGCCGGGCGGCTCTTGGCCTTGTAGTGGCCGATCTCGACACGCGTGTTCGTGCCGGACTTCTTCGCGAACACGAAGAACGTCCGGATGGCCTTTCTTGTGGTTGGTCCCGTTGAGAGCCAGGTGTCAACGTCCTGCTGGGTGCTGGTGGAGGCGGTGCGCTGGTGGGTCTGCCAGAGCCAGTAGAGGAATTTGATGGTTTCTGTGATCTCTTGTTTGGCTGCATGCACGGGGCCGCGGGCAGTCGAGTCCGGGGTTGCCATGGCCCGGATGCGCCTGAGGTGGTGCCATTTGGCGAAGTGTTCGACGGGTTTGGCGACTTCGGCCGGCAGGGCGCGGAGCTTGTCGTCTATCCAGGTCTCGAAGCGGCTGAGGTACGGGTCGCGCTGGGGGAGAAGGTCGTGGTGCATGAGCAGTGCCCGGAGGTGGTCGGCTGCTCGTCCTGCGCTGTCGCTGTGGCTGTCGAGCCCTTCGTGGGTCAGAGGTGTCTGGCCGCTCGAGAGGGATGCCAAAAGTGCTTGGACCTTGGGGGAGCGCTTCCACGTGATGACGCTTTCGGGGCGCTCCGCCTCGCAAAGGACGTTGATTAGACTTGCTGTGCTTTTCGGATCGGCTGGGTTGGTGAGCAGCAGGGCGGTGAGGTCGTCCCTGAGGGCGCAGCGGGCGCAGATGCCGCGGCGGTAGAACTCGCCTTCGTGGCCGCAGCGGGTGCAGTGAAAGTCGTGGTGGATGCCGGCGCACGGTGCGCACCGCGGTCCTCCCTCGCGTGAGGGTGGGCCGGGGAGGAGTCTGTGCTGTCCGCAGTCGGGGCAGGTGCCGCGGGCTCGGGTCGCCAAGGTGAAGCAGGGACCGCAGATCTTGCCTTCTGGCCAAGTCGCCCGTGCCCTGCCGGCGGCGCGGCCGCAGCGGGAGCACTGGACGGAGCCGTTCGTGCGGGGGCGGCCGCGGGCGGTGTTGCGCGGCGTGAATCCTGCGGGTGGTTCAGTCGTCATCGTCGATGATGCGGGCGCGGCGTGGGCGGACGGTCCGGTTGAGGTCCACGACGTTGGGGGAGTTGTTGGTTCCGGTCTTGCGTGCCCGGACGTCGGCGGCGGTGACGGTGATGAGGTCTTCGGGGCCGCAGGAGAAGATGTCGCAGATGGCGGCTATGACCTGCAGGGCTACGCGTTCGGGCTTCTGGTTGACGATGCGGTAGACCTGGGGCCTGGAGAGGCTGATTCCGCGTTCGGCCAGCAGGGGGATGAGGTCGGTGGTGTTGTGCAGTCCCCGGGCCGCCATCAGCTCGGCCAGCCGCCACGTGTATTCGACTTGGCGCTTCATTGCTCTCCTCCGGATTGCGGTCCCAGGGCCTCGCCCAGCGTGCGGTCCAGGGAGGCCCGCAGGGTTGTGTTGCGGAAGTCGTCGCTGACGAATTGGTAGATTCCGGTGGTGGAGGCGTGTTCGTGGCCCATTTGGTATTGCACGAATCTAGGATCCCACCCGGCTTCGAGCAGGTGCGTCGCGTAGGAGCGCCGTAGTGAATGCAGGTCCAGCCCGTCCGACGGCATTCCCAGTTCGTCGAGGTACCGCCGGAGCCGGCGCAGGAGGGTGGACTCGACGATCAGGCCACCGCGTTCGCTGGGGAAGAGGTCGGGCGTGTGGAGTGTTCCGCGGCCATTGGCGAGCCAATCCTCCAGGATGCCTGCGGTCCAGTCGAAGACGGTCAGCACGCTGCGGGGCTTGGGCGGCGAGGCCCTGCGGGACTTGCCGAAGCGGACCTTGCAGACCCCGAATCTCCCGAATCCGCGGGCGCGGGGGTTGGTTGCGAAGTCGACGGTCTGCAGGTGCCGGAGCTCGTTGAACCGCAGCCCGTAGGAGTAGGCCACCTTGAGCATGACGGCGTCGCGGTAGGCCGCCTGCCAGCCCTTCTTGCCCGAGGCCTCGATGAGTCCGACCTCGTCGTCGGCGTGGTCGAAGACCCTCTGGAGTTCCTCCTTGGTGAAGGGCCGTTTGGCGGGGCGGCCTTCGAACTCCTGCACGTGCGTGGCCGTGTTCCACTCGTAGAAGACCTGGGCGGGATGGGTGCCGAAGAGCTGCTCGCAGGCCCTATCCCAGCCGTAGTCGGGGTTGGAGACGTATGAGGTGAAGTGGCGCAGCGCGGACTGGTGGGCGCGCAGTGTCGCATGGCTCACGCGCCGGATCGAGCGCAGGTCCCCGAAGTACTCCTCGACGTGGGCCGGCGTCCAATTCCAGGGAAACTCGTTCACGTGGTCCACGAACCTGCGGACATACCGGGCGCGCTGGTCGATCGTGTCGAACTTGAGGTTCCGCGAGAGCTGCTGGTTGCGCCAGCCGTCCAGCATCTCGTCCAAGGTCTGCTGTTCGGGATGCAAGAGCGGAACGGAGCCCAGCAGATACACCCGCCCTGATCCATCGACCGCCATTCCGCCTCCAAGTCCGCTGCAAAGATTGAATCAATGATTCATCACTTGCATCATCTAAGCAAACGAGCAAGTCAGGGGTGGTTTCTCGGGGCCTCAGGTCCTGCTCTGCGCAGGTCCGCGGAAAGGCTGCCGCTGCCGCTCCAATTCGGTGGACCCCTGAAACACCGCGGCCCAGAGGGCGACGAGCGTCCGGAGCCGAACGGCCGCGGGAGAGGGCTTGGATGATTCATCCGACGAGATACACAGAGTACTAGTTGACATAATGTAGATTATCGGCGTACTGACAATCGATCCGTGAAGAGGTTGCCACAGTCGTCTTGTGGCGATTTTCCGCGTACCGATTTCGGACACCTGCCCTGCAACCTCTTGCCTGCCCTCAATGCTCACGTTGACGAGGACGAACGATCCGCGGTCACCACCAGCGGGCTTTCGGTACGCGCAATCCTGAACGACGACGCCTGCCGCAGACATGACGTGATCGCCAAGATCCGCCCGTTGGCCTCAGGCCCGCCGACCGCACGGCCACCGGCCGCCATGCCAGCCCGACTCTGGCAACATTGGTCAATTCGATGGTGCACGAAACGGGCATCCCTGCGGGCCACGGTGGCTGGCTATTATCCAAGCCTGAAGACGGGATCCACACGGGAGCCTTTCCGATCCCGCTCGAGCGGACCGCCCCTCGGTAAGGCAACCACCAACGCAGCGAGGTCCTGGCGACTCCCCCAAGAATTTTACTGATTGGGAAACCCGATGGGTCGTTGTGCGTGCATCAGCAAGCCGTTCCCATCCTCGAATCCCGTCGTATGGAACGCAGTGGCCCGGGCGATCTCGGTGAAGCCGAAGTCCCGGTGCATCGCAATGGATGCGGTGTTCGTGGCGTTGACGACGTACCAGGCATCCGGGGTCCTCCCCCAGATCCAGTGCAGTCGAATCCTGGTCAGCTTGGTTCCGATCCCCCGACGCCGCCACGCCGGATCGACGGTGACACCACCCAGATAGTGGCCTGCGGGAGCCGATTCGTCCGCATGCCCCCACCAATGCGTCTTGGCCCAACCGACCACGTCGGTGCCGCTGCAGGCCACGACAAGAAGTCGTTGCGCGTCCTCCACGACGGCAAGGTAGGACGCCAGGGTGCCGCCGGCGCGCTTGGCACGGTCATTGAGTTCCATGATGGCCTGGATGTCGTCGCAGCCGGCTTCTCGGAGGACCAAGGCCGCTGTCTGTCCGGCGGGGAGCCCCTCCTGTGCGGCGTCAAAGGCGAGCCTGACGGCGTCATCGGCTTCCACGTCGACTCCTTGCCGTCATCCGGTGTTGGCGTGCACCGGCTAGACTCCCCGTCATGGACGCCACCGCCTTGAATTCCCTGGTCCTTGGACTGCTGGGCCTCATCGTATTCTTCTACGTTTTGCACACTACCGTCCGTTCAGCGGTCCGACGGGGAATCCAGGACGCCCGGACCAACCAGTCCGGCACCGACGAGAGCACCGCACTGCCCGATGCGTAACCCTCGTTCAGCGTCCGGCTGCCCCGTCGCCGTCCGGCGAAGAGGACACGTGGGGATGGGTGACCGATGACCCGTTCGTCCCTGGCATTTGGCGCCCGCAATTCACGGCGCAAAATCCTCGATCGGATGCTGGCCGCCGCTGCGGAACGCGGCCTGGAGCCCGATGCGGAACAACAGGAGCTGATGCAGGACCTCGCAGTGGCGGCCTCCGATGCACTGTCCCGCCGCCAGGCAGGGCCCCCACGCCACCAGTACGTCCACGGCCCGCCAGGGCGCGGCAAGTCATGGCTGCTCGATTTGCTCCACTCCGCAGTCCAGACCGAACACAAGCGCCGCCTGCACTTCCACGACTTCTTCCGCGAACTGCACGCCCGGACCCACGCCGCCGGGACGCAGGAGGCCGACGGAAGGCCACCCATCGAACGGGCCCTGGACGAGCTGCTCGGGGACACCCGGGTGCTGTGCTTCGACGAACTCCACGTGCACGATCCCGGAGACGCCATGTTCTTCGCCCGGACCCTGAAGGCGATCTTCGAACGCAGGATCCTGCTGATTTCCACGTCGAACTCTGCCCCGGACCAGCTGCTGCCCAGCGAGTACTTCCATCACCTCTTCGAGTCGACGATCGAGCTGATCAACCACTCGATGACGGTCACGCTGCTCGACGGCGGAACCGACTACCGGACCGTGGCCCCAGGCCCGGGCGGTGGCACAGGATATGCGGCCGGGCACCTCATGGTCCCCGGTTCGGCCCGGCAACTACACGCCGCAGGCCTGACGATTCCCGCGGCTGAGGAACAGACCCACCTCAAGCCGACAACCCATGGGTTCCCGGCGCTGCGGGCCTCCGCCGGACAGGTATGGCTGGATTTCCGGGCCATTTGCGACGGCCCCACCGCCGCGTCCGACTACCTGTACCTGGCCGGGGAATTCGACCACGTCGTCATCGACGGGATCCCGGCACCCGACCGGGCCGGACCCAGCGCCTGGAAACGGTTGGCGAACCTCATCGACGTGCTCTACGACCGGGACATCCGCACCGACCTCATCTGCATGACCGCACCGGATCCCACGGCCGCAAGCGGGCATCCGGTGGACGCCGCCCGCCTGGCCAGCCGGCTGTCGGCACTACACCCGTGGGGCGTCGGCCGGGAGCCGGTCGGCAGCACCGGGAACAACGAATAGGACACATCGTGGCATCGAACCACCTCAGGAACGGGGACCTCTCCCCCGCCGCATTGCTCGACCTCGTGGAGACAATGGTCGCCGCGGTCCACTGGGACGACGACGGCGTGCCGGTGGCCACCACCCTGCCGCCCATCGTCCAGCTGGGGCATCCCGTCCTGCGCGCCGGCACCCCGGAATACGCGGGCGAACTGCCCGACGACACCCTGGAGAGGCTGCTGCGGGTCATGCGGGCCACCATGCAGGCCGCACCCGGCGTGGGTCTGGCCGCACCCCAGATCGGGTTGCCGCTGCGCATCGCCGTGCTGGAGGACCGCTTCGAGCCCGCTGCCGACGCCGCAGCGGTCCGCGAACGGGAAACACTGGACTATTTCGCGGCGATCAACCCGTCCTACGCGGCGCACGGGGACCGGACCGCTGCCTTCTACGAGGGCTGCCTGTCCTTCACCGGCTACCAGGCAGTCGTGGAACGTCCGGCCGACCTCCGCGTCAGGTACACCACCGAACGCGGCGAGGGCATCGATCGTGCCTTCTCCGGCTGGCAGGCCCGGATCTTCGCCCACGAAACCGACCACCTGCACGGCACGGTCTACATCGACAAGGCCATCACCCGCAGCCTGGCCTCCAGCACCGAGCACGCGGCACGCTGGGCGGCCCCGGGAATCGAGGCCGCCCGCGCCGGGCTGGGATTCTAGCCGGACCGCCTAGGTGCGTGGGTCAATAATGCTGAGCCCGAACTTTAAAACGCCGACGCAATAGCAAGGGTCCATAGGGTGCGG